>CAWIXG010000025.1:0-157534 GCA_963839985.1 uncultured Alphaproteobacteria bacterium | reverse complement strand
AGATAGTTCGGCAGCCACAGCGTCATGCCGGGCCACATGTACATGAAGATCATGCAGAGATCACGATCAGCATGTAGGGCATCATGCCGCCGAATATCTGGTTGAGCGTGACGTGCTTGGGCGCGACGCCCTTCAGATAGAACGCCGACATCGCGACCGGCGGGGAGAGGAACGCCGCCTGCAGATTCACGAACACCAGCACGCCCCACAGGATCGGGTCGATGCTGAAGTGCTTGAGCAGCGGCAGGAAGATCGGCACGAAGATGATGATGATCTCGGTCCATTCGAGCGGCCAGCCGAGCAGGAAGATGATCGCCTGGCTCAGGATCATGAACTGCATCGGCGACATGTTGAGCGAGAGCACCCATTGCTCGATCAATGCCTGCCCGCCGAGGATCGCGAACACCGCCGAGAAGATCGCGGAGCCGACGAACAGCCAGCACACCATTGCGGTGGTCTTCGCGGTGAGGAACACCGCTTCCTTGGTGCGCTTCCAGTCGAGCGTGCGCGCGTGGAACGCGAGCATGAACGCGCCCGCGGCGCCGACCGCCGCGGATTCGTCGCGGTCGTGATGCCGAACAGGATCACGGCAAGAACGAGGACGGTCAGGATGCCGAGCGGCACCACCGACGTCGTCAGCAGCTTGACCAACTGAACGATCACCAGTCATGCGCCGGTAGGAGCGCGCCATCATGCCGCGCACAGGGCGGCGATGATGCCGAACCAGAGATAGAACTGGAACGACGGCCCCTTGTCGACGGGCGCCGCAGCGCTCGCGCGCTGCGCCGCCGAGCGGCTGCAAGCCCTTCGATCACCTCTTCGGCACCGGCCTGCTGATGGATGACGACGTACCACCACACGAGCGCCAGCGTGCCGCCGGTCAGCAGAAACGGCACCAGCGACATCAGGAAATTCTGCACCAGCGCCCAGTAGGTCATCGGCTTGCCGTCGATCTCGAGGCCGCGCGCCTTCGACGGGCGCGACCAGCGACTTGAGCAGGGCAACGAACATGTTGCGCGAATAGAGCTTGCTGGAATTGCGTGATCCAGGGCGGCACGGGGATGCGCGTCTGCTCCTCGGGCAGCTTCGGCGCGATCTTCGGGCTGATCAGCGCCCAGCCGACGATGTAGACGAGATAGAGCAGCGCGAGGAAGAAGCCCGGGAACATCGCGGCCGCATAGAGCTTCACGACCGACTGGCCGGCGACGGCGGCGTAGACGATGATCATCACCGAGGGCGGAATCAGGATGCCGAGCGTGCCGCCGGCGGTGATCACCCCGGCGGCGAGCTTCACGTCGTAGCCGGCGCGCAGCATCGGGTTGAACGCGATGACGCCCATCAGCACGACCACGGCGCCGACCAGGCCCGAGGCGATGCCCCAGAAGGTGCACACGATCAAGGTCGCGACCGCGAGCGAAGCCGGCACCCGGCGGAACGCGAGCTGGATCGAGTAGAACATCTTGTCGACCAGCGCGCCGCGCTCCATCACGTAGCCCATCAGCACGAACAGCGGGATGGAGATCAGCACGTCGTTGGTCATCGCGCCGTAGGTGCGATGGACCATCAGGTCGAACACGCGGTTCTGCCACCAGTGCTCGCCCGGATTGAAGAACGCGATGTAGCCGAAGAAGATTCCAAGCCCCATCAGCGTGAAGGCCGTCGCAAAGCCCATCATGATCACGACCACGATGAGCATGAGCATCAGCAGCCCGAGCATGGGTTCGCTGATGATCATGTCTGCAAGTCCCCGCCCATGCCGCGCTGGCGCGCTTCTTCGTCGATCTTGTGCGCCCGCTCGATGGCGACCTTGCGCGTTTCGTCGTCGACATGGTCGCTATGGGCAAGCTGCTCCTCGACCACGTCGATTTCGGAGACGTCCTTCAGGCGGCTCGGCCACTCGCCGGTCTTGAGGCAGACGATGCAGCGCACGATCTCGGCGATGCCCTGCAGCAGCACGAGCGCGCCGGCGATCGGGATGACGGTCTTGAAATGATAGACCGGCGGGCCGTCCGCGGTGACGTTGGAATGCTCGTTGATGCGCCAGGAGTTCGATCGCGTAATCGGTTCCGGCGTAGAGCAGCGCCGCGATACCCGGGATGAAAAAGACGAAATAAAGGATCAGGTCGAGCGACGCCTGCGTGCGCGGCTTCATCGAGCGAATAGAGGAAGTCGCCGCGGACATGCGCGTTCTGCGCCAGCGTGTAGGCGCCGCACATCATGAACAGCGTGCCGTAGAACATGTTGCTGGCGTCGAAGATCCACGCCGTCGGCATGTTGAGGATGTAGCGCTTGACCACCTCGGCGCAGACCAGAAGCATCAGCCCGATGATCAGCCAGGCGCAAGCCTTGCCGATCCAGGTGCTGATGCCGTCGATCGTGTGGAGAAACTTCTCGACTGTCATGGGCTGCGCCCGGGTGGGTCAGGCCGTTCTATCAAAGCAAAGCACCATTCGGAAGGCTCCCGAATGGTGCTCCGACCAGTTCTGTGCTTCGGTTCAGATCGGCTTCGGACGGTTCGGAGCCCAAGTAGTGGTCGAAGGCCATCTTGCGGCTGACGACCGTATCCTGCTCCCATTGCGTCGCGCGCTTGGCGAAGGCGAGCTGCGACTCGACGATCTCCTTGAACAGCGGGTTTTCCGCCGCCTTCTTCTTCGCGACCTCGTCGAAGATCTCGAGCTGCCGCTTCAGGATCGCGTCAGGAGTCTTGTAGAACTTGACGTTGTCCTTGGCCTGCAGCTCGACGTAGTCCTTCGAGTAGCGGTCGATCGCCTTCCACGACATGTCCTGTGACGCGGCGTCGACCGCGTTGGCGATGATCGCCTTCATCTTCTCCGGCAGGGCGTTGTACTTGTCCTTGTTGAACATGATCTCGAACTGCTCGGCGTTCTGGTGATAGCTCTGCAGCATGCAGACCTTCGAGACGTCGGCGAAGCCGAGGAGGCGGTCGGAGGTGGCATTGTTGAACTCGGCCGCGTCGAGCAGGCCGCGGTCCATCGCGGCGACGATTTCGCCGCCGGGCAGCGCGTTCACCGCGGCGCCCATGCCGGAGAACACGTCAATCGAGATGCCGACGGTGCGGAACTTGAGGCCCTTCATGTCGTCGAGCCTTGGTGATCGGCTTCTTGAACCAGCCGAACGGCTGCGTCGGCATCGGCCCGTACGGGAACGACACGACGTTGCCGCCGATCGAGGCATAGAGCTTGTCGAGCAGCTCCTTGCCGCCGCCGTACTTGTGCCAGGCGAGCAGCATGTTGGCATCCATCGCGTAGCCCGGGCCCGAGCCCCACAGCGCGAGCGCGGTCTGCTTGCCGTAGTGATAGACCAGCACGCCGTGGCCGCCGTCGAGCGTGCCCTTGGACACCGCGTCGAGCAGCTGGAACGCCGGCACGACCGCGCCGGCCGGAAGCACCTCGATCTTGAGATCGCCGCCGGTCATGTCGTTGACCTTCTTGGCGTAGTCGAGTGCGAATTCGTGGAAGATATCCTTCGACGGCCAGGTGCTCTGCCAGCGCATGCTGATCGGGCCCTGGGCGCTGACCACGCTCGGGGCGGCCACGGCCGCCGCGCCTACGCCGGCCGCAAGCATGAAGCGACGCCGGGTTGCAGTTTTCGACATAAGTGATTTCTCGTTGGACATGGAAACCTCCCTCGTTTTCAGGCGGCTTCGCCTCGCCGCTCTCATCATAAACCACCGGAACACACTGGTATTCCAGCGGCAATACCCTAGTTTGGACAGGTCGGCGGCAATCCACAAGCCTCCTTATGCCGCAGTTCCGCAACGTTTCGGGCGGATTGGTTCGTAATCCACCGGCGGCCGGTTCTCGCCCCGTCGCCGCAAGGGGGCGGAGCCGCCCGTTTCCTGGCCTGCGATAGAGCCCAGGAATCGCTACATTCGATTCGCCACCGGCTATTCGCCGCCGCCCACCGCAGGAGCTTCCCGTGACCGGCTTTCGCACGACGCTCGCCACCATCTGGCGGCTTGCCATCCCGTACTTCCGCTCCTCGGAAGACCGCACGGCGGGGCGTATCCTGCTTGCCGCCGTGGTGCTGATCGAGCTCGCCATCGTGGCGATCAACGTGCTGATCAACCAGTGGAATGCGCGCTTCTACAACGCGCTGCAGGACCGCAACTGGGACACGTTCGTCACGCAACTGATGATCTTCTGCGTGCTGGCCGGCAGCTACATCGTGCTCGCGGTCTACCAGCTCTACCTCAACCAGTGGCTCCAGATCCGCTGGCGCCGCTTCATGACCACGCGCTACCTCGGCGACTGGCTCGCCGACGGCAATCATTACCGCATGCAGCTTGCGGGCGACGCCGCCGACAACCCGGACCAGCGTATCGCCGAGGACGTGCGGCAATTCATCGACGGCGGCTCCAACGGCGTCGGCATCCTGCCGATCGGGCTCGGCCTGCTCAACTCGATCGTCACGCTGGTGTCGTTCGTGGTGATCCTGTGGGGCCTGTCGGAAGCGGCGCCGCTGACGCTCTACGGCTGGACGATCCCCGGTTATCTGGTGTGGGCGGCGCTGATCTACGCGATCGCCGGAACACTGCTGACGCATCTGATCGGCCGGCCGCTGACCGCGCTCAACTTCAACCAGCAGCGATATGAGGCGGATTTCCGCTTCAACCTGGTGCGCGCGCGCGAGAACTCCGAGCAGATCGCGCTGCTGCGCGGCGAGACCGCCGAACGCCAGCGCCTGATGGAGCGGTTCGCCGCGGTGGTGGCCAACTGGCTGCGCATCATGAAGCGGACCAAGCAGTTGACGTTCCTCACCGCGAGCTACAACCAGGCCTCGGTCGTGTTCCCGATCGTCATCGTCAGTCCCGCCTATTTCGCCGGTCACCTGCAGCTCGGCGGCCTGACGCAGACGGCGTCGGCGTTCAACAGCGTGCAGTCCGCGCTGTCGTTCTTCATCAACGTGTACCGCGCGTTTGCCGAGTGGCGCGCCGTGATCGAGCGGCTCGCGGGCTTCGAGAGCGCGATCGCGCATGCGCGCCACCTCGACAGGAGCGCGTCCGCGATCGATGTCGGAGGCGCCGATGCCAAGGGACAGATCGCGCTCGACAACCTCGATCTCACGCTGCCGAACGGCAAGCCGCAAGTCTCCGCGGACGGGATCGCGTTCGCGCCGCGCGAGCAGGTGTTGGTCACCGGCCCGTCGGGTTCAGGCAAGTCGACCCTGTTCCGCGCGATCGGCGGCATCTGGCCGTTCGGCCGGGGCAAGGTTTCCATTCCCCCCGACGCCAGGGTCATGGTCCTGCCGCAGCGGCCGTACCTGCCGATCGGCACGCTTGCGGATGCGGTCAGCTATCCGGCGCTCGCCGGCACCTTCCCGCCGGAACGCATCGCCGAGCTGCTCGACGCGGTCGGCCTTCCGGCGCTCACCGGCCGGCTCGGCGAGGACGCGCACTGGAACCGGATGCTGTCGGTCGGAGAACAACAGCGCATCGCGGTCGCGCGCGCGATCCTGCATGCGCCCGACTACCTGCTGCTCGACGAGGCAACCGCCTCGCTCGACGAACCGGCGGAAGCCGCGCTCTATACGCTGCTGCATCAACGCCTGCCGAATGCCGCGATCGTGTCGATCGGTCACCGCTCGACGCTCGCGGCCTTCCACCAGCGACGGCTGACGCTGACGCGCGACGGCGAGCGCTATCGCTTAAAGGAGGCGCCGCTCGCGCCGGCGAGTTGACGGCATCTATTATTGAGCATGGCCTTGCCGGAAAACCGGGTCCCGCGTTTCGGGGCCATGCTCACTCGAACACCGCGACCGCGCGGATCGGCGAACCGGTGCCGCCGCGCCATTTCAGCGGCAGGCCGATGAAGCGGAACGCGCCCTGCCCGAGCAGCGCCTCGAGATTGCACAGGCTCTCGATGTGCGTGATGTCGAGCTCGAGGCAGGCCTTGTGCACCAGCGCGTTCACTTTGCCTTCGGGACCGGGGCGCATCGAGTCGATGCCGAAATGCACGATGCCCTGGCGCGCGAGCCATTCGGTCGCCGCCACGTTGACCCCCGGATTGTCGGTCGAATAGGCCGGTGTCGGATAGGTGCGCGCGTGATGGCCGGTGCACAGCAGCACCGTGCCGCCCTGCGGGATCGCGCGGCCCGACTGTTTCACCGCCGCCTCCAGGTCGGCGGGCGCGATTTCCGCGCGTGGCGCGATGTGCCGCAGGTCGATGCAGATGCCGGGCACGATGCAGTTTGCCAGCGGATACTCGTCGATCGGCATCCCGGCTTTGCCGAAATGGCGCGGCGCGTCGATGTGCGTGCCGCCGTGATCGGGCATCGAGAAATACATCACGCTGTTGCCCTGGACGTTGCCGGACTCGGTAAACGCCTCCTCGTGCGTCTTCCACACGCCGTGAATGACCGGCGGTTGTCCCGGATAGCTCGGGGTGCGGTGATAAAGCTCGCGTGACAGATCGACGATGCGCATATGCTCATTCCCCGCTAGGATGCGGTCTCGCATACGCGCAAACGGTGCCGGGGAGCAACGTCATGAGAGCACTTGTTCCGGCAGCCCTTGCGCTCGGCATTACGGGGAGCACGGCCTTGGCAGCGGATATCCGGGTGATGAGCGGCGGCGCGCCGAAAGAGGTTCTCGCCGTACTGACGCCGCAGTTCGAAAGAGAAACCGGCCACAAGGTCCACTTCACCTACATCGTGATCAGCCAGATCCAGCAGCAGCTCGCGGCCGGCGCGGCGCCCGACATGGTGCTGATGCCGGCGCCCGCGCTGGACGCGCAGGTGAAGGCCGGGGTGATGCGCGATGCGCCGCGGGCGAACCTCGGCATCGTGCGCATCGGCCTCGTGGTGCGCGAGGGCGCAGCCAAACCCGACGTCTCGACGCTCGACGCATTCAAGAAGACCATGCTCGATGCGAGGTCGTTGGTGCACGCCAATCCGGCCGCGACGCCGAGCGGCGCGCATCTCGCCAAGGTGTGGGACCAGCTCGGCATCGCGGACGCCATCAAGGCGAAGGCGACGCATCGCACCTCGCTTGACGGCGGGGTCGCGGCGATTGCCAGGGGCGAGGCCGAGATCGGGCTCTATCCGGTGAGCGAGATCATTTCGGAAAAGGGCGTGGCGCTCGCCGGGCTGATCCCGGCCGAGGTGCAGCTCAACACGGTTTATGCGGCAGGCGTGCTGGCGAAGAACGCTTCACCCGAGCCGGCAACGGCATTCATCCGGTTTCTTACCGATCCGGCCAACGCGCCGCACTGGACCCACGGCGGGTTCGAGCCGGTGCAATAATCGAGTCCGGTAATTCGGGTCGAAGTAATTTTCGAGCATACCTCCGGCAAGCTCGAAAACCATGCCGGCTTATTGACAATTGCGGCCGGACCTTGCGTTCAAACAACTTGAGGTTATACACTGACATTCAGTAAGCAGGGTATGCGTTAATGCCGTCTCTGCCGACCCGGAGGCGGGACCGGTTATGTATATTCTTGGGTCGATTATTAAGCTCGAAGACAACGCCGTCGATATTCCGATTCCGTGGTGGCACCGCGCTCCGCTCGGGCTTGAAAGCTCCACCCGCGTCTATGTGAGCGTCACCGAGGCCAAGGAGAACCGGCCGGGCGACCTGCTCCTTTCCGTGCTCGACACGGTGCGGTGGGACCAGAACGTCCACGTCTATTGCGTGCGCGAGGACGCGCCGGGCGTCATCGAACAAGCGCTGAGCATCGTCAAGGACTGGAATATCGCGCTCGCGGAAACGATCACACTGGAAGGTGGTAAACGGCATCGCGTCGAGTTGATCCTGGAGCCGCCCACGGACCTGCAGACAACCGACGTCAAGGCTGCGGTTGGCGAGCTGCGCAGATCAATCGAGGCAAAATTCAAACCCGCGCGCGTTATCCGGTTCCAACCCAATGAAGCGAAAATCAGCTGGAATCGGCTCGGGCAAATAAGGAACGGGTGGGCGACCTTTAACCGGCGGCCCGGCAGGGAAACCTGGCGCGACGTCATCGAAAAGCAGATGAGTGCGCTCGGCATCGCCGACAAATTCGATCCCAATCGCCTTGTGATCTCGGGACATACCGACGGTCGTTTATTCCGGGCCATGATCCCGCGCAAAGGTACGCTGCTGGTCACGGTCGAGCATGCGGACCGCCCAGGCACGCTGCTCAAGCTCACGACGGCGTTCAAGCAAGCCGGCGTCAACGTGCTGTCATCGCTTCTCAAACGCGGAGGCGCCGCGCCCGGCAATGCCATCCTGGTCGCGGTTTGCGAGCCGACCGGGAACATGACGCGGGAAGAATTGACGGAAAGAATAGCCGGCCACTTCAATAACCTTCCGGTCGAACTTCGCGTCGAGCTGGAGTTTGGCGACGGCATGACCGCCGAGGAGGTCATCTATTCGCAGCACACGGATCACGTCGTTGCGCGTGTTCCTCCTTCCCTGCGCGCGCGCGTCATGGAGTTGCGGCGCAAGCTCCCGAAGGATGCGTTTCCGGTATTCATTTCGCGGCGATTTTTGATGGGCAACCTGGCCGACCGGTACGCCGCCAAGATCAGGGACGTCCTGACCTCCCTGGAGTGTCCGATCATCGAGGCCGAGGTTCAGCCCGGCAGCGGCACGGGTCCGATGACTGAGGTTTCGGCCGCGATGTGGGCTGCGAAAGCAGGTATCGTCCTGGCGGTTGAACCGACTGAGGCGCAGGCGATCGGCTTCAGCCTCAATCTCGCGCACGAATTCGGCTTCATGCAGGGTCAAGGAAAGCCGCTGCTGTTGCTGGTCGAGGAGTCGCGGGTCCTCAAGGAACTGGATGACTGGAGCAACGTCAAAGGCATCAACGCGCCACGCTTCACGAAGGAGCGCGCGTTCGAAGACGACGATCCGCAATCGATCAAAACCGCGATCGTGCGATGGTACAACACGATACGTCCCAACGCGGACCGTGAATAGCGAGCGCCCGGGTTCGGCCGGCGCCTCCCACGAAGCCGGCGCGCGTCACCTCACCGCCGAAGCCGCAGCCTGCGCGGCCACGACGCCGGTCAGCACTCAAAATTGTCTGACTTGGCCTACGCCGCCGCTTTCTTGCGGTTCGCTTCGAGCCGCCGGTCGACCAGCGCCACCTGCGCGTCGATCGCCGGATGGCTGAGGCCCTTCTGCTTGGCGATCAGCTGCACCAGCTTGTCGGCGCGTTCGATGTTCGGCACGCCGTTCTGCAGCGCGCGCGCCGCGGACGCCGGACGCACCAGCGACTGCGCGGCCGCGGCATATTTCTCGAACGGCACGAGATCGCTCGGCGAGGCGCCGAGCTTGACGCACAGGTCGAACACGAAATTGTAGACCGAGCGCGAGGTCTCGATGTCGGAGTGGACCGCCTCCTGCGCGGTGCGCATGCCGTCCTCGGTCACGCAGCGGTAATTGCCGGCGAGCAGCATCGACCACTTGGCGAGCGGCACGAACAGCGAGTCATGCACGCGTAGCTTCACCGGCAGCTCGATCCTGGTGCCGTCGCCCGGATCGAAGCGGATTGCGTCGATCTCCTTCTCGAGCTGGCGCAGGATCACGTTGCCCTTCTCGTTGTCGAACTTCGCGACCTTGAAGTTGGTCGGGAGTGTAACCATCAGCACGTTGACCTGCTCGTCGGGCGGGCGGATCGCCTGCGGATCGGGGCTGCACAGTGTCAGCAAGGCCGGATCGAAATTGTCCCACACCGACGCATCGGTGTAGGCGGGCTTGAGCGCCTCGTAGTCGAGGCCGGGAATGCGCTTCACATAGGGCAGCGGCGGCATGTTCATGATCGACATCGTCGGCACGCCTGACTTCGCCACCGCGTCGAGCAGTTCGCGCACGCCGGGCGAGCGGTATTGCGGCTCCTGCATCGCAAGCCCGATCAGGTCGTAGTCCTTCGGATTGGCGTCCTTCGGGCCCGCGGCCGAGACCTTGCCGGGCAAATTCCGGGTGTCGAGCACCACCGGCTCCTTGCGGCCCTTCACCGGCAAGCGCACGCGGAAACCTTCCGAATTGATCAGGTCGGCCTCGGCCGGCAGGCAGACGTGGTTCACGTAATGGCCGCCGAACAGCATCTTGGAGGCGAGCAGCGAGCCGTAGGCCGCGCCCAGGATGAGAATGTTGTACGGCATGACCGCTCCGTTGGTTTTACGCGATGTCGCGGGCCGGCGCAGCCGTCCCTCCCCGATCGCGCAATGCTATTGCGCCGGCCTGCGCCGTGCAATTGGGTCGCGCTCTATACGATGAGCCGGTAGGCCGGGATAGTGAGAAACTCGACGAACTCGTCGCTAAGGGAAATATCGCGGAACAGCGCGATCGCTTCCGGGAAGCGGCCGCCGGCGTAGGCGTCGGCGCCGACCTCTTCCTTCACGCGCTGCATCTCCTCTTCGAGCGCGCGCTCGAAGTATTTCGGCGTCACCACGATGCCGCCTTCGAGCTCCGCCTCGTACCTGATCCATTGCCAGATCTGCGCGCGCGAGATTTCCGCCGTCGCGGCGTCTTCCATCAGATGGTAGATCGGCACGGCCCCGCGCCCGCGCAGCCATGCCTCGATGTACTGCACGCCGACGCGGATGTTGAGGCGGAAGCCGTCTGCGGTTTTGGTGCCGGTGTGGATCTGCAGCAGGTCCTCGCGCAGCACGCGCACGTGCTGGCGCACGCGGTCGAGCTGGTTCTTGCCCGCCATCATGCGGTCGAACACCTCGCGCGCGACCGGCACAAGATCCGGGTGCGCCACCCACGTGCCGTCATAGCCGTCGCGCACCTCGCGCTCCTTGTCGGCGCGCACCTTCGCGAACGCCGCCTCGTTCGCGGCCGTGTCGTTCTTCACCGGGATCTGCGCCGCCATGCCGCCCATCGCGAAGGCACCACGCGAATGGCAGGTCTTCACCAGGAGCGCCGCGTAGGCGCCGAGGAACGCCTGGCCCATCACCACCTGCGAGCGGTCGGGCAGGATGCAGTCCTTGTGCCTGGCGAGCTTCTTGATGAAGGAGAAGATGTAGTCCCAGCGCCCGGCGTTAAGCCCTGCGACGTGGTCGCGCAGCTCGTAGAGGATCTCTTCCATCTCGAATGCGGCGGGCAGCGTTTCGATCAGCACGGTCGCGCGGATGGTGCCGGTCGCGATGCCGAGCCGCTCCTGCGCAAACACGAACACCTCGTTCCACAATCGCGCTTCCTCGTGCGTTTCAAGCTTGGGCAGATAGAAGTAGGGCCCGGTCCCGGCCGCGATCTGTGCCCTGGCGTTATGGAAGAACGCGAGGCCGAAATCGAACAGCGCGGCGGAGATCGGCTCGCGGTCGACGGTCAGGTGTTCCTCGAGCAGATGCCAGCCGCGCGGGCGCACGATGAGCACGGCGGGCTTGCCGGTCAGCGTGTAGGCCTTGCGGGTTTGCGGGTCGACGAAGTCGATCTTGCCGGCCCAGCGATCCTTCAGATTGATCTGGCCTTCGATATTGTTCGCCCAGGTCGGCGAATTAGCATCCTCGAAGTCGGCCATGAAGACGTTGGCGCCGGAGTTGAGCGCATTGACGATCATCTTGCGGTCGACCGGGCCGGTGATCTCCACCCGGCGGTCTTGCAGGTCGTCCGGGATCGGCGCCACGCGCCAGTCCGGATCGTCGCGGATCACTTTCGTGCCGGGCCGGAAATCCGGCAACGCGCCGTCATCGTAGCGCGCCTGCTGCTCGGCACGCGCGGCGAGCAGGCGCTCGCGCGCCGCCTCGAATTCGCGGTGCAGATCGGCGAGGAAGCGCAGCGCCGCGGCGGTGAGCACCTCGCCGTAGCGGGCGCCGAGCTTGCCCTTGATCGCGATCCCCTCGACGCGCGGCGCGGCCGGCGACCGCTTGACGCCGCGAGCACGCGCCGCGACCCGCGCACGCGCCGAGCGCGGCGCCGCGGTTTTCTGGCGGCGCGCAGAGGCGACGATACTGCGGCGTGCCGAAGCCGGGCGGCGCGATGTCTTCGCGGCCGCGGGTTTGCGCGCGGCCTTGCCGGCGCGCGCGGGCTTTTTCGCGCGCTTGTCGGCGCCGGCACGCTTGGCCGGCGTTGCCTTTTTCCTGGCCGCCTTCCTGGCCACCACCTTCGTGGTCTTGCCCGCGCGCTTGGCGGGCTTTCGGGTGGCGGCCTTTTTCGATCTCTTGCGTCTAGTTTTTACCATCCTGGCTTCCGGTTCCCCCCGGCGGACTGAACGGCTGATAGGCGGACGCCGGCGGGTCGATCGCGGGCGCGAGCAGCGGCTTTGCCGGAGCGTAGGCTTTTGTCGGCGCAGCTTTCTTCTTTGGTGCGGATTTCTTTTTCGGTGCGGACTTCCGTGCGGTCTTCGCAGTCTTTTTGGCGGCCTTCTTCGCCGTCTTTTTGGCCTTCTTCGGGGCCGCCTTTTTCGCGCCCTTCTTCTTCAGCGGGGCCGCTTTCTTCGCCTTCTTGCCTGCGGACGTCCTGGATTTCTTCTTCTTGCGAGCAGCCATGATGTTCCTCCTCGCGCCTTCGCGCCGATCATATTGCTGCGAAGCAGCGCTGATGAAAAGCAGGCGTACGGTCGCGCCACGCACATTCTACGCAGGCGGCGCGATTCGTCGCGACTTATTCACATCATGATGGGCGCGCGAGCGCCGCCGGCTGCGGTCCGCCGTGCGCCCAGTCGAGCAGCTCGACGGTATGCACGACGGGGATGGTCGTCGCGCCGGCGATCTGCGTCATGCAGCCGATATTCCCCGTCGCGATCACGTCGGGGGCGGTCGCCAGGATGTTGGCAACCTTGCGGTCGCGTAAGCGCGCGGCGATCTCCGGCTGCATGATGTTGTAGGTTCCGGCCGATCCGCAGCACAGATGCGGCTCAGCGATGTCGCGCACCGCAAACCCCGCTTTGACCAGCAACTCCTTGGGCTGCTTCACGATTTTCTGCCCGTGCTGGAGCGAGCAGGCGGACTGGTAGGCGACCGTCAGTCCGCCCGGCCGCACCGCCGCGCCGAGGTCGAGCGAGACCAGGTATTCCGAGATGTCGCGCGCGAGCGCCGAGACGCGCGCAGCCTTTGCCGCGTAGGCCGGATCGCTGCGCAACATGTAGCCGTAGTCCTTGATGGTCGTTCCGCATCCCGACGCCGTCACGATGATTGCATCGAGGCCGCCGCGCTCGATCTCGTGCGTCCATGCGTCGACCGCGGCGCGCGCTTGCGCCAGCGCCTGCTCCTCACGCCCCATGTGATGCACCAGCGAGCCGCAACACCCTTCGTCCGCGAGCACCACCTCGTGACCCTTGCGGGTCAGCAGCCGGATCGCCGCATCGTTGATCGAGGGCGCCAGCACGGCTTGCGCGCAGCCCTGCAGCAGTGCGGCACGGCCGCGCCGTTCGCCCTGCGCCGGGAAGACGCGGCGGCCTTCAGGCGGGGGCGGCGGGACGCGGCCCGGCACCAGGCGCAACATCGCGGCAAGTCGGTCGAGACCGAGCACGGCGAGCAATGGCGCAAACACCTGCCCGAGGGAACCGGCGCTCAGCGCGAGGCGAAACAGTCTTCGGCTCGGCAGCACGCGCGCCAACAGCGCGCGCAGGGCGCGGTCGGCCGGCGGTCGCGTGTAGGTGTCCTCGACATGCGCGCGCGCATGATCGACCAGGTGCATGTAGTGCACGCCCGACGGACACGTCGTCATGCAGGCGAGGCAGGAGAGGCAGCGGTCGATGTGCTTGACGACTTCGCCGGTCGCGGGGCGGTCGTTCTCGAGCATGTCCTTGATCAGGTAGATGCGCCCGCGCGGCGAATCGAGCTCATCGCCGAGCAGCACGTAGGTCGGGCAGGTCGCGGTGCAGAAGCCGCAATGCACGCAGGCGCGCAAAATCTTGTCGGCTTCCGCAACGTCCGGGTCGGCGAGCTGCGCGAGGGTGAACGACGTTTGCATCTAGACGCCCGCCACCATGCGGCCAGGACCGAGCACGCCCTGCGGATCGAAGCTCTCCTTCACGCGCCGGGTCAAGGCGGCAAGTCCCTGGGTCTGCGGCTCGAACACAGCGACGGAGGCACGCAGTGCCGCAGGCGCGCGGATCAAGGTCGCGTGGCCATTGCCGCCGATCGCGCCGCGCACCCGCGCGGCGCCGCCGTCATGCCCGGACGCGACCGCAAGCCAGATCAGCCCGCCGGCCCAGTCGTAGAAATGCTCGCCCTCCCCGATCGCTGCGGCGATCTCGTGCCCGCGCGCGGGCGGCACCGAGATGCGCCAGACGGTGCGGCCGTCGCCGCAAAACGGCACCACGTCGCGCACCGACGCCCAAAACGGGCGCGAAGTCGTCTCGTCGAGCGTCGCGAGCGCGCCGAACGACTTGAGCAAGGTTTCGAGCGCGCCCATGCGGTGCGTCACCGACGGCGCCACGCCCTCGATCCGCAACGCCGTCACGGCGCGATCCGCACCGGTCACACGCGCGGCGACGCCCGCCGGAAGGTGCGCTGCGCCGGAGACGTCGTTGGCCGAGTTCATCGCCGCGCTCATCGCCTGCGCGGCCGCCGCGTCGTCGAGCCCAAGCACGAGCAGCGTCCGCTCCGTCTCGGCGCGCGGCAGCACCTTGACGGTCACGTCGGTCATCGCGGCGAGCGTGCCGTAAGAGCCGGCGATCACCTTGCAGAGATCGTAGCCGGTGACGTTCTTCACCACGCGTCCGCCGGACCGGAACGTCTCGGCCCGTCCCGACACCGCCGTGAAGCCGAGAAAATGGTCGCGCGCCGCGCCCGCCTTGATGCGGCGCGGGCCGGAGAGGTTGGCGGCGAGCGTACCGCCGATCGTGCCGCGCCCGGCCGGCGCGCCGAACAGCGGACCATAGTCCATCGGCTCGAACGCCAGTTGCTGGTTGTGCGCGGCGAGCTGCGCCTCGATCTCGGCGAGCGGTGTTCCGGCTTTGGCGGACAGCACCAGTTCCTCGGGCTCGTAAAGCGTGACGCCGGACAGCCCCGAGAGATCGAGGCTGAGATCCCATTGCGCGGCGCGGCCGATCCCGCGCTTCGAACCCTGCCCGACGATCTCGAGCGTCTTCGCCTCCGCCAGCGCCCACTGCACGGCGGCTTCGACGTCGGCTGCGTCGCGCGGTTTGAGGGTATCGGTCACGACGTTCAAAACCGCGGAATGTCCGGGAACGCCACGCGCCCGGCGTGCACGTGCAAGCGTCCGAGCTCGGCGCAGCGGTGCAACGTCGGGAACACCTTCCCGGGGTTGAGCAGGCCCTTGGCATCGAACGCGCATTTCAGCCGCTGCTGCTGATTGAGGTCGATTTCGGAGAACATCGCCGGCATCAGGTCGCGCTTTTCGACGCCGACGCCGTGCTCGCCGGTGAGCACGCCGCCGACCTCGACGCACAGCTTGAGGATCTCCGACCCGAACGCCTCGGTGCGCTCCAGCTCGCCCGGCTTGTTGGCATCGTAAAGGATCAGCGGGTGCAGGTTGCCGTCACCGGCATGGAACACGTTGGCGACGCGCAGGCCGTAATGCTCGGACAGCTCGCGCATGCGCGCGAGCACGAGCGGCAGCCTGGCGCGCGGAATGGTGCCGTCCATGCAGTAATAGTCCGGCGAGATGCGCCCGACCGCCGGGAACGCGGCCTTGCGCCCGGCCCAGAACAACAGCCGCTCGTCTTCGGACGTCGACACGCGGCATTCGGTCGAACCGCACTCGCGTGCGATCGCCTCGACGCGCGCGAGCAGATGGTCGACCTCGGCCTGCGGACCGTCGAGCTCGACGATCAGCAGCGCCTCGACGTCGAGCGGATAGCCGGCGTGGACGAATTCCTCGACCGCGTGGATCGCGGGCCGGTCCATCATCTCCATGCCGCCGGGAATGATGCCGGCGCCGATGATGGCGCTCACGCAGCGTCCGGCGTCTTCCGACGAGGTGAACCCGACCAGCACCGCGCGCGCGGTCTCGGGCTTCTTCAGGATGCGCACCGTCACCTCGGTGACGACGCAGAGCAGGCCTTCGGAGCCGGTGATGATGCCGAGCAGGTCGTAGCCTTCGGCGTCGAGGTGCTTGCCGCCGATACGCAGCACCTCGCCGGTGATCAGCACGATCTCGCAGCCGAGCACGTTGTTGGTGGTCATGCCGTATTTCAGGCAATGCACGCCGCCTGAGTTCTCCGCGATGTTGCCGCCGATGGTGCAGGCGATTTGCGAGGAGGGGTCGGGCGCGTAGTAGAAGCCTTCATGCGCCACCGCCTGCGAGATCGCCAGGTTGGTGACGCCCGGCTCGACCACCGCGACGCGGTTTTCGAAGTCGATCTCGCGCACGCGGTTGAACTTGCCCATGCCGAGCAGCACGCCGTCGGCCAGCGGAAGCGCACCGCCGGAGAGCGAGGTCCCTGCCCCGCGCGGCACCACGCGCACCCCGTTCGCATGGCAATAGGCGAGCACCCGGCTGATCTGCGCGGTCGTCTGCGGCAGCACCACCACGAATGGGAGCTGGCGGTACGCGGTCAACCCGTCCGAACTCGTACGGGCGCATTTCCCGCTCATGCGCGATCACGCCCTCGCCCGGCACGATCGCCTGCAGCGCGGCGACGATCTCGGCGCGCCGCGCCAGCACGGCCTGGTCGGGTTCCGGCATCACCACCGACATCGGGTCACCTTCTCGTCATCCCGTCCGGCTCCGCCGGGCAGTCGTGCGGATTTGAATATTGACAGCGGAACCACGGAGCGTCATTCGAACTATTCCAACATATATGCGATCGAACGACGCGCGTCCGCAACGAAGGAGCCGTGAAAATGAGAAGCTGGGCCATTGCAGGCATCATGATTGCTGCGTCGGCGGGGGGCGCGTGGGCGCAGGATCTGGCGGCGGGAGAAACGTCGTTCAAGAAGTGCCTGCCCTGCCACGCCGTCGGCGAGGACGCCAAGAACAAGGTCGGCCCGCTGCTCAACGGCCTGGACGGCCGCAAGTCCGGCACCATCGAGGGCTACAACTACACCGAGGCGAACAAGAACTCCGGGATCAGCTGGGACGAGGCTGCTTTCAGCGAATACATCAAGGATCCGCGCGCCAAGATTCCCGGCACCAAGATGGTGTTCGCCGGGATCAAGAGCGAGAACGAGATCAAGAGCCTGTGGGCCTACCTCAAGCAGTTCGACGCGACCGGCAAGAAGAAATGAGCTGACGCACTGTTGATCCGCGTCCGGTGGCATTGTCCGGTGCGAGCGCCTAACTCGTGTTGAGCGTCCAGCGAACGGATGTCGCCATGATCAAGGATCTCGTTGTCCATCTGTCATCCGGCGGACCGGACACCGCGGGCCCGTTTGCGATGTCGGTTGCCGAGACATTCGGCGCGCACCTTGCAGGGATCGCGTTCAGCTATGACCCGGTGATCCCGCCGACCCTGATGGGGACGGTGCCGGTGTCCTTCATCGAGTCGCAGCGCGCCGAACACGACCAGGCGGCGAAAGACGCGGTTGCAAGATTCGAGGCCGCGACCAGACACGCCGGCGTGCCGGCGCAGGCGCGTATCCTGAGTGCCAGTCTGGCCGGGTCGGCGGAGCGTTTTGCCGCGACCGCGCGCCGCTTCGATCTCGCGGTGGTCGGCCAGGGCGAACCGGACCAGCCGGCGGTCGAGGAACTGGTCGTCGAGGCGGCGCTGTTCTCGTCCGGCCGTCCGGTGCTGGTCGTGCCATACATCCAGAAGGCGCCGCTGACCCTGGACCGCGTGATGGTGTGCTGGGACGCAAGCCGCAGTGCGGCGCGCGCGATCGCCGACGCGATGCCGTTGCTGGCGCGCGCCGGGACGGTCGAGGTCGTGATCGTCGCGAACGAACGGGTCAAGAGCGACGAAATCCCCGGCGCCGATATCGGTCAGCATCTGGCGCGCCACGGCCTTGCGGTCGAGGTCAGGCGCATCGTGGCAGCGGATAGCGACGTTGCGAGCACGCTGTTGTCGCACGCGGCGGACATGTCGGCGGATTTCATGGTGATGGGCGGCTACGGCCACTCGCGGCTGCGCGAATTCATCCTCGGCGGCGCGACGCGCGGCATTCTCGCGGCGATGACGCTGCCGACCTTGATGTCGCATTGACGTTTCGCGCGCCGCTGGCGACATGTCAGCCGTGAGCCACGACCCCGACACACTGACCCATCACGACGTGCTGCCCGACGGCACGCGCGTGCTGATGCGCGTACTGCGGCCGCAGGACGCAGCACTTTATCCGGATTTCGCCGCGCACGTCACGCGCGAGGATGCGCGGCTGCGTTTCTTCTCGGCGATCAGCGAACTGTCCGACGAACGCGTCGCCGAGCTTGACTCAACTCGACTACCAGCGCGCGATGGCGTTCATCGCGATCGACGAGGCGAGCGGTGCGATGCTCGGTGTCATCCGGCTGCACCTCGACGAGGACCGCATGGGCGGCGAATACGCCGTGATCGTGCGGTCCGCGCTCAAGGGCCACGGACTGGGCTGGCTGCTGATGCAGCGCATGATCGAGTATGCACGCGCAATCGGATTGAAACGCGTGCATGGACAGGTGCTGGCCGAAAACACCACGATGCTGCGGATGTGCGAGCATCTCGGTTTTCACATCGGCGAGGATCCGCACGCCAAGGACATCAAGGTCGTGACGCTCGAGCTCGGCGCCACCGCTCAGTAGTGCGGCGGCGGCGAGTCGGGCTCGCCGGACGGCGCATTGTCCTCGACCCGCGCCAGGCGATCCGTCATCCGCTCAAGCAGCGCCGCGAGGCCTTCGATCCGCTTCCACTGCGCGGTCACCGCGGCGTTGAGCTCCTCGATGGTGCGATCCTGATGCGCGATCCGCATCTCCATCGCCTCGAGGCGGGCGCCGGTTTCAGCTTCGTTCATCCGCGTGCCTCGGAGGTGCGCGCCGGCAGCGCGGTCTGCACCACCAGGCCGCGCGCATGCGCGTCGACCACGCCGACCGCGCGCAGCGCAAACAGCGTCAGCGTCTGCACCGCATCGCGCATCGCCGCGCCGTCCTCTGCGGCCGCCGCGAGCGGACCGATCAGTCCCTCGCACAGCGCGCCGATCAGCGCGGGCGCCGCGATCCGCAGGTCCTGCTCGGGAAGGCTGCCGCGCGTCATCGCGGCCGAAAGCCGCGTCTCGAGCTCGCGCGCGATCGCCGCCCGATAGTCGCGCCGCGCATTGTGGCTGTCGGCGTCGACCGGCTCGGCGATCAGCGCGAACGCGAGCTTGCGGTTCTCCAGCGCGCGCGCCGCGAACACCGTCAGGGCAGCGGCCAGCGCGGACAGCGGACCGGGCGCCGCATCGGCGGCGCGCCGCATTGCGCCGAGTTCGCGCTCGGAGACCGAGGCGACGAGCGCCGCGACCAGGTCGGTCTTGGACGGGAAGTAGCGATAAACGGTGCCGGCCGCGATCCCGGCGCGCTCGGCGACCGGCGCGATCTGCACCGCGTTGATACCGGCCTCGGCCGCAAGCGCGGCGGCGGCCGCCAGGATGGCGTCATGGCGCGCCGCAAGGCGGCGGACGACATTCTCGGTGCGGCGGTAGGCCATCGAATCACCGCTCCATGTTGAAGCAATGAGCTATGATTCACCGAAACGACGCAAGGTGCCGGCGCCGCCGGTCTGGTCAGGCCTTCAGGCGGGCGGCGACGAACCAGAGCGCCGCAAGTATCGCCAGCACAGCGGTCTGGCGGATCGCAAACGTGACGCTCCAGATCTTGATGTCGGTGATCGTCTTGACGGTAGCGACGAATTCATCGGTGGCGGGTTTCCATTCGCGCAGCATGGCGATCAGCAGGCTGTCTTCGATGACATCGACAAGAAGATAGAGTGCCGGCATCAAGATGCTCAGGCCGACGACGGCCCAGACGAATGCCGGTGGCCAGCCAAGCCAGGCGGCGATGTGATGGCCAAGGTAATAAGCCGCCAGGCCGGAAATTCCGGCCGTCAGCCCCGCCAACGCAATCATGAAAACAAAATCGAGCGGAAACAGAACCGGGACGGCGTAGCCTTTCGCGGCCGTCCCGTGGCTCGCGATCCACGCGCGCAGCCGCCCGGCATCATAACCGGTCGAGGTCTCGAGAAAGCGCTTGCCGACCTTGTAGTCCGCGTACTCCGGCTCCACGATCGCGGCATCCTGCGATGACGCGATGGTGCCGATCACGTAGTGGCGGCCGACCGTCACGGCCAGAATCGCGAAGACGAGCAAGGCAACAAGCACCTTGTTTCCCGTTATCAGCGCGACCAGATCGCTCATCCCGCCCCCGTTCGGCCGCCTAGCCCTGCTGTGCCGCCACCGCCTTGGCGCGGATCGCATCGATCGTGGTCGCCGGGCTGATCGCCTGCGGATCAACCTTGAGATGGAGGATCGCGGGCTTGCCCGACGCCTGCGCGGCGTGGAAGGCGGCGGCGAAGTCCTCGGTCTTCTCGATCGTCGCGCCGAAGCCGCCGAAGGCCACGGCGTAAGCCGCGAAGTCCGGATTGCGCAGGAACGTGCCGATCACGCGGCTCGGGAATTCGCGCTCCTGATGCGCGCGGATCGTGCCGTACATGCCGTTGTCCATCAGCAGCACGATGATCGGCAGGTCATATTGGACCGCGGTCGCAAACTCCTGGCCGTTCATCAGGAAATCGCCGTCGCCGGCGACGCACACGACCGTGCGCTCGGGATAGAGCCGCTTGGCGCCGACCGCGGCCGGCAGCCCGTAGCCCATCGAGCCGGACGTCGGTCCGAGCAGCGTGGCGAATTTGCTGAAGCGATAGAAGCGGTGCATCCAGGTCGAGAAATTGCCGGCGCCATTGGTGATGATGCTCTCGGGCGGGAGCTGCCCGCGCAGCCACACCATGATCTCGCCGAAGTTCACCGCTCCCGGCACCTTGGTCGGCTGCTCGGTCCAGGCGAGATAGTCGTCGTGCGCGGCTTTCGTCTCGGCGCGCCAGCGGATCTCGTTCGGCGGCTGCAGGCCTTCCAGCGCCGCCGCGAAGGCGGTCGGCGCCGCGTTGATGCCGAGATCGGGCCGGTAGACGTGGCCGAGCTCGTCGGGATCCGGGTAGACGTGGATGAATTTGGTCTTCGGGTTCGGGATATCGAGCAGCGTGTATCCCTGGCTCGGCATCTCGCCGAACCGGCCGCCGACGAGGAGCAGCAGGTCGGCCGCCTTGACGCGCGCCGCGACCTTCGGATTGACGCCGGTGCCGAGATCGCCCGCATAGCAGCGGTGCACCTGCGGGAAGAGATGCAGGCGGCGGAACGAGGTCATCACCGGAATGTCGAAGCGCTCGGCAAAGCGCACGGCCGCCGCGCAGGCCGCTTCCGACCAGCGGCTGCCGCCGAGGATCACCAGCGGCGTCTCGGCCGCCCAGAGCATCTTCTGCAGCTGCGCCATGTCGGTGAGGCCGGGCCAGGTCTCGATCATGTCGGCAGCGCGCGCGTCGCCGACCGAGACGCGCTCCATCAGCATGTCCTCGGGCAGCGCGATCACGACCGGGCCGGGGCGGCCGTTCATCGCAACATGAAAGGCGCGCGAGACGATTTCGGGGATGCGCGCCGGATCGTCGATCTCGGTCGCCCATTTCACCATGGCGCCGAACACCGCGCGGTAGTCGAGCTCCTGGAACGCCTCGCGCTCGCGCATCTCGCGCGCGACCTGTCCGACGAACATGATCATCGGTGAGGAGTTCCTGCTGGGCGATGTGCAGGCCGGGCGAGCCGTTGGTGGCGCCGGGGCCGCGCGTGACGAAGGCGATGCCGGGGCGGCCGGTGAGCTTGCCGTGCGCTTCGGCCATCATGACGGCGCCGCCTTCCTGGCGGCACACGGTCACCTCGATGTCGCGGTCATGGAAAGCGTCGAGCGCCGCCAGGTAGCTTTCGCCCGGCACGCAGAAGACAT
This sequence comes from uncultured Alphaproteobacteria bacterium, assembly GCA_963839985.1. Taxonomy (GTDB): domain Bacteria; phylum Pseudomonadota; class Alphaproteobacteria; order Rhizobiales; family Xanthobacteraceae; genus PALSA-894. The sequence goes on along the minus strand of CAWIXG010000025.1, from coordinate 135,744 downwards.
GGCGCACCCCGTTGACCAGCAACTGGTCCACCAGCACCTCGCCGCCGTTGCGCAAATTGTCCTTGCCCCGCATCCCGTCCCTCCTCGTTCTGCCGGCACTATGACATTTCGGCGCACGCCGGATCGACCCCATACCGGCTAACCCGTTCAAAAGCCCGCGGGAAGCCCGTCCGAACCGGCCCCGGGCGCCCCGAAACATGTTAATTACCGGCTGCCGATCAGCCCGATTTAACCGAGAGTTGCGGACGACCGGGTTGCGTATCTTGCATAGCTCGGCTGAAACCTTAAATTCCTGCGGGAAACACACGACTCGGCCGGCTCGGCACTGCCCCAGCGGCATGGCCTTGGGGCATTTCGCCGGCCAGGAGCACTTCATGTCCAAAGTTACCCACGCCAAGCTGGTCATCATCGGGTCCGGCCCGGCCGGATGCACCGCCGCGATCTATGCGGCGCGTGCGATGCTCGAGCCGATCATGATCCGCGGCGTGCAGGCCGGCGGCCAACTCACCATCACGACCGACGTCGAGAACTATCCGGGCTTCGCCGAGGTGATCCAGGGCCCGTGGCTGATGGAGCAGATGGAGAAGCAGGCCGCGCATGTCGGCACGCGGCTCGTCGCCGATCAGGTCGTGAAGCTCGACCTCAAGCAGCGCCCGTTTCGCATCGAATGTGATTCGGGCGACATCTATGTCGCCGAGACCGTCGTGCTTGCGACCGGCGCGCAGGCGCGCTGGCTCGACCTTCCCTCCGAGCAGAAGTTCAAGGGCTTCGGCGTCTCCGCCTGCGCCACCTGCGACGGCTTCTTCTATCGCGGCAAGGAAGTGTTCGTGATCGGCGGCGGCAATACCGCGGTCGAGGAGGCGCTGTTCCTGACCAACTTCGCCGCCAAGGTCACGGTGGTGCACCGGCGCGACCATTTCCGCGCCGAGAAGATTTTGCAGGACCGCCTGTTCAAGAACCCGAAGATCGAGGTGATCTGGAATACGGTGCTGCACGACGTCATGGGCGACGAGAACCCGCTGAAGGTGCGCAAGGTCGCGCTGAAGAACGTCAAGACCGGCACGATCGCCGAACGGCTTGCGGACGGCGTGTTCATCGCGATCGGTCACTCGCCCGCCACCGAGCTGGTGCAGGGCCAGCTCGAGATGAAACCGTCCGGCTATGTGAAGGTCGCGCCGTTCGCGACCGCGACCTCGGTGCCCGGCGTATTCGCGGCCGGTGACGTCACCGACGACATCTACCGCCAGGCGGTGACAGCCGCCGGGATGGGATGCATGGCGGCGCTGGAGGCGGAACGCTTCCTCGCCGTTTCTGAAGAACGCCGCGATGCTGCGGAATGAAGAACTCTCCAGGTCAAGGAGAGCCGAGGGGCAACTGAGCGATGGATTGGGACAAGCTGAAAGTCTTTCACGCCGCCGCGGAGGCCGGCAGCTTCACCCATGCGGGTGAGCAGCTCGGGCTGTCGCAGTCGGCCGTCTCGCGGCAGGTCAGCGCGCTCGAGCAGGAATTGAGCGCGCCGCTGTTCCACCGCCACGCGCGCGGGCTGATCCTGACCGAACAGGGCGAACTGCTCTACCGCACCGCGCATGAAGTGTTCATGAAGCTCGAGGCGGCGCGCACCAAGCTCACCGACTCGCGCGACAAGCCGCACGGCGAGCTGAAGGTGCAGACGACCGTCGGCCTCGGCGTGCACTGGCTCACGCCGCGGCTCGGCGAATTCCTCGAGCTTTATCCCGACATCCGCATCACGCTGATGACCACCGAGCAGGAGCTCGACCTTGCGATGCGCGAGGCCGACGTCGCGATCCGGCTGCGGCTGCCGACGCAACCCGATCTGATCCAGCGCAAGCTGTTCACGATGCACTTCCACGCCTGCGCGTCGCCGGAATATCTCAAGCGCTTCGGCACGCCGCGCAGTCACGAAGAGCTCGACAACCATCGCCTGCTGGTGCTCGGCGGCTCGTCGGTGCCGAACTACCTGCGCTCGTCGGGCTGGCTGATCGATGCAGGCCGCAACGGCAAGGGACCGCGCCAGCCGTGGCTCACCATCAACAACGTGCTCGGCCTGTTGCGCGCGTGTCAGCGCGGCCTCGGCGTCGCGATGCTGCCCGACTATCTGGTCGAGGAAAACGGCGGGCTGGTGCAGCTGTTCGGCGACATCGACGACTTCACCTTCGACGCGTTCTTCGTTTATCCGGAAGAACTCAAGTCTGTCGCGCGCATTCAGGTGTTCCGCGATTTTCTCGTCGCGAAAGCGCAACAGTGGAATTTCTAGAAAATCCGCGTTGACTGCAGGTCAGCTTTGCGTGCGGGCCTCGCATGGCTGACATGCCGCGATCCGCGTTGTTGACGCGCGCGACGCGGCCCATACTCAAATCTGCTGTAGGCAACCGGTCGACGTTCCTCCCAGGCGCTCGATCGCGATGCAGCCAGCTGTTCCCCTCTGGAAGGTGATCGTCGACTTCGGTCGGCGAGAACTACAACCGGGTCCGCAAGGACCCGGTTTTTTTCTGTGCGGCCCACGCAGACGAAAGTTCCAAAAAAGCGCGCCGGCACAGGACAAATCTATCCTTTGTAGCCGAAAGTCCACGGCAACCAGAGGGTGATAGCGGGGAATAATACCAACAGGAACAACACGATGGTGAGCGGCACGCAGAATTGCCAGATCTCGCGGTTGATCTCGCGCACCGGCACGCCAGTGAGTGCGGAGAGCACGAACAGGATCAATCCATAAGGCGGCGTGATCTGTGCAATCATGAAATTGATGATTACCACGACGCCGAAATGCACGAGGTCGATGCCGAGACTTTTCGCCGCGGGCAACAGCACCGGAACAAAGACCAGCAGCAGCACCGCGCCGTCGAGCACCGTGCCGAGGATCAGGAACGCGAGGTTCACGACCAGTTGAAAGCCGAGCGGCGAGAGGTTGAGCTGCGCGATCCAGCTCGCAAGGCCTGCGGCGACGCCTTCGCGCTCGAGCGCGAAATTGAGGATGAAGGACGACACGATCAGCATCATCACGACGGTCGACTGTCGCGCCGAGACGGCGAACACCGCAAACAGCGTCCTGGCTCCGAGATTGCGATAGATGAAGACGCCGATCAGCAGCGCCCAGAATGCCGCGACCGCGGCCGCCTCCGTCGGCGTGAACACGCCGCCCCAGATTCCGCCGAGCAGCACCACCGGCAGGGTCATCGGGATCACGGACCGGGCGAACACGCACGGCAGTTCGCGCAACGTAACCGGCTTGCCGTAAGGCAAGCTGCGGCGCCAGCCGATCCAGGCGATCAGCATGCTGAGGCTGACCGCCATCAGGAGGCCGGGGATCACGCCTGCAAGAAACAGCGCGCCGACCGAGACGCCGGAGAGGATCGCGTAGATCACCATCGGGATCGACGGCGGGATCACCGGCCCGAGGCAGGACGCGGCCGCCGTGATCGCGACCGCGAGCCCGGCCGGATAGTGTCCGACCTTGCGCATCATCTGGATCGCCACCATGCCGGCGCCGGCCGCATCGCTCACCGCGCTGCCCGACATCGACGAGATCACGACGTTCATCAGCACGGTGACGTGGCCGAGCCCGGCGCGCGTGCGGCCGACCACGGCATCCGCCGCAGCCCAGATGCGCTCCGAAATCGTCGATGCGTTCATCACATTGCCGGCGAGGATGAACATCGGCACCGCGAGCAGCACGCTGAGCTGGAAGCTCGAGTTGAGCGTCTGGTCGACGATCAGGCCGATGTCCTGCCGGCTCGCCCACAGGTAGACGAGACCGCAGGAAAACATCATCAGCGCGATGGAAAAGCGCAGCATCGCGAACACGACGAACGCGACGCACATCAGGAGGATGGGGTCTTTCATGCCCGCATGGCCTTGTCCGAAAACCGGCAACCACGTTTCGGGGCCATGCGCTATCCCAATACGTTCGCGCTGCCGTCGGAGCTGACGGTCACTTCGTCGCGCCAGTCGGGACCGGCAAGCCGCGCGAGCTTGAACGCGGCGCGCACGATCACCGACGCCCAGTAGACCACGAAGCAGAAATAGACGACGTCGAGGCGCCACTGCAGCGCGTTGGTGCGCTCGCGCCAGAGGAACGCGACATAGTCGTACACCGTCGGCAGCGCGATCAGGAACATCACGCCGACGGCGAGCGCGCCCGCCGCCTGGATCGCGCGGCGCGTCCGCGCGCCGACCAGATCGTAAAGTCCGTCGAACGTGACCTGCTCGCGCTCGGCGATGACAAAGGCCTCGGTGAGGAACACGACCCACAGGAAGATCACCATGATGAGCTCGTCCGACCAGGCGAGCGGCTTGCCCAGCACGTAGCGGGCGAAGATGCCGGCGAGGAACAGGACGAACATCGCCGCGAAGGCGAGCGCGGAGAGGGCCTCGGCGGTGCGGGTGAAAACGTGCGTGAGGCGCGCGAGCATGTCAGCCTGTCATTCCGGGGCCCGCGCGCAGCGCGGGAGCCCGGAATCCATACTCACGAAACAGTCCGGTGCGAGAGCTCGTGCCATCGATAGCATCGGGCTTATGGATTCCGGGCCCGCGCGCTGAGGCCCGCGCCCCGGAATGACAATCACTTCACCGCCACGGCCTGCGTCATCAGCTCCTTGTTCCAGGCTTTCGCGAAGTCGGACGCGCCATAGACCTGGTCGGCCTTGTCGAAGAACGGCTTGAGGTCCACCGCCGTGATGGTCAGTCCCTGGGTCTTGAGCCTTTCGGCGACCTGCTTCTCGTCGTTGAGCCGCGCCTCGTCGTTCTGCTTCGTCGCCGCATTGGCGGCGTCCTGCATGACCTTCTTCTGCGCCGCCGACAGTGCGTCCCAGGTCTGCTTGCGCAGCGAATAGAACACCGGCTGCACCAGGTGCGCGGTGAGCACCACCTGCTCGGTGACCTCATAGAATTTCGCCGCGTTCATGATGGTGAGCGGGTTTTCCTGTCCGTCGATCGAACCGGTCTTGAGCGAGAGATAGACCTCCGGCATCGCCATCGGGGTCGGCGTCACGCCGAGCGCCTCGCCGAGCAGCAGCCACTCCGGCCCGCCGGTCATGCGCAGCTTGACGCCGGCGAGATCGGCCGGGCTTTTCACATCGCGCTTCACGCGCAGGTTCAGCTGGCGCGTGCCGAGATACGTCGGCGCCGAGAATGACGATGCCCATCTTGTCGGCGACGTCCTTCCGGTACCTCTCGCCGATCGGGCCGGCCATCACGCGGGCGACGTGATCCCAGTCGCGGAACAGGAACGCGCGGTTGAAGAAGCCCCACTCGGGGATCTGCTGCGCGACCTCGAAGGTCGTCATCGTGCTCATTTCCAGGTTGCCGCGCTGGATCGCCGGCACCTCGGTGCCCTGGCGGAACAGGCTGGAGCCCGGATGCAGCTTGATGTCGAACTGGTCGGGCGCGGCCTTGTCGATCTCCTCTTTGAAGCGCTCCAGCGACTTCGAGAGGAAGTCCGGCGGCGGCGCGGCGGTCGAGAAGCGCAACTGGACTTTTTGCGCGGCGGCGGAGCCTGCGAGCGCGAGCGTTGCCGCAACGACTATTCCGGTCAGGCGAAAGGCAGTCATGACGATCTCCGGATTGTTGACCGGTTGTTGAATCAGAGCGGCGGCTTGATCTCGACGCTGAGCGTGCCGATGCCGGCGATCTCGGCGTCGATGCGATCGCCCGGACTGAGGAACGTGCCTTTCGGCACGCCGACGCCGGCCGGCGTTCCGGTGAGCACCACGTCGCCCGGATCGAGCGTCATTAGTTCGGAGGCCCGCGCGATCTGCTCGGCGACCGAATAGATCATCTGGCTGGTGCTGGAATCCTGCTTCACGACGCCGTTGACCGAGAGCTTGAGCGCGACGTTCTGTACGTCGACGAACGCGTCGGCCGGCACGATCCACGGCCCCATCGGGCAGGCGGTGTCGGTCGCCTTCCCGGCGACCCAGTCGAATTTGTAGAACTGGTCCGGCGCCTGGTTGAAATCGCGCGCCGAGAGATCGATCGCGACCGTATAGCCGGCGACGTGACTGAGCGCGCTCTCGACCGGCACATAGCGCGCGGTCCTGCCGATCACCGCGGCGAGCTCGATCTCCCAGTCATATTTTTTCGTGCCGCGCGGCATCGTGACGGTCTTGCCGGGGCCGACCACCGCATTGCGCGGCGGCTTGAAGAAAAAGAACAGCCGCTGCGTCTCCTTCTTCACGCCGGGAAAGCCCATCTCGGCCATGTGGTCGTAGTAGTTCGCGCCCGCGCACAGCACCTTGCCGGGATAGAGCAGCGGCGCGGCGAGTGTCCCGTCGACCGGCGCGATGCCGCCGTTCGCCGCGGACGCCGCAAGCCCGCTCAACGCCGGCTTCCATTTGTCCCATTCGGCGAAGAGATCGAGGTTGGATGAAGGCGCCGCCTTGCCGGCCGCGGCCGCAAGCGCGGCGAGCGGATAAAGCCTGCCGTCAACCACCAGCGCCGGTTTGCCGCCTTCGAGTGTCGCCAGCGCCCACATGCGAAATCATCCCCGTGTCGCCGGATGCTCCGGCGGATCGCGTCCCAGAGTCAAGGATTTTGGAAAATTCTCATTTGTTGGAAAATCTTGACCGGCGGTTGAATTTCGGGCTCAGCTTGCGCATGTCCGCGACCCTGCAGAATCCGACGCGCACGCTCGCCGAGCAGACCTATGCGGCGCTGAAGGGCGACCTGTTGTCGGGCGCGTTCGCGCCGGGCTCCGCGCTGCTCACCCGCGAGCTGCTCGCGCGCTATGAATGCGGCATCAGCCCGCTGCGCGAGGCGATCGCGCGCCTCGTCGGCGAGAATCTGCTGATCGCGTCGGGACATCGCGGCGTGCGCGTTCCGCTGCCCTCGGCCGCCGACCTCAACGAGCTCTACCGCATCCGCACGTTGCTCGAATGCGAGGCGCTCAGGCTCGCGATCGAGCGCGGCGACGACACCTGGGAGTCGCAGATCGTGGCGGCGTGCTACCGGCTCGAGCGCGCCCCGCTGCCGACAGCGCGCAGCGCGCGCGGTGCGACGGTGATCGAATGGGAGACGCGCCACCGCGCGTTCCACTCGGCGCTGATCGCGGCGGCGGGCGCGCCGCGGCTGCTGAAGATGATCGACCAGCTTGTCGACCAGACCGAGCGCTACCGCGCGATCCGCCTGGTGCGCGCCGACACGGCGCGCCTCGTGCGCGACGTCGCGGCGGAGCACCGCGCGCTCGCGGACGCGACCGCGGCGCGCCATGCGTCCGCGGTCGGACTGCTGGCGCAGCACCTGGAGCGCACACGCGCGTTCGTCGCCAGCGTGCTGCGCGACGGGCAGAGCTGACCGCGCGCCGGATCAGCGCGTGCGCGCCTTGCGCCGGCGCGGCTTTTCCTTCTTGCTCCCTTGCACGGTCGCCGTGTCCCCGGATCGCGCCGGCGGAATGCTGGAATCGGCCTTCGGCGTATACATCTCGATCCGGTCCTGGATGTTGAGATCGAGCGCAAACGCCGGGGGCGCCGCAACACCCGCCGCGGCGAGCAGGAAAAGTTGCACAAATGCAACTCGCGCGGACAACCTCCGCATCTCAGTTGATTTGATGACGACCATGCACCGGAACTTGTGCCCTGCTGGCGCCGGGTGCAAGGGGGCAGACATGGGCTGGACGTCAGGCAGGCCGCTCGCGGCATGCGCAGTGCTGATCGCAACGACGGCGGTGACGTCCCCGGCCTGGTCACAGGCCGATCTCAATATTCAAAGCCGCATCGAGTCGATCACGCCGACGGCCGATCCTCCGAGCCAGCCGTCGACCGAAACAATCATCGTCAACGAGCCGCGGGTCATCATCGAGCGCTCGAAGCCGGTTCGCCGGCGCATCCAGGACGTTGACGCCGACATCCGCGCGTTACGCGGACCGGACGCTCTGGGGGCGGCGCCGATGACCGCCAGCAAGCGAAGGTCCGAGGCGAAGCAGCTTGGCGTTCCGCAGTTCATCGTCCCGCCGCCGAAACGCAAAGTCGTCTACCAGCCCGTTCCCCGGCAGGTTCCGGCGACGCGCAAGGTGACGCTGCAGGCCACGCTTCCCTTCGGGCTTGGCTTCGAGTTCGAACGTTTTCAAATCGAACCTCAATGTTCGCAGCGATATGGTCTTCACGGCGGGCAGCCTTCTGGCCCTGAACATCCCGATCGGCGCAGAGGACACGCTGACCTTCAGCGCGGCGACCGCGTCGGGCCGCTACCCGCGCCTTCCGGACGCGAACTTCGATTCGGTGACCCTGGTCGCGAAGTATCGCTACATCATCGGAGGCTTTCATCCGCTCCCCGGCGCGGTATTCGACGACACGCGCGTGGTCGATGCGCTCGACTTCGCGGTGACCGAATCGACCTCGTTCGAGCCGACGTTTCAGCGCGCGACCGTCAGTTTCCTGACGCCTTCGGTGACGGTCGGCCGCAGGAACATCCCGCTGTCGAACGAGCTGTGCGGCGAGAAGAAGAACGCCTTCTGCTACTTCGGTGAAATCGTCGGCAACATCGGACACAGCTTCTCCGACGTGCCGACGGCGGAGAACACCAACGGCTATGCGTCGGCGGCCGTCGGAGTGAGGATGTTCGACAACAAGCTGGCACTCTCGCTCGGCGCCAGGATCGCAGGGCGCCACTACACCAATTTTCCCGGATCGCGCGACGACCTCACGCTCAGCGTGGGACCGGGCCTGTCGTGGACGCCCAACAGCAACGTGACGGCGTCGATCGGCGTGACTTATTTCGAGCAATACTCGACGATCGAACGCGCCAGATGGAACGGCTTCGTCGTCACGTCCGGCGTCAGCGCCAGGTTCTCGGTTCTGCCCTGACGCGCCGCGCAGGCGCGATTCGCGCGTTACGCCCGCGGCGGCCGTCGTCGGCCTTATTCGGCGACATGGCCTGCCGGCCCGGTCAATCACGCCGGTGACGATCGCGCCCCGGTTTTGCAGCAGCGTTGCAACGGCGTTACACCCACAGCCGCTCGGTCTTCTCCATGCCCTGGTAGAGGTCGGCGACGTAGTCACCGTAGCCGTTGAACTTCACGGTCGGCCGGCGCTCCTTGGTGCCGATGTCTTCCTCGGTGGCCTGGCTCCAGCGCGGATGCGGCACCTCCGGATTGACGTTGGCCCAGAAGCCGTATTCGGCGGCCTGCAGGCCTTCCCAGAACGTCTTCGGACGCTTGTCGGTGAACTCGAAGCGCACGATCGACTTCACCGACTTGAAGCCGTACTTCCACGGCACCGCGAGGCGTAGCGGCGCGCCCATCTGCTTCAGCGCGGGCTTGCCGTACATTCCGGTGACCAGGAAGGTCAGCTCGTTGTTGGCTTCCGCGATGGTCAGCCCTTCGGTGTAGGGCCACGGGTACCAGCTTTGGCGGAAGCCGGGCGCTTCCTTGTCCTGGAACGTCTGCATCACGACGTATTTCGCCGCCGCGGTCGGCTTCGCCAGCGCCATCAAATGGCTCATCTGGAATCCGCTCCACGGGATCGTCATCGACCACGCCTCGACGCAGCGGTGGCGATAAAGCCTCTCCTCGAGCGGCATCTTGCGGATCAACTCGTCGATGCCGATCTCGAACGGCTTCTCCACCATGCCGTCGATCTTCACCATCCACGGGCGGATCTTGAGCTGCTGGGCGGCGCGGGTGACGTTCTTGCTGCTGCCGAATTCATAGAAATTGTTGTAGTTGGCGTTGATCTCTTCCGGCGTGACCGGACGGCCGTCGAGGCCGAATTTCTCGTTGCGTTTCGCCGGGTAGAGATCTTTCGTCGGATCCGGAATGTCGGTCACGCGCTGCGCGCGCGCGAGATCGGGCAGCAGCGTTGCGGCAAGTCCGGCGGTCGCGCCGAGCAGCGCGCGGCGATTCAGGAACACGCCCTCCGGCGTCGCCCGGTGCTCGGGGATGTCCCATCCCCGGCGATGGATCACGTTCATGAGGCATATCCTCTGATGGCGCGCGCATGATCCGGCGAAAGCCTGCCCCGGACCTGATCCGGGGTGGAAACCGGTTCGCCGACAAAGATCATGCGCCGTAACGACGCCAGAGGTACGGCCAAGCCGGTTCACGGACAAGTCACGCTTGCGACAGGCCCGTGAGGAACTCTAGCCCGGCTTGCCCCGGCCGCGCTGGCGCAGCAGCTGCAGGAAATGGTCGCGCGGCATCGGGCGCGCGAACAGATAGCCCTGCCCCATGTCGCAGCCCATCGCGTGCAGCGCGCGCAGCTCGGCCGCGGTCTCGATGCCTTCGGCGACGGCCTTGCTCCCCAACCGATGCGCGAGCTCGATGATGGTCTCGCACAAGCCGGCGTTCATCCGCTCGGCGTTGCAGTTGGCGACGAAACTGCGGTCGATCTTCAGCTCGCTGAACGGCACGTCCTTGAGCTGCGCGATGGTCGAGTAGGCGCGGCCGAAATCGTCGATCGCGAGGCTGATGCCATGCTGGCGCAGATCCTTCTCGGCCTGCCGCACGAGGGTGAGGTCCTTGATGATCTCGTCCTCGTTGATCTCGAGCACCAGGCCGGGCCAGTTCTCCGCCTTCGGCCGGTGCTGCGCGACGATCGCGCCGAGCGGCAGTTTCTCGAGCGCCAGCATCGGCACGTTGATCGAGAAGCGGATCGGCACGCCGGCGGCCGCAAACACCGGCCAGTCGTGCAGCGCGGTCGCGAGCACGTGCTGCGTCAGGTTCAGCATGTCGTCGGCGGTCGCATTGGCGAACAGGTTGCCGGGCGGCACCACGCCGTGCACCGGATGGCGCGCGCGCACGTAGCCTTCCGCGCCGGCGAAGACGCGGCGCCGCAAATCGATCTTCGGCTGGTACCAGAGCTCGAGCCAGTTCGCGCGCAGCGCCTGCGCGATCGTCAGCTTGACGTTGGCGAGCGCGTCGCGGCGCATCCCGAGCGCCTCGATCACCGCGCGCACCGCCGGCACGCGGAACGGCTTCTCCAGCACCGGCAGCATCGTCAGGCCCTTGCGCTCGCCGAAGCGGCGCGCCTCCTCGGCCAGCACCGGGTTGAGCCCGCTCATCAGCTGGATCGGGCAGGCAAAGCCTTCCGCCGCGAGCGCTGGAACGAGGTCCTCGCCGTCGCGCCCGTCGATCCCCGGCTCGATGAAGATGACGTCGGGCCGCAAGCCGCGCGCCGCGTCGATCATCGCGGCGAGCGTCTCGAAACGGTGCGCCGCGATCCCGAGGTCGCCGCAGACATTGGCGACCAAGAGGCAGATGCCGGGCTTGCTGTCGACGACGAAGCAGACCGGTTCGTTGGGGCTTGCAGCCGTTGCGGGCACGATGGACGGCGCAGGCGCGACGACAGGCGCGGGCGTGGCGACGGCGTGAGCCGTGACCCGATCCAGCTGCCGAACCGTCTCGTTCATCCCGTTCACCGCGGGAGCTTTTCCCCCCGTACGGGAAAATACGGATGATACCTTAATACCATCTCACCGGCAGTTTGCGTCGGATAGGCCTAACTCGTTGGCACCTTGCGGTTTTCTGCCCGACTGCGTGACAGCGGATGGAACTTTTGCGCGCGCCTTTCAGCACGCGAAAGCGATACAACCGTATCGCGGTACGTACCGCCTATGCAGCCGCCTGCGCGGACTTCCGCGCTGCCACGATCTGGTCCGCGGTGCGGCCGGTCAGTTCGGCCATGTGGTCGAACCTGGCCGAGAACGAGCCGACACCCGCGGTCGCCGAGCGCACCTCGATGATGAGGTCGCCGATCTCGGTCTCCGGCATCATCGCCTTGACGGCGTCCCAGCCGCTCCAACCGTCGCGCGTGTCGAAGCCGAGGATCTGGCCGCGCCGGCCGGAGAGGATCGCGTTGATCTTCGCGGTCGCGTCGGTTGGGCACACGATCTCGACCAGATGGATCGGCTCGAGCAGCACCGGCTGCGCGTTCGGCAGCGCCTCCGAAACGCCGAGCCGGCCGGCAAGGCGGAACGCCATGTCGGAGGAATCGACCGCGTGATACGAGCCGTCCGTCAGCGTGACCGCGATGTCCACCACCTGGAAGCCGAGCGGGCCATGCTTGAGCGCGTCGACCACGCCCTCCTCGACCGCCGGAATGTAATTGCGCGGCACCGCGCCGCCGGTGATCACCTCGTCGAACTTGAAGCCCGCGCTGCGCGGCAACGGCTTCACGTCGATCACGACGTCGCCGAACTGGCCGTGGCCGCCGGACTGCTTCTTGTGCCGGCCGCGCACGTTGAGCACCGGCTTCTTGATTGTTTCGCGATAGCCGACCATCGGCTTGTGCCGCTCGATCGCGACGCCGAAGCGGCCGGCAAGCCGCTCGGTCGCGACGCGCAGATGCATCTCGCCCTGTCCCCACACGACGATCTCGTGGGTCTCGGGGTTGTGCACCACGGTGAGCGAGGGATCCTCGTCGACCAGCTTGTTCAGCGCCTGGCCGAGCTTGACGTCGTCCTTGCGCTCCTTCGCCGAGACCGCGATCGCCAGCACCGCCTCGTGCGGCGCGACCGTCGCGAGCGGCGCATGCGCGGTCTTGCCGGCGGTCAGCGTGTCGCCGGTCCTGCCGTGCTCGAGCTTGCCGAGCGCGACGGTCTCGCCGGCCGCGGCGGCGCCGCGCTTTTCAATGCTCTGCCCGACGAGCTTGAACACGCCGGAGACGCGCCCGGCCTCGGAGTCGGGGGTGATGAAGGTCGTGCCATCGCCGACCTGCCCCGACATCACGCGCGCGATCGACATCTTGCCGCCGTGCGCGGTGTGCATGGTCTTGAACACGCGCGCGACCGCGTCCGCGCCACCCTTCACGCCGAGGCGCCTGACGGTGTCGCCGATGCCCGGCGCCTCGTGGCGCAGCGCCTTCATCAGCCGCAGCACGCCGTTGGTGCGCGTCGCCGAGCCGATCAGCACCGGGCAGATCACGCCCTCGCGCAATTCCTTGGCGAGATCGTCGAATATCTTGTCGCGCGGTGGCGGAATGTCGTCGAGCAGCTGCTCCATCAGCTCGTCGTCATGGTCGGCGAGCGATTCCAGCATGGTGAAGCGCGCTTCCTTGCCGCGGCCGACGTTCTCGCCTTCGAGCGGCACGACTTCGGAGGGCGCGTGCTCCTTGTAGATATGGGCGCGCTCGAGCGCGAGGTCGACGAAACCGATCACGATGTCGTTCGACCAGATCGGAATCTGGCGCAGCACCAGCGGCACGCGCGAGGCCGGCTGCAGCAGCTGGAGCGTCTCGCGCACGCGCTTGTCGGCCTTGTCGATCTTGTTGAGGAACAGGAAGCGCGGGATCTTCAGGTCTTCGAGTTCGCGCAGGATCAGTTGCAGCTGCGCGATCTTCTTCTCGTCCGCCTCGCACACCACGACCGCCGCGTCGACCGCGGGCAGCGCCGCGCGCATGTCGTGGGCGAATTCGACCGAGCCGGGGCAATCGATGAAGGTGTAATTATCGCCGAGGAAATTCGTGGTCGCGACCGAGAGCTCGACGCTCATCTTGTGCTGGCGCGCCTCGGCCGACGCATCGCCGACGGTGGAACCGGCATCGACGGTGCCCTGGCGCGGGATCGCGTTGGTGCGCGCCAGAATGCTTTCAAGCAGCGTGGTCTTGCCGCTCTGGAATGGGCCCACCAGTGCAATGCACCGTGGACCCCTTGGACCTGTGCCGTTGTCTGCCATGTCCGCCTCCTTCGGCCGACGCGGCGACGTGCCGCGAACGGCTCTCGCTGAATATGACGGTATCGTTTCAGGAGAGCGCGCGACTGGCAAGACCCGGGCGGAATCGCATTGCGCAAAAAAGGAAGCGCGCGGCAAACGGTCGCCGCGCGCGATTTATTCCTGAGCACGATCCGGCCCGAACCCCGGGGTCGGCTTCTCGGGATCGCGCTCCTGCGGTCAGCTCAGCGGACGAATTGCAGCGAGATCTCGGCGATGCCGGCCGCGATGTTGATGCCGACCTGGCCCTGCACCGACAGCGGCTGCAGCGCCACCGAGCGATCATTGCCGCCGACCAGCAGATTGGCGCCGAGCCCGACGATGGCGCTCGCTTCAGCCGAGGCGCCCGCATAGGAACCGGCGAGCACGCCGCGCCGGCGCGTGGTCGTCATGTGCACCGCCCAGATCAGCTGGCCGCCGCCGGTGACGCCGATATCGAGGCCGACCTTGGTGATCGCGCCGACATATTGCTCCGGCGGCGCCGCATAGGCCGGCGTGAACAGGCAGTTCACCTCGCGGCGCGAACCGATGATGAGGCCGATGCCGGCAGCCACGTCGCAATTGAGCGTTCCAGCCTGCTCCCAGACCGGACGCTGCGCCGTCGCCGGGACGGTCAGGACGCTCACGCCCAACAGCGCAGCGACCAGCAGCCTGATACCCCGCATACCATTTCTCCTCGTTGAACAGCGTGGCTTTAGCACGACCAAGGCGCGCGGACCAAAGGGCTAATTTGCGCGGGGCGCGCGCCTGCCGTTGCGCCGCGCGATCGAACGCGGGCGGGCGGCCCTACCCCCACACCCCGTCCGCGAACGGCAGCCGCCCCTCGTTCATGCCGAACTGGAGGAAGTGCTCGAGCGGATCGACCTGCGCGGCCTTCACGTCCGCATACGCCGCAAGGTACGACGTCGTGTCGAAACCGACCGAGGGATCGCGGCCCTCGTGCCAGCCGAATGTGTGGTAGTGGTCGAGCGGATTGACGCCCGCAGCCTTCACGTCGGTGTAGGTCGCGAGGTAGCCCGTGGTGTCGAAGAAGGCGTTCGGATTGCGGCCCTCCTTCCAGCCGAACTGCTGGAAGTGCTGATAGGCGTCGACGCCTGCGGCCGCGACGTCGGGATTGTTCTCCAGATAATAAACGTAGTCGAAGCCGTTCGCGGTCGTCAGCGAACCGGGCGGCGCAAAGGTCAGCCGGCCTTCGCCGGCGCCGCTCTGCAGGAAATGAAACAGCGGATCGGCCTGTGCGGCGGCGACGTCGGCATAATTCTCCAGATACTCGCGGGGATCGAAGTTGAGCGAGGAGACGCGCCCCTCCTTCCAGCCGAACGTGTCGAAATGGGTGAGCGGATTGACGCCGGCGGCTTTCACATCGGGATTGGCGGTGAGATAGGCGATGGTGGAGAAGAATGCGCTCGGATCGCGGCCCGCGTGCCAGCCGGTCTGATCGTAGTGCCGGTCCGCATCCGCGCCCGACGTCCACACGTCGTGGTTGCGCGAATAGTAGAACAGGTCGTCGACCAGCGGCGTGCCGTCGTTGTTGTTCACCGTGCCGTCGGTAAACTTGAAGATCTCGAAGCCGGTCAGCACCGTGTGGCTCGAAGGCCCGTCGACGATCACCGGGCTGCCGTCGTAGCTCACCGTCGCGTCGGTGAGCTTGAAGTTGAACGCCACCGTGTCGATGCCGCCGAGCGCGTCGATGCGCGCGTTGCCGGGAAGCGCCGTGAAGACGTCGGGGCCGGCTGTGCCGGTCAGCAGCGTCTTGACGTTGATGGCCGCATGATCGGTGTCGATCTGCGGACCGGTCGGCCAGGCGTAGCCGTCGTTGGTCGCAACGGTCAGCGTGTCGGTGCCGAAGAAATCATGCGCGCCGCGATAGATCACGTTGGCTGCCGCCGTCAGCGTGGCGTTGATCTGGCCCGCGGTGCCGCCGATCGTGACGGTCGCGCTGCCGCTGCCGCCGACCGTCGCGCCGCCCATCGGCGCAACCGTCAGCGTGCCGTGCGCGACCGAGAGCGTCGTCGTCACCGCCGTGGCGTCGAGATAGGCGAGGATCGACAGCCCGGTCAGCGCGGCGCCGGTGTTGGCCTCGACATTCTGCTCGGGAGCGACATTGACGGGAGGAATGATGACGATATCGAGCGGAACCGATGCCATACGCCAACGCCTCCGGACGCACACCCCGGCACACGCCGCAGCCGGGGACGCCTCGTTAACGAAGCGTCAACCACAGCTAGCGTGCGCGCCGGATCGTGTCAGCCGGAAACCCGCAGTAGCCTTAATGGCGCAAGGCGGCGGGCTCGCGCCCTACCCCCACACCCCGTCGGCGAATCCCGAGCGGCCCTCGTGGATGCCGAACTGCAGGAAGTGGGTGAGCGGATTGACGTGCGCCGCGTTCACGTCGTTGTAGGCCGCCAGATACGAGGTGGTGTCGAACGCGACCGAGGGATCGCGGCCCTCGTGCCAGCCGAACTGGTTGTAGTGATCGAGCGGATTGATGTTCGCGGCCTTCACGTCGAGGTAGGTGTTCAGGTAGCCGGTGGTGTCGAACAGCGCGTTCGGATTGCGCCCCTCCTTCCAGCCGACGGTCTGGAAGTGCTGGAACGGATCGGCGCCCGAGGCCGCGACGTCCGGATTCTGGTTCAGGTAATAGACATAGTCGAACCCGTTCGGCGGCGATCAGCTCGCTCGGCGCGAACGGCTGGCGGCCCTCCTGGTAACCGTTCGCCAGATAGTGGCGCAGCGGATCGATGGTCTGCACGTCCGGATTGGCTGCGAGATAGTGCGCGGGATCGAACGCGATCGAGGGAACGCGGCCTTCCTTCCATCCATTGGTGTCGAAGTGAACCAGCGGATCGAGGCCCGCGGCCTTCACGTCCGGGTTGGCGGAGAGATAGACCTTGGTCGAGAAGAACGCGTCCGGGTCGCGTCCCTCTTTCCAGCCGACGCTGTGAAAATGCGCGTCCGCATCGGCGTGCGCGGTCCACACGTCGTGATACTTCGCATAGTAGAACAGGTCGTCGACCAGCGGGTCGGCGTCGTTGTTGTTCACCGTGCCGTCGGTGAACTTGAAGATCTCGAAGCCGGTCAGCACCGTGTGGGTCGACGGACCGTCGACGATGATCTGGTTGCCCGAGTAGGTCACCGTCGCGTCGACCAGGCGGAAGTTGAAGCTGATCGTATCGGTGCCGAGCCCGGCGTCGAACTGCTGGCTGCCCGGCCGCCGTGAAACTGTCGTCGCCCGGCGTCCCCGGCGTGCCGGGGAGCGGATCCGTCGGACCCGCGGAATTGACGGTGATGCGCAGCGTCGCGCTGACCTGGCTGCCGAACGGGTCCTGCGCAGTGTAGCCGACCGTATCCACGCCGGAGAAATTCGCGGCCGGCGCGTAGGAGTAGGAGCCGTCCGGGTTGAACTGGATCAGCCCGCCGCCGCTGGTCGCCGCCTCGCCGGTCACGACGACCAGTCCATCCGGGTCGTTGTCATTCGCGAGCACGCCCGGTGCCGGCGCCGACAGAACCGTATTCTCCGAGACCGTTGCGGTATCGTCGGACGCGCTGCCGGGGTGGTTGCTGGTGCCGGTGATGGAGATGGTCGCGTGCGCGGTCTGGCTCGGGCTGTTGGTGTCGGTGACGGTGACGACCAGGTCGCGCGTCGTCGGGTCGACGCTTGCGGTCGGATTGGAGAAGGTCACCGACTTCAGCGCGGCCTCGTACTGCGCTTCGCTGCCCGCCCCGCTGATGACCAGCGTCACGCGGCCCGGCTGCGAGTTGTCGATCGACACCGAGAGCGGCCCGCCGGTTGCCGACAGCACGTCGCCGGCCTTGGCGTTGGTGAGCACGACGCTCACCGAACTGATCGGGTTGAACGACATGATGTCGGCGTCGGTGTCGGCGATGGCGACCGGAGGGCCGCCTTGCGCGAACGACGTGACGAAATCGAAGCCGACGCCGCTGACATCGAGGTCGACGCCCGGCGCGAAGTCCACGATCGTGTCCGCCGTTCCGCTCAGCGTGCCCGCGGCGTCCTTGATCTGCCAGCGCAGGACGCGCGTCGGACTGCTGCCGCCGCCGGTCGGATCGCTGTCGGAGTTGGTGTACGTCACGCTCTCCAGCACGTCGCGGTATTGCGCGAGCGTCGCGGCACCCGACAGCGTCAGCACGCCTGCGGAGAAATTCGCCAGAATGCCGGTGGAGCCGACGTTGGCGAGGAGGTTATCGGTGCCGAACGCTCCATCGGCGAACGACACCGTGGCGCCGCTCAGCATCGTATTGTCGGGATCCGACAGCAGGACGGTCGTCGAGAGCACCAGGCCGCTCGAGCCAGGCTGGAATCGCGCGGATCCGTTCACGGCGTCGATCGACGGCGGATCGTTCGCCGCGTTGATGGTGACCGTGACGCTGCCGGTCGCGATGTCGTTTACGGTCGGGCCGTTCTTGAAGGTGTAGTCGATCACGACCGAAGCGGGCGGCGCATCGCTCGCGTTCGCATAGGTAAGTTGCTGCAGCACATCGTTGACGTCGGCGAACACCGCATCGCTGTTGAACGTCACGGTCAGCGTGCCGTCGGAGATCACCGCGGCGCCGACCACAAGGCCGGAGAGCTGCGAGATCACCTGGCCTTCATCGAAATTGCCGCTGATGAAGTCTTGCCCGTTGGCGCCGCCGACGCGCGCGAGTGTCAGGGTGGCGCCGTCGATCGGACTTTCCGAGGTGAGATCGGTGTCGACGACGCTCGCATCGGTGTCGAGAAAGACGGAGCTTGAGTTCTCGGTGAAGGTCGGATTGTTGTCGAGACCGGTAAAGGCTGGTGTTCCCGGCGGAAGAGCCGAGGACGACACAACGATATTGTCGATGCCGATCCACTCATCGTTGCCGGCGGAATTGGTCGTGATGATGCGGATTTGCACCTTCGCCTGATTTTGCACCGCAGCCGGCAGCGTGACGTCGACATGCGTGACGAGCGTCGCCAGCGACGGCCCGGTGGTCGCGTCGGCGATGAATGCGGCCGGCACGTTGGTCCAGTTTCCCGTCTCGCCGACGCGATACTGCAAAGCCAGCGGCGAGGCGGCGTCATCGATCGAACCGTCGAGGTCGCGTGCGTCGTACTGCACGCGCACGTTCTGAACGCCGATCGTATTGAGGTAAACGATCAGATGCGGCGCGTCGGCGGTGCCCGAGCCGTTCAGCGCGACCGAGGGATCGGCAATGCCGTCGAATTCCGCGACGCCGCCAGTGGCCAGCGTGTCGGGGTTGGTTTGATTTGCGATGATGTCGAGGTCGCCGGCGACGCCCGAGTCCCCGGTCAGGGTTTGCGGATCGGTCCCCGTCGACGTCGTGATGTCTTGCCCGAGAAAGCCCTCGATGCCGGGGACGCCGCCCCAGTCGTCATTCGCGGTGATCTGGCCGGTATTGGTCCAGTTCTGCGTGAAGGAACCGCCGGCGAGACTGTGATAATTCTTTGACATGTCATGACCTCCGCGCGGCTGTTACGGGCATCCGGCGAAGCGAAAGCTGCCCCACGAGCGACAACAACCCGCCGCCTCGTTGCCAGCGCGGCTACCAAGCGTCAACATCTTTTGGCGGCTTGGCGATAAGGAGCGCCAGGAAACCCACCATCGCGACATTCGAACCTGGTCCGGTCGCGGCGACACTACTGATTCAACTTCAACCGGGTTCAACAAGCACGCTCTCCCTCGGGGAGCGGACTACGCAACTTTACTGAGGGGGTTGCCGATCGGCACCGCCGGCATGCAATCAAAACGAAACATCGGTCTTCGCATCCAATCACAAACCGGCGGCAAAGTTCCCGTCGCCCGCACGCCGCCGAGAACGCCGGGCGGCTCCCGAGCGCCGCAGACCGGGCAAGCGGATCGACCTGCGCGGCGTCCGCTAGCCCCACACACCGTCGGCGAACGCCGAACGCCCCTCGTGAATGCCGGATTGCAGGAAGTGCAGCAGCGGATTGACGTTCGCCGCCGCCACGTCCGGATAAGCGTCGCGATACGACGTCGTGTCGAAGCCGACCGACGGGTCGCGCCCCTCGTGCCATCCGAACGTATTGTAGTGGCCGAGCGGATTGATGTTGGCCGCCTTCACGTCGGCATAGGTCGCCAGATATCCGTTGACGTCGAACAGCGCATTCGGATTGCGCCCTTCTTTCCAGCCGAACTGGTTGAAATGCTGCAGCGGATCGACGCCCGCCGCTGCGACGTCGGGATTGGTCTGCAGGTAATAGACATAGTCGAAACCGGCCGGACCGATCGGATGCTTCGCGGCGAACGGCTGGCGGCCCTCCTCCGCGCCGTGCGCGAGGAAATGCGCGAGCGGATCGACGCCGCCGGCCTTCACGTCCGGATTCGCCGCCAAATAGGCGGCGGGATCGAAGTTCGCCGACGGTATTCGTCCTTCCTTCCATCCGGACTGATCGAAGTGACGCAACGGATCGGCGCCCGCAGCCTTCACGTCGGGGTAGAGCGCGCGATAGAGCGTGGTGGAGAAGAACGCATCCGGGTCGCGCCCCTCGCGCCAGCCGACGGCGTGATAATGCGCATCGGCATCGGCCTTCGCATCCCAGATGTCGTGATAGGTCGAATAATAGAACAGGTCGTCGACCAGCACGTCGCCGTCGTTGTTGCTCACGGTGCCGTCGGTGAACACATAGGTCTCGAAGCCGGTGAGCACCGTGTGGCTCGACGGCCCGTCGATCACCACGGTGTTGCCGACATAGGACACGTGGGCGTCGACCAGCCTGAAGTTGAACGTGATCGTGTCGATGCCGCCGAGCCCGTCGATGCGCGCATTGCCGGACGGGGCAGTGACGTGATCGTCGCCGGGCGTCCCGGTCGGCACCGCGTCGTAGGACTGCGCCTTGACACTGAAGCCGCTGTGGTCGCTCGACCCGTTGAGGTCGTTCCAGGCAATGGTGAAGCCGCCGTTCTTCAATCCGGCGACGCTCGGACCCTGCTGGCCGGCGCCGGTTTGCGTGTTGACACGAAACTCGCTGCCGACCCGTGCGCCGGTCAGGTCGAAGACCTGTGCGCTGACTTCGTTGTTAGAAGGGATCGTGCCGTCGGTCCAACTAACGACGAAGCCACCATTGCTCAGCGCCCCGACGGTCGGCCCGACCTGGGAACCAACAGTGGTATTCACGGTCAGTTCACCGCCTACCTTGGCGCCCGCGTCGTCGAACATCTGCGCCTTGATCCCACCGCCACCGCCGTCGGTCCACGTCACGACAAAACCGCCGCCGGCGAGTGTTGTGACGCCACCCGTTTGTTGATCGCCGGCGGTCGTTGTGTTGACGAGAAACGGGTTGCCGATTGCGCTGCCGCTGGCGTCGAAGATTTGCGCTTTGACGCTCCTTCCGCTGCTGTCGGCACCCAAGGCCGCGTTGCTGTCCCACACGACCACGAAGCGGCCGCCGCTCAGGTTTGTGACGAGGGCGACATCAAAACTCGCGTTCGCATCAATCACGACTTCGCCGCTGACCGGTGTACCGCCGGCGTCATAGATTCGGGCCTTATTGCCGCCGGCCACATCAGTCCAGGTGACGACGAAGCCGCCATTGCTCAGCCGTGCGATGTCGTAGATGGACTGCGTCGAGACCGTCTGCGTATTGACCAGAAGCTCGGTGCCAACCTTGTTGCCGGCCGCGTTGAAGATCTGGGCGTTCACGCTGGAAAAGCTGCCGTCGCTCACGCCGCTGGCGTCCGTCCAGCCGACGACGAAACCGCCGCCATTGACGGCCGTGATCGTGGGACGGACCTGGTTGTTTGTGGTCTGCGTGTTGACCAGGAATTCACCGCCGACCGCCGCGCCCGAGGCGTCGTAGCGCTGGCCCTTGATGCTGCTTCCGCTGCTGTCGCCGAGTGTGCCGCTCTCGTCGAACCAGACAATCACACTGCTGCCGTCGTCGAGCGCGGCGATACTCGGGGTGGCCTGGTTGCCGCTCGTGTTTGTATTGACACGGAATTCCCCGCCGTGCGGCGTATACGCCATGGTGTTCTCCCTCCGGGGCGCGCACGGGCCGCGCGCCCTCGATGCGGCGGGTGCTTAACGCAGCCGCAGCCGGTTGCACACGTCTTTTTACTCTCTTGTTGGGGAGTAGTTTTACCTAGCAAGCGAACCCATCCGTCAGACCGGGCCTGACGGGGTGACATGGCGCGATGGGCTACTGCCGAAGGCAGGGTTGAATTTCGAAAGATGGCTTGGACTGGATCAGGAATCCACACACCTTGATGGTTCGCCATCTTCGGTGTCGATGCACCTGATTGGGGTCCGCTCGGGTCACCAGGCGATGTTTGAACCGCCTGCTAGGCCGACGCCGATACAAGCCACAGACCCACATGCAAGCCCCGCCCGTCCGCTTCGATCCTTGCGGCGAGCGCGTGGCGGACCGCCTCGGTGGCCCGCTCGCGTTGCTCGTCCGAAGCATTTTCAAGCAGCGCAGGTAGCGGGCCGGCTTGCGTGATGAATGCCATGCTTTGCGTGATGTTCTTGCCATGGATCGGCACGTCGGTGGCCTTGACCGCAATCTCGCGAAACCCGGCCTCGGTCAGGATGCCGCGTAGCCGCTCCTCGCGGGCGAACGAAAACATCCCCGGCGCCGTTGGATCCACCGGCTGTTGAGGCGGCGCATGCGGCCGTGCAGCCTCGATCGGCACGTGAAACCACGAGGACTCGGGCATGGTTCGAAAACAGACGAACAGGAGTCGCCCACCTGCCTTCATGCCACCGCGGATATTCGTGAAAGCCCCGACAGGGTCCTCGAAAAACATCACGCCGAACCGCGAATAAACCAGATCCGCCCAGCGCGGTTCAAAGGCGTAACTCGCCGCATCGGCCAGTGCGAAGGCCGCGTTGCCAAATCCCGCGTCGGCGGCACGATGCCTGGCAAAATCGAGCATCGGGACCGAGACGTCGACGCCCAACACGGCGCCTGACGATCCAACAACCCTGGCAATGGCCAGCAGCGTATCGCCGGTGCCGCATCCGATATCGATCACATGCTCGCCCGTCTTCAATGCGGCGGCATCCAGGCTGACGGCTGTAACCGAAGTGAAGACGTCACTGATGACGGCTTGCTGCGAAACCCAGGAGTGACCCATGGCGCTGTTCCAAAACGCTGCTCCACGGGAATTTGGCGTGAACGACATTCGGCGGGTGTCCTGGTTGAAGAAAGCTCGCTCGTCACTGCGGCTTCAATCCGATGGCCTTGACCAGATCTGCGTTGACGGCGATGTCCTTTACGACAAGCGCGTCAAATTCGGTGGGCGTCATCACCATCGGGTCGAAGCCCAGTGCGGCCAGCTTATCGCGCACTTTGGGCTCTTGCAGTGCCTTGACGGTCTCGCGGTGAAGCTTGTCGACGATCTCGCGCGGCGTCTTTGCCGGCAGGAAAATTCCGAACCAGGTGGGATACTCGGCATTGTTGAAGCCGGCCTCCCCGGTGGTCGGCACGTCCGGTAGCGCTGCGGAGCGTTTGTGGCTGTTCACCGCAAGCGCCGAGAGTTTGCCGTCTCGAATATGCGGCAGAGCGGCTCCGATCGCCACGAGGTAAAAGTCGACTCGTCCCGCGATCACTTCGGTCATCGCCTCTGGACCACCCTTGAACGGAATATGCACGGCCTGCACGCCGGCGCTGAGCCGGAATCTTTCCCCGCTCAGATGCGATGCAGTCCCGACGCCAAGCGAGGAGAAGTTGGCCGCACCCGGCTTCGCATGGGCTGCAGCGACGAAATCCCGCGCTGTCTTGAAGCCTCTGTCCGGCGGAACCACCAGGACGAACGGCGTGATGCCGAGGAGAGCGACCGCCGAAAAATCCCGCACCGGATCGTAGCTCAGATTTGGATAGAGCGAGGGCGCGATCGCATGTGCGGATGAGGTAACCAGGACGGTGTAGCCATCGGGGTCCGCCTTGGCGACAAGACCGGTACCAATCGTCGCCCCTGCGCCGGGACGGTTCTCCACGATGATGCTTTGACCGAGTTGCGCTGAAAGCTGCTCGAACACGATGCGCGGGACGATGTCCAAAAGGCTGCCCGCTGCGACCGGCACGATCGCCTTCAGCGGTTTCGCAGGCCAGGTCTGTGCCCGGGCATCCGACGTTACGAGGGCCAGGGCTGCGAGGGCCAGGGCCGGGAGGACCAAGGCTCGGACGGCCAGGGCTCGGACGGCCAAAGCTCGAACGACCAAGGCTGGCAGCAATAGAAGCCAACTGTGCTTCATGACTTCCTTCTTTGAAAACCGACGAGCAAGAACCCGACAGGAATAGCGTGCTGCAGACAGCTCTACGCGTCCAATACATAAATGATCTGTTGACCCATGCCTTTTCGGTATAAGGACGGACATGGACTTTCGCCGCGCGCGCATCTTCGTCACCGTGGCCGAGCTCGGGACTGTCTCCAAGGCAGCCTTGCGCTTGCGCGTTGCCCAGCCGGCGCTGTCTCGCCAGATCGGCCATCTGGAGCAGGAGCTTGGATTCAAACTCTTCAATCGCGTAGGGCGCCGCCTCTTGTTGACTGGCGAAGGCGAGCAATTGCTTATCGACTGTCGTGGTCTGTTGAACTACGCGCGCGCCGTCGACGAGCGGGCGCAGCTGCTTCGGCGCGGGCACACCGGCGTTCTGAAGGTGGCGGGCTCACCGCAAATGATCGAAAGTACCTTTTCAAATTTTCTGCCCCGCTATGCCGAACAATACCCCGATGTGCGGGTGAAGTTGATCGAGGCAATCGGGTCCGACACCCTGGCAATGCTGGAGCGCGGTGACGTTCACCTTGGTCAGCATATGGCTCACGCGGTTCAGCCGGGCGACCGACGTTTCGCGAGCCATCCGCTGGGATCGGTCGAATTGCTCGCCGCCTGCCATCCGTCGATGCCGATTGCAAAGGGGGGAGCGATCGACATCAGGCGTCTAGCGCCCTATCCGTTGCTTCTGGAGGACGCCGCGTTCGTATTTCGCCGGATCTTCGATGCTGCCTGCCGTCTCGCCGGGCTAGAGCCGAACATCATGTTTGAAAGTCGAGCGCCCCACACCCTGCTCGCGATGGCTGAAGCCGGCCAGGGCGTGGCAATCATTCCGTCGGCCCTGCGAACGCATCGGTATGTGTTGCGCATTGTCGGCATCACGCACCATGGAAGACCGCTGCGCGCGCCGTTAGCTATTTTTTGGGATAAGCGCCGTCCGCTGCCGCGATACGCCACAGCCTTTTGCCAGATGTTCGCCGAGCACGTGCGCGACGTCTTCCCGATCACGCGGCCGTCCGAACCCAAGGCAGGCCGTGAGCGAAAGGCGCCCAAGAACCGCTGAAAGCTCAAATCCCGCTCCGACGCTGACGCGAATGGGCCGCCATGCTTGCGTCGATACGGCCGTGGCTGCGCGTTAACGAGTCCACGGCCTAGACAACGTCCTTGCTTGAGCACGCATCACCGCGCTCGAGCATCGGAAAATGCCGCAGGGAACCTGCGCCGGGCGTCGGCGTCAGGTCAAATTCCCGCAGAACCGCTGGATGCGCCGGCAGGCTTCTTCCAGATCTTCGGTTTTGGTCGCGTAGGAAATGCGGAATGCCGGCCCGACGCCGAACGCGGAGCCCTGCACCACCGCGACACCTTCGGCTTCCAGCAGCTCAGTGACGAACTCTTCGTCGTTGGTCAGCTTCTTGCCGGTCGGCGCCGTCATGCCGATCGCGCCGTCGCACGAGGGATAGACGTAGAATGCGCCTTCCGGGCGCGGGCACTTGATGCCCTTCGCCTGGTTGAGCATCGAGACGCAGAGGTCGCGGCGCTCCTTGAACACCTTGTTGTGCTTCGGGATGAAATCCTGCGTGCCGTCGAGCGCCTCGACCGCCGCCCACTGCGACACCGCCGCCGGGTTCGAGGTCGACTGCGACTGCAGCATCGCCATCGCCTTGATCAGCTTCTCGTCGCCGCCGGCATAGCCGATGCGCCAGCCGGTCATGCAGTAGGCCTTCGAGGTGCCGTTGATGGTGAGCGTGCGCGGATAAAGCCCGGGCTCCACCTCGGCCGGGGAGAAGAACTTGAAGTCGTCGTAGACCAGGTGCTCGTACATGTCGTCGGTCATCACCCAGACCTGCGGATGCCGCATCAGCACGTCGGTGACGGCCTTCAGCTCCGCCTTCGAGTAGGCCGCGCCGGTCGGGTTCGACGGCGAGTTGAAGATGATCCACTTGGTCCTCGGCGTGATCGCGCGCTCGAGTGCCTCGGGCTTGAGCTTGTAGCCGTCGGCCATCGTGGTGACGACCTCGACCGGCGTGCCGCCCGCGAGCAGCACCATGTCGGGATAGCTGACCCAGTAGGGCGCCGGGATGATGACTTCATCGCCCGGATTCAAGGTCGCCATCAGGGCGTTGTACAGCACCTGCTTGCCGCCGGTGCCGATGATGATCTGGCCCGGCTTGTAGTCGAGGTTGTTCTCGCGCTTGAACTTGCGGCTGACCGCAGCCTTCAGCTCCGGGATGCCGTCCACGGCCGTGTACTTGGAGGCGCGCCCGCTCTCGACCGCCTTGATCGCGGCCTGCTTGATGTTGTCCGGCGTGTCGAAATCCGGCTCGCCGGCACCGAGCCCGATCACGTCGCGGCCCGCCTGTTTGAGCGCGCGCGCCTTGTCGGTCACCGCGATGGTGGGCGACGGCTTGATGCGCTTCATGGTCTCGGACAGGAAGGCCATTTCGAGTCTCCTTTTTGCGGAGCAGTAAGTACCGGGCGCGGCCCGGGGCGGCAAGGCGAAAAGCCCGTGATTTCAATGAAAACTGATGATGGCTGGCATCACAAACGCTCCGTTAGTCCTTTTGCGGGCAAATGCTTGGCGCAAGGAGGCCGCGATGGCCGATGCGACGAATATATTCCGCAGCGGCGCGTGGCTCACCCTCGCCCGCATGCGGCTGTGGGCGATCGCGGTGCTGGTCGCATCGGCGGCCGGGATCGCCTGGCTCGGCGCGACGTCGACCGGGTTGAACGACTATCAGGGCCGCCCGCTCGGCACCGACTTCTCCAACATCTACGTCGCCGGCAGCTACATCGTGGAAGGCCGCCCCGCGGCGCCGTTCGATCCGCGGCTGCAGCACGCGCGTGCGCAGGAGATCTTCGGCGCGGCGACGCCGCTCTACGGCTGGCACTATCCGCCGTTCTTCCATTTCATCGCCGCGCCGCTTGCGACGATGCCGTATCTGCTCGCGCTGTTCGTCTGGCAGGCGGCGACGCTGGTGCTCTATCTGCTGGCGATCGGGGCGATCACACGCTCCATCCCTCCCCCGCAGGGGGAGGGTGGTCGGCGAAGCCGACCGGGTGGGGGATCGGCGTCGGACGCAAGCGCCCCACCCGGCTCGCTGCGCTCGCCACCCTCCCGCTGCGGGGGCGGGATGACTCTTCTCTTGGTTCTTCTCCTGGCCCTCGCCTTCCCCGCCGTGTTCGTCAATCTCGGCCACGGCCACAACGGCTTCCTCACCGCCGCGCTGATCGGCCTGGCGCTGCTGTGGCTCGACCGCCGCCCGATCGCCGCCGGCGTCCTGTTCGGCCTGATCGCCTACAAGCCGCAATTCGGCCTGATCATCCCGCTCGTGCTGCTCGCCACAGGACGCTGGCGCACGCTGCTTGCGGCCGGCGCGACGGTTCTCGCACTGGCCGTCGCGGTGACGCTCGCGTTCGGTGTCGAGACCTGGCACGCATTCTTCGCCTCGGCGCCATTCACGCGCGCGGTGCTGGAACAGGGCGGACCCGGCTGGCACCTGATCCAGAGCGTCTTTTCAATCGTGCGCATGTGGGGCGGCTCGGTGCCGCTCGCCTATGCGGCACAGGGCGTGCTCACGCTCGCGCTCGCGGCGGCGCTGATCTGGCTGTGGCGCTCGCACGCCGACGTCGCGCTGAAGGCGGCCGCGCTCTGCCTCGCGACGCTGCTCGCGACGCCCTACAGCATGGACTACGACATGATGGCGCTCAGCGTCGCGATCGCGTTCCTCGCCGTGCACGGGCTGCGCGGCGGTTTCGCGCCGTTCGAAATCAGCGCGCTCGCGGCGCTGTGGCTGGTGCCGCTGGTCGCGCGCAGCGTCGCGCAGGTCGCCATGGTGCCGCTCGGCGTGATGGTGATGCTGGCGATGCTGCTGCTCGTGCTGCAGCGCGCACACCGCGACGGCGCGCGCGCCGCCGTGCCGGTGCCGGCCGAATAAGGGCTGCCGCGCGCCGCCGATTTGCGCTAATCTCGCGGCCAACGAACGGCGCCCGGCGCCGCCGCCTGGAGGAACCGCAATGAAGCTGTCGGCTGAACAAATCCGCCAATTCGACGACCTCGGGTACGTGTTCTTTCCGAACTGCTTCTCGGAGGACGAGATCGCGCTGATGCGTACCGAGGGTGACGCGATCCTGCGGCTCGAGCGCGAGGAAGTGTGGCGCGAGAAATCCGGTGCGCCGCGCACGGCGTTCGCGGCACACAAATTCAACGAGGTGTTCCGGCTGCTCGCGCATCACCCGCGCCTGGTCAATCCGCTCGAGCAGATCTTCGGCGAGAAGCTCTACGTCCACCAGTTCAAGCTCAACGCCAAGGCCGCCTTCGAGGGCGACGTGTGGCAATGGCATCAGGACTACGGCACCTGGGCGCGCGACGACGGGATGCCCGAGCCGCGCGCGATGAACATCGCGGTGTTCCTCGACGAGGTGTTTCCCTTCAACGGCGCGCTGATGCTGCTGCCGCGCAGCCACCGGCACGGCACGCTGCAGGCCGGCCATGACCTGGCGACCACCTCGTATCCGCTCTGGACGCTCGACCAGGACACCGTCACGCGGCTCTGCCGCGAGGCCGAGCGCGACGGCAAGCCCGGCATCGTGGCGCCGACCGGCAAGCCCGGCTCGGTGCTCATGTTCCACGGCAACCTGGTGCACGCATCGGCGCCGAACATCACGCCCTATCCGCGCAAGATCGTGTACCTGACGCTGTGCGCGGTCTCCAACCACATCACCCAGTTCAAGCGGCCGGAATTCATCGCGCATCGCGACTTCACGCCGATCGAGCAGGTCGCCGACGACGCGCTTGCCGAATATGCCCGCGCGCATCGCGTCGCGGCGGAATGATGTTTCACGCGGACGGCGCGGGAGAGCTGGAATAACTCCAGCCTCACGATTTGGTGTGCTGAATCGTATTTGTTGAAAGACCGTCGCGCGGCGGTCTTGCAATGGTCGCGCGCGGCGCCTTTATCCGTGCGCTAGCGTGGCGGTTCAGACGTCTGCATCATTCTTGCCGCGAGTTCGTCGTGCGGACTTGTGAACCAAAGCCACACTGGAAATCATGTTTCCTGGTGTCCTTCGTTTCCGAAGTTCGTACCGAACGCGCCGCACGATGAGACGAACTTCGGAATCGGGACCCCAGGGCGCGGGAGACGGCATGTACAAGCTCTACTCGATGCAGCGGTCGGGCAACTGCTACAAGGTGCGGCTCGCGCTCGCGCAGCTCGGCATCGCCTACGACCTCATCGATGTCGACATCCTCAAGGGCGAGGCGCGCACGCCGGATTTCCTCGCGATGAACCCGGGCGGGCGCGTGCCGGTGCTCGAGGTCACGCCCGGGCGCTATCTCACCGAATCGAACGCGATCCTTTGGTACATCGCCGGCGGCACGCCGCTCGCGCCGGAGGATCGCCTCGACCGCACCACCGCGCTGCAATGGATGTTCTTCGAGCAGAACAGCCTCGAGCCCTATCTCGGCGCCGCGTTCTTCTGGCTCACGCTGGTCAAGGGCGGACGCGAACTGCAGATGCACGCGCTCGAGGACTGGATGGAGAAGGGTCACCAGTCGTTCGGCGTGATGGAGACGCATCTCGCGACCAACGATTTCGTCGCGGCCGGCCACTACACCATCGCCGACATCGCGCTCTACGGCTACACCCACCTCGCGCACGAATGCGATTTCGACCTGGCGGCGTTTCCGGCGATTCGCGCCTGGCTCAATCGCGTCGTCGATCAGCCCGGCCACGTTCCGATGGACTGGCACCCGGCCGCCGAAACCGTGGCGTAAGGCCGGCGGCGCCGCCGCGCGCACGCGCGCAACACCGCGCGACCAGCGAACGCGCGGATCGCAACACTCACTTGCGCAGCCTCTCTCGCATCAGCGTCCGCGCCGCGAGCTCTGCCGGTGAACGGCAACAGAGCGCGATGACGCGCGGCGCCGCGACCGTCCACGCCGCGGGTCGCGCATCAAGCCCTCGCCGCACGATGAGAATCGCTCGCATTTGCATTCGCAGAATTCCACCGCGCGTAAGTGCGGCGCCGGACCGCTCGCGCATTCGTACAACTTGGTCTTGAATTTTATCGCGCGCCGCAAGACGGGCCCCGGTGCGCACAACCCAAGAGGGTACAGCATCTTGCAGAAAAGTTCCATTGCGCGCGTTGTTGCATCCGCTCTATGCGTAACTGAACTAAATCTTCCGTTGCGTTCTTATAATTAGTCGTGTTCTACCTATGACTGTTCAACCTTACGCGGCACGGAAGGAAGAACAGGGTGCGGGGCAGGTCGGCAAAATTCGCAGTGAATTTCGCGCGCGACCTCGCGGCGCCCGAAGCCTCGCGGCCGCGGCCAGATCAACACCACGGTGAACTTGTCGGAGCGGCACGCGCGGGCGACGCATGCCGTGAGCGTTGTTGCGTGTTCGAACCCGGATCAATCCAAGTCTGAAATCCAACGAGGGCGGGGAGCATCATGTATCTACCATTCACGGCATCACGCGCGCGCCAGCGCGAAGCGGAGAACGCGCGCCAGAACCGCGCCGAGATCGTCAAGGCGCTGTCGCACGGGCAGATCACGAAGCGCGATCTGTACAAGTGGGGCATCTACACGGCGACCGGCGCGCTTGTGCTGAAGAACGGGCTCAGCCCGTTCGCGCCCAGCGCCTATGCGGACGACATCCCGACCGGCACGCCGCGCAGCCCGCTCGGCGCCGTGACGAAATTCTCCCAGCCGATGCCGCGCCTCGCGCTGCAGACCCCGGTCCCGCTGACGAGAGATCCTGCGACCGGCAACGCGGTCTTCCCGGCGGCGCTCGGCGAGCGCCCGGCGAAGCGGCTCTCCTATCACACCGACTTCACCGCGAACCCGGGCAATCCAGCGTTCCGCAATCCGCTCAACAATCGCGGCCCGATCGAAGGCCGCCCGCCGGGCGAGGTCTTCGCGCACCAGCGCTGGGACGAATTCTTCCCGAAAGTCGGCTACGTGATGACGCTCGGCCAGGTCGCGACGGGCAGCAAATTCCATCCCGGCTTGACGGCGCAGAACCCGAACAGCATCTGGACCTACGGCAGCGGTCGCTTCGTGCGCGGCACCCTGCCGCCGTTCCTGATCAAGGGACGCTATGGCGAGCCGATCCTGACGCGCATCTACAACAACACGCCGCTCGACCGCACGCAGAACGAAGGCTTCGGGCGCAACGAAACCCAGCTGCATCATCACAACGCGCATAACGGCGCGGAGAGCGACGGCGCCGCCAACGCGCACCACTTCCCCGGCACGTTCTACGACTACCGCTGGAGCACCACGCTCGCGCGGCGCGACAAGATCAACACGGCGGCGACCGACAACCGCGCCTCCGGCCCGAACGGCAACGGCGGGCTCAACCGGGTCGCGGGCGACTTCCGCGAGCTGCAGGGCACGCTGTGGGCGCACGACCACCGCTTCTTCTTCACCGCCGAGAACGTCTACAAGGGCAATCTCGGCATGGTGAACTACTATTCGGGGCCGGACCGCGGCAACGAACAACTGGTCGACGGCGTGAACCTGCGCCTGCCGAGCGGCCGGCTGCTCGACTACGGCAACGTCGACTTCGACGTGAACCTGGTCATTTCCGACGCGGCGACGCGCCCGGACGGCCAGCTGTTCTTCGACACGACCACCACCGACGGCTTCCTCGGCGATCTGCCGCTCGTGAACTTCGCCTATGCGCCGTTCATGAACGTGCTGCCGCGCAAGTACCGCTTCCGCATCCTGAACGCCTGCATGTCACGGTTCTTCCAGTTCTGCGTCTCGAGTCCGAGCAACACCAAGGTGCCGTTCAAGTTCATCGCCAACGACGGCAACTTCGTGGTCAATCCGATCACGCTCACCACGCTCGACCATCAGGGCATCGCGGAACGCTACGACATCGTGGTCGATTTCTCGACCTTCCCGATCAACTCCAGGCTCAAGCTGGTCAACCTGCTGGAGATGCGCGACGACGGCCGCGGCCCGAAGGACACATTGTCGCTCGGCCAGGCGCTCGCCGGCGATCCGGACGATCCGGTGATCGGACCGGTGCTCGAGTTCCGCGTCGTCGGCTCGGTGCCGAGCGTCGATGTTCCGGGGGTCACGAATTTCGCCACCACCCCCGACATCAGCCAGGTGCCGAACGTGCTCACGCAGCAGATTCCGATCGTGGCGCCGGTGCGCACGCGGCTGGTCGAGTTCGGCCGCTCCGGCAACGGCGACTCGCGCCAGGCGAACGGCCAGTGCATCCCGGACTGCCCGGAAGGCATGCCGTTCCCGTGGACCATCAAGGTCAACGGGCAGGATGCGCATTCGATGAACGCAAACCGCATCTCGCTGCTGATCCCGCAGCCGGGCCAGGTCGAGCACTGGACCTATGTCAACGGCGGCGGCGGCTGGGATCATCCGATCCACCTCCACTTCGAGGAGGGGATCACGATGAACCGCGGCAACATGTCGATCCCGAACACCGAGCTCCTGGTACGCAAGGACGTGTGGCGGCTGCGCAAGTCGGGCAGCGTCACCTTCCAGGTGCAGTTCGGCGAATACGGCGGTTCCTACGTGAATCACTGCCACAACACGGTGCACGAGGATTTCGCGATGCTGATGCGCATCCAGCTCCTCACCGGCGTTCCCGGCTCACCCCAGACCGCGGTCACGCCGACGCCAAACCCCTCGCTGGACGGCGTTACCTTCACGACGCCGGAAATTCTCCCCGAAGGGGACCCGCGGACCTGATTGGGCGTTGATAGAAATGGAGAGAACCATGAAACAGATCACAACGCTCGGCCTGTCGCTTGCCCTTGCGATCGGCTTTGCCACCAGCGCCTCGGCGCAGACGACGTCCTCGTCGGCCGGCAACCTGACCACCGCGGCACCAGCATCGACGACGTCGTCGACGTCGTCGACCTCTTCGACGACAGCGGCGACACCACGCAAGCCGACAAGTGCCACCGCCGAGATGATCAACGAGGCGATCCAGCGCTCGCAGGCGCGTGCCGCGAGGGAAGTCGAGACCGGACGAGCGCAACAGTGGGGCAGCGAGGAACCGTTCACCTACAATCCGGCGGTGCGAAACTTCAACGCCAACCAGCAATAGACGGCACGAGCGGGGCGCTTGCGGACGCGGGCCGAAGGTGGAAGCCTTCGGCCCCGTCGGGCACGGGGAATACATGATGCGACGCGTGATGACGGCCGTGGCTACGGCCATGGCAATGCTGTTTGCGTGCGCGACCGTCGAGGCGTATGAGCGCCGCGGACCGGAGTTCCTTCCGAACCGTCCGGTGCTGAACCAGAACGGCGAAGAGCTGAAATTCTACGACGATCTGATCAAGGACAAGATCGTCATTGTGATGTTCATCTATACCAGCTGCACCGACATCTGCCCGCTCACCACGGCGCGGATGACTTTGGTCGAGGACAAACTCGGGCCCCTGATCGGGAAGGATATCTTCATCGTCTCGATGACGGTCGACCCCGTGGTCGACACGCCGGAGAAACTGAAGGCCTATTCCAAGGCGTTCGCCACCGGGCCCGGCTGGACTTTCGTCACCGGCAAGCCGGAGGATATCCGTGCGATCAATTACCGCCTCGGCGAGCGCAGCAAGATTCTGAGCGACCACCGCAACGAGATCGTGCTCGGCAACGACGTCACCGGCGAGTGGCAGCGCGACAACCTCATGGGCGATCTCGAGCGCGTCGTGCGGACGATCCGCGAGATGGACCCGAAATTCCGCGAGCAGGTGCAGCCGCCCGCGCGCAACGCCGCGATGAACACCGGCCTGGCGATGGGCACGCAACCCGGGCAGGCGATGTACAAGAAGATCTGCGCGCCCTGTCACACCATCGGGGTCGGCGACAAAGTCGGCCCGGACCTGCGCGGCGTGACCGAGCGGCGCGACCGCGCCTGGCTTGCAAGCTACCTGCGCAATCCATCGGCGATGCTGGCGAAGAACGATCCGGTCGCGCGCGAGCTCGCGGCGAAGTTCGCTCCTGTCAGCATGCCGAACATGCGGCTCTCCGACCAGGACGCCGACGACCTGATCAGCTTCCTGCAGCAGGAGAGCGCGAAGCTGGTCGAGGTGCTGCCTGCGCCGGCAGGGACGCAGAAGCAGCACGAGCACAAGCATTGATCCGCTCAAGGCGACGCACGCGCGCCGTCAGTTGGGGATGCCCCCGTCGCGCCCCACGCTGATGCGTGCCGCCGTAAAGGTGCCGTCGGAGAGCCTGGTGGCGGCGACGACGCTGAAGGCGGCGCCGGCCTTGATGTCATCCGTGCTTCCGGCCTGATAGCGCACGATCGGCGTGTCCGGTCCGACGATGATCTTCTTTTCACCATCCCGGTATTTGACCAGGACGATCGGGCCATCGACGCCTGAGACGATGTTGCCGACCGCGCCATTGGTCATGGTCGAATTGGGTGCGCCATTCCACGGGCGATGCCCGTCACCTTGTCCCCGCATCGACGCAGCGAAGATGTGCACTTCGAGCGCCTTCTGGCTGCCGTCGGCTTGCGGCATCGCGCCGCTACCGATGTAGTCGCCCTCCTTGATGTCGGCGAGCGCCGCCTTGTAGACGGCGATGACAGTGGCGTTGTCGGCAAGCTGCAGCGTGATCGCAGCGCCGTCGCGCGCCTTCGCGAAAAGCGTATTGCCGTCCACGCGCTCGATCGTGCCGCGCAGGCGCTGGGTCTGGGCTTGAGCGGAGACGGATGAGACCGCAAGCGCGGCAGCAAAAGCCGTGACGGCGAGAATTTTGGATGTTCTCACGCTCATCTCCTTTTGAAACACGCACCTATAGCGTTTTCCGGCGAAGTGGCTGCCGGTTCGCCGCAGCAAACGCGGCAATGCAAAGATCGACTTGAGCAGCGCAGGTCATGGCGATCAGGACTCCATCGCCTTGTCCTGATCGCCGTATCGCTCGGCGACCGCT
Organism: uncultured Alphaproteobacteria bacterium; assembly: GCA_963839985.1. Lineage (GTDB taxonomy): Bacteria > Pseudomonadota > Alphaproteobacteria > Rhizobiales > Xanthobacteraceae > PALSA-894. The sequence goes on along the minus strand of CAWIXG010000025.1, from coordinate 100,930 downwards.
GCGGCGACGAACCTCTTGCGTCCTTCCCGGCCGGGACTCGTGCCGTGCTCGGCGCACCAATCCGCGAACGTGTCGGGATCGAGGTAAGCGCGCATGACCGGATGCCCGTAGGCCTTGAGCCCGCGCTCCATTTCCTCGGCCACCGCCAGCCATTCTTTCCAGGTCGGCGGCAGCTTGCTGCCGTCGTCGAGAATTTTCAGGATCGCCGGGTAGTCATGTTCCTTGACCCAATAAACGCCGGTCGGCGGCGGCAGGCTGTCCTCCTGGTTGGTCATATCGGTTCCTGCCCTATTCCCCCGCCCTGATGCCGGCGTCCTTGATCACCTTGGCCCATTGCGGCGTCTCGGCCGCGATCACGGCGGCGAACTCGGCCGGCGTGTTGCCGATCGGCTCCATGCCGAGCACGTCGAAGCGCTCGCGCACATCGGCGCGCGCGAGGATGCGCAGGGTCTCCTGGTGCAGCCGGTCGATGACCGGCTGCGGCGTGCCGGCCGGCGCCATCAGGCCGAACCACGCGCTCGAGTCGAAGTCCTTGAAGCCGAGCTCGATCATGGTCGGCAGCTCGGGCACGGACGGCCAGCGCCGCGGCGACGTCACCGCAAGCGCGCGCGCCTTTCCCTCGCGATAGAGCGGCTGCATCGCCGAGATGTTGCCGAACACCATCGTGAGCCGCCCCGCCAGCAGGTCCGGCACGGTCGCCGAGATGCCGCGATAGGGCACGTGCTGCAGGTCGATGCCGGCCATGATCTTGAACAGCTCGCCGGCGAGATGCTGCGAGGTGCCGACGCCGGCCGAGCCGAAGGAGAGCTTGCCGGATTGCGATTTCGCATAGGCGACAAGCTCGGCGACGCTCTTCACCGGCAGGTCGTTCGGCACCACCAGCAGGTTCGGCGTGGTGACGATCTGCGTGATCGGCGCGAAATCCTTCACCGGATCGAAGTTGAGCTTTGCGTAGAGGCTCGGATTGGTGACGATGGTGGCGGACGCAGCCGCGAGCAGCGTGTAGCCGTCGGGCGCGGCCTTCGCGACCCGCTCGGTCGCGACGTTGCCGGCGGCGCCCGTGACGTTCTCGACGATCACCGGCTTGCCCAGCGCCTCGGCGAGCCGGTCGCCGATCACGCGCGCCGCAATGTCGGTCGGCCCGCCGGCCGCGAAGCCGACCAGAAGCCGGATCGGACGGTCGGGCCAGGTTTGCGCGAGGGCGGGCGCGGCCGACAATAAAGCCAGTGCGGCAACAACCACCGTCCTCATCCTGAGGAGCGGCCGCAAGGCCGCGTCTCGAAGGATGGCCGCGGGCACCGGCGTCGCTTCGGGCCATGGTTCGAGACGCGCGCTGCGCGCGCTCCTCACCATGAGGGCTGCGCTACTCACTCGCCTTGATCCCGGCATCCTTGATCACCTTCGCCCATTTCAGCGTATCGTTGCGGATGATCGCGGCAAACGCCTCGGACGGATCGCTCACGGCATCGAGCCCGATCTTGCCGAATTTTTCGCGCAGGTCCGGATCCGCGATGATCCTGATCGACGCCTCGGAGAGCTTCGCGATGATCGGAGCCGGCGTCCCTGTCGGCGCCAGCAGCCCGAACCACGACGCCACCTCGAAGTCCGCCACGCCCGACTCCGCCATGGTCGGAAGCTCCGGCATGTTGGGCGAGCGCTTCAGCGCCGTCATGGCGAGGCCGCGCAATTTCCCGTCGCGCACCGTCGCCAGCACCGCGCCCGCGTTCTGGAACGTCATGGTGATGCGCCCGCCGATCACGTCGGTGAAGTTCGCGCCGCGATAGGGAACGTGCACGATGTCGAGCCCCAATTGCGCCTTGAAGACTTCGCCCGCGATGTGCTGCGGCGTGCCGGTGCCGGGGCTTGCATAGGAGAGCTTGCCGGGCTGCTGTTTCGCGAGCGCGATCAGCTCGGCGACGCTCTTCGCCGGCACGTCATTGTTGACCGCCAGGATGGTCGGCGAAACCAGAAGCCGCGCGATCGGCGCGAGATCGCGCTGCGGGTCGAACGCCGGATTGGGCAGCAGCGAAGGATTGATCGTCATCGCGCCGTTCGCGCCCCAGTACAGCGTGTAGCCGTCCGGCGGCGCCTTCGCGACGCGCTCGGCGCCGACGCTGCCGCCGGCGCCCGGCATGTTCTCGACCGTGACCGGCACGCCGAGCGCCTCGGTCAGCTTCTGCGCGAACATGCGGCCGGTGATGTCGGTCGCGCTGCCCGGCGTGAAGCCGACCATCATGCGGATCGGGCGGTCGGGATAGGTTTGGGCGCTCGCGTGTCCCGCCGCAAGCAGCGAGAGCGCGATCAGCGCGATACGACCAAAATTCATCCCGCCCTCCCCCTCACTCGGCCTTGATGCCGGCGTCCTTGATCACCTTGGCCCAATACGGCGTCTCGGTCCTGATCACGGCGGCGAATTCGGCGGGCGTGCCGCCGATCACATCGAGGCCCTGGTTCACCAGCGCGGCGCGCGCGTCGGGAAACGCCAGCGCCTTCACGGTCTCGGCGTGCAGCCGGTCGATGATCGCCTGCGGCGTTCCGGCGGGCGCCATCAGGCCGAACCACGGCACCGCCTCGTAGCCGGGAAAGCCCGACTCGGCGAGGGTCGGCAGTTCGGGCGCGAGCGCGGAGCGCTTGCGCGACGACACCGCGAAGGCGCGCAGCCTGCCGTCCTTCACCAGCGGCATCACGTTGACGATGTTGCTGAAGCCGATCGAGATGCGCCCCGCGAGCAGGTCCGGCACGATCGCGGTCGTGCCGCGATAGGCGATCGGGCGGATGTCCACCCTGGCCATCGACTTGAACAGTTCGCCGGCGAGATGCTGCGAGGTGCCGGCGCCGGCGTGGCCGTAGGTCAGCTCGCCGGGCTTTGCTTTGGCGAGCGCGACCAGCTCGGCGACGCTCTTTGCCGGCACGTCGGGATGCACGACCAGCATATTGGTTGCGACGAAGATCTGGCTGATCGGCGCGAAATCCTTCACCGGATCGTACGGGATCCTGTCATAGAGCGCCGGCGCGGCGATCAGCGAGCCGTTGCCGCACATCACCAGCGTGTAGCCGTCCGGCGGCGACTTCGCGACCTTGTCGCAGGCGATGTTGCCGCTCGCGCCGGAGATGTTCTCGATCACCACCGGCTTGCCGAGGCTCGGCGCAATCTTGTCGGCGATCACGCGCGCCGCGACGTCGGGCGCGGTGCCGGCCGGGAAGCCGACCAGGATGCGCACCGTCTGCTCGGGCCAGCCTTGCGCGCAGGCCTGGCCGCCTGCGAGCGCCGCAAGCGCAATGACGAGACCGAAGAGCACGCGCATAGTCCCCCTCCTCCCCGCGATGTGTCTTCTCTTCTTATTGTTGTTGTCGTTGTGGCGCCCGCACGCGGTCGCGCGGCGCGTCATTCTCCCTTGATGTTAGCCGCCTTGATGATCGGCCACCACTTCTCGATCTCGGCGATCTGGTGCGCGCGCAGGCCTTCCGGCGTCTGGCGCTCGCGCGGCGGGATGTCCTGGCCGAGGTCGCCGAGGCGCTTCTGCACCGCCGGATCGGCCATCGCCTCCTGCGCGGCGGCGGTGAGCTTCTCGATCGCCTCCTTCGGCGTGCCGGCCGGCACCCACAGCCCGTGCCAGATCGAGATGTAGAATCCCGGCAGGCCCGCTTCGTCGACGCTCGGAATGTCCGGCGCGGATGGCAGGCGCTTGGCCGCCGTCACCGCGAAGGCGCGCAGCTTGCCGCCCTGCACATGCGGCAACGAGTTCGACGACTGGTCGATCATGAGGTCGATCTGGCCGGCGATCAGGTCGAGGATCGCGGGGCCGGTGCCGCGATAAGGCACCAGCGTATAGCTGGTCCCGGTCTTCTGCTGGAAATAGATCGCCGCGACATGCGAAGCGCTGCCATTGCCGGCGGTGCCGCCGGTGATCTTCGCCTGGTTCTCCTTCGTCCAGGCGATCAGCTCTTTCAAATCCTTCGCCGGAACGTTCGGCTTGGTGACGATGAGCTGCGGGTTGGCCGGCAGCAGCGCGACCGGATCGAGATCCTTCAACAGGTCGTAGCCGAGCGGATAGATCGCGCCGTTGACGACGTGCGTGCCCACATGGCCGATGCCGATCGTGTAGCCATCGGGTGCGGCGCGCGCGACGCGGCCGACGCCGATCGAGCCGGCGGCGCCCGTGGTGGTCTCGATCACGATGGTCTGCCCGAGCGACTGGCGCATGCGCTCGCCGATGATGCGCGCCAGCGTGTCGGTCGGGCCGCCGGCCGCGAACGGCACCACCAACGTGATCGGCCGCGACGGATACGGCTGCGTCTGAGCCTGCGCGGTGCAAATCGCGACGATGCCGCAGAGCGCGGCGAGCAATGCTCTCATCCCTGCATCTCCCTCGTTTGCAAGGAGCTTAGCCTAGTTCGTTAGCACCGCGAGTGTGTTTCAAAGCTCTGCCGGCACAGAGTGAAACGTTCGCGCGCATGGCCGTCGGGCGAGACGATTTTTTCCCGGCCGGCCGTTTGGGCGTTAACCATCCGTTAACCATAAATCACGGGTTTGCCCTTATTTGCCAACAGCTTCGCCGCAGTCCGCCGCGATAGGTGAGCGTGGGAACCAAGGCGCGGTGGAAGGGTTCATGCCAAGGTCTGATGTCCAGAGACGACAATGTTCAAAGAGCCCACCCCTGCCGGTTTCGCGGTCGCGCCGCATGACGAGCGCGCGCCCCACCATGGAACGCTGCCCGCGCTGATCGCCACCCTCGTCGCTGGTGGTGTCGATCGCCGTCGTGCTGACCGCCGTGACAATGAGCGCCGCCGCGGGCGGCGCAACTTTTCTGATACTTTCGCGTATGCGGTTGAGGCACCGCGCGTGAAAGGATTTCCGACATGAAGATGCTGCGCCTTGTCGCCGTCGCGACCGCATCGGCATCGCAGCCGGCCGCAGCGCAAACCTTTCCGTCCAGCGCCGGCAATCTCAACGTCGAGACGATCGCGAGCGGGCTCACCAATCCGTGGGGGCTCGCATTCCTGCCCGACGGGCGCGATGCTCGTCACCGAGCGGCCGGGACGGCTGCGCATCGTGACGCGCGACGGCAAGCTGTCGCCGCCGGTCGCGGGCGTGCCGCCGGTGCGCGCATCGGGCCAGGGCGGATTGCACGACGTCGTGCTCGACCGCGACTTCGCCTCCAACAGGACGATCTATTTCTGCTTCGCCGAGCCCGCCTCAGGCGGCGGACGCACCGCGATGGCGCGCGCCAAGCTCACCGACGGCGAAGCGCCGAGGCTCGACGACGTCAAGGTGATCTTCCGCCAGGAGGGTCCGCTCTCGAGCGGCAACCACTACGGCTGCCGCATCGTGCAGGGGCGCGACGGCAATCTTTGGCTCACGATGGGCGATCACTTCAGCCAGCGCGACGAGGCGCAGAACCTCGCCAATCACATCGGCAAGATCGTGCGCGTGACGCCGGACGGCGCAGTGCCGCCGGACAATCCGTTCGTCAAACGCAAGGACGCCAAGCCGGAAATCTGGAGCTACGGCCATCGCAACTCCCAAGGCGCCGCGCTGCATCCCGCAGACCGGCAAGCTGTGGGAGCACGAGCACGGCCCGCGCGGCGGCGACGAGATCAACATTCCGCTCGCCGGAAAGAATTACGGCTGGCCGGTGATCGGCTACGGCATCGACTACTCCGGCGCGAAGATCCACGAGGCGACCGCGCAGGCCGGCATGGAGCAGCCGGTCAAATACTGGGTGCCGTCGATCGCGCCGTCCGGCATGGCGTTCTACACCGGCGACCTGTTCCCGGCATGGAAAGGCAACCTGTTCGTCGGCGCGCTCGCCGGGCAGACTGCTGGTGCGGCTCGAGCTCGACGGCGAGACCGTCGGCAAGGAAGAGCGGCTGCTCACGAACCTGCGCGAGCGCATCCGCGACGTGCGCCAGGGCCCGGACGGCGCGCTCTGGCTCCTCACCGACAGCGGCGACGGCAAGCTGCTGCGCGTCACGCCGGCGAAATAGACCGCCATCACCAGAAGTCATGTGACAAGTCCGTGTCCGGCGCCTAGAACGCGCCTGTCCAAACCGAGACCAGCTCTCTCGCCGTCAGCCTGAGGCGCTCGCCCGCAAGGGCGAGGCTCGATGGGCGACGCACATTGTGGCCGATCATCCTTCGAGGCTGCCTCCGGCTCAAGCAGCCGGGGTCGCACTCAGGATGACGGCGTGAGAGCTGCGCGCCCCTTTACGAGTTGCACATGTTCGCGCTGTTCGAACGGCTGCTGAAGCCGACCGCCATCAGCGAGACCGCCGAGCCCCCGGCGGGGCTCGTCGCGTTCTATTGGCATTTCGCGCGCCAGGCGAAGCGCTGTTCGCCGCGCTGTTCGTCGCCGGCTTTTTCCATGCGCGCTGCTCGACACGATGGTCCCGATCTTCATCGGGCCGCGTCGTCACGCTCGTCACGGCGGCAGATCCCGAAGACGCTGTTCGCCGAGTACGGCCCGATGCTGCTCGGCATGGCGCTCGTGCTGCTGGTCCTGCGCCCGCTCGCGATCACGACGCAGAACCTGCTCGCCAACCAGGCGATCGCCGCCAACGTGTCGAACCGCATCCGCTGGCAGAACCACTGGCACGTGGTGCGGCAATCCTGGGCGTTCTTCCAGAACGACTTCGCCGGCCGCATCGCCAACCGCGTGATGCAGACCGGACCGGCGATCCGCGAGACCGTCGTCGCGCTGATCACCGGCGTCTGGTACATCCTGGTCTACGGCACCAGCGCCGCACTGCTGCTCGGCTCCGCGAACCCGTGGCTCGCGCTTCCCGTCTCGCTCTGGTTCCTCGGCTATCTGGTGCTGCTGCGCGTGTTCGTGCCGCGCATGCGCGACCGCTCCAAGGAGATGTCGGAGTCGCGCTCGCTGCTCACCGGCCGCATCGTCGACAGCTACACCAACATCCTGACGGTGAAGCTGTTCGCGCGCGCGCGCGAGGAAGACGCCTACGTGCGCGAGGCGCTGGAGCAGCACACCGGGCGCTTCCACCGCTCGCTGCGGCTCAACACGCTGTTCTCGTTCAGCCTGACCACGCTCAACGCCGGGCTGGTCACCGGCACCGCCGGCATTGCGATCCTGCTGTGGACGCAGGGACACGTCGACGTCGGCGTCGTCGCGATGGCGATCCCGCTGACCTGGCAGATCGTCAGCGCCGCCGGCTGGGTCGCCTACCAGATCACCTCGATCTTCGAGAACATCGGCGTGGTGCAGGAAGGCATGATGACGATCGCGCGGCCGATCGGGCTCACCGACGCGCCCGGCGCCGACGCGCTCGAGGTCACGCGCGGCGAGATCGCGTTCCAGGACGTGTACTTCGGCTACGGGCGCGAAACCGGTCGATGAGACGGATGCGCGAATTCGCGTGATCGACGCTCACTGACGTGAAGCCGGGCGAGAAGGTCGGGCTGGTCGGCCGCTCCGGCGCCGGCAAGTCGACGCTGGTCAACGTGCTGCTGCGCTTCTTCGACATCGAGGACGGCCGCATCCTGATCGACGGGCAGGACATATCGCGCGTCACGCAGGAAAGCCTGCGTTCGCAGATCTCGGTCGTCACGCAGGATACCTCGCTGCTGCACCGCTCGATCCGCGACAACATCCGCTACGGCCGTCCGGACGCGAACGATGCCGAGATCGAGCGTGCGGCGCGGCTCGCGCATGCGCACGACTTCATCCTCGACCTGGAGGACTGGCGCGGCCGGCGCGGCTACGACGCGCAGGTCGGCGAGCGCGGCGTGAAGCTCTCGGGCGGGCAGCGCCAGCGCGTCGCGATCGCGCGCGTGATCCTGAAGGACGCGCCGATCCTGGTGCTCGACGAGGCGACCTCCGCGCTCGACAGCGAGGTCGAGGCCGCGATCCAGCAGAGCCTCGGCACGCTGATCGCCGGCAAGACCGTGATCGCGATCGCGCACCGGCTCTCGACCATCGCGCGGATGGACCGGCTGGTCGTGCTCGATCACGGCCGCATCGTCGAGCAGGGCACGCATGCCGAGCTTGTTGCGCGCGAACGGACATTACGCGGCGCTGTGGCAGCGCCAGTCCGGCGGCTTCATCGACGCCGAAGAGGTGCGCGCCGCGGAGTGAGCAACGAACCAGGCGGGTAAGGGCGGGCAACGCCTCGTGCCCGCGATCCGGCGGGCACGCTTCGTTTTGCGCACTCTATGAATGTCTCGCCATCCCAATTGACCGCCGACGCAAAGCTCCTACTCTCCCGCCACATCAAGCAGGAGACGGACAATGACCCCGCTCGGACGGCGCGATTTCCTCAAGGCTTCGGCGGCGATGGCGGCCGCATCGGCGGGCGGCTTCTCCTGCATCGAGATCGCGAGCGCGCAGCCGATCCAGATGCCGACCATCGACAGGCTGACCATGCGCGTGCTGGTCGATCAGCAGCACGACCAGTTCCTGCGCGGCAGCACCGTGAACGGCGTGGTGCACGAAGGGCCGGGACCGGGACGCAGCTCCGACGCGCGCAACGTGCTGCACAACGAATGGGGCCTCTCGCTCTACCTCGAGTCGCAACGCGCCGACGAGCAGCGCACCATCCTGCTCGACTTCGGCTACACCTCGCCGGCGATCATCAACAACATGGACCTGCTCAAGGTCGACCCAAGCAAGATCCAGGCGCTGATCGTCAGCCACGGCCACATCGATCACTACGGCGGCCTCGTCGGCTTCCTCGACAAGCACCGCAGTGTGCTGCCGGCCGACGTGAAGCTTTATGCCGGCGGCGAGGACAATTTCTGCCATCGCGTCAGCGCGACGCCGACTGCGGGGCAATTCGGCGAATTCGGCACGCTCGACCGCAGCGCGATCGTCGCGCAGAAGGTCACGGTGGTGCTGTGCGAGACGCCGACGGTGATCCAGGGACACGCCTTCACCACCGGCAAGATCACGCGCAACAGCATCGAGCGCATCCTGCCGAACAGCTTCGTCGACTACTCCTCGCCGCAGGCGGCGGGCTGCGACTACGGCCACTACACCGCGGCCGAGCTGCAGGGAAAGATCGTGCCGGACCAGCACGTGCACGAGCACGCCACCTGCTTCAACATTCGCGGCAAGGGACTGGTGGTGATCTCCTCGTGCGGCCATGTCGGCATCGTCAATTCGGTGCGGCAGGCGCAGGAGGTGTCGGGCATCAGAAGGTGCACGCGATCGTCGGCGGCTTCCACCTCGGGCCGGCGCCGGCCGACTACCTCAAGCAGGTGGTCGCCGAGATCAAGAAGCTCGAGCCCGACGTGATCATCCCGATGCACTGCAGCGGTCTGAACTTCCTGCTCGAGGCGCGCGCGCAGATGCCGGACAACGTGATCAATACGTCGACCGGCAGCAAGCTGACCTTCAGCGCGTGAGGGCGCGTTTCGTTGTGCTTGCCGCCGCGCTGCTTTCCGGCATCGCGCCGCAGCGCCGGCGCAGACATCGTCCAGCGCGTTCCGCCGCCGAGCTGATGGACGTGGTGATGTGGAACCGCGAGCCGGTCGGCGGGCCGTTCGCGCTGATCGACCATACCGGCAAGCCGCGCACCGACGCGGATTTCCGCGGCAAGCTGCTGCTGGTCTATTTCGGCTTCACCTATTGCCCGGACGTCTGCCCGACCGACCTGCAGAACATCGGCCTGGCGATGGACCGGCTCGGCGCCGCGGCGGAGCGGCGTGCAGCCGCTGTTCATCACGCTCGATCCGGAGCGCGACACGCCGCAGCACCTCGCCGAATACGTGCCGCTGTTTCATCCGCGGCTGATCGGGCTCACCGGAGACGCGGCTGCGATCCACAAGGCCGCGGAGGCCTACAAGGTGTATTACGCCAAGGTGGCGACTGAAGGACGACGATCACACCGTCGACCATTCGGCCTTCATCTACCTGATGGGCGCGGACGGCGCCTACCTCGGCTTTTTCCCGCCCGGGACCGGGCCGGACAGCATCGCGCAGACCATCACCCGGCAGCTGACGGGCGCGACACGCTAGCCGCGCTCCGGCCGGCGTGCGCGATGGCGAGCGCCGCAAGGATGAGGATCGCGGCGAGCGCGAACGTGATGCGCATGCCGCCTGCAACCGCCTGCGGATCGGCCGCCGCGATATCGCCTGACGCGAGCGCGAACACCGCGCCCATCGCGGATGCGCCGGTGACGAGCCCGAGGTTGCGCGACAGGTTGAGAATGCCGGAGATGACGCCGCGCGCCTGCGGCGCGACATCCGCCATGACGGCGGTGTTGTTGGCGGTCTGGAACAGCGCGTAGCCCGCGGTGATCACCACTAGCGGCACGACGTAACCGGGAATGCCGAGCGTCGGCAGTCCGGACAACAGCAGCGACCCGGCCGCGATGGCGATCAGCCCGGCCACGGTCATGCGCTGTGCGCCGAAGCGATCCGCCATGCGGCCGGCCGGCACGCCGGCGAGCGCGGCGACGACCGGACCGGCCGCCACCACGAGGCCGACCAGCGCGGCGTCGAGCCCGAGCGCGCGTGTGAGGTAGAACGGCCCGACCACCAGGGTCGCCATCATCACGGTCGAGACCAGTGCACTCATCGCGAGGCCCGCGCTGAGGCGGCGGTCGCGCAGCATCGCGAGCGGGATCAGCGGCGACGCGGCGCGCGCCTCGGTGCGCACGAACAGGACGATGCCGAGGGCGGCCGCGAGCAGCAGCGCGATGCTGAGTGTGCCGAACCGGATCGTCATGGCGAGCGCATAGGCGCCGAGCGTCAGCGCGAGGAGCAGCATCCCGATCACGTCGAATCCGCGACGGCTGGTTGCCAGCGCAGGCTGCGCCGGCAGGCGCAGCGCGAGCAGGAACGCGATGATCCCGAGCGGCAGGTTGACGAGGAAGATCGCGCGCCAGCCGAATTGTGCGACCAGCAGGCCGCCGAGCGACGGGCCGAGCGCCGTGCCGACCGCCGACATGGTTGCGAGCAGGCCCATGGCGCGGCCGGTCGCCTCCTTGCGCACCGTCTCGCCGGCGAGCGCCATCGCGAGCGCCATCATGACCGCTGCGGCGAACCCCTGCACGGCGCGGGCCGCGATCAGGAGCGGAATGCCCGGCGCTGCGGCGCACGCGAGCGAGGCCGCCGTGAACAGCGCTATTCCGGCGAGCAGCAACCGCTTGCGGCCGACGATGTCGCCGAGCCGTCCGGCGCCGACGATGAGCGTGGTGATGGCGAGCAGGTAGCCCAGCACGACCCACTGCACCTGCTGGAACGAGGCGGCGAACGCCTGCGCCAGCGCGGGCAATGCCACATTGGCGATGCTGATCCCGAGCGAGGAGAGCAGCATCGACAGCGCCAGCGCGGCGAGCGCGCTCCGCGTCGATGCCGCCGGCTGCGCGGTCCGCGCCGTTGGGTCTGTTGCTGTTGCCATGATCGTGCGCATCGTCAACTCCGTTCCCGCTTGGGTGCTGCCCGAGAACTAGGCTTTCGACTGGTGTGGCGTAAGGCGCATCATTTGCACTTCATTAGTGCGTGTAACGCCACATCAGGCGCGGACTGTGCTATGGCGGCGCATGGTGCGCACGGATCTCAACCTGCTGGTCACCCTCGACGTGCTGCTCAGCGAGGGCAGCGTCGCGCGCGCGGCCGCGCGGCTGCGGCTCAGCCCCTCGGCGATGAGCCGGGCACTGGCGCGGCTACGCGCCGCGACCGGAGATCCGCTGCTGGTGCGCGCCGGACGCGGCCTCGTGCCGACCCCGCGCGCCCTCGCGCTGCGCGGTGAGGTCGGCCGGCTGGTGCACGACGCCGGCGCGGTGCTCCGTCCAGCCGAGACGCTCGACCTCGCGCGGCTGAGGCGCACCTTCACGCTGCGCACGCGCGACGGTTTCGTCGAGAACTTCGGGCCGGCGCTGATCGGACGCGTCGCGCGCGAGGCGCCGGGGGTGCGGCTGCGCTTCGTGCCGAAGGACGACAGGGACAGTGCGCCGCTGCGCGACGGCGTGGTCGACCTGGAAACCGGCGTCGTGAGCGAGAGCACCGGTCCGGAGTTGATCGCGCAGGCGTTGTTCCGCGATCGCTTCGTCGGCGTGGTGCGCAAGCGGCATCCGCTCGCCCGGGGACGCATCACGCCGCAGCGCTACGCCGCCGGCCGGCACATCCTGGTGTCGCGGCGCGGGCTCGAGGCCAGCGCAATCGACGAGGCACTGGCGCCGCTCGAGCTCACGCGCGACATCGCGGCGATCGTCGACGGTTTCGCCGCGGCGCTGGCGCTCGCGCGCGGCGGCGACCTGATCGCAAGCGTGCCCGAGCGCCACACCGGGAACCTGCGCGCCGGGATGCACAGTTTTCCTCTTCCGGTCGAAATGGCGCCGTTCACGGTGTCGCTGTTGTGGCACCCGCGGATGGACGCCGATCCGGCACATCGCTGGCTGCGCGGCTGCGTGCGGGTGGCGTGCGGCGTGAAGGCGGGAGGGCCGATAGCGCGCGGGACCGGGTAAGCGCGCAGTACATTTCGCGCGGCCCGGCGCGACGAAAGCGCTTCATGGACGAATTGTAAGGAATCGAACTGGCCGAACGATGCTAGCGTTTCGACACAAGACGCGAACAAAATGGAGGGGAAACGCATGAAGCTGAGGGAGTTCTACAACACGCTGTTCACCGAATACCCGGGCCAGCTCGGGTTCGCACCAGCCGTCATCACGATCGCATTTTGTCTCGTAGTGTGCGGAACCGTGTTGTACGGCGGCATCGCCGTCGGCAAGGCGGTGTTTCACGCGCAGACGCCTGCCGCCGAGAGCGGCCACTCCTGAAGCGCCCGCCTGGGGCCCAAGCGGTACATCCGCTCAAACGCCACACTCCGACAAACCGCGCTCCTCCGGAGCGCGGTCATGCCGTTCGACTGCCGGATCAGCGATCAGCGCGCACCCCGCGCGGCGCACGCATACGCCATCCATTGTCCGGCGATGGCGAAAGAGTGAACCAAGCGGTGACGCACGCCACCTGGAATGATGCGGGTGAGCAATTCCGCGCACGTTCGGCCACGGCACGGCGACGGACGAACCGATCCCGCTGATCTAGCCGAGCCCCCCACCCCAACTCCGCCACCATCCCTCCCTCTTTCCGCCGCGTCAGCATGGAACTTGCCTCGTCCGGGGCGCGCCCACGGGGAGGGACGCAATGGCACAAGCCTTCGCTGCGCGCGTCTTTCGTGACGCGCGCCACTACCAGATCGCCGCGCTCGCCACGCTGGTCGTCTTCAATCTCGGCTGGATCGATTTCGGCGCGCGCCCGGCCAACACCGCGCTCGCGCTCGCCGCGTCGCTCGTCACTCAGATCCTCTGCTCATACCTGACCAAAACCCCGCTCGACCTGCGCTCGCCGCTGATCACCGGCCTGTCGCTCAGCCTGCTATTGCGCACCGAAGATCCGCTGATCCATGCGGCGGCCGGCGTGATCGCCATTGCGTCCAAGTTCCTGCTGCGCCTCGATGGCAAGCACATCTGGAATCCGGCCGGCTTCGCCATCGTGGTGCTGCTGTTCGTCACGCCGGGCCAGGTGTGGATCTCGCCCGGAAGCTGGGGCTCGCAGGTGTGGCTCGCCGCGCTGCTCTGCTTCTTTGCGATCCTCGTGCTCGGCGCCGCGCGCCGCTCCGACATTGCGATCTTCTTCTTCGGCACGCATGCGGCGTTGCTGTTCACGCGCGCGCTCTGGCTCGGCGATCCGTTCGCGATCCCGATCCATCAGCTGCAGAGCGGCTCGCTGCTGATCTTCACCTTCTTCATGATCTCCGACCCGCGCACCTCGCCCGACTCGCGGCTCGGCCGCTTCATCTTCGCCGCCTCGGTCGCGGCGCTCGCGCACTACATGGCGTTCTTCATGCAGATGCGCCCTGCCCTCTACGTGGCGCTGATTGCGCTCTCACCGTTCATTCTGCTGATCGACAGGTTGCTGCCGGCGGAACGCTTTTCCTGGCGGCCGGCGATGCAAGGAGTATCCCGATGAAAGTTCGCCTGAAAGCCACCGTCGCGGTTGCGGCGATCCTCGCGCAACTCGCCGCGCAAATCGGTCCGGCCGCGGCGTTCTGCGGCTTCTACGTCGCCAAGGCCGACGCCAGGCTGTTCAACAAATCCTCCAAGGTGGTGCTGACGCGCGACGGCGCGACCACCGCGATCACGATGGCGAGCGATTACGAGGGCAGCCCGAAGGAGTTCGCGCTGGTGATCCCGGTGCCGACGTTCATCGAGCGCAGGCAGATCGGCGTGGTCGACATGAAGACGGTCGACCATCTCGATGCCTACACGGCGCCGCGGCTGGTCGAGTACCACGATCCCGATCCCTGCGCGCTGCCGATGATGTCCTTCAGCGGCGGGGGCTGGCGAGGACCCGTGCTCGCGGCCGCCCCGGCGGTCGATCAGGTCCGCTACAGGGGCGTGACGGTCGAGGCGAACTACGACGTCGGCGAATACGACGTGTCGATCCTGTCGGCGAAGGAGAGCGACGGGCTGACCAACTGGCTGACCGACAACGGCTACAAGACGCCCGACGGCGCCGGACCGGTGCTCGGCAGCTACATCCGGCAGAACATGCGCTTCTTCGTCGCCAAGGTGAACCTGGAGCGCATGGCGCTGCTCGGCGGCAATTATCTGCGGCCGCTGCAGGTGCGCTACGATACGCCGAAGTTCATGCTGCCGCTGCGGCTCGGCACCGTGAACGCGAACGGCCCACAGGACCTGATCATCTACGCGCTCACGAAAAACGGCCGGGTCGAGGCAGGTAACTACCGCACCGTGAAGATACCGACGGATATCGACGTGCCGCTGATCGCGAAGAGCGACTTCGGCAACGTCTACAAGGCGATGTTCGACGAGGCGGTGCGCAAGGAGAACATGCGCGCGGTGTTCGTCGAATATGCCTGGGACATGGCCAAGTGCGATCCGTGCGCCGCCGATCCCTTGAGCAGCAAGGAGTTGATCGCGCTCGGCGCGCGCTGGATCTCCGACGAGGGCGACAAGCCGTTTCGCGGGTTCCAGCCGCAGGGCACGGAGGCCTTCGTGACGCGGCTGCACGTGCGCTACGACGCGCAGACATTTCCCGAGGACCTGGTGTTCATCGAAACGAAGGACCGCTCGAACTTCCAGGGACGCTACGTGCTGCGCCATCCGTGGACGGGGACGTCGGTGTGCGCCGCGGAGGCCAAATACCGCAAGTCGCTCCCGGCACGCTTCAAGCAGGAGGCCGCGAACCTCGCACGCCTCACGGGCTGGAAGCAGAGCGAGATCGAGATGCGGATGGAGGTCGCCGGGCAGCGCGTGAAGGGCGGGAAGTAGCCGGCAACGCGGTCGGCCTGCTCCCTCCCCTGAAGGGAGAAGGCTGGAGAGAGGGATCGAGAAGAAAAAATGATCCCCACCCGACCGCCTTCGGCGGTCGACCTCCCTTTTCAAGGGGGATATGGCACCGAGGTCGTGGCGCGCGTCTACCCGACGAGTCCGGCGAGTGGCTTCACGTCGGCGCTGCCGGGGAAGATATGTCCGCCGAGCGCCTGGTCGGTGACGCGCAGGTGATCCTTCAAGAGGCCTTTCAGCACCGCGCGCAGGTCGGTGGTCGCCGCGAGGTCGCGGCCTTCGTAAAGGTTCGCGGTCTTCAGCCCGGGCCAGTCGGCGATCACCCGCCCGCCCTTGAGCGCGCCGCCGGCGAGCAGCGCGACCGTGCCGGTGCCGTGATCGGTGCCGTTGGTGCCGTTGATGCGCGCGGTGCGGCCGAATTCCGTCACCACCGTGACCACGGTCTCGCGCCACGCCGCGCCCATGTTCTTCTCGACCGCCGCGAGCGCGCCGTCGAGCGCGCCGAGCAAGGTCGCAAGCCGGCCCGAGTCCGCGCCCTCGTCGATATGCGTGTCCCAGCCGTTGAAGGCGAGCGCGCCGATGCGCGGCCCGTCGGCGCGCGCGAGGAATTTCGCCGCCGTGCCGGCAGCGTCGGCGAAATAGCGCGCGCACCTGCGCGGCAAATCCGCCGGCAACGGCTGGCCCTCGGTCGGCGCCATCACGGCCGGATCGCTCGCGCGCGCCAGCGTGACAAGGTCCATCCGGCCTTCGATCGCGCGCGCGAGCTCGGTATCGGTGTGGTGATAGAGATCGACCAGCCGCGCCATCGTGTCTTCGCTCGCCGGCTGGATGCGCGCCGGCGTCCACGACATCACCGGCGTCGGACCGCGCACCACCAGCGGCGTCACCGGCCCGACCGCGAAGGCGCGGCCATCGCGGCGCACGCGCGCTTCCGGCTCGAGCCCGCCGAGCGCGCGGTTGAGCCAACCGCTGTCGGCGCGGCCGGGATTGGGCAGCCCGCTTTCCAGCACGTCCTGTCCGTCGAAATGCGAGCGCTCGCGATACGGCGTCGCGCTCGCGTGCACGATCGCGGCTTCGCCGGCCTTGAACATGCGATGCAGGTTCGGCATCGCGGGATTGAGCGCGAAGAACGAATCGAGCGGCAGCGCCGGCGTCTTGCCGTCGAGCACGAGCGCCTTGTCGCCGCGCAGCTTGACCCAGTCGGGATCGCCGACCGGCGCGACCGCCGCGAGCCCGTCGAGCGCGCCGCGCAGCACGATGGTGAGCATGCGCGGATCGCGCCCCTCGGCGCGCGCGAGCTTCGGCACGAACGGCCAGGCGAACAACACGCCGGCCCCGGTGAGCAGTTCGCGACGCGTTGCAGCATGGATCGTCATGGCATCACCGCCTTTGGAATTCGGGCGTCATCATCGCGAGCGTCAGCGCCTGCTGGCGGCTTTCGGCGCGCGCGATGGTCTTGCGCGTTTCGGCCGACGCGAGCGGACCGAGCGCGGTCTCGACGAAAGCGTCCGGCTCGATGCGCTCCTGCACCAGTCCGGCGATGCGGTTCGCGATGTCGAGCCGCTGCGCCAGCCCGTCGATCCAGGCCGCCTGCAGATCGGAGAAACCCTGCCGGCGCGGGCGGCCGCCACATCCGCTCGCCGAGATAACCCATCGCCTGCAGTGCGGGCTGCGCGGCAGGCAAGACGCCGATCCCACGCCAGGCCGAGATCAGCCACTCGCTCGGGCGCTTCAGCTTGACGCGCTCGACGCTCCAGGTCTCCGGCGCGTCGATCAGCGCCTTCGCGATCTCCTTCAGGTCGCCGTCGGTGTCGAGGAAGCGCTGCGTCAGCCGCTCGACCAGCGCAGCCGGCGGCTCGTCGGCGGAGAAATGCCGCGCGAGCTTGCGCGCCACATGCGCGGCGGTCGCCGGATGGCGCGCGATGTCGGCGAGCACCGCGCTGGCCCTGCGCGATGTCCGTCTGCTCGTAGACCTTGCCGATCACGGTCTGCGGTCCCGGCTCGTGCATGCGCGGATTGAACACGAACTCGTTGCCGCGCTCCGGATTGGACGCCGGCGGAATGATGGTCCAGCCGGTCAGCACCTTGGCGAAGCTGGTCACGTCGGCCTGGGTGTAGACCGAGCGCACGCCGAGCGTATGCAGCTCGAGTATCTCGCGCGCGAGGTTCTCGTTCAGCCCGCGTGTGGCGACGAGGCCCGCGACCGACTTCGGCCCGATCGAGCGCGAGTTGTCGAGATAGAACAGCATCGCCTGATGGCCGGCGGAGGCGAGCAGCATGTCGGCGAAGCGGCCGAGCACATGCGGGCGGATCGCCTCGCGCTCGTAGGCGCCGGTCATGCTCACGGTCACGTCGGCCGAGACGCAGAAATGGTTCGACCAGAACCAGCTCAGCCGCTCGACGAAGCCGATCTGCGGCACGATCGCGGCATCGAGTCGGGCTTTGGCCTCGCGCAGGAAGAGCTGCTGCGGGATCGCCTCGGCGGCCGGGATCGGCGCGTCCGGCTTTGCCTCCATGCTTTCCATCGAGGCACCGGACATTGCGCGCTCGTCGGCATCCTGCTTCGCGGCGATCAGCCGCGCCTGGCGCTCCTGGCGGAAATTGAATGCCGCGCGCGCGGACTGCCCCGCCGTCATCAGTTCGGCGTTGACGATCTGTCCGACGCCCGGCGTGTCCAGCTCGGCGCGCAGCGCGCCGCGCGGGTCGGACTCGATCGCGGCGATCGAGCCGTCGCGCGGGCCGAAACCGAAGCGATGCAGGGCGAGCGCCGCCGTACCTTTCGCATCGAGCGACATGGTGGTCGTCCTTGAAACGTGCCCGCGGCGCCCGGGACTCCCTCAACCGGACGGCAGCGACGAGTCGGAAAATAGCGCAACTTTGCCGTGGGTAACAGGAGGGGTTGCAATCAAATTTTGAGATGAGTGAATGCGGTGTCGGTAATTGCAGGCCATGGGCTCGGTCTGCTCCCTCCCCCCGAAGGGGGAAGGTTGGGAGGCACTTGCCGTCCCGTTCTGCTGGCCACGATCCGGAAACGGGTGTCGGCGCCCGGCCCGGCGTCCCATGTCGTGGAGATCATGTCACCGACAACGGAGACCCGCCGTGAAACCGGACCGCCAAGCCATTCGAAACCCGTTCAACGTCTTGGACGTGCCCGCGCCCGGCGATGCGGAGGTGCTCGCCTTCGCAGCCGGCACGACGGTCGCCGGGGCGACGGACGACGACAATGCCACGTCATGGAGTCCGCCTGCGGATCAGTCCGGCACGATCGAAGGATCGTGGTCGAGCCGCTGGAACGGCGGCGCCGATCCGACGATCCCGGGAGATGCCGCCGACACATGGAAGCAGGGGCCGGCCGAGGTGAAGACGATCGCAGACCGCGTCTACCTGTTCTTCACGTGGGACGGTGGCGCACGCAAAGGATTGATCGATGCGCAACGCGACGGGACACGACTGGTCGGCAAGTACATCAACCTGACCGATCCGGCGATCACGCGTCCGTGGATCGGGCTGATCGTGGACAATCGGCGCATCGATGGGCGATGGACCGGGGGGCGGCTGGATTTCCGGCGGTGAAGCGCAGCGTTCAGCGGCAATCGATGGCCGAAGTTAATTCAGCTTCATTGCCTTCCGAAGATCATTGTTGATCCGGGATTGCCACTTCACTCCAGTCGCCTTGTAGGCCTCCAACACGTCGGGATCGAGGCGTACGGAAACGGCCTGCTTGGTCGGTGCCCTCTGCTTGCCGCGGCGCCTGATCGTGCGGGCGAGGTCCGGGAAAGCTTCATCGAACCGCTTCGCTTTTGCGAAGTCTTCCTTGGTCCATTCGGTGTTGTCGGACACTGCGCGCATGTCGGCGGCGGTGTAGGACTTATTCTTCCTCGAGGCTTTCGACATAGAGCTTCCTTTCACTTGCGCTCGCGCGCCGCATGCTGACGACACTGATGCCCTCGCTGCCAAGCTTGGCGAAGACCACGCAGATCACGCCATGGTCACTGGCGCCGATGCCGCGCCATCGCCTATCCCTTGAAGGCAAGAACAAAGCATCCACGAAGAACATCTCGGTCAAATCCGAAAAGTCCAAGCCGTGTTTCTGGATGTTCGCCAGTCGCTTAGGCTCATCCCAGACGATCTTCATAAGCTGAATGTATATACAAATTGAGTGGCGCGGTCGAGAGGATTGTAGATACAATCTAATCAGGTGATTGTTGTCTGCGACCGGACCGACGCGGCAAACATCGCGTGGCACGCGGCGTTACACCGCTGACGCAGGTCTCGGTTGCCTGGGAGATATTCGATGGCAGACGCCGCGCGGCCGGGTCGCGGCTGGTGCAGAGGCTAATCTCCTCCCGGCCGGTTGAGTTCGCCGAACTCTCCCTTTCAGAGGCGCACACCGCGCATAGCGCTCGCTCACCCCGCTAAATATTTCTTCGCCAGCATCACATGGATCCCCTTGTTGCCGTTGACCACCTGGGTGACGCGCAGGTCGGCGGCGAGGCTGCACAGCGTGTAGGCCTGTTCGCGCGACAGATTGGTGCGGCGGCATATCAGCTTGATCATGTCGCGCAGCGCGATCGTCACGCAGTCGTCGAGGTCGGGATCGAACGCCATCGTCATCAGATGCGTCGGCGTCTCGCCCATCGGCCATTCGAGCGTCATGTCGTCGCGCAGGTGCAGCTCGAAGGTGCCGATCAATCCGGTCTCGATCGCGGTGACACAGACCTCGCCGTCGCCCTGCACGCCGTGGCCGTCGCCGACCGAGAACAGCGCGCCGTCGTGGTGGATCGGCAGATAGAGCGTGGTGCCCTTGACCAACTCCTTGTTGTCGAGATTGCCACCGTTGCGGCGCGGCGGCAGCGTCGAGATCATGCCCCAGGCCGGCGGCGGCGCCACCGCCATCACGCCGAAGAACGGCGCGAGCGGCAGCGCGAGGCCCCACGGCAGCGTCCCGGTGTTCTTCTGCTTGTCGAGCGGAATGTGGATCAGTGTCGGCGTGTCGAAGTCGTCCGGCAGGGCGCCGGCGAGCGGGCGGATCATGTTGTAGCCCCAGTCGTAATGGAGCTCGATGTCCTTGATGCGCACTTCCAGCACCTGGCCGCGGCGCGCGCCCGTCACGGCGACCGGGCCGGTGCAGATGTGACCGGGCAGTTTCTGCGGCACGCTCTTGTGGATCGCCGCCAGTGCAGGCGGCACGGTCAGCGGCGCGGCCGGCATCTGGCTCGCCATGCCCGACACGGTCGAGATCGTGACGGTGTCGCCGCTCTCCACGGTGATCAGCGGCTTCAACGCCGCGTCGAAATATCCCCAGTGCACCGTGTCCGGCGCGGCATCGATCCGATGGTTCGCCATCCCGCTCCCCTGCAATTCGGCGCCTTCAACGACGCGTGATCTTGTCCGGCAGCCGGTGCCCCGTGCGCTACCATTTCTGAAAGATGAAGAACGCGCCAACGGAAATCAGCGCGAACCCGACGAGGTGATTCCACCCGATCGGCTCCTTCAGATAGGCGAGCGAAAAGCCGGCGAACACCAGGAGCGTGATCACCTCCTGCATGGTCTTGAGCTGCGCCGCCGAATAGACCGCGTTGCCGTAACGATTGGCCGGCACCGCGAAGCAGTATTCGATGAAGGCGATCGCCCAACTGGCCGCGATCACGCCCCAGAGCGGCACCTCCTTGAACTTGAGATGCCCATACCACGCGATGGTCATGAATACGTTGGAGCAGATCAGGAGAACGATCGGCAGCAGGTAGGGTGAAGACAGCTGGAAGGGCATGGGCGTTGCTTCGTTTGATGGGCGTTGCTGCGTTTGAAAGTGATGCGAACAGTCATGACGTGGCGGCGGCGGCCGGCGTTGTAGCACAGGCTTGCGCCGTGACGGGTCTGGCGACAATCCACAGGAGCAGCGCGAGCAGCGCTGCAACGCCGAGCGCGAGGAAGGCTGCGGAATAGCCGAACCGGCCCGCCACGACACCACCGAGCGCGGGGCTCAACGCGGCCCCCATCCCGTGCAGCGTCATGACGGCGCCGAGGCCGGCGTTGACGTGTCCGGTGCCGGCGAGAATGCGCGCGACGAGGCCCGGTACGGCGACGCCGAGCAAGCCGGCGCCGACGCCGTCGAGCATCTGCACCGGAATGAGCCCGGCCGGCCCGGTCACCGCCGCCGCGATGACGCCGCGCAGCGGCAGCGCGAGCAACGCCAGCAGAAACACGACCCAGTAGCCGCGCCGCCCGGCGAGGCGCGCCGCGAGAATCGCCATCGGGATCATGGTGAGTTGCGCGACGACCACCGTCGTGCCGGTGAACGCACTGGCGTCGCCCGCGCCTTGTGCGACGAGCGACTGCCCGAGCAACGGCAGCATTGCGGCATTGCCGAAGTGGAACAGCGCGCCGGTAAGCGCCAGGATGACGAGGGGCTTCGAGGTGAGCAGGACCGCGAAGCTGCTGCCCGCCTGCTGCTCGTTCTCCGCGAGCCCGCGTGCCGCGCGATGATCGATGTCCTTCGGATCGATCAGCGCCGTCGCCACGATCGCGCCGATCGCCATCGCGGCCATGACGTAGAACACCGCCTCGATGCCGAACAGATAGCCGAAGCCTCCGGCCAACACGGCGGCGCTGAGGTTGCCGGCATGATTGAATGCCTCGTTGCGCCCGAGCTGATGTGCGAAGCCTCGCTGCTTGACGATCCCAAGCGTGATCGCCGCAATCGCCGCCGGAATGAGCGGCGCCCGCGACCCCGCTGACAAGCTGGGTCGCGGCCGTGAACAGGAAGCCCGGAAAGGCGAGGATCGCGAACGAGACCAGAATGGTCGCCACGGCGGCTGCGATCATGACCGCGCGTTTGGCGGCGATCTTGTCCACCAGCGCGCCGGCCGGCGCCGTGGCCGCGACCGCGGCGAGGCCCCCGATCGTCATCACCGTGCCGATCGCGGCGGGAGACCAGCCTTTCGCTTGCAGATAGACACCGAGGAAAGGCCCAAGCCCGTCCCGCACATCGGCCATGAAGAAATTGAGTGCGCCGAGCGCCGTCAGCGATCGCAGCATCTGGTGAACCTCGCGCCCGCCGCGCACGACCCACAACGGCGGCGCAAACTCACAGGTTCCCGCGAGGCGTCGCAATTCCGTGGCAATTTGGCTATGGAATGGACGAAGCTGAGGAGGCACCGATGCGAATTCTGTCCGTTTCGACCACACTTGTCATTGCCGCGATGCTGGCCGCGCCGGCCGCCGCGCAGGGGACGTTGCCGCGTCCCGGCAAGGATGGCCCCCCGCCGCCGGCCGCGCAGAAAGGCCCGCCGCCCGCAGCGCAGAAGGGCGCGGCTCCGGCAGCGCAAGGACAGAAAGGCGCGCCCCAGGCGCAGCAACAGCCGGCGGTTGCACCGCCCGCACCCTATACGGCGGTCACGGTCTCCCCGCCCAAGCCCTACAGCGATCCAGGCCTCACGTCCTTCCGCAACGAGCTCAAGGCGGTCGCGCAGAAGAAGGATCGCGCGGCGCTCGCCAAGCTGGTGCTGGCGAAGGAATTCTTCTGGCTGAAGGAAGACGGCAACGCCGCCGGCAAGAAGACCGGCATCGAGGCGCTCGCGACCGCGCTCAGCCTTGCGGCGAAGGACGGCTCGGGCTGGGAGACGCTCGGCGAACTCGTCGCCGACGAGACCGCCGCGCCCTATCCGGACCGCCCGAACACCGTGTGCTCGCCGTCCGGCCCGCAGTTCAAGGTCGAGGACCTGGAGAAGCTGGTCGAGGCGACCAAGACCGACCCCGGCGACTGGGGCTTTACCGCGCAGGAGAACATCGAGGTGAAAGCCTCGGCGCAGGCGAACGCGCCGGTGGTCGACAAGATCGGCATGATCTTCGTGCGTGTGATGCCGGATACCGCGCCGAACGCCAGTCAGGAGTTCATGCGGGTCGTGACGCCGTCGGGCAAGGTCGGATTCGTGCCGGCCGAGACGATCAACCCGCTCGGCTCCGACCAGCTGTGCTACGGCAAGGACGCGACAGGCGCCTGGAAGATCGTCGGGATGATCGGCGGCGAGTAGGCCGGTCTGGCCCGGCAGGGCGGAAACACCGTACGGCCGGGCTTATTCCGTGGCGGGCCCGCACGGTTTATGCGGCAATCCGCCCCGCTGCCTCAAGCAAGCGTGACTTGAAAGCGCGCGCGCCGCAATCGACCATGCAGGCGTGCGGTATCCCGCACGCGTTTGCACGCCGTTCCAAGGGGGAGATATCCATGAGAGTCGTTCTAGCCTGCGCCGCTGCGGCGGTCGCGGCAACGTTCGCCGTCCCGGCCGCCGCCCAGCAGGCACGGCCGCAGATCGAAACCAAGAAGGTGGACGGCACCGAAGGCGTCTACATCTTCCGCAACGGCGGACATCAGTCGATGTTCATCGTCACCAAGGACGGCGTGATCGCGACCGATCCGGTGGCGTACGGCCGGCCGACCGGCGGGCAGCAATATGTCGACGAGATCAAGAAGGTCACCGACAAGCCGATCAAGTACCTGATCTACAGCCATCACCATTTCGACCACGTCGCGGGCGGCAAGGCGTTCAAGGACGCGGGCGCGCGCGTGATCGCGCACAAGAACGCGACCGCACGGCTGAAGGTGCTGAAGGATCCGCACACCGTGATGCCGGACGAGTTGATCGGCGACAAGAAGACGATCAAGCTCGGCGGCACGACGCTCGAACTCTCCTATCTCGGGCTCAACCATTCCAACTCGACCCTGGTGATGCGGCTGCCGAAAGAGAAGATCGTGTTCATCGTCGACACGATTCCGGTCGGCGCGTTCCCCGGCCGCGGCTTCATCGACATCTATCCGCTCGAGACCGAGGAGTTCATCAAGAAGGTGATCGCGATGGATTGGGACCGCATGATCCCCGGCCATCCCGGCCCGAACGACCGGCTCGGCACCAAGGACGACGCCAAGGCGGTGCTGACGCTGATGCAGGAGGCCTCCGCCGCGATCAAGGTCGACGCCCAGGCCGGCAAGTGCTGGGACGCGGTCGAGAAGGACTTCAAGATGGAGAAGTATGCCACCCTGCCCGGCTATCAGGCCGGCCTCGGCATGGTGGCGCGGCGCTACTGCGGCCTGTGGGGCCGCGGTACCTGACCGCCGCCGCATGATCTGCGGAACGAGCCGCCGCGAACCTCGCGGCGGCTCTTTTCGTTGCGGGCCTCCGGCGCTCACCCGTGGCGCAGCTTGAGGCCGAGGATCACCCGCATCAGCGCGAGGGTGACGGCGCGCGATGCGATCAGCGGCCGGTCGATCAGCGCCACGCCATAACCCGGCCAGAGTAAGGATACCGAGCGTGAGGCTCGGTCGCGCCGAGCGACATCGCGCGCGTGTCGCGCTCGCGGATGATCCGCATTGCCTGCGGCAGCCAGCAGAGGGTGGTGAGCGGCGCGCCCGGCGCGCCGATCGCGGCGATGGCGCAGCGTCCAGCGGCGATTCACTGGGCCGTGTGACGGCTTCACAATCAGCCCCTCCATCAGGTAGATGCCCGGGCCCGCCTACGGGCGGTGCCGCGGGAGATCAACGATGGACGAACTCAACGGACGCATGATCGCGTGCCAGATCCTGATCACGGGCCTGATCGCCCGGGTCGCCAACAATTCACGCGATCCCCTCACCTTCCTGAGCGACTTCCGCGACGAGATTCATGCCGTCGTGAGCCAGATCAGGATCGCGGGCAGCGAACAGGACAGCGTCGTGCGTCAGACCGCGCGCAAGACGGTCGACGAGCTGTTCTCCCTGATGAAACCGCCGAGCGAGGACTGAGCTATTGCGCTGACGCGGGGCGGCCGCGAAGAAAACAGGAAGACGAAAGCCCGTTCTTTCGAATTACTATAATGAAAAGCTACAGCACTTTCGAATTATACCAATGAGAGTATGAAGTATTTCTGCATCTATTCCAGTAAATACGCCTGCGAATACTGTTGAATCCGTTTGACCCCCAATTTCACGACCGATAAGCCAAAAGCCATCGGGCTTGGCGTCGCGCGACAAAAAAACGCGGGCCCTAGGGTAATCGGGGGTTTGTCATGGGCGGAATCAAGGCGCCGCGCTCGCTGCGCGCAGCCACGTTCAATCTCGGGATCGATCGAAGCGGCGTCGACAAGGCCGGAAAGGTGTCGCTGGCCGCTCTGGCGGCATTCGGAACGGTCGGCATCAGCGCGGCCGAGGCGCAGTCGTCGCTGCCGCCGGTCAACATCGACGCGCCGCAGAGCCGCCAGAAGCCGAAGGCGACCAATCCGACGGCCGAGCAGCGCCGCGTCCGCGCCGCCGTCCGCCGCGCGCAGAAGCGTCAGCAGCAGGCCGCACCCGTCACGCCCTCTGCCGGACCGAACGCCGAGTCGTCGCTGCCGGCCGACCGCAACCCCTACGCCGATCCGCAAGCGCCCTATAAGGCCGATCGTCTTGCTTCGCCGAAATTCACCGAGCCGGTTCTCAATACGCCGCGCAGCATCACGGTGCTCACCAAGGACGTGCTGCAGGACAAGAACGCAACGACCCTCAAGGAGGTGGCGCGCACGACGGCCGGCGTGACGCTCGGCACCGGCGAAGGCGGCAACGCGTTCGGCGACCGCTTCTTCATCCGCGGCTTCGATGCGCGCAACGACATCTTCGTCGACGGCGTGCGCGATCCGGCGGTCAGCATCCGGGAAAACTTCTTTACCGAGCAGGTCGAAATCCTGCGCGGCCCGGCCTCCTCGTTCGCCGGCCGCGGCGTCACCGGCGGCGCGATCAACATCGTCACCAAGCAGGCGCGCGACCGCGACTTCTACAACATGGACGCCTCGTGGGGGACCGACAACACCAAGCGCGTGACCGTCGACATCAACAAGACGATCAATCCGCTGCTGTCGGTGCGCGTCGGCGGCCTGTTCCAGGACGGCGAGGTGGCCGGCCGCAAATACATCACGGACGACCGCTGGGGCGCCTTCGCGGCGGTGAAATGGACACCGACCGACTTCGCCACGATCACGGCGAACTACATCCACGTCGAGCTGAAAGGCTTGCCCGATTTCGGCGTGCCGTACTTCCGTCCAAACGTCGCGAGCACGGCGGGCGGGCCGTTCACCGAGTTCGGCGTGCCGCGTGATACCTTCTACGGTTTCGTCAATCGCGACTTCCAGCGCGTGAAGCAGGACATCGGCACGCTGAATGCCGAATTCAACGTGACCGACAACATCACGCTGAACAACAAGTTCAGGATCCAGCGCTCGATCCTCGACTATCTCGGGACGCTGCCGGAAGGACCGGTTATCACCAATCCCAATCCGAGATTGTGGACGGTCAACGCCAATCCGCAGAGCCGCTATCAGGTCACCGACGTCATCGCCAACCAGACCGACGCGACGTTCAAGCACTACTTCGGACCGTTCAAGAACACGGCCGTCGTCGGCGTCGAGTTCTCGCGCGAGGACGTCAACCGCAACAGCTACACCGGCCTGACGTCGGAGCAATTGCCCGGCGGGTTCACCGGCACCGGCGCGCTGACCGGCGTCAACATCTTCAATCCCCAGAACAATTTCATCACCGGCTTCCCGAGCCCGGTGCTGACCAACAACCCCACGCTGACGAAAGTCGACACCGCGGCGGGATACATCATCGATACGCTGAACTATCAGGATCTCGTGATCCTCAACGCCGGCATCCGCTACGACGATTACAACGTCGGCGCGCGCAACAATCTGGGCTCGCAGTCGGTTCACTCCGGCATGGTCAACTGGAATGCCGCGCTGGTGGTGAAGCCGGCGAAGAACGTCTCGCTCTATGGCGCGTATGCGACGTCATCGAACCCGGTGGGCGCCGAGCTGGACGGCCTGACTGCGCAGTATGGCGGTCTCTCGCCATTCATCGCGGGCGGCCCCAATCAGGTGTTCGGTCCGGAGCAGAACAAGGCGATCGAATTCGGCGGCAAGATGGAGCTCGCCGACGGCCGCATGCTGGTCACCGCGGCGGTGTTCCAGACCGAGAAGGAGAACGCACGCGAAACCGCGACGCTTCCGAACGCGGCGGGCGTCAACGTCGCCGGAACGGTCGTCGCCGGCGCCGCATACCGCATCCGCGGCGTCGACTTCGGCGCCTCCGGCAAGATCACCAGCCGGTTGAGCGTCTATGCCGGCCTGGTGCTGCTGGAGTCCGAAGTCACAAAATCGAACATCAACGCTGCCAACCAGTTCCTTTTCCCTCAAGCCAAGGGGGGAAATGTCGGGCTGCCGCTCGCCAATGTCGCGCATCAGTCGTTCAACATGCTGGCGAAGTACAAGTTCACCGACGAACTCGAGATCGGCGGGCAGGCGACCTACGTCTCGCGCATCTACGGCGGCACGTTCCTTGCGGCCAACCAGGGCACCTTCATCCCGGATCACTGGCGCTGGGACGCTTTCGCGGAGTACAAGGTCACGAAGAACATCACCGCGAAGGTCTTCGTGAACAACATCTTCGACACGGTGTACTACGACGCGCTCTACCAGAGCGCCACGCCGTTCGTGTTCGTCGCACCTGGGCGATCGGCCACGTTCCAGGTCAGCGCCAGGTTCTAGGGGTTAGATGCTTGTTTGCGTACCCGACGTTCTGAGCAAGGACGAGGTGGCGGAGTTCCGGGCGATCATGGACGCCGCCCCCTGGGAAGACGGGCGCTCGACGGCGGGCGCGCAGTCGGCCATGGTCAAGAAGAACGAGCAGCTTCCGCCCAACAGCGACGTTGCCCGCGCGCTCGGCCAGCGCGTGGTCAAAGCCCTGACGGCAAACCCGCTTTTCATCTCGGCGGCGATCCCGCTGCACATCTTTCCGCCGCTGTTCAACCGCTATGGTCCGGGGCATCATTTCGGGGTACACGTCGACAACGCGGTCCGGGGCGATCCGCTGACCGGCCTGCGGATCCGCACGGATCTGTCGGTCACGCTTTTCCTGTCCGAGCCGGACGAATATGACGGCGCGGAACTGATCGTCGAAGACCATTATGGGTCGCATGAAGTCAAACTGCCGGCCGGACACCTCGTCCTCTATCCGGCCTCGAGCCTCCATGCAGTTACTCCGATCACGCGCGGGGTGCGCGTCGCCTCGTTCTTCTGGATCCAGAGCATGATCCGGGACGACCGCGCGCGCAGCCTCATCTTCGACCTCGACGGTGCGATCCAGTCTCTGGTCGAGCGGCTTGGGCGGGACGATCCCGAAACGGTCAAGCTGACCGGCATCTATCACAATCTGATCCGCCACTGGGCCGAGGTATGAACACGTTCCGTGCTGCCGCCATCCTGATCGCGCTCTGGTGCGCGCCGGTCGCGCACGCGCAGACGGCGGCGCCGCAACCCGTCCCGGTGGCGACGCCGGCACCGGTACAATCGCCCGCGGCGCAAGCGGCGCCCGCCGTGCCGGGGGCGGAGCCGCTGCCGGCAACGCCGTCAGGCCCGCGTGTCCCGCGCGAGCTGTCGCCGTGGTCGATGTTCATGTCGGCCGACCTGCTGGTCAAAGCCGTCATGATCAGCCTTGCATTCGCCTCGCTGGTGACCTGGACGATCTTCCTCGCGAAGACGCTTCAGCTCCTGGTCGCGCGGCGGCGGGTGGCAAGCGCGCTCGCGACAATCGCGCAGTCGCGCACGCTGGCGGAAGCACAACTGGCCCTCGGCGCGCGACGCAACGTGGTCGCCACGCTGCTCGCGGCCGCAATCGCCGAATTGCGGCTCTCCTCCGATACGCTGATCGAAACCAGCGTCAAAGAACGCGTCGAACTCGCGCTTCGCCGAGATCATGCGCGCCGAAAGCCGCATTTCGCGCATCGGCATGGGAGCGCTGGCGACGATCGGCTCCACCTCGCCCTTCGTCGGGCTGTTCGGCACCGTGTGGGGCATCATGAACAGCTTCATCGGGATCTCGAAGGCGCAAACCACCAACCTTGCGGTGGTCGCGCCGGGCATTGCCGAAGCGCTGCTCGCGACCGCGATCGGCCTGATCGCGGCGATCCCGGCGGTGATCTTCTACAACCACTTCGCGCGCAGCTCGAAAGGTTACCTCGAAACCGTCAGCCGCGCGGCCGGTGTCGTCGGCCGGCTGCTGTCGCGCGACCTCGACCGCGCCAGCCGCGGCCTCATTTCGCGCGCCGCGGAGTGACCCATGGGCGCCTCGCTGGCGGACAATGACGGCGATGACGAATTCGGCGAAACGCACGAGATCAACGTCACGCCGTTCATCGACGTGATGCTGGTCCTGCTGATCATCTTCATGATCGCGGCGCCGCTTTCCACGGTCGACCTGCCGGTCGACCTGCCCTCCTCCACCGCGATCCCGCAAAAGAAGCCCGACAAGCCGACCTACGTGACCATCAAGTCCGATCTTGCGGTCGCGATCGGCGAAACGCCGGTCAAACGCGTCGATCTCGTGCGCACCCTCGACGCCGTCCCCGAACAGGGCAAGGATCGCCGCATTTTCCTGCGCGCCGACCGCGCCGTCCCCTACGGCGAACTGATGGACGTGCTCGAACGGTTGCGCGGCGGCGGATACCTGAAGGTTGCGCTGGTCGCGCTCGAAGGCGTGCCGGAGCAGGCGGGCGGCGCTGCCGCCAGGCCTTGAAGCAAACGATGTTGGAACTCGAACAACCGCGCACGGTCTCGCTTCGCGTCTGGCTTTTCGCCGGACTTGGCGCCCTTGCGCTGCATGCCGCGTGCGTCGCGCTCGCGATCGCGAATCTGCGCACGGACGAGGAGGCGGACGCGCTTGGCGCGCCGGCGATCGAGGTTGGCTTCGAACTCGCGTCGCTGCGCAGCGAGCCGACCGATCTGCCGCCCGGCCCCGAGAACGAAGCCTCGGCCGCGTCCCCGGCCGTGCAGGAGCAGAAGGCGGTCGTCGAGCAGAGCGAGCTGCCGAAGGATATCGTGACGGAGAGCGAAGAGCCCGATCGCGTCGTCACGCAAAACGACTCGATCAAGCCGAAGGAAGAAGAGCCGACAGTGGCAACCGTGGAGCAGGCTCCCTCGGAGCAGTCGGTCGCCTCGGAAGCGACCGCGGCGCCGACCGTCGAGGCCGCTCCGGAGGCGCCCAGATCGGTCGCTCCGGCTCAGGGCATCGGCCAAAGCGCACGCCGCATCCGCGTGTCATGGCAGAAGGAACTGGTGGCCCATTTCGACCGCCACAAGCGTTACCCGACCGATCGCGCCAACAAGGCGACCGAGATCACCGTGACCTTTGAACTCGACCGTACGGGCCACATCGTCTCGTCGGGGATTCTGCACAGCTCGGGCGACGCATCGTTCGATGAAGCGGCGCTCGCCATGCTGCGCCGCTCCGATCCGGTCCCGCCTCCGCCGCCGCTGGTTGCCGACGAAGGGCTGACCTTCACCTTGCCGGTGGTCTTCCGCGTCAAGGGAAAGAGTTAGCGCACCGCCGCGTTGACCGACGCCGCCGTCTGTCCGAATAGGATGGCGCGCTCCTCCGCGGTGCGGATGCCGCCCGGATTGGGATTGACCTCTTTCGCTTTCGCATAGGCACGCGCGACGGCGGGCCGGGCGTAGATCGCATCGAGCCAGCGCTTGATGTGCGGGAAGTCCGCGATGGCCTGGTGCTGACGCTCGTGGATGATCACCCACGGATAGCTCGCCATGTCGGCGATCGAATAGTCGCCCGCGATGTATTCGTGATCGGCGAGGCGCCGGTTCAGCACGCCGTAGAGGCGGTTCACCTCGTTGCGATAGCGGTCCATCGCGTAGGGGATCTTGTCCAGCGCGTAGTTGCTGAAGTGGTTGTTCTGTCCCGAGTTCGGCCCGAGATTGGCCATCTGCCAGAACAGCCATTCGATCGTCGCGGCCCGTCCGCGCAGATCCTGCGGAATGAATTTCATCGTCTTGTCGGCGAGGTAGAGCAGCATCGCGCCCGACTCGAACATCGGAAGCGGCGCCCCGCCGCCGGCCGGTTCGTGATCGACCATCGCCGGGATGCGGTTGTTGGGCGAGATGGCCAGGAAGTCCTTGGCGAATTGTTCGCCCTTGCCGATGTTGATCGGAAAAATCTTGTACGGCAGTCCGGTCTCTTCGAGGAAAATCGTGATCTTGTGGCCGTTCGGCGTGGTCCAGTAATACAGGTCGATCATGGCAACGTCCTTGGAATGAACATAGTCGGTGCGTTTCAATATAGAACCTTGAGCCGGGGGCGGATATGCACTTCAAGCCAATTTTACCGCCGCGCATGACACCGTTACGACACGTGCATGGTGTCGTGATCGCGCTCGCAATCGCGTGCTGGGCGCCGCCCACATCCGCGCAATACGGCACGCCGGAGGAATGGCGCCGCACCACGCCGACAATGCAAGACCGCGATCCCGGCGTTGCGGCCCCGGCTGATGCCGAGATGGACGCGGCCTATCGACGCCAGCCGGTGTTCTATCGCTCTTCCGAGGCGCCGGGCACGATCGTCATCGATACCTCCGACCGCTTCCTCTATCTGATCCAGCCGAACAACGTGGCGCTGCGCTATGGCATCGGCGTCGGGCGCGACGGCTTCCAGTGGCAGGGGCTGCTGCGCGTCACGCGCAAATCGGAGTGGCCGGACTGGACGCCGCCGCCCGAAATGATCCAGCGCCAGCCCTATCTGCCGCGCTTCATGGCCGGCGGCCCCGGCAATCCGATGGGCGCACGCGCGCTCTATCTCGGCAATACGGTCTATCGCATCCACGGCACCAATGCGCCGGAAACGATCGGGCACGCCGTGTCGTCCGGCTGCTTCCGGCTCGTCAATGACGAAATCGAGGACCTTTACGCGCGGGTGCCGGTCGGCACCAAGGTGATCGTGCAGCAGTAGCGCCGCGGCGCGCCGCGCGGCATAGTTCATCAATGAATCGCCCGCGCCCCCTCACCTGCGCGCGCTGCAGAGCGGCGTTCGAATGCGGCAGCACGACCGGAGCGTGCTGGTGCGCCGCAGAGGACTTCCGGTTGCCGATGCCGCCGCCGGATTCGACCGAGGAATGCCTCTGTCCGAACTGCCTGCGCGCGGCGGCGCGCGCCGCCGACGCCTTGCCCGCAACCTTACGCTGATATAAGAGTCGTCGACCGCGGCGCCGGGGGGTGCATGCAGCTCGCAGCAAGAATCCTGGAATACGGCCTGCTGGCCTGGTTCGGCCTGCTCATGCTGCTGATTGCCGGCCGCATCCTGCGCCGCGATATCGACGTTTCGGGGCTGCTCACGAGGGGCGCCGACCAGTCGGTCCTGCCCGAGCGCGCGCTGCACATGGCGGTGTTTCCCGTCGTGCTCGCGTTCTACATCTACACCGCGCTGCAGATCGACGTGAACGCCGTCGCAGAGGGCGTGCGGCCCTCGATGCCGAACGTGCCCGAATATCTGCTCACGCTGCTCACCGGAACAAACAGTCTCTTTCTCGCGGGCAAGATCGCCCGCGGCACCTAAGGGGGGTGTGACATGACAGGCGTGCTCACGGCGCAGAACATCGCTTTCTGGGGATTCATGGTCATCGCCATCATCCTCCTCGGCTTTGCCGCCATCGTGCTGTGGAAGATCTTCGACAACCAGATCTCGGTCAACGGCCTTCTGGCCGAGCCGCTCGACCCGGCCAATCCGAACGCCGGCGTCAAGGCGAGCCTGTCGCGCTTCCAGTTTCTGATCTTCACGTTCGTGATCGCTGGCCTTTACCTGCTGCTCTCGATCGAAGCCGGCACCTTCGTCGACATCCCGGGCAACGTACTGCTGCTGCTCGGCATCAGCAGCGGCAGCTACGTGGTCTCGAAGATGTCGAGCGGACCGCCCAAGCCGCCCGCGCCGACGGTCGTGGTCACCCCGCCCGCCCCCCAAGGGTGAGCGACATGCGTACCGCGATCCTCGCCGTACTGGCCGCGCTGGCACTGATCGCGCCGGCGCACGCGCAGGACGCCATCACGGATGGCGTCTGCAAAGGCTTCACGCCGACCGAAGCCAACAACCTGAGAACCTGCCGCAACCTGTGGGAAGCGATCGGCGCGCCGCAATACGCCAGCGAAGACATCGACGCGCTGCCGGTGTGCCATGACGCCTACGCGCTGTCGCACAACAACGTCAACAAGACGCCGGACTGGGTGCTCGAACGCCTCAACAAATCCCAGTTCGCCGGCGGCCAGGATCGTCCGGCGACCAAATTCCAGCCGGAAAAATTCGTCTGCGACGCCGCCCGCGCGGTCGACGACCAATACTCCAACAGCAAGATGGATCGCGGCCACCAGGCCCCGTCGGCCGATTTCTCGAGCGACGTGGACCAGATGAAGCAAAGCTTCCTGTTTTCCAACGCGGTGCCGCAGCAGGGCGAAGGTTTCAACCGGCACATCTGGAAGCAGTTCGAGGACCTGGTGCGCAAGCTCGCGGTGGACCGCGGCGAGATCTACGTCATCACCGGCCCGATCAATCGCGAGGCCAATGGCGAAGCCCTGACGATCCAGGCCGACGCCAACCCGTGCAAGAAC
The DNA here is from genome assembly GCA_963839985.1 of uncultured Alphaproteobacteria bacterium. GTDB lineage: Bacteria > Pseudomonadota > Alphaproteobacteria > Rhizobiales > Xanthobacteraceae > PALSA-894. Next base: position 67,221 of record CAWIXG010000025.1, on the reverse strand, counting down.
GAGATCAAGCTGGAGGCGCCGGCCGGGCGCACCGCGATCTGCGGCAAGGACACCAAATGCGGCGAAGGCGGCGTCGCGATCCCGGTCGGGCTGTTCAAGATCGTCTACGACGCCAAGAACAAGCGCGCCAACGCCTACATCCTGCCGAACATCGATCACCGCAAGATCGAGAAGGCGAAGGATCCGCTCGAGTACCTCAAGCGCTATCGCGTCGCGGTGCGCACCGTGGAGCAATACACCGGCCTGCAGTTCTTCCGCGCAATCCCGAAGCGCGACCGCAAGGCGCAAGTCGAGGAATGCGTCGCCACGATGTGGCACTAGCCGCGCCCGGGCGGCCTTGCCTGAGCGGCGTCAGGCCGCCGCGACCTGACGGCGGAAGCGCGCGATCAGGTCGGCGGCTTCCGCGGCGGGACGCGGCGCGCTCGCCAGATAGCCCTGCATCTCGGTGCAGCCGGCGCGACGCACCAGTTCGAGCTGCTCCACCGTCTCGATCCCTTCGGCGGTCGTCTCGATGCCGAGGCTGTGGCCGAGGCTCGCGATCGCCTTGACGATCACCGCGCTGTCGCGATTGCGGTCGATGTCCTTGATGAACGAGCGGTCGATCTTGATCTTGTCGAACGGGAACGAGCGCAGGTAGCTGAGCGACGAGTAGCCGGTGCCGAAATCGTCCATTGCGATGCGCACGCCGAGCGAGCGCAACTGATGCAGCATCGTGACGATCATCTCGTCGTCCTGCAGCAGCACGGCTTCGGTGATTTCCAGCTCCAGGCGGTGCGGCGCAAGGCGGGCCGCGGCCAGCGCCTGCGTCACCATCGCGACCAGCCCGCGGTTGCGGAACTGCACCGGGGACAGGTTGACCGCGACCTTGATCGGATCGGGCCAGCGCGCCGCGTCCTTGCAGGCTTCGCGCAGCACCCATTCGCCCAGCGGAACGATCAGTCCCATCTCCTCGGCGAGCGGGATGAACTCGGACGGCGGCACCGCACCGCGCTCGCTGTGGTTCCAGCGCAGCAATGCCTCCATGGCGATCATCTCATTGCTGCGGAGATTGATCTGCGGCTGGTAGGCGAGCGAGAACTCGCCGGCCGACATCGCGCGGCGCAGGTCGACTTCGAGCGCGCGGCGCGCCTGGATGCGCGCGTCCATGTCCGGCTCGAAGAAGCGGAACGTGCCGCGCCCCTCGGCCTTGGCGCGGTAAAGCGCGAGGTCGGCGCATTTCATCAGGTGGTCGGCGGCATTGCCGTCGTTCGGCGCGAGCGCGATGCCGATGCTGACGCCGGAATTGATCTCCTGCCCGTCGATCTCGATCGGCTCGGAAATGATCTCGGTGAGCCGGCGCGCGAGCGCGCCCGCACCCTGCGGGCTCGCATCGGCCTGCAGGATCGCGAACTCGTCGCCGCCGAGGCGGGCGACCGTGTCGCCGTCGCGCACGGCTTCGCGGATGCGCCCCGCGATGGCGCCCAGCAGCTTGTCGCCGATCGGATGGCCGAGCGTATCGTTCACGCCCTTGAAGTTGTCGAGGTCGAGGCAGAGCAGCGCGAGCGTCTCGCCGGCCCGCTCGACACGTCCGAGGCCTTCGGCCATGCGCTCGCGGAACAGGACGCGGTTCGGCAGGTCGGTCAGCGCGTCGTGGCGCGCCATGTGGGCGATGCTCTGCTCGGCGCGGTAGCGCTCGGTGATGTCCTCGTAGATCGCGACCCAGCCGCCGTTCGCCATCGGCTCGTGCGTGATCTTGATCATGCGCCCGTCGGCGAGATGGCGGTGCACGACGACATCGCCGGCCTTCAGCATCTGGGCGTAGGTATCATAGAGCTCGTAGGCGGTGACCTCGCGGTGGCTGTAGTTCCCGAGCGCGTGGCTCTTGGCGATGACGTCGCGCACCGCCATGCCGGGCTTCACGAAGTCCGGCGGCAGGTTGAACATCTCGGCGTAGCGCTTGTTGCTGACGATCAGCCGCATGTCGGCGTCGAACATGCACAGGCCGTGCGCCATGTTGTTGAGCGCGATATCGAAGCGGCGATGCTGTTCCTTCAGCGCCTCGGCGGCGCGCTCGCGCTCGGTGATGTCCTCGAAGGTGCAGACCCAGCCGCCGTTCGCCATCCGCTGGTTGCGCACCGCGATCAGGCGGCCGTCGGCGAAGCGGCGTACCACCGGCTCGCCGCCGTTGGCGACGACGCGGCGCTTGAAGTCCTCGAAGAACTCCTCGGCGCTCTGCTCGGAGCGGGCGTGAACGCCCGCTTCCATGCTGTAGCGCACCAGCTCGATCACCGGCGTCCCGGGCTTCACCCGCTCCGGCGAAAGGCCGTAGAGCTCGAGATAGCGCCGGTTGTGCACGACCACGCGCCAATCCTTGTCGAACACGCAGATACCCTGCGCCATGCTTTCGATCGCGGCGTCGAACAGGATGTTCTGCTCGCGCAGCGTCTTCTCGTATTGCAGCCGCTCGGTGACGTCCTCGTGCGCCGAGACCCAGCCGCCGTCCGGCGTCGGGCGCGAGGTCGCCTCGATCACGCGCCCGTCCTTTAGGTTGAGCTGCATGACCGCGATCGCCTTCCCGGCCACCGCGGTCGTGCGCTTCGCGTAGAACGCCTCGGCCGACATGCCCGGCTCGTTGCCGTTGTCGATCCAGTGCGCCAGCAGCTCGCGGTGCGTGACGCCCGGCCTGATGATCGCGGGATCGAGCCCGTAGATGTCGAGGTAGCGCGCGTTGCACACGATCAGCCGTTCGTCCGGGCCGAACATGCACAGGCCGTGCGACATGTGGTTCATCGCCTGGTCGAAGCGCTCGTATTGCCGGCGCAGCTCGCCCTGCATGCGATGGCGTTCGGTCACGTCCTCGCACAGCGTGACCCAGCCGCCGTCCTGCATCGGGTGATAGTGCAGAATGTATTCGGTGCCGTTGCGCAAGGTGATGTGCTGCTGGAACGGCTTGCCCGGCGCCATCTTCTGCAGGCGGTACTGCCACACTTTCTCGGACGAGGCGTTGCGGAAGTAACCGCGCTGCGCCACGTGCTCGATCACGTCGCGCATCGACATCCCGACCTTGATGACGTCGGGCGACAGGTCGTACATCCGCAGGAAGAGATCGTTAAACAGCACGAGGCGGTGATCGGCGTCGACCGCGCACAATCCGTGCGACATGTGGTTGACCGCCTGGTCGTAGCACTCGAAGCGGACGCGCAGGTCGTATTCCTTGCGCTGGCGCTCCGAGACGTCCTCGACCATCACCATCCAGCCGCCGGCCGCGGCCGGGCGGAAGCTGAGCGAGTAGGTGCGCCCATGCGACATCTGGCGGATGAGCCGGAACGGCTCGCCGCGCGCCATCATGTCGAGGCGCTTGCGGTAGTATTCCTTGATCTGGGTCGGAAACAGATTGCCGCGTTCCGCGGAGTGATGCAGCAGCTCGAGGAACGGCATGCCGACCCGCACGGCGTCCGGCGCGAGGTTGTACATCTCGAGATAGCGCGCATTGAACAGCACGACGCGCTGCTCGGCGTCGACCACGCACAGTCCATGCGTCATGCCGTCGAGCGCCGCCTCGTGCAGCGCGAGCTGTCGCCTGAGTTGGTCTGCTTCGGAACAGCCAGCCGCGGTATCGCTGGATGCGCTCATCGCTTTGGCTCGCCCCACCCGTCCCCCGGTCTTGATCGGTAAGATTACGGACGAGGCTCGAATTCCAAGTTAATCGGATTGGTTTAAATTGTATGAGAAATGCGATTTTACCGGGAGTTCCATGACGTTGCGGCAGCGAGCGGCGGCGTCTAGCCGGCCAGCGCTTCCGGCCGCTTGATCTCGATCTCGACAAACGCAATCGGATGGTCGGACCCGTTCATCACGTCGTGCTCGATGCCGGAAGGCCGCTGGTAGGATTGGCCGGCGACGAGGCGCACCTCGCTCACCGCGCCGTTCGCCTCGATCTTCATGATCGCGTCGGTGAGCATCACGACGAAATACGGCCAGCCGTGCGTGTGCCAGCCGGTGGCGGCGCCGACGGCGAAATCCCAGCGCGTGATGCGCGCGATCGCGTCGTCCTGCTGGACGGTCGGGACGGCGGGTTGATCGCAACGGAACGGCATGTGTCAGACCTTCCTCGTCCACGCCCGATACGCGAGCACCAGATAGATGATCAGCATGATCGGGCTGAGCACCACCGAGATAACCGAGATCAGCATCAGGATGAAGTAGGCGGCGTCGTTCTGGGTCGGCTGCCGGTTGCCGCCCATGATCTCGAACACCGCCTTCTCCAGGTTGAGCGCAACCAGCACCGTCACGATGATGGTGAGCGGCAGCAGGCTCGCGACCATCACGCCGGTCTTGGTCAGGCCGGCGCTGCGCTTGAGGAACACGATCAGCAGCGCGACGCGCCACGCGGCGACGATCGCGAGAAAGATCACGTTCGCGGCCTGTGCGCTGCCGAGCGACATGAACTGCTCGACCGGGATCGCATAGAGCAGCGCAGGCAGCGAGGTCAGCGTCACGAAGATCAGCGTGCCGTGAAAGCTCCAGTTGCGCGGCCGCAGCGGCGCGACGATCAGCCAGATGAACGCCGCGAGCACGAACACATAGGCGACCGAGCCGAGCCCGGCGTACTGCCACCACTCCGCCCTGGGGTGGTCCCAGTAGCGCCCGAGGCCGGCAAGCCAGCTGACGAACAGGCCGAACGCCAGATAGGCCGCAGCGTGCTCGCGGATCGCGGGCTTGAACGGGCGGAACAGCAGGAGGTCGCGCTGGTCGGCCAGGATTCGGCGCAGCGGAAAAGTCATGACGCTAGCGCGTGATCCCGAAAGCGGGGACCGGTCTACCGACAACATCATGCACCATCTAAAGAATCCCGTATTTGGCGAACACGTCGCCGAGCTTCTCGCCGGCGCGCAGATCGTCGAGCGTGCGCTTCTCGCCCTTGATCTTCTCGAATGCCAGCGTGAGCACCTGCTGCTCGACGCCGCGCGGGACCACCACGACGCCGTCGGCGTCGCCGAACACGAGATCGCCGGACGAGACCTTCACGCCGGCACAGCGCACCGGCACGTCGAGCGCCATCACGCGCCCGCGCCCCTTCGAATCGAGCGGCGCGATGCCGCCGTGAAACACCGGAAAGTCCATGGTGCGGATCGCCTTGATGTCGCGCGTGCAGCCATCCATCAGCGCGCCGGCCGCGCCGCGCACCTGCGCGGCGGTGGAGAGCAGTTCGCCCCACGGCGCGACGCGCGCCGGATTGGAGCAGGCGAACACCGGGATCTCGTCCTGCGCGAGGCTGTCGACCAGCGCGATCTCCAGCTCATAAGGGTTGGTGCCCGGCTCGTGATGGTCGACTTCCATGAACTGCGCGGTGCGCGCGCGCCCGGCCATCACGCTCGCCTCATCGAGCGGGCGGATGCGCGCGGGCAGCGCCTGATCCGTCACGCCGACGGAATCGAGGCAGTCCGACAGCACGGAGACGAAGAGCTGCGTGCGGATCTGGCTCAGCGCGAACGGCATTGCTGGTCCTTGCTCGGTGGGCTGGCAATCGGGCAGACAGCTTGCGATAAATCGGCGGCAATCGTCAAAGTCCATGAGACCCGCCTCAGCATGAATCGCCGCACCTTCGTTCTGTCCCCGTTCGCCGCACCGTGACGCAGCGCCCGACCTTCACTTGGCACGGCGTCGTCGACGGCGCCCACAAGGGCATCCTGATCGCGCCGACGCTGATCGCCTTCGGGCTCGGGGTCGGCCTGCTTGCAGCCTCGAAAGGCCTCTCGGTCGCCGAAATCGCGCTGATGAGCGCATGGGTCTATGCCGGCGGCGCACAGATGGCGACGCTGCAGGTATGGACCGAGCCGCTCCCGGTGTTCGCGCTGGTGCTGACCGTGCTCGCGATGAATGCGCGCTACATTCTGCTCAGCGCGTCGCTGCGGCCGTATTTCGGCACGCTGCCGTTCTGGCAGGTCTATCCGGGGCTCGCGATCTTCGGCGACGGCAACTGGATGTTGCAGATGCGCGAAGTCAGCGAGGGCCGGCGGCCGGATGCCGGCTTCCTGCTCGGCGGCGGGCTGGTGATGATCCTGCCGTGGACCGCCTCGACGATGGCCGGCCATCTGTTCGGCCAGATCCTCGGCGACCCGCGGCGGTTCGGCATCGACTTTTTGCTCGCGGCGTTCTTCGCCGTGATGTCGGTCGGCTTCCTGCGCAAGGCGCGCAGCATCGCACCGCTGCTGGTCGCGATCGCGGTGGCGGTCGTGGTGCAGAAGCTGGTGCCGGGGCCGTGGTATCTGTTCGCCGGCGCGCTCGCCGGAAGTCTTGCGGGGGCCTTGCGTGTCGATCAGGCCTGAGGTCTTCCAGGCGATCGCCCTGCTGGGGCTCGCGTCGCTCGCCTGCCGCCTCAGCGGCTTCTTCCTGATGCGCTATGTGTCGATCACGCCGCGCATCGATGCCTGGCTGCGCGCGATCCCGATCGCGCTGGTCGGCGCGATCCTCGGGCCGGTCGCGGTGAACGGCGGCCCGCCCGAGTGGCTCGGACTGATCGCCGCGATCAGCCTGATGTACGTCACCGCCAACGACTTCGTATCCACGCTCGGCGCCTGCGCCGCGGTCGCGCTGGCACGCGCGGCACTGACCTGATGCGCGGGCCATGATCGCCGCAGCGCGTATTTGTGCCCTCTCCCCTTGAGGGAGAGGGCAGCTCACAATCTCGAGCAAGAAGAATGGGTGAGGGGTTACCCCTCACCCGAACGAGCCCGTTGATTGTTCGGAGCTGCCCTCTCCCTCAAGGGGAGAGGGCGCATCAACCGGCGCCGGCATGAGCGGAAGCGAATTTATTCCTCCAGCAGCACGACGCGCTTCGGCTCGACCGCCAGGAACGCCTCGCTGCCCTCGGGCAGCGGCGCCATCGCGGCGCCGCGGATGACGAGGCGCTGATCGCCCCAGGCGACATGGGTCTGCGTGAAGTCGCCCTGGAAGGAGCTGCGCTCGACCCGCACCGGCCAGACGTTTTGCGTCGCGGCGGGCTTCGCAGCCGACAGGTTGAGATGCACGGTGCGGATCGAGAACGTCAGTTCCGCCCCGGCCGGGCGGCCATGCGCCATGCCGTAGACGACATGGCCGGACGGCGTCTCCAGCGCAACGACGTCGTCCATCGCCAGATCGGTGCGATTGCGGCCGCGGATCAGATTGGCCGAGCCGACGAAATCCGCCACGAAGGCGTTGCGCGGATGGTTGTAGATGTCGGACGGCGAGCCGACCTGCGCGATCAGGCCGTCCTTCATCACCACGATGCGGTCCGACATCGCGAGCGCTTCCTCCAGATCGTGCGTCACGTAGACCGAGGTGATGCCGAGCCGGTGCTGCAGCTCGCGCAACTCGATGCGCATGTCGGCGCGCAGCTTGGCGTCCAGATTGGACAGCGGCTCGTCGAACAGCAGCACCGAGGGCTGGAACACGAAGGCGCGCGCCAGCGCGACGCGCTGCTGCTGTCCGCCGGACAATTGCGAGGCGCCGCGCGCCGCGAAGGCGCGCATCTGCACCATGTCGAGCGCGCGCTCGACCTTCTGCGCGATCGCCTCCTTGCTCTCGCGCCGCACCCGCAACCCGTAGGCGACGTTCTCGAACACCGTCATGTGCGGCCAGATCGCGTAGGACTGGAACACCATCGAGAGTCCGCGCTTCTCGGCCGGGATATTGACGCGCGCGGCTGAGGAATAGACCGGCGCGCCGCCGATGCGGATCTCGCCCGCGCTCGGCTGCTCCAGCCCGGCAATCGCCCGCAGCGTCGTGGTCTTGCCGCAGCCCGACGGCCCGAGCAGCGTCAGTTGCTCGCCCGGGGCGACCTCGAAGCTCACGCCGCGCACCGCCGGCACGTCGCCGTAGAAGATCTCGAGATTCTCGACCTCGATGTGCGGTTTGCGCTCAGTCATCACGGATTCCAACTGCCGCTCGTCCCCGCGAAAGCGGGGATCCAGGGCCGAGAAAAGCAAGAACTGGATTCCCGCTGACGCGGGACTGAGCGGAGGGTGGGCTTGCGCCAGTCCATGAACGTCAATCCGAAATATGCGTGGTGGCGCGCCGCGTGATCGCCAGCAGGACCGCGACCGCAATCGCGACGACCAGCGTCTGGATCAACGCCATCGCGGCGGTGAGTTCGGTCGAGCTGGCAAACCAGCTCTCGACGATCGAGGGCGTGATCACCTTGGAGTGCGGGCCCATCAGCAGGATCGAAGCGCCGAGTTCGCGGATGCTGGCAACGAACAGCAGGAGCCACGCGGCGATCAGCCCGGGCCAGAGCAGCGGCACCGTCACGGTGCGGATGCGATAGCCCCAGCCGGCGCCGCACATCTGCGCGCATTCCTCCAGGCTCTTGTCGATCTGCAGCATCACGCCGGAGATCGTGCGCACGCCGAGCGGCAGGAACACCGTGAGGTAGGCGATCAGCAGCAGCCACAGCGTGCCGTAGATCGGGATCGGAAAGATCAGCCAGGCCCACATCATGCCGAATGCGAAGATCAGCCGCGGCACCGATTGCGGGAACATCACGATGTATTCGATCACGCTCGCGCCCGGCAGCCGCGACCGGTAGACGATCCACGAGATCAGCCCCATCAGCAGCACGCCGAGCGTCGCGGTCCAGAGCGCGAGCCACAGGCTGTTGCCGAGCGCCGTGGTGGCGGCGTTCATGGTGAAGGCCTTGTAGAAATGCTCGGTGGTGAAGTTGCTCGCCGCCGGAAACGCGGTCGAGATCTTCTGGATCGAGGCATAGAACAGCGTCAGCAGCGGCAACGCGACGCTGCACACAAGATAGAAGACGCAGATCGCGCACAGCAGGTAGCGCAACCTGCCGACATCGTTGACGCGCGGGCGGAACCCCTTGCCGGTGATGGTGACGTAGCTGCCGCGCGTGATGATCCAGCGATAGACGAACAACGTCGCGAACATCACGACGAACAGCGACGTGCCCATCGCGGCCGCGACCGGGATCTTGGGCGGATACTGCTGCACCAGCTGATAGATCGCGGTGGTGACCACGTAGTAGCGGTTGGGCAGGCCGAGCACGAGAGCCACGGCAAACGAGCCGAGCATCTCGGAGAACACGAACACCGCGGCGCCGAGCACGCCGGGGAGCACCAGCGGCAAGGTGATGCGCAGCATGGTGCGCAGCCGGCTCGCCCCCATCACCTGCGAGGCCTCTTCCAGCGCCGGGTCCATCGACTTCATCACGGCGCCGATCATCACGAAGGCGACCGAGCCCTCGAACAGCGCCATCACCCAGGCGATGCCGTAAGGCGTGTTGATGTCGATGAGATATTCGCTGCCGCCGAGCGCGCGGTAGACCTGATTGAGAAAGCCGCTCTCGGGTGTCCCGAGCAGGCTCCAGGCGAGCGCGCCGAGCAGCGGCGTGAGATAATACGGCACCACCATCATCTGCTCGAAGAAGCGCCGCCCCGGCACGTTGGTGCGGGTGATGATCCACGCCATCACGAAGCCGAGGACCAGTGCCATCACGGTCGCGGCGAGCGAGACGGTGAGCGTGTTGAGGATGATCTGCGGATAGGCGAGCAGGCCGGCGAAATTGTCGAGGCCGTATTCGGTCGGCGGGCGCGCCTCCGGGTCGCCGGTGTTGAGCGCGGCCTGGAGCAGGAAAAAGACCGGATAGAGCACCAGCACGCCCGCCACCAGCGCGACCAGCGCGCCGGCGAGAGCTTGGGGGGAAATTGTTCGAGGCAATCGCATGGCCGCGCCGATTACTCCAGACTGTCATCCCGGAAGCCGCCGCCGGCGGCTATCCGGGACCCATTCCTCACATTCTCGAATGTGCTTGATGGATCCCGGCGCTCCCCCGGCTCAAGGCCGGGGTCGGCCGGGATGACACCGGAGTTCACAGCCCCAGCATCGCGTTCCACTCTTTGTTGAACGCATCGCGCTGCTTGTTGTAGTCGTCCCAGTCGGTCGGGAAGATCAGCTTGTAATCGGAGAGCTTCTGCCCGGTCGGCATCGCGGGCGGGTCGTTGCTGACCGAGCCGTAATACAGGTTCGGGTGATCCTGGTAGTATTTCTGCCCGTGCGGCGACATCGCCCAGTCGACGAACAGCTTGGCGGCTTCCGGATGCGGCGCCTTGTTGACCGCACCGACGACCAGCGGCGTCGCGACCAGCCCTTCCGGCGGCGCGATGAACTCAACATCCGCGCCGCGGCTTTTGTACAGGACGTAGGCCGAGTACTCGGCGAGCGCCGTCATGTCGTCGTCGCCCTTGGCGAGGCGGTCGAACAGCTGCACGCGCGAATCGAAGGCGCGCGGGCGCTGCTTGGCGAACTCCTTCCAGAAATCCTGGCCGTAGATCTGGCGCAGCAGATACCACTGCACGTACTGGATGCCGGACGACGAGATCTTGCAGGAAATCTTGTTGCGGAAGCGCGCGTTGTTGATGTCCTTGTAGGTCTTCGGCGCTTCCTCGGCCTTCACCTTGGTCTTGTTGTAGGCGAGCCCCGCGAAGGTGACGCCGGTCCAGAAATAGGCGCCCGGCGTCGCGCTCACGTAGTCCTTCTTGTACGCGTCCATATAGGGGCCGGTGTAGAGTTCGTAGCCGCCGCGCTTCTGGAAATCGACCGCGGGAGAGACGTCGGAGAGCTGCAGCACGTCGACGTCGAAACGCCCGGCCGAGCGCTCGGAGATGATCTTGTTGTAGAGCGCGCCGGTCTGCGCGCGCACATAGCTGGTCTTGATCTTGGGGAAATCCTTGCCGAAGCCTTCGACGATCGCCGCGGTGCCGGCCTCGTTCTCGTGGCAATAGAACACGAACGCGCCTTCGGCTTCCGCCTTGGCGACGTCCGCATAGGTGAGGAAGTCGTGCACCCTGGTCGGCGTCTTGCCGCCCTGCGCGCTGACATTCGGAGCCGCGAAGGCGGTGGCGGCAAGCGCGGCGCCGGTCGTCAGCACGCGACGTCGGGTCGGAGTCCCGGGTGTGGTCATGATCGCCTCCCTCCAATTCGTTCTGGTTGCGGCCAGCTTAGCGTGCCGGGAGACGGGGGCAAGGGACGCGTTGCAACCTGCTTCGCTCACGCCGGCCGTGCGGCCGATCCGGCTTACCGGCGGCGGGTGTTTGGACTAGTCTTCGAGCATGCAGCGAGCCATCATCCTTGCGTGCTTGGTGTTGGCCGTCATCACGGCTGCGGGCGCGGCAGAGACGGAGGAGAATGCCGGGCACTCCCGTCGACGCGCTGTTCGAGGCTGCGAACAAAGGGCAGATCGACGCGATCAGGCAGCTCCTGGCGTCCGGCATCGATGTCAACGCCAGGAAACTGAGCGGCACGGCCCTTCACGAGGCGACGGCGGGCGACCAGGAGGCCGCGGTCAACACGCTGCTTGCGGCCGGCGCCGGCCCGAATGCGCGGGACGAGTTCGGCGGAACGCCGTTAAGCATTGCGGTAGCCGGCAAAGAGCTCGGCATCGTCCGCGCGCTGATCGCCGCAGGGGCCGACGTCAACCTGCGCAACCGCCGCGGCGAAACCACCCTGATGCTGGCGCGAACCGGCGAGGCCGCGAAGATGCTGCTTGCCGCAGGCGCATCGATCGACGCGCGCGACTGGCGCGGCCGAACAGCCCTCATTCGCGCCGTCGACTCCTTGCAAGTCAGCGTCATCAAGGAGCTGCTGGCGGTCAAGGCGGACATCAATATTGCCGACAAGGATGGCTACACGGCCTTGCATCTGGCTGCCGAGACCGTCGGCGCAAGGCAGCGAACAGAGGTGCTCCGATTGCTGATCGACGCGAAACCCTCGTTGTCCGCGCGCAACGAGGAAGGCGACACGCCCCTCCACGTGAGCATGGCCGTGTGCCAAGCCGACTTCTTTCAGACCTTGCGCCAGGCCGGCGCGTCGCTTGATCTGTCGAATGCCGACGATCTGGAAAAGTTCTATGCCTTCGCGGGTTGCGGACGCAGCGAGGTTCTCGATGTCGTCCTCGGCTATCCGGATGTTCCCGATCGCGCACGGATGCTGTCCGAGGCCTATTTCGGGGCAATCGGCGACCCGGACATCGATGCCGTCGACCGGCTGCTCACATCTCACGTCGCGCCGGCTGCGGTGAGAGCCGACCGCGACGGCCGCACGAACGCCGGCACGATCACCGGACTGATCTACGCCGTGCTTGCGCCCCGCGCGCGACCGGACATGATACGCGTGCTCATCAAGCATGGCGTACCTCTCGAGGCCCGCGACTTGCTCGGACGTACGGCTCTCATTCTGGCCGCGGCGAAGCCACGGACCGATATGGCGCGCGAGCTGCTCGCCGCGGGCGCCAACCCCAATGCGGCGGACGATGAGGGACAGACAGCGCTCATGCTTGCCGCGGAAGCGGGCGCTGCGGAAGAAGGCGAAGCCGACATGACGCAAGCTCTGCTTGCCGCAGGCGCCAAGCCCGACGCGCGCGCGGCGGACGGACGCACCGCGCTCATGATCGCCGCGGGCGCGGGTGCACGCGAGATCGCGCAGGCGCTGTTGACTGCCGCTGCCGACCCCAACCTTCAAGCCGGGGATGGAAGCACGGCACTCATGCGGGCGATCGACCAATCACGCCAGGTCGGCGACAGCGACGGACTCGACGGACAAAGCGCCGGATGCCGAGGAGAAACCGACATGGTGGAGCTGTTGCTTCGCCATCGCGCAGACCCGCGCCTCGAGGACAAGTCCGGCAAGACTGCGCTGCAATGGACGGAAAATGCCGTGTGCACCGAAAAGGTCGGCCGGGGCGGCAACAGGAAGTCGAAATCCAGCGGTCCGGGCCCGGCCGCGATCATCGAGATCCTGCGCCGCGCGGACGCCGCCGCGCGATAGGCGCGTGAAGCGCCGTATCCCTGCTTATCACCGCTGGAAGCATCGCATAGTGTCGCGGCATGCACCGGACAGCGTTCGCGCTATTCATGTCTCTCCTGCTCGTCGCGCCCGCGCACGCGGGCGAGGATGACGATCGGCCGAGCCCCCACGAGCTCGCCATCGAGGGATTGATCGAGGCTGCAAAAAAGGGAGACGTCGGCCGGATCCAGCGAATTCTCGCCACCGGGATCGACGTCAATGCCGAGACCGAGGGCGGCGATATAGCGCTGCACGAGGCGGTGGCTGCCGACCAGGCCGCCGCCGTAACGGCGCTGCTTGCGGCCGGCGCCGCCCCCAACGCGCGAGACAAGATTATTGGCAGTCTCGCTCTGCCGATGGCAGTCGCGCGCGGCCGGCTCGATATTGCGCGCGCACTTATCGAGGCAGGCGCGAACGTCAACCTGCACAACCGCCACGACGGTGAAACTGCGCTGATGAATGCGAAGAGCGTGGAGGCCGTAAAACTCCTGCTCGCGCATGGCGCAACCGTCAATACGCGCGATCGCCTTGGTCAGACGCCGCTGATGCACGCCGCAAAGTCGTTCAACCCCGACCTGGTGCGCCTGCTGATCGCCGCGAAGGCGGATGTCACCCTGAAGGATCTCAGCGGCAACACCGCGCTGCATGACGCCGCAGGGCAAGGTGCTGACGACGAGAGACAAAAGCAAAAAGAAATCCTGCAAATGCTGATCAAAGCGGGAGCCCCGCTGTTGGCTCGCAACGAGTATGGCGAAACACCGTTCCACAACATTATGCAATTGTGCGATCTCGAATTGTTCAAACTGGCTCGGCGTGCGGGTGCGAAACTTGATTTCTCCAACGACGTCGATCTGGAGAAATTCCATGAATTTGCCGGCTGCGACAGCAGTGAAATCCTGCGGATCGCGCTGTCCTACCCCGGCGTTCGCGACCGCAAGGCGCTGTTGCGCGAAGCCTATTTCGGCGCGATCGGCCGGCCGAATCTCGAGTCTCTCGACATCCTGTTCGACTTGGGACTGCCGCCGGCTACGTCCACCCACGTGCAAGACAGTTTCGGCGGGACGAAGCCCGCAAATGGCGTGATCTATGCGGCCTTCCAGCCGCGTACGAACGCCGCGCTCATTCGACGGCTGGTGAAACGAGGCGTCCGGCTCGAAGCCCGCGATTCATTTGGACGAACCGCACTGATGATCGCCGCCGCACGTCCGAAACTGGAGGTGGCGCGCGCGTTTTTGGCGGCCGGCGCAAACCCGAACGCACGCGCCGCGGACGGCTCCACCGCCCTGATGTGGGCTGTCGACCAGACTCGCGGCAAAGGCCGACAGATTTTCTCGGGGGGACTTAGATGGGTATGCCGGGGACGCACCGACATGCTTGAGTTGCTGCTTCGCCACAAAGCCGATCCTGGCATCCGCGACAAAAGCGGAGTGACGGCATTGCAGTGGGCAACCGAGGCGGACTGCGGCAGCAACGTCTTCGGAGGCGGACCGGCGGCTGCGATCAAGCTTCTGCAAGATGCGAGTCGCAGCCGTCGATAATCCGGCTTCGCGCGAGCCGCGCTACTGCACGGTCAGCCCCGCGCGCTTCGCCACCTCGGTCCAGCGCGTCACCTCCGCCTTGAAGAACGCATCGAATGCGGCCGGATCGGTCGCCATCGGCTCGACCGACATCGCCTCGATACGCGTCCTGGTGTCGGGCAGCGCCATCGCCTGCACGATCGCCTTGTGCAGCGCCGTGACGGTTTCGGCCGGCGTGCCGGAGCGCACCAGCACGCCTTGCCACGCCTGCACGTCCAGATCGTCGCCGAGGCCGGCTTCGCCGATCGCCGCGTATCCCACAGCAGCTGCACGTCGCCGGAGATCAGCGACTGGATCGCCGGCGGGCTGCCGCGGAACGGCACATGCACCAGAGTCACCCCGGCGCGGCGCGCGAACAGCTCGGCCGCGAGGTGACCGGACGAGCCGGCGCCGCCGGTCGCATAGCTCACGGTGTTGGGCGCGGCCTTCGCGGCCGCGACCGCATCGGCGACGCTCCCGAACGGCGACTTGCCGGCCGCAAACATGAACAGCGGCACACCGGCGACCTGCGACACGGCGGTGAGGTCCTTCGCGGTGTCATAGGTGAGTTTCGCGAGCGCAGGCGCGACCGCGTGGCTGAACACACCGAACAGCAGCGTGTGCCCGTCCGGCTCGGCGAGCACCACCTGCGTCGCCGCGATGCTGGCCGAGCCGCCGGGGCGGTTCTCGACGATCACCTGCTGCCCGAGGATCGGGCCGAGCGCGTTGGCCAGAATGCGCGCGATGGTGTCGACCGTGCCGCCGGCCGCAAAGCCGACCAGGATGCGCAGCGGGCGTTCCGGAAACGCCGCGCGCGCGACATACGGCGCAGCGATCAGGCCGGCCGCCGACAGCAGCAAAGTTCGCCGCGTCGGCCGCACCGCCGCGCGATGCCGCATCATTGCTTCGGCAACCCGGTGAGCGCGATGATCTTCTCCCAGCGCTTGAGCTCCTGCGCGACGAAGGTGGAAAACTCCGCCGCCGACATGGTGCCGATCTCGGCGCCGAGCGCGTCGTAGAAGCGCTTGCCTTCCGGCGTGTTGATCGCATCGCGGATCGCCTTGTTCAGGGTCGCGACGATCTCCGCCGGCATGCCGGGCGGGCCATGCACGCCGTTCCAAGAATAGAGCACGAAGTCCGGATAGCCGAGTTCGATCATGGTCGGCGCGTCGGGGAAGATCTCCATCCGGGCCTGGCCGGTCACCGCGAGCGTGCGCAGCTTGCCGGCCTTGATGTGCTCCTGCGTCTGCGACACGTCCATCACGACGAAATCGATCTGTCCGCCGAGCAGGTCGGTGGTCGCCTGCGGCGTGCCGCGGTAGGACACCGCCGCGGTCTTGATCCCGGCGTAGGAATTGAGCATCGCGCCGCCCGCGAGGCTGCCGGTGTTGCCGAAGCCGAAGTTGAACTTGTCCGGCGTGCCCTTCGCGGCGGCGATGAAATCTTTGAACGCCGGATACGGTACATCGGCGCGCACCACCATCGCATGCGGCGCGCGCGACAGCAGCGCAAGCGGCGTGAAGTCGGCGAGCGGGTCGTAGCCGAGATTGTTGTAGAGATAGGCGTTCGCCGAATGCGTCGAGTTGGTGCTGAACATGATGGTGTAGCCGTCGGGCGCGGCCTTCGCGGTCGCGCGCGACGCGATGGTGCCGGTCGCGCCGACCATGTTCTCGATGATCAGCCCGTGACCGAACACCTTGGTGAAATGCGCATTGACCAGGCGCGCCATGCCGTCGGTGGCGCTGCCGGCCGGGAACGGCACGATCGCGCGGATCGGCTTGTTCGGATAGGGCTGCGCCTGCGCCGCCGATGCGGCCAGCACGAACGCCAAAAGCCAGCCGATCCTGCGCATCGCAATCCCCCGCGTTTTTTCGCGGCGCAGCCTAGGCCTGCGGCGGCGGCGAATGCAACGCGCGCAAAACGCGAAGCGCATGATCCGGAAAAAGCCTGTCCCGGACTTGATCCGGGATGGATCCGTTTCCAGAATAGATCATGCGCCAGCGAACGATCAGCCGCCGAGCTTGATGTTGGCCTCCTTCACCACGCGGCTCCATTTCTCCATCTCGGCCGCCACGAAGGCGCGGAACTCCTCCGGCGTGTTTTCGCGGGTGTCGACATTGAGCGTCTTCAGCCGGCCGGTGACGTCAGGCTGCTTGAGCATGCCGTTCAACCCGGCATTGAGCTTTGCGATGATCGCGCCCGGCGTGCCGGTCGGCACGAATACGCCGTTCCACTCGTAGGCCTCGAACCCCGGGATGGTGTCGGCGACCGGCGGCAGATCGGGCAGCGTGCCGAGCCGGCCCTTGCCGGTATGCGCGATCGCCTTCACGACGCCGGCCTGCACCTGGCCGATCGAGGCCGAGCCGTTGGAGAAGAAGAATTTCACCTGCCCGCCGATCACGTCGTTGAGCGCCGGACCGCCGCCGCGATACGGGATATGGTTGATCCTGGTGCCGGTCGCGTGGCGAAACATTTCCAGCGAGAGGTGCTGCACGGTGCCGTTGCCGGACGACGCGAAGTCGAGCCCGTCGGGCGCGGCCTTGGCGAGCGCGATCACGTCGGCGACGGTGTTCGCCGTGACCGACTTGTTCACCACCAGGATGTTGGGCACCAGCGAGGCGAGGAACACCGGCTGGAAATCCTTGAGATAGTCGAAGCTGAGCTTCGGATAGAGGAACGGATTCACCGAGAACGCGGTCGCGTCGTACATGATGGTGTAGCCGTCGGGATCGGCTTTCGCGGCGGCCGCCGCCGCAATGGTGCCGCCCGCGCCGCCGCGATTGTCGATGACGAACTGCTGACCCATCACCTCGCTCAGCTTGGTGAAGAAGATGCGCCCCACCGTGTCGGCGCCGCCGGCCGGCGGATAGGGAATGAGCACGCGCACCGGGCGGGCGGGCCAGTCGGCCTGGGCGGAGGCGGTGCGGGCGAGCAGCGGCGCGGCGAGCGCGGCGCCTGCACCTTTCAACAAGCGTCGCCGTGTCGGGTCGATGGTACGATGCATGATGTCCTCCCGGACGCCTGTCCGATGCGCCTCTGCCCCGTTCCGATGATAGACGAAGGCCCCGTATTCAGGCGAGTGCCGTCGCCTTCCCTGGCTGCCTTCGACGGGTCGCATTCCGGACATCACGAGCACACCGCCCATCTAGGCGCCGGATTCTCCAACTTCGGCCGGCGGGATCTGTTCGAGCGCCGGTGTCAGTACAATGGCCAGCCGTTTCATGATCTCGGCCAGCCAAGCGTGCTCGCGAGGCCAATCGGCCTCGCTCGTTGTAATCGGGAGAGTCCCCGCGACAATCCAGTAAAGCGAGCCCTCCTTGCGCACCAGCCAGTCCATCGGGAAGCCGAAGGCTTGCTCCAATTCCGGCCGCCTTGTTGCAAGGTAGCTGAAGATACGCTCGGCGTCGGAGCCCCACATACCCAAATATGCGGTCAGAAGACGTTGCGTCGAGGATCGTGACGCGCTGAAGTAGACCCCACGAAGCGGCGTCGGCACATAGGCGCGCCCGACGCGCGCCAAGGCGGCGCGCGAGCACCTTGCGCCGATCGCGCCTCACCTGGAGAAGCTGCTCAATCCCGGCATCGCCAAGGGAACCGCGGGTGTCGGCTCGCAGACCGGGCTGAGCAATGCCGCCAGGCCGGCTTTTCGATGATGCATCAGCGCGGCCCGCTTCGGACTCCGGTCTGCAGCCGGGCGTTCTCGTTGCCGTAGAAGACGAGCGCGTCGCGGTTGTTTCTGAGCCGACTGGCCCTCTCCGTCCACCCCTCCTGGAAAAGGCGCTCGATGTTCGAATTGAACAGAGCCATCGATGCCGCCAAGGCCTCGCCGCAGGTCTTGCCATTGATCAGTGATAGGTCGATCGCGATGTCGCAATCACAGAACTCAACGTGGTATTTCCTGGTTTCTTTGTCCCTTATCAAGGAATATGGCTCCTTGTAGCCGAAGAACCCGACCGCCCCGGCGGCCACCATCGATCGGCCAAGACCGGGCAATCCATCCGGGCCCCTGTAGCCAGTATTGCAGGCGAAGAAGTGGAATATCTTGCCTGCCACTTCCTCCGGCGTGTACTTTGCTTTTCCGATGGTGGTGATCACCTCTTGCAGGGGTCCAGATTCGCCGTTCAGATACCAGCCGGTCAAAGAACTTGAGTGCCCGTGCCCCGTTGCGGTGACATAGCCGGCCTTCATCTTGATCAATTCCGATTTGACGTTGTCGCGCGTGTCCTGGTTTCCGATCAGGCGGACCTGGACCTTGTTGAAGCTGCTGAGCATGACCTGCGGGTAGAGCTTTTCCAACCGCCGTTCATAAATGAACTTATTACTATCGTCGGCACCGGCATCGACATTAGCGTCGATAAGGAGGAACGGCTCCGGCGCGATCACGAAGCCGGCCATGCCGCTGATTTGACGGTCCGCATCGGGCAAACTCGTCGTATCGATCGATTGCGCCGCGATCTTCGCCTGGGCGTAGGTGACTGCCGCAAAGGCGGCGAGGCCGTGCACCGCGGCCGCTGCAAGGGTTGCCCCGACGACAAAAAAGGCCGCTGCGGCGACGATGAGGCCGACGATGGCCGCGACGAACACCACCCTCAGCAAGTCCCAAAATCCGCCACGCGCGAACGCCGTCAGGTGAGGATGCGCGGCGCCGTAGATAGGCCTCAGCGCCGCTTCGCTGGTCGCAACGACGGCTGCGACCGGGATGGTTTGGGCATACAGCGCAAAGCCGACATGCGACGGCGCCGTGACCGTTATCTTCCAATTCCCCGGAGCGGGGTCGAGCACCATCAGCGCCCACAATTGACCGTTCTGCACGGATGCGAACACCTTCTCGACGTTCTGATCCCGATCGTAGACGTGGCCGGTCGGATCGACGACCTTGATCTGTGCTCCCGCGGGAAATGCCGGCACGATGCCGTTCGACATGACCGAGGTGCAAAACGCCGGCGCCCCGGCCGGCACGTTGATGGCGTGCGAAACCGTCGCGTGCTGGCCCGCCGCTGGCGCATTGCCGCCCGGCATGTTGGCGATATGAATGAACATGTACTTGTTCAGACCCTGTGCCCACGCGCAATGCAGGCAATATTCATAGCTCACGGAGCCGACGATGCTCGCCGCATTGCGATGCGGCGAGAGGTCCGCGGTCGTTGAATTCAGCGTCCAGTAGCCTTGCAGGTTAGGCTCGCCGCCGGAGAGATTGGCGAATGCCGCCGACACCAGCCGGTCACCGGACAGCGCCGTATTCCAAAGGCTGACATTCATGATGCTGCCAATGAATTGATCGTTCGGCTGGGTCTGTTCCGTCCAGCCGATCGTCAGCGGCAGGTTGTTGTTCACGTTGAGCGGCGATGCTTTGCCAGCCGTGGTGACCGGCACTTCCAGTCCATCGACTACGATGGCGAGTTGCGCACCGCGCCGGATTCCTCCGACCGTGTGGCAATCGCCATCGAGGATCGGGCTCGGCAGGGTGTACGCGAAAAAGGCCTCGAGACCGTTGTCGGTGTAGAACATCACCGAGCCGTCAGGACGGACCATGAGGTGAAATCCGCCATGGTCGTCACCGCCCTGCCCGCTCTTGCGCGCCACCACGACGCCACCCTGACGCGATTCGATCATCGCCAGAACGGTGAAATCGCCGGTTCCGAAATTGTAGGCTGGGTTCGGCGCGGCACGCATCGACGAGCCGTTGCTGAAACGAGCGCGATACATCGTCGTCATGCCTGCGTACTCCCGGTCCCGTTCTCGCCTGCTGCTTCCTTCGCCATCTCGGTCTGCTGCTCCAACTCCCTGATGGCGCGCGCGATCGACGTCGCCGTCATTGCCGTAGATGATGTCGGTCCACGCGCCGGCTTCCCAGGGCGCAGCAAGCGCGATCTTTTGCGCCGTCGTCAGGTCGGCGTGTGCCGCAACGGATCGGCCAGCGCATCGGACAGCGACAAGATTTTGCCGGTGCCGCGATGGACGGCGGCTGGGAGTGTGACGTGAGGCGCAAGTGCTGCAGCGCGCATAACAACCTCACGGTGTATATCGCTTGTCACAATTTTACATTTATTACACTCATAGAACATCCTCACGTTGTCAACGGCGATGCGGCGCCCGCGCGCGGCCAGACAGGCTGGTCCGGCGCCGCCCGAGCGAACCACCCTTCCCTCGCCGCTTTCCCGGTCCCATATTCGGCCCATGGCCAAACCGCCCGAACTCGAAGAAGCCGAAGGACCCGGCGCGTCCGACCCGTGCCAAGGCGGCGCGCGAGCCGCTGTCTCCGATCGCGCCGCACCTCGAGAAGCTGCTCAATCCCGGCATCGCCAAGGGAACCGCGGGCGTCGGCTCGCAGACCGGGCTGAACAAGCAGGCGGAGAAGCCGGCCAGGCGCGCAAGCGAGCCGCTGCCGGGGGGCGAGGGTTGGAAAGAAAAAGACCCGAAGACCGGGTTGCAGCCGCCGGCGAGCAATTCGTGGGACCGGCGTGAGGATTTCTCCGCCGCGCATCGTGCGCGCAAATCTGTCAGTACCCCCCTCCCATCAAGCCCCCTCCCCCAGCCCTCCCCCAGCATCAGGGCGTTTACGCCCGTCTTCGACGGGCTATGCGGGGGAGGGAGACGAGAGATCGGCGCAAGGTTTCGCCGAAGTGCAGCAGGCGAAATACACCAGCGACGCCGAGCTGATCGAATCATCTCCCGAGCTCGCACGCGCGCTGGGGCTCGACGGCGATGCGGTGTCGTTTCCCGAGCCGGAATTCCAGCGGCCGAAGCCCGAGCGGCGCCGGCCGGAGCGCGGCGACCTTTCCTCGATGGGCGTCGCCGCCACCGCGGAGTCGCTGGACAACCTGCTGCGCGAGGGCCGCGCCGAGTTCAAGGGCGCGATCGCCTGGACGCCGCATCGCCCGGCGCGCCCGGACAAATCCGAGGGCGGCCAGCGTCTCGTGATCAAGTCGGACTTCGAGCCGAAGGGCGACCAGCCGACCGCGATCAAGGAGCTGGTCGAAGGCGTGAAGCGCCACGACCGCAACCAGGTGCTGCTCGGCGTCACCGGTTCGGGCAAGACCTTCACGATGGCGAAGGTGATCGAGGCGACGCAGCGCCCGGCGCTGATCCTCGCGCCGAACAAGACGCTCGCGGCGCAGCTTTACGGCGAGTTCAGGAGCTTCTTTCCCGACAACGCGGTGGAATATTTCGTCTCGTATTACGACTACTACCAGCCCGAGGCCTACGTGCCGCGCACCGACACCTATATCGAGAAAGAGTCCTCGATCAACGAGCAGATCGACCGCATGCGCCACTCGGCGACGCGCGCGCTGCTCGAACGCGACGACGTGGTGATCGTCGCCTCGGTGTCGTGCATCTACGGTATCGGCTCGGTCGAGACCTACTCGGCGATGACCTTCGCACTCAAGCGCGGCGAGCGCATCGACCAGCGCCAGCTGATCGCCGACCTCGTGGCGCTGCAGTACAAGCGGACCCAGCACGACTTCTACCGCGGCTCGTTCCGCGTGCGCGGCGACACGCTCGACATCTTCCCGGCGCACTACGAGGACCGCGCCTGGCGCGTGAACCTGTTCGGCGACGAGGTCGAGAGCATCGAGGAGTTCGATCCGCTCACCGGGCAGAAGACCGACGAGCTGCAATTCATCAAGGTCTATTCCAACTCGCACTATGTGACGCCGCGCCCGACGCTGATCCAGGCGATCGCCGGCATCAAGGCCGAGCTGAAATGGCGGCTCGAGCAGCTCAACGCACAGGGCCGCCTGCTCGAGGCGCAGCGGCTGGAGCAGCGCACCATCTTCGACCTCGAGATGATGGACGCCACGGGAAGCTGCGCCGGCATCGAGAACTACTCGCGCTACCTCACCGGCCGCCAGCCGGGCGAGCCGCCGCCGACGCTGTTCGAATACGTCCCCGACAATGCGCTGGTGTTCTGCGACGAGAGCCATGTGACGGTGCCGCAAATCGGCGGCATGTATCGCGGCGACTTCCGCCGCAAGGCGACGCTCGCCGAATACGGCTTCCGCCTGCCCTCCTGCATGGACAACCGCCCGCTGCGTTTCGAGGAATGGGACGCGATGCGGCCGCAGACCGTCGCGGTCTCGGCGACGCCGAGCGAATGGGAGATCACGCAATCCGGCGGCGTGTTCGTCGAGCAGGTCATCCGCCCGACCGGGCTGATCGATCCGCCGGTGGACATCAGGCCCGCACGCACGCAGGTCGACGACCTGGTCGGCGAACTGCGCCAGACGGCGTTGGCCGGCTACCGCGCGCTGGTCACCGTGCTGACCAAGCGCATGGCCGAGGACCTGACCGAATACCTGCACGAGCAGGGCGTGCGCGTGCGCTACATGCATTCCGACATCGACACGATCGAGCGCATCGAGATCATCCGCGACCTGCGGCTCGGCGCGTTCGACTGCCTCGTCGGCATCAACCTGCTGCGCGAGGGCCTCGACATCCCGGAATGCGCGCTGGTGGCGATCCTCGACGCCGACAAGGAAGGCTTCCTGCGCAGCGAGACCTCGCTGATCCAGACCATCGGCCGCGCCGCGCGCAACGTCGACGGCCGGGTGATCCTTTATGCCGACCAGATCACCGGTTCGATGGAGCGCGCGATCGCCGAGACCAATCGCCGCCGCGAGAAGCAGGTCGAGTACAACACCGAAAACGGCATCACGCCGGAAAGCATCAAGCGCTCGATCCACGACATCATGAACTCGGTGTACGAGCGCGACCACGTGCTGATCTCGACCGACGGCGGGCTCGGCCTCGCGGAGGACGGCGCGACCATCGGGCACAATTTCGAGGCGGTGATCTCCGATCTCGAAGGCCGCATGCGCGAGGCCGCGGCCGATCTCGATTTCGAGGAGGCGGCGCGGCTGCGCGACGAGGTGAAGCGGTTGCGCACGATGGAGCTTGCAGTGGTGGACGACCCGACCGCGAAGCGGCCGGCGCTGTCGTTGCCGGCGCGCAAAGGCCCGCGCAAGCCGACGCTCGACGAGATGGGCCCGGGCGTGGAGTCGATTCCCGCGCGCGGCCGATCCACGTTGGGCCGCCCCGGCATGCGCGGCGGGTTCAAGAAGAAAGGGCGGTAAGCCTCAATCGTCCTTCGACGATCCCCTGCGCAGCTCCCAGATGCGATCGGCGATCTCGTCTTCCGGATTGGTACGCTGTTGACGTGCGAGCATTGCGAGCCAAGCCAGTTCGTCGCTCGACCCCACCAGCGCCTCGGCTTTTGCCAGCCACGCCTCGGCGTCTGCCGTCTCCCCGATGCGCCGATAGAGCTCGCCAACCAGATAGGTGACGCTTGGCACGTCCTTCTCGGCGATCTCGTTTGCCGCGAGCGACTTGCGGAAGAATCTGATCGCCTTTTTCCGGTATGCTGCTTCCACTCTGCGGCTTGATTTGGAATTGCCCGCGCATTCGTGCGCCGCGCCGATGTACAGGTTCGCGATCTCCTCCGCGGGGCGATGCTCCCATTCGGCGATCCGCGCCGCATGCGCGAACTTGCGCCACCCGATGCTCTCGCTCCTCGGCTTGAGCGGCTTGAGGTGCGAGGCGACGAGCTTCGTGAGCGCGGGAGAAACCTTGCGTCGGAACCGGTCACGCGATCCGGCAAATCCGCAATGGGTGCACGTATGCACCCACGGCGCCGAGAAGTCGCGACGAAAGTCCGTGTACACCGCGAACACCGATACGCTGACGGCCTCGTGGGTCACGAACTTTCGGCGGCAATTCGGGCATTTGATGCTGAGGGGCGTCAGCAGCATGGACGAGGCTCCCCGCGCGTGGCGCTCGATAAAGCCTCAAGCGCGCGGCCGTTACAAGGGTGTAAACTCCGCCGAACCGCCGCGACTCGTGGCAAGCATCTGAACCGAAAACCACGGCCGCGCCTCCATGGACCAGGAGCCTCCCCAGAACGCCGACGCGCCGGACCGGACGACGGCGCGCCTGGCGCTCGTGGTGCTCGGCCTCTGCTTCCTGCTGATGGCGCTGGCGCGCGGCGCGAGCGAGACCTTCACGGTTTTCCTGCTGCCGATTTCCAACACCTTCGGCTGGGACCGGGCGCAAACCGTATCGGTCTACTCGATCGGCGCGCTGAGCTTCGGTTTCGCCGCACCTTTCGTCGGACGCCTGTTCGATCACTCCGGGCCGCGCGCCGTCTACGCCATCGGCCTCGTGCTGGTCGGCACCGGCTTCTCGGCCGCCGCCTTCGCGCAGGAGCTTTGGCACCTGCAAGTCAGCGCCGGCCTTGCGGTCGGCCTCGGCAGCGCGTGTCTCGGGCAGGTCACGAGCTCGCTGCTGCTGAACCGCTGGTTCGGCCCGCGCCTGCCGATGGCCCTGGCGGTGGTCATGTCCGCGGCCGGCGCCGGCGTGCTCGTCCTGGTCCCGCTGGCGCAAATCCTCGTCGATCAGGGCGGATGGCGCGGCGCCTACCATATCCTCGGCGGCGTCATGCTCGCCGGCGCCGTCCCGCTCCTGCTGCTGCCGTGGCGGCGCATCGCGCTCGGAGACCGGCACGTCGCGCGGTTCGCGCGAACCGGCACCGCCGACGAGACATGGACTTTGGCCAGCGCGATGCGTCACCACGCATTCTGGTCGCTGTTCAGTATCTTCTTCTTCACGTCGATCGGGATGTTTTCGATTTCGGTCCAGGTGGTGGCCTATCTGGTCGAGGTCGGCTTCCCGCCGCTGCAAGCCGCAGCCGCGTGGGGCCTGTCCGGCGTCCTGCTGCTGTTCGGCATGCTGACCGTGAGCTGGCTCGACGGCCTGCTCGGGCGCCGCCGCGCGATCCTGCTCGCCTACGGTCTCACCGTCGCCGGCATCCTCATGCTGTGGGCGATGAGCCGCCACCCGAGCATCTGGCTGCTCGCGGGCTTTCTGATCTGCTTCGGCAGCACGATGGGATCACGCGGCCCGCTGGTCTCCGCGGCCGCGATGTCGATCTTCCGCGGCAAGCGCGTCGGCACCATCATGGGAACGATTTCGATCGGCGCCGGCATCGGCTCCGCCATCGGCTCATGGGCCGGTGGCCTGATCCACGACTGGTCGCAGAGCTACGACCTGGTGTTCGCGTTTGCGCTTGTCAGCGTCGTTTGCGGCATGACGCCGTTTCTGGTGGCGCCGGCGTTGCGGCGATAGACGAGAGCATGATCCCGAAAAGCTACACCTCGATCCCTTCCGGCACGAGCACGGCATACTGCACCGTCTCCGGCACCATCGACCATCCGACTCCGTTGTTGAACGCCAGCACGGTGACCTTCACGACCTGCACCGGCCGGCCTTCGACGCGCCCGCTGCCGACTTCCTCGCCGGGACGGAACGCGACGATCGCGGTTCCGCATGCGCTCGGGTTGGCGGCTTCGCGGTTGATCAGCTGAAAGGCGCGCACGGCTTCGCTGCCGCCATTACGCAGCGCGACGAAGCGCTGCGCCTGTTCTGGGGTATCGCAGATGACCGCCTGTCCGACCTTGACCGCGGGATTCGTCGCCGGCCCAAGCGGCGCCGCGTTCAGCGGCGCGACGAGAAGGAATGACGCGAGCGCCAAAGGCAACCGCATGGCTTTTCTCCAACCGTTACCCTGGACCATCACGGCCACAACGCGGAACATGAGTTCCGGTTTCATGCCGCCACGCACAGGTTGGTGTTTGAAATCGATGAGCGCGGCGGAAAACTCCGGCGCTGGCGCGTTCTGTCTGTGATTCAGCAGAGGAGGCCTGCATGCCCCGCGTCACCGGCATCGATCATCTGGTGCTGAGCGTCAGCGACCTCGCACGCTGGAAGGCGTTCTACCGCAAGGTGCTCGGCTTCCTCGGCTTCCGGCTGAAGCACGACGGCGGCGGCTTCGCGGGCTGGAGCAACGGCAAGACCCTGTTCTGGATTGCGCAGGCCGACGCGCAAGGCCGCAAGCACAAACACCGCAAGGGCGACGTCGGCTTTCACCACTACGCCTTCGAGCTCGCGAGCCGCAAGGCGGTGGACGACCTCGGCGCGTTTCTGGAGCAGCACGACATGCCGGTCGCCGATCCGCCGGACAGCTATAACGGCGACGAGAAGTATTATGCGGTGTTCTTCACCGACCCGGACGGCATGCGCCTCGAGGCGATGCATTACGGAACGGCGCGGAAGACAGCGAAAAAGGCGGCGAGGAAACGGCGTCGATAGAGCGCTGGCAATCCGGTAACCAGCGCCCGCCTATGATGGCCTTTGCACAGGAGCCACCGTGCGGGCGCGCCATCTCGTCATCTGGATCGTTGTTGCCGCCGCCGCGTCGTTCGCCGCGCAGCGATGGGGCGGCGGCGACGCGTCACCGCCGCCCGCGCCCGCCGAGGCCGGCACGCCGATCAGCGGCCGCGCCAAGATCATCGATGGCGATTCGCTCGAAGTCGCCGGCGAGCGCATCCGCCTGTTCGGCATCGACGCGCCGGAAGGGCGTCAGCAATGCCACGACGCCAAAGGCGAAGACTACGCCTGCGGGCGCGAAGCCGCGCGCATCCTCACCGCACTGATCGGCGGACGGCCGGTGTCATGCACGCTGGTGACGCACGACCAGTACGCGCGCGATGTCGCAACCTGCGAGGCCAAGGGGCGCGATCTCGGCGAGGCGATGGTGCGCGCAGGCTACGCACGCGACTACGCGCGCCACAGCAAGGGGCGCTACGCGGCGGCCGAGCGCGATGCGCGTGCGGCCAAACGCGGGCTGTGGACCGGGGCGTTCGAGGATCCGGCGGCATGGCGCAAGCGGGAGACGAAGTAGGCGGGCACAACGTCGCCTGCGCTTTTGCCTGCGCCGCCATGGCGGCCCGATGCCGCCCGCGAGCGCCGGCTCACTCATGAACAGGGCCGCGGCGGCTACCAGCGCCGCCACCCGTACCCCCACCTCGGACCCCAATACGGTCCGCCGCCATAGTAATACGGTCCCGGCCCCCAATACGGCCCCGGTCCGTACACCCCGGGCGGCGCGACCGGATACGGCCGGTAGCCCGGCGCAACCGGCTCGAAATCGTCGTCCGGATCGTAGCCGGCGGGCCCGCGCGGAGGGCCGCGACGCACGGCGCGCGGGCGTCCACTGGTGTCGAGCGCGGTCGCGATCGCAAAGCCGCTCTTGCCCTGGAAGGTGACGGCGCACCAGCCATCGTTGCAGTCGCCGACGTCGAGCCGCGCGCCCGCCGGCATCTTGCCGAGCACCTCGCTGGTGGTGCTGGCCTCGGCGCGCAGGTTCACGGTGGTGGTGGCGACGCCCGGCCTGGCGAGCGCGCTGGCGCTCAGCAACATGACGGCGCAGGCGGAAAGGACGAGCCGTTTGCTCATGACTTCATCTCCCGGTCCGAAAGTCCGATGCAGGAACTCTAGGACCAGGGCGACGCCGAGCGCAAAGCAAAACGGCCCCGGTATCCCGGGGCCGCCTGCAAGGTCGCGCGGGTTTAGCCGTGCGTGATCTTCTTCTTGATGATGGTCTTGCTGCCGTGATGGCCGCCGCGCTTGATGATGACGACCTTGTTGCCGCCGTGATGGCGCCCCATGTGCCGGCCGCGGTCACCATAGCGGCCCATGTGACGGCCGCGATCGCCATGCTTGATCACGATCTTCTTCTTCACCACGGTCTGGGCTTCCGCCGGGCTGGTGACGCCGGTGAACGACGGCGCGGTGAACAGCAGCGCGACCGCAGCGGCTGTCGCGAGGGCAAACTTTCTCATTCATTCCTCCTGGGGTGACCGGCGCGTGAGCGCCTTGTCGCATCAACGCGCGCCCCCGCAGACCGTTCCGAAAAAACACTCGTAAGCTTTTGATATTTTTGATGAATATTCGTTAGGGTAGATGACTGCCCGTTCAGCCAGGTTCCGCCCGGGATCAATTTTCAGCGTTTGACGTTGAACCGCATGCGCAGGCTCATCCTCGCCGCATTGATCCTTGCAGTCACCGCGACCGCCGCCGACGCGCGGCGGCGCCATCACCGTCACGCCTACAAGTACGCGCCGGTCATGCTGATGATGCCGGGGGCCGTCGAAGCCGCGCGCGGCGAACGCTCCCGGATCGACAGTCCGGCGCAACTGGTGCCGCGCGACTGGCAGTTGATGCCGCCCGATCCGAACTGGCAGGGCCGCCGCTACATGGCGCCCGGCGGTGACGCCTGGCTTGCGTTCTACGCCACGGGCGCCGACAACGACGCGCAGGCGCGCTTTCGGGCCGTCGCCTTCGCGGACGGTGAGGAGGTCACTTATCTGCGCGGCGAGCGCGACCGACTCACCGTGTCGGGGCTGAAGGGCGACCGCATCTTCTATCGCAAGGTGATGCTCGCCTGCGGCGGCACGGTCTGGCGGCACGTCGCGATGGAATACCCGGCGGCGGAGAAGCGCGATCTCGACCGGGTCGTCGAGCGCATGTCGCGCGGCTTCGACCGCATCGCGGACGACAGTTGCGGCGACACCCTGTTCTCCTCGCCGCAGCCGGTGAACACGCAGCCGAAGGTCGACGAAAAGCCGAAAGCGGACGACAAGCCGGCGCCGAACTGACCGGTCACCCGCCGGCCACCGACCCCGGGTTTATCCGGAATTTCTATCTTTGCATGGGGTTGTTTTGCAATTTTTTTTCCGGCGGCCCCAGGATGACGGTCAGGCCGGCGGCGCCACCGTCGCGTCAGCCTGGCCGGAGCGCTTCAGCGCGTCGGCGACAAAGCCGCTCTTCTTCATCTCTTCGATGAAGCCGCGCAGATAGGCCGCGCCCGCGGTCCTGCCTTTGGCCGTGCCCATCGCCTGACGGATCTCCATGAAGCGCGGCTCGATCAGCCGCACGCCGGGATTGACGGCGATGAATTTCTGCAGCGCCTGCTTCACGCCGCCGGCCGCTTCGAGCTTTTCCGTCACGAACGTCTCGGCGCCGTCTTCGCTGCGCACCAGCGTGGCGTGCTTCAGCGAGCGCGTGAGGAAGAGATCGTAAGCCGACGCGACGTTGACGCCGACGCGAATGCCCGGCTGGTCGACGTCGGCCGGCGCGTTGAGCTTCGAGTCCTTCGGCACCGCGTAGACGCCCTCGATGATCACGTACGGCGCGCTGAACTCGATCTCGGCGGCGCGCACCGGCTCGATCGCCAGGAATACGATGTCGACCTCGCCCGCCTTCAATGCCTCGAACGCCTTGCCGGCGGCATCGAAGCAGGTGAGCCGCGAGGGCACGCCGAGGCGCTTTGCCAGTTCGCGCGCGAGCTCGGGCGTGATGCCGCCCGGGTTCTCGGGCGTGCCGTTCGCCAGCACGATGTTGCCGAGATTGATCGCGGCGCGCAGCGTGCCGGTCGGTGCGAGGTCCTTCAATACGTCAGGCGAAGCACTCATTCGGTTGTCCCCGGTTCGTTATTTCTCAGGCGGCGCGACCTGCGCGTCGGGTTGATTGCTGCGTTTCAGCGCGTCCGCGACAAAGCCGCTCGCCTTCATCTCTTCGATGAACGTGCGCAGGTAGGCGGCGCCTGCGAGCCGTCCCTTCGGCGTGCCCATCGCCTGGCGGATTTCCTGGAAACGCCCATCCATCACGCGCACGTCGGCGTGCGACTTCGCGTATTCGACCAGCGGCTGGCGCACGCCCGCGACTGCCTCGAGCTTTTCGGCGCGGAACAGATCGATCATGGCGCAGCAGCCGCCGGTCGCGGCATGCACCAGCGTGGCATTCTTCAGCGTGCGGGTCAGATAGAGATCGTAGGCGGAGCCGCGCCCGACCGCGACGCGCACGCCGGCGCGGTCGACGTCGCCGACCTCTTTCAAGGCGGAGTCCTTCGGCACCAGGTAGGTGCCCTCGATCAGCACGTAGGGCGGCGAGAATTCGACGTCGGCGGCGCGTACCGGCTCGATCGCGACGAACAGCACGTCGACCACGTTGGCCTTCGCGGCCTCGAATGCCTTGCCGGCCGCCTCGAAGGTCACGAGCTCCAGCTTCACGCCGAGGCGCTTCGCCAGTTCGCGCGAGAGATCGACGGAAATGCCCTGCGGGCCGCCGGCGCCCTTCTGCGCCAGCACGCCGTTGCCGTAATTGATCGCGGCGCGCAGCGCGCCGGTCGGCGCCAGGTCCTTGACGGCGTCGGGCGGCGCACCCTGCGCGCAGGCCGCGTGCGCGGCCACCATCAGCGCGGCGATAGCGGCAAATCGCATGTGACGGACCCTCCCGGCCTTTCGCTAGCGCGTTCGCGCCGCCCTCCGCAAGCGGCTCGGCGCCCCCGCAGCCTCACCCGGAAATTGCCCGAACGTGATGCAGGTCACAGACGGACGAGGAACTTTTGTTCAAAAATCGCATTGCTCGAGATACCAACACGCGCCGCGTGCGGGACGCGGTCGCGAGGAGAGACTGCCATGCTGCGCGACCAGATGATGGCCTTCATGCAAACCGCGATCGTCTTCCTGCTGCTGACCAATGCGATCAGCGTGCTGGTGGCGCTTTACGCGATGAAAACCGCAAATCTGCTGGTACGGCCCGCCGACGCGAAGCGCCCGATCGAGCGCAAGCTTGAAGCGATCCTGAGCCGTTGAGTCCGGCGGCCGCAGCATTGCGGCGCTATGACAGGCGGATGATCGTCCCATTCAGGATCGTGCGTGCGCTGGTCGCGGCTGCGGCCATCGCGTCGCTTGCAGGCTGCGCCGGAGGCACCAGTTCGGCCGATATCGCGCCGACCGCCGCGCCGCCGCCGATCGAGCCCGCCCCGCAATCCTCCGTGCAACAGCAGCCGCTCGCTCCGCCTCCCGCAGCCGGCGGGCGCACCAGGCAGGCCGCACCGGCGGCTCCGCCCCCCGCGCCTGCACCGCAAGCCGCGCTCACGCCCGAAGAGATCAGCGCGCAGTGCTGGATGAAATTCGAGAACGACCGGCGCGCAAAGAGCATCGACGCACGCGCCGAGCTCGTCGACAAATGCATCAAGGAGACGTCGCGCAATCAGCCGCCGGCACGGTGAGCGCTGTCAGTCGCGCCTGCGCTATGCGGCTTCCGCCTGCGCGGCGGTCATCGCTTCGCCTGCGACGGTGGTGCGGCGCATGTCGCGCGGCTGCGTCTCGTCGAAGCGGCGCACGCGATGCATGGTCTGGCGGTTGTCCCACACCACCAGGTCGAATTGGCGCCAGCGGTGGGTGTAGACCAGCTCGCGCTGCGTCGCGTGCTCATTGAGGTCGCGCAGGAAGTCGCGCGATTCCGGCACCAGCCATCCGACGATCACGCCGGCATGCGAGGAGAGATAGAGCGACTTGCGCCCGGTCACCGGGTGCGTGCGCACCAGCCCCTGGCGCACCGGCTTCATCATCGCCTTCTCGTCCTCGGTCAGGTCGCTGAAGCCCATCGAGCCGCGCGAATAGATCAGCGAGTGCTCGCACACGAGCGCCTCGACCTCGGCGCGCGTCGCGTCGTCGAGCGTGTCGTAGGCGGCGCGCATGTCGGCGAATTCGGTATTGCCGCCCTGTGACGCGACGGTGCGCGCCGAGAGGATGGAATATTTCGCCGGCTTGGCGCGGAACGAACTGTCCGAGTGCCACAGCCGGTTGCCGAGATTGAACATGCGGCGGCGGTCGTCGCGCGGCAGCGGCTTGCCGTCCTTGTCGAGGTTGGAGACGTCGACCATGCCGGCCTTCAGGCGGTATTCGTTGTCCTTGGTGATGTTGCCGCCCTTGGCGTTCTCGATCTCGCCGAAGTTGCGCGTGAACGCCATCTGCTGATCGTCGGTGATCTTCTGGTCGCGGAAGACCAGGACCGCATAGCGGTCCATTCCCGCCTCGATCGCCGCCACATCCGCCTTGCTCAGCGGCTGGGTGAGATCGGCGCCGCTCACCTCGCCGGCGAACACCGGATGAATTTGGCGGATCGAGATCATGGCGTCCTCCGAATGCCCGCGTCCTGGCTGCCCGCGTCCTGGCTGCCCGCGTCTTGGCGCGGTCCTCCGATATTACGTGAACGGCCCAACGCCCGCTACGTCGCTACATCGCGCGTCACCCGCCGTGACGACCCGGTCGCGGCGCGGCGCTGCACTTCACAGCGCCGCGCGAGCTGCCCGCCATGTCCGGGGGCGGGGGGTCGCACCTCAACCCCTAGTTCAAGAGTTTGTATCGTGTGACTTTTTTGCACTAGGCGCCCGCAGAGGCCGCACGCATCATTATGGCTTCCGACGGGGGTGCGTCATGGCCATCAAACTCAAGGTCATTGCGGGCGCGGGGGCGCTGGTGTGGATGTCGGCCGCTGGCCCATTGCTGGCCGCCGACATCCCCGCAGCGCCCATCGTCAAGGCGCCGGTCGCCGTGATGGCGAAGCAGAGCTGGTACGGTTCCTACATCGGCGTGCACGGCGGCTACGGCTGGGGCCGCAACGGCGTCGTGGGCACGCCGGACGCCTTCTACGCACCGCTGTTCATCGGCGCCGGTATTCCGAATTCGCTCGCCGGAGATCCGAAGGGCTTCATCGGCGGCGTCACCTATGGGTCGAACTGGCAGTTCGGCTCAGTCGTGCTCGGCACCGACTCGGATTTCTCGTTCACCGACATCAAGTCTTCGCAGACCGTCAACGGCGCGTTCGCCGGTGTCCCGTTCACGGCGAATGCCAGCCAGAAGCTGTCATGGCTCAGCACCTCGCGCCTTCGTGGCGGCGTTCTCCTGGGCGACAATGTCCTGCTTTACGCAACGGGCGGTCTTGCCACCGGACACGTCGAAGTGAACAGCAACGCCGTCGCGGCGGTCGCGGGCGGCTGCCTGCTCGCGGGTGGATGCCCGTCCGGCGGCATCTCGAAGAACCAATGGGGCTGGGCCGCCGGCGGCGGCATCGAATTCGCCAACGGTCCCTGGCAATTCCGCGCCGAATATCTGCACTACGATCTCGGCACGGTGAATTTCGCGATACGCGACCTGGTCGTGCCGGCAGCGTCGATCAACGCCTCAACGAAGGTCAGCGGCGACATCGTGCGCGGCGCGCTCACCTATCGCTTCAACTGGACCCTGTTCGGCCTGATCACCGGCAGCGATCGTCTCTAGTTTCGGATACGCGTCCCGACGACAAACAGCCGGCCCAAGGGCCGGCTGTTTGATTCACGGAAGGTGCTTCGCGATCAGCACTTCTGTCCGTTGGAAAGGCGACACTGGCCGCTGCCAGGCTGCGTCCTGCGATCGGCGGCAGACTGCGCCTGTGCCTCATCGCTCGGCAGCAATACCGGCGCGAAGGTGGTGACCGCAAAGGCGAACAGCGAAGCAGCAATCAAGGTCCGGATCATTGGGCTTTCCCCTCGGTTAAGTGCGCCATAGAGGAATCAATTTCGACTAAAACTGTCAAGTGAAGACCCGATTTTGCCGCGAACTCGGCCATATGAGGCCCGATTCGCAGGCCTCAATTGTCCCGTGGAAGGCTTTCGAAGGGCCAGCCTGAACTCGATAACGGGGACAACTCTGATGAATGCAGCTCCAGCACGCGCCGCCAAGATCGAAGACACCGAGACGCCGAACGAATTCGAAGGCGAGATCCGCGAATTCATCCGCCGCGACGTATCGCATCTGCGCCGGCCGCACAGCGAAGCGAGCGAGCAGGCGGTGACCAACATCAACTCGCTGCTCGACCGCGTGTCCGGCTCGTCGGTCACCGAGATCGACCGGCTGATCGCCGACCTGCGCAGCGTGCGCGACTTCCTGCACAGCGAGGGCGAGCGGGTGCAGCGCGAAATCCAGAGCTACGCCCAGCTGTCGTCGGTCGCGATGACCTCGGTGAAGATCATCGCCGAGAGCATGGGCCAGTGGAAGTCGCAGGTGAGCGACTCGCGGCTCGACCGCGCCTGAGCATGATCCCCGAAAACCGAATACCGGTTTTCATGCTCCAGCAAAGCTAGTCGACCGAGCGCGGCGTCGGCAGCGCAGCCGGCGCCGTGCGCAGGCCGCGATCGGCCGGCAGTTTGGCAACGTCGCGCTTCATCTCGAGGCAGGTGAGGAGATCGACGTAGCTCGCCATGTCGGTGAGCGTCGCGGTTTGCGTGCAGAGCGTGCGGTCCGCGGCCGGGAAATCGGCCCACTGGCGCACCAGCTGTTCGCGCGCGTCATGCTCGGTTTTGAGACAACGCTCGGTATCGATCTGGATTGATTTGTCGATCTGACTGACCGGGCGGCAGGTCGGGCCGACATTGAGCCGCGGCACGTCCTGATTGGTCGGCGCAGCGCCCGCGGGTGCGGGTGCGGCGAGGGTGACCAGCAACGCGACGGCGGCGATTCCGGGTGCGTTTTTCATGGCAAGCTCCCTTGCGGGGCAAAACGCCATGGAATGCCGGCCAGTTCCGTCACACCGGCGTGACGTTCCTGGGAACCGGCCTGATCAGCGGATCAGCGTCTGCGTCGAGGCGGCGACGACCGGCAGGCGGCCGGAGTCGAGCGAGAGACGTCCATCGACGTGGCTCTTCACCATCACGGCCGCGACGAGCATCACGGCGAGGGTGACGCCCCCGAAGAAAAAACCAACAATTCCAAGACTGCGACGATCAGCCATTGCCCACTCCCCGTGCCCGCATCTGTTCTGTCGCCTGAGAATTAACTTTCGTTCAAAGTTTCCGGTTAATTTCCCGTCAACGCGTTTGTTCCAATCGCCGGCAAGTCGACAAGCCGGACCGGCCGGATTACGGTCGGGTCGAGGCCTTGTTTGGAGTGCGGCGGCTCCTCGTTTCAGACGGGAGACCGCGTATGTCGCGTCGTATTGTTGCGTTGACGGTGCTCGCCCTGACCGGGGCGGCGGTTGCCTGCGCCTCTCCTGCCGCCGCGGCGGGTGGTGTGCGCGCCATGCCGGGTGGCGGTTTCCGGGCGCCTCTGATCCTGCCGCGCGCCGTCCTGCCGGCGCCGCCGCGCGCGACCGCGCGTCCGGCCTACACGCCACGCCTCGGGCACGCGTTCCGGCCGCATGGCGTCAGCCCCGCCCGCCACGCGCTCATCCCGCCCTCCCCGCACGGCTATGCCACCACCAATTCGCTCCGCCCGTTCGGGCGGCTCGCGCGGCGCCATCACGGCGCCTACCACCAGGGCTGGTACTTCCCGACCACGATCGACGAGGGTGCGGGCTATATCGGCACGCCCTACGATCCGAGCGAAGCGATCCCGGTCTACGGCCCCGCTCCGCTGTACGACGAGCCGGCCGATCCGCCGGTACCGCGCATGGCGCCCGCCGCGGCGCGTGCACTCAATGTCGAGGATGACAACCGCGACGCCTGCCGCGCCGAAACCGTAACGGTGCCGGCCCAGGACGGCGAACGCGCGATCAGGGTGGTACGTTGTTAGGGCTGAATCGGCTTGGGCCTTGAAATAACCACAGGAAACTGTCATCTACCCCCGGTCAGCCCGGATTCGGGGCTGCCGGCAGGGCCGCCTGAACGATACCTTGACTGCTAATACCTGCAAGGTTTCGGCCCGCCCTTCGATACCTCCCATCACATTGACAGCCCAGACCAGGCGGGGTGTCCACAACGACCCCGCGACGCGCTGCGCCATTCCGGTGCGCGTGCTTCGCCTCAATAGGACTGTTTTATTTTGACCTCCTTCAACGACTTCGGCCTCGCAGAGCCGATCACGCGTGCCCTTGCTCAAGAGCAGTACACCACCCCCACCCCGATCCAGGCCGACGCTATTCCGATCGTCATGACCGGACGCGACCTCGTCGGCATCGCGCAAACCGGCACAGGCAAGACCGCCGCGTTCGCGCTCCCGATCCTCAACCGCCTCGCCGCCAACCGCAAACCGCTGGAAAAGAAGAGCCCGCGCGTGCTGGTGCTCAGCCCGACGCGCGAACTGTCGGGCCAGATCCTCGAAAGCTTCCGCACCTACGGCCGCCACATGCGCATCCAGTCCGCGCTGGTGATCGGCGGCGTCCCGATGGGCCGCCAGGTGCGCGACCTGATGAACGGCCTCGACGTGCTGGTGGCGACACCAGGCCGCCTGCTCGACCTGATGAAGCAGAACGGCGTGCGCCTCAACCAGGTCGAAGTGTTGGTGCTCGACGAAGCCGACCGCATGCTCGACATGGGCTTCATCCACGACATCCGCACCATCATCTCGAAGCTCCCGAAAGAGCGCCAGACGCTGCTGTTCTCCGCCACAATGCCGCGCGAGATCGCCGATCTCGCCGCGCAGATGCTGCGCGATCCGGCGCGCGTGGCGGTGACGCCGGTTGCCTCGACGGTCGAGCGCATCACGCAACGCGTCATCATGATCGACAAGCCGGCCAAGTCCGCGCTGCTGGTCGAGGTGCTGCGCGGCGAAGTGAACGGCCAGTCGCTGGTGTTCACGCGCACCAAGCACGGCGCCGACAAGGTGGTGAAGAGCCTGCATCATGCGGGGATTTCCGCCGAGGCGATCCACGGCAACAAGTCGCAGAACCAGCGCGAGCGCGTGCTCGGCGCGTTCCGCGCCGGCAAGCTGAAGACGCTGGTCGCGACCGACATCGCGGCGCGCGGCATCGACGTCGACGGAATCAGCCACGTCATCAACTACGACCTGCCGAACATTCCGGAGAGCTATGTGCACCGCATCGGCCGCACCGCGCGCGCCGGCGCGGACGGCACCGCGATCTCGTTTTGCGACAACGAGGAAGTCGAGTTCCTGCGCGACATCGAGAAGCTGATCCAGATCAAGCTTGCGGTCACCGAGCGGCGCACCAACCCGCGCGCGGAAGCCGCGCCGCATCACCGACCGCAGAACGCGGGCCGCAACGGGCGGAATGGAAACCGCCGCAACGGCCAGCAGCAGCGCCGCGGCGGCAGTGGCGGCGGAAACGGCCATCAAGGCCAGCAACGCCGCAACGAGCACGGCCATCAGGGTAAGCCGCGCAACGGCAACGCCCAGCAGGGCCAGCAGCGCCGCAACGGGGAAAACCGTCAGGCGCCTGCTGCGGCGGCGAGCTCACCTGATAATATCGGGACAGTCGCATTCATGCAGCGCCCGCACCGGCCTCAGGCCGATCGCGGCGCGCGGTAACTTCGAGAGAACCGCATGGCCAAGGAAGAAATGCTCGAATTCGACGGCACCGTCACCGAGGTGCTGCCGGACGGAAACTTCCGCGTGAAGCTCGACAACGATCACGAGATCCTCGCCTACACCGCGGGTAAGATGCGCAAGTTCCGCATCCGCACCGGTGTGGGCGACCGTGTCGTGGTCGAGATGTCGCCCTACGACCTGCAGCGCGGACGCATCAGCTTCCGCCACAAGAGCGCCGCCCCGCCGATGATCGGTTCGGGCCAGCGCCGTCCGCAGTACCGGCGCTAGAGTGCCTCTAGTCGGCGAATAAGACACCGACCCGGTCATGCGCGCGCCACGCGATCCTGCATGCGTGGCGTGTGCGGCTCGTTGAGAGTATCAGCTCGAAGCGATCCGGGACCGCGAGCGAGGGCACCAGCAGGAGCGCGCCGTGCGCTGAGAGATTGCGCACGACGCATTCCAGCGCGGGCGTCTGCGGATCGATCACGATCCTCGCCGACTTGAGCGTGTGCAGCCGCGGCATGCGCCGCCGTTCCTCGTTCGCCGGCAGTTGCGACATATTGGCGTCATTCCACTTCCGTGACGCCGCGAATGTATTACCGGTGCGTTGAGGATTTCTCCGCAGAGTGCTCGGATTCCGGGGGCGCCGGGTAACGAGGCACTAACCGTGCTTCGGCCGGCGCACGGCGCGCACCTTGCCGCTCGCACCGCCGCCGCAGAAGAACCGGTCGCCGCCATCGGACTCGAGCCCCGACACACCGGTGCCTGCCGGCAGGTCGAGTTGCTGCAGCGCTTCGCCGCTATGCGGATCGATATGCACCAGCGCGCTCTCGTCGCCTTCCCAGGTGCCGTGCCAGAGCTCGTCATCGACCCAGGTCACACCGGTCACGAAGCGCCTGGTCTCGATCGTGCGCAGGATCGCGCCGGTCGCAGGATCGATCTGACAGATCCTGCGCTCGCGATACTGTCCGACCCACAGCGTCCCTTCGGCCCACGCAAGGCCCGACACGCCGCCGCCGGGCGCCGGGATGGTGGCGAGCACGCGGCCGCTCTTCGGATCGATCTTCTGGATGCGATCCTCGGCGATCTGGAACAGGTGCTGTCCGTCGAAGGCCGTTCCGGCATGGGCCGGGACCTCGATCGCGTGCACCGTCTTCCCGCTCGCGGGATCGAGCGCGTTCAACCTGTCGCCCGAGGCAAACCAGATCTGCCGGCCGTCGAAGGTCAGGCCATGCACATGGTCGATGCCCGGAAAGGGGCCATACTCGCGGAGGATTTCTGCTGCCGAATGTTTCATGGGATGTCCATTGCTGATTGCTTGATGTCTCCCATCTAGCCGCCCGGCAGCGGAGCCGGGAGTAACAAGGCCGTCGTGAATCCCGGCACCGGCGGCGTCAGCCAGCGGCGCGCGCGCCCGCGCCCGAACGATTGCACCTTGCCGACGAGCGCCAGCGCGTCGACCGCGCGCTGCACGCTGCGCTGGCTCGCGCCGAGCGCCAGCGCGAGCGCCGAGCTCGACCACGACTCGCCGTCGGCGAGGAACGCGAGCACCGCGGCATGTTTCTCCTCGACCGGCCGCGCCAGCACGATCACCTCGCGCGCGCCGCGCGGCGCCAGCGCAAACCCGCGCGGCGTTGCGGTCACGGCGGCGAGCGTCCGCAGCATCGCGCGCAGCCGCCCGACTTCGACCCGCAACCGCGCACGATGCGATTCGTCGGCGGCCTTGGCGCGGAAGGCGCGCGCGACGAGCGCCGACCTCGGCACGTCCGCCGGCCAGGCCTCCGCCAGCGCGCGGAGGATCGCGAACAGCACCGGACGCGTCGCCAGCGACACCGTGGTGCCGGCGTCGCGCACCACATGACGGCACGCATCCACCACCAGCGCTTTCGAGGCCTGCAGCGCCTCGACCTCATCGAGCAACAGCGTGCGCTCACGCCCCTTTGCGATGAGGCGCGCCGCGGGCTGGTCCAGCACGCGCGTCGCGCTGTCCACCTCCGCGCTCAGCCCCGCGATGGCCGCGTCGCGCGCAGCGATCCGGGCGCGCGCGAGTGCGCCGCGCGCCGCCTTCGCCTGGAGCCGCCGCATGGCGATCCCGGCAATGATCAGTTCGTGCATGGCCCGCGACGCGGGCGGGAGCGGCGCGGGATCGAGCGCGGCGAGCCTGCGCTCGGCCTCGTCGAGGCGCCCGATCAGCAGCAGGCGCCGCACCTCGAGGTGCCGCGCGTGCGCGGCGTTCAGCAGGTCGCCGCGCGCTTCGAGCGTCGCCCGCGCGGCAGTGAGCGCCTTGGCGGGCCAGCCGAGGTCGCGCGAGACGAACGCGATCTCGGCCTCGGCGACGACGCAGCGTGCGCGCGCCACCGCCTCCCGCGGGCCGAAGGCGCGCGCCGCGCGCCGCAGCAGAACGCGCGCCCGATCGAGGTCGCCGAGCTGTGCCATCGCGATGCCGCGCAGCGCCAGCGCGGGCGCGTCGTCGCGCAGCGCAACCCGATTCAGCGCGCCGAGCGGATCGCCCGCCGCGAGCGCACGCCCTGCCGCCGTGATCAGCGAGTCCATTCAAATCCCGCCAGATTTGTCACTCCCGCCGCCTCGTTCGCGAGCCTACATCCGGCTCACGTTCACGGCTCGTCGTAGCGCGAATGGAACCGGCGGCGAAGCCCCAGACAAGGAGGGAATGCGATGCCCCTGCACATGACCGGAACACGCGAGGCTTGGCTGGCGGCACGGCTCGACCTGCTCGACGCCGAGAAGGACCTCACGCGGCGCAGCGACGAGCTGGCGCAACGGCGCCAGGATTTGCCGTGGGTCAGGGTCGACAAGGACTACACCTTTGATACCGACGAGGGCCGTGCTTCACTCAAGGATCTGTTCAAGGGACGCAGCCAGCTTCTCGTCTATCACTTCATGTTCGGGCCCGACTACAAAGCGGGTTGCCCGTCCTGCTCGGCGATCGCTGACGGTTTTAACGGCATCGACGTGCATCTCGCCAACCACGACGTGATGCTGTGGGCGGTGTCGCGCGCGCCGCTGGCGAAACTGCAGGCGTACAAGACGCGGCTGGGCTGGAGCTTCCCCTGGGCGTCCTCGGCCGGCAGCGACTTCAATGCCGACTTCAATGTCTGGTTCAGCGAGGAGCAGCAGCGCAAGGGCGACGTCGAGTACAATTACAGGCGCGAGCCCGCGTTCGAGTGGCGCGCCGGCAAGGAAGGCGGCGGCGCAGCCGTGGAGGACCAGTTCGCGGCGTCGAGCGGCACCGACACGGCGACCTATCATCGCGACCGGCCGGGCCTGAGCGCATTCTCGATTCAGGACGGGGCGATCCACCACACCTATTCGGCCTATGCGCGCGGCGTCGACGGCCTGTGGGGCATGTACCAGTGGCTCGACCGCGCCCCCAAAGGGCGCAATGAAACCGGCGGCCTCTGGTTTCGCCGCAACGACGAGTACGGCGGGCGCTGAGCGGTCACGCCATGATCGCAAGCGGCCGACGGATGAGGAGAACCAGCGGCAGCGTCGCGAGCACCAGCGCGGCGCCCACCGCAAGCGCAAGCGGCACGCCGATCGCGTCTCCGATCAGCCCATAGAGGATCGGCGCGACGGCGCCCGACCCGATCGTGCCGGTGTAAAAGATGCCGAACGCGCGCGTGCGCTTGTGCGGCGCGACCATCAGCGGCACCGAGCCGTACAGCACCGACGAGGTGCCGTTGAGCGCCACGCCAATCAGCGGCAGCAGCGCGAGCGCAAACTCGAGCGGCAGCGGCAGCAGCGCCAGGATGCCAAGCGCGGTGAAGCCTTCGGTGACCCACACCGTCGCGACGACGCCGATGCGTGCGCCGATCCAGGCACACACCAGCTTGCCGGCCGCGCCGCCGACGAACACCAGCGTCAGCGCCAGCCCGATCGTCGGCAGCGACGCGCCCTTCGCGGTCAGGAGAAACGGCAGGAAGGTGAGGAAGCCCATGCGCGTGGCCGAATCGATCACGCCGATCGACAGCAGCACGGGAAATCCGCCGGCCGGCTGTCCGGTCGCGGCGTCGGTGCTCGTCCCGGCGGGCGCCGCGCGCTCCGGCGCGTAGCGCGGCGTCAGCGCGAGGATCACGAGCGCCGCCGCAAGCCCGAGCGCACCGAGGATCGCGAGCGTCGGGCGCCACGGCATCGCCACCACCATGAGCGAGGCCGCGGCGGGCAGCGCCATCTTGCCGAGATCGCCGGCGAAATTGTAGGTGCCGAGCGCGCCGAGCGAGCGCGGACCGGCGAAGGCGCGCGCCACCAGGGCGGACGCGAGCGGATGCTGCGTGCTGGCGCCAAGCCCGGCGATACACAGGATCGCGATCAGCGCCGCATAGCTGCCGACGAACGGCGCCAGGCAATAGCCGAGCCCGGCCAGCGCCGTCCCGGCGGCAAGCACCCTCGGCACACCGATCCGCTCGCTGAGCAGCCCGGACGGGATCTGGAAGCCCGCCA
This sequence comes from uncultured Alphaproteobacteria bacterium, assembly GCA_963839985.1. GTDB lineage: Bacteria > Pseudomonadota > Alphaproteobacteria > Rhizobiales > Xanthobacteraceae > PALSA-894. Next base: position 25,466 of record CAWIXG010000025.1, on the reverse strand, counting down.
TGGTGCCGGCGAACACGCCGCGCAGCGCGCCGATCGCCGCGTAGCTCAAGCCGAACTCGGCCTGCCAGAGCGGCAGCATCACGTAGATCAGGTCGGTGTAGCCGTCGTGCAGCGCATGCGCCCCGGAGGCTACTCCGATCGCGCGGCGTTCCTCGCCGCGGGTCGCTGCCGGCTCGACCGCAGCGCTCATGCTGCGGGTCGCAGCTCCACAAAACCCGACCCCGTAAACGACATCACCAGCTCACCCTTCTGGTTGGTGCCGGTATTGTGCGCGAAGACAAGTCCCCAGCCCGCACGGCTTTTCGATTCGCGCTTCTCGGCCACCTCCGACGCGTAGGTGATGGTATCGCCGGCGTACACGGGCTTGAGCCATTTGAGATCGCGGAAGCCGGGTGAAGGTCCGAGCCTTGCGATCACCTCGCCGCGCGCGGTGCGCTCGGCATCCTCGCGCTGGCCATACTGCACCCGAAGCCGCATCCACACCGCGATGGTGTGCCAGCCGGACGCGCACAGCGCGCCGAAATGCGATTGCGCAGCCGCGGCTTCATCCATGTGGAATGCCTGCGGATCATACGCAGCGGCAAATCTCTTGATGTCGTCGGCAGTGAACGTATGACTGCCGAGCGGCATCCGGTCGCCGACGTTGATGTCGTCGAAATACCTCATGCGGCACCCGCATGGCGGCGCAGCAGCATCTGCGGGCAGATCAGGGTCATCACCTTCTCACCGCTGCCGTTGTGGACCTCCCACAGGAAGCTGACGAAGCCGCGGTCCGGCTTGCTCTGCGAGGCCCGCGTCGAGAGCACGCTGCCGCGCACCGTCAGCTCGTCGCCCGGCCGCACCGGTTTGAGCCACTTCACCTCGTCGATGCCGGGCGCGCCCATCGAGGCTGCATCGAGCAGCAGCCCGTCGGCGATCATCTTCATCATGATGGCGCAGGTGTGCCAGCCGGAGGCGCCGAGCCCGCCGAGCATGGTCTTGCGCGCGGCCTCGTCGTCGAGATGCATCGGCTGCGGATCGTATTGCGCCGCAAAGCCGATCATCTCCTCGCGGGTGATCCGGCGCGGCCCATATTCGGCGGTCCAGCCGGGGGCAAAATCCTCAAAGTAAAATTTCGGCAACGGGGACCCCTAAGTCCTGAACAAACCGGTCAAATTCCCTATCTGCCGGAGCTCACACGCGTCAACAGGTCGCGCCGCAAGGCTGCATTGACATCGCGAAATTCGCGTGCAGTCTCGGCGTTGCCGCCGGCCCGCGACTCAATCGGAGAAGGTCATGTTCTACATCGGCGACCTGTTCCAGTGGGAGCGGTTCATCACGCCGTCGATCATCAAGCTGTTCTACTGGCTGGTGGTCGTGATCGTGATCCTCGGCGGCCTCTCCGGGCTGGTCTCCGCGGTTGGGATGCTGACGTTCAACCCGATCGCGGCCGCCATCATGGCGCTGGCGAGCTTCGCCGGCATGCTGCTCGGCATCCTGCTCGCCCGCATTGCGGCGGAGTTCATCCTGATGGTGTTCCGCATCAACGAACACCTCGCGGCGATCCGCAATCGCGGCGGGATGTAGCGCGCGCGATCCCGAAAAGCGGGCAGCGGTCTTCGGGCAGGATCACGCGCAATCGTCAGGTCGCAAACCGGAAATGCATCACGTCGCCGTCGGCGACGACGTATTCCTTGCCTTCGAGCCGGAGCTTGCCGATGTCGCGCGCGCCGGCCTCGCCACCGCCCTTGACGTAGTCGTCATACGCGATGGTCTCGGCGCGGATGAAGCCGCGCTCGAAATCGGTGTGGATCGCGCCCGCGGCCTGCGGCGCGCGCGCGCCGGCGGTGACGGTCCAGGCGCGCGCCTCCTTCGGGCCGGCGGTGAAGAACGTAACGAGGTGCAGCAGCCCGTAGCCGACGCGGATGAGGCGATCGAGGCCCGGCTCCTGCAGGCCGATTTCGCTCAGGAACATCTCGCGCTCCTCGCGCGGCAGCACCGCGATCTCGGATTCGATCTTGGCCGAGATCGTCACCGCGGCCGCGCCCTCTTCGGCGGCGCGCTTTTCCACTGCGCGTGAGAATTCATTTCCGGTCGCGGCCGCGGCTTCCTCGACATTGCAGACGTAGAGCACCGGCAGCGAAGTGAGCAGGCCGAGCGAATGGAACAGCTTCTCTTCCTCCGCCTTGCGCTCGACGAAGCGCGCCGGCTTGCCGTCACGCAGCAGCTTCAGCGCGCGGTTGACCAGGTCGAGCGTTTCCTTCGCTTCCTTGTCCTGCCCGCGGATCTTCTTCTCCAGCCCGTCGACACGGCGCTCGAGGCTGTCCAGGTCGGCCAGCATCAGCTCGGTCTCGATCGTCTCGATGTCGGCGACCGGATCGATCGTGTTCGACACATGGGTGATGTCGGCATCCTCGAAGCAGCGCACCACGTGCGCGATCGCGTCGACCTCGCGGATGTTGCCGAGGAACTGGTTGCCGAGCCCCTCGCCTTGCGACGCGCCCTTCACCAGCCCGGCGATGTCCACGAAGGTGAGCCGCGTCGGGACGATCTCGGCGGACTTCGCGAGCTTTGCCAGCACGTCGAGCCGCGGGTCCGGCACCGCGACCTCGCCGACATTCGGCTCGATGGTGCAGAACGGATAGTTCGCAGCCTGCGCGGCCGCCGTCTCGGTCAGCGCATTGAAAAGCGTCGACTTGCCGACGTTCGGCAATCCGACGATGCCGCATTTGAAGCCCATCTATTTGTCCTCGGAGTCCTTCGACTCTTTCGTCTCGCCGAAGCCCTTCGAGGTCATCGCGAGATGCACCTTGTTCTGGAAACTCGCGTCCTTGCCTTGCGCCAGCATCTCGGCGTTGTCCGCGACGATGTCGCACAGCGCCTCGACCCACGGCCGCTCGGCCTTCGCGAAGTCGCCGAGCACGTGCGGATGCACCAGCTCCTTCACGCCCGGATGACCGACACCGAGCCGCACGCGCTTGTAGTCGTTGCCGACATGCGCGCTGATCGAGCGCAGCCCGTTGTGTCCCGCGATGCCGCCGCCGACCTTGACGCGCAGTTTAGCCGGCGGCAGCTCGATCTCGTCGTGAAACACCGCGATGTCCGGGAGCGGCATCTTGTAGAAATGCATCGCTTCGGCGACCGCACGCCCCGACTCGTTCATGTAAGTGCCGGGCAGCAGCAGCAGCATTTTCTCGCGGCCGATCTGTCCCTCGGTCGCGACGCCCTGGAAGCGGCGGCGCCACGGCGCGAAGCCGTGACGCTTCGCAATGGCGTCGACCACCATGAATCCGATGTTGTGGCGGTTGCCCGCGTGCTTGGCGCCCGGATTGCCGAGCCCGACGAAGAGCAGCATTGAGGCACCGGGAAAGAGGCGCCCGGCCGTGCGCGTGCACGGCCGGGAGACGAGAACGCCTTACTTCTTCTCGGGCGCAGCCGCGGCGGCCGGAGCCGGCGTGGCGCCAGGTGCGCCGGTCGGAGCCGGCGGCGCATCCGCCGCAGCCTGTGCGGCAGCTGCCGCGTTCGCAGCCGCTTCGGCAGCGGCCTTCATTTCTTCGGCGTAACCGGACGGCGGCACGATGGTGACCAGCGTGATGTCGCCGTGCTCCAGCACCTTGACGTTGCCGGGGACCTGGATGTCGCTCAGGTGCTTCGAGTAGTTGATCTCGAGGCCGGTGATGTCGACGTCGAAGCCCTGCGGAATGGCGTCGGCCGGACACAGCACCGAGATCGTGTGCGTCACGATGTTGACCGTGCCGCCGCGCTTGATGCCGGGCGCCTGATCGGCGTTGATCACATGGATCGGCACGCGCACGCGCACCTTCGCGCCTTCGCCGAGGCGCAGGAAGTCCACATGGACCGGATTGTCCTTGACCGGATCGAGCTGGAAGTCGCGCGGGATCACGCGGTGCTTCGTGCCGTCCACGTCGAGGTGGAAGACGGTGGTGAGGAAGTGGCCGGCATAGATTCGCTGCCGCAGTTCCTTGAAGTCGAGCGAGATGCCGATCGGCTCCTTGCTGTCGCCGTAGATCACGCCAGGCACGCGGCCCTCGCGACGTACCGCCCGGGCGGCCCCCTTGCCGGCCTTCGGACGCGCCGTCGCGCTCAGTTCATTGACGGTCGCCATAGCTATAAGTCCTTGGTTTCATGAGTGAATGCCCGGCAGCGTGCCTCCAGGGGTGTCGGGGCTGCGGGCGAGCGGGTGTATAGCGGCCAAAGGCCGAAAAGACAAGGAAAACGAGGAAATCCGGGTCAGCCGTCCTTTGTGACGCCGTTGCCGGCGATCCTGGCCTCGAGCGCGGCAATGCGCGCCTTCAAGGCCTCGTTCTCCTCGCGCGCGAGGCGCGCCATTTCCTTGACGGCCTCGAATTCCTCGCGCTGCACCACGTCGAGTTCGCGCAGGATGCGCTCGGCCTGCGCGCGCATCAGGGTGTCGAACTCGCGCCGCACGCCGCCGGCGACGCCGGCCGCGTCGTTCATCAGCTTGCCGACCTCGTCGAAGAAGCGGTTGTTGGTCTGGGTCATGGGCGGCTCCGTGCGTCTTGCGTCGTGAAAGTGGGGACAAAGGCGATCCGGGGCAAGGACCACGCCATCGCGGGACAATTCGCGACCCGGTCAGCCGCTCTTCGCGCCGGGCTGAACCAGAGCCTGCTTGCTGAAGTATTCGAGCAGGTAGCGGTGAATGAAGATGTAACCCCCGCCGACCTTGCGCAGCAGGATCAGCTCCGCCGATTGGTCGAACAGGCGCGCGCAACGCCACGGAATGGCGCCGCTGACCGACAGGATGGCGCGCAGGATCAGGTGATGAATGACGTCGAGGCCTCCGACCGACAGTGCACTCAGGATTTCAAAGGTCAGAAGCAACGCCGATGCCTTTGACAGGCTCGACAGGCTCAGCTGATCGAACAGAACGAACGCCGCGCCAACCGGCAGTACGGAAACGGCGGTGACGATTGCACCGACCAGAACGGCGTTGCGGGCCGACAGTCGAATTCCCTCGTTCGGCACGGTCTTCGCTTTGCTGATCTCGGTGCGCAACGCCGCCAACAGCCCGATCAGCAACCCGGCGGGAAGCCACAGAAATGACCAGCCCCTGAAGTCCTGCACCACGAGCGAAGGCGCGGTGCGCGTCACGATCCGCTGGCCGTCGCGGCTGAAAACCGGCGTCGCCCTGCTGTCCATTCCGGTCAGGAGTGCTTCGCGCTTGCCGTCGCGCGACGCATGGACCGACACGCTGCCATCAACGCCACTCAGCCGGACATGACTGCCATCCGGACTGAATGTCGAAGACAATGCATCGCTCGAATCCGAAAGGCCGCGCGGCGTCTCCAGAGCCGCGATCAGACTGCCGGATCTCCCATCCCACAGGCCGGTCGTTCCGTCCTTGCGCATTGTCAGTATTCGCGTTCCATCGGGATTGAAGTCGGGATGCTCCAACCTGCCAAAGTCGCCGGACCAATCCACGCCTTGTCCGGTCTCGGGTGGCGAGATGCGCTGCGCCGTCGCGGCGTCCCACAACACGAAGCTGCCGGAATGATCGGCGGTCGCGAGGCGCGTCCCGTCCGGACTGAAAAGCGCACGCCGCTCTTTGCTCGTCAGCAGAAGCTTGCCGTCATCCGCATTCCACAGCGAGTTACCGTAATCGCCGTTCAAGAGAATGCGGTTGCCCGGCGCGTTGAAGCGCATCGCGCTCCGAGACTCGGTCTGGCGAATCGGCCGCTCGAACGTCGCGATGGGGGCGCCCGTCCTGGCATCCCACACGTGGCAGGCACCGTCGGCGTACAGCGTCACAACGCGCAGCCCGTCCGGGCTGAACTCGGCGCTCCTTACGCGTTCGGCGAACGCCATGATCACCGCGCCATCGCTCGCGTTCCACAGCCGCAGGATCCGATCCTCGCCGAGGATCAGAAGACGAGCGCCATCGGGACTGAACTCTGCATTGGGATCATATGAACCGGCTTTACCCAATGAAGCCACCCGTTTGCCCTCGCGGGCATCCCATAGCTCGATCTCCTTTTCCGCGCTCACGACCAGGAGGCGCGATTCGTCGCGATTGAACCGGATCCGATACGTGAGCTGGTCGGCGACGGCGATCGTCGCAAGCGGCCGGGCGGTGCCGACGTCGAACAGCTGATTGTCCTGCGAGGTCGCCCGGATACGACGATCCTCGCCCTCGGCCGCCGGCTGGCCGAAGATCCGCGTCATCGCCGGGCCGACCGTCGGGCTCGAGCCCGCGACGGCGATCATTCGCTTGCGCTGCGCCACATCCCACACTTGCGTGGACTCGAGGTTCGCCACGGACAGCCGTCTGCTGTCGGGGCTGAACTGTATGCTCCCGCCAATTTCGCTGATTGCCGCCAGATTTGCCCCATCCTTTGGATCGAACAGGCGAAGCGCGCGCTTCCCATCCTCCACGACGACGGATTTGCCGTCCGGTGCGTAAGTAACCTGTGTGGTTGCGCCTTCCGGGATATCGAGCCCGCCCAGATGGTTCCCGCGCGTATCCCACACCTTCACGGCCGGGTTGTGGATCAGGCTCGTCCACACGAACGTCACGATCGCGGCGAACAGCGCGGCGGCGATGAAGCCGAAGAAACGCCGCCAGGAGAGCCCGATGCTCTCGACCGGCGTGATGTCCTGTCCGGCGCGGACGAGGTGCCGACGCAGACCCCAGACAAGCGCGAACGGCGCGATGGCCACCAAAGCGAATAATGGCACGAGCAGCTCGACGGAAAACGGCAACGCGCTGCCCGCCAAATAAAGATGAAACGTGGTCAGCGTCAGCAACCTCAGACCGATCGGCGAAAACACCATCGCGACAATGCTGACCGCAGTTCCGAAGAGGACGATCAAGCCGGTCGTCCCGACCCCGAGCACGCGGCTGCGCAGGGACAGCGACTGACCACCCGCCGCGTCGGCGTCGCGCGCGCGGGCCAGACGCCGGCCATCGACCGCGCCCATCATCAGGCCGATCATGGCAAAAGGAAAAAAGCTCGCCGCGATGAGACCCGCCGCGACGAGACCGGACACTCTCCCGTCGAGATTGAGGTCCGCCATCGCCAGCATCGGCAGGAACGCCAGCCAGATCGCGAACGCGCCGGCGACGCGCGCGATGAGGATGTAGGCCCAGCGCTGTCTTGCGGACAACAGCCAGTTCGGCTGCAGCCCTTCGATCAGGAATACCGATTGGCTGTACTGCTGCATGCGTTGCGCGAGCCAGACCAGGCCATTGGATACGGCTGCGGTGGAGAACGACCCGCTTGTCTTGCGATGGCGGAACATGCGCGCCACGTAGGCGCCGAACAGCCGGTCGACGGACGCTTCCGGGCTGCCGGCCGGCTCGATGACTTGAGTTGCCGCCGCATCCTCGAAGGCCAGGCTGATGACGCTGAGCATCAAGGGAGACTGGGCCAGCTCCTGCAGCGTTGCGTCGCGCTGCAGCAGGGCGCGCACGTTCGACAGCGCCGGCCCGGCGCGCACGAAATAGTCTTCGATCTGCGCCGGAGTGAGCGCCTGCAAGAGGATCGCGCCTTGCAGCTTGAGCCGGGCGCGCAGCGCCTGATATTCGCCGATCCGACTGCATATCGCGATCGGAATCAGTCCGTTGTCCTGCCTGAATTTGTTGATGGCATCGACGCAAGCGTCGCGCTGCAACGCCTGGACTTCATCGAGCCCGTCCAGCAGCAGCAGCAATTCTTCGTTATCGACCCATTTGCGTCCGACCTTGCGCGGTATCTGGTATTTGGCGTTGAGCTCTTCGATCAGCCAATCATCGAGCGCCAGCTTTCTCTCCGTCCACGACGACAGATTGAGCACCACCGGAACGGGCCGCATCGGATCCTGCGCGCAAAGATCTGCGCTCTCGCGGGCAAGCTCCAGCAGCGTGATCGTCTTGCCCGAGCCCGGATCGCCCAGGATCAGCAGCGCCTGCCCGTGCGCCTCGAAGATGTCCAGGATGGAGGTCGCGCGCGCGAGCGGTTTCTGCCCGGCCTCCGTCTCGATGACTGCATCCCACGGGTAGTCGACCGCTCCGGCTTGATCGGTCTTCCCGAGCTCGATCAGCAGCTCGTGGTGCACCGACTTTTCGAGCACGCCGTCGATCCAGAACGTGCGCACCTTCTGGAGAAGAAAGGTCTTGCTCCTGAGATTGCGCTCGCTTTCGTCCCCGACGAAGATCTTCTGGATGATGTCGCCGCCGGCGATGATGGAATTGACGATGCCGCCCTGCACGTCGCCGATGGTGACGCCGGCCGACCGTCCGCGAATCTGGTTGGGCGGCAGCGTGGTCATCATCGCCCCCCTTTCCAGGCGCTTGCAGCGAACGCAGCGCTAGACGTGCAGATACAGCTTGGCCGCCCAGAGCGCCGCGACACCCAGCTTCTCGATCAGCGGCGCGGCTTTCTCGATGATCGGCGCAATCGCCTTGCCGACCTCGCCGGCCTTGTCGGCCAGTCCTTTGGCGCCATCCAGCAGGGTGGAAACGAACGACGACGCCTCCTTCAGGCGCGATTGCAGTGACTCGGCTTCTTCCGCGCTCGCCTCGGGTTTGAATTTGTCCACCGCATCCTTGACGGTGACTTCGGCGCTGCGGGCGATGAGCGGCGCACTTGGCGACAGTTTGCCGAGCACGTCGCCGTGCGCTGCAAGCTCTCCCAGATGACGCTGGATATCGACGAGGAGTTGCTTGAGCTCGTCGACGTTCGGCTCCTTGTCGGCCGCGACCTGACGCCCGTCGATCGTTATCGTCACCCCGCTGACGTCGCCGCCCGCAATGATGCTGCCGTGAATTCCTCCGCTCACGTTGCCGATGGTGACACCGCCACCTTGCTGTTTCGCCATGGCAATCCTCCCGCGCGGTCGAGTATCGGCCGTGCCGCCTTGCAGTTCAACTCAAAGTACGACGATTGCGGCGTAGCACGCGTTTTTTTTGCAGACCCTAATGACTGTGCTTGTGCAGGCCGAGCTGCGTGTGGGTCCTTGGCCGTTCCAGGCCTCCACCGGCGAGCCACGCATCGGTGCTCTCCACCGCGCGTGCGATGAGTTCGGCGGCGTGCGAGAAATCGTAGGGCGATCCTTTCAGCGGACACAGCGGCGGCAGCACGTAGTAATCGATGTCCGGTGCAAGGGTGTCGAGCTCGCTGATCAGCTGCCGCGCGATCAGCAAGGTCAGCGCGTGCAGCGCGTTCGCCACCGCGCCGGCCGGCGGTTCCTGCAGCGCGCAGGCATATCCGGTCGGGAGGACGATCAGGCGTTTGGCGCCGACGGCGGCCGCGACGCGGACCGGCGTGTTGCTGCAGATCGCGCCGTCCGCCAGATAAAGATTTTCGAAATGTACCGGCGCGAAGGCCGCCGGGATCGCGGCGCTCGCCAGGATCGCGTCCGCGGCCGGGCCCTTGGAGAGCACGACGGTCTCGCCGGAGAGGATGTCGGTCGCGACCACGTAGATCGGCATCTTCGCATCTTCCAGATTGCGATACGGCAGGTGCGTGTCGATGATGCCGCGCAGGCCCTGCGACGTGACGAGAAAATCGCGCCGCCGGATGAAGCCGTAGAACGTCTTCCAGCTCAGCGGAAACACATCCTGCCGGCGCAAGGAGCGCCAGATCGCCTCCAGCTCGCGCACGCCTTCGATCGTCGGATTGCCCGCATAGTAGGCCGCGTTGAGGGCGCCGGCGCTCGAGCCGAACACCATGTCGGCCGCGATGCCATGCGACGCGAGCGAATGCAGCATGCCGACCTGGATGGCGCCGAAGCTGCCGCCGCCCGCGAACACGAACGCTGTTTTTGGTTGCTCCGCCATCGCGTCACCCGTCAATTCCGCGAGGCGCAGTATGATGGCCGCGGCGCGCCCAACAACGCACATTCGCTTGACTTCGCCGGCGCCGCGGCGGCATGACCCGGCAGCCGCGGGACCTCCACATGCTGCTTGCGCTGCAATTCCCCGACTTCGATCCGGTGCTGCTCCAGCTCGGGCCGTTCGCGATCCGCTGGTACGCGCTCGCCTATATCGTCGGCATCCTGGCCGGCTGGCTTTACGCGCGCGCGCTGATCAAGTCGCCGCGGCTGTGGGGCGGACCGCCTCCGATCACCGCGCTCGACTTCGACGACTTCATCGTGTGGGTCACGCTCGGCATCATCCTCGGCGGACGCATCGGCTATGTGCTGTTCTACAATCCGGCCTACTTCGCCGCGCACCCGTTCGAGGCGCTCGAACTGTGGAAGGGCGGCATGTCGTTCCACGGCGGCTTCCTCGGCTGCGTCGCGGCCGTGGTGCTGTTCGCGCTCAAGCGCAACCTGCCGATCCTCTCGCTCGGCGACGTGACCTGCGCGGTCGGCACGATCGGGCTGCTGCTCGGCCGCATCGCGAACTTCATCAACGGCGAATTGTGGGGCCGCGCCTCCGACGTGCCGTGGGCGATGGCGTTCCCGGCCGGCGGACCGCTGCCGCGCCATCCGAGCCAGCTCTACGAGGCCGCGCTCGAAGGCGTTGTGCTGTGCGCCGTGCTGGCGCTGCTGATCCGCGGCGGCGCGCTGAAGCGGCCGGGCCTGGTCATGGGCGCGTTCGCGATCGGCTATGCGGTGGCGCGCTCGTTCTGCGAACTGTTCCGCGAGCCTGATCCGCAGCTCGGCTTCCTGTGGGGCGGGCTCACGATGGGCATGGTGCTGTCGGTGCCGCTGCTGCTGTTCGGCGTCGTGATGATCCTTGTCGCGATGAAACGCCCGCCGCTCCACGCACAAGCCGCGTGATGACTCCGCTCGAAGCGGAGATCCGGCGCATCATCGAGACCGACGGGCCGATCTCGATCACGACCTACATGCGCTACTGCCTCGGCCATCCGGCATACGGCTACTACGTCACGCGCGATCCGTTCGGCCCCTTGGGCGACTTCACCACCGCGCCGGAAGTCAGCCAGATGTTCGGCGAACTGATCGGCATCTGGGCGGCCGCGGTGTGGCGGCAGATGGGCGCGCCCGCGTCCGTCAACCTGATCGAGCTTGGTCCCGGCCGTGGCACCTTGATGGCCGATGCGCTGCGCGCCGCCAAATCGGTGCCGGACTTTCGCGCCGCGCTCGCGGTGCATCTGGTCGAGATGAGCGAGGTCCTCGCGGCGAAGCAGCGCGAGACACTGGCCTCGGCCGGCGCGCCGATCGGCTGGCACCGCGACCTCACAGGTATTCCGGACGGTCCTGCGATCGTGGTGGCGAACGAATTCTTCGACGCCCTGCCGGTGAGCCACTACGTGCACAGCCCGAACGGCTGGCACGAACGCGTCGTGACACTCGGACCGGACGGCCGGCTCGCCTTCGCGGTCAATCCGGTCCCGTCGCTGAATTTCGAGAAGGCCTTCGCCGGCCTTGTCGACGGAGCACCGGTCGGCGCGATCCTCGAACATCGGTCCCTCGCCTATGTGCTGGAGATCATCCGGCATCTGAAGGCTTTCGGCGGAGCCGCGCTGATCGTCGATTACGGGTTCACCCAAAGCCGCCTCGGCGAGACCTTTCAGGGCGTGCGCGGACATGCGTATGCGGATCCGCTCTCCGATCCCGGCGAGGTGGATCTCACCGCGCATGTCGATTTCGCCGCGCTGGCGCATGCCGCGACGGCGTCCGGCGTGCAGGCGCATGGCCCGGTCATGCAGGGCGAGTTCCTCGCCCGCCTCGGCATCGCGCAACGCGCCGCGCGGCTGAAAGTGAGCGCGACGCCGCAACAGGCCGCCGACATCGACGCGGCGCGCACGCGCCTCACCGCGCCGGACCAGATGGGCGACCTGTTCAAGGTGCTGGCGATCGCGCCGCCGTCTCTCGGGGCGCTGCCGGGTTTTGAGGCCGCGCGACCATGAAGCTGCGGCGGCTTGTTCTCGACGACATGGACGCCGCCGCGCGCGTGCATCGCGCGGCGTTCGACCACGCGCTTCCATGGCTCGCCGGCCTGCATACGCCGCAGGAGGATTGCGGGTTCTACCGCGAGCATGTGTTCAAGGACTGCGAATTGTGGGGCGCCTTCGACGGCGCGGCGCTGACCGGACTGATTGCATTCCGCGGGGACTGGATCGATCAGCTCTATGTCGTGCCGCAGGGGCAGCGTCACGGCACCGGTTCGCGGCTGCTGCACAGGGCGAAGGATGCGTTCCCGCAGTTGCATCTGTGGACGTTTCAGCGCAATCAAGCCGCGCGGCGTTTCTACGAGTCACGCGGATTCGTGCTGCTGCGCGAGACCGACGGCGCCGGCAACGAGGAACGCGAGCCCGACGCGCTTTATCTCTGGACACGTGCATGATCCACGCGGCTTCCCTCACCTCGCCCAACATCCGCCACGCGTTCTTCACGCGCGAGGGCGGCGTGTCGGATGGAATCTACCAAAGCCTCAACGGCGGGATCGGGTCGAACGACGCGCCGGACCGGGTACGCGAGAACCGCGCCCGCATGGCGGCGGCGCTCGGCGTCGCGCCGACGCATCTGGTGTCCTGTTTCCAAATCCATTCGCCGAACGTGATCGTGGCGGCAGAACCATGGACACGCGAGAATTCGCCGCGCGCCGACGCGATCGTGACGCGCGTGCCTGGCCTCGCGGTCGGTGTCGGCACCGCCGATTGCGGACCGGTGCTGTTCGCCGACAGCGCGGCCGGCGTGGTCGGCGCCGCGCATGCGGGCTGGAAGGGCGCGCTCACCGGCGTGCTCGAGGCGACTATCGCCGCGATGGAGAAGCTCGGGGCTGCGCGCGCGCGCATCAGCGCCGCGATCGGACCGCTGATCCGCCAGCCGAACTACGAGGTCGGCGCCGAATTTGCCGCGCGCTTCACAGCAGCCGATGCCGCCAACACGCGCTTCTTCGCGCCGGCGGCGCGCGACGGCCACGCGATGTTCGATCTGCCCGGCTACATCAAGGCGCGGCTTGAGCGCGCCGACATCCGGGGCGTCGAAGACCTCGGCCTCTGCACGTACGCGGAGCCGGCGCGTTTCTTCAGCTACCGGCGTACCACCCATCGCGGGGAGCCAGATTACGGCCGTCACGTCAATGCGATTGCGCTGACGCCATAAGGCAACTGGACCTGACGCCGCTTTGGCGCTACCCAAGCGGGACAGACGGCGACGTAAAACTGGCGGCATGACCGCCCGCGCCGGATGGGGTGGTGTCAGGGTGATCAGGGGTCTTCACGCGAGCGCGCGTTTCGTTCGCCGTGGCGTTATCGCCGCGCTCCTCGTCGCGTGCGTGGCCTGCACCGAGACCACCTCGTCGAATGTGGCGCTGACCACCGGCGCCTCCGGCCCGACCATCGCGTTCGAGTCGATCGATGGCCCGCCCGTCGGCGTATTCAACCGCCTCGTCGACAACATTTCCACTGAGGCGCAGTCGCGCAACGTCGCGATCGCGTCGCGCGAGGGTGCGGCGAACTACCGGGTGCGCGGCTATCTCGCCGCGCAGGTGATCCGTGGACGCACGTACATCTCCTGGGTCTGGGACGTGTACGACGACGTGAAGGTGCGCGCGCTGCGCATCCGCGGCGAGGAAGCGGGCGGGCGGGCCGGCGGCGACGCCTGGAGCATCGCGGACGACCAGATGCTGCGGCGGATCGCCCGCGTCAGCGTCGACCGGCTGGCCGCGTTCCTGCGCAATCCGGACGGTCCGGTCGCGCCGGACAGCGCGATCGCCGGCGCCGAGCCGGAACCGCAAGTCCCGCAGCGCCGGCGCCGCGCCGCGCAGGGCCCAAGTGCTGCGGAACAGCTTGCCCTCTCCGTCTCTCACTAGCTTGTTTGCGCATGACCTCATCCGAAAACCGGTGCCCGGTTTTCGCATGTGCGTCCGACCCCACGTTAACCGGCTGAAAAAGCTTCGGGACAACCCGCTTGAGCCATATTGCCGCACTGCGGGCGGCTTGTTATCACCCTGCCGCGCGGCATCGGAGAACGGCACACATGGCGGCGAATAACGGGTCGATCAAGCTCGTCGCCGGCAACTCGAATCGCGCACTGTCGGAAGCGGTCGGCGCCTACCTGCAGACCCCGCTGGCGAAAGCCGACGTGCGGCGCTTCGCCGACATGGAGATCTTCGTCGAAATCAAGGAGAACGTGCGCGGCGCCGACGTGTTCGTGCTGCAGTCGACCTCGTTCCCGGCAAACGATCACCTGATGGAGCTGCTGATCATCATGGATGCGCTGAAGCGCTCTTCGGCGCGGCGCATCACCGCGGTGATCCCGTATTTCGGCTATGCGCGGCAGGATCGCCGCGCCTCGGGCCGCACCCCGATTTCGGCCAAGCTCGTGGCCAACCTGGTGACCAACTCCGGCGCCGACCGCGTGCTCACCGTCGACCTGCATGCCGGGCAGATCCAGGGCTTCTTCGATATCCCGACCGACAACCTGTTCGCCTCGCCGGTCATGGTGCGCGACATCAAGGAGAAATTCCGCGGGCAGGACGTGACCGTGGTGTCGCCCGACGTCGGCGGCGTGGTGCGCGCGCGCGGGCTTGCCAAGCGCATCAATGCGCCGCTCGCGATCATCGACAAACGGCGCGAGCGTGCCGGCGAATCCGAGGTGATGAACGTGATCGGCGAGGTCGCCGGCACGACCTGCATCCTGGTCGACGATATCGTGGACTCCGGCGGCACGCTGGTGAACGCCGCCGACGCGCTGCTCGCGCAAGGCGCGACCGACGTCTACGCCTACATCACGCACGGCGTGCTCTCGGGCGGCGCGGTCGCGCGCATCACCGCGTCGCGGCTGAAGGAGCTGGTCATCACCGACTCGATCCAGCCGACCGAGGCGGTGCGCGTTGCGAAGAACATCCGCGTGCTCTCGATCGCGACGCTGATCGGCGAAGCGATCGGCCGCACCGCGAGCGAAGAGTTGGTGTCGAGCCTGTTCGACTGAGGCCCGCCGCACTGACCTTGGCCCGCCAAGCGGGATGGCCGGGACAAGCCCGGCCACAAAACAGCGACAAATTGACTCGGCGCCTTAATCGTTAACGCGTTTTTCGTTGACGCGATGACTCGATTGTGAATCGACACGCTGTGGACGACGCAGTTGGCGCTTTTTGACCGGCGAACTCGCAGGGCTATATTCGATCAGCCGGTGATTCGGGCCTCGCACGTCGCGACCACATCGAATCCAGAAAATGCCGGTCCGTTGCGTCGCGTGCGCTTCAATCCCGCGCGATCCAAGGAGCCGGCATGTCGCTAATGGAATACACCGAACGGCAGAGCCACCCGGTCGACGCAGTCGAGCGGCTCGCCGCGATGCACGACTGGTCGTTCGAGCGCGCGGGCGCCGATGAGATCGCGATCTCGGTGCAGGGGCGCTGGACCGACTATCACGTCTCGTTCACCTGGATGGACGACATCGAAGCGCTGCATCTCGCCTGCGCGTTCGACCTGAAAGTGCCGGAGCCGCGCCGCACCGAGGTGCTCGCGCTGATCGCGCTGATCAACGAGCAGCTCTGGGTCGGCCACTTCGACATGTGGACCAAGGACGGCATCGTGATGTTCCGCCACGCGCTGCTGCTGGCGGGCGGCGTCGAGGTCGCGGGCCGGCAATGCGAGGCGTTGCTCGATGCCGCGCTCGACACCTCGGAACGCTACTTCCAGGCGTTCCAGTTCGTGGTCTGGGCCGGCAAGGGCGCGCGCGAGGCGCTCGACGCCGCGATGTTCGAGACCGCCGGCGAGGCGTAACGGTTTCTCCTCCGTCATTCCGGCCGCGCGAAGCTCGGGCCGGAATCCATAATCACAAGACAAGCGGTGTCGCTCTCCCAGAGCGTAATCTGCTATGGCCGTGGCGATGGATTCCGGGCTCGTCACGCCTTCGCCCTTGGGCTACGGCGGACGCCCCGGAATGACGAGGGATCGTCCATGTCGACTTCACTCAAGGACTTCACCGGCACGCTGGTGCTCGTCGGCGCCGGCAAGATGGGCGGCGCCATGCTGGAGGGCTGGCTCGCGCTCGGGCTCGATCCGAAGCAAGTTGCGATCCAGGAGCCGCAGCCTGCCCCCGAGATCGGCGCATTGGCGGCGCGCGGCGTGCTTATCAACCCGGCTTCGATCGGCGATGCGGCCGTGATCGTCATCGCGGTGAAGCCGCAGGTTGCCGGCGAGGTGGTGCCGCAGCTCAAATCGCTTGTGCGGCCCGGCACCGTCGCGGTGTCGGTGATGGCGGGCAAGACGCTGGCGTTTCTCGCAGGCGCACTCGGCGATTGCGCGATCGTGCGCTCGATCCCGAACACGCCGGCCGCGATCGGGCGCGGCATCACCGTCGCGGTCCCCAACGGCAAAGTGAGCGCGGCCCAGCGCGCGCTGTCGCACACGCTACTGTCCAGCGTCGGCGCGGTCGAATGGGTCGACGACGAAGGCCTGATCGATGCCGCAACCGCGGTGTCGGGCTCGGGCCCGGCCTACGTGTTCCTGCTCGCCGAAAGCCTGGCGCGGGCCGGCGCCGCGGCCGGCCTGCCCGCGGATCTCGCGGCACGGCTTGCGCGTGCGACCGTCGCGGGCTCGGGCGAGCTGCTGCATCGCTCATCGCTCGAGGCCGCAACCTTGCGCCAGAATGTCACCTCGCCGAACGGGACCACCGCGGCGGCACTCGCGGTGCTGATGGCGGCCGGCGGCCTCGATCCGCTGATGGAGCAGGCCGTGGCGGCGGCGACCAAGCGATCGCGGGAACTGGCCGGCTGACTGCCATGGATTAGGCTCGATTGAGAGCCTATCCTGTCAGCAAGCAACGACAGGAGCCCATCATGGCCCGCAAGCCGCCCCGTTCCAAAGCGCAGCCCAGCGCGCCCGCATTGCCGCCGCCGGGCGGCACCGACCGTGAGCGGATCGTCGCCGCGCTGATGACATTGCTCGCCGAGAAGCGCTTCGAGCAGATCGGCTTCGGCGATATTTCCGCGCGCGCCGGCGTGTCGCTCGCGAACGCCCGCACCGAGTTCGGCTCGACGCTCGCGATCCTCGCCGCGCATACCAAAGAGCTCGACCGCAAGGTGCTGGCCGGCGACGAGAGCGACATGGCCGATGAGCCGCCGCGCGAGCGGCTGTTCGACGTGCTGATGCGCCGCATCGAAGCGATGGCGCCGCACCGTGAAGCGGTCCGCTCGCTGATGAAGTCGGCATCGTGCAATCCGGGTCTTGCGTTTGCGCTCAACGCGATGGCGGTGCGCTCGCAGACCTGGATGATGACCGCGGCCGGCATCGACGCCGCGGGTCCGCGCGGCGCAATCCGCGCGCAGGGCCTCGCCGCGCTGTTCACCTCGGTGCTGCGCACCTGGGTCGACGACGAGGAGGAAGGTTCGGCGCGCACGCTGGCGGCGCTCGACCGCGCGCTCGACCGCGGCCAGCGGATGTCCGGCATGCTCGACGATCTCTGCCGTTTTTCGCCGAGCCGCTTCCTGCGTCGGCGCCGCCGCGCGCGCGACGAGGACGAGCCGGCCGCCGCCTGATCGTTTCCGCCGTCCGGCGGTCTCATGATCGATCGCTGGATTCGCCCGCTGATCGACCCGCCGCTGGCGCGGGCGGGCCGGACGCTCGCCATGAGCGGCATCGGCGCGGACACGGTCACGCTCGCCGCCTGCGTGCTTGGTCTTGCCGGTGCCACGGCGATTGCGTTCGGCGAATTCACGCTTGCGTTGCTGCTGTTGATCGCGAACCGCATTGCGGACGGCCTCGACGGCGCGGTCGCGCGCGCGACGCAGGCGACCGATCGCGGCGCCTTTCTCGACATCGTGCTCGACTTCGCGGTCTATGCCGCCGTGCCGTTGGGCTTCGCGGTGTGGGACGAGGATAACGCGCTGCCGGCCGCGTTCCTGCTCGCGAGCTTCCTCGCCAACGGCAGTGCGTTCCTCGCCTTCTCGGCGCTGGCGCAGAAGCGCGGGCTCACCAGCGACATCCAGGGACAGAAGTCGATCTACTATCTGGCGGGCCTCGCCGAAGGGACCGAGACGGTCATCTTCATGGTGGCGATATGCCTGTTTCCGGCGGCGTTCCCGCTGCTCGCGACGATCTTCGCGGCGCTGTGCTGCGTGTCGGCCGCCGCCCGCCTGGTGCTGGGGTGGAAGCTGCTCAACTAATTTCCACTCATCTCCGCGGGAATGAGCGGAGCGTGAGTTGCTACACCGGCACGCGCACGCTCGCCCGCAATCCGCCCATCGGGCTGTCGCCGAGCGTGATGTCGCCGCCGTGCGAGCGCGCGATGTCGCGTGCGATCGCAAGCCCGAGGCCGGTGCCGCCTTCGTCCTGGTTGCGCGCATCGTCGAGCCGCAGGAACGGGCGGAACACTTCCTCGCGCATGTCCGCCGGAATGCCCGGTCCGTCGTCGTCGACCGTGACGGTCAGCCAGCGGTGGTCGCGATGGCCGGTGATCGCGATCTCCCGGGCGAAGCGGGCGGCGTTCGACACCAGGTTCGCGAGGCAGCGGCGGAACGCGGCCGGCCGCACCGTGACCACCGGATGGCCGTAGAACGCCACGCTGGTCTTGTGCCCGTTGCGCTCGGCGTCGGCTTTCAGCTCATCGAGGAACGCGCCCATGTCGGTCGGCGCCGGCTGCTCGCCGGAATCGCCTTTTGCGAACGCAAGGTACGCCTCGAGCATGCGCGCCATCTCGTCGACGTCCTTCTTCATCGCGTCGATTTCCGGCCCGCTCTTGAGCAGCGCCAGCTCGAGCTTGAAGCGCGTCAGGATCGTGCGCAGGTCATGCGACACGCCGGCGAGCATCGTGGTGCGCTGCTCCATGGTGCGCTCGACGCGGCGCTTCATCTCGATGAACGCCTGCGCGGCACGGCGCACCTCGCGCGCGCCGCGCGGCTTGAAGCCCGGCACCTCGCGGCCCTTGCCGAAGCTTTCCGCGGCGTCGGCAAGGCGCAGGATTGGCTTGATCTGGTTGCGCAGGAAGATGATCGCGACCGCGAGCAGCACCAGCGAGGTGCCGACCATCCACAGCAGGAAGATCTCCGAGTTGGACGCGTAGGCGGCGCTGCGCTGCGCGAACACGCGCATCACCGCGTCGTCGAGGCGGATGCGGATCTCCACGAGGTTCGAGCGCCCGACCGTGTCGATCCAGAACGGGCGGCGGATGCGCGCGCTGATCTCCTGCGACAGCGCCTGGTCGAGCAGCGAGAAGAACGGCTTCGGCCCGACAGGCGGCAGCTCGGTCTCGGGCAGGAAATCGACCGACAGGCCGAGCCGCTGCACCGCGACGCGCCGGATGACCAGGCGCTCGGGGTCCTGCGGGTAGCTCGCATAGATGTCGATCAGCGCCGCAATGTCCTGCGTCACCGCCGCCGAGAGCCGCCGCGTCACCGTGTTCCAGTGGCGCTCCATGAACACGAAGGCGACGACCGACTGCAGCACCACCATCGGCACGATCATGATCAGCAGCGCGCGGCCGTAGAGCCCGGTCGGCATCATGCTCTTCAGCCAGCGCGTGAAGCCGTCCCACGTCGCCGACACATGCCCGGCGGCGGAACGCAGCGTGGCAAGGCCGGCGTCGAGCGTCGTCATGGCACGACCACCAGCCGGTAGCCGATGCCGCGCACCGTCTGAACGAACAGCGGATTGGCCGGATCGCGCTCGATCTTGCGGCGCAGCCGGTTCACCTGCACGTCGACGGCGCGCTCGTTCGCGCCGCCGCCGTTTCCGGCGAGCTCCATGCGCGGCACCGTCTCGCCCGGCACTTCGGCGAGCACACGCAGCATGTCGCGCTCGCGGTCGGTGAGGTGCACGGTGTCCTCGCCGCGCTTGAGTTCGCCGCGCCCGAGATGAAACACGAAGTCGCCGAAGCGCACCGACTCGATCGCCGGCATCGGCGCCGGGATGGTGCGCTTCAGGATGTTGGCGATGCGCAGCGAGAGCTCGCGCGGCTCGAACGGCTTCGGCACGTAGTCGTCGGCGCCGAGCTCCAAACCGGTGATGCGGCTATCCACCTCGGCCTTCGCGGTCAGCATCAGGATCGGCACCGCAGACGTTTCCCGCAGCGATTTCGCCAGCTGGAAGCCGGTCTCGCCCGGCATCATCACATCGAGAATGAGCAGGTCGAACGACAGGCTTTCGAGCTTGGCGCGCGCGTCAGCGGCGCTTCCCGCCGTGGTGACGCGATAGCCCTCCGCATAGAGGAAGCGCGACAGCAGATCGCGGATGCGGCGGTCGTCGTCGACCACCAGCAGATGCGGCGCATTATCGGGCAGCGCGAGCGCGGGGTCCGCCATCGTGCCTCCTTAGCGCTCGCGGGCGCGATCCGCCCGCGCGATGAAACGCAGCACCTCATCGCGCCCATCGGGGTCGATCATGGCGGCGAGGAAGTCGCGCGCCGACTGACGCGCATTCGGGCCCAGGTTGGACAACGCGCGGGCAATGCGCTCGGTCTGCAGCCCGGCGAGCTTCATGGCGAGCTGCTCGCCCTTCGGCGTGACGAACAGGAGGCGATGGCGCCGGTCGTCCGGACCTTCCTGCTGCAGCACGTAGCCTTCGTCGACCAGCTGCTTGAGCACGCGGCCGAGCGACTGCTTGGTGATGCGCAGGGTATCGAGCAGGTCGGCGACCTTCATACCGGGGTTGCGATTGACGAAATGCAGCACCCGATGGTGCGCCCGGCCGAAGTTGAACTTCTCCAGCACGTGGTCCGGATCGGAGACGAAATCCCTGTAGGCAAAGAACAAAAGCTCGATCAGGTCCCAGATCGGCTCTCCCTCGGCAGGCGCAGCCGCGGATGCCTGCGGCGATGAAACGCCGGCCTGCGGAGAAAAAATTATGTCAGCCATGTTGACATATTTCTGTTTGATTGTTACTCCACAGGCTACGCAAACGAAATGATCGTGCGCGGGAGCCCCGTGGCGATCGAACCCTCAGTTCGGCAAGCGCAAGTGCGCCGGACCCGCTAAGACAATAGCCCAGAGGCACCCGGCGAGGCAAAACGCCGGATCCCGGGACGAAACAGGACCGCTTTGATGAACGCCCATCAAAAGTTCGAGACGATCGCTTTTTCCCGCAAGCCGACGAGCAAGCCCGTCGCAGCCGATGCACGGGCGGAGTTGCTGAAGGATCCGGGATTCGGCCGTGTCTTCACCGATCATATGGTGACCATCCGCTGGACCAAGGACCGCGGCTGGCACGATGCGCAGGTGGGAGCGCGCGAGCCGATCGCGCTCGATCCTGCCGCCGCAGTCCTGCACTACGGTCAGGAAATCTTCGAGGGCCTCAAGGCGTACACCCGCAGCGATGGCAGCATCGCGCTGTTCAGGCCGGACCAGAATGCGCGGCGCTTCCAGGCCTCCGCGGCGCGCATGGCCATGCCCGAGCTGCCGGAAGCCTTGTTCCTGCAGGCCGTCGAGGAGCTCGTGAAGATCGACCGGGCCTGGATTCCGGGCGGCGAAGGCAGCCTCTATCTGCGTCCTTTCATGTTTGCGACGGAGGCCTTTCTCGGCGTCCGCCCGTCCCACGAATGTCTCTTCGTGCTGATCGCCAGCTCGGTCGGCTCCTATTTCAAGGGTGGCGCGAAGGCCGTCACCGTTTGGCTCAGCGATCGGTACACGCGCGCCGCCGAGGGCGGCACCGGCGCAGCCAAATGCGGCGGCAACTATGCCGCCAGCCTCCTCGCCCAGGCCGAGGCGATCGAGCAGGGCTGCGACCAGGTCGTGTTCCTCGATGCGGCTGAGCATCGCTGGGTCGAAGAACTCGGCGGCATGAATGTCTTCTTCGTCTTCGAAGACGGCTCGATGACGACGCCACCGCTGAGCGGCACGATCCTGCCCGGCATCACCCGGGACGCGATCATCACGCTCGCCCGCAAGGAAGGCCGCACGGTGCGCGAAGAGCGCTACAGCATCGAGCAATGGCGCGCCGACGCCGCGAGCGGCAAGCTGCGCGAGGCTTTCGCCTGCGGGACGGCCGCGGTCATCTCGGCGATCGGCAAGATCAAGAGCACGAGCGGCGACATCGTGATCGGCGACGGCACGGGCGGCCCGATCACGGCCGCATTGAGGGCCAAGCTCGTCGGCATCCAGCGCGGCGAGATCGCCGACACCGAAGGTTGGGTGCGCAAGGTCGGCTGATCGCATTGCGCGTCATCCGATTGTGCCCGATCCCCCTTCGAGGATCGGCCTTCGGCAGATCACCGGGTGACGGCGGCAAAGGCTGGTCGCGTCGCCAGCTCACTCCGCGGTCAGGCCGCCGGCCTTCATCACCTGCGCCTGCCGTTCGACCTCGGGCGGCAGGCTTTTCAGATAATAGTCGCGCGTGCGCCGCTCCGGCGGCTCGACGGCGACGCCGAGCGTGTCGAAGCGCTCGCGCACGAAGGCGCTTTCGACCACCTTGTTGGTCGCCTCGGCGAGGCGCCGCACGATCGCCTCCGGCGTCCCCTTGGGAAATTCGAACGCGCTGAGCGAGGCGCAATTGATATCGAAGCCCTCCTCCGCCGCGGTCTTGAGATCGGGCAGCACATCGGAGCGGCTCAGGCCCATCGTGGCGATCGGCTTCACCGTGCCGGCCTTGATCTGCTGCACGGCGGTCGAGACCTGCTCGCAGATGTAGTCGATGCGTCCGCCGAGCAGATCCTGCATCGCCGGACCGGAGCCGCGATAGGGCACGTGCGTGATCTTCACGCCCATCGCCTGGTCGAGCAGCAGCGCGCAGATATGCGCGCCCGCGCCGGTGCCGGACGAGCCATATTGCAGTTTGTCGACGTTCGCCTTGGCGTAGGCGACGAACTCCTTCAGCGAATTCGCCGGAAAGTCCTTGCGGGCGATCAGGATGCGCGCCGAGTCGGCGAACTGGATGACGTGCTCGAAATCGGTGAGCGGATTGTACGGCGTCTTCTTGCCGTTGAGCGCCGGCACGGTCGTCATCGTGGCGCTGCCGCCGAGCAGGAACGTGTAGCCGTCGGGCGCGGCCTTCGCGACGCGGTTCGCGCCGGTCATGCCGCCCGCGCCGCCGATGTTCTCGATGACCACCTGCTGGCCGAGCGCTTCGCTCAGGCCCTGCGCCATGATGCGGCCGACCGTGTCGACCGGGCCGCCGGCCGCGTAAGGCACGATCATCGTCACCGGCCGCGTCGGCCAGTCCTGCGCGGAGGCCGCTGCCGGACAGCGCCAGCAGCGTTGCGAGCGACGCGAGAGCCTTTCATGTGCCACCTCAATAGCGCACCACCACCAGCCGGTCGGTGCCGGATTCCGCGCCCCACACCTCGCCGGCGCGGCCGAGCATCTGGCGCACCGCGGCGCCGCGCTTGTTCGACTGGAACGTGTCGAACTTCTCGGTCGCGGGATCGAAGCGCAGGATCGCATTGGCGACGAAATCCGTCACCCACACCTTGTCCTTCTCGTCGACGTAGACCGAATAGCAGCCGCTCTTGCTCTTCGGCAGCGCGAACACCTTCCAGATGTTCTGCGCCGGATCGTAGCGGCCGATCTCGCCGGAGTACCAGAAGCTCACCCACAGCACGCCTTTCGAGTCCGACCAGATGCGGCGCGGGCCGACGCCGGGCTTCGGCGGATCGACGATCGTCGCGGCGCCGGTCGCGGTATCGACGCGCGCGATGTGGTCGCCGGCGAGCGAGGCGTACCAGACCTCGCCCGACGGCGTGGTGGTGATGCCGTAGGGCCCGCCGCCCTTCGGCGCCTTCCAGGCGTCGAGCTTGCCGCTCGCCGGATCGAGCCGGCCGTAGACGCCGTTCTGCCCGGTGAACCAGAGCGTGCCGCCCTTGTCGAAGGTCGCGGTGTTGAGGTTGGCTTTCTCGAAGCCTTTCGGCAGCGGGAACAGCTTCACGTCGCGGCTCTTCGGCTCGACGCGCGCGATCGCGTTCAGCCCGCTCTCGGTGATCCACGCGGCGCCGTCCGGACCCGCGATCACGCCGTGCGGCGACGCGCCCTTGCCGAGCGGCACCTGCTCGACCTTGCCGGTCTTCGGATCGAGGATGCCGAGCGCGCCCTGGCGCTGCGCCGTGTACCACACGGTGCCGTCGGGCGCGGCCGCGACGTCATGCGGATGCGCGCCGGAGGTCACCGGGAAATAGTTCACCGTGTCGGCGAACGCCGCGGAACAGCTTGCGAGCGCCGCGAAGCCCGCGGCGATCCAGCGGATCATGACTCCCTCCCCCAGCGTCTAGCAGCGCCGACTTTGCGCCGGTCGTAGTCTTTGTAGTCGTCATTCGGCGGCCTCCGGTCTGCGGCCGCTCCACCTTGCGGCGGCGGCGGCATCGCTCTGTCGTGCCTCGACCCAACCGTCGCCCCCGGCGCGCTCCTCCTTTTTCCAGAACGGCGCGCGCGTCTTGAGATAGTCCATCAGAAATTCCGCCGCCGCGAAAGCCGCCTCGCGATGCGACGAGGCGGTGGCGACCAGCACGATGTTGTCGCCGGGAACCAGGCGGCCGTAGCGGTGGATCACCGTGACGCCGAGCAGCGGCCAGCGCGTCTGCGCTTCCTCGACATGGCGCTCGATCTCGGCTTCGGCCATGCCGGGATAATGTTCCAGGGTCATCGCCGCGATGCCGTCGCCGCGGCAGATGCCGGTGAAGCTCGCGACCGCGCCGACGTCGGTGCGCCCGTGCGCTGAGCGCGCGCGATCTCGGCGCCGACGTCGAAGTCCTCGCGCTGCAGGCGGACGGTCACGTCAGCCGCCCGTCATCGGCGGGAAGAACGCGATCTCGCGCGCGCCGGCGATCTGCGTATCGGGCTTCACGTGCGTGCGGTCGATCGCGGCGCGGATCACGTTCGCGTTCTCGAACGCGTAGGCGTATTCCTCGCCGCGCCCCTGCAGCCACGCGACCAGATCGCCGACGGTGCGCACCGACGCCGGCAACTCGACCTCTTCGTCGGGCTTGCCGATGCGCTCGCGCACCCAGGCGAAATAGAGAGCTTCATGTCAATCGTCGATCAGATGGCGCACGCCGGCGCGGAAATAATCCCAGCCGGTATATAGGGTCAGCAGCGCCGAGAGCCAGAGCAGCGCGATGCCGATCTCGGTGGTGATCGGCAGGACCTTGTCGCCCGCCTCGCCGGCGATGCAGAAGCCGACCGCGAGCAGCTGCAGGAACGTCTTCC
Source organism: uncultured Alphaproteobacteria bacterium (assembly GCA_963839985.1). Lineage (GTDB taxonomy): Bacteria > Pseudomonadota > Alphaproteobacteria > Rhizobiales > Xanthobacteraceae > PALSA-894. Next base: position 478 of record CAWIXG010000025.1, on the reverse strand, counting down.
ATTTGGCGAGCCACGTCACCTGCACGGTGACGCGCAGCTCGGCGAGATATTCGCGCAGGCCCGAGACCAGGATCTCGCGGCACAGGATGACGATCGCCGCCCACAGCGCCCAGCCGCTGATCGTCTCGTCGGCCGCGAGCATCAGCAGGCAGGACGAGACCAGGAGCTTGTCGGCGATCGGATCGAGCATGCGGCCGAAGCTCGACTGCTGGCCCCTAGGTGCGCGCCACGTAGCCGTCGAGCACGTCGGTGATGCCGGCGGCGATGAAGATCGCGAGCGCGACCCAGCGCAGCCACAGCCCGTACCGAGGATCGACTGGAAATACATGCAGCCGACCACGACCGGCACCGCGACGATGCGCGCGTAGGTGAGCAGGTTCGGCAGAGCAAACGCCCGCGCCGACGATGCGGGATTCGTCGTCGTGGTCATGCGCCGAAAAGAGCATTTGGCGCGCACGGCGCAACCGCCGAAAGCGGA
>CAWIXG010000024.1:0-37199 GCA_963839985.1 uncultured Alphaproteobacteria bacterium | reverse complement strand
CGTCGAGCGACAGGAACGTGCCGCTGCGCGGATCGTAGGAGCGGTATTTGCGCGCGCAGGCCGCAGCCGCGTCGGCGCTGACCGCGCGCGCGGCCGGGCGCGACCATCTCGACCTCGTCGTCGTCATCGACCGCGACGGCAGGCGCCGGACCGTAGCCGGGCCCCGACTAGGCCGGGCGGCGGACCGTAAGCCGCAGGCGGCGGGCCATAGCCGGGTCCGCCGCAATACTGCGGCGCCGACCACCACATAGGCGCCGTCCGGACGCTGCATGTAGCAGCCGTTGCGATACCAGTAGTAGCCCTCGCGGCGGCGCTGGCCTTCGGACGCGATCGCCGCGCCGGTCGTGCCGCCGATGATGCCGCCGGCGACCGCTCCGCCGCGTCCGCCGATCGCGCCGCCGAGGATCGCGCCGGCGGCGCCGCCGAAGATCGCGCCGCCGATCGCGTCCTGCGCGGCGGCCTGTTGCACCGGCATGGCGCAGGCGAGCGTCAGCAGCGACGTTGCGGCGAATGTGCGGAACATGGATGGCCTCCCGAGGCCCTGGATTCGAACGTGGCTTATGCGGTGCCACCGCGATTGCGTCAAATCCGTGCCCTTGCCGCGCGGTATCCGCCGGGAAATAACGGAATCGCAGCCGGAGCGATCCCATGCGCTACGAGCTCTACTACTGGCCGGCCATCCAGGGCCGCGGCGAATTCGTCCGCCTCGCGCTGGAGGAGGCCGGCGCCGACTACGTCGACGTCGCGCGCAAGCGCGGCGACGAGGCGATCGACGAAGCTGCATCGAGCGCAAGGGCGAGAAGCATCCGCCGTTCGCGCCGCCGTTCCTGAAGGCCGGCAAGCACGTCATCGCGCAGACCGCGAACATCCTGCTCTATCTCGGGCCGCGGCTCGGGCTTGCGCCGAAGAGCGAGGCCGACCGGCTGTGGGCGCACCAGCTGCAGCTCACCATCACCGACCTGGTGGTGGAGATCCACGACACCCATCATCCGGTGACGAGCTGGCTCTATTTCGAGGAGCAGATCCCGTCGGCCAAGCGCCGCACGAAGGATTTCTGGCGCTACCGCGTGCCGAAATTCCTCGGCTATTTCGAGAAGGTCCTGGCGCGCAGCGGCGGCCCCTATCTGCTCGGCCGCAGGCTCAGCTACGTCGATCTCAGCCTGTTCCAGATCGTCGAGGGGCTGCGCTACGCGTTTCCCAAGCGCATGAAGCGGTTCGAGAAGAAGATGCCGCGGCGTGATCGCGCTGCACGACCGCGTCGCGAAGCGCCCGCGCATCGCCGCCTATCTCGCATCGGAGCGGCGCATCCCGTTCAGCCAGTGGGGCATCTACCGCTACTACAAGCCGCTGGATGCTTGAGCGGCCTGACCGACGCATGGAGCAAAAATCTCGAAAAACGACCCCATGCAAAGAGCGTATTTCGCGAGCCTCGCGTCGTCGCTAGGTATCCGGCTCCTGCCACCGGCACGCGCCGCGTCTCGCGCCAGAACAGGAACAGCCCGGACCCGATCACGATCGCCGAGCCGATCAGCAGGCCGACGGTCGGCATGTCGCCCCAGATCGCGAAGCCGAGCAGCATCGCCCAGACCAGCTGCAGATACTGGAACGGCACGACCGCCGAGGCCGGCGCCAGATGGATCGCGCGCGTCCACAGATATTGCGCGGCGCCGTTGCCGACGCCGCTGCGCGATCATGATCAGCGCATCGAAGCCGGTCGGCATGACGAAGCCGAACGGCAGCGTCAGCGCGTAGACAGACCGTCAGCAGCGTGAGCTGGTACATGATCAGCGTCCCGGTCGACTCGGTCGCCGTCATGCCGCGCACGCCCGCCACCACGGTGCCGAACAGGATCGCGTTGCCGAGCGCGAACAGCGCGCCGATCTGGAACGTGTCCGCGCCGGGATTGGCGATGACCAGCACGCCGAGGAAGCCGACCAGCAGCGCGGCCCAGCGCGCCGGGCCGACCTTCTCGTGCAGGAAATAGGCCGAGGCGAGCGTCGTGAAGATCGGCGAGGAGAACATGATCGCGGTCGCGCCGGCGAGCGGCATCATGCTGAAGGCGATCAGCAGCATCGTCTGCGAGGCGAACTGCGAGTCGGCGCGCATCACGTGCGCGCCGCAGCCGCGCGCGTGCGGAACACCGCAAGGCCGGTCGTCGGCAGGATGAAGGCGCCATCGTGAGCAGCGAGACGAGCGTGCGCGTGAACAGCACCTCGCCGATCGGATAGGTCGCGACCAGCCATTTCGACGCGGCATTCGAGCAGGTGAACACCGCGCCGGACGCGACCATGAGAAGATCGCGAGCGGAATGTTCTCGCTGCGCGCCGGGGCCGCAGCCTTCGACGCCCGGCTCGGTGCCGGCAACGCTCAACGTTTCGCTCCCGAGAAAGCCGAAAGAACGCCGTCTGGTAGCACGCGCGTTCGCGGCGAGCACGCGCATTGCGTATGCCCGCGTCAGCGGCGCATGCATGCGTTTGCGAAACCCCTCATTCCTTGATGGTGATGCCGGCCGCCTTGATCACCGGACCCCATTTCTCGGTCTCGGCCTTGAGGTAGGCGCCGAGCGCTTCCGGCGTCGAGCCGCCGACGAACAGGCCGAGGTCTTCGAGCCTGCCCTTCACCGTCGCGATCGGCGAGCGCCGCGTTGATGTCGGCGTTCATCTTCGCGACGATCTCGGGCGGCGATTTCGCCGGCACGAAGATCGCGTACCAGCCGGGCACGTCGAAGCCGGGCAGGCCGGACTCCGCGATGGTCGGCACGTCCGGCGCGGCGCCGGAGCGGCGCGCGGTCGTGACCGCGAGGCCGCGCACCTGGCCCTGCTGCATCAGCGGCACCACCGGCGCGATGTTGTTGAAGAACGAGTTGATGCGGCCGGGGATGAGATCGTTCAGCGCCGGGCGCGGCGCCGCGATAGGGCACGTGGGTGAGCTCGATGCCGGCGGCGCGCTTGAACAGCTCGCCCGCGAGATGCGGCCCGGTGCCGTGGCCCGGCGTGCCGAAGGTGCGGCCGGGATTGGCTTTCGCGTAGGCGATGAACTCCTGCACGGTCTTCGCCGGCGAGGAGTTCGGCAGCGCCACGATGGTCGGATACTGCACCACGGCGCGTGACCGGCTGTGAGGTCCGCGATCGGATCGTAGGAGAGCTTCGGATAGACGTGCGGATTGGTGGTGAGGAATTCGGCGCCGAGATACATCGTGTAGCCGTCGGGCGGCGACTTCGCGGCCGCGTCCGACGCGATGTTGCCGCCGGCGCCGCCCTTGTTCTCGATCAGCACCTGCTGGCCCCACATCTCGGTGAGCTTGCTGCCGACGATGCGCGCGATCGCGTCCGCGCCGCCGCCGGCCGGGTAGGGCACGATCAGCCGCACGAAGCGGTTCGGCCAGGCTTGCGCGCGCGCAAGGCTCGCCCGAGAGCGCGAGCGCGGAAGCCGAAATCAGGATTTTGCGGCGCGTGAGCATTCAGATCCCTCCCGATATTTCGGGGAGAGCCTAGCGCGACTGCGGCGTCGATGCGAAAGGCGCTGCGGCAGGCGGATCGCCGCAGGCGAGGCATCAGCTGCGGCGAGTGCCGAAGAGCGCCAGGACGAGCGTCGAGGCACGGCAGAGCCGTGCCGACTCGTCGAGCGCCGATCGCAGAAGCAGGATCGACGCCGGTCGAACGGTGCAGGATCGTCGGCATGCGTGACGATACGGCCGCAGACGCCGCGAGATGCCGGTCGCGCGCTCGCGAGCACAGCACGCCGCGACGCGCGAGCAGCGGAACGACGACGCGCTCGAGCGCCGTCGACCAGCGCCGGGCGTGCCGACGCGAAAGCTCCGAGCCCGTGGATCGGGAAGCAGTCGGCAGGTCGGACCGAGTGCACCAGCATCAGCGCGGCGAGCGTCGCGATGGCGGCGCGCGCGGCGGACCGCGACATTGCAGATCGCCAGCACGAGCGCCGGCAACACCGCGAGCAGGAGCACCAGCGTGGTCCACAGCCCGAAGCGTCACGCCCTGCGCGAACGGGAGGGCGTCAGCAGGCTCGCGTGCGGTGGCAAACCAGAACATCGCATCGGAACGCGAGCGGCAAAGCACGGTGACGCGACGCGATCATTGCGATTGCGAGAGTCCGCGATCACGATGAGCGCGACGCGCAGCGCGCCCGGAGGAGCGATCTGCGCGTTCGTGCCGGCGGCCGCCATTGTCATGTTGGTTCTTTCGGGGCCGATGTCTGTCTCACTTGCCCATTGGTCGGGGAGGGGCCGGGTGAGGTTCATGGATCCTGCGCCGCGGCGCTCCTGTGATACAAATGAAACAATCCGTGGCCGGAGCCGGCGCGGCGCCGGCTTGCCAGCCACGAAACCGGGGGCCGCCATGACCATGTCTGCACCGACTCTGACACCGCCGACCCTGCTGCACACGCTGTCGCGCTACTGGTGGCTCGTTCTGCTGCGCGGCATCGCGTTCATCGTGTTCGGCGTGCTCGCCTTCATGTGGCCGGGCCTCACGCTTGGTGACGCTCGTGCTGTTCTACGGCGCGTTCGTGCTGGTCGACGGCGTGCTCGCGCTCGCGCATGCGATCATGGGCGGCAACATGGGCTCGCGCTGGTGGCTCGCGCTGATCGGCGTCGCCGGCATCGCGGCCGGCATCCTCACCTTCATGTGGCCGGCGCTGACCGCGCTGCTGCTGCTGATCTTCATCGCCTGCTGGGCGATCGTGCTCGGTGTTTTCCAGATTGCCGGCGCGATCAAGCTGCGCAAGGAGATCGACAACGAGTGGACGCTGATCCTGGGCGGCGTGCTCTCGGTGCTGTTCGGCATCGTGCTGCTGGTCGCGCCGGGCGCGGGCGCGATCGGGCTGATCTGGGTGATCGCCGCCTATGCGGTCGTGTTCGGGGTGCTGCTGGTGATGCTGGCGTTCCGGCTGAAGAAGCATCAGGCGGCATACGAGGATATCCAGGAGATGAAATTCGGACTGTTCGGCAGCGCGCAGGCCCGGCGCGGCGGCTCCGACATCGACTCGGCGCAGGGTTTTCGCGAGTTCATCGACTACAATGTCGAGGCCGAAGCGCTCGGCTACGCGTCGACCTTCGTGGTCGAGCATCACTTCACCGGCTTCGGCCAGGTGTCGGCGAGCCTCAATCTGCTGACCTGGGTGGCGGCGCGCACCTCGACCCTGCGGCTCGGCACCGCCGTGCTGGTGCTGCCCTGGCACAATCCGGTGCTGCTCGCCGAACAGGCCGCGACCATCGACCTGCTGTCCGGCGGGCGGCTCGAATTCGGCGTCGGCAAGGGCTATCGCCACAACGAGTTCGCGAGCTTCTGCATCCCGATTGCCGAGGCCGACGAGCGCTTCGAGGAGTCGCTCGCGCTGATCGTCAGGTCGTGGACCAGCGATCAGCGTTTCTCGCATCACGGCAAGTTCTGGCATTTCGAGGACATCGTGGTCGAGCCGCCGACGCGGCAGAAGCCGCACCCGCCGATCTGGATGGCGGCGGGCCAGCCGGACTCGATCCGCAAGGTGGCGCGGCGCGGCGCCAAGCTGCTGCTCGACCAGTTCGCCTCGACCGCGCTGACGATCGAGCGCTTCAACATCTACAGGGCCGAGGTCGAGGCGATGCGGGCGGGCGTTCGATCCGCATGGATGTCGGCGTCGCGCGCGCGTTCTATGTGGCGAAGGACGCCGCCGACAAGCGCCAGGCGGTCGAGGCGCGGCTCGCCAACCAGCGGCGGATGACCGAGCTCGCGGCCGCGCCCGGCGCGGTCAAGTCGAGCATGCTGTCGTTCGACTACACGCTCGATGCCGCCGAGGAGAGCGCGATGTTCGGCACGCCGGACGAGATCGCCGCGAAGCTCGACGCGCTGCGCGCCGCCGGCGTCGCACACGTGCTGCTCAATGGCGGCGGCGCCGGCGTCGCCAACTTGCGCCGCTTCGCCCGCGAGGTGATGCCGGCGTTTGCCGGGGAGAAGCGGGCGGCCGCGGAGTAGGGTTGTCCGTGCTCAGAGCGAGATCGTAAAGAACATCGCGACATCGATCATCGCGGCGATCGCGGCAAGTCCCGCCGCCAGGATCAGCATGCGGTCGAAATAGCCAAGCAGCAGCGCCGGCAGCACGAAGGGGAAGAACACCAGCGTTGCGACGACGGCCGCGATGGTCGCCTCGCTGGTTCCCGGCGTGCCGGACCGGCGCGCAGCCAACGCGATGGTCAGCACGAAGAATGCGGTCTCGATGCCGGCCGCGATCAGGACTCCGCGGCGCAACGCGACGGGATCCCAGAAGGCGTCGGGCGCTGCGTCTTGCGGCATCGGCGCAATCCCTCACGGCGCTCGATTGCGGATCGCGATGACTAGGTCGGATACGATTCATCCGCAATCACGCCGCAGGACAGGACAGGCTTTTCGATGCGCATGATCGCGGCGGCGGTTTTGTTCGTGCTGCTCGCGGCCGGGCCGGCGCTGGCCGAGAGCGCGAGCGCGCGCGTGCCTTGCGTGACGCTCGAGGCACTGCGACGCGGCGATCCGGACCAGTCCCGGCCTCGCGGCCTACGAGCGGCGCGGCTACCTCCATCTCATGCGGCGCGATCTCGACAATGCGATTGCGGACTTCAGCGCGGCGATCGGGATCGACGCCGCGCGGGCGTTTTCGCTCTATGGCCGCGGCATGGCGCGGCTGATCTCGGGCGACGCGGCGGGCCAGAACGAGATGGAAGCCGCCATCATGCTCCAGCGCGACGTCGCCGAGGAGTTCAAGGCGTATGGGGCGAAGTGAGGGCGCGCATGGATCGTGCAGGCCGGCCGTCGACGGCCGAGATCGATCATCTGGCGCGGCTCTGGCACGAGGGCTGGCACGACGCGCATGCCTCGCTCGCGCCGCCGGGGCTCGTCCGGGCGCGCACGCTCGACAGCTTCCGCGAGCGGATGGCGGCGGCGCTCGCCGACACGTTCGTTATCGGGCCGCCCGGCGCGCCGTCCGGCTTCTTCATGCTGAAGGACGACGAACTCTATCAGTTCTATGTCGCGCGTGAGGCGCGCGGCTCGGGCATCGCGGCCGCGCTCATCGCCGACGCCGAGGCGCGGCTCGCCGGCGCGCGGTGTTGCGACCGCCTGGCTCGCCTGCGGGATCGGCAACGACCGCGCGGCGCGGTTCTACGAGAAGTGCGGGTGGGTGAGGGCGCGGACGCAGTGAACCGGCTGGAGACGCCGGATGGCGTGTTTGAGTTTGAGGTGTGGCGGTATGAGAAGAAGTGCGGGGACCTATGTCATGGGCGTAGTCGGAACGGGCGAGCTACCGATGGCCTGGCCGCATCCGCACCGTTCGCTTGCGGATTTCGGCTCGGCTACGGCGTGCATCAAGGCGACCGATGCAATCGTAGCTGCTCGATACGCCGTCGCTCCGGCCGCGAGCAGATCGCTGAAGCATCCTCCGCCTTGGCGGCTCGGCAGCCGCGTCGCTACAGAATCGTCAGCAGGTCGGCCGCGAATTCTGATGCGCTTGCGAAGACTTTTGGTGCGAGAAGACGCTACGTTGTCTTAGCTGCGTGATAGCGTCCGCGCCGGTGCGACGCTTGCTTTTCAGCGCCAGATCGTGGTTCCGATAGCCGCGGACTCGGCGATGCGGCTTGCACCATCGAGGTCGCGCAGAAGATATTGGATCCGCCCCATGAGCCGGCGCCGAGCCTAGACATCGAGCTGTTGGCGCTGGATCAGAGGCAAATGGCTTCCGGCAGGTCGGCTGTTGGTGGAGAGTCAAGACTCTACACCGCGTTGAAGGCTTTCGACGGCGCGACGGTTCGTGAAGGACATTGGCGTCGCGACTTACAATGTGCGACGCCGTCGAAAAGCTTTTCTCGCCGTCAGCAACGGAGCTGCGTTTCCGGGTATCTGCGTTTGTCGCTGCATACCTGTGTCCGCCCGGACGCGAGCGCCTTGAGATGTTCAGAAAGGTAATGAAGCTCTACACTGCAGCGGTCTCGAGCTGCTCACATCGCGAAAGATGCTCAAATCGGTGCGGTAGTCGAGACGTATGTCTTGGCTAACGCTCTGATTAGGATGGTTGACGAAGAATAGCTGCATCTTCCCAAGACGAGTTGAAGCTCTGCCATTTCAGGATTTTTCGCAATGAACGCCCCCCTCACCTCCCACCCGCTCCCCCCCTACCGCCACACGCCGCTGTTTCCGCTCGGCAAGGACACCACCACCTACCGCAAGATCACCGCCGAGGGCGTGCGGGTCGAGACCATCCTGGGCAACGAGGTGCTGGTCGTCTCGCACGAGGCGATGCGGGCGCTGTCGCGAAGCCGCGTTCATCGACATCAATCATCTGCTGCGCCCGGCGCATCTCGCCTCGCTGCAGACACATCGTCGAGGACCCGGAGGCGACCGGCAACGACAAGTTCGTCGCCTACGACCTGCTGAAGAACGCCAACATCGCGGCCGGCGGCGTGCTGCCGATGTGCCAGGACACCGGCACCGCGATCATCATGGGCAAGAAGGGCCGCCTCATCTTCACCGACGGCGACGACGAGGCCGCGCTCGCCGAGGGCGCGCGCGACGCGTACCTGAAGAAGAACCTGCGCTATTCGCAGCTCGCGCCGGTCTCCATGTTCGAGGAGAAGAACACGCAATCAACATGCCGGCGCAGGTCGAGATCTACGCCGAGGGCGAGGACGCCTACAAGTTCCTGTTCATCGCCAAGGGCGGCGGCTCGGCCAACAAGGCGTTCCTGTTCCAGGCGACGCCGTCGATCCTGACGCACGACCGCATGATGGCGTTCCTGAAGGAGAAGATCCTGACGCTCGGCACCGCGGCGTGCCCGCCGTATCACCTGGCGATCGTGCATCGGCGGCACCTCGGCCGAGATGACGATGAAGACCGTGAAGCTCGCCTCGACCAAGTATCTCGACAACCTGCCGACGCAAGGGTCGCGAGGACGGCCACGCCTTCCGCGATCTCGCGATGGAGCAGGAGGTGCTGAAGATGACGCAGTCGCTCGGCGTCGGCGCGCAGTTCGGCGGCAAGTATTTCTGCCACGACGTGCGCGTGATCCGGCTGCCGCGCCACGGCGCGTCGCTGCCGATCGGGCTCGGCGTGTCGTGCTCGGCCGACCGCCAGGCGCTCGGCAAGATCACGCGCGACGGCGTGTTCCTCGAGGAGCTGGAGCACAATCCGGCGAAGTACCTGCCCGAGGTCGGACCGGCAAGCTCGGCGGCGAGGTGGTGCAGATCGACCTCAACCAGCCGATGAAGGAGATCCTCGCGACAGCTGTCGCAAGTATCCGATCAAGACGCGGCTCTCGCTCTCCGGCCCGATGATCGTCGCGCGCGATCTGGCGCACGCCAAACTGCGCGAGCGGCTGGAGAGCGGGCAGGGGCTGCCGGACTATTTCAAGAACCATCCGGTCTATTACGCCGGCCCGGCCAAGACGCCGGACGGCTACGCCTCGGGCGCGTTCGGCCCGACCACGGCGGGGCGGATGGATTCGTTCGTCGATGACGTTCCAGGCGGCCGGCGGCTCGATGGTGATGGTCGCGAAGGGCAACCGCTCGGCCGCGGTGCGCGAGGCCTGCAAGAAGCACGGCGGCTTCTATCTCGCCTCGATCGGCGGCTCGGCGGCGAACCTCGCCGAGCACTGCATCAAGAAGGTCGAGACGCTGGAATATGCCGAGCTCGGCATGGAGGCGATCTGGCGCATCGAGGTGGTGGATTTCCCGGCCTTCATCGTGATCGACGACAAGGGCAACGACTTCTTCAAGGAACTGAATCTGGGGTGATATCCTCCGTCGCGACGGGGGAGGCATCGATGGAATTCGCAACCGACAACCTGATCGCGCGGGCGCTGCTGACGCTCAACACGCTCGGCTACAGTCTGGGACCGGCGATCGCCGACTTCAACAAGACGCACGCCACCAATCCGCTGTGGACGCCGCACGCGCGCTTCCATGTCGTGTGGCAGGTCACGAGCTATTGCGGCATCGGGCTGATCGCGCTGGCGCTGATCTGGACCGCCGGGCCGTCGACCAAGCTCTGGCTCGCGGCGGCGCTCGCGGTCGCGATGTATGCGGGCTTCTTCGCGACGCTGTTCTCGATGCCGCGCTTCGGCGGCAGCGTCGCCGACACCAACGGCGTTCCGCCGCTCGCGACCGTGCAGATCGGCGGCAAGCCGCTCGCGCTCGACACCAACGTCACGGTGTTCTGCGTGCAGATTGCGATCCTGCTCGTCGCGATGCTGTTGATCCGCTGAGCGGCCTGTCGCACCATGTCACGCCTACAGGGGAGACGACCATGCTGCGGCTCTGCGCTTTCGTGCTCGGTCTGACGCTCGTGACCTCGGCCGGCGCACAAACGATCCCGCCGCTCCCCGATCTGAAATTCGCCGAGATCGGCGCGCGCGACAAATATCTCGGCGACCGCTGGAGCTACATGGAGGCGGGCAAGCCCGATGCGCCGGCGATCCTGCTGCTGCACGGCGTCGGCGCCAATTCGATGCACTGGCGCTTCCAGCTTGCCGGCCTGTCGGATGCGTTCCGCGTCGTCGCCTGGAACGCGCCGGGCTACATCCTCTCCGATGCGTTCAAGACCGAGTGGCCGACCTGCCAGGACTATGCCGATGCGGTCGTGGACTTCCTCGCCGCCGTGAAGCTCGACCGCGTCAACGTCGTCGGCAACTCGTTCGGCAGCCGCGTCGCGCAGTGCTTCGCGATCCACTATCCGGACCGTGTCATCCGTCTTGCGATGACCGGCACCGGCATCGGGCCGAAGGGCATGACCGACGAGGACAAGGCCGAAGATCATCGCGACGCGCGAGGGGCAGATCGCGAAGGGCGGCTACGGCTTCGGCGCGCGGGTGAACGCGCTGGTCGGCGAAGAACGCGTCGGAGCAGACGCATCAGCCTCGTGCGCGACACGGTGCGCGCGACCAGCCCGCGCGGCTTCATGCATGGCGTCAAGCTCGGCCTGGCGGACGGCTACGATCCCGAGACCGTCGCCGCGAAGGTCACCGCGCCGGTGCTGATGATTTCGGGCAACGAGGACCGCGTGAACCCGATGGACAAGAACGCCGCGATCCTCGCCAAGGCGATGCCGCAGGCGAAGCACGAGATCATGGACGGCGTCGGCCACCTGCCCGAGGTCGAGGCGCCCGAGAAGGTCAACGCGATGCTGCGGGCGTTTTTCGCGGAGTAGGCGGCACCTCCACGCCCCGCATCACGTCGTCTCGCGCGGGCCGGTCCGCACCGGCGTGTTGCCGGTCTTGCCGCGCGCGTAGCGCGGCAGCGCGTCGTGGGTCTCGAACCAGGGCAACTGATCGGCGACGTTGCGCGTGATACTCCGGCACCGCGGCCGCCGGATCGTCGAGCGTGCCGATATAGAGATCGACCTGGGTGTTGCGATCGGACGTGTAGCTGATCGGCGAGCCGCAACGGCCGCAATGCGTGCGCGTCACGCCGGGCGACGACGCGTAGGCGACCGGGCTGCCGCTCAGGTAGCGAAAGCTTTCGCGCGGCACGCACAACGAAGTCGTGATCGGCGACGACGGCCTGGCGCCAGCAAATTTATCTCTTATTATCAACTATTATCTTACCAAACATCACCAAAATATTTTTTTTTTTTTTTTTTTTTTTTTTTTTTTTTTTTTCAATCGATCCGGCGATGAGGTATGGCGCCGGCAGCTCTCGCAATGGCAATGCAGGATCTTCACCGGCGCGCCGGTGTATTCATAGCGGATGTCGCCGCACAGGCAGCGCCCGGTCACAGATGAAGTCGTCATGGCCGTCAGGTTCCCGTCAGTTCGCACGAGCACAGTCTAGACGCCACCATCGTCAAACACCATCGCCACGGCCAGTTCTAGCGCAGCGCGCGATGCCGTTGCCAGTGGCGCCGGCGCGCGGATTGGCCTAGACAGTCCGCAAAATCAAAGGTGACTCGGTGTGCAAATGAACCTGCTCGCGCGAACGCTGCTCCTCGCCATCGTGCTTGGCGGATACGCCGGCGCGGCCTCGGCGGCCTGCCGCGACGACCTGGTGGCGACCTCGCAGAATTTGAAGCGCACGCGCGAGGCGATGGAGAGCGCCGCGAAAGGCACGGCCGCGGCGCAATGCGCGGCCTACCGCCGGCACGTCGCGTCGCTGACGCAGGTGCGCGCGGTGTTCGCGCGCTGCGACACCAGCGCCGACAAGGCGAAGAACGCCGCGCAGGTCGGCGCGACCATTGCGGAGGTCAACAAGCAGGCCAGCAGGCTGCAAGAAGAGCGCTGTCCCGACAGCGGGAACCGGTTTTCGGACAAGGTCATGCACTAGCAGTTCACTTCAGCGGCCAGAACAGCGCGATCAGCGGCACGCCCGACGACCACGACCATGATCGACAGCGGCAGGCCGAGCCGCCAGTAGTCGCCGAAGCGGTAGCCGCCCGGGCCCATCACCAGCGTGTTGCACTGGTGGCCGATCGGGCGTGAGGAAATCGCAGGCCGCGCCGATCGCGACCGCCATCAGGAACGGGTCGGGCTTGTAGCCGAGCGATTTGGCGAAGCTCGCCGCGATCGGCGCCATCACCAGCACGGTCGCGGCGTTGTTGAGGAACGGCGTCACCGCCATCGCCGCGACCATGATCAGCGCGAGCGCGCCGATCGGCGGCAGGCGTCGCGCGGCGGCCGAGAGCCAGCCGGCGATCAGGTCGGTGCCGCCGGTCGTGCGCAGCGCGTCGCTGACCGGGATCAGCGCGCCGAGCATGACCAGGATCGGCCACTCGATCGCCTCGTAGGCCTCGCGCAGCGTGAGCGCGCGGATCAGCAGCATCGCGACCGCGGCGCCGAAGAACGCGATCGCGACCGGCACGACGTTCGGCGGCGACGAGCGCCATCGCGAGCACCAGGATCGACAGCGGCAGCATGCTGCGGCCGCGCCGCCGAGCCGCAGGTCGCGCTCGGCGAGCGGCAGGCAGCGCAGCTCGCCGAGCGTCTCCGGCAGCGTGTTGCAGGTTGCCCTGCAGCACGATCACGTCGCCGCGCTTGAGCCTGACCGAGCGCAGGCGCTGCGTGATGCGCTCGCCGCTGCGGCTGACCGCGAGCAGGTTGACGCCGTAGCGCTCGTCGAGCCGGTCCTGCATCGGCGTGCGGCCGACCAGCGGCGAGTTCGTCGCTGACGACCGCTTCCATCACGCCGATCTCGTCGCTCGGCGTGTCGGCGGTCTCGCTCGGCGTCTCGTCGCGCGCGAGCTTGAGGCTCGGCCTCGTCGACCACCCGCTCCAGCGCGGCCGGCTCGCCCTCGATCAGCAGGATGTCGCCGGCCTTGAGCACGGTGCTGTCGGCCGGCGCGAGGCGGCGCGTGCGGCCGCGCACGATCATGAACACCTCGACCTCGCCCTCGGCGAGCGCTTCGAGCTCGCCGATCGTCTTGCCGACCAGCGGCGAGTCCTCCGGCACGCTCGCCTCGGTGGTGTAGCCCTCGAGGTTGAAGGCCGCGTCCATCGAGGCGGCGCCCTTGCGGCCGCGCGGCAGCAGCCGCCAGCCGAAGGCGAGGAAGATCACGCCGCGCGACCGCGAGCCCGAGGCCGACCGGCGTGAAGTCGAACATCGCTGAACGGCTCGCCGACCAGCTCCTCGCGCACGCCGCGACACGATGATGTTCGGCGAGGTGCCGACCAGCGTGACGATGCCGCCGAGCAGCGAGCCGAACGCCATCGGCATCAGGAAGATGCGACGGCGAGCTGTTGGTCTTGCGCGCGAGCTGGAACGCGACCGGCATCAGCATCGCGAGCGCGCCGATGTTCTTCACGAAGGCGGACAGCACCGTGACGGTGCCGACCAGCACCGCGACCTGCGATGGTGCGCGTGCGTCAGATAGGGCGCGATGCGGCCGCAGCGCGTCCTCGATCATGCCGGAGCGCGCGACCGCGGCGCTGACCAGCAGCGCGCAGGCGACGATGATGACGATGTCGTCGGAGAAGCCGGAGAAGGCCTTGTCGAACGGCACGATGCCGGCAGCGATCGCGGCGAGCAGCGCCAGCAGCGCGACGAGGTCGTAGCGCAGCCGCCCCCAGACGAACAGCGCCATCATGGCGGCGATGATGGCGAAGGAGAGCGCTTGCGGAAGGGTCATGGACGGCACCGTTGTTCATGCCAGTCGCGGCGGTTCAACCGGCCATTCAGGATATGATAGCGTCGCGCAGGCTCGGCGGGAGGATCACATGGGCGATTTCAATCGGCGGACGGTGCTGGCGGCGGCTTGCGGCGGTGGCGGCGACGGGCGGGGCGGCGTTCGCGCAGGCGCCCGGCGCGTCAGCCGCCCGCACGGCAGAAGGGCCCGCGCGTCTGGCTCGATCTCGACCAGCAGGAGCTGGACGACGCCTACGACCAGTCGAAATACGCGCCCAACCTTCGGCAGGTGGTGGGGCGCTACGCGACCAACAGCGAGCAGGTGAGGGCGCGGCTCGGCGCGCCGAAGCGGCTCGCCTACGGACCGACGCCGATCGAGGGACTGGACCTCTACACCGCCAGACAGCCGAACGCGCCGGTGCATATCTTCATTCACGGCGGAACGTGGCGCACGGGCCGCGCAACGGACTATCTGTTTCCGGCCGAGACCTTCCTGCATGCCGGCGCGCATTATATCTCGCTCGACTTCACCAGCGTGCTCGACGTCAAGGGCGACCTGGCGCCGATGGCCGATCAGGTGCGCCGCGCGGTCGCCTGGATCCACAAGAACGCCGCGAGCTTCGGCGGCGATCCGAACCGGCTCTATCTCTCCGGCCATTCGTCGGGCGGACATCTCGCGGGCGTCGTGCTGGTGACCGACTGGGAGAAGGACTTACGGCGTGCCGAAGGACGTGCTCAAGGGCGGGCTGTGCTGCTCCGGCATGTTCGACATGAAGGCCGTCATGCTCTCGGCGCGCTCGAGCTATCTCAAGATGAGCGACGAGACGCTTCACGCGATGTCGGCGCAGCGTCACCTCGACAAGATCAATTGTCCGGTGATCGTCGCCTACGGCACGCTGGAGACGCCGGAATTCCAGCGCCAGAGCCGCGACTTCGCGGCGGCTGCCAAAGCGGCGGGCAAGCCGGTCTCGCTGCTGGTGGCTGAGGGCTACAACCACTTCGAGATCATCGAGACGCTCGCCAATCCGTACGGCCTGCTCGGGCGCGCGGCGCTGGAGCAGATGAAGCTCGCGCCGGTGTGACGGAAGAAAAAGCTACGCCAGCGCTGTTCGGCGCGTGACGTAGCTTGTGAAGTTTGCCGTCGCGCCGCCGGGAGGAGACGGCGCGAAGGATGATGCTCAGAACATCGCCGAACATCGCGTTGCCGGCGCGGTCGAACATCTTCGACGCGTTGACCATGTAGAGCTGGCCGCCGCTCATCACGATAAGCCGTGCCGCGCGGCACGCGCTTCGCGCTCTTCATCAGCATGGCCATGCCCTTGTCGCCGAGGCGCACGGTCTTCATGGTGCCGTCCATCATGACGACATAGGCGGTGCGCTCCTGACGTCCCACGGCTCGTTGCCCTGGGCGACAGCTCCGGTGATGCTTGTTGCCAGAAGCGCAACCGACATGCCGCCGGCGACGAGCGCGGATTTGATGAGAGACATTGACTTCTCCTCTGTGCGTTTCCCGTCCCGGGGCGGAACGGTCGATGCACAGGGAACAACGGCACGATGCTTTGCGGAAATGCCGAGTTTGCATCATCTCGATAGAGCCGCGCTATCGCGGCGCTAGCGCGCCGAAGCTTCGGCGAGCGAACGGGAATCGGGCGCCAATGCGGCGCTCGGCGCGCCGGTCCAGCGCATGCGCATCACCTCATGCACCAGCGCGCCGACGGCGGGCGCGTCCGGCCGCCCGCGCGGTGTGACCAGCGCGATCTCGCGGACGATGTCCGGCTCGGTCAGGCGCGGCGCGGCCACACCGGGGTAAGGTGCACTCTGGGCCGGCATCAGCGCGTAACCGAGTCCGGCAGCCGCCATCGCCAGGACCCATTCATCGCGGTCGCTCTGGAAAACCGTCGGGCCATCGACGTCGTGCTGCGCGAAGGCCGCGTCGATCGCCTCGGCGTGCTCGCAGTGAAGGCGCCAGAGATACGGCTCGCCGGCAAGCTCCGCCATGCGGACGGTCTCGCGCCGCGCGAGGCGGTGCGTGTCGGCCATGACCACGACGAACGGCTCGCGATAGAGCGGCAGATGGTTGAGCCTCTCGTCCGCGGCCAGGCCGGGCAGGGCGTAGATCGCCACGTCCAGTTCGCCGCCGAGCAGGCGCTCCTGCAGCGCTTGCGCGCCGCCGTCCGCGACCTGCAACGCGATGCCCGGATGGCGCGCGCGCATCGCGGCGACAAGCGCGATCAGCTGCGCGGGCGCGATGGTGGACATGAGCCCGAGCCGCAGCGAGGTCGTCTGCAGCCGCAGGAAGTCCTGCGCCTGGCGCTTCGCGCCCTCGACGTGGCCGTAAGCCTGTTCGAGGAAGGGCCGCACCTTCTGCCCGAGCTTGGAAAGATGCGTGTTGGCGCGCTCGCGATGAAACAGCGCGCCGCCAAGCTCGTTCTCCAGCGCCTTGATGGCGCGCGTGAGCGAGGATTGCGCGACGCCGCATTGTTCGGCGGCGCGCGTGAAGTTCAGCTCGCTCGCAGAGCGCGAGAAAATAGCGAATCTGGTGCAGTTCCATGGGCGATCACCACGGCGCAGCATCCAGCGCGGGCGCAGATTTGCGAAATGCCGAGTTCGTATCGTCTCGATAGCGAGGCCGTATCGATCAGGCGGAGCGCGCGTGCTCGACCGCCAGCGCCGGCCTTCCGACCCAGGGCAGCCGCATCGCCTCCTGCACCAGCGCGCCGACGCCGGGCGAATGCGGGCGCCCGCGCACGGTGACGAGAGCGATCTCGCGCCAGATTTCCGGCTCGACCAGCGGCAGCGCGACCACGCCCGGATGATCGACGCACAACGCCGGCATGAAGGCATAGCCCAGCCCCGCGGCCGCCATCGCGAGGATCCAGTCGTCGCGCTCGCTCTGGTAGACGGTCGGACCGCCGACGCTCTGCGCATCGAACACCGCGTCGGCGGCCGGGCCGTACTCGCAGTTGACGCGCCAGAGATAGCGCTCGCCGTCGAGGTCCTTCACCCGCACCGCGCCCTGCGCGGCAAGGCGGTGCTTCGGCTCGAGCACGATCTTGAACTGCTCGCGGTAGAGCGCGAGGTGATGCAGCCGCTCGTCCAGGGCGAGCTCCGGCAGCGCATAGATCGCGACGTCGATCCCTCCCGCGATCAGCCGCTCCTGCAATTGCGCCGCGGCGGCGTCGATGATCTGCAGCTCGATGCCGGGATGGCGCGTGCGCACCTCGGCGACGAGGTCGAGCAGATAGGTCGGCGCGATGGTGCACATCAGCCCGAGGCGCAGCGGCGTCTTCTGCAGCCGCACGAACTCCTGCGCCTCGCGCTTGGCGTCCTCGGCGCGGCGGAAGACCTGCTCGAGGTATGGCTTGAGCGTGCGGCCCAATTCGGTGAGGTGGGTGTTGGCGCGCTCGCGGTGAAACAGCGCGCCGCCGAGCTCTTCTTCCAGCTGCTTGATGGCGCGGGTCAGCGAGGGCTGCGCAACGTTGCGAGCGCTCCGCCGCGCGCGTGAAGTTCAACTCCTCGCACAGCGCGAGGAAGTAGCGGACCTGATGCATTTCCATCGGGTGGCGCGGACCTGTCCACCGGGCATTAACGGCTGAGTGGTAAGCCTCCGCGCGGGACACGCGGAAATCAAGTCGAAGCGAGGGGAAATGCCGCGCGGCTCGCGAAAGCGTGAGGATTTCCGCCGCAATCGTGCGGCTTGCTGCCGGGGTGCTTGACGGCCGGAAGGCGCCTGCCCAAGGTGCGCGGCCAATCTGGTGAGCGATGACGCGTTTTCCGTCCGAACTGCCGCAGTTGAGTGTGCACATCAAGTCGAGCGATCCCGGCTGGATCCTCGAGCGGATGACGCAGGCGCTGGCGCAGCGGCTTCCCTATGTGACGACGTCGAACAGCCGCCGATCCGCGCGCCGCGATCCAGTATTATCTCAACTACAACGAACATCAGGGACGCGTTTCGCCGATCGAGCTTGCCTTCTTCACGCATGTCGACGAGGCGCTGCCGGACATGAAGCAGCGCTACTTCGAGGTGGCGCGCGAGGTCGATGTCGCGGTGTGCATGGCGGAGCGCTATGCCGCCGAGCTGCGCGCGATCGGGCATGCGCGAGGTCCACGTCATCCGGCCGGGGGTCGATCTCGAGCGCTTCACGCCGCGCGTGAAGATCGGCGTCGTCGGGCGCACCTATCCGTGCGGGCGCAAGGGCGAGGCGCTGATCGCCGAGGTGCTCGATACGCCCGGCATCGAATGGCATTTCACCGGCAGCGGCTGGCCGCGGCCGAGCCGCACGCTCGAAGACGCCGAGATGCCGGCCTTCTACCGCGAGATGGACTACATCCTGGTGCCCTCGCTCTACGAGGGCGGGCCGATGTGCGTGATCGAGGCGCTCGCCTGCGGCACCAAGGTGATCGCGCCGCCGATCGGATGGGTGCCGGATTTCCCGCATATCGAATTCCGCACCGGCGACGCCGCCGATCTGCGCCGCGTGCTCGGCGCGGTGGTCGGCGAAAAGCTCGCGCTGCGCAAAAGCGTCGAGGACGTCACGTGGGACAATTTCGCCGCCGCCCACCATCGCCTGTTTCACGCGCTGTACCGCGCGCGGGCGGCCGCGACCGTGCGGAGCAGCGCAAGGCGCGCGGGCCGTTGCGGGAAACGCCGCCGATCTTCGCGCGCGGGCTCTCGCTCGCGCGCCGCATCGGCTCGCGCGTGATCGGCCGCGGCGCGCCGGCCCGCGAACGCCGCGCCGGTGCGGCTGCGCGACGAGCATCCGTTGCCGCCGTCACAGTGACGGCGCGCAGCAGCGGATGCGTCACTCGCGGCCGGGCCGAAGCATGGCGCCGATGCGCGGGACGCAGTGCAGCGAACGTCCGCCGCGGAATAGAACTGACGCACATGAATGCCGGATTCGCCAAAGCGCTGCTCTGCGCCGCAGCGCTCTTCATCAGCCTGCCGGCGGCGGCCGACCCGTCGGCCTGTGGCGCGACAAGGACGGCACCACGATCCGCGTGCAGCATTGCGGGCCGGCGCTGTGCGGCACCATCGTCAGCATGTCGTCGGCGAACGATCCCGAGACCGGCCAGCCCTGGACCGACAAGCACAATCACGATCCGGCCAAGCGCCTGCGCCCGCTCGTCGGCCTGCAGGTGTTCATCGCGATGCGGCCCGCGGGCCCGGGGAAATGGTCCGGGCAGCTCTACAACACCGACGACGGCATGACGCTGAGCGGCAACCTCATCGACGCCGGCCCGACGGTGCTGCGCGTCGAGGGCTGCGTCGGCGGCAGCCTGTGCGGCGGCGAGAACCTGAACCGGGTGGGGCGCTAGTTCGCGTCGCCGTCGATCAGTTCGAGGATTTGCGGGCCGAACAGCAGCATCGCGGCGATCAGCAGGATGCAGAAGGTCCAGACCACCCCAAGCGCGAATGCCCCGAGCATTTTTCGTCTCCATGCGGGCCCCACGCACGGCGACTCAGCAAGCCCTGGCGCGACATTAGCACGATGGAACTTTCCGGTTCAGGCGAAAAGCCGCAAGGATGGCTTTGGATGGGCGGTGCGTCAATCGGACTCATGCGTCGCCTCGAACCCGCCGGCCGCCACGTCAGATCGAGCGCGAAAAACGGCCTCAACCGGACGGCCATGCACCACGGGAGTACGCGTAGGCCTCCATCCGGAGGGGGCGGGAATGGCTCACTACAAGCTCCATTGCATCGGCGCCTCGGGAAACTCCTACAAGATCGCGCTCTATCTCAATTGCGCCGGGCTCGATTGGGAGCCGGTCGGGCTCGATTTCGCCGGCGGCGAGACACGCGATGCGGACTGGCGCGCCGGGACCAACACGATGGGCGAGGTGCCGGTGCTCGAGGTCGCGGGCAAGCGCATGTCGCAGTCGGGCGCGATCCTGCTGTGGCTGGCCGAAACCACCGGCAAGTTCGCGCCGGCGGACGATCGAGCGCTTCGAGGCCATGCGCTGGCTGTTTTTCGACAATCACAAATTCACCGCCAACTACGCGATGCACCGGTTTCAGAATTGCCTGACGCCGCGGCCGTCGATCCCGCCGTCCTGGCGTTCCTGCGGTCGCGCGTCGAAAGCACGTTCGCGATTGTCGACAAGCATCTCGGCGATCGCCCCTTCGTGCTCGGCGACCGGCTCACCATCGTGGATTTCTCGATGGCGGGTTATATCTTCTACCCGGCCGCAGAGACCGGCTTCGATATCGCGGCCACGTATCCGGCGATCGATGCCTGGCGCCGGCGCATCGCGGCGCTGCCGGGCTGGAAGCCGCCTTACGAGATGATGCCGGTCGGCACGTCCCCGCCGGTGCGCGCGTCGTAAAGCCCGATGCCGGTGGCGGCCGGTCATGATGAGGCCGCCGGCCGGGAGAGCCTCGGAAGGAGATCATCCATGAGAAGACCGCGCTTGCCGCTGCGGTGGTCGCATCGCTTCTCGCGCATGGTCCTGCCGCGGACATGGCAGGGCCGGGTCATCCAGATGATGATCCTGGCCCTCGGGGCAGTCGCGTATGTGTGGGTGTCCATCTGAGGCGAGGGAGCAGGATTTTTTGTCGTTCCTCGCGCCGCCGTCGGTGGACTTATTGGCCACGTCATTGGCATCCGGAGAGAGCCGGGAGACCGGAAACCTAGGGCGGCCCGCTCCTGTGTCCGGGTCCTGTCTCGGCAGAAAACCTTAGAACGAACACGACCTCTCCCTGTTCGTTCAGCACTTCCATGCGCCACTCTTCGCCCGGCTTCAGGTCGCCGTCCAGGTCGCGCATCATTTCGCCGCATGCGGTCGTGGCCTCTTCCCACGCGTCGTTCTGCGAGGCGTGGTCCATGCCTTCGGTGTCCTGAAACTCACGGTCACTGTGGAATGTGTTGAAGTAGTAGCGCGGCATGGGGCTTAATCGATCCGCGCGACCGCAACGGTGAGCGTTCCGCCGCAGTCACACTCAAAGGTGCGGCTGTCGAGATTTTTGTAGCGCTCGTGCGGCTCGATGCTGGTGAGGCGCATTGGCTGTGCGCAATTCGGACACGCCTGCGTTGGCATGCGTGGGTCGGGCGGACGTGCGTCGAGAGGCTGCGGCATGGGCGGGTCCCCAACAAGAGTGCAACGGCTCTCCAGTCCCTCTACAGTAGTTCCGGAATTCGAACGTGTCTGTCCGGTTCCCGTCACATTGTGAAAATCGGGCCCTCTCATTTCAAAGCAGGCCCAACCAGGGCGGCCTCTATGAGTGCCGCATCGCGCGTTTGTACTTCTCGCCACATGCCGCACACGCGAAAACTTCCTCGCTGAGATTCTTGTAGTGCGGGTGCGGGGTCATCTGCGTGAGCTTCATCGGCTGTGCGCAGCGCGGACACTCAGGCGCGTGCCCAACGGTGCGAGACTTCGGCGAACGCAACAGGTGCGGCCGTTCGGCCCGTTCCTCGGCCAGTTTGTGATATGCGAGAGCCTGGCCGGCGAGAAATCCTTTAGCGCCGGATCGGTCTCGGTCGCCGCCATCCGTTCAAACTGACGCGCATGTTCCAGGTACTCGGCAATCATTTTCATGGCGCACCCCATCGGTCCGAAGTGGTGCCTGTGCCGGGAAGGAAACTCCCCGTATCGTGACGAGTTCCAAGCCTGGTTCCAGCCTGTGAAAAACTGAACAAGGGACCCCCTGACGTCCTCAAAGGGGACCAGTGAGGGCTGAAAGGGGCCAGTACCGACGGCCGTGATGGAGCAGATCATGCCAAATTGGATGATAGGCCTTCTCGTCTTCGCGGCGCTGGCGGGCTTTATCGGTTTTGCATTTCGTCAAGGTACGAAGGTGAAGCCGGACCCGGACAATCCCGACCACTGGACGACCTCCGGCGGCGGACGATCGACCGGGGACGACTCGCACGGCGCCGATGGGCACTGAAGCTGGCGAAACCAACTTTGCATGTGCCCGCCAAATGACGAAGCCGCCAAACAGGGCGGTTCAACGATGGTTCCGGGGTCACAAATCATCACCTACCGCCCGGGCGTGCCGCAAGACGGACTTGCGCTGCTCGCGGTTCACACCCGCGCAATCGAGATGATCGCGGTGAAGGACTATGGCCCGGACATCGCGCGCAGTTGGGCGCATGGGCTAACCCCCGACGGATATGCTCGCGCAATGGCGGACGGCGAAATGTTAGAGGTCGCCACCGTTGAGGGCGCGATCATCGGATTCTGCAGCATCAAGCCTGGGGAGATCTGCGGCCTGTATGTTGACCCGGACCACATGCGGCGCGGGGTGGCCACTCGGTTGCTTTCGCGCGCACTTGCCTGGATGAGCGCCCAGGGATGCGAGCGGGTGAAAATCGAAGCGAGCCTGACTGCACTTCCGCTGTACCTGCGGCACGGCTTTCGAAACGTCGCCGCCAAACTCAAGGGCACGCGCGGCGGTCTTGATATGCTGGTCGTGGATATGGAGCGGTAATCCAATAAAGCCGAGAAATGACGCGGCCGCCAACCAGGGCGGGCACTGGAGCGAGATCAAATGACAATTTCAGCCATCTCCCACTATCGTGGTGGCACCCTCGACGTAGTCACGCCCGTGGCCAGGTGATTGAAGGCCGCCTACCTCAAACACGGGGTCACTTATCGGCTAGGTCGATTTCAAACCGGCCCAAATGTCGGAGACTGGTTCGTTGTTGTGTACGTGTGACCAGACGGCCCACGAGAAGGCGCAGGCGGCTATTGCGAAGGACCCCGAATGCCAACAGGTCTTTGCCGAGATTGCAAAGTTCGCGAAGAGGATCAGTCAGGAGATGGTCCTCGATCTCGATCTTGATGCCGCCGACTAGGAGCGGCCTCAAACCTGGCCACTCCCGCGCTCAAACCAGGCCACGAGGGGTCCCCAGGTACTGGCCGAAATAGGCAGCCGTCCGGGCAACCAGGCCACTCCGCTAACCAGCTGCGTGCAGCCAAGCCGATCGAACTAGCGCTTCATCTGATCGATGCAACTGTTCACCGCCTGATTGACCCGGTCGGTCACGCGGGGAAAACGCGCGATGCCGGACTTGCAATGGGCTGGGATACCCATCTTCTCAAGACAGACCGCGCGCGGGTTACAAGCTTGCTTCGGAGCGGCTGTGGCCGCGACGCAAAACACGCCGAGCAGTGCTGCGGCGTAGGTAAGCCTGGCAATCATGTTTACCCCCTGTGCCTGCCTGAATTCCAGCAAAGCGCATGGGTGTGGTCAAGGAGCCGCCGCGAGCCTCAATCGAACAGGTCACCTTGGATTGTCTTGAAGCGGCGACGGCGTTGTGTCGTCGTTTCGACCGGCGTAATCGGCTGCGTGGCGAGCGCGGCGGCCTACAGGGGATAAAATGACAGACGTACCGTTCAAAGTAGGCGACCGAGTAAAGAAGCGCTCAGGCTACGAATATCCGGGCTTCATCGTGTCGGTTTTTACAAACCGAGCCGGGGCCGTTCGGTATGTCGTGGAGGCAGACCACCCTGCCTTCTCCGGCATGTTGCACATCTTCAATGGCGATCAGCTTGAACATCGCTAAGGCAAACTAGGCCACTGGGGTCGAAACAGGCCAGTATCCAATTAACTGCACAAATGACGAGGCCGCCAATCGGGGCGGCGGCTTGCGCGGAGCCGGACATGGATGACGCGGAACGCAAGAGGCTGGAAGACGAGATCAACCGCGGGGTGCCGAACATCGGCATCTACAAGGTCGAAGAGGGCGCGCTTGAGAGGGAAAAGCGGTCGCCCCTCGTCAAAGGCGGCGCGGTCGGGCTCGGCCTCGGCGGTTATTTCGGCGTTGCCTACCTCCAGGCGCATGGCCTCTACGACCGATCCCCGCTGCGCCTCTTTCAAGACGACTATGTGCTGGTTGGGTTGCTCATCATTGCAGTTGGAACGTTCATAGGCGCGGGGATCGCCTGGATGGTCAAAGAGGGGTCTTTCGGGAAACCGCCGAAGGACACGTCCTGAGCGGCGGCTAAAGTCAAATCAGGCCACCGCCAATTTCAAAGTGGCCACTAAGGGTCAAAACAGGCCAGTTACCCACCCCCAGGTGTGTCCTACGGACACCACCCCCCCCCGCATATATCCCCTCTAGACATGTAGAACATACCCGGATACAGTACCTATATTCTAGGGTACGCGGCGGAGGGAACGATGGCCAAGGCCAAAAACGGTCCGAATATCAGGGACTTCCAGAAGCGGTTCCCCGATGAGGATACCTGCCTGAAGCACCTGATGCGGACCCGGTTCGGCGAGCGCCTGACCTGCTTCAAATGCTTCAAAGAGGCGACCTACTACCGGGTGAAGGCCCGCCGCTCGTTCGAGTGCGAGCACTGCGGCTATCAGGTCTATCCGACCGCCGGAACGCCGTTTGAGAAGCACCCGCACGCCGCTGCGGGACTGGTTCTACGTCATGTTCCTGTTCTGCGCGTCGCGGAACGGCGTGGCGGCGAAAGAGGTCCAGCGCCAGCTTGGCGTGACGTACAAAACGGCGTGGCGCATGTGCAATCTGATCCGCAAGTACATGGGCTACGTTGACGGCGACTACCCGATCGGCGGTCCCGGCAAGACGTCGAGGCGGACGAGACTTTCATCGGCGGCGTGGACAAGCGAGGGCGAGCCGACGACAAGGCCATTGTGCTCGGCATGGTCGAGCGCGGCGGCGATGTCGTGACGCGCGCACATTATGGACCGCAGCTCTGCGCAACGTCGCTTCCGCATATCGTGAAATTCGTGAAGGCCGGTTCGCGCATCCACACGGACGATGGCACGGCTTTCAAGCCGCTGATCGAGCGGCTATGGCTACGAACACGAGACGGTCGATCACTCAGCGAAAGAATACGTTCGCGACGACGTTCACACCAATTCGATTGAAGGCTTCTGGGCGAACGTGAAGCGCGGCATCAAGGGGACTTACGTCCACGTTTCGAAGAAGCACTTGCAGACTTACCTTCGCGAGTTCGAGTATCGCCATAACTTGCGGCAGCAGCCCGCTTTGATGTTCGAGTTGTTGCTCCGGGCGTTCCCTGAGGTTCGGGTTGAGTAGCCATCACTTGGAGAAGCTTGTCGAAGCGCAGCATGGCGCTGTCCGCTGTCTTACGGTGCTTCATTCATTAACCTTCCTTTGCGCGCCATTCGCGAATCCAATCATGGTCTTGTTCGCGAATGATTGTAATCAGCTGACTAGCCATTCCGCGGATAACAAAGAAATAGACATGTTGTTCTGTTTTTTCTGGTCCGATGACAACGAGTCGAACGCGATTGAGTCCTCCAACTGGAAAATTGTGTTTCGGCTCTCCCCAGAAATACTCAGGTAGTCCAGCCGGTTTGTCGGCCCCAAAGATCAACTGGAAATTTATGTTTGCTCCTCTCACAAGGTCCTTGAATTCCGCTATCTGAATTGGGCGAGCATTTCCGGGTCCTGAAAAATGCCCGGAAATAGGAATGTCTGCTTGATACTCCACCACAACACGCAAGCGATCCACCGTTGAGGCTATAGTGGCGCTGATGCCGAGAGGCAATTGAGGATCGTACAAAAAGCCGATGTTCTTTAGATATTCGGGGCGCTGCGTCGAAGTGCTTGAATGGATCGAAGCGAACTCTCCCGGCGGCGATTTGGCCGCGCCGCCCCTCAACCCCAAGCCATAAGAGGCCCCGGCAATCGCGATGGTGGCGACTACCAGGCACGGGACGATGACGTACCAAGAGTCTAAGCCCCACATGCCCGCCTCACGGCGGGCACTATGCCACGTTCGGCATTGATGTCCCAACGGGACGACAAGAAGTAGTGTGGCAATTCCAGCCAACGCAATCGCAATTACAGAGTTGGTGTAGCCGCTCATTTGAGCCGCCAATGCCAACAAATAAAACGCAGCCGCCCAGATGAAGCGGGCACGGTCCGATTGCTGCTCCGATGTTGTGGCCATGTGCCTTCCTCCGGCCGCGAGAATCGCGGGGGTTGTGGGGCACACCATTTGTATCTACTCACGTTACATGTTCCAAGGGGATATGTGTGCCGCCCCCAGGTGCTGGCCGAATAGGCCACTCCGCTCGGCAAACTAGGCCACTGGATTTTCGCGGTCGGCGACCCGAAGCTTGAGGTAGCCCTTCTCAATCGCTTCCCTCACGCCGATCTCAACCAGAGTCGCAGCAACGCCTGGGGCAGATGTGCCGTGGGTGCCTTGCTTGGAAAGCTCTTCCAAGTACGCCCATGTAGCGCTGGCTAGGGTGATCGCCTTGCGTTCCCGTATCCGCCATACCAGCAAGGTTAGCACGGCGTGAATGAGATTAGAGTCGATTTCCAATCGGAATTCGCTTTTCGATAACCACCGTCTGCGCATACAAAAAGGGCGGCCCTGATAGGACCGCCATTGAATTAGTAGCCCCGGCAGGATTTGAACCTGCAACTTCTCGTCAGCCCGGTGCGCGAACACTTGGCCTTAGATACGAGTCAGCTCTATGCTGTCGAGCTTCGGGGCGTCCCATAATATGACATGCGTTGGTCAAATATTCGCTTAGAACAGCCAGCCATCAGTCCTTTCGTCCGCCCTCGATTACCCGGAACCGCTCGCCGATCCGGCGCGGTCACTACCGGATCAATCGGCTGCGTCGCCAGCGCAGCGTCCAGCAGGTCGCCAACCGTCCAGACGCGATCCGCGATGCCGAGCGCCACGGCTGGCGTGGTGCGGAGGCTTTCGTGGACGCGGCACAGATTGTAGTGGGCGACGTACAGCGACACGGCCGCCGCAGTGGTTGTTCTAGCCGCTTGCTGAAACCGTTGGTCAGCCGCGTGAAGCGGCGGCAGGCCATGCGGAGCGACAGGTTGCTGCGCTCGACGTAGCTGGTGGTGATCTCGGCAGGCACGCCGCTTACTACGTCGCGGGCTACCGCTACTACGGCGGCCGGCGAGTAGCGGTGCGCGGCGTCCTTGCCGCAGGTTCGTTACGCTGTAGGTCTTGTGACGACGCCGTGCGCGGCGCGATTGCTGAAGGCGTCGCGGATCGCGGGCTGGTACGGGTGAAAGCCATCCGTGCTGAAATCTCAGGCGTGCCGATCACGCGCTCGCGCAGGTCCTGCATGAACTCGTCCGTGTTGTCGCTGTCGCGCTTGCCGGTGCGATAGGAGATGATCGCCTTGGCCGACGAGGCCAGCGCAATGAACGTGTACTGGTCGCCCTTCTCAGTCTCGTGCGCGGCGCGTGTTGCTTCTGCTTCTTGCCGACGAATGCCCATAGCTCGTCCAGCTCGCAGACGGCCCGTGCGGATGCCGACCATCATGCGGTCGTGCAAGCTCGGCGCAGCCGCGACCGACGCGCAAGGCCAGGCGCGGCGACGGTGCGCGGTTGACGCCCGTCATGCGCGCGGTGGCGCGAATGCCAAGGCCCTCAGTAGAGGGCGGCAATGAATTGCAATCTGCTTGTCGCGGGAAAGAATGTTCATGGCGGGCCCAATCCGTCAGTTGGGGACGGGCCCGAAGCGAGACTCTGGAAAAATGGCCCTGATTCGCTATATTCTTCAGAGTGGTCATTGCTTCGGGGTCCAAGTCCCGGGGTTGTGATCCGGGTCCGCCGCTGTTAGCGCAGTGACGGACCCACTAGTTGAAGGTGGTGCGGGGTGCTGGGATTCGAACCCAGGTTTCCGTGATGTAGACACCGGCGTCCTAACCGCTAGACGAACCCCGCAATTCACCTTCCTTCTCCGGAGACCCCGTTAGCGCGGGGTCTCGGTCCTCACTCCTCCGGCTTTCGCCGGAGCTCAGTTTCCTATGTTCCATCCGCCAAACGTTCGACGTACTTGCACCCTCTTGCAGGCCCGACGAGTGCAAAGTTGATCGCGCCGGTCTCGGGGAGATTTGCTGACGTCCGCTAAATGCGCCAAGCCTTGGCGCTCCGATGACTATTTCAGATACTAAGTCGAGTTCGGATTCTTCGGTCCTGAATTCGCAGGCGTGCAGGACGAAATCCGCGAGCGAGCGATTGTCCTTGGTTGGGTGAAAGACTCGGGCAAATTGGCGATTTATCGACGGTGTTGTCGTCGTCGCGTAGCGCGTCCTCGCGTGCGATCAGTGCCTTGAGAGAGTTCCCGTAGGTCCTCCAGCATCCGCTGGCGATCTGGCAGTCTCATCCAGTTCGACCTCGATCTCACGCAACCGCTCCCACAGAGTGGGTCGGATGTCGGTCGAGACTTTGGTTTGATCCTGTACCATAGGCGGACCATACGCCTATTCGTCCGGGCCAGTCCAACAACCATTCATGGGAATGGTTGTGGATAACTCATGACCATTGAAAACCGGCCACTACCATTCCAAAACCGGCCACTTGGGCCAAAACAGGCCAGTACCCACCCCCAGAAAAGAACATATTGCGAACAGAGAACAAATAGTGTACAGTGCTGCTTCAGTCGATTCCGCCGTGGTTCGCCAGCCGAATCTCAGGCCATATGGAGCGCGATCATGAGCCAAGCTGCCCTGCGTATCGTCGAAGGTTCGTCCATGGACAAGTCGAAAGCCCTTGATGCCGCGCTCACCCAGATCGAGCGCGCCTTCGGCAAGGGCTCGATCATGAAGCTGGGCAAGAACGACAAGACGATGGAGATCGAGACGGTCTCGACCGGCTCGCTCGGGCTCGACATCGCGCTCGGCATCGGCGGGCTGCCGCGCGGCCGCGTGGTCGAGATCTACGGGCCGGAATCCTCGGGCAAGACCACGCTCGCGCTGCACACCCTCGCGGAAGCGCAGAAGAAGGGCGGCATCTGCGCCTTCATCGACGCCGAACACGCGCTCGACCCGATCTATGCGCGCAAGCTCGGCGTCAAGGTCGACGACCTGCTGATCTCGCAGCCCGATCACGGCGAGCAGGCGCTCGAAATCGCCGACACGCTGGTGCGCTCCGGCGCGGTCGACGTGCTGGTGATCGATTCGGTCGCAGCGCTGGTGCCGCGCTCCGAGCTCGAAGGCGAGATGGGCGAAGTGCAGCCCGGCCTGCAGGCGCGGCTGATGTCGCAGGCGCTGCGCAAGCTGACCGCCTCGATCAACCGCTCCAACACCATGGTGATCTTCATCAACCAGATCCGCATGAAGATCGGCGTGATGTACGGCTCGCCCGAGACGACCACCGGCGGCAATGCGCTGAAATTCTATGCCTCGGTGCGCCTCGACATCCGCCGCATCGGCGTGATCAAGGACCGCGACGAGGTCACCGGCAACCAGACCCGCGTGAAGGTGGTCAAGAACAAGCTCGCGCCGCCGTTCAAGCAGGTCGAGTTCGACATCATGTACGGCGAGGGCGTGTCCAAGCTCGGCGAAATCATCGACCTCGGCGTCAAGGCCGGCGTGGTGGAGAAGTCCGGCGCGTGGTTCTCCTACGACAGCCAGCGCATCGGGCAGGGGCGCGAGAACGCCAAGACCTTCCTGCGCAACAATCCCGACATGGCCAACAAGATCGAGGCCGCGGTGCGGGCGAATTCCGGCCTGATCGCCGAGAAGATCCTGGCCGGCGAGAAGGAAGACGGGACGACGACGAGGCTGCCGAGGAGTGAGATCGTCCGCGCCGCGCGCAGCCGCGATCGAGACAACCGGCGCGATCGCGCCTCGACTTGTGGTTACGGGCTCGGCTCGCGCGCGCTCCGCGCGCGGCCGGGACGGCCGCGTGGACGTGTTCCTAGACAGCCCCACCCCCCGCCGCTAAATAAGCCCTTGAAACATCAGGCCTGACTGAGCGCTTGCGTCGGGCGGGGCGGCGGCGGAACAGTCATGAGCGGCGTCAACGATATCCGGTCGGGGTTCCTCGACTATTTCGTGAAGAACGGCCACGAAGCGGTGGCCTCGTCGCCGCTTGTCCCGCGCAACGACCCGACCTTGATGTTCACCAATGCCGGGATGGTGCAGTTCAAGAACGTCTTCACCGGCCTGGAAAAGCGCCCCTATTCGCGCGCCGCCACGTCGCAGAAATGCGTGCGCGCCGGCGGCAAGCACAACGACCTCGACAATGTCGGCTACACGGCGCGCCACCACACCTTCTTCGAGATGCTCGGCAATTTCTCGTTCGGCGACTACTTCAAGGAGCGCGCGATCGAGCTCGCCTGGAATCTGGTCACCAAGGAGTTCGGGCTTCCCAAAGAGAAGCTGATGGCGACCGTCTATATCGACGACGATCAGGCCTTCGACCTGTGGAAGAAGATCGCCGGCCTGCCCGAGAGCAGGATCATCCGCATCGCCGGCTCGGACAATTTCTGGGCGATGGGCGACCTCGGCCCCTGCGGCCCGTGCTCGGAGATCTTCTACGACCACGGCGACCACATTCCGGGCGGCCCGCCGGGCTCGCCGGACGCCGACGGCGACCGCTTCATCGAGATCTGGAATCTCGTGTTCATGCAGTTCGAGCAGCTGCCCGGCGGCAAGCGCGTCGATCTGCCGAAGCCCTCGATCGATACCGGCATGGGGCTGGAGCGCATCTCCGCCGTGCTGCAGGGCACGCACGACAACTACGCGACCGACATGTTGCGCGCGCTGATCCGCGCGGTCGCGGACGCGTCCGGCGTCGATCCGGACGGGCCGCAGAAGGTCTCGCACCGCGTCATCGCGGACCACCTGCGCGCCACCTCGTTCCTGATCGCGGACGGCGTGCTGCCGTCGAACGAAGGCCGCGGCTACGTGCTCCGCCGCATCATGCGCCGCGCGATGCGCCACGCCGAGCTGCTCGGCGCCAAAGAGCCGCTGATGTGGAAGCTCGTCCCCGCGCTGGTGCGCGAGATGGGGCAGGCCTATCGGCGAGCTGCATCGCGCCGAGGCGCTGATCACCGAAACGCTGAAGCTGGAGGAGAGCCGCTTCCGCAAGACGCTGGAGCGCGGCCTCTCGATCCTCGACGAGGAAACGCGCGCGCTCAAGCAGGGCGACCGCCTCAAGGGCGAGACCGCGTTCACGCTCTACGACACCTACGGCTTTCCGCTCGACCTGACGCAGGACGCGCTGCGGCCGCGCGGCATCGGCGTCGACACCGACGCGTTCAATGCCGCGATGGAGCAGCAGAAGGCGAAGGCGCGCGCCTCGTGGGCCGGCTCGGGCGAGGCCGCGACCGAAGCCGTCTGGTTTCCGTTGCGCGAGAAGCTCGGCGCGACCGAATTCCTCGGCTACGACACCGAGAGCGCCGAAGGCGTCGTCACCGCGCTGGTGCGCGACGGCAAGGAGATCGCCGAGCTGAAGGCCGGCGAGAGCGGCGCAGGTCGTGCTCAACCAGACGCCGTTCTACGGCGAGTCCGGCGGCCAGGTCGGCGACACCGGCGACGATGACCGCGGACGATGTCCGCGCGACCGTCACCGACACGCAGAAGCGGGCGGGCGACGTGTTCGTGCACGCCGTCACGGTGGAGAGCGGCGCGCTGAAAGTCGGCACCGCGCTCGCGCTCGAGGTCGATCACGCGCGGCGCTCGAAAATCCGCGCCAACCATTCGGCGACGCATCTGCTGCACGAGGCGCTGCGCCAGGTGCTCGGCGATCACGTCGCGCAGAAGGGCTCGATGGTCGCGCCCGACCGCCTGCGCTTCGACTTCTCGCATCCCAAGCCGATCACGCGCCGAGGAGCTGGAGCAGGTCGAGGATCATGGCGAACGATTACGTGCTGCAGAACTCGGCCGTCACCACGCGGCTGATGGCGCTCGACGATGCGCGCGCCTCCGGCGCGCGCGCGCTGTTCGGCGAGAAATACGGCGACGAGGTGCGCGTCGTCGCGATGGGCGAGGGGAGCGGCAACACGCTCGGCTGGTCGGTCGAGCTGTGCGGCGGCACGCATGTGCGGCGCACCGGCGACATCGGGCTGATCTCGGGGCTCACCGACGCCGGCGTCGCGGCCGGCGTGCGCCGCCTCGAGGCGCTCACCGGCACGGCGGCGCGCAAGGCCGCGAACCACGCGATCGCGCTGGCGCAAGAACGCGGCCGCCGAGATGAAGGCGCCGCTCGACGAGATGCCGGCGCGCCTCGCGGCGCTGATCGACGAGCGCCGCAAGCTCGAGCGCGAACTGACCGACGCGAAGAAGAAGCTCGCGATGGGCGGCGGCGCGAAGGCCGGCGGCGAGGCGAACGGCGTGCAGATGGTCGGCGACGTCAAGCTGATGGCGCGCGCGGTCTCCGGCATCGACATCAAGGACCTGAAGAGCCTCGCCGACGAAGGCAAGAAGCAGCTCGGCTCCGGCGTGGTCGCGCTGGTCGGCGTCACCGACGAGGGCAAGGCCGGCATCGTGGTCGGCGTCACCAACGACCTCACCGCGCGCTTCAATGCGGTCGATCTGGTGAAGAAGGGCGCCGAGGCGCTCGGCGGCAAGGGCGGCGGCGGGCGGCCCGACATGGCGCAGGCCGGCGGCCCGGACGGCGCCAAGGCCGATGCGGCGCTCGCCGCGATCGCGGCGGCGCTCGGCGGCGTGATGCGCGGACTCGTCGGCCCGCCGCTTCGCCGACGCATTGACGCGTCGATGAACTGCTCGGCGCTCACGCACGGCGCGTTCCGCGATCTCGGCGATCGATCCGCCATCGAGCGTGCTGAAGGAAACCGCCGCCGATTTCGCCGCGCGGCTCGCGGTCCGAAACCTGTTTCGTCGTCGAGGCCGATGGCCGCGCTGATCGGCGCGGTGTTCTGCATCACCGCAAGGTGATGCGCTCTATATCGGCCGTCTCGCGGTCGCGCCGCGAGCTGGCGCCGGCGCGGCGTCGCGAGCGCCGTCTGATCGACGGCCGCGAAGGACGAAGCGCGCCGCATCGGCGCCGCGCGCATCACGCTGAGAGCGCCGCATCGCGCTCGCCAGCAATATCGCTGCTGTTCCGCGCGCACGGCTTTCGTGATCGTGCGGCGAAGAGACGCCATGACGGGCTTCAGCGCGCCGACGTCCTACGCGATGGAATGGCCATCACTGGCGTCACGTCGATGACGCCGTGCTACCTTCCTCAGGAACACGTAGTCGGCCGCATAGGGCGCGTTGTGAAACGTGCCGGCCTTCTCGCAGGCGCCGTCGTGGCGGCCGCCGACGCGTGTTGATGCGCTGTACGGTGGTCACGCCCGACAGCGCGCCGCTGCCGCGGCTCGCGATCACCTCGAGCTTGAGCCACGGAATATCCTTCACGCCCGGCGCCGGCGCGTTGCCCGCCACCTTGGCGACCACCGCGCTGCCGTCCATGTGCTCCCAGTTCGGCCCCGCGTAGTGGCGGCCGATGGTCTTGCCGTCGAGCAGCAGCGTCGCGATCGGCTCGCGGAACGCCCAGGCGAGCTTGCCGTCGGCGCCGGCCTTGCACTCGTAGACCTGCGCGCCTTCGGCGTGCCAGGTCGCGCACCGCGGTCTCGCCGGGCGCCGCGATCGCGGCGGGCATCTGGGCATGGGCAGCATGGGAAGCGTGATCGCGAGCAGCGGCAGCGCGAGCAAAACGTGGCGCATGGGTCATCTCCTCCCGGCGCGAGGACAAAAAGGCGTGAGTATGTTGGTCGCGCGGCGAAGCGCGACAGGTTCAAAAGAAAAACGGCGCGGTGTTGGCGCACGGCCTGCGCGTTCCGAGTCGGTGACGGCAGCTCAGCGCCATCGCCGTCTTCAGGTTCTCGTCGACCTTGTCGAGGAAGCCGGTGGTCGAGAGCCACTTCTGGTCGGGGCCGACCAGCAGCGCGAGGTCCTTGGTCATGAAGCCGGCCTCGACGGTGTCGACGCAGACCTTCTCCAGCGTGCAGCGAGAACTTCGCCAGCGCCGGGTTGTTGTCGAGCTTGGCGCGATGCGCGAGGCCGCGCGTCCAGGCGAAGATCGAGGCGATCGAGTTGGTCGAGGTCTCCTTGCCCTTCTGGTGCTCGCGATAGTGGCGCGTCACGGTGCCGTGCGCGGCTTCGGCCTCGACCACCTTGCCGTCCGGCGTCATCAGCACCGAGGTCATCAGGCCGAGCGAGCCGAAGCCCTGCGCCACCGTGTCGGACTGCACGTCGCCGTCGTAGTTCTTGCAGGCCCAGACGTAGCCGCCGGACCACTTCAGCGCCGACGCCACCATGTCGTCGATCAGGCGGTGCTCGTAGGTGATCTTCTTCTCGGCGAACTTGTCCTTGAACTCCTTGTCGAACACCTCCTGGAACAGCTCCATGAAGCGGCCGTCGTACTGCTTCAGGATGGTGTTCTTGGTGGAGAGGTAGACCGGGTAGCCGCGGTTGAGGCCGTAGTTGAACGAGGCGCGCGCGAAATCGCGGATCGAGTTGTCGAGATTGTACATCGCCATGGCGACGCCGCTCTCGGGCGCCTTGAACACTTCGCGCTCGATCACCTTGCCGTCCTCGCCGACGAACTTGATCGAGATCGTGCCCTTGGTCGGGAACTTGAAGTCGGTCGCGCGATACTGGTCGCCGTAGGCGTGGCGGCCGATGATGATCGGCTTGGTCCAGCCCGGCACGAGGCGCGGCACGTTCTTGCAGATGATCGGCTCGCGGAAGATCGTGCCGCCGAGGATGTTGCGGATCGTGCCGTTCGGCGAGCGCCACATCTCCTTGAGGCCGAACTCCTTCACGCGGCCTTCGTCCGGCGTGATGGTGGCGCACTTCACCGCGACGCCGACCTCGCTGGTCTTGTTCGCCGCATCGATCGTGATCTGGTCGTTGGTCTCGTCGCGCTTCTGGACGACGAGATCGTAGTAGAGCAGGTCGATGTCGAGGTAGGGGTGGATCAGCTTGTCCTTGATGAACTGCCAGATGATCCGGGTCATCTCGTCGCCGTCCATCTCGACGACCGGATTGGCAACCTTGATCTTCGCCATTTTCAGGAGCCACCTTTTGAGAGCGGGGACCGGACTCCGCGTCAGAGCGCGGCGAGCGCGGCGTTCAGCGTGGCGCTCGGCCGCATCGCGGCCGACGTCTTGGCGACATCGGGCATGGTAGTAACCGCCGGTGTCCACCGGCTTGCCCTGCGCGCCGATCAGCTCGCCGTTGATCTTGGCCTCGTTCTTGGCGAGCGTCTCGGCCAGCGGCTTGAAGCGGGCTTGCAGCTCCGCATCCTTGGTCTGCGCGGCCAGCGCCTGCGCCCAATACAGGGCGAGGTAGAAATGGCTGCCGCGATTGTCGATTTCGCCGACCTTGCGCGCAGGATTGCGGTTGAACTCGAGGAACTTGCCGATGGCCGTGTCGAGCGTCTCGGCGAGAACCTGCGCCTTGGCGTTCTTGTAGGTCTGCGCCAGATGTTCGAGCGACGCGCCGAGGGCGAGGAACTCGCCGAGCGAATCCCAGCGCAGATAACCCTCTTGCTGGAACTGCTCCACGTGCTTGGGCGCCGAGCCGCCGGCACCGGTTTCGAAAAGACCGCCGCCCTCCATCAGCGGAACGATCGACAGCATCTTGGACGAGGTGCCGAGCTCCATGATCGGGAACAGGTCGGTCAGATAGTCGCGCAGCACGTTGCCGGTGACGGAGATCGTGTCCTGCCCCTTGCGGATGCGCTCGAGCGAAAACGTCATCGCTTCGACCGGCGCCAGAATGCGGATGTCGAGCCCCGCCGTGTCGTGATCCTTCAGGTACTTCTCGACCTTGGCGATGACCTGGGCGTCGTGCGCGCGCTTGGCGTCGAGCCAGAACACCGCCGGGGTGCCGGTGATGCGCGCGCGGCGCACCGCGAGCTTGACCCAGTCCTGGATCGGCGCGTCCCTGACCTCGCACATGCGGAAGAGGTCGCCGGTCTCGACCGGACGCTCCAGCAGCACCTTGCCGTCATCGGCGACGACGCGAACCGTTCCGGCCGCGGGCACTTCGAAGGTCTTGTCGTGCGAGCCGTATTCCTCGGCCTTCTGCGCCATCAACCCGATGTTCGGAACCGAGCCCATGGTCTTGGGATCGAACGCGCCGTGGGCCTTACAGTCATCGATGACCGCCTGATACAGCGTCGCGTAGGAGCGATCCGGGATCGCGGCCATGACGTCGTGCAGCTTGCCGTCGACGCCCCACATGCGGCCGGAATCGCGGATCATCGCCGGCATCGACGCGTCGACGATGACGTCGCTGGGCACGTGCAGATTGGTGATGCCCTTGTCGGAGTTGACCATGGCGAGGCCCGGTCGTTTCGCGTACTCGGCCGCGATGTCGGCCTTGATCGCTTCCTTTTCGGCTTCCGGCAGCGTCTCGATCTTCGTCAGCAGATCGCCGAAGCCGTTGTTGAGATTGACGCCGAGACTCTTCAGCGTGGCGGCGTGCTTCTCGATCACGTCGGCGAAGAAGACCGAAACGGCATGGCCGAATATGATGGGATCGGCGATCTTCATCATGGTCGCCTTCACGTGCAGCGAGAACAGCACGCCTTCCTTCTTGGCGGCTTCGATCTGCTCGGCAAAGAAGGCGCGCAGCGCCTTGCGGCTCATCACCGCCGCGTCGATGATCTCGCCGGCCTGAATCGGCGTCTTCGCCTTCAGCACCGTGACGGCGCCGTCGGCGCCGACCAGCTCGATGCGGGCGTTGGTCGCCGCCGCGACGGTGGTCGAGACTTCCGAGCCGAAGTAATCGCCGCCCGGCATGTACGCCACATGCGATTTGGAGTCAGGGCTCCAGGCGCCCATCTTGTGCGGATTCTTGCGCGCGTATTGCTTGACGGCGCCGGCGGCGCGGCGGTCGGAATTGCCCTCGCGCAAGACCGGATTGACGACGCTGCCGAACACCTTGCCGTAGCGCGCCTTGATGTCCTTCTCGGCTTCCGTCGTCGCGTTGTCCGGATAGTCCGGAATGTCGTAGCCCTTGCCCTGCAGTTCCTTGATCGCGCCCTTGAGCTGCGGGATCGAGGCGGAGATGTTGGGCAGCTTCATGATGTTGGCTTCGGGCCGCGTCGCGAGCTCGCCAAGTTCGGTGAGTTCGTCGTTGATCCGCTGCGCGGGGGTGAGCTTCTCGGGGAAATTGGCGATGATGCGACCGGCCAGCGAGATGTCCTTCAGCTTCACGGACACCCCGCCGCGCCCACGAAGGCTTCGACGATCGGCAGCAGGGAAAAGGTCGCGAGCGCCGGGGCTTCATCGACCTTCGTCCACATGATTTCGAGATTTGGCATGCTTGCACCTTTGGTCGCCGTGCTTGTTTGGGCCGACCGGAAACTGAACATTGATGGGCGAGGTGGAATGGCTTCTCCCTCGGGCCCTCAGATGAATTGTTCTCGGCGCGGAGACCGCCAACCGGGAATCCGAC
>CAWIXG010000023.1:0-64418 GCA_963839985.1 uncultured Alphaproteobacteria bacterium | reverse complement strand
AGTTGCGCCAACAGTCCGAGCGCGACGCCGAAGAATTCGCCGACTGGAAGCGCGGGCACCGCAAGTGGACGGTCTTCAACAAACGGTCCGCTTTCAGCGACTTCGATTCGCCGCCCAGCGAGGATGATGGCGGCGGCAGAGCATGATCCCGAACAGCATGTCCCGGAACTTGATCCGGGATGGTCACCGGTTTTCTGAAAAGATCATGCTCCACCAATAATCACATGAACCGCTCCGCCCGATAGGGCGCGGGATCGGTGAACGGCACCGCGCCGGTCATCATCTCGCCATCAGCCGGCCGGTGACCGGCCCCAAGCGTCAGCCCCCAATGCGCGTGACCGAAAGCGAGCCACAGCCCGGTCTGCCCCGGCGCGCGGCCGATCACCGGCAGGGAATCCGGCAAGCTCGGCCGGCGCCCGAGCCAGGGCTCGCTCTCGATCGGCTCGCCGAGCGGAAACAGCTCCCTCGCCTTCGGCATCAGGCGCTCGAACTGCACCGGCGTCGGCGCCGCGTCGCGGTGCGCGAACTCCGCGCCGGTGGTGAGCCGGATCCCCTGCTCCATCGGCGCCAGGCATAGCCGTATCTCGGTGTCGACCACCGGCCGGGTCAGCCCGGCGTTGCCCTTGGCTTTGAAATGGCGGTGATAGCCGCGCTTGAAGCCGAGCGGCAGCTGGATGCCGAGCGGCTCCAGCACGTCCGGCGCCCACGGCCCGAGCGCGACCACCGCGTCCTCGGCATCGACCGGACCTTCCTCGGTGTCGACGCGCCAGTTCGCGTCGGAGCGATGCAGCGTGCGCGCGTCGCCTTTGAGGAACACGCCGCCGAGCGCGGCGAAGCGCGCCGCATAGGCGCGCGTCACCGCCAGCGGATTGGACAGCTCGCCGACGTCCGGCCAGATCACCGCATGGCGGAACACCGGCGCGAGCCACGGCTCGAGCGCGAGCGCGCCTTCGGTGTCGAGCGCTGCGCCGCGACGCCGATCTGCGCGCGAATTCGAGCTGCGGCTTCATCGCGTCGAACGCCGCGTCGCTGCGATAGATCTTGAGCCAGCCGTCTCGCGCAGATATTTCGCGCGCCGGATTCCTCCATCAGCAGCTTGTGCTCGGCGACCGAGCGGCGCATCAGCGGACGCACTCACCGCGCTGTCCTTGAGCTTCTCCGGCTTCGAGATGCCGCAATAGGCGAGCAGCCACGGCGCGACCTTCGGCAGGACGCCAGTGATAGTTCGCCTCCGGCGCCTGCTTGAGCGCGACCCGCAGCAGCTTCTTCAAGCCGCGCGGGAAGCGGTCGGGAACACGCTCGTGCCGTCGATCACGCCGGCGTTGCCGTAGGAGGTCTCCTCGCCCGGGCCCGCGCCGGTCGACCAGCGCGACCGAAAGCCCGCGCTTGGCAAGATGCAGCGCGGCCGAGGTGCCGACGATGCCGGCGCCGAGCACGATTGCATCGGTACGAGCCATGCGTCTCCATCGCATTCGCCTGACCGGCCCACTGCGATGCTCAGTCGCGCACGCCGTGCTAGCGATAACTCCGCAAGCCGCCCGCTATCGACGCGCAGGTGGCATGGCTGATATGCCGCCCCTGCCTTCTGTGTACCCGCCGGAGTTTTCGATGTCGCCTTCGCCGGCCGCGGCGCTGTCCTGGCTCGGCCGGCAGGGCACGCGCGCGGTCGCGGTTTCGATCGTTCACCGGCATCGCTGCTGCCGCCGCTGGCGGCGCTGCTGAAGCCGATCTTCGCCGAAGCGCTGTTTGTGCTGCTGTGCCTCGCCTTCCTGCGCGTCGATCCGGCGCGGTGCGCCGGCATTTCACGCGCCCGGCTGGTCGCCGCCGCCGCGCTCTGGATCATGCTCGCGACGCCGGTGCTGATCGGGCTGTCGCTGCGTCGCGCTCGGGATGGCGGACCGCCTGCCCGGCCTCTACTCGCGCTGATCCTGCAGGCCGCGGCGCCGCCGATGATCTCGGCGCCGCGCTCGCGGCCCTGATGGGACTCGATGCCGCGCTGTCGCTCGCGACGCTGATCGTCTGCACCGCCGTGACGCCGCTCACCGCGCCGGTGTTCGCCGCCCTGTTCGTCGGCGAGGGCATGACGATCTCGCCCTTCGCGCTCGGCTCGAAGCTGTTCGCCATGCTGGCCGGCGCGGCTGTCGTCGCGTGGCTGATCCGCCGCATCGCCGGGCAGCCATGGATCGACCGCCAGAGCGAGCGCATCGACGGCCTCAGCGTCATCGCGCTGTTCGTCTTCGCGGTCGCGCTGATGGACGGCGTGCTCTATTCGATCATCAACGGCCGCTGCTGGTCCTTGGCCTGACTCTGCTTGTCCTTCGCGCTCTCGTTCGGCCTTGCGGGATTGACCGCGCTCGTGTTCGCCCGCGCTCGGCCTGGCGCAGGCGCTGGCGCTCGGCCTTGCCGCCGGCAACCGCAACATGGGGCTGATGCTGGCCGCCGCCGGCAGCGCCGTGCCGGAGCTGACCTGGCTCTATTTCGCGATCGCGCAGTTCCCGATCTACCTGCTGCCGCCGATGTTGAAGCCGCTGGCGCGGCGCGTTGCTCCGCCACCTGCGGCGTGATACCGAAACGGCGGATTTTTCGAGAGAAATCGATGCGCCCGCTCATGATCGCGCCGTCGATCCTGGCCTCCGATTTCGCCAAGTCTCGGCGAGGAGGTGCGCGCGGTCGATGCGGCCGGCGCCGACTGGATCCATCTCGACGTGATGGACGGGCATTTCGTGCCGAACATCTCGTTCGGCCCGGAGGTCGTGCAGGCGCTGCGCCCGCACACCAGGAAGCTCTTCGACGTGCATCTGATGATCGCGCCGTGCGACCCGCATCTCGAAGCCTTCGCCAAGGCGGGCTCCGACATCATCACCGTGCATGTGGAATCGGGCCCGCATCGTGCACCGCTCGCTGCAGGCGATCCGCGCGCTCGGCAAGAAGGCCGGCGTCACGCTCAATCCCGGCACGCCGGTCGAGACGCATCGAGCACGTGATCGACCTGGTCGACCTCGTGCTCGTCATGTCGGTCAATCCCGGCTTCGGCGGGCAGGCCTTCATCCCGGCGCGCGCTCGACAAGATCGCGCGCGCTGCGCGCGCTGGCCGGCGGCCGGCCGATCGACATCGAGGTCGACGGCGGCGTCACGCCGGACAACGCCGCCGCGGTCGCGCGCGCCGGCGCCAATGTGCTGGTCGCGGGCTCGGCGGTGTTCAAGGGCGGGCCCGCCGCCTACGCGCAGCAACATCGCGGCGATCCGCAACGCCGCGGCGCTGGCGCGCGGAGAAGCGGCGCATGAGGCGCGCCATCGCCGCTATCGTGCCGCGCTCGACGCGCTGCCTCGAACGAGATCGATTGGCAGCCGGCATCGCGCGAGCCGCAGCGATCGGCGCGGCCGTCGACGTCCTAGCTACTCGAGCGCGTGTCGGCTTCGCCAAGCCGGATGCTCGACGATGGATCGCGCGATCAGCCTGCGCCTCAGCACGCCGATCGACGCTCGACCCTGTCATTCGATGAGGAGACGCTCTGCCACGCTCGACCGCGTGGCGATTCGCGCACCGGATGGTAGACGCGGACTGCGATGCTGACGATGAACGCGTCGATCGCTGCCGCG
The DNA here is from genome assembly GCA_963839985.1 of uncultured Alphaproteobacteria bacterium. GTDB lineage: Bacteria > Pseudomonadota > Alphaproteobacteria > Rhizobiales > Xanthobacteraceae > PALSA-894. The sequence goes on along the minus strand of CAWIXG010000023.1, from coordinate 60,818 downwards.
ATCGAGCTTGCAGCGATTTCGCCGTCCGCCGATCGAGCGAGGCCGCCTCGCCTGCACGTTCGAGCGGACGTCTCGTCGAACGACACTGCACTGTGCGGCGCAGGCATGCTGACGCTGGGCTCTTCGCGTCCGATGGCCGAGCTGCCGTTCGCGATGTGCCTCCGATACTGACAGCACGATCGGCACCAGCGCGGCTTCACCGGCGGTCGCTCGCCGATGGCAGGCCGCCTCAAACTGCCGCTCGACCGCCGCTCATCGCCATGTTCGACCCGCAGTCGCTGCGGCATGCAGCGTTGAAGGCCGGTAACCGCTTGCTATGCGCGGTCGTTAACTGCACGGAGACAGCCGGATGATCCCGCGCTACTCCCGTCCCGAAATGGCCGCCATCTGGTCGCCGGAGACGCGCTTCCGCATCTGGTTCGAGATCGAGGCGCATGCCGCCGACGCGATGGCCGAGCTCGGCATCATCCCGAAGGAGGCCGCCGGCGACGATCTGGGAGAAGGGCGCGCCACGCGACCTTCGACGTCGCGCGCATCGACGAGATCGAGCGCGAGACCAAGCACGACGTCATCGCCTTCCTGACGCATCTCGCCGAGATCGTCGGGCCGGAAGCGCGCTTCGTGCATCAGGGCATGACCTCGTCCGACGTGCTCGACACCTGCTTCAACGTGCAGCTCGCGCGCGCCGCCGACATCCTGATCGCCGACGTCGACGCGCTGCTGGCGGCGCTCAAGCGCCGCGCCTTCGAGCACAAGATGACGCCGACCATCGGCCGCTCGCACGGCATCCATGCCGAGCCGACGACGTTCGGGCTCAAGCTCGCGCTACGCCTATGCCGAGTTCGCGCGCGCCAGGGAGCGCCTGGTCGCGGCGCGCGACGGAGGTCGCGACCTGCGCGATCTCCGGCGCGGTCGGCACCTTCGCGCAGATCGATCCGCGCGTCGAGGAGCATGTCGCGGCAAAGCATGGGGCTCGACGCCCGAGCCGGTCTCGACCCAGGTCATCCCGCGCGACCGCCACGCGATGTTCTTCGCGACGCTGGGCGTGGTCGCCTCGTCGATCGAGCGGCTCGCGATCGAGATCCGCCACCTGCAGCGCACCGAAGTGCTGGAGGCGGAGGAGTTCTTCTCGGCCGGGCCAGAAGGGCTCGTCGGCGATGCCGCACAAGCGCAACCCGGTGCTGACGGAGAACCTCACCGGCCTCGCCCGCATGGTGCGCGGCTATGTGACGCCGGCGCTGGAGAACGTCGCGCTGTGGCACGAGCGCGACATCTCGCATTCCTCGGTCGAGCGCATGATCGGCCCGGACGCGACGGTGACGCTCGACTTCGCGCTCGCGCGCCTCACCGGCGTGATCGACAAGCTGGTGGTCTATCCGGAGAACATGCAGAAGAACCTCGACCGGCTCGGCGGGCTGGTCCATTCGCAGCGCGTGCTGCTCGCGCTGACGCAGAAGGGCGTGTCGCGCGAGGACGCCTACCGCTGGTCCAGCGCAACGCCATGCAGGTCTGGCGCGGCGAAGGCGACTTCCTCGCCGTTCCTCAAGGCCGACAAGGACGTGACGCGCAGCGCTCAGCGACGCCGAGATCGAGGCGAACTTCGACCTCGGCTACCACCTCAAGCACGTCGACACGATCTTCCGGCGGGTGTTCGGCACGGAATAGCGCGCCCGCTATAACGCCGCCTCGCCCTCGCCCCCGCGCACGAACCGCCAGAATTTGTACAGAAGATAGAGCGACAGCGGGAACGTGATCACGACCGCCACGAGGAGCAGGAACCAGGTCAACAGCGCGAACCCAAAGGGCACGATCCGGCGCACGACATAATGCACCGCGCTCGTCACATAGGTTCGCATGAACCGCGCGATGTGGTCGGATATGGCGGCTTTGGGCTGCGGAACCGGCGCGATTCTCTTGTAAGGAGCCCATGCATACTCGGCGCGTCGCGCGATCTGCGCCTGCAGCTGATCGCTCTTGAAGAAGAAGAGCCAGGCAAGGAGCAGCACGAGGATGCCGACCGTGATCGGATAGTCCTTGAACGCCTCAAGCCAGAACGCGGCCCATCCGGGAGCGGCCTTCAGGATCAGCTGATAGATCGAGGTCGCGGGATCTTTCACTCCGACCGACTCGAGGAAACGCACGCCCAATCCGACGATCTCGCCGGGCAGGCGGCAGAGCGTTTCGCCGCTCAACTGGCAGATCCGCTCCGGCACGGTACCAAGGGTCTTGTCCAGCCAGCCGGCCATCTTGAGGAACGGAAACACCACCAGGATCGCCGAGATCAGCAGCGTGACGAAATACGCGACGCGCCGCCACCAGACCTTGTCGAGCGCGAATTCCATCCACTCCTTTATCGGTGCGCGCCCTGACTCCGGATTCGCGCCGACGATCTGGTAGCTCGGCGGCAGGCTGACCGGGGCGTAAGCGACCTCGCGTGCCGCAATGCGGTCGATCGCCCCTCGATGAATCTTCGGCATCTCGATCTTGACGCCGTATTGGGTGTCATTGCAGAGGCGCTCGACGCTGCGTGGACCGTAGCGATAGTAGCCGGCAAGTCCCGCGCGCGAATTGTAGTACCGGCCCTCGCGGTTGGCCCGATCGGTGACCTCTTGCCGGGCAGCAGGCAGGAATCTGAGATTGGCCTTGCCCATCATCCAGTCGAGCGTGAAGTAGGCGAGACCGTCATCCGGATAACCGCCGCCCACATTGGCGTGCACGCCGGAAAACCAGACTTGCTCGAGCGATCGCCCGGCGGCTCGCCGTAGCGATAGCCCTGTTCGGTCCACAGCACCGGCCTGAAGGTCGGCCGCTCGTCGTCGAGCGACAACGCGTGACAAACTTTGTCGGTGCCGCTGGAGAGATAGCGGTCGGCCACGCTCACCGGCCAGACGAAACGGTCGATCCCCAGCTTCCACTCGTCGACCGGCATCCCGTAGGCATCGACGGTATCCCACACGCCCACAAAGGTGATGCGCGGCCGGCGGTGTGGAAACGGCAGCTCGATCTTCGAATCGCGCGATCTGGCCTCGTACTCGGGCCGACGCATCGATCGCGCGCTGCAGCGGCATGGGGCGCCCGCGTCCGCTGCGCGGTAAAGGAAATCGCGCCGATAAGCGTTGTAGGCCAGGCCCACGCGTTCAAGCAGTTCCTGCTCGGTGTTCCAGCTGACGAGGCCGCAGCGGCCGATCAGCCCCGCCAGCAGCCGCACCGTGAAGGCGCCGCGGCTGAAGCCGAACAGATAGATTCCGTCCTGGTCCTGGCCTTGCGGACCTTCCTCATAGTTGCGGCAAAGATAGGTGTAGAGATCACGGACGTTGGCCCAGACGCCGAAGCCGACAGCCAATCCGATCGTGGCAAGCGGCTTGAAGCTGCCGGTTCCGACGCCGTCGTCATAGTGCGCGATCTGGCGCCTCTGCCCTGCCGGCGGCGGCTCCGAGCAGTCGATCGCCTGATAGAGGCGCCACACGTTGGTCTTCTGCGCGGAAGCAGCACTGTTGCCGGTTCCGTCAGACAGCAGAACGATGTTCTTTGCCACGGCATTCCCCCTCAGCGTCCCGGGGGAATGCTGCATTGGAATTGAACTTCCGCGCAAGGATGCACGGAGCGCTTGCGCCAGACCCTCGAGCGCAAACAGCAAAACACCGGCAGGCCGAGCCCTGCCGGTGTGCGATTCTCGCGACTGGAATTAGCGCCGCCGCGCACTATCGACCCGGGCGAATCCGGGCTGCGCGCCACCGCCGCCACCACCAGCCGGTGCGCTCGGCGCCGCTGCGCTCGGGGCACTGAAGCCGGCGCCACCACCGCCGCGCGCGCCTGCGAAACCGGAGCCGCCCACCTGCGCGCCGGCACCGATCCCGGTGCCCGGACGCTGCCAGTTGGCCGGAGGCCCGGCGAAGCCACTGCCCGACGGCTGTCCCGGCGACCGGAGGAGTGCCACCCGGCCGGCCCGGACGACCCGCCCAGTTGCCGCCGCCGTTCCAGCCCGGCCGGCCGTGCCAGCCATGGTGCCGGTGCCGGAAGCGCGGGTTCGCGTAAATGTAGGCCGACGGTCCGTAGGCATAGCCGTCATCGTAGTAGCCGTAGCCATAGTCCGGTTCGTCGTCATAGACGTAGGGAGCCGCGGCGACGGCCGGACCGGGCGCCCCGCCGCCCATCGCCAGATATCTGCGGCTCGCGAATCCCGAGCCGCCGCTGAAGCTCACGCGGCACCAGCTTCCGGTGCAGCTTCCGACATCGACGGCCTCGCCATCCTGGATGGAACCGACCACCGGATACTGCGTGCCGGGGCCTGAGCGGACGTTGAGGTCGGTTTGCGCGGTTGCCGGGACCGCCAGCGCCGCGCCGGTCGACAGCAGCAATGCCGCGCCGGCGCCGAGCAGTTTGGTTCTCAAGGTCATGGCTTGTTCCTTGGTCTTTTGGGTTGCCTGTTTGGGCAACCGATGCGTCGCCACCCGGTTCCGAACATTGCGGATTTGACATGTGGGAGGCGGTTTGCGGTTGCCCAAATACGAACCGGTGCGACACGTCGGCGCCCGATTAACCCTTCGCTCAGCCCTGTTCGCCACAATCCGGCCGGACGGGAACCTGATCATGGCGGCACATCAATCGGCCCCGCGCCCGGGGCAGGCGCGCGACGCACGGCTGCGGCTGGTCGCGGCACCGCGCCTCGTTCCGGAGGCCGGCTATCGTGCAACGCTTCGCCCCGTTCTCACCGGTCCCACGATCGCGCCCCGCTACATGACCGCACCGAAAATCCTGGTGTTCGATTCCGGCGTCGGCGGGCTGACCGTTTTCCGCGAGATCGCGCGCGCGCGCCCTGACGCACGTTTCGTCTATGCGGCGGACGACGCGCTGTTCCCTACGGCAAGATCGCCGAAACCGTGCTGGTCGAACGGGTCGCCGGACTGATGCAGGAATTGATCGCGACGCATCGCCCCGATCTCGTGGTCATCGCCTGCAACACGGCCTCGACCCTGGTGCTGCCCGTCGCTGCGCGCGCGCTTCGCGCTGCCCTTCGTCGGCACCGTGCCGGCGATCAAGCCGGCCTGCGCCGCCTCGCAATCGAAACTGGTCTCCGTGCTCGGCACCGAGGCAACCGTCGCGCGCGAATACACCCACGCGCTGATCCGCAATTTCGGCGAAGGCTGCGATCTCACGCTGGTCGGATCGGGCCGGCTTGCGGCGCTGGCCGAAGCGTCGCTTGCGGGCGAGCGCGGTCGACGAGGAGGCGATCCGCGCCGAGATCGCGCCCTGCTTCGTCGAGGACGGCACGGCGCGCACCGACACCGTCGTGCTCGCCTGCACGCATTATCCGCTGCTGCTGCAGCGCTTCGAGCGCCTCGCGCCGTGGCCGGTGCGCTGGATCGATCCGGCGCCCGCGATCGCGCGGCGCGTCGTCGAGCTGGTCGGGCCCGCGTGCCGGCGAGCCGCATCGCGACCTGGCGCCCGCGATCTTCACCGCGGGCAAGATCGCGACCGCGGGATTTGCCGCTGCGCTGCAGGGCTTCGGGCTTGCTCCGGCGAGCGCCCAACCGCTGCCGGCGGTTTGACACCCTGAGCCTTTCCCCCTAGAACCCGCGCGCCGCGCCGGTTTTTGCCCGCGCGGCGTTTCGCGACCCGTGGTCCGTGCCTGCCGCTTTGGCACAGGACCTGTCGGTTCCGGCAAATGCCCGGAACAGCAGGAGGGCGCGTTTCCTCGAAACCAAGCAAATCCAACGACTTGAGGACGCGAATGACCAAGCGCGCTGAAGCGAAATACAAGATCGACCGCCGCATGGGCGAGAACATCTGGGGCCGCCCGAAGAGCCCGGTGAACCGCCGCGAATACGGCCCCGGCCAGCACGGCCAGCGCCGCAAGGGCAAGCTCTCCGACTTCGGCGTGCAGTTGAAGGCGAAGCAGAAGCTGCGCGGCTACTACGCCAACATTTCCGAACGCCAGTTCCGCGGCATCTACGACGAGGCGATCCGCATGAAGGGCGACTCGGGCGCCAACATGGTGGGCCTGCTGGAGCGCCGGCTCGACGCGATGATCTATCGGGCGAAGTTCGTGCCGACGGTGTTCGCCGCGCGCCAGTTCATCAACCACGGCCACATCAAGGTGAACGGCCGCCGCGTGAACATTTCGAGCTATCGCCTCAAGGTCGGCGACCTGGTCGAGGTGAAGGACTCATCGCGCGAGCTCGCGCTGGTGCTCGAGGCCAAGGCGCTCGCCGAGCGCGACGTGCCGGACTACATCGAGGCCGACCACGGCAAGATGACCGCGAAGCTCGCGCGCGTGCCGACGCCGGGCGAGATCCCCTATCCGGTGCAGATGGAGCCGCACCTCGTGGTGGAATTCTACTCGCGCTGAGTCGGCCGACGGAATGCGAAAGGCCGCCCACGAGGCGGCCTTTTTGTTTCACCCGTGTCACCCAAATGCAGCCGGCGATAACGGCGGCTGCGAAAATGCCGGTCATCAGCAGAGCCTCGCGCGGCCGCGTGTTGCGCCAGATGATCCAAGTCCGGGCCGCCGACGCCTATCAACAGAAGCAGCGCGACGACCAGCGCCGCTTCGCCGTTGAACGACGTGTTGTTCCAGCCAGGATCATGATCGGCGAGATCAATGCCAGATAAAGCGAGGCGACCAGTCCACCGCAATCGCGGCGAACAGCAGCGCCTTCATCGCGCGCCGAAGATCAGGCCGAGGCGCCTTCCTTCACGGCGAGGCCCTTTTCCTTCATCAGGCCCTGCAGCTCGCCCGCCTGGAACATCTCGCGGATGATGTCGCAGCCGCCGACGAACTCGCCCTTCACGTAGAGCTGCGGAATGGTCGGCCAGTTCGAGTAGGCCTTGATGCCGTTGCGCAGGTCGTCGGACTCAAGGACGTTCAGGCCTTTGTACGGCACGCCGATGTAGTCGAGGATCTGCACGACCTGGCCGGAGAACCCGCACTGCGGGAACTGCGGCGTGCCCTTCATGAACAGCACCACGTCGTTGCTCTTCACTTCATTGTCGATGAATTGCTCGATCGCCATGATTGTCCTCGTTTTTCAGCCCGCGCGGATCCAGCCCCGAGTCAGGCATCGTCGGCATATATGTAGCGCAACGGCGGCTTACAGCCCAGACCCCTGCAGACAGGTGAAAACACCAGCGATTTGAAGACGATCAGCCCTCCGGCGTGCCGGTCTGCAGCGCCAGCGCGTGCAGCTTGCCGCCCATCTCGCCGCGCAGCGCCTGATAGACCAGCTGATGCTGCTGCACCCGCGACTTGCCGCGGAACGAGGCCGCGATCACGGTCGCCGCGTAGTGATCGCCGTCGCCCGCAAGGTCGCGGATGGTCACCTGGCGTCGGGGATGCCGGACTTGATCAGCTTCTCGATTTCGCTTGCGTCCATCGCCATGTGCGGGTCCTCGGCCTGTTCCCCGCGCATGATCCCGAAAAGTGGAAACCGGTTTTCGGAAGATCATGCGCAAAATTCAATTCGCGCCACCGGCCATGTAGGCCGGCAACCACCCCTCATGGCGCTCACGCAAGGCGTTTAGCAGAATCTCCCGTTCGCCGGGAAGGGTCAAAGCCGCCCCATGGGTCATGCCGATGCGGCGGATCGGCACGCCGGCCGCCTTGGCGCGCGCCGCGAGATCGTCGGCCTGCGCGGGCTTGATGGTGACGACGTAGCGCGCCTGATCCTCGCCGAACCAGAAACCGTGCTCGGTCAGGAACGCGGGCGGGCCGTAAAGCTTGGCGCCGATGCCGGACGGCGAGCGCCATCTCGGCGACCGCGACGAGCAGACCGCCGTCGGACAGGTCGTGCACCGCCGTGACGATCTTCTCGTTGATCAGCGCGCGCACGAAATCGCCGGTGCGCCGCTCCGCGCTGAGATCGACCGGCGGCGGCGCCCCCTCCTCGCGTCCGCAGATCTCGCGCAGGTACATCGACTGGCCGATCCAGCCCTTGGTCTCGCCGAGCAGCACGATCAGCTCGTCGGCGGCCTTGAAGGCGATGCTCGCCGAGTTCGCGAAGTCGTCGATCAGCCCGACGCCGCCGATGCTCGGCGTCGGCAGGATCGCGCGGCCGTTGGTCTCGTTGTAGAGCGACACATTGCCGGACACGACCGGGAATTCGAGCGCCTTGCAGGCGGTCGCGATGCCCTGGATGCAGCCGACCAGCTGGCCCATGATCTCGGGCCGCTCGGGATTTCCGAAGTTGAGATTGTCGGTCACCGCCAAGGGCTTCGCGCCGACCGCTGACAGATTGCGCCAGGTCTCGGCGACCGCCTGCTTGCCGCCCTCGAACGGATCGGCCTCGCAATAGCGCGGCGTCACGTCGGTCGTCATCGCGAGGCCCTTCGGGCCTTCCTTCACGCGCACCACCGCGGCGTCGCCGCCCGGCCGCTGCACCGTGTTGCCGAGGATCAGGTGGTCGTACTGCTCCCACACCCAGCGCTTGGAGCAGAGGTCGGGAGACGAGAGCAGTTTCTCCAGCGCGTCCGCATGCGCCATCGGCGGCTCGATGCTCGCCGGATCGATCACCGGCAGCCGCGGCGAGGCGTTGTGCGGGCGATCGTAGACCGGCGCCTCGTCGCCGAGCTCCTTGATCGGCAGGTTCGCCATCTCGGCGCCGGCGTGGCGCACGACGAAACGCTTGTCCGGCGTGGTCTCGCCGACGATCGCGAAATCGAGCCCCCACTTGCGGAAGATGTCCTCGGCTTCCTTTTCCTTCTCCGGCTTGAGCACCATCAGCATGCGCTCCTGGCTCTCGGAGAGCATCATCTCGTAGGCCGTCATGCCGGTCTCGCGCGTCGGCACCTTGTCGAGATCGAGCCGCACGCCGAGATCGCCCTTCGCGCCCATCTCGACCGCCGAGCAGGTGAGCCCGGCCGCGCCCATGTCCTGGATCGCGATGACGCAATCCTTCGCCATGATCTCGAGGCAGGCTTCGAGCAGCAGCTTTTCGGAGAACGGATCGCCGACCTGCACGGTCGGGCGCTTCGATTCGGAGTCCTCACCGAACTCCGCCGACGCCATGCTGGCGCCGTGGATGCCGTCGCGCCCGGTCTTGGAGCCGAGATAGACGATCGGCATGCCGACCCCGGAGGCCGCCGCGTAGAAGATCTTGTCCTCCTCCGCGAGGCCGACCGCCATCGCGTTGACCAGGTTGTTGCCGTCGTAGCGGGTGTGGAAGCGCACCGAGCCGCCGACGGTCGGGACACCGAAGGAATTGCCGTAGCCGCCGACGCCGGCGACCACGCCGGACACGAGATGGCGCGTCTTCGGGTGCGTTCGGATCGCCGAACGAGAGCGCGTTGAGGCAGGCGATCGGCCGCGCCCCCATCGTGAACACGTCGCGCAGGATGCCGCCGACGCCGGTCGCCGCGCCCTGGTAGGGCTCGATGTAGCTCGGGTGGTTGTGGCTCTCCATCTTGAACACGACCGCGAGCCCGTCGCCGATCGAGATCACGCCGGCGTTCTCGCCCGGTCCCTGGATCACGTGCGGCGCGCTGGTCGGCAGCGTGCGCAGATGGATTTTCGAGGACTTGTACGAGCAGTGCTCGTTCCACATCGCCGAGAAAATGCCGAGCTCGGTGATCGTCGGCTCGCGGCCGATCAGCTGCAAAATGCGCTCGTATTCCTCGGGCTTGAGGCCGTGCTCGGCGACCAGCGCGGGAGTGATTTTCGGCTCGTTGGGGATCATGCTTGCTACTGATGGGCCGGCAGAGGGGCTTTTATAGCAAGTGCCGGGTCAGGCAAGGCATGTCAGCGGCCTGCGGCGCCGCAGCCCGGGTTTTCCCCTTGAACGGGCCGCTACTGCGTGGGCCCGGCCTTCGGCAGGCGCCGGCTGCGAATCGAGCGCGACGGCAGCCGGTTCAGCCGGCGGACCCGGCGGCCGGTCGATCACGTCGAACGCCGACACGAAGGCGGAAAAATTCTTCTGCGCTTCGTTGCGTTCGCTCGATGCCGCGATGACGCGGACGACGAACAGGCCGATAAACAGATCGCCACGGTAGATGTAGTTCACCTTGCCGCGCGACGTGCGCTTCATCTCGGTCAGGATCGCCGGATAGTCGCGCACCTGGGTGACCTTGCTGGCGAGCGGGGTCAGCCGTTCGTCACCATCGGAGGCCGCCTCCATCATGATGTCCTGCGCCTTGGCCTGCGCGGGAATCAGCTTCGCAACGCGCTCCAGCGCGACTTTGTTGGGCGAACGCGTTGGGCTTGGCGAGGTCTGGATCGCGACCGCGGCGCTCTTTCCCGCGCACGCGAGCGGGCGGCACACCCAGGTCGTGGTCTGGGTGCGGTTTTGCGGATTGGTCTGCCGGTTCGCCGGCATCCATTTGGCGGCATCCGGATTGCGGATCGTCAGGCGGGTCCCGGGCCGGTCAAGCGCCGCTCCGGGAGTATCCATGACGGTGGTCTGTGGATCGGTCGCAGCGACCCGCGAAGACACGCCGGTACCGGATGCGGCGCAGCCGGTAACGAGACCGGCGGCAGCAATCATCAGCCAGCGACTGCAATCCACGATACGCCCCCATACCCTTTACACCATCATAAATTCGGCGGGGACGAGAGTCGAGCGCTGCGTACATCAGGAATAATCCGCAACTGGCGGTCGGTTCGCGCGCGTCCTGACCGATCTGACGCTTCATGGCGCTAACCGCCGCGCTTCGGCGCCGACAACGTCGTCGGAACCGGGCCGGAACTGCGCCAAGCGCCTCGATCAGAGGTGCAAACGACTCAACGGTTGGCTACGCGGCTTGCGCGAAATGCGCCACAAGTCCCGCGAACAGCCCGCGCCCGTCGGTGCAGCCGACCGCGGTTTCCACGTGGTTTTCCGGATGCGGCATCAGCCCGAGCACGTTGAGCTTCTCGTTCAGCACGCCGGCGATGGCGTTGGTGGCGCCGTTGACGTTCGCCTTCGCGTCGCGCTTGCCGTCCGCGTCGGTGTAGCGGAACAGGATGCGCCCTTCCGCCTCGAGCCGCCCGATCGTGCCCTCGCCGGCGACGTAGTTGCCTTCGCCATGCGCGACCGGCACGCGGATCACCTGGCCGGCATTGTAGCCGCGCGTGAACGGCGTGTCGGAGCGCTCGACCTTGAGATGGACGTCGCGGCAGATGAACTTGACGCTCGCATTGCGCAGCAGGATGCCGGGCAGCAGCTCGGCCTCGCACAGGATCTGGAAGCCGTTGCACACGCCCATCACCAGGCCGCCCTTGCGCGCATGCTCGCGCACCGGCCCCATGATCGGCGCGCGCGCCGCGATCGCGCCGCAGCGCAGATAGTCGCCGTAGGAGAAGCCGCCCGGCAGCACGACGAGATCGGTGCCGGCCGGCAGCTCGGTCTCGGCATGCCAGACCATCGCGGGCTCGCGTCCCGACACCAGCTTGAGCGCGTGCGCCATGTCGCGCTCGCGGTTCGATCCGGGGAAAACGACGACGGCGGCTTTCATCAGTCCATCTTTTGTTTGCGCATGATCTTCGAAACCGATTCCCGCCTCGGATCAAGTCCCGGGCAGGCGCGCGCTAGAGTCCCGTATTGGCGGCAGCCCAGCGCAGGATCGGCCTGCTGGACAGGAATTCGATCGCGGAACGCTCGATATCGGACGAAATCGGCTGATCCGCAACCACCGTCGCGACGACCGCGTCGCATTTGTTCGAGACCGCGACCGTCAGCGCATGGCGTTCGCGCCGGTCGCGTCCCTCGACCACGAACGCGCGGCTGCGCCCCTTCATCCAGCCGACCACGACCGGCGCGCCGAGCGCGCGCGCGCGCGATTGCCAGCCGACCAGGCCGAGATCGCCGACGCGATCGATTTCCTCGTCCTCCACGATGCCGGTGGTGCAATTGCAGAAGCCGACCTTGGCGCGCAGATAGAGCATCACGTCGATGCCGCACTCGGCCGCCTTGCATTGGTAGGCGTTGCCGAGGCCCCACTGGTCGATCAGGAACGGCCATTTGGTCTCGGTCCAGGCGCCCTCGCGGCGAGTTCCATCGTCCGCGACCGCGAGTGGCGAACTCAACAGAAACAAAAGCGCGACCGCGACGAAACGCATGGCAATCTCTCGGGCCGGAACCCTCAGGTCTCTATGCGCAGCATAGCACAATCATGGATGGAGCAAGTTATCGAAGCAAGCAGGTCACTTCTTGTCGGCTTGCCGGGCTTGTCGGGCAGGCTGACCAGCAGCAACACCGCGATCCCGAAAATCGCGTGGTTCGCCGTGCTGGCCTTCTCGCTGCGCGAGGAGCTGATCAGGCTTGCCGAATAGCGTGAGCCGAGCAGCAGGGCGCTGACCGAATACTCCTTCGATCCGTCGGCCGACGTCATGACACGCCGGCTCTTGTACATGCGCGGCAGCTTGCCGCCCTCGTCGCCGTCGATCCCGAGAATCTCGATGCGCGTCCCCGGCGGCCCGCGCTCCTCCAGCGCCTTCACTCACGCGCTTCCTGGCTCGGCGCGAAACGCGCCAGCGTGAACGTCTTGTCGTCCGGCGCATAGACGCGGTAGCTGACGCGCGATGAGCGGTCGCAGCTCTCCATGCTGGCAGAGGAACATGTGGATGTCGGGCGGCCGCCGCTCGTAACGCCAGCCGGGTCCGACCGCGACCGGAGGCGCGTCGTTCGAGGTGCCCGGCGGCGGTCCGATCTGGATTTTCGGCTGCGCGGACGCGGCCCGCAGCCGTCACCGCGGCAAGCACGACAACGAAGAACAGAAGGCCGCACGTGCGCAATCCGGTGACGATCAGCGCGCGACGGCGCGCGATCATCCGGCGACCTCGACGCGGAAATTCTCGATCACCGTGTTGGCGAGCAGCTTCTCGGCCGCCTCTTTCAGCGTCGCCTCGGCTTTCGCCGCGTCGCCGTCCTCGATCTCGATGTCGAACACCTTGCCCTGGCGCACGCTCGCGACGCCGGCGACGCCGAGCGACTTCAGCGCGCCCTCGATCGCCTTGCCTTGCGGGTCGAGCACGCCGGATTTCAATGTGACGGTGACGCGCGCCTTCATCGCCAGGCTCTAACCCTTCACCAGCACCGGACCGGTGCCCTGCGGCCGCTCGCCCTCGGCCATGATGCCGAGGCGCTTCGCCACTTCGGTATAGGCCTCGAGCAGCCCGCCGAGATCGCGGCGGAAGCGGTCCTTGTCGAGCTTGTCGTTGGTCTTGATGTCCCACAGCCGGCACGAGTCGGGCGAGATCTCGTCCGCCACGACGATGCGCATCATGTCGTTTTCCCACAGCCGCCCGGTCTCCATCTTGAAGTCGACGAGACGGATGCCGACGCCCAGGAACAACCCGGAGAGGAAGTCATTGACGCGGATCGCGAGCGCCATGATGTCGTCGATCTCCTGCGGCGTCGCCCAGCCGAACGCCGTGATGTGCTCCTCCGACACCATCGGATCGTTGAGCTGGTCGTTCTTGTAATAGAACTCGATGATCGAGCGCGGCAGCTGCGTGCCCTCGTCGATGCCGAGACGCGTCGCGAGCGAGCCGGCCGCGACGTTGCGCACCACGACCTCGAGCGGAATGATCTCGACTTCGCGGATCAACTGCTCGCGCATGTTGAGCCGCTTGATGAAGTGCGTCGGCACGCCGATCTCGTTCAGGTGCTGGAACACGTATTCCGAGATGCGGTTGTTGAGCACGCCCTTGCCGTCGATGACCTCGTGCTTCTTTGCGTTGAAGGCGGTCGCATCGTCCTTGAAATGCTGGATCAGCGTTCCGGGCTCGGGTCCTTCATAGAGGACCTTCGCCTTGCCTTCATAGATGCGGCGACGGCGGCTCATCGGGGTGTACCGTGGCTTGAGGAAATCCATCTGATGCCGTGACTCCGGTTGAACAGCGTGAAGCCGGCGGCGGCGCGACCGGGCGGCGCGACTCGAAACGCTTGATGACCTGCCCGACCGTGCGGTCAACCTAGCGGATCGGAATGTGAAGCACAATCGCCGCACTGTGGCCTGATTCCGGCGGCGTCGTGCCGCGCTCACGCATGTTGATTTGTCGATTTCCTCCCGATATGCAAGGCATGATCTTCGATTAATCCGAACATCTTTGCGAGGCACCGATGACCACCTTCGACAAGCGCGAGGAAGGCTTCGAGAAGAAGTTCGCTCACGACGAAGAGCTGCGCTTCAAGGCGAACGCCCGGCGCAACAAGCTGCTCGGGCTGTGGGCCGCCGAGAAGCTCGGCGTTTCGGGCGACGCGGCCAACGTCTACGCGAAGGAAGTCGTCATGGCGGACTTCGAGGAAGTCCGGCGACGACGACGTGTTCAAGAAGGTGCGCAAGGATCTCGACGCCAAGGGCGTGACGGTGTCCGATCAGGACCTGCGCCGCGCGATGGTCGACCTGATGGAAAAGGCGATCGCCGAGATCAAGGCGAGCGGCTGACCTGACGCCTTGATGCCTGCCATTCCGGGATTTCTCCCTTGCCGCGCGCCTGCGCGCGGGCGAGACCGTGCATTCCGCCTGGTGCGGGCTCGGCGCGCCGATCGTCGCCGAGATGATCGCGCGCGACGGCTTCAACACGGTCACGCTCGACGCGCAGCACGGGCTTTGGGACTTCGCCGCCATGCGCGACGCCGATCGTGGCGATCCGCAGCGGCGGCGCGGCGCCGATGGTGCGCGTCGCGCTGAACGATTTCGGCACGGTGAGCCGCCTGCTCGATGTCGGCTGCGAAGGGATCATCGCGCCGTTCATCAACACGGCCGCGGACGCGCGCGCCTTCGCGGCGGTGGCGAAATATCCGCCGCTCGGCGAGCGCAGCTTCGGCCCGATGCGCGCGATGACGCTCACCGGCATCGCCAATCCGAAGGACTACGTCGCCCAGGCGAACGACAACATCGTCGCGCTGGCGATGATCGAGACGCGCGCCGCGGTGGACAATATCGAGGCGATCGCCGCGACGCCCGGGATCGACGGGCTGTTCCTCGGGCCGGTCGACATGGCGCTGACGCTCTCCGGCGGCAGGACGCTCGACGCCGATGCGCCGGAGGTCGACCGCGTGCTCGAGCGCATCCTCAAGGCGACGAAAGACACCGGCAAGATCGCCGGCACCTATTGCTTCGAGGCCGAGCACGCGGCGGCATTCGAGAAACGCGGCGTGCGCTTCTTCCTGATCGGGAGCGACACCGCGTTCCTGCGCGGCGGCACCAGCGCGGCGCTGAAGACGCTACGCGCATGACCCGAAAAGTGGATACCGGTTTTCGGAAAAGATCATGCGCAAACTAGTTACCCGCTGACGCGGCCGCCGCCAGCGTATCGAGCGCCGACGGCGACGTCGCGCTCCAGATCGGCCTTGCGGAATTCCAGCACGCGATAACCGCGCTCGGCGAGCCAGCCGCGCTTGTACGCGCGCGCCCTGGCGGCCTCCTCGGACTCGGCCTCCGGCACGATGTCGATCACCAGCCGCAGCGGGAACGAGACGAAATCCGTGATGTGCGTGCCGACCGGCGTCTGCCGCTTGAAGCCGAGGCCGGCGAAGCGGCGATCCTTCGTGATGCCGTCCCACAGCGCGCGCTCCGCGTCGGTCGGATTGCGCCGCAACAGCCGCGCGAGCCCGCGCACCGGCCCGCGCTTCGCCCGGCACCGTTCCGCCGCCGTGCTCGGCGAGCAGCGCACGCAGCGCGCCGGCCTCGTGGCTGTCGAGCACGCCGCCGCGCGCCGGACCCTTGCGGCCTTCGGCGATGGTCATGATGACGCCGTGCAGCGTCTGGATGTCCTGCTGCGTCGGCTGCATGCGCGAGAAGATGTTGCGCAGGTTGATCTGCATCGTCTCGCGCTTGTCGGGCGGGCGGAAGAATTCGACCTTCTCCAGCTCGTGTTCGAGGTTCTCGAAGAAGGCGAGCAGTTGCTGGCGCGGCGCGGCGTCGGATTTCCGCGGCATCGTCGAACGGCAGCGCGCCGCCGGACGCCAGCTTGAACCATTCGTAGGACACGATCGCCACCGCCTGCGCGAGATTGAGCGAGGCGAAGGCCGGATTGACCGGCAGCGTGATGATGCGGTCGGCGAGCGCGACCTCGTGGTTCTCCAGCCCGTTGCGCTCGCGCCCGAACATCAGCCCGACGCTCTCGCCCGCCGCGATCTTCTCCGCGGCGAGTTGCGCCGCAGCGCCCGCATCGACCACGGGCTTGGCCTGATCGTGCGCGCGCGCCGTGGTGGCGAACACGAAATTGAGGTCGCCGACCGCGGCTTCGGCCGAATTCGAAAACCTGCACGGCGTCGAGCACGCGGTCCGCGCCCGACGCCATCACGTAGGCGCGCTCGGCCGGCCAGCCGCATTTCGGCGCGACGAGCCGCAAGCGCGACAGCCCGAAATTCGCCATCGCGCGCGCCGCCGCGCCGATATTGTCGGCAAGCTGCGGCTCGACCAGGATCACGCACGGTCCCGGCTGCTCAACCCATCGTTTGGTCTTGTCGGTCCCGGCGCCGGGCATGCTGCAAGTCCTTGATGCGCAAGGGCGTATCGCGAGCGACCGGGACGGCGTCAAACCCGGCCGAATGCGCCGAAAAGTCTCCTTCCGCGCCCTACCCTGCAATGCTATAGGCGCGCCGCTCCGTCGCGATTCCCGGTTGGCGGTCTCCGCGCCGAGAACAATTCATTTGAGGGCCCGAGGGAGAAGCATTCCACCTCGCCCATCAATGTTCAGTTTCCGGTCGGCCAAACAAGCACGGCGACCATAGGTGCAAGCATGCCAGATCTCGAAATCATGTGGACGAAGGTCGATGAAGCCCCGGCGCTCGCGACCTATTCCCTGCTGCCGATCGTCGAAGCCTTCGTGGGCGCGGCGGGTGTGTCCGTGAAGCTGAAGGACATCTCGCTGGCCGGTCGCATCCTCGCCAATTTCCCCGAGAAGCTTACGCCCGCGCAACGGATTAACGACGAACTCACCGAACTCGGCGAGCTCGCGACGAAGCCCGAAGCCAACATCATGAAGCTGCCCAACATCTCCGCCTCGATCCCGCAGCTCAAGGCCGCGATCAAGGAACTGCAAGGCAAGGGCTACGACGTTCCGGACTATCCGGACAACGCGACGACGGAAGCCGAGAAGGACATCAAGTCCCGCTACGGCAAGGTGTTCGGCAGCGTCGTCAACCCGGTCTTGCGCGAGGGCAATTCCGACCGCCGCGCCGCCGGCGCCGTCAAGCAATACGCCCGCAACAATCCGCACAAGATGGGCGCCTGGAGCTCCGACTCCAAATCGCATGTGGCGTACATGCCGGGCGGCGATTACTACGGCTCGGAAGTCTCGACCACCGTCGCGGCGGCGACCAACGCCCGCATCGAGCTGGTCGGCGCCGACGGCGCCGTCACGGTGCTGAAGGCGAAGACGCCGATTCAGGCCGGCGAGATCATCGACGCGGCGGTGATGAGCGCCAAGGCGCTGCGCGCTTTCTTTGCCGAGCAGATCGAAGCCGCCAAGAAGGAAGGCGTGCTGTTCTCGCTGCACGTGAAGGCGACCATGATGAAGATCGCCGATCCCATCATATTCGGCCATGCGGTTTCGGTCTTCTTCGCCGATGTGATCGAGAAGCACGCCGCCACGCTGAAGCGTCTCGACGTCAATCTCAACAACGGCTTCGGCGATCTGCTGACCAAGATCGAGACGCTGCCGGCAGCCGAAAAAGAAGCGATCAAGGCCGACATCGCGGCCGACTACGCGAAACGACCGGGCCTCGCCATGGTCAATTCCGACAAGGGCATCACCAACCTGCACGTGCCCAGCGACGTGATCGTCGACGCTTCGATGCCGGCGATGATCCGCGATTCCGGCCGCATGTGGGGCGCCGACGGCAAGCTGCACGACGTCATGGCGGCGATCCCGGATCGCAGCTACGCGACGGCTGTATCAGGCGGTCATCGATGACTGTAAGGCCCACGGCGCGTTCGATCCCAGCACCATGGGCTCGGTTCCCAACATCGGGTTGATGGCGCAGAAGGCCGAGGAATACGGCTCGCACGACAAGACCTTCGAAGTGCCCGCGAACGGAACGGTTCGCGTCGTCGCCGATGACGGCAAGGTGCTGCTGGAGCGTCCGGTCGAGACCGGCGACCTCTTCCGCATGTGCGAGGTCAGGGACGCGCCGATCCAGGACTGGGTCAAGCTCGCGGTGCGCCGCGCGCGCCTCACCGGCACCCCGGCGGTGTTCTGGCTCGACGCCAAGCGCGCGCATGACGCCCAGGTCATCGCCAAGGTCGAGACGTACCTGAAGGATCACGACACCGCGGGGCTCGACATCCGCATTCTGGCGCCGGTCGAAGCGATGAAGTTTTCACTCGAGCGCATCCGCAAGGGGCAGGACACGATCTCCGTCACCGGCAACGTGCTGCGCGACTATCTGACCGACCTGTTCCCGATCATGGAGCTCGGCACCTCGGCCAAGATGCTGTCGATCGTTCCGCTGATGGAGGGCGGCGGTCTTTTCGAGACCGGTGCCGGCGGCTCGGCGCCCAAGCACGTGGAGCAGTTCCAGGAAGAGGGTTATCTGCGCTGGGATTCGCTCGGCGAGTTCCTCGCCCTCGGCGCGTCGCTCGAACATCTGGCGCAGACCCACAAGAACGCCAAGGCGCAGGTTCTCGCCGAGACGCTCGACACGGCCATCGGCAAGTTCCTCGAGTTCAACCGCAATCCTGCGCGCAAGGTCGGCGAAATCGACAATCGCGGCAGCCATTTCTACCTCGCCCTCTACTGGGCACAGGCGCTGGCGGCGCAGACCAAGGATGCCGAGTTGCAAGCCCGCTTCAAGCCGCTGGCCGAGACGCTCGGCAAGAACGAGGCCAAGATCAACGGCGAGCTGATCGGCGCGCAAGGCAAACCGGTCGACACGGGCGGTTACTACCTGCCCGATTCCGCCAAGACGTCGGCCGCGATGCGGCCGAGCGCCACGCTGAACGCCGCGCTCGCCGCGCTCTGACGCGGAGTCCGGTTGCCCGCTCTCAAAAGGTGGCCCCTGAAAATGGCGAAGATCAAGGTTGCCAATCCGGTCGTCGAGATGGACGGCGACGAGATGACCCGGATCATCTGGCAGTTCATCAAGGACAAGCTGATCCACCCCTACCTCGACATCGACCTGCTCTACTACGATCTCTGGGTCCAGAAGCGCGACGAGACCAACGACCAGATCACGATCGATGCGGCGAACAAGACCCGCGAGGTCGGCGTCGCGGTGAAGTGCGCCACCATCACGCCGGACGAAGGCCGCGTGAAGGAATTCGGCCTCAAGGAAATGTGGCGTTCGCCGAACGGCACCATCCGCAACATCCTCGGCGGCACGATCTTCCGCGAGCCGATCATCTGCAAGAACGTGCCGCGCCTCGTGCCCGGCTGGACCAAGCCGATCATCATCGGCCGCCATGCCTACGGCGACCAGTATCGCGCGACCGACTTCAAGTTTCCGACCAAAGGCACGCTCTCGATCAAGTTCGTCGGCGAGGACGGCAAGGTGATCGAGCGGGAAGTCTTCAAGGCGCCCGAGAGCGGCGTCGCCATGGCGATGTACAATCTCGACACCTCGATCCGCGACTTCGCGCGCGCCGCGATGAACTACGGCCTCAACCGCGGCTACCCGGTCTACCTCTCCACCAAGAACACGATCCTGAAGCAGTACGACGGCCGCTTCATGGAGCTGTTCCAGGAGGTGTTCGACGACGAGTTCAAGGACAAGTTCGCCGAGAAGAAGATCACCTACGAGCACCGCCTGATCGACGACATGGTGGCGGCGGCGCTGAAGTGGTCCGGCGGCTACGTGTGGGCCTGCAAGAACTACGACGGCGACGTGCAGTCCGACACCGTGGCGCAGGGCTTCGGCTCGCTCGGCCTGATGACCTCGGTGCTGATGACGCCGGACGGCAAGGTGGTCGAGGCCGAGGCCGCGCACGGCACGGTGACGCGCCACTATCGCGAGCACCAGAAGGGCAAGGAGACCTCGACCAACTCGATCGCTCGATCTTCGCCTGGACGCGCGGCCTCGCGCATCGCGCCAAGCTCGACGACAATCCGCCTCGTCGATCTTCGCCTGGGCGCGCGGCCTCGCGCACCGTGCCAAGCTCGACAACAATCCGGCGCTGGCGACGTTCTCGCTGACGCTGGAGAAAGTCTGCGTCGACACCGTCGAGTCCGGCTTCATGACCAAAGACCTCGCGCTCCTGGTCGGCCCCGACCAGAAGTGGCTCTCGACCACCGGCTTCCTCGACAAGCTCGACCAGAACCTGAAGGCCGCGATGGCCTGAGCTGCCGTCATCGACCGGAGCGCGCAGCCGGCGCCAACATCGCGCCGTTTTTCTTTTGAACCTTTCGCGCCCGCCGCGCGACCAACAAATTCACACCGTTTTGTCTTCGCGACGGGAGAGATGAATCATGCGCCACGTTTTGCTCGCACTGCCGTTGATCGCGATCACATTTCCCGATGCGGCCCATGCGCAAATGCCGGCCGCGATCGCGGTGCCCGGTGAAACCGCGGTGGCGACGTGGCACGCCGAAGGCGCGCAGGTCTACGAGTGCAAGGCCGGCGCGGACGGCAAGCTCGCCTGGGCGTTCCGCGAGCCGATCGCGACGCTCCTGCTCGACGGCAAGACCATCGGCCGCCACTACGCGGGGCCGAACTGGGAGCACATGGACGGCAGCGCGGTCGTCGCCAAGGCTGCCGGGAATGCACCCGCGCCGAACGCGAAAGACATTCCGTGGCTGAAGCTCGAGGTGACCGCGCATCGCGGCAGCGGCGTGCTGTCGGGCGTGACCACCGTGCAGCGCATCAACACCGTCGGGGGCCGGCATGAGGGCGCGTGCGAGAAGGCCGGCACGTTTCACAACGCGCCGTATGCGGCGGATTACGTGTTCCTGAAGAAGTAGCGCGCATCTCAGGATGATGACTTAGTGAGGAGCCACTCCATCGCGTAGGACGTCGGCGCGGCAAAACCCGCGTGCGTCTCTTCGCCCGTGATGACGAAGCCGTGCCGACGGAACAGCGCGATGTTGCTGGCGAGCGCAATGCGCGCCTGCAGCGTGATGCGCGCGGCGCCGATCCGGCGCGCTTCATCTTTCGCGGCCTCGATCAGCGCGCTTGCGACTCCGCGGCGCCGCCAGTCCGGCGCGACCGCGAGACGCCCGATGTAGAGCGCGTCATCCTGCGGGATGCAGAACACCGAGCCGATCAGCCGGCCATCTGCCTCGATGACAAAACAAGCCTCGGACGCAAGCCGCGCCGCGAAATCGGCGGCCGTCTCCTTCAGCGCGCTCGATGGCGGGTCGATCGCGAGATCGCGGAAAGCGCCGTGCGTGAGGGCGAGCAGCTCATCGACGCGCGCGGCGGCGCTGAAGCGGCGGGCCGACAGAGCCGGCATCAGCCGCCGAGTGCCGAAACGATCGCGGCGAGCGCCGCATCCGCCTTGGTGCCGTCCGGACCGCCGGCCTGCGCCATGTCGGGCCGCCCGCCGCCGCCCTTGCCGCCGAGCGCCTCGGCGCCCTTCTTCACCAGGTCGACCGCGTTGAAGCGTGCCGTCAGATCGTTGGTGACGCCGACCACGATGCCGGCCTTGCCCTCGTCGGTGACGCCGACCAGCGCCACCACTCCGGAGCCGAGCTGCTTCTTGCCTTCGTCGGCGAGGCTCTTCAGGTCCTTGATGTCGATGCCCGACACCGCGCGCGCCATCAGCTTGACGTCGCCGACCATCTGCACGCCGTTCGCCTCACTGCCGGCTTTCGCGCCGCCGCCCATCGCGAGCTTCTTCTTCGCGTCGGTCAATTCGCGTTCGAGCTTGCGCCGCTCGTCGAGCAAGGTCGCGAGCCGCCCCGGCATCTCGTCGAGCGGCGATTTCATCTCGGCGGCGGCATTCTTCGCGAGCGCAATCGCGTGGTTTGCGGCCTTGCGCGCCGCCGTGCCGGTAAGCGCCTCGAGCCGGCGCACGCCGGCCGCGACGCCCGCATCGGTCAAGCCCGAGATAAAGCCGATATCGCCGGTGCGCCGCACATGCGTGCCGCCGCACAGCTCCACCGACCAGCCGAGCGTGTTGCCCGAGCCCTCGCCCATCGCGACGACACGCACTTCGTCGCCGTATTTCTCGCCGAACAGCGCACGCGCACCCGACGTGCGCGCGTCGTCGAGCGCCATCAGCCGCGTCGTGACGGCTGAGTTCTGCAGCACGTAGTCGTTGGCCAGGTCCTCGACCTTCTCCAGCTCTCCGGCGCTGATCGGCTTGGGATGCGAGAAGTCGAAGCGCAGCCGGTCCGGCGCCACCATCGACCCCTTCTGCGCGACGTGATCGCCGAGCACCTGGCGCAACGCCTCGTGCAGCAGATGCGTCGCCGAATGGTTGGCGCGGATCTTCGAACGCCGCGCATGGTCGACATCGAGCGCGAGCGCGGTGCCGGCCTTGAGTACGCCGCTCTCCACCGTGACGCTGTGCACGAACACGTCGCCCGCGCGCTTCTGCGTATCGGTGACGGTCGCGCTGACGCCATCCGCCGTCATGCGGCCGGTGTCGCCGACCTGGCCGCCCGACTCGCCGTAGAACGGCGTCTGGTTGAGCACCACCTGGCCGCTCTCGCCGGCTTTCAGCTCGGCGATCTCCTTGCCGTCGCGAATGAGCGCGGTGACGACGCCCTCCGCGCGCTCGGTGTCGTAGCCGAGGAACTCGGTCGCGCCGAGCTTTTCGCGCAACGGAAACCAGATCGCCTCGGTCGCGGCCTCGCCCGAGCCCGCCCACGAGGCGCGCGCCTTCGCCTTCTGCCGCTCCATCGCGGCGTTGAACGCGTCGGTATCGACGCCGATGCCGCGCGGGCGCAGCGCGTCCTGGGTCAGGTCGAGCGGAAAGCCATAGGTGTCATAGAGCGTGAACGCGGTCTCGCCCTGGAGACGGTCGCCTGATTTGAGCGCGCGCGTTTCCTCGTCGAGGATCGCGAGGCCGCGCTCCAGCGTCTTGCGGAAACGGCCTTCCTCGAGCTTGAGCGTTTCGGTGATCAGCGCCTCGGCGCGGTGCAGTTCGCCGTAGGCCTGTCCCATCTCGCGCACCAGCGCGGGAACCAGCCTCCACATCAGCGGCTCTTTTGCGCCGAGCAGTTCGGCATGGCGCATCGCGCGGCGCATGATGCGGCGCAGCACATAGCCGCGGCCTTCGTTCGACGGCAGCACGCCGTCCGCGATCAGGAACGCGCTCGCGCGCAGGTGATCAGCGATGACCCGGTGCGAGACCTTCTGCGGGCCGTCGGGATCGACGCCCGACGCATCCGCGACCGCGCGGATCAGCGCGCGCATCATGTCGGTCGCGTAATTGTCGTGCGTACCCTGCAGCACCGCCGAGATACGCTCCAGCCCCATGCCGGTGTCGATCGAGGGCTTCGGCAGCTCGACACGCTGGCCGCCGGGCAATTGCTCGAACTGCATGAACACGAGATTCCAGATCTCGATGAAGCGGTCGCCGTCGGCGTCCGCGCTGCCGGGCGGGCCGCCCGGAATGTGGTCGCCGTGATCGTAGAAGATCTCCGAGCACGGACCGCACGGCCCGAGATCGCCCATCGCCCAGAAATTGTCCGAACCCGCGATTCGCACGATCCGCGACTCCGGCAGGCCGGCGATCTTCTTCCACAGATCGAAGGCCTGATCGTCGTCGATGTAGACGGTCGCCATCAGCTTGTCTTTGGGAAGCCCGAACTCTTTGGTGATCAGATTCCAGGCGAGCTCGATCGCGTGCTCCTTGAAGTAGTCGCCGAAGGAGAAATTGCCGAGCATCTCGAAGAAGGTGTGGTGACGCGCCGTGTAGCCGACATTGTCGAGGTCGTTGTGCTTGCCGCCCGCGCGCACGCATTTCTGCGAGGTGGCGGCGCGGCTGTAGGGGCGCTTCTCGAGGCCGGTGAAGACGTTCTTGAACTGCACCATCCCGGCATTGGTGAACATCAGGGTCGGGTCGTTGCGCGGGACGAGCGGCGAGGAGGCCACCTTCTGGTGGCCGTTCTTCGCGAAATAGTCGAGGAATCCCGACCGGATATCGTTGACGCCGCTCATAATACTCCGCCGCCGCCCCGACTGAGCGCTGCCGCGGTCAGTCAATATTGACTTGTTTCCAAGGGCTTATTTAGCGGCGGGGGGGCGGGAAGTCTAGGAACAGATCGGCGGTCCCGGCGAGGCAGGCACGCAGCCTTACTCGCCGTGACCGCACATCGGGAATCCGCCAATCAGCTTAAGGTCACGCAGACCCGGGACGGCGCGCAGGCCGGGCGATCACGCCTCGGCCGCCTCGTCGTCCTCTTCTTCCTTCTCGCCGGCCAGGATCTTGTCGGCGATCAGGCCGGAATTCGCCCGCACCGCGGCCTCGATCTTGTTGGCCATGTCGGGATTGCTGCGCAGGAAAGTCTTGGCGTTCTCGCGTCCCTGCCCGATCCGCTGGCTGTCGTAGGAGAACCAGGCGCCGGACTTCTCCACCACCCCCGCTTTGACGCCGAGGTCGATGATTTCGCCGAGCTTGGACACGCCCTCGCCGTACATGATGTCGAACTCGACCTGCTTGAACGGCGGCGCGAGCTTGTTCTTCACCACCTTCACGCGGGTCTGGTTGCCGATGACCTCGTCGCGGTCCTTGATCACGCCGATGCGGCGGATATCGAGGCGCACCGAGGCATAGAATTTCAGCGCGTTGCCGCCGGTGGTCGTCTCGGGCGAGCCGTACATCACGCCGATCTTCATGCGGATCTGGTTGATGAAGACCACCATGGTGTTGGAGCGGTTGATCGATGCGGTCAGCTTGCGCAGGGCCTGCGACATCAGCCGCGCCTGCAGGCCGGGCTGCACTTCGCCCATCTCGCCTTCGAGTTCGGAGCGCGGCACCAGCGCGGCGACCGAATCGATCACCAGGACGTCGACCGCGCCGGAGCGCACCAGCGTGTCGGCGATTTCGAGCGCCTGCTCGCCGTGATCGGGCTGCGAAATCAACAGGTCGTCGACCTTCACACCGAGCTTGCGCGCATAGATCGGGTCGAGCGCATGTTCGGCATCGATGAAGGCGCAGATGCCGCCCTTCTTCTGCGCTTCCGCGACGGTGTGCAGTGCGAGCGTGGTCTTGCCGGAGGATTCCGGTCCGTAAATCTCGACCACCCGGCCGCGCGGCAGCCCGCCGACGCCGAGCGCGATATCGAGACCGAGCGACCCGGTCGAGACCGTCTCGATGTCCATGGTCTTGTCGTTCTTGCCCAGCTTCATGATCGAGCCCTTGCCGAAGGCGCGCTCGATCTGGGTGAGCGCGGCCTCAAGGGCTTTCGACTTGTCCATGGAAGAACCTTCGACGATACGCAGGGCAGCTTGGCTCATCATCGCGCTCCATATGGCCTGAGATTCGCCGGCGAACCACGGCGGAATCGACTGAAATGGCAATGTACACTATTTGTTCTCTGTTCGCAATATGTTCTTGTCGAGGATGGGGTGCTGGCCTGCTTCGCCCCCGGTGGCCAGTTTGCCCTAGCGACGTTCGAGCTGGTCGCCATTGAAGATGTGCAACATGCCGGAGAAAGCAGCGTGGTCCGCCTCCACGACATACCGAACGGCCCCCGCTCGGTTTGTAAAAACCGACACGATGAAACCCGGATATTCGTAACCTGAGCGCTTCTTTACGCGGTCGCCTACTTTGAACGGTACGTCGGTCATTTTACCCCCTGTAAGGCCGCCCTAGTTGGCGGCCTCGTCATTTTGCAGGTCCCTGCAATCAGTTCACGGCCTGCTTTATAATCTCGGTCTCCTCGTCCGCGCCGTAGCCGACCTGGAATCCGAGCACCAGCATCTTTAGCCAGTTGATACGCTCGTCTGTGGTCCAAAGCCCGATGCCGGAAGCGTCTGGATCATAGCTTGGATAAGCAGATCGTCGGGACCTCACTGGTCCTTTCGACCCCACTGGCCCCTTTTGAAATTGTGAGCGGCCCCATTTCAGCACGTCAAAAGACGTTGCCAGGATCGGGGTTTGGATTTTTAATTCCACCCGTCGCTGGCTTTTGAAGGGATGGCAGCGATGGGGATGGCGACTTTGCTCCCGCCCGACCAACTGGAGTCAACCCGATGCCGAGCGCAGACGTACCGCCGCCACGATCTGGAGCCCCACCGCCACCAAAGTGGCCCGCGTGTCCCGCCTGCGGTCAGATGCTGCGTGTCACGACCATCGAGCCGCATGAGCGATATCAGAATCTCGATGTACGCAACTTCACTTGCGATTGCGGCTTCACAACAAGTGACGTAATGGCGCGATTTTGAATCGCGACGGCGACGTCCCGTAACGTACGGAGCGTTCCTATTGCCGGAACCGGGATTCCGTGCGCTTTATCGCGATGTCATGTCGAGCGCGAGTTACTACCGCACCGAGGCAAAACGCTGCCGCGATCTGGCCGCGCACTCGGTTGCGGGCTCGGCCATGGCCGCCCAGTGGCTCCGCCTTGCAGCCGAGTATGAGACGCTGGCCGATGCTTTGGACGGAGCGCCCGTGCAAGCGCAGACGCGTCAGCAGCCGATGCAGCAGCAACAGCAGAAGACGACCGAAGACGAGACGTAGGCCCTGCAGGCTGTTGGCCCTTTTTCTGCGCATGTCTTTTGACGCTCGACTTGCGGCTCCACGAGCCTACATAGCGGAGTATCACCGGCAGAGACCCTCACGAGGCGCCGGTGACTGAGGGCTCGGTAGTGCTCCCGCCTGACGGCGATCCGGAGCACAGGTTCAATGACATCCCCTGCGGAGTACCGAGCGTTTTTGCTCGACAGCGAAGACCACATCGTGCGGCGCTACGATTTCGACGCCGACAACCACGACGCCGCGTTGAAGCACGCCAAGCAATACGTGGACGGCCACGACGTCGAGGTCTGGCAACGCAGCTACATCGTCGGCAGATTGAAGCACAAGACGTAGGCCGCCCTGGTTGGCGGCCTCGTCATTTGGCGCACCTGAGGCCGGCAATCCGTGCATCTGCGCTGCAATAAAAAAAATCGGGCCACGCCTCGGGAGGAGAGCGTGGCCCGCATCGGATCTTCGCGCTCCGGTCAGACAGATCACCGGGTCACGATGTGCCTGGATTACAAAACGGTAATTGAGAACGCGTTAACCGCGCGATCGGCTCGCTTACAATTCCACGCCGAAAATTGTTCCAAACCACAAAGTTCCATCGTGCTATCATACCGCCGGGCTTGCTGAGTCGCCGTGCGTGGGGCCCGCATGGAGACCGAAAATGCTCGGGGCATTCGCACTCGGGGTCGTCTGGACCTTTTGCTTCCTGCTGATCGCCGCGATGCTGCTGTTCGGCCCGCGCATTCTCGAGCTGATCGACGGAAACTAGCGCGCCACCCGGTTCAGATCCTCGCCCCCGCACAGGGCACCGACGCAGCCTTCTACGCGCATCACGTTGGGACCGGAGTCGATCAGGTTGCCCGACACCGTCATGCCGTCGTCGGTGTTGTAGAGCTGCCCGGACCATTTTCCCGGACCCGCGGGACGCATCGCGATGAACACCTGCAGGCCGACGAGCGGGCGCAACCGCTTGGCCGGTTCGGGATTGTGCTTGTCGGTCCAGGGCTGCCCGGTCTCGGGGTCGTTGCGCGTCGCCATGCTGACGATGCTGCCGCACAGCGCGGGCCCGCAAGGCTGCACCCGGATCGTGGTGCCGTCCTTGTCGCGCCACAGTCCGACCGGCTCGGCCGCGGCCGGCACGCTGATGACAAGCGCGGTCGCGCACAGCAGCGTCGCCAATCCGAACTGCATGGTCACAGGCTCCGTCACTGCAGGCGGCAACACCGCGGGCGCGACGACGTTCCGTTTTAACTCGCGCGGCTGATTCTACTCGCGCGCCGGCGGTTGCTCGACTGCGCCGGACGCAGCCGCGTCATGCGGCGGCTGCAATGCCGCCGGCAGCAGTCACGGCGCGGGGGGACTTCGCTCGACGCTCACGCGCACCGGGGCGGCGTCGACCGGGTTCTGCGCGCCGCGACCGCGCGTGACGAACGATCCGAGCCGCCGCGCCAGCGAGAACGAGCGCGCCAGGATCGGCGACCGTCCGGCGGCCGCCAGCACGCGCGCCTTGCGCGGCGCCATTGCGGCGGCCGGCATGCGCGCGCGGTAGAGCTCATGGAACAGGCTGTGGTGTGCGGCCGCGAAATTGTCCCAGGTGACATCCGCGACGCTCGCGCGCAGCGCCAGCTTCTTGCCGAGCAGGCCTTCAAGCACGCGGCGCAGATCGGCGGCGTCGCCGGTGCGGAATTCGACGTGCGGGAAATCCGTCACCCAGCCGATCGGCGGCGCGATCACCGGCGTGCCGCAGGCGAGCGCCTCGATCACGCACATCGGCCCGCCTTCGTAGAGCGAAGGCACCAGGATGTAATCCATCTCGCGATAGAACGCCGGCATCTCGGCATCGCTCAGCGCCCGGCTCGGCAGCGGCCAGCCGCTGCCGGTGAAGTGCCACTCGATGCCCGGCGTCTCGAGCACCTCGGCGATCAGCGTCTCGCCCTTGCGTCCGCACGAATAGGTCCGCCCGACGACCCCGACCTTCAGGCGCGGCGTGAAGCGATCGAGGTCGACGCCGGGGCGGATGACATGCACCTCGCCGATCCCGGTCGCGCGCAGCTCGGCGGCGTAGCGCTCCGCCATGCACACCGCGACATCGATACTGCGCGCGACGTCGAAGTAGCGCCGCTTCATGTCCGGCAACGCCTCGTCGACATGGGTGAACGAGGCGAGCTCGATCGGCGACACGCGCCCGAGATGCTCGGTGTAATTGAGGTAGTACTGGATCGCGGCGTGCGGATCGGTGCGGTTCGAGGTCGTCACATACGGAAGGCGCTCGGCGAGCGCCCGCGTCATCCGTTCGAGGATCCAGCCGGGATCGCTCGACTTGATGTGGACACGCAACTGCGGCAATTCGGACGGAAAACGCGTCATCACTCACCAGATTGGCCGCGCCACCTTGGCGGCGGCCTGTTTCGGCCTCAAGCGCCCGATCCAGGCAGACAATTGCGGCAGAAATCCCCTCAACGCAATCGCGCGCGCACGGTGTGCGGCCGCGACGTCGCTTGATTTCTGCGTGTCCGGCGAACGGTCTACCACCGAGCCGTTAATGCGCGGTGGACAGGCCGGATCGCGCGACGGACATGCGTCACGCCGGCGCGAGCTTCATCTGCTCCAGCGCGGCGCGCCCGAGCAGGCCGTGCGGATTGGCCAGCGTCTCGATGATCTCGAAGTGGTTGTATCCTTCGCCGACCAGCAGCATCACCGGCTTGCCCGCCGCCTTGGCGGCCGCCGCGAAGTCGCGGCTCTGGCGCTGGAATTCCGGCGTCTCCAGGGTGCCGCAGGCGACGATCACCGGGCAGTTGATCTTGTCGAGGTGACGCTCGGCCGACATCGCGTGGATCGTCTCGTCGCTCATCTTGAGATAGTTCGAGCGCGCCGACAGCATCACCGGCTTGAGGTCGAACATGCCGGAGCAGCACAGCCCGCCCTTGAGCACGTCCTTCGGCAGGCCGAAATCCTTCTCCCAGTCGGTCACCAGCACGACACCGGCAAGATGCCCTCCCGACGAATGACCGGAGAGATAGAGCCGGTTCGGGTCGCCGCCGAAGCGTGCGGCATTCCTGTAGATCCAGGCGACCGCGCGGCGCACCTGGTCCGCCATCGGTGCGAGGTCGCCCTTCACGTCGAGCACGCTGGTGAAGTCGAGCGAGACATAGTGCGCGCCGGCATGCAGGAATGTCTCGGCGGGAAACAGGTAGTCCCTGGCAAAGCCGGTGCGCCACGTTCCGCCATGGATGAAGATGTGCACCGGCGCGTTCGGCTGCCTGGCCGCGTAGAGGTCGAACCCCTCGATCGTCGTCGGCCCGTAGCCGAGCCGCTGCGGTGCGCCGAGCCGCGCCCTCGCCTGCTCGCTGGTGGACGCGTAGCGCATCACCACCTGGCGCAGGTTCGGCGCATATTTCGACTGGTCGTAGGCGTCATCCAGTTCGCGCTGGTCCATGTCGAGCCAGACGCGCGGGCCTTTTTCGCGCGCGGGCGCGGCCGGTGCCTGCGCGAACGCCACGCTCGCTGACAGCGCGACCGTTGAGGCCGCCGCCAGGATTGTGCGCCGATCGACATCGCCCATGTGATCGCCCATGTGATCCTCCCGTCGAGCTTGCCCGAGGCTATCACATCTTGAATCATCACTTGAACGCCCTGCGGCGGCGTCGCAGGCTCGCCGTGCAACCAATTCGCCACCATGGCGTGTCCGGCGTCGGGCCGGGCGGATTGGGACGTCGCGCCGGGCGCGCGCCATTCCGGGGCTGTCATGACCCTGCCGCAGGCACTCTCGTTCGGCATCATCGCCGCCACCATGGCGTTGTTCGCCTGGGGGCGGCTGCGCTACGACCTCGTGGCGCTGCTCGCGCTGCTGGCCGCGATCGCAACCGGCATCGTGCCATTCGACAAGGCGTTCACCGGCTTTTCCGACGACATCGTCATCATCGTGGCCTGCGCGCTGCTGGTCAGCGCTGCGGTCGGCCGGTCCGGCATCATCGAGGACGCGCTGGTGCGCGTCGGCCCGTACCTCACCACGCGCACCATCCAGGTCGCCGTGCTGGTCGGCACCGTGACGGCGCTGTCGGCGTTCGTGAAGAACATCGGCGCGCTCGCGATGCTGATGCCGGTCAGCATCCATCTGGCGCGCAAGACCAACATCTCACCGTCCATCTTCCTGATGCCGATGGCGTTCGGCTCGCTGCTCGGCGGCATCGTCACCTTGGTCGGTACCTCGCCGAACATCATCGTGGCGCGGCTGCGCGCGGAGCTCACCGGCGAGCCGTTCCGCATGTTCGACTTCACCCCGGTCGGGCTCGGGCTTGCGGTCGCGGGCGTGGTCTTCCTCACCTTCGCATGGCGGCTGATCCCGCGCGGCCGCAAGGGCGCCGCCACGATGGACGCCGCCTTCAACCTCGAGGGCTACACCACCGAGGCGAGCGTGCCGGAGGGCGCAACCGCGGTCGGCATGAAGATCGGCGAGCTCGAAGCGCTCGCCGAGGACGTCGAGGTGTTCATGATCGTGCGCGGCCGCACGCGCCGTCTCGCGCCGGCCGACAGCAACGTCATCAAGGCGGGCGACATCCTGCTGATCGAAGGCGAGCCGTCCGCGCTCGACCGCGTGGTCGACAAAGCTGGCCTGAAGCTCGCACGCGAGGACAGCGAAAAGCCGACCGACACGCCGAGCGACGAGGTCGGCGTGATGGAAGCGGTGGTGAGCGAGGAGTCCCCGCTGGTCGGCCGCACGCCGGCACAGGAGAAGCTCGACGAGCGGCACGGCGTGCACCTGCTCGCGGTCAGCCGCGCCGGCAAGCGGATCACGCAGCGCATGCGCTCGGTCAAGCTCAAGAGCGGCGACGTGATCGTTTTGCGCGGCCACCTGCCGACGCTGCCGGAAACGCTGGGGGCGCTGCGCTGCCTGCCGCTGGCGGCGCGCGACCTGCGGCTCGGGCGTCGCGGGCGCAGCATCGTGCCGGTGTCCATCCTGGTGCTCGCGATGGCGTTCGTCGCCGCCAATGTGGTGCCGGTGCAGATCGCGTTTTTCGGCGCCGCGATCGCGATGCTGCTGGTCCGCGCGCTCACCTTGCGCGAGGCCTATGAGGCGATCGACTGGCCGATATTGATCATGCTCGGCGCGCTGATCCCGGTCTCCGACTCGCTGCGCTCCACCGGCGCCACCGACCTGGTGGCCGGCGTGCTGTCGGCGCTGGCGCAGAACCTGCCGGCGATCGGCGCGCTCGCCCTCATCATGGTGGCGGCGATGGCGGTGACGCCGTTCCTCAACAATGCCGCAACCGTTCTGGTGATGGCGCCGATCGCGGCGAGCTTCGCGAAATCGCTCGGCTACAACGCGGACCCGTTCCTGATGGCGATCGCGATCGGGGCGGCGTGCGATTTCCTCACGCCCGTGGGCCACCAGTGCAACACGCTGGTGATGGGACCGGGCGGCTACCGCTTCGGCGACTACTGGCGGCTCGGCCTGCCGCTCTCGATCATGGTGGTGCTTGCCGGCGTGCCGCTGATCGCGCTGTTCTGGCCGCTGAAGTGACGACCGCTATTTCTTGCAGGCCTGCTGCGCCTGCTTGTTGACCTGCACGATGGTCGCGCCGACCTGCGCGTCGTTCTTCGCCTTGTCGGCGCTGCTGTCGCAGCGCGAGAACACGGCGCGCACCTGCGTCAGCGAGGCGACGTGGCGGCGATAGGCGGTGCACTTCACCGCTTCGGTCCCGTTCGCGGCGCTCGCCATGCCTTCGCGCGTGCGCTTGAGGTTCTGCTGGGTCGCGAGCAGGTCGTCGCGGCACGCCGCCGCGGCGGCATCGCTCACGCCCACAACGATCCCGGCCAGCAGCAGCGCGCGAACCGCAATCTTCATCGAACAAATCTCCAGGTCGGCGAACCGATGCGGCGGTCTTTAGGCCAATCCGGGAGGCGGCGCCACTGGCCAGAATCGCGCGGGTTCCCGACACGTCACGCCGGCGATTACTCTGTCACAGCTCTGTGGAATCGGGCCTTCTGCGCGGTGCAGTTTTGTCAAATTATGACGACTTATCAATATGTTAAAAGAAAATCTTGATCCAACCGCCACAGAGTGACGCAGAGCGGCCGGAATCACCCGCGCCGGCGCCCTCATTCGGCGAAAAACGAACGCAGCAGCGCGTTGACTTTCTCGGGCGCCTCGACCTCCGGCAGGTGGCCGACGCCGTCCATGATCTCGTGCTTCGCCTGCGGCATCGCCCTGGCGAGGAGCGCGGCGTTCTTGTCCATCGGATTCACCCGATCCTCGGTGCCGGAGATCATCAGCACCGGCGCGGTGATCTTCGCCGCCGACGTGTCCGGATCGTAGCCGTCCGCCAGGCCGAGCTTGACGCCGTGCATGAAACCGCGCGGACTGGTTGCGCGCACCGTGTCGCGCACCAGGGTGAGCGTCTGCTCCGACGCGTTCTTCGCCACCAGCGCGTTGACCCGTGCGCCGAAACCGTAGCCGCCTTTGGCGATCTGCCCCTCGCGCGTCGCGATGATCTTGCCCTTGGCCTCCTCGGTCATCCCCTTCGGCCCGATCCCGGTGCCGGTCATCGCCAGCCGGATCACGCGGGCCGGATAGTGGATCGCGAAGCACTGCGCGACGCGGCTGCCGAACGAGTTGCCGACCACGTTGACCTTGTCGAGCTTCACGGCCGCGAGAAAATCCACCACCGCATCGGCATAGTCCCGGCAGGTCGGCCATTCGGTCTTGAACGCGTCGGAGAGGATATAGCCGGGCGCATTCCAGGCGACGACGCGGAACGCGTCCGACAGGCCGGCGAGCTGAAAGCGCCAGTGCATCGCATTGGCGCCGACGCCGTGCAGCAGCAGGATCGGCGGCGCGTCCGCGCGGCCCGCCTCCATGTAGCTCCAGCGGTCGCCGAGATAGGCCTCGCGCGCGCCGATCTCGGCGAACGTCAGCTCGGGCAGCGGCGGAATGGTTTGCGCGGCAGCCGGGGTCACCAGCGTCAGACCGAGCGCGAGGGCGCAGAAGCGAAGCATGGCCGTCTCCCTGGAGCGTTTTCCGGCGAAGTGGATACCGGTTCGCCGTAGAAAACGCGACAAAAGAAATCCAGGCCGCGCATCCTGCGGCACGCGGCTCAGCGGATCAACAGCATCGCGACCAGCAGCATGACGACCTGCACGCAGAACACCGTCACATTGGTGTCGAGTGCGAGCGGCTTGCCGCCCATCTGCACGGTCGCGATCGGCGGAACGCCGTTGCTGTCGGCGACGCTGCCGCCGAAACGCGGCATCGAGACCAGCGTCGCGAAGAAGCCCGCATACATCGCGACCGCGAGCGCGACGGCGAGCCAGAGCTTTGTCGCCGGTCCGGCGGTCCAGATGAGAAACAGCGCGATCAGCCCGATGCCGCAGTAGCTCAACACCTGCCACACCACGTGGAAGCGCGCGTGCGGCGTCCACAGCGGATTGGTGGCGTGCGTCCTGTTGAAGTCGGCGATCGCCGGCCCGAGGCTGTAGCCGAGCGTGTTGAGCGTCAGCAGCGCCCGCGCGATCAGGTTGTCGGTTGGAAATTCCATGGATGCCTCCCCGAGCGTGAGCTAGGGAATGATAGCAAGCTTTGTGAGAGGAGGCCGTCTCAACTTGGGCCCGAATGAGTTCAGGAAGAGCGGCGTGCTCCGCTTATCCCTCCCCCCATAGCCCGTCGAAGACGGGCGTGAACGCCCTGATGGCGGGAGGGTGGTCGCCGAAGGTGACCGGGTGGGGTTGTTTCGATTGCAGCGCCGCGTCGACGTCCTGCGCAGCTTGGGGCCATGAAGACCCCACCCGGCCGGCCTTCGGCCGGCCACCCTCCCCGAAGACGGGGAGGGATGGACCGAGCGTGTAGCGCGAGACGCAAAACAAACGTCAATGCGGTCTGGCCGCTCCCCCGAGGGGCCAACGGCTAGACGCTGCGCCCGCGTTGCGAAGCCTTGCCGCGCTGCGCCGCCCACATGTTGTCGACGAGATTGGGATAGCGCCGCCCGGCCCGCTTGGCACGCGCTCGCGCGGCATCCTTCTGTTCGGTGCTGAGCTTCACGGACTTGCGCCCGGCTTTCTTCCGCGGGCTTTTCTTCTTCCAAGGCGGCTTGCGGGTTTTGGCGACCATACCGGTCAACGCTGAAGCCGAACGCAAGTTCATCCCGCTCCTTCGCACACTGCGCAGCGGCGCTGCTTCTTTCCCTCGCCCCGCGAAGCGGGGAGAGGGTGGCGAACCGTCGAAGCGTAGCGAAGACGGTGAGCCGGGTGAGGGGCCGCGTCAACCCGGCTGCGTGCTTGTGACCTTGCCCCTCACCCCACCCTCTCCCCGCAAGAGCGGGGAGAGGGAGTGAGAGAGCTGCGCGCCACTCACCTCACCCCAAATTCAGCTCCTTGAAGAAATCATTCCCCTTGTCGTCGATCACCGTGAAGGCGGGGAAGTCCACCACCTCGATGCGCCAGATCGCCTCCATGCCGAGCTCGGCATATTCCAAGGTCTCGACCTTCTTGATGCAGTGCTCCGCCAGATTCGCCGCCGAGCCGCCGATCGAGGCGAGATAAAAGCCGCCGTGCTTCTTGCACGCCTCGCGCACCGCGCTCGCGCGATTGCCCTTGGCGACCATCACCATCGAGCCGCCCGCCGCCTGGAACGCATCGACGAAGGAATCCATCCGGCCCGCCGTGGTCGGGCCGAACGCGCCCGAGGCGTAGCCGTCCGGCGTCTTCGCCGGACCGGCGTAATAGACCGGGTGGTTCTTGATGTAGTCCGGCAGCCCCTGCCCCGCCTCCAGCCGCTCGCGCAATTTCGCGTGCGCCAGATCGCGCGCCACGATCATCGGCCCGGTGAGCGAGAGCCGCGTCTTCACCGGATATCGCGACAGCGTCGCGAGGATCTCCTTCATCGGCCGGTTGAGGTCGATCTGCACCACCTCGCCGCCGAGCGCGCAGTTCCACCTCGGGCAGATACTTCGCCGGATTGTGCTCCAGCTCCTCGAGGAACACGCCGTCGCGCGTGATCTTGCCCATCGCCTGGCGGTCGGCCGAGCACGACACGCCGAGCCCGATCGGCAAGCGACGCGCCGTGCCGCGGCAGGCGGATCACGCGCACGTCGTGGCAGAAATACTTGCCGCCGAACTGCGCGCCGACGCCGAGCGACTGCGTCATCTTCAGCACCTCCTGCTCCATCGCGAGATCGCGGAAGGCGTGGCCGTCCTCGCTGCCTTGCGTCGGCAGGTTGTCGAGATACTTGGTCGAGGCGAGCTTCACCGTCTTCATCGTCATCTCGGCCGAGGTGCCGCCGATGCAGATCGCGAGGTGATACGGCGGGCACGCCGCGGTGCCGAGCGTCAGCATCTTCTCCTTCAGGAACGCCGACCATGCGGTCGTGCGTCAGGATCGACGGCGTCGCCTGAAACAGGAACGCCTTGTTGGCCGAGCCGCCGCCCTTGGCGATGAACAGGAACTTGTAGGCGTCCGTCGACCCTCGGCATAGATCTCGACCTGCGCCGGCATGTTGCGACTTGGTGTTCTTCTCCTCGAACATGCGAGACCGGCGCGAGCTGCGAATAGCGCAGGTTCTTGCTTGCAGGTAGGCGTCGCGCGCGCCCTCGGCGAGCGCCGCCTCGTCGTCGCCGTCGGTGAAGACCATGCGGCCCTTCTTGCCCATGATGATCGCGGTGCCGGTGTCCTGGCACATCGGCAGCACGCCGCCGGCCGCGATGTTGGCGTTCTTCAGGAGGTCGAAGGCGACGAACTTGTCGTTCCCGGTCGCCTCCGGGTCCTCGACGATGTTGCGCAGCGATGCGAGATGCGCCGGGCGCAGCAGATGGTTGATGTCGGTGAACGCGGCCTCGCTCAGCGCGCGCATCGCCTCGCGCGAGACCACCAGCATCTCGCGGCCCATGATCGTCTCGACCCGCACGCCCTCGTGCGGGATCTTGCGGTAGGTCGTCGTGTCCTTGCCGAGCGGGAACAGCGGCGTGTGCCTGTAAGGCGGGAGGGGGTGGGAGGTAAGGGGGGCGTTCATTTTGGTGTTCTTGCGTATGAGGAACGATTTAGTTTGCCGCTACACCTAAGCGCCTCGCGCACAGCAGACAACCGCAGCGTTTTCCTCCATAACGGATCGTCCGATGGAACGTCACCTCGCCACCATCGCCATCTCTCCCCTCGCCTTCCGTGTCGGCTTCACCGTGATCTGCACGTCCTGGCCGAGCGCGGTCAGAAACTCGATCAGCCGCCCGACCGAGAAATTGCCCGCACGGTTGCGCATCAGCGTGGAGACATGCGGCTGCTTGATGCCGAGCACCTCGCCAGCCTGCGCCTGCGTCAGCCCGCGTGCCTTGACGATCTTGTAGATTTGCAGCGTCAACTGCGCCTTCAGCAATTCCTGCTCCGGATTTGGCAGGCCGAGATCG
Source organism: uncultured Alphaproteobacteria bacterium (assembly GCA_963839985.1). Lineage (GTDB taxonomy): Bacteria > Pseudomonadota > Alphaproteobacteria > Rhizobiales > Xanthobacteraceae > PALSA-894. The sequence goes on along the minus strand of CAWIXG010000023.1, from coordinate 23,933 downwards.
GCGAAGACGTTGCCGCTGCTTTTTTCAACCTTGACCGCCGCCTTGCGCATGTCAGTTCTGCCTCGCTTTGTAGTCGTGCTGCGCCTCGGCGAAGCGCTTCTTGATCAAATCGATGTCCTGTTTCGGCGTCGCGATGCCCGCCTTCGACTTTTTCTGGAAGACGTGCAGCACATAGATCGCCGTCTCGAAGTGGGCGGTATAGACCGCCCTGTAGGCATCGGTCCGGTACCGCTCGACGATTTCCATCACACGCGTTCCGCCGAATCCCTTCAATGGCTTCGCGGACGGGTCGGTCACTCCTTGCTGCGCCGTATAGAGCGCCTGTCCGATATCGCCGCGAACCTGCCGCGGCATGGCCTGCAGGTCTCGGCGGCTGGACCCGATCCAAAGAACAGGCTTGATCTCGTCGGACACAATATGAATATACGAATTCTCGTATATATGTCAACTGGCCGGTCGCCTCCTGGTCTCCGACGATGGGCCGGAACGAGGCGAGATGCGCCGGGGCGCAGCAGTTGACGCGCGCTCTGCCAACGCTCCGAAAGCCCTCCGTTTCCGCCAAAGCATAAACTTTCGTGCTTTTGCTTAGACGTCTCGGGGAGCGATCAGCGGCTCTCGCAGACTTGCGCGCTCATGCATTGCGCCCTCATCCCCTTCTCATACCGCCACACCTCAAACTCAAACACACCCTCCGGCGTCTCCAGCCGATTGACCTGCGTCCGCACCCTCACCCATCCGCACTTCTCATAGAACCGCGCCGCGCGGTCATTGCCGATGCCGCAGGCGAGCCACGCGGTCGCGACGCCGCGGCCGGCAAGCCGCGCCTCGGCGTCGGCGATGAGCGTCGCCGCAACGCCCGACCCGCGCGCCGCCCGCGCCACGTAGAACTGATAGAGCTCGTCCTCCCTCAGCATATGGAAGCCGAACGGCGCGCCGGGCGGCCCGATCACGAACGTGTCGGCGAGCGCCGCCGGCATCCTGGTCCGGAAGCTGTCGAGGGTGCGCGCCTGGACCAGGCCCGGCGGCGAGATCGCGGCGTGCGCGTCGTGCCAGCCCTCGTGCCACAGCCGCGCCAGGTGATCGATCTCGGTCTCAGCGGCGGGCCTTACGGTCATGGTCTCGCTTCGCTTCGTAGGGTGGGCAAAGGCGCGGAACGCGCCGTGCCCACGCGTTTCCATCACGTATCGCAAGGCGTGGGCTCGCTTGCCCTCGCTTGCGCGAGGCAAGCTTAGCCCACCCTACATACGGCGCCCGCACGCACCCGCACCCACGCCCCTCACTTCGCCCCGTACGCCTTGAACTCCTCGCCGATGTCCCGCTGCAGCATGATCGCGGCCTCCATTTCGTTCTGGCCCGCAGCGTCGCCCGAGATCAGCCGCGCCATGCCGCGGCCGTAGAGCGAGAACGCGCGCGCGGCGTCGATCCCGATCGCGGCGCTGAAGTCCGCGATGGCGTTGTCGAGATCGCGCCGCACGAAGTGGAGGTAGCCGCGGGCCTCGTAGGCCGCGAGGCTCGGGCGGGTGCGGATCGCGGCGTCGCACGCCTCGATGGTCGCGCAGGGCGCCGGCGCGCGCTCGGCAAGCGCGCCGGCGCCGGCTGCGAGCAGGATGAACAAGACCGCAGCGAGCAGGTGCATCACGCCGAATGTTTCTTCAACCGGAACGCCAGCATCACCAGCAGCACGCCGAACACCAGCGCGTAAGCCGCGATCACCCAGATCAGCGCGATCGCGCCGGCGCTGGGCGCGACCAGCATCGCCAGCCCGAACAGCACCGACAGCGCGCCGCCGAGGATCAGCGTCCACTCGTTGTCGATCTCCTTGCGCAGCTTGATCGCGCCGGCGATCTGGAACACGCCGAGCACGATCGCCCAGCAGGCGATGAAGCTCAGCAGCAGCAGCGCGGTCAGGCCCGGCCACATGAAGGTGAGGATGCCGGTCGCGATGCCGGCGATGCCGATCAGCGCGAGCCACCAGCGCGCGCCCATGCTGCCGCCCATGATCGCGTGCGCGAGCGCGAGCACGCCGTCGATCAGCGCGAACGCGCCCCAGAACAAAATGAGCGTCACCAGCGTGAGGCCCGGCCACATGAAGGCGAGTACGCCGAACACGATGAAGGCGATGCCGCGCAGCAGCACGAGCCACCAGTAGCGCGCGAGCGTGTGCAGCAGCGTCGGCGGTGTCAGGGTTGGTGCAGACATGACCATGGCGGCCTCCGTGCCGGGGCCCGTCCCGGCGATCCGCGGGTTGTTTCGACGTATACCACGAGAACGGCGTACCGATCCGGGCCGCGCGACCGGAATGCCGTTATGCCACCAACCAGACCAGCAACGCCGCAGATGCGAGCAAGCCGAGCCGGATCGGCCTGGAGTTCGACCAGCAGCACAGCCCCCAGCAACGCGTAGACGAGCGGCGCAACCAGCAAGGTCTCGCCGCGCCAGAACCCGTGCGGCGACAGCCAGCCGAAGCCGAACGCCACGCCGCCGACGCACGCGATTGCGAGCAGCAACGCCCCGGTGAGGAAGAGCGGCGGGAGCATCAGCATCGGATCGCCCGGGCCCGGATTGCCGGGAATGGCCATGATGGCCACGAACAAGGTCGGCAGCGTCAGCAGGCCCCAGACCGCGCCGAGCCCGACCATCCACCATGTCATGTCAGCCCCCATCCCGTGCTGCCGCAGCAAGAGTGAGCTGCGCTGCCTGCAACCGTGCATCCTTCCAGAACCCCCGCCTGGCGCAAAGGATGAAGGCGTGCGGCACCGGCCGCCATTGTTTCATGTGTATCACCCGCCGGTTCCGCCTGAACCTTGTCGCCGCCCTGCCCGACCAATGGCCAAGTACGCAACATCGGCCCCGAAAGAATCAACATGACAATGGCGGCCGCCGGCACGAATGCGCAGATCGCTCCTCCGGGCGGACTGCGCATCGCGCTTATCGCGATCACGGTCATCACCACGCTTGGCGCGGTGATGGACGTCCCGATCGCATTCCACGATTTCGGCCACACCGAGCCGCTGCTGGTGTTCGCGCAGCGCGTCACTGCGGTGAAGCTGATGCTCGCGCCGCTGGTCGCCGTCACGGCGCTGTTCTTCGCGATCACCGGCCGCCTGCGCGCCGCGATCGCGACGCTCGCCACACTGATGCTGGTGACGTTCGTCGCGGACCTTCCGACCTACCTGATCCACGGCTTCGAGCTCACCGGCGGCCTGCCCGGGCTGTTCGCGCTGATCGAGCGCGTCGTGCTCCCGCTGCTCGGCGTGACCGCGCTCACGCTTGCGATCCGCGACCGGCGTCCCGGCCTTGCGACCGTGCTGGTCGCGATGCCCAAGATCGTGACCCTGACCGGCGTCATCCTGTTTGCGGTCGGCGTCGCGGTGCACGGGTTCTGACCATGAACGCCGCCACCCTCCGTTGCATCGCATTGGCCGTCGCCGGAGCCTGCGCGATGATCTGGTTCTTCCTCGCGCGCGCCAGCATCGCCGACGCACTGCCGCTCGCGCAGGATGTGCGGCTCGGGCTGTGGACCACGCTGGTGTGCCTGTTCGCGGTCTTGCCCGCCCTCGTCCTTGCGGTGTGCAACGTCGCGCTGCGCACCGCGGCGGCGCTCGCGGCGCTGGCGGCCGCGATCTATGCGGCGATCGTCCTGCTCTATGTGCCCGCGCCGCCCGGCCGCGCCGTGCTGGTGCCGGTCATCGTCTACGCCCTGTGGCTGCTCGGCCTGCTCGCGTTCCGGGCCCTCGGCAACCACGATCGGACCGTCGCGTTCAAGCAGGCCGAACTGCGCCTCGCCACGCTCTTTGTCGCCGGCATCGGGACCGTGCTGTGGCTCTCGAGCTTCGCGCCGGTCATCCAGTATGCGGGCCGCGGCGGCGGCTTCGAAGTGATCCCGGCGATGCTGGCGACCCTTGCGTACATCCCCATCGTGATCCCGCAGTTCGTGCTCGGCCTCATCGGCAGGGAGCCGCGCTATCCGGAACTGCGCTGGGGCGTGCTCTGGGTGACGCTGGTGACCACGGCGCTCTTCGGCGTGCCGCAGATGATCGCCTGACCTGCGGCGATCCGCGCGTCTTCCGCCCGGCTACGCCGTCGCGCTAGGCTCTCCCGACATATCGGGGGGAGTCGTCCATGCTGACACGCCGCAAGGCCTTGATCGCCGCATCCGCGCTCGCGCTCTCGGGCAGCCTCGCGCGCGCGCAAAACTGGCCGAACCGCTTCGTGCGGCTGATCGTGCCCTATCCGGCCGGCGGCGGCGCGGATGCGATCGCCCGGCTGCTCGGCGCCAGGCTCACCGACATGTGGGGCCAGCAGGTCTCGATCGAGAACAAAGGTGGCGCCGGCGGCAACATCGCGTCGGACGCGGCCGCAAAGGCTGCGCCCGACGGCTACACGATGTATCTCGGCGCCGAATTCCTCACCACCAATCCGCACGTCTACCCGAAGCTCTCCTACGATCCGATCGGCGACCTTCAGCCGGTCAGCGCCGTGGTGCAGTATCCGACCATCGTGGCGCTGCCGAACAATTCGCCGGCGAAGACCGTGAAGGAGTTCATCGACTACGCGAAGTCGACGCCCGGCCGCACCTTCGGCACGCCCGGCCACGGCACCGGCCCGCATCTTGCGGGCGAGCTCTTCATGCGGCTCGCCGGCATCACGCTCACCCACGTGCCCTATCGCGGCGCCGCACCCGGGCTGAACGATCTCATCCCGGGCCGCATCGACTCGTTCTTCAACAACATCGCGCCGGTGATCCCGCTCATGCGTCAGGGCCAGGTGCGCGGGCTGGCCGTCACCACCGCGCGCCGCTCCGGCGCAGCGCCCGACGTGCCGACCATCGCGGAGTCCGGCCTGCCCGGCTACGATGTTCCCGGCTGGTACGCGATCTTCGTGCCGGCGAGGACGCCGCCCGAGATCGTCGCCAGGATGAATGCCGACGTGAACACGGCGCTCGCCGACGCGACGCTGAAGGGACGGCTCGAGGATCTCGGCCTGTTCGTCGGCGGCTCGACGCCGGACGCGCTCGGCGCCTATGTGAAGGCCGAGACCGAGCGCTGGGGCCCGGTGATCAAGGCCGCCGGCATCAGCATCAAGGAATAACGGGGTATCGGCAAACGCATGCGTGCATCCGCCTGACGCGTGCTACCACCGCTCTCGACAAATAACGCGGGAGCGAAACGTTGAGCGTTGCCGGCGCCACTCCGGACGTGAAAGCCGCCGCGCCGGCGCGCATCGAGAACATCCCGCTCGCGATCTTCTACATGATCGCGTCCGGCGCCGTGTTCAACTGCGCCAACGCCGCCTCGAAGTGGCTGGTCGACAGCTATCCGCTCGGCGAGGTGCTGTTCTCGCGCTCGCTGGTCGCGCTGCTCACGATGGCGGCCTTCATCCTGCCCGCGGCGGGGTTTGCGGTCTACCGCACGCGGCGCCTTGGCGCGCACGCGATGCGCGCGACCTCGCAGGTCGGCTCGCAGACGATGCTGCTGATCGCGTTCAGCATGATGCCGCTCGCCGGCGCGACCGCGATCATGTTTTCCTCGCCGATCTTCTCGACGCTCGCCTCGGCCTACTTCCTGCACGAGAAGGTCGGCCCGACGCGCTGGAGCGTGCTGCTGGTCGGATTCCTCGGCGTGCTGATCATCGCCAATCCCGGCATGAGCACGTTCCAGATCGGCGCGCTGTTCGCGCTCGGCAACGCGGTGCTGTTCGGCACCGTTGTGGCGGGCGTGCGCGGCATGGCGGCAACCGAGTCGACCGAAACGCTGATCATGTATCAGCTCACGCTGCTGACCGTCTGCTACGCGCTGTTCCTGCCGTTCGGCTTCATCATGCCGACGGGCTTCGACGCGCTGATCATGATCGGCAGCGGCGTCGGCAACGGCGTCGCGCAGTACCTGTGGACGCGCGCGATCCATCTCGCGCCGACCTCCGCGGTGGTGCCGTTCCAGTACCTGCAGCTGGTGTGGGCGATGCTGCTCGGCTTCGCGATCTGGGGCGACCTGCCGACGATCAATCTGCTGATCGGCTCGGCGATCGTGATCGCCTCCGGGCTGTTCCTGTTCTGGCGCGAGACGCGGCGCGTGCCGGTGGCGGAGCCTGATTGATCACGCGTCGAGCGGCGCGTAGAACCGGTAGATGCCCCACTGGCTGAACGGAATGCGCCGCGTCGACGCCATGTAGGCGGCGATGCGCGGGCGCCTGGCCACGCGATCGTGCAGCGCGATCACGCCGGGGATCTTCTTCTCGAACCGTTTCATGCGCTTGGGGAACGCGTGGCGCAGGCCTTCGATGATCTGGAACAGGCTGAGGTCGACGTAGCAAAGACGGCGCCCGAGCAGCCAGGGTCCGCCGCTGCGCGCCAGCACGGTCTCGAAGTAGCCGAGGAATTTCGGCACGCGATAGCGCCAGAAGTCCCTCGTGCGCCGTTTCGCCGACGGCACCTGCTCCTCGAAATAGAGCCAGCTCGTCACCGGATGATGCGTGTCGTGGATCTCGACCACGAGGTCGGTGATGGTGAGCTGCAGCTGATGCGCCCACAGCCGCCCGGCCTCATCCTTCGGCGCGAGCCCAAGCCGCGGGCCGAGGTAGAGCAGGATGTTCGCGGTTTGCGCGATCACCAGCTTGCCGGCCTTCAGCACCGGACTGGCGAACGGCGGATGCTTTTCGCCCTTGCGGTCGATCAGCCGGGCGACGGCCTTGTCGCCGCGCTGGCGTGCGACGTCGACATAGTCGGCGCCGGCCTCTTCCAGCGCCAGGCGGACGAACTCGCCGCGTCCCTGGATGGTCGGCCAGTAGGTGAGCTCGTAGCGCATGGTATCGCTCCACCTGCGAGGCCGTTATTCCGCGCGGGCGGGCCGCTGGCAAGCCGCCGATGGTGATTTTGGGCACGGATTTGACGCAATCGGGTGGCACCCGCATGCCCACCTTCGCATTCAGGGCTCGGGAGATCATCCATGTTCCGCATCGTCGCCGCCACCTCACTGCTCGCACTCGCCTGCGCCATGCCGCTGCAGCAGGCGGCGGCCCAGGATCCGATCGGCGGCGCGATCTTCGGCGGCGCGGCCGGCGCGCTGATCGGCGGCGCGATCGGCGGACGCGGCGGGGCGATCGCGGGCGGCATCATCGGCGGCACCACCGGTGCGGCGATCGCCGCACAGGGCCAGCGCCGCGCCAACGGATATTACTGGTACAACAACGGCTGTTACACGCAGCGCCCCGACGGCGGCTGGATCGCGATCGCGCCGGCCTATTGCGGCGGCCCCGCTTACGGCCCGCCGCCTGCGGCCTACGGTCCCCCGCCCGGCTACGGTCCGGGCTATGGCGCGGCGCCGGCCGCCGCGGTCGATGATGACGACGAGGTCGAGATGATCGCGCCGGGTGCGCGCGCGGTCAGCGCCGATGCCGCCGCGGCCTGCGCGCGCAGGTACCGCTCCTACGATCCGCGCAGCGGCACGTTCCTTTCGCTCGACGGCATGCGCAAGCCCTGCCCGTAGGCGGGCGATCCCGAATAGGCCTGTCCCGGACTCGATCCGGGATGGGTCGCGGTTTTCGGAAAGATCACGCGCCGGATTAAAGGCGCGTCTTACTTCCAGCAATACTTCTCATCCACGCCGTTGCGCGCCCGGTCGGCGCGAAACGTGGCGGCGTTGTTCGCGTCCTGGAAATACGCGGTTTCCTTCGCGGCACTCTGGCGCAGCGTCGCCACCGCCTCGACCAGCGCCTGCCTGCGATTGCTGTTCTTCGCCGGCAGCCGCTCCATGAAAATCGCCTCGTACGGATTCTGCTCGACCCAGTCGAGCGACCTGGCGCGGATCGCCTGCTGGTTCGCGATATCGCAGAACGCGTAGCCGTTGACGATCGGGCCCGCGAGCGTGGAGAAATTGCGCACCGCGTCCTCGACCTGCGCGAGCCCGCTTGCGCCGACGTCGACCACGCCGTCGAGGGTGAGGAAACGATCCTTCGCGGCGTAGAACCAGAATACCGCGTCGTCGCGCAGCCCGACGTCGTAGAGCCGGATCGCCAGCACCATCAGCGTCATCGGCGTGACGAGCTTCGGATCGGCCACGATCCGGTCGCGGATCGCCGAAATGTCCGCACGCTTGTTCGAGGCGAGGCCCTCGAACGAGCGGCCGACCGCGACGCGCGGCGTGCCGCCAGGCGCTCGCGCCGCCTCATAGTAGGGCTGCACGTAAATGCCGATGTGGCGCACCGGCTCGGCCTGCGCGGCCGATAAGGACAACGCGGCGGCGCCCGCGATCGAAGCGAGCAGCCGCCGCGTTGCGATCACGGGCGCATGATCCCGAACAGGCCTGTCCCGGACTTGGTCCGGGATGGCGACCGGTTTTCCGGAAAGATCACGCGCCAAGGATCAGTTCGTCGCGAAGCAGTACAGCAGTCCGTCACCGCCGGTGCTCTTCAGGTCGGCCTGGCTGCAGCCGCCGCCCGGCCCACGCGAGGGATGCGAGGCGTTCCACGACTTCGCCGGCGCGCTCTCATCAAGCCCGGTGCGATCCGAATGCCCGACCATCGCGGCGCCCGCGCCGTTCTTGGTCCAGTTGCCGCAGGTGCGGTCGTCGGCGCCCGCGAACGCGGTGCCGTCCGCCTGCGATCCGGTCAGGACGTCGTGGCGGTTCGGCGTGTCGCCGCGGCCGTTGATCACCTCGCCCTTCTCGTTCAGCGCGGTCTGCTTGGTGAGGTTGTTGGCGCCGTGGAGGTCCGCGACGTCCTTGGCGACCACGGTGCCCTTGGCGTTCTGCCACGGGCCGCGGCCGATGCGGTCCTTGGCGTTCACCGCGCCGGCGCCCTGGGTCGAGAGATAGGCATGCCAGGTCTTGCCGGTCGCGCCGGCCGCGCTCGCGAGCGTCGTGCAGTGCCGGTCGGCCCCGTCGAGCCCGCCGAGGTTGCCGCCGTCGCCCGGTCCCGCGCTGGTGACGAAGAACGTCATCGCATTCTGCGACTGCGCGCCGCCGGCCAATCCGATCACGGCCACGGCCGCGCCTGCGATCAATGCCATTCGTGTGGTCTTCATTCGCTTTCCTCCTGGTTGCAGTATTGTTACTAACCGCTGAGGGCTTGCGAATATTCCTCGTCGGTGACGTATTCCATCCACTCGACGTGCTTGCCGTCGAGCGCTTCCTGCATGGCGATGTGCACCATTCCGGTGTTGGGGCCTGCGCCGTGCCAGTGCTTCTCGCCCGGCGGGATCCACACCGTGTCGCCGGCCTTGATCTCGCGCACCGGGCCGCCTTTGGCCTGCACGCGTCCGACGCCGGAGATGACGTGCAGCGTCTGCCCGAGCGGATGGGTATGCCACGCGGTGCGCGCGCCGGGCTCGAAGCTCACGCGCCCCGAGCGGATGCGCGCGGGCGCCGGCGCCTCGATGATCGGGTCCTGCCAGACCACGCCGGTGAACGATTCCGTCGACTGCCGCCGCGTCGGGACCGAACCGCTCTGACGAATATCCATTCGCTTTCCTCCGCGTTGTTGTTGGCCGGATGTATCGCAGCCGCATGGGACCCGGGCAAGCGCGTCTCACCGCTTGTTGAACGGCCGGCGCAGCGCGCGAATTCTTCGGGAGATGCGAAAAACACCGCGATCGTGACACCCGTCACATCGCGCCGGCGCGCGCCCCGCTATCACGGATGCAGCCTTCGCGATGAACCTCACGCCGCAGCGGCGCGACACATTGAGGAAGGTTGCTGCGCCCCTGCAGCCACGCCACCCCCTATTGGAAACTCGTCCGGCTCCGGCCGGCACAGGAGATGATCATGCGCATTCTCGCCCTCGCCGGAGCCTTCGGCCTCGCGCTCGTCGCCACCTCGCAGATCGCGACCGTGGCGGAAGCCAACCCGTTCGGCACCCGCTTCTGTTCGCAGTACCGCGGCACCACGGAAAACTGCGGCTACTACTCGTTCAACCAGTGCCTCGCGGCGATCAGCGGCGTCGGCGGCATGTGCGTCGTCGCGCCGATCCAGAACGAAGTGCGGGTCTATCCGACGCGTCGCGGCGGCTACGTGCGCGTCATCCGCGACGCGATCGACTGAGCAAAATTGGACGAATTGGAATCGCCCGTCAGCGTCACCGCCATGCAAGTCGGCTGAAGCCGATTTGCACACGCACGGATGACGCGTGAGCGCTAAACAAAAGAGCCCGGCATCGCTGCCGGGCTCTTCGCATTATCTCTTGCCGACGCGCGTTACGCCTGCTGGATCGCCGAGACCAGCCAGCTGCCGCCGTGCGCGCGGGTGAAGGTCCACACTTCGGTCGCTTCCTGCGGCGCTTCGTTGCCGTCGGCGGCCTTGCCGGTGGCGCGGTCGACATAACGGTCGGTGAGCGAATAGCGCATCGCGACGCTTGCGTACTCCTTGTCGCCTTCGCGCCACGCTTCCGACAGGTCGCCCTGCAGCAGCTTCACGTCGCCGAGCTGGTTGACCACGCCGCGGCTCGCGTTCTCGGAGAGCTCCTCGGCGTAATACGAGAGCATCTCCGGCGTCAGCTGCGTGCGCAGCGCGGCCAGATCCTCGCGCCCGTAGGCGGTCTGGACTTCGCCGAGCAGGCGCTCGAACGTGTCGAAGTCGTCCGGCTTGATCTCCAGCGGTTCGACGACCGGTGCGGCGGAGGCCGGCGCGGCGGCACCGCCGCCCAATCCACCGAAGCCGCCGAGCGCCGAGCGCGGCGCCTGTTGCTCAGCCATGTCGCGCGGCATGCCGGAATAAGCCGGCTGCGTCTGCGTCTGCGGCTGCGAGCGGCGCTGCCACCAGCGGAACAGGAGGAAGCCGACGCCGCCGATCAGCGCGACCTGCACCAGCAGGCCGATGATCGAGGCGAAGCCCGCAAGGCCGCCGAGGAAGCCGTTGCCCATCAGCATGCCGATCAGGCCGGCACCGAGCAGGCCGGCGGCAAGGCCGCCGAGCATGCCGCGCCCGCTGAACATCCCGCCCGCCGGTGCCGGAGCACGCGCCGCGGTGTTCATGCCGGGTGCACCCGGTTGCGTCATCGTCCGGTTGATCGGCGCGGCCGTGTTCGGCGCGGTCGCGGTCGGAGCCGGCGCGGAAAATGTCTTTGAGCCGCGCGAACCGGAACTCACGCGCGGGCGCGCGTCGGCATCGGCGACAACCAGCGCAAAGACGGCCGCGACGGCAAGCACCGCAAGAAGCGGACGGAAAAGTTTCATCGGTCTCTCCCAGCAACCCCGGTTGGGGCGCCCGGAATATCGGGACCGGCGGGGGCTTTGTGAAGGGCAGTCCCCTGCGACGTGACCGCGCGGCAGCACCTCCCGCAAACCGCTTGAAATGACTAGGATCGGCTCGGCGGCGGCAACAGACCCCGCGAAACAGGCGAAAAGCCAAGGGAGGCGACGATGCGGCTTGGTTTGGTGATCGCGGCGTTAACGGCAGCCGGCGTGCTGATAGCGGCGCCGGCCCTCGCGCAGCAGGCGGCCAGGGCCGACTCAGGCCCGACGTTCCAGCCCGAGCCGTTCTGGCCGAAGCCGCTGCCGGACAACTGGGTGCTGGGCCAGGTCGCCGGCATCGCGGTCGGTCCCGACGATCACATCTGGATCCTGCACCGCCCGGCGTCGTTGCTCGACGACGAAAAAGGCGCGCAGGCGAACCCGCCGCAGACCAAGTGCTGCAAGGCCGCGCCGCCGGTGATGGAGTTCGACGCCGACGGCAATCTGCTGCGCCACTGGGGCGGTCCCGGCCAAGGCTACGAGTGGGTGAAGAACGAGCACGGCCTGCACACCGACAAGGACGGCAATGTCTGGCTCGGCGGCAACAATGACGGCGACCAGCTTCTGCAGTTCACCCCCGACGGCAAGTTCATCCGCCAGGTCGGCAAGGACGACGGCACCAAGGGCCCGCGCTCCAACGACACCGCGCGGCTCAACCGCGCCGCGCACATGTTCACCGACGACGCCGCGAACGAGATCTACGTGGCGGACGGCTACGGCAATCGCCGCGTGATCGTGTTCGACTCCAAGACCGGCGCCTACAAGCGCCACTGGGGCGCCTACGGCAATCAGCCCAACGACGACAAGCTGCCGCCCTACGCGCCGGCCGCGGAGCCCGCGAAGCAGTTCTCCAGTCCGGTGCACTGCGTGCGGCTGTCGAACGACGGTCTGGTCTATGTGTGCGACCGCGCCAACAACCGCATCCAGATCTTCCGCAAGGACGGCAGCTTCGTGAAGGAATTCCGCGTCGATCCGGCGACCCTGGCGGGCGGCGCCGTGTGGGACCTCGTGCTGTCGGAGGACAAGGACCAGCGCTTCATCTTCGTCGCGGACGGCTCCAACGGACAAGTCAGCGCACTGTCGCGACAGGACGGGACCGTGCTGAACCAGTGGGGCCGCCACGGCCGCCAGCCCGGACAGTTCAAGTGGATCCACAACATGGCGATCGACTCGAAGGGCAACCTCTACACCGCGGAAGTCGGCTTCGGCCGCCGCGTGCAGAAGTTCAAGCGGACGAACTGACGAATCCACCGGACCTGTGGCCGGCGCGGGCTTGACCCGCGCCGCGCCGCGGCGGCAATGTCGGCCCTGTCGGTGGAGCATGATCTTTTCCGAAAACCGGTGTTCCGGATCAAGTCCGGGACGGCTTTTCGGGATCATGCGGCGGCCGGAGCTGGAGAGACGACGATGCGTTTTGGTTTTGCCGCAGCCGTGCTCGCGCTGTCGCTCACCGCGTTGCCGGCCCACGCCGTCAATGGCGAGACGTGGAGCATCTTCAGCATCAACGGCAACGACACCGGCGGCATCATTCCGTGGTCGCCGGCGTTGCGCGCCTACGGCTATCACGCGGCCGCGCAGGCGCATTGCGACGGCTACCATCGTGTCGCGCGCATCACGAGCGTGCATCCGCGCTACGGCGATTATGTCGGCTTCGCGTGCGAATTCCCGCGCGGCTACGATCCGGTGAAGGCCGGGCGCTGGTGGTGGTCGCCGTAGAGCATGGTCCGGACCAAGCCTGTCCCGGACTGATCCGGGATCGATGCCGGTTCTCCGGCATGCGCCGGGAAGACATTAAAGACATCGACGTGAAAGACATTGACGTGCGGAAAGCCGGCTGACTGCTGCCGAATGCGGCTTGGCGGCGACCGAAATGCGCCGCGCCGCGGGCTCTCCCGACTGTACACGCCGCAACCAAATCCTCAGAAATACCTACCGGAAGCCACAAATCCCGAACACGGCAGCCACAAACCGTTTCTAGCGTCCGGGTGTCGGCGACGCGTATCTGTCACCGGCGGGGGCGGTCCCGACCGCCTCAGGTTGCCCCCTGGCTGTCGGTCGGGCCGTCCTTACTTCCGGTGTTGCGTAGCCCATACCAGCGGCGAACGCTCAACTCCGCACTGCGCGTCACGTTCCCTAGCGGCGAAGAATTCGCCGCGTCAAATCACGAGGCATTGCCGACTATTGCTGGCGCGCCGGCACGTCGACCGGAAAGCAGTTGCGCCGTCCGGACGCGAGGCAGTCGTCGGCTTTCTTCGCCGTGACCATGGCGTTGGCGAGCCAGATGCCGATGCCGACCAGCACGATGAATCCGACCGCCAGCACGATGTTGGCGAGGCGGCGGTCGCCTTCTTCGTCTTCGTGTTGATCCTCCGGCTCGCTCATGCGGGACTTTCTAGAGCGAAATTGTTGCAAGCGGAATCACTCTCTCACCCTGAGTGCGGACCGCACTTGCGGCGGGCCATGCAAGTCGGCCCGTCGCCGCGACTTGTGAACCTTCCCACCGCGCGAGGTGGGCAGACCGGTCGATTTCCCTCGGCACGAAGCTTTTTCACTGACCTCGGCCTCAGGGCATGCATACAATGCCCAAAAAAGCATCACCGAGGGAGGACGGGTCAAATGCAGCGCAGCACCGAGCGGATCCTGACGACGCACGCCGGGAGCCTGCCGCGTCCGGACGATCTCGTCCGCATGATGTGGGACAAGCTCGACGAAAAACCGGTCGACGCCGGCAAGCTCGCCGCACGCGTGAAGGAGGCGGTCTGCGACGTCGTCGCAAAGCAGATCGAGGCCGGCATCGACATCGTCAGCGACGGCGAGATGAGCAAGGTCGGTTTCAGCAACTACGTGATCGAGCGCTACACCGGCTTCGCCAACCGCGCGACGTTCGTCGCAACCGACGTCGGCGCCTTTCCGGGCATCATCAACAAGCTGTTCGTCGAGAATGAAGGCGGACGCCACATCGTGATGCCGAACGTCGAAGGCCCGATCGCGTTGCGCGATCCGCAAGCCGTGCAGACCGACATCGAGAATTTCAAGACGGCGCTCGGCGGCCGCCCGCCGGAGGGCGCCTTCATCGCCGCCGTGACGCCCGGGCAGATGCTGTTCAATTTCCCCAACCTCTATTATCCGAGCGACGAGGCCTATCTCGACGCCGCCGGCACCGCGCTTGGCGCCGAATACCGCGCGATCGTGGATGCCGGGTTCAACCTGCAGCTCGATGCGCCCGACCTCGCGATGCGCGCGCACTGCTTCACCGGCGACAAGGGCGTCGCCGACATGAAGCATTACGTGCCGATGGCGATCGAGGCGATGAATGCGGCGATCAAGGGGCTGCCGCGCGACAAGATCAGGCTGCACCTGTGCTGGGGCAATTACGCCGGCCCGCATCATCACGACATCGAGCTGAAGGACATCATCGCGCCGGTGCTCAAAACGGACGCCGGGTTCATCTCCACGGAAGCCGCCAATCCGCGTCACGAGCACGAATGGGAGGTCTGGGAGAGCGTCAGGATTCCGGACGGCGTCGGCCTCATTCCCGGCGTCATCGACACCCTGACCAATCACGTCGAGCATCCGCGCCTGGTGGCGCAGCGTCTCGAGCGCTTCGCCAACATCGTCGGCAAGGAGAACGTGATCGGCGGCACCGATTGCGGCTTCGGCACCTTTGTCGGGTGGTCGGGCTGCGATCCGCAGGTCGCCTGGCTCAAGCTCGCGGCACTTGCCGAGGGCGCAAGGATCGCGAGCGACCGTCTCTGGAAGCACTGACCGTCCACGGAAGCGGCGACGCTTCCCGAGGCGGACAACGCCGCCCGCATTGCACGACCAAAGCCCGGGGGAACGCATCATGAGCGCAAACAGCGCCATCCTGAATCAGGAATATCCGGTTCTCATCGCGGGCGGAGGCCTGATCGGCCTCTCGACCGCGATGTTTCTCGCCCAGCACGGCATCGCCTCGCTCGCCGTCGAACGTCTCGCCGCCGGCTCGCAGCTGCCGCGTGCGGCCTTCTTCCACATGCGCACGCTCGAAATGTTCCGCTCGGCCGGCATCGAGGACGAGGTGCGCGCGCAATCGGCACGCGAGTTCGAACCGGAAGGCGCGCTCGTGATCATGGACACGCTGTCCGGCAAGAAGCTCGCCGACATCATCCCGAGCCTCAACCAAGGCGTCGACGCGCTCAGCCCCTGCCGCCGGCTGTTCTGCACGCAGCCCGGCCTCGAGCCGATCCTGAAGGCGCGCGCGCTGCAAGCCGGCGCGCATGTGCTCGACGGACACGAGGTGACCGGCGTGACGCAGGACGCCAGCGGCGTCGCCATGACGGTGAACGATATCAAGAGCGGCGAGCAGCGGACGCTGCGCGCGAAGTATCTGGTCGGCGCGGACGGCGCGCACAGCAAGGTGCGCGAGCTGCTGGGCATTCCGTTCGACGGACGCGGCGTGTTCTCGAACTCGATCACCATCTATTTCACGGCGGACGTCGCGCCGCAGTTGCTCGGCAAGCCGCTCAGCGTGATCTACATCAACAACAAGGTGCTCGGCGGCTTCTTCCGCATGGCGAAGGATTGCCAGTCCGGCTTCCTGGTGGTGAACACTGTCGGCGATCCCAAGGTCGATCCGAAGGCGGCGTCCGACGCTGCCGTCGACACCAGCGAAGCCAGGCTCATCGAGTTCGTCCGTGCCGGCGTCGGCGTTCCCGACCTGGCGGTGAAGATCGACGGGCTCGCGCGCTGGCGCGCGACCTCGGACGTGGCGCGCAAATTCCAGGACGGGCGCATCTTCCTGGCCGGCGACGCCGCGCACCTGATGCCGCCGAACGGCGGGTTCGGCGGCAATACCGGCATCCATGACGCGCACAATCTGGCCTGGAAGCTTGCGCTCGTGCTCAAGGGCGTGGCTGGCCCTGCTCTGCTCTCGACCTACGAGACGGAGCGCCAGCCGCCCGCGCGGTTCACGGTCGAGCAGGCCTATACCCGCTATGTGACGCGCACCGCGCCCTATCTCGGCGCCAAGGACTTTCAGCCACCGGCGAACGACTTCAACATCGAGCTCGGCTATCTCTATCACTCGCCCGCGATCGTCCCCGAAGGCGACGACAAGATCCACGACGATCCGCGCGAGACATTCGGCCGGACCGGTTCACGCGCGCCGCATCTGTGGCTCGAGCGCGGCGGCGCCGGGTGGCTCGATCACGGCGGCAGGCGGCTCTCGACCCTCGATTTGTTCGGCCGCGCCTTCGTGCTGCTTGCGGGGCCGGATGGAGCCGCCTGGTGCGAAGCCGCCGGCAAGGCCGCCAGGGCGTTTCCCGGCTTGGAGCTCGATGCGCACCACGTCGGCGGCGCGGTGCTGCGCGATCCTGCCGGGCGCTTCGCGCAGGCCTACGGCATCTCATCCGCGGGGGCGGTGCTGGTGCGGCCGGACGGGTTTGTTGCCTGGCGTGCCAAAGAGGCGTCGAGCGGCGCCGAGGCCGCGCTGACCGCGGCGCTGCGCACCGCGCTGATGAAGTCGTGATGACGACAAGGTGAGCCGCGTGCGGTTGCCAAGCCGCGCGCGATTGTTCGATAACCGCGCCGAAACATTCTGGAGACCGCCATGAAGCTCTACATGCATCCCGTGTCGATGACGAGCCGCCCGGTGCGGCTGTTCATGGCCGAGAAGGGACTGAAAGCCGACGAGGAAGTGATCGACCTGATGACCGGCGCGCACTTCCAGGAGCCTTACGCCTCGCTCAATCCGAGCAAGCTCGTGCCGATGCTCGACGACGACGGCTTCAAGCTGACCGAGAGCTCCGCGATCCTCAAATATCTCGCGGAGAAATTCGACCTGCCCGAGTACCCGAAGGACCTCAAGCAGCGCGCCAGGGTCAACGAGGTGATGGACTGGCTCAACACCAACTTCTATCGCGAGTGGGCCTACGGCCTGTGCTACCCGCAGCTCTTCCCGCACATGAAGCGGCGCAGCGACGAGGCGCACGCCGCCACCATCGAGTGGGGCAAGGAGCAGTCGAAGCGCTGGCTGCAGGTGCTCGACGAGCATTTCATCGGGCCGAAGAACCGCTACCTCACCGGCGACACCATCACGATCGCGGACTATTTCGGCGCCGCGCTGGTGACATTGGGCGAGCTGATCGGCTGCAATCTCGGCGCCTACCCGAACATCACGCGCTGGCTCGACACCATGAAGACGCTCAAGAGCTGGCCGCAGGTGAACGAGGTGTTCGACGGCTTCAAGGCGCAGCTGAAAGGCCAGGAATTCGTCGCGCTGTAGAGCGAAGCTGTCTCAAGCGGAAGCGCTCTCTCGCCGTCACCCTGAGGCGCGCGCGGAGCGCGCCTCGAAGGGCGACGGCCCGGATCGTGCGGCGAGAGAACCGGGCTACGCTGACCCCATGCGCTGCATCCTGGCGGCGCGAGCCAGTGCATGGCGGATCAGGCGCCGTGTCAGCTCCGGATAGGGGACGCCGCTCGCCGCAAGAACGCGCGGATACATGCTGACCGAGGTGAAGCCGGGAAGCGTGTTGATCTCGTTCACCAGGATCCGGCCGTCGGCACAGAGAAAGAAATCGACCCGTGCAAGGCCGCCGCAGCCGAGCGCGCGAAAGGTTCGCAGCGACAGCTCGCGCACCCTGGCCGCCGTCTCGGCAGGCAAGTCCGCCGGCACCTTCAGCTCGGCGCCCTGGTCGTCCAGGTACTTGGCTTCATAGGTGTAGAAGCTGTGCCGGTTGGTCGGCACGATCTCACCCGGGACCGAAACGAGAATTGAGCCGTCCTCGTTCTCCAGGACGCCGCATTCGATTTCGCGGCCCGGCACGAATTCCTCAACGAGAATTTTCTCGTCGTGCCGGAACGCTTCCTTCAGCGCCGCGGCGAACTCCGCTTCCGACGCGGCCTTCGCGACGCCGACCGAGGAGCCGAGACGCGCCGGCTTGACGAACACCGGACGGCCGAGCTTCGCCACGACGGCGTCGAACGCCGGAGGCTCCGCGGCCGTGAAGGCGAGGAAGGCCGCGACCGGCAGGCCGGCCTCCTGCATCAGCCGCTTGGCGACATCCTTGTCCATGGCGACCGCCGAACCAAGCACGTCGGAACCGACGTAGGGCACGCCCGCAAGCTCGGCCGTTCCCTGGATCGTGCCGTCTTCGCCGAAGGGACCGTGCAGCACCGGAAACAGCACATCGATCGCGGCCCGGCGCGGCGCCTCCTGGTCGTCTTTCTCCGCGATCACCAGCATGCGGCCCTTGCCGCCGGGCAACAGGACGACCTGATCGCCGGAGGCCGGAACGGCTGCGGGAAAGCCTCCACCCTCCAGCGTGCACAACAGCCAGGTGCCGTCCTTCGTGATCGCGATCGGAATCACGTCGAATTCGGCCGGATCGAGCGCGCGAAAGACATTGCCCGCCGACAGCACGGATACGTCGTGCTCCGCCGACCTGCCTCCGAACAGCAATCCGACCCGCAGCCGCGTCGTCATGGGTCAAGCTCCGCTCTGTCTCCGCCGCGCGATCGGGACGACCCGGGCGGCGCATGCCTGTCGCGTCCTCTGCGGACGCCGTCGGAGGGAACCGCTGTTCCCTCGGAACGTTGTCAAGTGACGGCGCACCCCGCGCCCTGAACAATCCATGAGGCGAACATGCTCAGCACAGTCCTGCTGGTCGTCCTGATCCTGCTTCTCGTCGGCGCCATCCCGAGCTGGCCGTACAGCCGCGGCTGGGGTTACGGTCCCTCGGGAATTCTCGGGATCGTGCTGGTCGTCGTGCTGATCCTGGCACTGACCGGCCGCGTCTAGCGTTTGATGCACCGCGGTTGAAACGCGCTCCGCTCGTCCCCGCGAAAGCGGAATCCAAGGCCAAGGAACTGGGTCCCCGCTGTAGTTTATCCCCGACTTGATCGGGGACGGGGACCAGCGGAATCATTCAATCGCTCACGCCGCCATCGTCTCCTTCACGGCGGCGACGAGTTGCTTGAGCGTGAACGGCTTGGCGAGGAAGTTGAACTGCACGTCGTCGGGCAGGTTCTTCTCGAACGCGTCCTCGGCGTAACCTGACACGAAGATGATCTTCAGCCCCGGGTTGCGCGTGCGCAACTCCTTGGCCAGCGTCGGCCCGTCCATCTCCGGCATCACGACGTCGGACACGACGAGGTCGACATCCCCGCCGCGGCTCTCGATCATCTCGATCGCCTCGACGCCGTTGCCGGCTTCCAGCACCGTGTAGCCGCGCGATGTGAGTCCGCGCGCATTGAGGCCGCGCAGGCCCTCTTCGTCCTCGACCAGCAGGATGGTGCCGTGGCCGGTGAGATCGGCCATCGGCTTGGCTTCGGCTGCCTTGGCCTCCGCCGGCGCCGTGTCGACCGTCTCGCCGGCGGCCGGCACGTGGCGCGGCAGATAGATGCGGAAGCTCGTGCCCTGCCCGATCGTCGAGTCGACGAAGATGTAGCCGTTGGTCTGCTTGACGATACCGTAGACGGTCGAGAGGCCGAGACCGGTGCCCTTGCCGGTTTCCTTGGTGGTGAAGAACGGCTCGAAGATCTTCTCGATGATCTCCTTCGCAATGCCGGTCCCGGTATCGCCGACCTCGACCATCACGTAGTCGGCCGCCGGCAGCGGCTTGTATGGCAGCAGCTTGGCTTCCTCAGCGGTGACGTTCGCGGTGCGCACGGTGAGCTTGCCGCCGTTCGGCATCGCGTCGCGCGCGTTGACCGCGAGGTTCACGATCACCTGCTCGACCTGCGAGACGTCGGCCTTCACCGGCCAGAGGTCGCGGCCGTGCACCGGCACCAGCTCGACCTTTTCGCCCAGCAGGCGCTTCAGCAGCATGCCGAGGTCCGACAGCGTCTCGCCGAAATCGAGCACCTGCGGCCGCAGCGTCTGCCGCCGCGAGAACGCGAGCAGGTGGCGCACCAGGCTCGCGGCGCGGTTGGCATTCTGCTTGATCTGCATGATGTCGCCGAACGACGGATCGGTCGGCTTGTGCGCGTTGAGCAGGAAGTCGGTCGCCATCATGATGGCGGAGAGAACATTGTTGAAGTCGTGCGCGATGCCGCCGGCGAGCTGGCCGACCATGTCCATCTTCTGCACCTGCGCGACCTGCTTCTCCAGCTCGCGCACCTCGGTGGTTTCGATCGTGTAGACGATGGCGGCCTCGCCGTCCTGCTCGCCTTCGTCGACCGCCGAGACATAGAACCGCGCCGATCGGCTCGCCTGCCCGGCGAGCACGCCGTCGACCGGCGCGATATCGCCCTGCCCGTTCGCCGCTCGCCCGATCGCGGCCTCGAGCGCGGCGCGATCCGGCTCGGCGACGACGGTCAGGATCGAGCGCCCCTCGGCCGGCAGCGCATCGCCCTTGGTGACGCCGTGCTGCAGGCGCACGAACGGCGCATTGGCGCGTGCGATCTTGCCCGCCTTGTCGACGGTCGCGATCGCCATCGGGGTGTTGTGGAAGAAGCGCACGAAGCGCACTTCCGCGGCGCGCGCAGGGTCTGCCACGTCCTCGCGCGCGCGATTGAGCACCAGCGTCCGCGAGGCGCCCGGCGCTCCGTCCGCCGCGAACGCGACCTTGTGATAGAGCCGCACCGGCACCGTGCGCCCGCTGCGCGTCTTCAGGTCGATGTCGTGCGTCTCGGTCTTGACGTCGCCCGGCTCGCCGGCGACCGGCGCGAGCAGCGCAGCGCCGTCGCCCACCAGGATATCGGCGAGCTTCAGGCCGCCGGAGCCGACCTGCGCGAGATCCTGATCGAGCCAGCCTGCCAGCGTCGCGTTGAGATAGCTGAGGTTGCCGTCCGGATCGACCGAGAAGAAACCGGCCGGCGCGTGATCGAGGAAGTCGATCGCGTGCTGCAGTTCCTGAAACACGTTTTCCTGCCGGTCGCGGTCGCGCGTGACGTCGGTGATCGACCACGCGGTCCAGCGCGCATAGGCGCCGCCGCTCTGCAGCGGCCGCACGCGAAAGCGCAGCCAGCGCGCCGCGGCTGCGTCCGCGCCCGGCACGCGCACCTCTTCCTGCGTGGCGCGCCCCTCGCGCGAGGCCTTGGCGAGGCGGTAGATCGCCTCCGAGACCACCGGGTCCCCGACGAAAACCCGCTCGACCGGCCGCACGTCGTCGGCATCGACCGCGTCGACCAGCGTCATGTAGGCGGCGTTCGCGTAGACGACGCGGCGCTTCTCGTCGGTCACCACGATTCCGTCGGATGCGCCGTCGGCGAGCGCGTCGAGGAAGGTGCCGCGCGTATCGCGGCCGGCGATCCGCACGATGCCCGCCGCGCCGGCGAACAGGCTGAACACGCCGATCACGGCCAGCGCCGACAGCAGCGTCAGGATGTAAGGCTGCGCATTCGCCCGCCCGATGAACAGGAAGGCGATCACCGAGCCGACCAGCAGCAGCGCGACCGCCAGCACCATGCCGATGCTGCCGCCCTTCTCGCCGGTGCGATCGATCGCGGTACGCTGACGCATATCCTGGCTCACATCCTGTGTCGCCATGCTACCCGTTCCCTGCGCGAATCAGTATCTCAGTGTGTCCGCGGCGCGGCGCCGCGCAAGGGGTGAAGTGTCTCATCGGTCGAGGATTTTCATGCCCGGACCG
The DNA here is from genome assembly GCA_963839985.1 of uncultured Alphaproteobacteria bacterium. Classification (GTDB taxonomy): domain Bacteria; phylum Pseudomonadota; class Alphaproteobacteria; order Rhizobiales; family Xanthobacteraceae; genus PALSA-894. Next base: position 2,141 of record CAWIXG010000023.1, on the reverse strand, counting down.
CCCCGCGCAGCCGCATCACATAGCCGATCACCTCGGCCACCGCCTTGTAGTGCTCGGGCGGAATCTCGCCGTCGACCTCGACGGTCGCGTGCAGCGCGCGGGCAAGCGGCGGGTTCTCGACGATCGGAATGTCGTGGGCGGCGGCGACTTCGCGGATCTTGAGCGCGATGTTGTCGACGCCCTTGGCGAGGCAGACCGGGGCGCTCATGCCCTTTTCGTATTGCAGCGCAATCGCGTAGTGCGTCGGGTTGGTGATGATCACCGAGGCCTTCGGCACCTCCGCCATCATGCGCTTCTTCGCGCGGCTCTGGCGCAGCTGGCGGATCTTCGCCTTGATCGCCGGATCGCCTTCGGTCTGCTTGAACTCCTCCTTCATCTCGCGCAGCGACATCTTCTGGCGGTTGTACCAGGTGCGGTACTGGAACAGGTAGTCCGCCGCCGCCACGATCGCGAGGATCGCGATGACGATGCCGAGCAGCTCGAGCGACATCGATTTGGTGAGCGGCAGCACCACGGCGGGGTCCATGGTCACCAGGCCGTCGAGCTGGCTGCGCTTCGGCCACAGGATCACGACCATCACGGTGCCGATCAGCGCGAGCTTGATCAGCCCCTTGACGAAGTTCGCCAGCGCGATCTTCGAGAACAGCCGCTTGAACCCGGCGCCGAGCGAGATCTTCGAGAGCTTCGGCTTCAGGCTTTCGGTCGACCAGACCAGGCGGTGCTGGATGATGTTGCCGACCACCGCCGCGAGCGCGAGCAGCCCGAACGGCAGCGCCACCGCCGCGACAGTGGAAATCCCCAGTGTCTGCATGACCTGGACGAGGCCGCGCCCGTCGACCGGAATGCCATGGGCGTTCGCCAGGATACCGCGCAGCATGGTCAGGATCGCGCTGCTCATCGAGCCGGAGAACGACAGCAGGATCAGCGTGGCGGCGGCAAGCACGAACCAGGTGTTGACCTCCTGGCTCTTGACCACGTCGCCGCGCTCGAGCGCCTCGTCGAGCCGCTTCTGTGTCGGGTCTTCGGATCGTTCGGTGTCGTCTTGTTCGTCGGCCATGCCTCGCCCTCACGAATACGGCGCGAGTTCGCGCAGCACGCCGCCGACATAGTCGAGGAAGCCGCCCATCATCGCACCGACGACGACGAGCAGAATGAGGAAGCCGATCAGGATCGAGAGCGGCACCGCGACGAAATAGACCTGCATCTGCGGCATCAGCCGCGACAGCACGCCGAGCGCGATATTGAAGACCAGGCCGAACAGGAGAAACGGTCCGGACAGCTGGATGCCCACCTTAAAGGCGCCGGCGATCATGTTGGTGACATGCGTGGTCATGTCGGCGACCACCGGCACCTCGCCGGGTCGGAACAGACGGTAGCTGTCGTTCAGCCCGGCGATCACCATGTGGTGCATGTCGGTCGCGAAGATCAGCGTGATGCCGAGCAGCGTGAGGAAATTCCCCAGGATGATGCCCTGCTGGCCCTGGGTCGGGTCGACCGCGGTCACGAAGCCGAGACCCAGTTGCTGCGCGATCACCGAGCCGGCCGTCTGCAGCGCCGAGATCGTCAGGCGCGCCGTCATGCCGAGCACCAGGCCGACCAGCAATTCCTGGCCGAGCGCGATGATGACCGGTCCGGGCGCGCGCAAGTCGATCGTGTAGGCGGCGCGATGCAGCGGAAACATCACGAAGGTGAGCACCAGCGCGATGGTGAGGCGCACGCGCACCGGCACGCTGCGCTCGCCCAGGCCCGGCAGCAGCATCAGCATGGTGCCGAGGCGCGCGAACATCAGGATGAAGGCGGCGCCGAACGACGGCAGGAAGGAGACGTCGAGCTGCATGCACGGTCTGTTTTTTGCGCACGATCCGATCATGCGCTGCGAATCACCCGCCGATGATACGCGCCGCAAGGCGCGTCATGTGCCCCTGCAGCACGTCGCCCATGAAGGGCAGCGCCACCAGCATGGCGACGAAGATGGCGAGGATCTTCGGAACGAAAACCAGCGTCATTTCCTGGATTTGCGTCAGGGCCTGAAACAGCGAGATGACGACGCCGACCACCAGCCCGACCAGCATCAGCGGCGCCGACACGAGCACCAGCGTGATCACGGCGTCGCGCGCGACGTCGAGGACTTCCGGGCCGGT
>CAWIXG010000022.1:0-24643 GCA_963839985.1 uncultured Alphaproteobacteria bacterium | reverse complement strand
AGGGGAGAATAACCGCGCCGATTTAAAATTTGGCTAAGCACAAGCGTTTAAAGTACAAACAAATCAATAACGGCGGGTGGTCTCTCCCCGTCACCCTGAGGTGCCCGAGCGCAGCGAGGGCCTCGAAGGGCGACGGCCCGGCTCGTGCCCGATCATCCTACGAGGCCCTGCTTCGCAGGGCGCCTCAGGACGACGGCGTTAGAGTTCGCGCGCGGTTCGCCGAAGCGTGCGGCCCTACAGCCCCGGGCGTACGACCTTCTTGATCTTGTCCATCGTGAAGCTCTGCCCGCCGATCGAGAGCGTCGGGGGGCTGGCGTTGAGGTCGACGCTGTCGACCGTGCCGGACACCATGGTCGAGATCGCCACGGTCTGCCCGCTCGTATCCTTGGCCGAGATCGCGAGCGTGTAGCTGCCGTCCGGCTGCTTGGTGCCGTTGTTGCTGCGGCCGTCCCACTGGAAGTTCTGCTGCCCGGCCTGGACCGTGTAGTTGCCGGTATAGACCAGCGCGCCGGTCGAGCTCTTGATGTTGATCGTGGCGCTCGACGGCTTGTCGGACGTGAACACCCAGCCGGCCTTGCCGCCCTCCAGCTTCGCGGTCGATCCGTCGACGGTCGCGGTCGAGCCGAGATAGGCCATCGCGGCGGTCGACTGCGCCATCTGCTCGATGCTGATGAGCGAGCTGAGCTGCGTGTTCATCTTCATCTGCTGCTCGACCTGGGTGAACTGGACGAGCTGCTGGGTGAACTGGTTGGTGTCGAGCGGCTCGAGCGGGTTCTGGTTCTTCAGCTGCGTGGTCAGCAGCGTCAGGAACGAGTCGAAGTTCTTCGCCATCGTGGCGGCGTCGTTCGTCGTCTTGATGGTCGCGCCGGACGTTTGGCTCGGCGCGGTGCCGGTGGCGGAAGCCACCGGATTGAGGATGCTTGCGATCGCGTCAGCCATGGTCCGTCCTCACACCCTGATGTCGATGCCGCCGCCGAGCCCGATCAGCCGGCCGTAGCCGCGCCGTGCCGCCTCGGCGGCCGCCGTGTCGTCTTCCGGAATGATCAGATGCGACGCGTTGGGGTTGTCGCGCGCGAACTGGTCGCGGCCCGCGAAGCCCTGGTCGCGCAGCGAGAACTGCAGCCCGCCTTCCGCATTGAGCCCGGCCTGCTGCAGCGCGCGCTCGAGTTGCGGCGCGTCGCGGCGCAACAGGTCGAGCGTTTCGGCGCGTTCCACGATCAGCCGCGAGGTGACCTTGCCGCCCTGATCGACGTCGAGGCGCACTTCGATGCGCCCGAGCTCTGGCGGGTCGAGCCGGATGTCGAAGCGTTTCACGCCGTCCTGCGCGCGGGCGACGATCTCCACCGCGACGCCGGCGAGCGGCACCGCGGTGTCGGGCGTCTCGACCCGCAATGCATGCGGCAGCGCCGGGACGGCAAGCGAAGAGGACAATGCGAGGCCGAACGGCATGATCGGCGCGTTGGGCACAAGGTTTGGCGATGGCGCTGCGGCCTGCGGCGCCGCATCGGCGCGCGTGTCGGCTGTGGCCGTGCGGGGCGCGGCTGCGGCCTCGGCCGATTGCCCGCGCGCATGCGTCGCGGGCCTGGCTTGTGGTTCGGCCGGCGCTTCGGCGAGTGGCGCACGCGCGGTCGCGGCGGCCTGCGCCTCGGGCGCGGGCCGGATCGATCCGTGCGGCGCGTGCCTCATCACCTTGTCGCCGTCGCTCTTGTCGGCGGCCGGCTTCGCCTCGGGCGCGGCGGCGAGCTCCTTCGGCGCCGGCTTCGCGCGATCGGACGGCGCATCCGCGTCGACTTCGGCCTGCTCGGGGGCGGCAGGCGTCTGAGCCTTGTCGTGGCCGGCCGGCGCCACAGGCGCGGACGGCGTGTCGGTTGCCGCGCCATCCGTCGGCGCGACCGGCGCGGGCGCTGCGGCGACCGGCGCAATGTCGGTATCTGCCGCCGGCGCGATGACGGCAGCCGGCGCGGCGGGCGCCAAGACCGCAACCGCAACCGCGACGACGACGGGCGCCGCGACCTCGGCCGGCTTGGCGTCGGGGGCGGGAATGGACGCGTCGTCGCTGTCTTTTGTTGCGGAATCGGCCGCAACCGCAATGTCACCCGTGTCGGCGGGCGGCGCCGCCGCGACGGCGCCTTCAACCGCGACGACCGCGACATCGGTCACGCCGGCGATCTGCGCGGCCGCGGCGGCCTGCGCGATCTCGCCCGCGGCCTCGGCTTCGGCGACGATCGCGGCGTCGGCCGTCTCGCAAGAGGATTGGCCATTCTTGGCCTGCCGCGTGGTTGGGGCATCCGCGGGCTTTGCCGGGTCCGCTGTGTGTTGCGGCTCGGCATCGGGAGCGCGCCGGGTATCGGCGCGCGATTCGGTTGGTTCCTTCGCGGCGGCGTCGTCGCGCCGGCTGGTCCGGGCAGGGCGCTCGGCGCGCGGCGCCGGCGTGGCGGCCGGGTGGGTGTCGAGCATCGCGTCGAACGCGCCGGGCTGCTCATTGCGCGAACGACCCGGAGAGGGCTCGGGGCGCGCCGCAGCGGCCGGCCGCGGCACGACGGGGTCCAACGCATTGGTCTGCAAGACATCACCTCAAAGGCGCGCACAGGATCGCCGAGAGGTTAGCAAGCGCCGGGCCAGCCTCGGCGCGGGTCGTTATCGCAGGAAAATCAGCATCATAGACAAGACGCCGGATCGTCCGGGCGGCCGCGCCACCGGCATCGATTGCTGCCATCCCGGCAAGAACTGCCGCCGTCACGGATCATTGCGCCGGCAGCACCCGCCTTATAGGTATAGCCGCATGCTCAACAGCCTCGACACACCGAGCCGCCCGGAGGACACGCGCGTCGTCGTCGCGATGTCGGGCGGCGTCGATTCCTCGGTCACCGCCGCGCTGCTCAAGGCCGAGGGCTACGACGTCGTCGGCGTGACGCTGCAGCTCTACGACCACGGCGCCGCGATGCACCGCAAGGGCGCCTGCTGCGCCGGGCGCGACATCCACGACGCGCGCGCGGTCGCCGAGCGCATCGGCATTCCGCATTACGTGCTCGACTACGAGGCGCGCTTCCGCGAGGCCGTGATCGACCGCTTCGCCGAGAGCTACGCGGCGGGCGAGACGCCGGTGCCGTGCATCGAGTGCAACCGCTCGATCAAATTCGCCGACCTGTTGTCCACCGCGCGCGAGCTCGGCGCGCAGGTGCTGGCGACCGGCCACTATGCGGTGAACCGGCGCCTGCCCGACGGCACGCATGCGCTGCATCGCGCCCACGACAGCGAGCGCGACCAGAGCTATTTCCTGTTCGCCACCACAGCCGAGCAGCTCTCCGTGCTGCGTTTCCCGCTCGGCGCCATGCCGAAGGCGCAGGTGCGCGAGCTTGCGCGCGCGCACGGCCTTGCGGTGGCCGACAAGCGTGACAGCCAGGACATCTGCTTCGTGCCGACCGGCCGCTATGCCGACATCGTGGCGCGGCTGAAGCCGGATGCCGCCGCACCCGGCGACATCGTCGACCTGTCCGGCAAGGTGCTCGGCCGCCATGAGGGCATCATCCATTTCACCGTCGGCCAGCGGAAGGGCTTGAAGATCGCGGCCGGCGAGCCGCTGTTCGTGGTGCGGCTCGAATCCGAGGCGCGCCGCGTGGTCGTCGGCCCGCGCGCGGCGCTCGGCGTCCGCACCATCCGCCTGCACGACGTGAACTGGATCGGCGACGGCGCGCTCGGCGAGCGGCCGGTGTTCGTCAAGGTGCGCTCGACGCGTCCGCCGCGCGCCGCCTGGCTGACGACGGACCGCGACGGCGTCACGGTCGAGCTTGCCGACGGCGAGGAAGGCGTGGCGCCGGGACAGGCCTGCGTGTTCTACGCGTCCGCCGACGGCGGCGCGCGCATGCTCGGCGGCGGATTCATCCGCAGCGCGGAAGGCGTGCGGCATCGGCGCGAAACGCTTGCGGCGCACGCCTGATCGCGTATCGTCCGTCGAAACAGAGGGGCGCATGGCGGACACTCTCGATCGAGGCGCGGTCGAAAAGGCCTATGCGCGCTGGGCGCCGGTCTACGACATCGTGTTCGGGAAGGTGTTCGAGCGCGGCCGCAGGGCCTCGATCGCGGCGGCCGAACGCGTCGGCGGGCGCATCCTCGAAGTGGGCGTCGGCACCGGCATCTCGCTGCCCGACTACGCGCGCCGCAATCGCCTCGTCGGGATCGACATCTCGGCCCCGATGCTGCGCAAGGCGAAGGAGCGCGTCGACAATTTCGGCCTCACCAATGTCGAGGCGCTCGCCGTGATGGATGCGAAGCACCTGGCGTTTCCCGACAACTCCTTCGACGTGATCGTGGCGCAATACGTCATCACGGCGGTGCCCGATCCGGAAGCGACGCTCGACGAGTTCGCGCGCGTGCTCAAGCCCGGCGGCGAGATCGTGCTGGTCAACCACATCGGGGCGGAGAGCGGCGCGCGCAAGGCGTTCGAACTGGCGTTCGCGCCGGTCGCGCGGCGGCTCGGCTGGCGCCCCGAGTTTCCCTGGGCACGGCTGACCGCCTGGAACGCGCGCGTGCCGTCGATCCGTTTCATCGAGCGCACGCCGATGCCGCCGCTCGGCCATTTTTCGCTGATCCGCTACGGCAAGGCCTGAGGTTTCGGCGATCAACGCTGGAGGATTCCATGAACGAAGACGCCTTCAACATGAGCGTGCGCAAGTTTCTCAAGAAGGTCGGCGTGACCGCGCAGCGCGAGATCGAGCAGGCGGTGCGCGACGCGCATGCCGCCGGCCGGCTGAAAGGCGGCACGCTGCCCGCCAAGGCGACCTTCACGATCGGCGGCGTGGACCTGACCTTCGACGTGACCGGCGACGTCGAGACGGCGTAAAGTCGCACGCGTCCGGTCAACGCAAAACGCCCGCGCGTCCTGTGACACGCGGGCGTCCGCAACGCGTTGAATCAGCTAGTCGCAGCGGCGCGTGCGGCGCACGCTGCCGTCGCTGCGCTCGACGGTGACCGTCCGGCAATTGCCTCCGCCGCCCGGCGCGACATACACGCCGGCTCCGCCCGGGCCGACACCGACGCCGACACCGGTGCCGGGGATGACCACGCCGACACCGCCGCCGCCACCTCCGCGGCCGCCGCGCGACGAGCCGCAATAGTTGAGGCCTTCATCGGCGCAGACCGACGGCGGGCCCGGGATGTAGCGGCCGCCATTGCGGCAGGAGCGGCCGCACATTGCGGCCGGCGTGACGATCTCTGTCGCGGCCTCGAGGCCGGAGACCTTCGGCATGAAGGCCTCGGCACGCGTCGCACCGAAGCCCGCCGCAAGCACGATGGTCGACGCGAGTGTTAGCCCGATCATTCTGTTCATGTGCGCCCTCTTGGTTGGTGGCCAAGTTGAAACCTTGGCGTCATGGAGACGCGCGATGCCCGCGCAAGTTCCATCCGTCCCAGGTCGCGTAGTGCCGCGGGGCTCAGTTCAACGTCTGGCCGGACGCTTCCTTGGCGGCGGGCGTCATCCCGGCGGTGCCGAGCGGATGCGCCGCGATCTCGCTGTTGCCGCAGCTCGCGCACTCGAAGGTCCACACGTCGGTGTCGGACAGGCGCGGATGCGGCTCGATGCCGACCAGGCGGGTGACGCCGCCGCACTTTCCGCAGGATGTATTGATGGTCATGTACGCCTCCTAATGTCTTGAAGTATTAACAAACTATACGCCGTTTTTCTTCCCGATGCTAGAAATAAATTTTGAATACTCAGTTGTGCTGCATTATTACTTGAAGCAATGCACGTCGATTACGCTCATGACTGGAAATGCTGGGAGCGCTGCGAAAGCTGTGAGTGCGGCAACGAGGTGTTTGACAACAATGCTGTCTATGAGTAAGGAACTCAAACGGCCAATTTTTGTTACCCGGGCATGGAGGGTGCCATGAGCGATGATCTGCGGGGTGAACGGCTCCAGCTGATGCTGACCGGCGAGGAGTTGAGTGCATTGGACGATTTCCGCTTCGGGAAGCGTATGCCGAGCCGCGCCGCGGCGGTTCGCGAGTTGTTGAAGCGGGGGCTGGCAGCCGAGGGCTTCAAGCTTGCCGACGGCGAGACGAAATCGGCCGATTTCGGCGTGCTGGGTCAAAACGACCACGGGGGCGACGGGGCCGATCGGGATAAGTGACCGGCCCGCTCCGTCTCCGCAGGGGCCAAGGAACCAGCCGGCCGCGAGGTCATTAGGCCGGTATGGTCGGGGCACATTATTACAGGTCCGAAGCGGACCGCTGCCGCAAGCGCGCAGCCGACGATCCAACCGCAGAAAGTGCGGCGCGCTGGCTGCAGCTTGCGGCCGAATACAATCAACTGGCGGAGGCATTGGAGGCGCAGGACGGCGACGCCGCGCCGGTGGCGCAGCCGCGTGCGATGCAGCAGCAGCCGATGCAGCAGCAGCAGACCAAGGCCGAGCCCACGGTCGAGCCGAAGGACGAGTCCAAGGACAAGACCTAGCGCGGCGACATGCTTGCCGAAACTGCGCGGGTCCCTTATGTCCGTGGCCGCCGCAAAGCCGACTTGCTGTCCCCGACACAGAGGGCAGGGCGCTGCGGCCAGGTTCTCAAAAAGCCTGTTTGGCGGGGTAGCTCAGCTGGTTAGAGCGGCGGAATCATAATCCGTAGGTCGGGGGTTCAAGTCCCTCCCCCGCTACCACCTTTCCCCCCGACAATCGAACGGGTCAGGAACGCGGTGGCGCCGAGCATCACCTCGAGTCGGCCGCTGATCGTTACCTTGATGCCGGCCGGCCGCGCAATATCGCGCGTGACGGTGACGCTCTCCACAAGATCGCGGATGGCTGCCGCGGCGCGTTCGCGATCGGCGCCGGCATCCTGCACGGCGGCCTTCAAGGCAACGGGAGCGCCATGTGGAGCGAAAGCAAACAAGCAACCCGCCCGAATCCGACAAGGTCCGCTGTCCAGCATGCCGTCGCACCATGCGTCTTGTCGGCCAAGAGACCAGCCAGCATTCACGATCATCGCCGCCCGCCGAACTGCTCACCTTTCAGTGTGACTGCGGGCAGGTGCTCACCACGATGACGAAGCAATGATGCCGCCCTAGGTGGTGGCCGCGATCATCAGCGGCCCGCCCCACCCGGCGTTATATGAGACACGGCGGCAGCTCTCCGCGCTAGGCCACAGCCGCGAGAATGCCAATCTGAAGCTCTCCGTTGAGTTCGACCGCGTCGGCCTCCAACGCAATGCCCAAAGTAACCAGTTTGTCAGCGTTGCATTGCTGTTTTTTGGCGCTGGCGTGTTGATCATCGGAGCTTCGACGCTGCGCATCCGCGCTGGCGTGTTGCTTGTCGGCGCTGACTTGCTGAAGCTTGGCGCGGTCGAAACAATCCTCTGCTCGTTCGGCAAGCTTCTGCACCGCGTTCTGGATCACTTCTTTTTCAATGCGCATGTAAAATACCACCTTCAATGCGGGTGTTCGTTTTACGGTTGCAAGCTTACTGAAGGCTGAAATTGTGTTGCGTCTTTTGATGATGTGGTCCCTTTCGCCGCTCGACTGGTCCCCTTCGGGAACTAAAGGGGCCAGTGACGACATCGTGGCGCCCCTGCTGCGAGGTGTCGGGCGCCATGATTGCTTGCATGGGGCGAAGGGTGCAGCCAGCCGTGGAGTACCCCGACTGCGGGCAGTTCTTACGACGGGGGGAGGTGGGTCAGATCGTTCTTGGGCATCAGAACGAGCCCGCCCAGATTTTGCGTTGGGCTAACCGGCAAGGCGGAATAGTAGTGGGGGGGACGCGCGAGTCGCTCCCCCGCTACCATCGGTCCCACCGAAACGGGATCTGGTGGCGGCAGCAGCATCACGATCGTGCAGGCGGCCGGTGGTGGCGCCGTATCGAGACCGTCATGGCAATCGACCGCAAACTTGTCGCCATGCTGGGCGTGGTGGTCCTCGTCTCGGCCTATCTGCCGGTTGCGGCGTTGATCGTATGCCGGGACGGCAACTGTCCCGGTGCCGCTGCGGCGCGCGACCGTCAATCGCTGCTGCGCGACCGTGATCCCGACAAGGCGTCGCTGTGGTATTGGCCGCTGGTCAACGCGGGCTGGCGCGACACCAATTGGACGGCGAGATACGGCTCCAGCCTCACGCCGGCAGCGTCCGACACTGTCTCCGATGATGTTGCGGCATTCACGGTGGACCAATGGCGGGCGGTTGACGGCCCGGACCACGTGGCGTGCCGGATGACGGTTCGCTTTCGCGCTCACGCCATGATCGATTACATCATCGCACCGGTCGCGCGCGGCGCGGCCTGTTAGCGGCACGTCTGTCGGTCGGACCGGCCACCCGCCGGCCACCAGCCGTTCCAGAACTCATTCGGGTAAGATCGCGCGGGCGATCAGGATACCGTGCGGTTTGCTGCCTTCGGCGCCAGTTCGCTGACGGTGCCGCGATAGCGCCGCCATTCGGCGTAGGTCTGGATGAGAGCAGCCAGCATCGTCATGATACGTCGTCCTTGAACGTCCGGTGCCCTTCCGGATGTTTGTCGCGCTGCAGCGCAACAAGTTCAAATCGCCGACACTGATATTGTGAAGAAATCCGGGACGACGCTCACGGGTGAGGACTGCGGGCACTCATTCGCTCGCGAGGATGCGATCCAAGTGGGCCTCCAGGCGCGTGGCCATCTGCATTTCGAAGTCTTTTCCGACGTCGATACTTACGGCATTGAAAAACAAAAACGGCTGCAAGCTGTCTGGAAGACTTTCAGGCGCAGGCATCTCCGTGCCTTCGACAAGAATAGGGATGATTCGAATTCCACTCCTGAGCGCTGTCTCGATTTCGATACGAACGGGATCGTTCGCTCTTTAAATCTTCGGTGATCCGCCCTTCAGCTCGTACCAGCGCTGGCCGATCACCACGATGAGAACCTTGCACCGGACCAATGCGGCCCGGATTTGGTCAAGGAAATGATCCCCCGGGGCAATGTCCGCATCGATGAAGACCGAGTTGCGGCCATGCTTCTTGATCAAGACGTCGGCGATGCGCCAGCAGACGGCGGTCTCTATCCGGCGATAGGAAATGAATACTTTCGGCCCATTCGGAATTGGCGAAAAAGGCGGGGCGAGAGCTGGCGGAGGCTGTGGTCGCGAAACCCGTGCCGCACTCATGAAGCTTGGTCGCGGAGAAACAGGGGGAACACCAGGCTCGCGCAAGCTCAATGCGTCCTCAATCGCCGACATTGCGGCCGTTTGCGGATCCTTCCATGCCGCTTGGGGGTCCGTGCCGCTCGGCAGGCTGGGCTCGGTGTCATAGTCAGCCCTGGCCAAAAAATCTCGAAAGCGTACTCGCCGAGTTGGAGCAGGATTTTCATTCGGGGGTGCAGGCGGCATTGGATCACGGCCACGCCGGGCCGCTTCAGCTTCGACTTTGCGAATTGCCTCTTCGAGCGAAAGCCGTTCCTGCGTTATCTCCGCTTCGGTCAGCTTGGGGTCGTTCATTCCGCGCAAGTTTGAAACAAGAGCGCTCCGCGCGCGTTCATATATCGCGCGGCGCCCTTCGCCCGTGTTTTTCTCCAATCCGGCGATCGCTTTGGCAACAACTACGTAATATTCTGCCATGGGACTGTTCAGAGACGGGACAAGGTCCAATAGGTGATCAATCTTGAGTAGGTCGAGGACGAAGGCAAGCAGATAATCTTGTAAGAAGCGTTAGCGCGCGCCTGCCGTTGCAATGTTTGCGTATGCGCCTCCAGATTTTCCGCGGTCGACTCATCGCGTTTGGTTTGGCATGGCGTCGATCAGAGTAGCCGAATGTGGCCGCTAGATCGGCACGTCAGATTTTCGCTCCCGTGACGACGCTCACGCGAGCTGGCGCATGATCCCGAAAAGTGGACACCGGTTTTCGGAAAAAGATCATGCGCAAGCAAAAGGAAAGTGGCTGAGTCTGATTCAACGCAGTTGAATCAGAACTCTAGTATTTGCTGCCGAGACCCGCCCGGCCACCAGCCGCACCTTGCGCGGCGCCGCGATGAAGATCGCGATCGCCGAGACGGCGCTGAGCGCAAGCGCGATCCAGAACGCCGCCGCGTAGCTGCCGGTGCGGTCGTACAACAGCCCGGTGATGAACGGCCCGGCCGCGCCGCCGAAGATCGCCGCCACCATCAGGCTGCCGAAGATCGCGCCGAAGTGCGGCCCCTCGTAGATCTCCTGCACGATCGGGCCGAGCACGGCGGTGGCCGAATAGCCGAGAAAGCCCTGCGCCAGGATCATGGTGTAGAGCAGCACCGGCGTTGCGCCGGACTGCAGCGCGAGGAGCGCCGCATAGCAGAGCACGAAGCCGACGCAGCCGACCGTCCAGGCCCATTCGCGCCCGATCCGGTCCGACAGGTGGCCGAAGATGATCTGGCCCGGCACGCCCGCAAGGCTGACGATGCCGAGCGCCCACGCGGCCTCCATCGGCGAGACGCCGATCTCGATCAGGTATTTGGTCTGGTGCACCTGCACGGCGTACCAGGCGTAGAGGATCGCGAAGTAGCCGAGCGCGATCCACCAGAAGCGCGCGGTGCGCATCGCGCGCCTTAGCGTCCAGGTGACGGCGGCCCATTCGGCATCGACGATGTTGCTCGGGCGCGGTGCGGCGCCGGGGAGCGGCGCGGCATCGCCGTCGGGGGTGGCGCCGATGTCGGCCGGACGCTTGCGCAGCAGCAGATTGAGCGGGAACAGCAGCACCGCGGTGATGATCGCGAAGACGAGGCACGCGGTGCGCCAGCCGTCGCGCGCGATCATCACCTGCAGCCATGGCAGCAGCGTGATCGAGCCGAGCCCGACGCCGCCGAACGCCACGCCGAGCGCGAGCCCGCGCCGCCGCACGAACCAGTTCGGAATGAACTGCGACTGCACGCTGTAGCCGAGGAAATTCGCGCCCGAGCCGACCATGATGCCGAGCGTCACATAGATCTGCCACGGCTCGCGCGCGATCGAGGCGAGCGCGAGTCCGAGCACGATCATCGCGACGCCGATCTCGATCACCAGGATCGGACCCCTGCGGTCCATCAGCCGGCCGACGAACGGCGCAACCAGCGCCGAGACGAAGAAGCCGAACGAGAAGATGCCGGCCGCGACCCCGCGGTCGAACTGGAACTCGTTCAGCACTTCGGGGAAGAGCAGCGAGAACGCGGTGCGCGCGTTGACCCCCATCGCCATCGTGGCGAAGCCGACCGCGACGATGATCCAGCCGTAGAAGACCGGCAGGCGCGCGAGGCGCGAGGGATGCGGGGGCTCGCTCGTGTGCGTTCGTCCGGTCAGGCCGCGCGGGCGCGCTTGGGTTTCGGCGCCGCCTTGTCGCGGCGCATCACCTCGGCCACCGATGCGAGCTCGCGCATCGCGCGCCTTGCCTCGCGCACCTCCTCGTCGGCCGTGCGGTAATCGTCGCGGCAGCCGGCCGAGCAGAAGCTCAGGCAATGGAACACGACGAACTCGCCGCCGGAGTCCGCGCCGCCGCAATGTTCGCAATACACGAGAAGCTTCCTGCGCATCTGGCTCTCCGAATCACCGGCATTGTATAGCCGGTGTCGCGGGAAGACTTCGCGCGCTTTGCGGCGATAAGCTCGCCGCCGGCGCGGGTTCCCGGTAAGGCACGGCCATGACGGATCGGCGGGGAGCGTTGACCGCGCTGGCGTTCGGCGTCGGCATGCTCGTCTGGTCGCTCGGCCTGTTCGGTCCCGCCGCGATCCTGTCCTATCTGCAGAGCGAGCGCGGCTGGCCGGTGTCGATCATTTCGGCGGCGATCACCGCGCATTTCCTGACCAGCGCGCTGGTGGTCTCGGCGATGCCGGAGGTGCACCGGACGCTCGGGTTGCGCGCGACCGTGATGGCGGGCGCAGCCGCGCTCTATCTCGGGTTCATCGCCTGGGTCCTGATGCCGGCCCCGCAGTTCCTGTTCTTCGCCGCGATCCTCAGCGGCGCCGGCCTGGCGTGCGGAGGCTCCGCGACGGTGAACGCCATCATCGGTCCGGGATTTGCCGCGGGGCGCGCCCGCGCGCTCGGGATCGCGCTGAACGGCGCCGCGCTTGGCGGCGTCATCCTGTTGCCGCTGCTGAGCCTGGGCGGGCGGCATCTCGGCCTGCCGTGGACGCTGGCGCTGCTCGGCGCGGTGACCTTCTGCATCCTGCTCGCGATGGCGCGCGCGCTCGGCGGTTTGCAAACCGCCGGCGTGGCATCGCCGCCGGCGGGCGTCGATCCCGCGGCCGCGCGGATGACGCGGCGCGCGCTGTTTCGATCCGCCCGATTTCGCTCGCTCGCGCTTGCCTTTTCGCTCGCGATCTTCGTGCAGATCGGCATCTACTCGCAGCTGATCAATCATCTGCGCCCGATGTTCGGGCTCGATGGCGCCACCTTCGCGATGACCGGATGCATCCTGCTGGCGATCATCGGCCGGTCCGTGGTGGCGTGGAACATCGGCGAGGCGAACCGGCGCTTGGCCGCGGCGCTGACGTTCCTGATGCAGGCGGTCGGCGCCGTTGCGATCGGCTTTGCGACGGTGCCTGCGGTCGCCCTTGCGGGCTGCGTGCTGTTCGGACTGGGGCTGGGCAACCTGCCGCTGCTGCCGCCGCTGATCGCCCAGCAGGAGTTCGACGAGAAGGATTTCATCCTGGTGGTGGCGACCGCCTCGGCGGTCAATCAGGTCGTCCTCGCGTTCGGCCCGGCCTTTTTCGGCCTGCTCTATGCGGCAAGCGGCGCCTACACGCTGCCGTTCGCGATTGGATCAGTCCTTTATCTCGTGGCGGCGGCGGTCGTGATGCTGCACGCCGGCGCAGGGCGACGCGCCGCGTAGCGCATCATTTGCCGAGGAACAGCCGCGCCGTGCCCTCCGCCACCTGGTCGAGCGAGAGGCGGCCGCCGCCGCGGTACCACGTGCCGCTCCAGTTCACCGCGCCGAGGATCAGCAGGCGCACCAGTTGCGGGTCGCCGCCCATCTGGCCGGCGCGCTTGAGCGCGTCGATCACCTCCTGCCACAGCGCATCGTAGCGGTCTTTCAGCGCCACGATGCGGCGGCGGTTCTCGGGGTCGAGGGAACGAAAATCGTAGAGCAGCACCGGGATGAAGTCGTTGCCGTCGTCCAGGATGGTGCCGAGCTGGGCGCGGATCATGCGGGTCAGCCGCTGCTCGGGCGTGGCGCCGCCGGCGATCGCGGCCTCGAGGCTGCGCAGCCCTTCGGCGAGGCCTTGCTCCATCACGGCGAGCAGAATGTCCTGCTTGGTCTTGAAGTGATAGAACGGACTGCCCGAATGCATGCCGGCCGCGCCGGAAATGTCGCGGATCGTGGTGGCGTCGAAGCCCTTTTCGCGGAACAGCTTCGCCGACACGCGCAGCAGTTCCTCGCGCCGGTTGCTCTCGTTGTTGCGGCGGACCTTGCGCTGCGCGCTCATGCGCGCGCGAGCCGCGGCAGGTCGGCGGGCGCCTCGATCTCCATGCGCAGCAACGCCGCAGCGACCGTCTTGCCGAGATTGTCCATGCGCAGCGAGCGCGCGGCGCCCCCTTCGAGCGCGGCATTGAGCACGATCTTGAGCGCGAGCAGATTGTCGAGCGGATAGATCTCGACCGGCCCGTTGCAGGTCGCGGCGAAATGCTGCGCCACGCGCTCGCGCGTCACCTCGCGCCTGAGCACCGCGTAGGTCGGCGCGTCATAGGCGAACAGCCCGATGTCGGAGCGGTCGGCCTTGTCGCCCGAGCGCGCGTGCGCGATCTGCCACAGGCCGACCTTCATGCGACCGCCTCGAGGTCGACGGTCACGCGCGGCTCGATCAGGTCGCGCCGCACCAAAGTGGGCCACAACCCGAGCAGCTCGCGCGCGCGCTCCGAACCGCGCAGGCCCCCCGCATAGGGTGGGCCGGACAGGCCGAGCCAGGGAAACAGCCGGCTGAAGCCCTCGGCGATGCGGCGGTCGCCGGTGCGCACCGTCATGCGCAGGAAGCATTCGTTCAGTTTGTCGCGCTGCGCCGGGTCCGCGTTGGCGCCGAGCAGCGCGTTGTAGCCGACATATTCGACGTTGATCGCCTCCGGCTTCCAGCCGCGCTCCTCCACCAGCCCCTTGATGATGTTCGCGCTGGTCTCGCACTTGAGATACGCGTCGGGCCACGAGAAGCCGATCTGCCCGAGGCCCATCCAGCCGTCGTGATAGCCGGCGACGACCTTCAGCGTATCCGGGCGCTTCGCGCCGCTCGCGCCGGTGATGCGTACCGCGTCGTTGCCCTGGTCGTCGAAGTCGAGCGTGCCCATGTCGAGCACGACGTCGGGCGAGTAATAGGCGTGCGGATCGTGCACCTCGTAGAGGAGCTGCTGGCGCAAGGTGTCGAACGAGACCTTGCCGCCGGTGCCGGGCGCCTTGGTCAGCAACGCGCTGCCGTCCTCGCTCACCTCGGCGATCGGATAGCCGAGATGGAGGAAGTTCTGCACCTTGGCCCAGTCGCCGGCCGAACCGAAATTGCCGCCGCTTGCCTGGCCGGAGCATTCGAGCAGGTGCCCCACGGTTAGCCCCTGCGCCAGGCGGTCCCAGTCGTCCCAGCGCCAGCCGAATTCGTGCATCAGCGGACCGAGCGAGAGCGCCGCATCCGCGACGCGCCCGGTGATCACGATGTCGGCGCCTTGCGCCAATGCTTGCGCAATCGGCGCGGCACCGAGATAGGCGTTGGCGAAGAGGAGCTTCTCGCGCACCGAGCCGATGTCGGCCCCGGTGTCCATGTTGGCGAGGGTCTCGCCCGCGCCTTGCAGTTCATCGATCCGATCCGCGATCGAGTCGCCGGTGACGACCGCGATCTTCGCCGTGAACCCTTTTTCCTTGAACGCGCGCGCCACCGCCTCGCGCGCGCCGTGCGGATTGAGCCCGCCGGCATTCATCACGAATTTCACGCCGCGCGGGGCTGCGAGCGGCCACAGCTCGGTCAGCATCGGTACGCAGTCGCGCGCATAGCCGGCGGCCGGGTCCTTCTGGCGGTCCTTCTGCAGGATCGCCAGTGTCAGTTCGGCGAGATGATCCGACGCGATGTAGCCGACGTTGCCGCTCTCGATCGAGGCGCGTACCGGCCGCCAGCTGTCGCCGTAAAAGCCGAGCCCGGCACCGATGCGCACCGATTTCATGGGCGAAACGGTAGGCGCGCGCTGTTAAAAAAGCAAATGCTTGGTACGATGTTCGCGCTGTCATTCCGGAAGCCGCGCAAGCGGCTGTCCGGAATCCATAACCACCAGACGCGCGAGTTTGGTAGATCGGTGGTTACGGATTCCGGGCTCGTCACGCCTTCGCCCTTCGGGTGCGGCGGATGCCCGGAATGACAAAACCCGCGGGGAGGGGGCGTGTCCGGTCAATTGCTGCAGCTCACGCTGGCGGGCGTTGCGCAGGGCTGCGTCTACGCGCTCGTCGCGCTCGGCTTCGTGCTGATCTACAAGGCGACCGAGACGGTCAACTTCGCGCAGGGCGACCTGATGATGCTCGGCGCGTTCTTCGCGCTCACCGCGAGCGTCATGCTCGGCTGGCCGTACTGGGCGACGATCCTGTTCGCCATCGTCGTGATGGCGGCCGTCGGCATGCTGATCGAGCGCATCGTGATCCGCCCGGTGCTCGGCTATCCGACCTTCACGGTGGTGATGATCACGATCGGCGTCGGCTATGTGCTGCGCGGCGTGGTCACCATGGTGCCGGGCTGGGGAACCGAGACGCATTCGCTCAAGACGCCGTTCGGCGACCAGGTGATCCGCTTCGGCGGCGCGGTACTGGCGGCCGAGCAATTGGCAACGATCGCGTTCACCGCCGCGCTCTGCCTCGCCCTCTATCTCTTCTTCCGCTTCGCCAGGCTCGGCGTCGCCATGCAGGCGACCTCGCAGAACCAGCTCGCCGCCTACTACATGGGCATCCCGGTGCAGCGCGTGAACATGCTGATCTGGGACTCGCCGCGGCGGTCGCGGCGTTCGGCGGCATCCTGCTGGCGCCGAGCGCGTTCGTGCATTCCAACATGGGCTTCATCGGGCTGAAGGCGTTTCCCGCAGCCGTCGTCGGCGGCTTCGGCAGCGTGCCGGGCGCGATCGTCGGCGGACTGATCATCGGCATCGTCGAGGCGCTCGCGGGCTTCTATCTGCCCGAAGGCTTCAAGGACATCGCCGCCTACGTGGTGGTGCTGGTGGTGCTGCTGTTCATGCCGTCCGGCATCTTCGGCGAAACCGCACGCAAGAAGGTCTGACGCGCATGATCGCGAAAAGCATGTCCTCGACCCCGATCGGGGATGGGAACCGGTTTTCGGATAAGATCATGATCAAAAAAAGGGTCTAGATGCGTTTCATCTTCAAGACCGATTACAACCAGGACATCCGCCTGTTCCAGCACGGCGGACAGATCTTCTGGTACGGCGTGCTCGGCGTGCTGCTGCTCGCCGCGCCCTTCCTGGTCAGCGGCTACGTGCTGTCGCAGCTGCATTTCATCTGCATCTACGCCATCGTCGGTCTCGGGCTGATGCTGCTGGTCGGCTACACCGGACAGATCTCGCTCGGCCATGCGGCGTTTCTCGCCACCGGCGCCTACACCGAGGCGCTGCTGCAGGCGGCCGGCATGCCGTTCTTCGTGTCGCTGATCAGCGCGGCGCTGTTCTCGGCCGCGGTCGGCATCATCGTCGGGCTGCCGGCGCTGCGGCTGAAGGGCATCTACCTCGCGATCGCCACCTTCGCGTTCAACGTCATCGTGGAAGAGATCATCACGCGCTGGGAATCGGTCACCGGCGGCAACAGCGGCAAGCTGCTGAAGGCGATCGAGATCTTCGGCTACCGGCTCGGCTCGCAGGAGAGCTTCTATTATCTCTGCCTCGGCCTCACGGTGCTCTCCGTGCTCGCGCTGATCAACCTGCTGCGCTCGCCGACCGGCCGCGCCTTCGTGGCGATCCGCGACTCGGAAGTCTCGGCGAGCTGCATGGGCATCAACCTCGCGCGCTACAAGACGATGTCGTTCGCGCTCTCGGCCGCACTCACCGGCATCGGCGGCGCGCTCTACGCCCACAAGGTCGGCTTCATCTCGCCCGAGCAGTTCACCCTGATCCAGTCGATCGAGCTGGTGACGATCGTGATCATCGGCGGCGTCGGCTCGCTGCACGGCGCGGTGCTCGGCGCCGCCTTCATCATCATGATGCCGCAGGGCATCTCGATCGCGAAAGGCTGGCTGCCCGACGCGATCCCGCAGGCCGGGCTGCAGTCGGTCGTGTTCGGGCTGATCCTGATCGGCTTCATCGTGTTCGAGCCGTACGGCCTCTACGGCCGCTGGCTCAAGATCCGCACCTATTTCGACGTCTTCCCGTTCTATCGCCGCGGCACGTTCCGCCGCCAGCGCACGTATCTGCGTTCGGAGCGGCTGCGATGAGCTTCTTTGCGGTGGAGAACCTCGGCGTGCGGTTCGGCGGCGTGGTCGCGGTCGACGGCGTGAGCTTCTCGGTCAACCAGGGCGAGGTCTACACCATCATCGGGCCGAACGGCGCCGGCAAGACCACGATCTTCAACCTGATCGGCCTGATCTATCCGCCGACCTCGGGCCGCATCCTGTTCGAGGGACGGGAGGTGAAAGGCGCGCCGCACAACGTCGCCGAGCGCGGCATCGCGCGCACGTTCCAGAACATCGAGCTGTTCGAGCACGCGACCGTGCTGCAGAACCTGCTGATCGGCCGGCATCGTCATCGCCGCACCAATTTGTTGGACGAGCTGCTGTTCCTGCCGAAGGTGCGCCGTGCCGAGCTCGCGCAGCGCGAGGCGGTCGAGCGCGTGATCGACCTGCTCGACCTGCAGCATTACCGCGACAGCCTGGTGGCGGGCCTGCCTTACGGCGTGCGCAAGGTGGTCGAGCTCGGCCGCGCGCTGGCGACCGAGCCGAAGCTGATGCTGCTCGACGAGCCGTCCTCCGGGCTCAATCCGGACGAGACCGACGACATGGCGTTCTGGATCGAGGACATCCAGAAGGAGCTCGGCATCACGGTGCTGATGGTCGAGCACGACATGAACCTGGTGTCGCGCGTCTCCACCCGCGTGCTTGCGCTCAACGAGGGCCGCGTGATCGCCGAGGGCACGCCGGCGCAGGTGCAGGCGCATCCGGCGGTGATCGAGGCGTATCTGGGGGGAGGGGAGTGATGCGGGCCGCGATGAAGGTTGTCATCCCGGCCGACCCCGGCCTTGAGCCGGGGGAGAGCCGGGATCCATCGTGCATAACCTCGACGCGAGTGCTTGTTCTCGATGGATCCCGGATAGCCGCCGGAGCCTGTCATCGGGCCGGCCTTCGGCCGGACCCGTTGGGCGGCTTCCGGGATGACAGCCGAGCGCGCTCATGACCACCCCCATCCTCCAGCTCGCCAATGTCGAGTCGAACTACGGCCCGGTGCAGGCGCTGCGCGGCGTCAGCCTCGCGGTGGAGGAGGGCAAGATCGTCACCGTGCTCGGCGCGAACGGCGCCGGCAAGACCACCACGCTGAAGACCATCTCGGGCATCATCGATCCGCTCAAGGGCCAGGTGAAATATCGCGGCGCGGAGATCCAGGGGCGCTCGCCCGACGCGATCGTGCGCGGCGGCATCGTGCATGTGCCGGAAGGGCGCGAGGTGTTCGCGCTGCTCTCGGTCGAGGACAACCTGCGCATGGGCGCGTTCACGCGCAGCGATGCGGACGGCATCGCGCAGGACATGGAGGCCGTGTACGGCTATTTCCCGATCCTGCGCGAGCGCCGCGCGCAGGAGGCCGGCCAGCTCTCCGGCGGGCAGCAGCAGATGCTGGCGATCGCGCGCGCGCTGCTGGCGCGGCCCGCCCTGATGCTGATGGACGAGCCGAGCCTCGGGCTCTCGCCGAAGCTCACCAAGGAAATCTTCGATATCGTGGTGCGCATCAACCGCGAGCGCGGCGTCACCATCCTGCTGGTCGAGCAGAACGCCCACATGGCGCTGAAGATCGCGGATTTCGGCTATGTGCTCGAAGTCGGCCGCATCGTGATGGAAGATACCGGCGCGAGGCTTGCCGAGAAGGACGATATCCGCGAATTCTATCTCGGCATGAAAGCCGGCGGCGTGAGAGGGACACGGCGGTGGAAACGCAAGAAGCTCTGGCGATGACGGCGGCCAAAGAGGCCGCCGACACCATCCCGAAGATGTTCTGGCACGGCGTGACCGCGCGCGGCGCGCAGGTCGCGCTGCGCCAGAAGCAGTTCGGCATCTGGCACGCCATCTCGTGGACCGAGTTCGGGCAGTTTGCGCGCGAGATCGGCATGGGGCTGGTGGCGCTCGGCTATGAGCCGGGCGAATGCGCCTCGGTGCTCTCCAACACCAACCGCGAATGGCTTTACGCCGACATGGGCATTCTCGGTGCCGGCGGCGTCTCCAACGGCATCTACCCGACCGATGCGCCGACGCAGGTCGAGTATCTCTGCGTCGATTCCGCGACCGTCTACCTGTTCGTCGAGGACGACGAGCAGCTCGACAAGGCGCTCGAGGTGCGCGCCAAGCTGCCGACGCTGCGCAAGATCATCGTGTTCGACATGGACGGCCTGCGCGACTTCGACGATCCGCAGGTGATGAGCCTCGACGCGCTGCGCGCGCTCGGGCGCGAGCACGACGCCGCGCACCCGGGCGAGTGGGAGCGCCGCGTCGCGCTGCGCAAGGCGGACGATCTCGCGGTGCTGATCTACACCTCGGGCACGACCGGCCGGCCGAAGGGCGCGATGCTGTCGCACGCCAACCTGATGGCGGCCTCGAAGCTCTATTCCGACGCGTTCGAGCAGCACCCCGACGACGAGCGCATGTGCTTCCTGCCGCTCTGCCACGTGGCCGAGCGCATCGTCGGCGTCTACACGGCGTTCCTCTCCGGCACGCGGCTCAACTTCGTCGAGAACCCCGAGACGGTGCCGGAGAACGTGCGCGAGATCGCGCCGACCGTGTTCGGCGCGGTGCCGCGCATCTGGGAGAAGTTCTATTCGGTGGTGCTGATCCGCGTGAAGGAGGCGACGCGCCTCGCGCAGCTCGCCTACAAGCTCGCGATCGGCGTCGGCTACAAGGTCGCGGCGCTGCGCGAAGAAGGCAGGCCGGTGCCGCCGCATCTGAAAGCCGCGTTCTGGCTTGCGCGCGTGCTGGTGCTCGACAACATCCGCAAGGCGATCGGCGTGCATCGCGCGCGGCTGCTGATCACCGGCGCGGCGCCGATCTCGCCCGATCTCCTGCGCTGGTATGCGGCGCTCGGGCTCGAGATGATCGAGGTGTGGGGCCAGACCGAGTCCGGCGGCATCTCGACCTCGAACCCGATCGGCCGCCCGAAGCCCGGCTCGATCGGCATCGCGCTGCCGCAGACGGAAGTTAAGGTTTCACCGGAAGGTGAGCTGCTGGTGCGCAGCCCGTCGGTGTTCATGGGCTACCTGAACCAGCCGGAGAAGACCGCCGAGGCCTTGCGCGACGGCTGGCTGCACACCGGCGATGTCGGGCGCATCGACAACGAAGGCTTCTTCTACATCACCGACCGGATGAAGGACATCATCATCACGGCCGGCGGCAAGAACATCACGCCCTCCGAGATCGAGAACCAGTTGAAGTTCTCGCCCTACATCACCGACGCGGTGGTGATCGGCGACCGCCGCGCTTACCTCACCGCGCTGATCATGATCGACCACGAGAACGTCGAGAAGTTCGCGCAGGACGCCTCGATCCCGTTCTCCAATTACATGAGCCTGTGCCGCCGCCCGGAGGTGCTCGGCCTGATCGAGGACGAGATCGCCAGGGTGAACGCGAAGTTCGCCCGCGTCGAGCAGGTGCGCAAGTTCCGCCTGATCGAGCAGAAGCTCACCGCCGAGGACGAGGAACTGACCCCGACGATGAAGCTCAAGCGCAAGCTGGTGAACGAGAAATACCGCGAGCTGATCGAAGCGATGTACGCGCGGGAGGCGGCTTAGCTCTAACGCCGTCACCCTGAGGTGCGAGCCGCGCTTGCGGCGAGCCTCGAAGGGCGACGGGCACGAGCCGGGCCGTCGCCCTTCGAGGGCCGCTTCGCGGCCTCCTCAGGGTGACGGGGAGAAAGCTGACAACACGCCGCAGCCCGCGTGCCCTTGTGCGCCGCCCTCAACCTCTTAAAATGGCTGCAACTTCAAGAACGTGGGCTCATCCCACGAGAATTCGGGAGAGAACAATGAAATCCATCGCCGTCGCAGCGCTTGCGCTGTTCGTAGCCAGCCCGGCGCTGGCGCAGCAGGGCGTGTCGCCGACCGAGATCGTCATCGGCACCGCGCAGGACCTGTCCGGGCCGATCGTGAACTTCTCCAAGGCCGCCGTGAACGGCATGCGCATGCGCGTCGACGAGGTGAACGCCGCGGGCGGCATCCACGGCCGCAAGCTGCGCCTGGTGGTCGAGGACCACGGCTACGATCCGAAGAAGGCCGTGCTCGCCGCGCAGAAGATGGTGCAGCAGGACAAGATCTTCGCCTCGCTCGGCTCGATCGGCACCCCGACCGCGATGGCGGCGATGCCGATCTATCTCGACGCCAAGGTCGCGCACCTGTTCCCGCTCACGCGGCGCGCGCGAAATGTTCGAGCCGATCGCGCCGCTGAAGTTCTCGTTCGCGGCGCCGTACTACGACCAGATCCGCGCCGGCATCAAGCGGCTGGTGAAGGAGAAGGGCCTGAAGAAGGTCTGCACCGTCTATCAGGACGACGATTTCGGGCTCGAGGTGATGCGCGGCGCCGAGCAGGGCCTGAAGGACATCGGCGCGACCTACGCCGAGCGCACGACCTACAAGCGCGGCGCGACCGAGTTCTCCTCGCAGGTCGCCAAGATGAAGGAAGCCGGCTGCGACGGCGTCGTGATGGGCACCATCATCCGCGAGACCATCGGCGTGATCGGCACCGCGAGGAAGCTCGACTGGAATCCGGTGTTCGTCGGCACCACCGCGAGCTATTCGGAGATCATCCACAAGCTCGGCGGCGCGCTGGTCAACGGCTTCTATTCGACCTGCACGGTGAACAACCCCTACGCGGACGATCCGAACCCGAAGGTCCGCGAGTGGTTCACCACCTACAAGGGCAAGTTCAGCGAGGACCCGACGGTGTTCTCGGTCTACGGCTGGGAGATCATCAACCTGTTCGCGATCGCGGCGGACGCGGCCGGCAAGGACCTGACGCCCGACACGCTCAACAAGGCGATCGAGTCGACCAAGTTCCCGGCCGACATGTTCGGCGCCGACGAGCAGACGTTCTCGGCGACCAAGCACCTCGGCACCGACCGCGCGATGCTGTGCCAGATCCAGGACGGCAAGTGGAAGTCGGTGTCGGAGTATTTGACGAACTAGAGTTTGATCCAACGCGATTGAATCACTGACCCCCGCTCGTCCCCGCGAAAGCGGGGACCCAGTTCTTTCGAGTTCTTGGCCCTGGATTCCCGCTTGCGCGGGAATGAGCGGAGGCGACGTGCCACCCTCTCCCTGCGTCGCAGGGAGAGGGAAGAAGAAGTCACCCCACCATATACGCGGCGCCGCCGGTCGCGATCAGCTCGCCCTCGTCGTTCACCAGCTCCATGTGCGCGACCGCCACGCGATTGCCGAGCCGCACCACGCGGCCCGTGGCGATGAAATACTTGCCGCGCCCGGGCCGCAGATAATCGACATGCAGGTCGATCGTGCCGATCGACGGGAAATGTCCTCGGATGACTCTCCGTCGCGGCTCTTGCTCAACCGCCAGATGGATCGCGAAGCCGGCCGCGACGTCGAGCACCGCCGAGATCACGCCGCCGTGCAGGATCTGCCGGCGCGGATTGCCGATCAGTTCGGGGCGCATGTCGAAGCGCAGCTTCGGCGCGTCCGGGTCGGTCGACTCGACCTTCAGGCCGATCACCTTGTTGAACGGCACGTGCTCCTCGAACACCTGCCGCAGCTTGGCTTCCATCTTGCCGTCGCTCATTCTCACCATCCGGCTGTCGTGCCGCGCGGTCTTCATGCGGTCTCCAGCTCGGCCAGAAGCTGGCCGGGCGCGACCTGCGCGCCGGCCGCCACGTGCACCGCCTTGATGCGCGCCGCCTGCGGCACGCTCAGCGCATGCTCCATCTTCATCGCCTCGAGCACGATCAGCGCGCGCCCGCCTCGGCGGTATCGCCCGCCCTGGCGTTGACCGCGACCACGCGGCCGTTCATCGGCGCGACGAGGCGGCCGTCGCTCGCGGCGGAGGCGCGCTGCGCCGGCGCATGCGTGGTGTCGTCGAGGCTGTAGCTTCGCCCGCCGAGCGCGAGATGAATGCGCTCCGCGATCACGAACGTGACGGCCTTCTCGACGCCGTTGAGCGTGATCCGGGCATAGGGCGGCGTGATGGAGATGCTGCGCAACACGACCTCAGTGTCGCCAACGCGCGCGCGTGTGCCGTCATCAAAATGGATGAGAGCGACGTCGGTATCCGCCGAACCGCACGCGCATGATCCGCGCGCGGATTGTTGCTCCAGGAATTCCATTCGCCGAAGCCGGCGTTCTTCGCGAGCAGCATCGCGGCGATGCCAGTGCCTCGGCATCGGGCTTCGTCGGCGCTGACCTTCGGGAAGCGGCGCGCGAGATAATCCGTTGTGGGGCCGCGCGCGAACTCCTCGTCGCGCAGCACGGCGGCGAGAAACGCCTTGTTGGTCGCGACGCCGAGCGCGACGGTGTCGTCGAGCGCCTGCGCGAGCCGCGTCGCGCGCCTCGTCGCGCGTGCGGCCATGCGCGATCACTTTCGCGATCATCGAGTCGTAGTGCGGCGGAATGGCTGCGCCGGACGCGAGCGCATGATCGGTGCGCACGCCGTCCGGCCGGGATCCACAGCGCCATCGTGCCGGCCTGCGGCAGGAAATTCTTCGCCGGATCCTCGGCGCAGAGCCGCGCCTCGATGGCGTGGCCGGAGAAACGGATGTCGGCCTGCTGTCGCGTGAAGCGCTCGCCGCGCGCGACGCGCAACTGCCATTCGACCAGATCGAACGCCGGTGACCGCCTCGGTCACCGGATGCTCGACCTGCAGGCGCGTGTTCATCTCCATGAAGAAGAACTCGCCGCTCGGCATCGAGCAGGAATTCGACCGTGCCGGCGCCGACGTAATTCGACCGCTCGCGCCAGCGTGACTGCCGCCGCGCCGAGCTTCTCGCGCAATGCCGCATCGACCGCAGGCGAGGGGGATTCCTCGATCAGCTTCTGGTGCCGCCGCTGCACCGAGCAGTCGCGCTCGCCGAGATGCACGACGTTGCCGTGCTGGTCGGCGAACACCTGCACCTCGATATGGCGCGCGCGGCTGAGCGCGCGCTCCAGCATCAGCCTGCCGTCGCCGAACGCGTGCTCGGCCTCCGAGCGCGCGGCCTGCAGCGCCGGCGCGAGTCGCGCCTCGTCACGCACAAGCCGCATGCCGCGCCCGCCGCCGCCCGCCGCGGCCTTGATCATCACCGGATAGCCGATGCTGTCGCCGCGGCCGCAACGCGGCGTCGCTCTGATCGTCCGCCTCGTAGCCCGGTATAGTCGGCATGCCGGCCTCGCGCGCGATGCGCTTCGCCTCCGCCTTGTCGCCCATCTGGCGGATCACGGCGGGCGGCGGGCCGACCCAGGTCAGGCCGGCATCGATCACAGCTTGCGCGAAATCCGCGTTCTCGGCGAGGAAGCCGTAGCCCGGATGCACCGCATCGGCGCCGGATTGTTTCGCCGCCGCGATGATCGCCGCACC
>CAWIXG010000021.1:0-417830 GCA_963839985.1 uncultured Alphaproteobacteria bacterium | reverse complement strand
GCTGAGCGCAGCGAAGCCCACGGCCGGCGGCAAGACATTCGCGTGGGCATGGCGCTACGCGCCTTTGCCTACCCTACGCGTGGCTGATGGTAAGATCGGGGTTGCGCAGCGATTTCGGCCAAGGCCAGCGATGAACGAGCACGTGATTGATCAGCCGTTCCTGATGCCGGTGGAAGACGTGTCGTCGATCCCAGGCCGCGGCACCGTGGTGACCGGCCGCGTCGAGCGCGGCGTCGTCAAGGTCGGCGAGGACGTTGAGATCGTCGGTATCAGGCCGACGCAAAAGGCGGCCGTCGCCGCCGTCGAGATAACCCCCAAGCTGCTCGATCAGGACCAGGCGAGCGACAACATCAGCGTGCTGCTGCGCGACATCAAGCGCGACGACGTCGAGCGTGGCCAAGTGCTTTCCAAGCCGGGTTCGATCAAACCGCACACCAAGTTCAAGGCCGAGGCGTACTTTCTCACCGCGGAAGAAGGCGGCCGCCGCACGCCGTTCTTCAACGGCTACCGTCCGCAGTTCTACTTCCGCACCATCGACGTGACCGGCGTGGTGCATCTGCCCGAAGGCACCGAGATGGTGATGCCGGGCGACAACGTCACGATCGACGTGGAGCTGATCGTGCCGATCGCCATTGAGAAGACGCAGCGTTTCGTGGTCCGCGAGGGCGGTCAAACCGTCGGCACGGGTGTGGTGGCCGATACGATCGAATAGCGCGCTGAAACAAGAGATTCCTACGCGCGGCGCCGCGTGAAAAAGTGCGCCACCACGATGATCAGCGGCAGGATCAACTCCGATCCCGCATAGGCGAACCAGAGCGCCGCCGGGTCCGGCACGCCCACCTTGGCCATCGAGATCAGCCGCCCGATGGCGCCGAGGCCAACGGCGAGCGCCACGAGATAGATCAGCGTGCCCTGCTGCCGAATGGTGATCGCCATCCACAGCGTGATGATCCCGCAGCCGAGATAGATGCCGGCAAGGAAGCGATGCACGTTGTCGAGACGCGGCGTGGTGTCGGGCTGCCCGAGCGACATCTGCAGCACACCGCCGAACAGCCCGATCGCGGCGAGCAGGAAGAGGCAGATTTGCACGGTGCGTTGGGTGATGGGCATGGCATTCCCGATCGATCATAAGTAATGCGCGCCAGCCTTCGCGAGGCGCTCCCCACCGGGCGGCGAAGGCAATTACCAGCCATTAACCAATTTCGCGAATCCTACCGTGGGTTGACAACCTTGGATAGGGACTACTATCGTAGGTTTACTATCGCGGGGGGCAACGACGACCGATGTTCCGGGCGGGCAAAGCATTGCCCCCGATCCGAAAGATCCAGTGCGTGCAAATGCGCCCGACGTGACGGCGATCAGCGCCTTTCGAAGGTATAGCAAGGATACTGCGTCGGCGGTCAATACTATCTTGATCGCAGTCGGCTTGGTTGCAATGATCTACTTTTTTGCCAACCGGCAAAATGAACTGCAAAATGAATGCAAAGGAAATGCTAAGACGGCGGTGGACCTGAAAGACTTTAATTCACTCTTCGGTCATTCAGCAAAGCGTTGAATTGGACCGCCAGCACCTAGATGGCAAAATAGAGCTGCTGGAAAAACGGATCGCGAGCTCGGAACCTTGATTTCGAACAAGATCGACGGCGTTGATAAGAAGATAGATAGCGTCGAGAAAACAACCTTCTCCACACGCGGCATAATCGAAGATTTCATAAAGGTGGCGAATGCCAGGGCCGAGATTTCAGTAGCAGAGCTCAGGAACACGCTGCTATCAATGAACACCAGCCTCAATGAGACAATCCGAACGAACTTCGCCAATGTGCAGTCGGAAGCCGAGCGTTGGCGGGACACAACGCACTCGACGATGGGACAAGCTGTCCAGCCAAAGGAGCGAGCTCGACCGCCGTCTGGCCGAGCAGATTGCGGGATTGACGAATGAGATTCGGGCCTCCGGGACGAGTCTGCGGTGAGCTCGACCGCCGTATGGCCGAGCAAATTGCGGGATTGGCGAGTGAGATTCGGCCCTCCGGGGCGATCTTCGCTCGGCGATGGAGGTCGATTTCGTACAAAAGGAAGAGCTGAACCAGAGGTTCGACACGCACGCAAAAGCGATGGACGCAAAGACTGCGAACGCGCTGATGATTGGGGATATTGGAGGTGCAATCCCGGTTGCCGGCCGCCACGCTATCAATTCCGGATTCCGCCGTTCAAGCCACAGTGCTGACGGTGAACGCGCCACATCGTGCCAACGGCAGAGTGCCGCAAGGAACGTCAGTTGGGGCGATCCATTCCTCGGACTCACATCCTGAACACCCCGAACCTCGTCTCCGCCACCGGCGCATTCAGCGCCGCGGCATAAGCCAGCGCCAGCACGCGCCGCGTCTCGCTCGGCGCGATGATGCCGTCGTCCCACAGCCGCGCGGTGGCGTAATAAGGATCGCCCTGCTCGTCGAACGCGTCGCGGATCGGCTGCTTGAACTCCGCCTCCTCGACCTCGCGACCACGTCTTGCCCGCCGCCTCGATGTTGTCGCGCCGCACGGTCGCGAGCACGGAGGCCGCCTGCTCCGACGCCCATCACCGAGATGCGCGCATTCGGCCAGGTGAACAGGAAGCGCGGCGAGTAGGCGCGCCCGCACATGCCGTAATTGCCGGCGCCGTAGGAGCCGCCGACGACCAGCGTGATCTTCGGCACGCTGCGCGCAGGCGACCGCCATCACCATCTTGGCGCCGTCCTTGGCGATGCCGCCGGCCTCGTAGTCGCGGCCGACCATGAAGCCGGCGATGTTCTGCAGGAACAGCAGCGGAATGCGGCGCTGGCAGCACAGCTCGATGAAATGCGCGGCCTTCAGCGCGCTCTCCGAATAGAGGATGCCGTTGTTGCCGAGGATGCCGACCGGCATGCCGTGGATGTGCGCGAAGCCGGTGACCAGCGTGGTGCCGTAGAGCGTCTTGAACTCGTCGAACTCGGAGCCATCGACGAGCCGCGCGATGATCTCGCGGACGTCGTATTGCTTGCGCGTGTCGCTCGGCACGATGCCGTCGAGCTCGGCCGCGTCGAACAGCGGATCGCGCGGCGGCGTCGAGCGGGATGTCGGCTGCTTCTTCGTGTTGAGGTTCGCGACGATGCGCCGCACGATGCGCGAGCGCGTGGTCGTCGTCCGCCGCGTAGTGATCGGCGACGCCGGACTTGCGCGCATGCACGTCGGCGCCGCCGAGATCCTCGGCCGACACCACCTCGCCGGTCGCGGCCTTCACCAGCGGCGGGCCGCCGAGGAAGATCGTGCCCTGCTTGCGCACGATGATGGTCTCGTCCGACATCGCCGGCACGTAGGCGCCGCCCGCCGTGCACGAGCCCATCACGCACGGCGATCTGCGGAATGCCGAGCGCGGACAGCGTCGCCTGATTGTAGAAGATGCGGCCGAAATGCTCGCGGTCGGGAAACACCTCGGGCCATTGCGGCAGGTTGGCGCCGCCGGAATCGACCAGATAGATGCACGGCAGCCGGTTCTCGCGCGCGATCTCCTGCGCGCGCAGATGCTTCTTCACCGTCATCGGATAGTAGGTGCCGCCCTTGATGGTGGCGTCGTTGCACACGATCACGCATTCGCGGCCCTCGATGCGGCCGATGCCGGTGATGATGCCGGCGCCGTGGATCGCGTCCTCGTACATGCCGTTGGCGGCGAGCGGCGACAGTTCGAGAAACGGCGAGCCGGGATCGAGCAGGCGCATCACGCGCTCGCGCGGCAGCAGTTTGCCGCGCGACGACGTGGCGCTCGCGCGAGCGCTCCGGCCCGCCGAGCGCGGCTTCGGCGCGGCGCGTGTCGCAGTTCCTTCACCAGCGCGCGCATCGCGGCCGCGTTGGCGCGGAACTCCTTGCCTTGCGTGTCGATCGCTGAGTTGAGTTTCGCCACGCGCCCTCCTCGATTCCCGACTTTGCGCGCGCACTATGGCGTGACGCGCGCGCGAAGTGAATGCGCATTCATGGAACATCACAATCTGGCCGATTTTCCGGGCTTTTCGGAACGTTGCCACGGTCGCGTCGCGTTCATCACCGTACGGCTGCGCGGGGCACCCATACAGGAGAGGAACAATGAAACGGACACTGATGGTTTCCGTCGCAGCCCTCGCGCTGGCGGCGGGCTCGACGATTGCGATGTCGCAGGGTGGCGGCGGTCGCGGTGACGGCGGCGGCGCCGGCTGGCGCTGGCGGAGCGGCCGGCGGCGGCGCGAGCGCGCCGATGAACAGCCCGGCCGGCGGCGGCCGGTGGCGCGGCCGGCGGCGCGTCCGGTCACGATGAACGAGGCCCGGCCCCGGGCCGCGGCGCGCAGGATCGCGCCATCCCCGAGAAGCAGCAGAAGGCCCAGCAGGCCCCGAGCGGCACGCAGGCGCCGACGACCCGTCAGACGCAGGGCGAGCGCGAGCAGGCCCCGACCACCAGGCAGACCCAGGGCGAGCGCGACAAGAGCGCGCCGACCACCAAGCAGTCGCAGGACGCCCAGCCGCCGGCGCAGCAGCGTCAGCAGCAGACCCAGCAGCCGGCGACCGGCGGCGCCAAGCAGGGTACGGCCCAGGGCACGCAGGGCGGCGGCGCGATGACCGTCGAGCAACGTCTCGCTCACCACCGAGCAGAAGACCACGATCCGCACGAAGGTGCTGACCAGCTCGGCGCCGCGCGTGACCAACGTGAACTTCGACATCACGGTCGGCACGGTGGTGCCGCGCACGGTGCGCATCGCGCCGGTGCCGGTCGACGCTGATCGAGATCGAGCCGACATGGCGCGGCTACATGTACTTCGTCTACGCGACGAGATCATCATCGTCGAGCCGCGCACGCTCGAGATCGTGGCGGTGCTCGAGGTCTAACGACACACCGCATCTGCGTGACGGAAAGGCGGCTTCGGCCGCCTTTCTTTTTCATGCGATCCGCAGGTCCGCGATCACCGGCAGATGATCCGAGATGTGCGCGCGCGCTGCGGTCGGTGTAGCAGTCGCACGAACGCGCCGTGCGGCCGGCAATAGATGCGGTCGAGCCGCAGCAGCGGAAAGAACGACGGAAAGGTGCGGAAGCGCGTGCGGCCGGGCAGTTCGCGCGACAGCGCCTTGCGCACCGAGCCGACCCAGAGCCAGTCGTTGAAATCGCCCATCACGATGGTCGGCACCGGTCCGTTGCCCGCGATGGCGATCAGCTTCTCGGCCTGCTCGCGCCGCTCGTGGACGCTCAGGCCGAGATGCGTCGCGACCACGCGCAGCGGCCCGTGCGGCGTCTCGATCCGCGTCGCGATGGCGCGGCGCGGCTCGCGCTCCGGATAGGACATGTCGTGGATCTCGGTGTCCGCGCATGCGGCCAGCGGCTGATCAGCATCTGCCCGTATTCGCCGTCGTCGGTGGTGATCGACTTCGCGCCGATGCCGTGCTCGCCGAGCTCGCGCTGCAGAAACTCGAACGGATTGATCGCCGCCGTCGCGGCGCGAGTCGACCTCCTGCAGCGCGACGATCTGCGGGTCCCAGCGGTCGATCAGCTCGACCACGCGCGCGAGATCGAAGCGCGGATTGCGCCCGAACGTCGCCGTGGATGTTCCAGGTCAGCACGCGCACGGTCGTTCAAGACCGCTTTCCGAATTTCGCGAACGCGACCTGCACGCCGCCGGCGAGCGCGATCCAGATCGCGACGACCGCCGGCGAGCAGCGCGACGTCGGCCGCGCTCGGGCCGCTGATGATGCGCATGATCTGGTGGCCGAGCGCCGACATCACGATCAGCCCGGCAGCATGCCGAGGATCGTGCCGGCCATGAACGCGCCGAGCCGGATGTCGCTCGCGCCCGCCACGAGATTGACCACGGTGAACGGCGCGATCGGCACCAGCCGGATGGCCGCGATCGCCAGCACGCCGCCGCTGACGATGCGCCGCTGCACGCGCTTGAGCCGCGGGCCGATCACGCGGCGCAGCGTGTCGCGGCCGAGCGCAAGGCCGATCGCGTAGGTCACGGCGGCGCTCAGCAGCGAGCCGGTCGCCGCATAGGCGAGCCCGAGCAGCGGGCCGAACGCCGCCGCGGTCGCGGCGATCAGGATCAGTGACCGGAAACGCGATCAGCCCGCCGACGATATAGACGCCGAGCACCAGCAGCGGCGCCCACGGCTCGGCGGCGAGCGCGGTGAGCATCGGGCCGATCTGCTCGGGGCTCGCGATGTTCGACAGCGGCGGGAACTGCCACGCGATGGCGAGCGCGATGAGCGCGAGCGGGACCAGCGCGAGCTTGAGCCACTTCGCGGTCTTGCGCGCGGGAAGCGGTCGCCGAACAGCGCCGGCCAGCACCTCGCGTGCTCTGGATCGGCCGCTCCGGATCGGCGATGCCCTCGATGTATTCGGCAAGCTCGCCGTTGTCCGGCTCGCCGTCGTCGATCGGCACGCAGGCGATGGCCGCGCCCGCTCAGCGTGTCGGCGGCGCGGATCAGCGAGCCGGATGCGAGCGCCTGCGCGGCCTGCTCCGGCCGCGACGCCGCAATGATCGGCGAGCAGCCGCGCGCGCACGCGCGCGGATCGCCGCGCGCTCGGCGTCGTTGCGCGCCTCGAGCGCGAGATCGCATTCGGTGTCGGTGCCCATCGAGCGGTTGTTCAGATTGGCCGAGCCGATGCGCAGCAGCCGGTCGTCGATGATCATCACCTTCGAATGCACCATCGTGTGCGTGACGCGCTCGCCGTCGCGCACTTCCGGACAGACGAGGCGCACGCGGTCGCCGACGCCCGCCTCCTGCAGCGTGCGCCAGAAGCGGATGCGGCCGTTGCGCATGGTGTGGCTCTCGAGCCAGGTGTCGGGCGTGTGCGGCGCGATCATCAGCACCTCGAGCTCGGGCTTCTCCTTGCAGCCGCTTCACCAGCGCCTTGGCGATGCCGGCGCAGGTGAGGAACTGGTTCTCGATATAGATCGCGCGCTCGGCGCTCGCGATCATGTCGCAGAACAGCGCCTCGACCTCCCTCACCTCCTGCTGGTCTTCGTACTCGGGCAGCGTGCGCGCGATCGCGATCTCGGCGTCGGTGAAGTCCGGCGTCACGTCCGGCCAGACGGCGACGCCCTCCGGCTGCACCGGGATGCGCTCGCCGGTGACGCGCGCCCAGCGCTCATGCGCGATCTCGGCAAGCGCGCCGCGCCGCCGCGCCGTCGACCACCATCTGCACGTCGTGGAACGGGCGGTACGGCTGCCCGGCCGGATCGCAGCGCTGCGGATTGTCGATGTCGTGTTGGCAGGTGTCCCAGCGCCGGATGGTGAGATCGAGCCCGCCGGAGAACGCGACCGCGTCGTCCACCACGATGATCTTCTGGTGATGCGAGGCGCCGACGGGCAGCGCGTTGTCGAGCCGGAAGCGGATGCGCGAGGGCGTGTTCCAGCCGAGCTTGAGCGAGGGAAACGGCTCGCGCTCGAGCGCGTAGAGCACGGCGAAATCCCAGGCGAGCAGATGCACGGTCAGTTCGGGGCGCTCGCGCACCAGCCGCACGAGAAATTCGCGCAACGTCACCGGCCAGCCGTCATCCGCCGCGCAGTCCTCGCCGACCAGTCGGGTGCGGCTGTCGAGATCCCAGCCGACGATGAACACGCTGCGTTTGCGCCTGCAGCAGCGCCGACCGCACGGCGCCGAAGAACGCGCCGGCGTCGATCAGGATCGCGGCGCGGTCGGCGTGCTCGATGCGCCAGCAATTCTGGCCTGGTCGGAACGTGCCCATGGGGGGCTAGGTCCGAGCGCCCGCTCGGGTTCCAGCGGCGGATCGGATCGGACTTGGTGCAAGATTGAGCTGGCACAATGACATCATTGCATGCAGAAATGCACAGATCATCAACCGGAGCCACCCATGATCACCCGCTTTCCCGGCCTGACGCCGACTCGCAGCCGCGCGGTCGCGACCGACGATCTCGTGGTCACGGTCGCGGTCGCGCCCGACCCGGTCACGCCGGACTACTACGAGCAGACCGTGAAGGTGCTGGCGCGCATCGACGAGAGCCTCGCGCTGTGCGGCACGGACAAGAGCAAGATCCTCTCGGCGATCATCTACATCGCGGACGTGAAGCAGAAGGCCGCGCTCAACCGCGCCTGGGACGAATGGGTCGACAAGGCGAACCCGCCGATGCGCGCCTGCATCGGGGTCGACATCGAGCCGCCGCATCTGGTCGAGATCGTGGTGACGGCGGCGAATGCAGGTCGCGAAGCGGTCTACGGAGCCGCTGCCAGAGCGTTCCTTCATCACCGCATACAGCGCCGCCTGCCCTTCGAAGCCGATGCCGGGCCGGTCCGAGAGCGAGATGTATCCGTTCTCGATCACCGCATCGTCGGCAAAGCCCGCGAACACGCCGAACACGCCCGGATAGCTTTCCGCGCCGCCGAGGCCGAAGCCGGCGGCGATCGCGAGCGACATCTGGTTGCCGCCATGCGGGAAGTGGCCCGAGCGCGGCCACTGGTATTTTTCCAGCGCGGTCAGCGTGCGGGCGTATTGCGCGATGCCGTAGGCCTGCGGCGGATCGACCTGGATGACGTCGCGCCGCGCCGGCTTCAGATTGCCGAAGCGCACCAGGTTTTCCACGTCCTGCTGCGAGAACAGGTTCTCGCCGGTCGAGAGCGCGTGCGGATAGGCGTCGGAAATATCCGACAGCGTCGCGTAGTCGAGCGGATCGCACGGCTCCTCGAACCAGCGCAGTTGGTACGGCGTCATCGCCTTGGCGTAGCGCAGCGCCTCGGTCGCGATCGAATTTCGAGTTGGCGTCGACCGCAAGCTCGGCGTGCGACGGCAGGATGCTCTTCACCGCCTCGATGCGCCGCATGTCCTCGTCGAGCGGCGCGCCGCCGACCTTCATCTTCACCATGGTGTAGCCGGCATCGAGATGGCGCTTCATCTCGTCCTGCAGCTCGGGGATTCCCTTGCCCGGCGCGTACCAGCCGCCGCCGACATAGACGAAGCATTTGTCGAGCACCTTGCCGCCGTGGCGCTCGGCGAGCAGCACATGCAGCGGCTTGCCGGCGATCTTGGCGACCGCGTCCCACACCGCGACCTCGATCGTGCCGATGCCGATCGAGCGCTCCGAGTGCCCGCCGGACTTTTCGTTGCGCATCATCACGGCGAGGATTTTTTCCGGATCGAGATTGTCGCCCGCCGCGTTGAGCAGCGATGCCGGCTCGGCCTTCAGGATGCGCGGGATGAAGCGCGCGCGCATCTGCGCGCCGCAGGCGTAGCGGCCGGTGGAGTTGAACGCGTAGCCGACGACCGGCTTGCCGTCGCGCATCACGTCGGTGATCACCGCGACCACCGAGGTGGTCATCTCGGAGAAGTCGATCGAGGAGTTCTTCAGCGTGGAGTTCAGCGCGATGGAGGTTTCGCGGATGTCGGTGATGCGCATGATGTCATTCCGGGCCGCCCGGCCCATGCCCGCGGAAGCGGGCATGCAGAGTCAAAGGACTGGATCCCCGCTCGCGGGCACGCGCCGGATGACGGCTACTCAATCCTCAGCTTCGCATCCCGCACCACCTTGCCCCATTTCTCGATCTCGACCTTGATGCGCTTGCCGAACTCCTCCGGCGGGTTCGCGACCGGGACGAAGCCGAGCGTCGCGAGCTTCTCCTTCACGTCCGGCTGCGCCACCGCCTTGGCGATCTCCTTCTGCAGCAGGTCGACGATCTCCTTCGGCGTGCCGGCCGGCACCACCAGGCCGGTGAGCGTATCGGAGTCCTGATCCTTGATGCCCTGCTCGGCGAAGGTCGCCACGTCGGGCACCGCCGCGGCGCGCTCGGGCGTCGCCACCCCGAGCATGCGCAGCTTGCCGTCCTTCACGGCGGCGAGCGCCGGCGGCAGCGCCGTGAAGGCGATCGGCGTGTGCCCGCCGATGGTCGCCTGGATCGCCGGGCCCGCGCCGGTGAACGGCACGTGGATCAGGTCGAGATTGAACGAGAGGCGGAATTGCTCGCCCGCCAGATGCGGCGTCGAGCCGACGCCGGGCCCGGCGAACGAGTACTTGCCCGGATTGTCCCTGATGAGCTTCACCAGTTCCTGGATCGTCTTGACCGGCACCGACGGGTTCACCACCACGACGTTCGGCGAGTAGGCGACCAGCGTGACCGGCGCGAAATCCTTGACCGCATCGTACGGCACCTTGGCGTAGAGGCTCATGTTCACCATGAAGCCGGTGCTGACGATGTGGATGGTGTAGCCGTCGGGCGCCGCGCGCGCGACCTGCCCCGCCGCGGTGTTGCCGCCGGCGCCGCCGACATTCTCGACATAGAACTGCTGGCCGAGCGCTTCCGACAGTTTCTGCGCCACGATGCGGCCGATGACGTCGCTCGGGCCGCCGGCCGCGAAGCCGACCACCACGCGCACCGGCTTGTTCGGATAGCCTTGCGCGAACGACGCCGCGACGCTGAGCAGAAGCGCGACAATCGCGCCGAAGACGCGCACCGGCATAACGCTCTCCCTATTCGTTTTCTTGTGTCGTATCATCCGCGCCCGCGCCGGAGAGGACAAGACAAAAAGCGGCGCCCTCGCCCCTTCGTGTTCCCCAAGAAGAAACATCCAAGGACAACACCATGGCTGCAAAGAAGATCAATCGCCAGGACCTGCGCGACGCCTCCGAGAAATACAAGAACTGGGGCAAGTGGGGGCCGGACGACGAGATCGGCACGCTGAACTACACCAGCGCCGAGGACATCGTCGCGGCGGCGCAACTGGTGAAGAAGGGCAAGGTGATCTCGCTCGCCCTCAACTTCGACCACACCGGCCCGCAGGGCGCGAAGAGCAAATACCCGGCGATGGGCCGCACCAATCCGATCCACACCATGCTGCGCACCGGCACCGACGCCTATTCCGGCGTGCTCGACGAGCGCGGCATCCGCGCCGCCGACGACATGGTGGTGATGCCGCTGCAATGCGGCACGCAATGGGACGGGCTCGGCCACGTGTTCTACGAGGACCACATGTGGAAC
The DNA here is from genome assembly GCA_963839985.1 of uncultured Alphaproteobacteria bacterium. GTDB lineage: Bacteria > Pseudomonadota > Alphaproteobacteria > Rhizobiales > Xanthobacteraceae > PALSA-894. Next base: position 406,870 of record CAWIXG010000021.1, on the reverse strand, counting down.
GGCTACGACTGCCGCACCGTGACCAGCGCCGGCGCGCAGAAGTGCGGCATCGAGAAGACCAAGAACAAGATGGTCGGCCGCGGCGTGTTCCTCGACGTCGCGCGCTACAAGGGCGTGGACTCGCTCGACGACGGCTACGGCATCACCTGCGACGATCTCGACGGCACCGCGAAGAAGCAGAAGGTCGAGCTCAAGCGCGGCGACTACATCATCGTGCGCACCGGGCAGATGGAGCGCTGCCAGAAGCTCGGCAGCTGGGACGGCTATCCGGGCGGCGACGCGCCGGGCTTCGCGTTCGAGACGCTGGAGTGGGTCAAGCGCACCGAGCTCGCCGCGCTCGCGAGCGACACCTGGGGCTGCGAGGTGCGGCCGAACGAGACCGAGCCCGGCATCAACCAGCCCTGGCACTGGATCACCATCCCGATCATGGGCATGACCATGGGCGAGATCTTCCAGGTGAAGGAGCTGGCGGACGACTGCGCGGCCGACGGCGTCTACGAATTCCTGTTCGTCGCGCCCGCGATCCCGATCACCGGCGCGGTCGGCTCGCCGGTCAATCCGCTGGCGATCAAGTGACGCGGCACATCGCGCGTCATCCCGGGTGCGCGCGCATGCGCGAGCCCGGGATCCATAACCACAAGCGGAGCAGGAAGCGCACGAGCCGGGGTTATGGATCTCCGGCCCTCGTTCGCTGCGCTCACTCGGCCGGAATGACAGCGAGGAACACAATGCTCGGACACAACCGAAAAATGACCGGGGCGGAATGCCTCGCCGACATGCTGAAAGGCTACGGCGTCACGCATGTGTTCATGGTGCCGGCCGTGCTGCGGCGGACCTTCGCCGAGATGGAGCGGCGCACCGCGATCAAGCGCATCCATTGCCACGGCGAGAAATCCGCCGCCTACATGGCGGACGGCTATGCGCGCGCCTCCGGCAAGCCCGGCGTGTGCATGGCGCAGGTGATCGGCGCGCTTAATCTCGCGGCCGGCCTGCGCGACGCGTGGCTGGCGCATTCGCCGGTGATCGCGTTCACCGGCGGGCGCGATCCGTCGAGCAAGTTCCGCAAGGTCTATCAGGAGGTCGACGACGTGCCGGCGTTCGAGCCGGTGACCAAGTTCAACGCCACGGTCGACGACGTCGCGCGCTTCCCCGACATGGTGCGGCAGGCGTTCCGCGTCGCCACCACCGGCACGCCCGGCCCGGTGCATCTCCAGTTCCGCGGCAACGAGGGCCAGGTCGATCTCGACGAGGCCGAGCTCGAGCCGCTGGTCGAGGAGCAGTTCGCGCGCGTGCCGCCGTTCCGCCCTGCCCCGGACGACGCGAGCGTGCGCGCCGCGCTCGACGCGCTGCAGAACGCCGAGCGGCCGGTGATCGTCGCGGGCGGCGGCGTGCGCGCCTCGGGCGCGGCGGCCGAACTGATTGCGCTCGCCGAAGCGCTGCAGATCCCGGTCGCGACCTCGCTCAACGGCAAGGACTCGATCCCGGGCGTGCATCCGCTCTCGGTCGGCGTCGTCGGCACCTACTCGCGCGAAAGCGCGAACCGCGTGGTGAACCGTGCCGATCTCGTCTGCTTCATCGGCAGCGAGACCGGCGGCATGACCACGCATTTCTGGGCGGTGCCGAAGATCGGCACGCCGGCGATCCAGATCGACATCGATCCGGAAGCGCTCGGGCCGCAACTATCCGCTGGTCGCGATGGTCAACGGCGACGCCAAGGTGACGCTCGCCGCGATGCTGAAAGCTCGCGGACCGCGGCACGGCGGCGCAAGCGCAAGGCCTGGATCGCCGAGACGCAGGGCATCTGCAAGGAGTGGTACGCGAAGTACAACGCGCTGCTCACCTCGGACCAGGTGCCGATCCATCCGGCGCGCATGTGCGGCGATCTCACCAAGCACGTGCCGGACGACGCGATCGTGATCGTCGACACCGGCCACGCCGGCATGTGGATGGGCGGCATGTACGATCTGCGCACGCACGCAGCAGAGCTACTTCCGCTCGGCCGGCCATCTCGGCTTCGCGTTCTGCGCCGGCATCGGCGCCAAGGCCGCCTGCCCGGATCGGCCGGTCGTGGTGTTCACCGGCGACGCGGGCTTCTGGTACCACATCGGCGAGATCGAGACGGCGGTGCGCTGGAAGCTCAACAGCGTCACGGTGGTCAACAACAACGCCGGCGGCAACCAGAGCAAGCGCGGCTTCGACCGCGCCTATGGCGGCAAGCAGACCGAGCAGGCGCGCGAGCTGTGGACCTACACGCCGGTGAACTTCGCGAAGATCGCCGAGGACATGGGCGCGCTCGGCATCCGCGTCGAGAAGCCGGCGGAGTTTCCGGCCGCGCTCGCAAAGGCGCTCGCGGCGAACCGCCCGGCGGTGATCGACGTGGTGACCGATATCGACGCGCTGGCGCCGACCGCGGTGACCTGAATCGTCGACGGAACCTTTCGGCGCCCTGGACCTTGTCGTCACAACCTAACAACGGAGAAGACAATGGTACAAGGATCGCGTCAAAGGCTCGCTCGAGCAGGCCAAGGGCAAGGTGAAGGAAGTCGCCGGCAAGGTGACGGGCGACGCCAAGCTCGAAGGCGAAGGCAAGGCGGATCAGGTCGCCGGCAAGGTTCAGAATGCCGTCGGCGGCATCAAGGACGCGCTGCGCGGAAAGTGATCGCCGTCGCGACTGTGACGGAAAGCCCGGCTCGTGCCGGGCTTTTTCGTTGGGCGTGCTGACGCGCAGTCACGCCTTCAGCCGCTGCGATTGCGGAAAATCCTCGTACTGCGGGATCACCCAGGTCTCGCTCAGCGCGGCGCGGCGCCACTCCTGCCACGCCGGCAGCGCGATCATCGCCTGCATGTAGGCCTTGACCGGCGCGCGTGACGTCGATCGCGTAGGTCTCGAAGCGCGAGACGACCGGCGCGTACATCGCGTCGGCCGCGCAGAAGCGGCCGAACAGGAACGGCCCGCCGCGCCGAAGCGCGTGCGCGCATCGGTCCACAGCGCCTGGATGCGCGCGATGTTCGCCTTCGCGTCGTCGGACAGCTCGCTTGCGCACGTGCGGACGCCACATGTCATGCCGCATTCGTTGCGCAGCGGCACGAAGCCGGCATGCATCTCGGTCGAGATCGCGCGCGCATGCGCGCGCGCCGCCGGATCGGACGGCCACAGCCCGGCGTCGGGGAATTTCTCCGCCGCGTATTCGAGGATCGCGAGCGACTCCCACACATGCGATCGCGCCGTCGATCAGCACCGGCACCTTGCCGGCGGGCGAGTGCGCCAGGATCTGCTCCTTGCTGCCGTCGGCGTAGAGCGGGATCACCTCTTCGTCGAACGCGATGCCGGCGGCCTTCATGCGCGATCCACGGCCGGAACGACCACGACGAATAGTTCTTGTTGCCGATGATGAGCTTCAGCGCCATGTCGCCCTCCGCTGCGGCGACCGCAAGCATTCGCGGCGCGCGGCCGAGCCGATCAAGCGAAATGTCGTGATCGGCCGATCAACGCGCGCGAATGACTCACGCTTCTTCGGCTTCGCCGCGGCCTCGACCGGCCCGCCGGCCTTCTTCCATTCGCCGAAGCCGCCCTTGATGTGCGCGACCGGCTTCAGCCCCATGCGCTGCGCGGTCTGCGCCGCCAGCGCCGAGCGCCAGCCGCCGGCGCAGAAGAACACGAATTTCTTGTCCTCGGCGAATTGCGGCTTGTGATACGGGCTTTCCGGATCGATCCAGAACTCCAGCATGCCGCGCGTGCAGTGGAAGGCGCCGGGCATCTTGCCCTCGCGCTCGAGCTCGCGCGGATCGCGGATGTCGACGAACGTCGACGTCGTCGCGGCCGTGCAGCTTGCGCGCCTCCTCGACGCTGAGCGTCTCGATCTCGCGCTCGGCGGCCTCGAGCAGCGCCTTGTATCCGGTGGTGATGGTCTGCGGCATGCGGGTCTCCTGATGCGACAGGCATAGCATATGGTGTTGTCGCGCGCCGCGCCGGCAAGGCAGCATGCTGCGCGAACGGCGGCACGGCACCATGCCGTCTCAGCCTTCATCCGCCCGACCTTGCTCGCGCTCGCCTGGTTCGTCGCCGCCTGGGGCGGCTACGCGATCCTGCTCGAATACGTGCCGCACGCGGCGCGAGGGCCTGAACGCGCGCATGAACCGCTATCGCGAGGTCTGGATGCGCCGCATGCTCGACCGCGAGATGCGCATGGTCGACATGCAGGTCATGGCGGCGCTGCAGAACGGCACGGCGTTCTTCGCCTCGACCTCGCTGTTCGCGATCGGCGGCGCGCTGACGATCATCCGCTCGACCGACGACGTGCTCAACGTGGTCGCCACCCTGCCGTTCGGCATCCAGACCGGCCGCGTGCTGTGGGAGATGAAGGCGATCGGGCTCGCGGTGATCTTCGTCTACGCGTTCTTCAAGTTCGCCTGGTCGTACCGGCTGTACAACTACGTCGCGATCCTGCTCGGCGCGATGCCGCCGCCGGCCGAGAAGGACACCGCGGAGGCGCAGGCGCACGTGAAGCGCACCACCGCGCTGTTCACCGCGGCGCGGGCGGCACTTCAATCACGGCCAGCGCGCGTTCTTCTTCGCGCTCGGCTATCTCGGCTGGTTCGTCAGCCCCTACGTGTTCATGGGCACGACCGCCGCGGTCGTGTTCGTGATGTGGTGGCGGCAGTTCGGCTCGGACGCCAGCAAGGCCGTCGACGGCTAGTTCAACAAGCGCATCGAACGCCCGCATCGTGACGGCGCGCGCCTTGCGCTCGCCGAGCAGGCGCACGCGCACCAGATGCGACATCGCAAGCCCGATGACGGCGGCGGCGAGCGCTTCGGCGTCGCCGTCGGGCCTGGCGGCGCGCGCGAACTTGACGATGAAGCGCTGCAGCTCGCCGAACTGCCGCGCCGCGGCGTCATGCACCGGGCCCGGCACGTCGTCGAACTCGATCGCGGCGGCGAGGATCGGGCAGCCGCCGGGCAGCCCGGACTCGTCGAGCCAGTCGATCCAGCGCTCGAAGAACACCTGCAGGCGCTTCGCGCGATCCGGCTCGGCGCGCAGCGGCTCGGTCACGTCGGCGCGGAACAGCTCGGCGGCGCGTTCCAGCGTCTCGACCTGCAGCGCCTCCTTGGAGCGGAAATGCGCGAACAGCCCGCTTTTCGACAGGCCGAGCCGCTCGGCCAGCGGCCCGATGGTCAGCGCGCCGATCCCCTGCACGCTCGCGAGCCCGACCGCCTCGTCGAGAATGCGCGCGCGCGTGCGGTCGCCTTTGGCGAGATCGGTCATGGCGCGAGAAATAGCACGATCGTTCGTTTTGACAAAGGCCGCGCTTGCTGCCGCCGCGCGAATCCGCGATGCGTCGCGCATGGAAGAACAAACAACGCGCGGCCGATCGCGCAGGCCATCGAAGCCGCCCTGCTCCGCCTGGTCGGCGAGCGCGAGGGCAAGACCGTCGACCCGCAGGAGGCCGCGCGCGAACTCGGCGGCAGCCATCCGGATCAATGGGGCCCGCTGATGCAGCCGATCCGCCGCGTCGCGGTCGCGCTCGCCGAGCAGGGCCGCGTCGTGATCCTGCGCAAGGGCAAGCCGGTCGATCCGCGCGACTTCAAGGGCGTGTACCGGCTGACCGCGCCGCGGCTAGGACAGATCTAGGGCGCCGGAAACAGTTCCGCGGTCCGCCCGGTCAGCCGATAGACCAGCAGCCCGACCCATTCGCGCGTCGCGGTGTCGGTGCGGCGCAGGCCGTCGCCGACGGTCGAGAACGGACCGCAGCAGGTCGATCGCGCCGCGCGTGCGGTAATCGACCGGATAGGCCTCGACCGGAAATCCCTCCGCGCGGAACAGGCCGACCGAGCGCGGCATGTGATGCGCCGAGGTGACCAGCAGCCAGCGCTCGCCGGGCTTGGGCTGCACCAGCTCCTTGGTGAAGCGCGCGTTCTCCAGCGTGTCGCGCGACTTGTCCTCCAGCGTGATGCGCTCCTTCGCGATGCCGAAGCTCTCGAACAGGCGCGCGGCGAGCTAGGCCTCCGATGACGCCGTCGATAGATCAGCCGCCCCGAGCCGCCGGAAAACACGATGCGCGCCTGCGGATAGCGCCGCGCGAGCTCGGCCATCGCGGTCATGCGCTCGGCCGCCTCGTTGAGCGCGACCTCGCCGCGCGCCGGCGACACCACGGTATCGAGCGCGCCGCCGAGCGAGATGATGCCGGTCGGCGCGCCGCGCGCGGCATCCCAGGGCGGGAAGCGCTCCTCCAGCGGCAGGATGATCGCGTTGCCGAACGGCGACAGGCCGCAGATGCGCGAGCAGGATCAGCGGCGGGCACCGCGAGCCTGCCGCCCGGCCCGCGCAAAGCGCGTCGCCATCAGCACGACGCCGAGCAGCGCCGAGCGCGATCAGGATGTTCGAGGGCGCGGAGAAGAAGCCGAGGATTTTCGCGAGGACGAAGAACATGAAGCAGCATGTAAGGCGATTTTGGTCATTCCGGGGCGCCAAGACGACATGCGCCGTGACGCTTGTCTTCTTCCACGCCTCGTAGCGCGCCTTGGCCTCGTCGTTCGGCGGATAGAGGCCGGGCAGCGGCACGCCGCGCTCGACCTCGCTCACCACCCAGCTCTCGTAGCGCTCGTGCTCCTCGCCCTCCTCGGCGACGAAATCGACGAGATCCTTCGGGATCAGCACCGCGCCGTCGTCGTCGACCACGATCACGTCGTCGGGAAACACCGCGACGCCGCCGCAGGCGATCGGCTCCTGCCAGCCGACGAAGGTCAGCCCGTTCACCGAGGCCGGCGCCGCCGTGCCGCGGCACCAGATCGGCAGGCCGGTCGCGACCACGCCGGCCTTGTCGCGCACCACGCCGTCGGTGACGAGCGCCTTCACGCCGCGCCGCACCATGCGCATGCACAGGATGTCGCCGAAGATGCCGGCGGTGGTGACGCCCATCGCGTCCGCGACCGCGATCACGCCCTCGGGCATCGCCTCGATCGCGCCGCGCGTCGAGATCGGCGCGGCCCAGCTTGCCGGCGTCGCCAGATCCTCGCGCACCGGCACGAAGCGCAGCGTGAAGGCCGGTCCGACCAGGCGCTTGCCGGTGCCGCCGGAGAACGGCATCGGCGCCGCTCATCCAGCAGCGGCGGATGCCCTTCTTCAGCAGCATCGTCGTGATGGTGGCGGTGGTGACTTTCTCAATCTTGGCGACGAGATCGGGCGACAGGCTCAAGGGCGCCTCCGGAGTTGCGGATGGCGCGGATTAGAGCATGGTCCGGAAAGCCTGTCCCGGACTTGATCCGGGATGGATAGCTGTTTCCCCTGGTCAGGCCGTTGCCCGTCAGCGCTCCGGCACGCCGGCGAGCCGCAGCCCTTCGATGTAGCGCTCGCGGTCGAACTCCTTCTGCAGCGGATAGACTTCCGCGAAGCGCTGCACGGTGAAGTTCGGCTCGAGCTCGCGCAGCTTGCTCGAGATAGCGCGCCGCCTCCTCGATCCTGCCGAGATGCCCGAGCGCGGCGATCAGCGGCTTGTAGCCGTTGATGAACTCCGGGTTGGCCTTGACCACGCGGCGGCCGACATTCGACCGCCTGCTCGTAGTCGCCGCGGATCATGTGGCGATCGCGATAGACGTTCTCGAAGCAGCATGAAATACGGATCGAACGGCGCAAGCTCGCGATAGCGCTCGAGCCGCTTGAGCGCCATCTCCGGCTTGCCGATGTAGCAGTAGGTCGACGCGCTCAGCGCCCAGATGAAGGCGAGGTTCGGGATTGAGCCGCAGCGCGCGGTCGAAGTAGTAGCAGCGCGATCGTCGAATTCCTTGTGCGCGAACGCGCAGATATGCGCGTAGATGCCGAGCGCCTCGGCGTTGTCGGGATCGATCTTGATCGCGCGCAGCGCATGATCCTGCGCATGATCGCGAGCGTCGTCGCCGACATCGTCCGGTCCAGCCCTGGCCCGACATAGCAACATGTGCCAGTAGGCGGCCCAGGCGAGCGCCATCGGCGTTGTCCGGCTCCATTTCGAGCGCGCTTCTCGATCAGCTCGCCCGCCTTCTCGTATTTCTCGCGCTCCATGCTGTAGATCATCGGCATGCGCGCGCAGCAGCAGGCCGGTCGCCCCGATCTTCTCGCGGCGCTTCGGCTGGCCCTCGATGAACAGGATGACCGGATCGATCTGCGCCGACGATCCGCGCCGTCACCATCTCGTCGACCTTGTGCAGCTCGCCGCTTGCCGAGCTCGAAACGGTCGCTCCACACCGGCGTCGCGTAACGCGTGAGGTCGAGCAGGCGCACGCTGATCTGATATTGGCTCGCCGTCGCTCGCCAGCGCGCCGTCGACCACATAATCGAGTTCGTTCTGGCCGCAGCGGGTCGTCGCGTGACCGGCGCGCCCGGCCCGCGCATCAGCGTCATCGGGGCGATCACGTCGAACCAGCGGAAGCGCGCGAGCGCGGCGGCGATCTCCTGGCTCAGCGACAGCGCGAGGCTTTCCTCCTGCGGCGACGCGTGCCGCGAGGAACGGCAGCACGCCGACGCGCAGCCGGTCGCGCGGACGGCGCCGTCTGCACCGGCGCCTTCTGCTTGCGCTGGCGCGGAGCGATCAGGCTCGGCCGGGGCCTTCGCTCCTGCTCCTCGCGGCCGACCATGCGGATCGCTTCGTACAGCGCGTGGGTTTCGCGGCGACGGCTCGACGTCGAGCGACGGCTTCAGCTCCTCGCGCAGCGCGCGTATTCGCGCAACGCCTGCACGCGCTCGCCCATGTCGGCGAGCGCGCGCATCAGGATGCGCGACGCGCCCTCGTGGGTCGGATCGAACCGAATCAGGCGGCGCGCGATGTCGGCGCGCTCGCTCGCTTCCGGATTGCTCGCGGTGCGCCTGCTTGAGCTCTGCCTCGAGCAGCGAGCGCAGCCGCTCGGTGAAGCTGCGACCGCTCGCCCAACAGCCACTGATCGAACGATGACGCTGAGCCCGTCGAGTTCCTCGAGCAGCTCGCCCTTGCAATGCGATGCGAGATCGCTGCGATGGGCATTCTGCGCCGCATGGCCGGGCGCGAGCACCGCCGAGCGCGTCGATCCAGCACAGCGACGGTATTGAGCCTGACCGTCTCGCGATCGGCCGACGATCAGTTCGTCGGCGAGCGGACCGAACGCCACGACGAGTTCGCGAAACGCCTGGCGGAAACTGGCGCGGCCCTGAAAGTCCGGCACGCGGTCCCACAGCATCGCGGCGATGCGGCTGCGCGGCACGCGCGCGCCCGCCGCGAGGCAGAGGCAGCCGAGAATCGCGCGCGCCTTGCGGCCGCGCGGCAGGACGTTGTCGCCGAGGTAGGACGTCGCGCGCATCGGGCCGCAGCAGATGGATGCGCACGATCGAGCGATGGGCCGGGCGCGCGCCGTGATCGGCGCGTCCGGGATCGAGCGGCACGACCTTGCTCTGGTCCACTTTCGGATACGGCTTTTGCACGGTGTCCCCTGAACTTGTCGGTCAAATCGGTGCGGCCGACAAGACGCGGCAGCTCCCAGAATGACGCGCGACAGAGTCTGGAAGTTCCGATCGTCACAACCAGACCGGAATCTTCATCCGAATGCAGGCTGTATTTCACAGTGTTATCACGCTTAGTCTGCACGTGGCGCGCAGACTTTTCACAATAGTTAAACGCTGCTTTTACGTTCTATCCGCTTCTCACGCATAAGGTGAATCCTCGACGCCAGACCCGGCGCGATGAATTCCTTGGAGGCCTGAAGATGCAGAAGCAGATGCCGATCGACGTGAAGATTCCCGACTGCAACCATCGCGGACACCGGCAAGGTGCGCCTTGGCGCGCTGAGCCCGGCCATGCCGGCGGTCCGCGCAACCGCAGCGAGCGTACGCCGATGGCGGCAAGGTCCGCATCGGCGCGCTGAGCCCGGCTATGCCGGCCGTCCGCGCCGCGCCGGCCGCGGTCGCGGACCAGTGACAAGGTGCGCCTCGGTGCGTTGAGCCCGAGCCATGCCGGCCGTACGCGCACGGCGCCGGCGACGATCGCCGACAGCGGCAAGGTCCGCATCGGCGCGCTGAGCCCGCGCATGCCGGCGGTTCGTACCGCGCCGGCCGCGACCGCCGACAGCCGGCAAGGTCCGCCTCGGCGCGCTGAGCCCGGCGACTGCCGCACGCGCTAACGACCGTACCCGGCGCAGGCCAGAGGCGCTGATCCGTCGCCTGGCCGATGCGCGCCGCGGTTCGTCGTTTCGCTCCGACCGCTGCCAGTGTCGCGCGAGCGAAGGTCCGCATGATGGACGCACCGAGCCCGACACGCCGCTGATCAAGTTCTTCCGCTTCATTCCCGGCGCCCGCGAGCCGCAGCGCGCCGACCGCTCCGCCGCCGGCTCGATGCCGATGCGCGCCTTTCGCTACTGCGAGGCGATGACGCACCGCCTCCGCGCTTCGGCTGGTACCTCTTCCCGCCGATGACGTTCAGCCTGATGTGGGACGGCGCGGATCGACGTCGTGTGGACCTATCGAGGGCGCCGACGGCTGGTATTCCGCTCAAGCGCGCGCAGTTTCCGAATTTCGCCAACGCATTTCGACAGCGGCCGCGCCCGCGGACGTGCAAGGCTATTCGCCGCCGTTCCTCGGCGCGTCGACCGACACCGAGCCGGGCTGATGCGTGTGGACCGGCTTCGTGGCGCGCACCGCGCCCGGTTGGAGCCTGCTGGTCCGCCCGCCCGCCAACCTGCCGCGCAGCCTCGGCTACGAGTGCTTCGAAGGCATCGTCGAGACCGACCGCTGGTTCGGCCCGCTGTTCGTCAACCTGCGGCTGACCCGCACCAACGTGCCGATCGAGTTCGACGCCGACTTCCCGCTGCTGCAGGTCCAGCCGGTGCACCGCAGCCTGCTATGGCAAGGCGCTCGACGATTTCGATTTCGTGCCCGACCTCGGGCAGCATGACGCCGTCAGACTGGGACGATTTCCGCAAGACCGTGGTTCGGCCGAAGCACGGCCCGCTGCGCCAGCCGGGCGAATACGCGGTCTCAGACGCGCAAGCGGCGCAAGCAGGAGCCCGCCGGGCGGTTGAACGCGCGATAACGAGCGCCCAAAGGTTAATTTCACTATCTTGCTCATTGACGCACGCGCTCCGTTCAACGTTCAGTTGCAGCGGGCACGAGAGTCGAATGATCGCTCAATCCGACTCAACGACGACACGCAGCGCGCGCCACGACGGAACGCGTACGCGGCGCCGATCGCCGCGGCGACGCGAGCGCCGGGCGCGGCCAGCTCGGCTGGCTCGTGTTCTGGATGAGCGGCACGCTGCTCGCCTTCATCGTCGCGGCGGTCTCGGTGCGCGCGCTCGCAGCACAGCCTCAACGCCTTCGAGATGATGACGATCCGCAGCGTCGGCGGGCTCGCGATCCTGCTCGCGATGGCGCGTCGCTGCGGCCGGCGCTGCGGCGCAGCGTCAGCCTGCGCCACATGCGGCTGCAGTTCGCCCGCAACGTCGTGCATTTCGGATCGCAGATCTGCTGGACGCTCGCGATCATGATGCTGCCGTTCGCGACGGTTTCGCGCTCGAGTTCACCATTCCGGCCTGGGTCAGCGCTGCTCGCGGTGCTGTTTCTCGGCGAGCGGATGACGCGTGAGCCGCGCGGGCGCGCTCGCGGTCTGCTTCGTCGGCGTGCTGGTGATCCTGCGGCCCGGCTTCGAGGCGTTCCAGCCGGCCGCGCTGATCATGATCGTCGGGCGCGCTGTTCTTTGCGATCGCCGCGGTCATCACCAAGAAGCTGGTCGTGACCGAGACGACCTTCTCGATCATGCTCTGGATGAACCTGATGCAGCTGCCGATGAACTTCGCCGGCGCCGGCGATCACCTGTTCTTCCTCAAGCTCGATGCCGCGATGGCGCTGCCGCTGATCGGCGATCGCGGTCGCGGGCCTCGCGATCCACTATTGCCTGACCAACGCGTTCCGCTACGGCGACGCGATGGTGGTGATCCCGATGGATTTCCTGCGCGTGCCGCTGATCGCGCTGATCGGCTGGATGTTCTACGGCGAGCACATCGACGTGTTCGTGTTCGCCGGCGCGGCCCTGATCGTCGCCGGCGTGCTGTGGAACGTGCGCGGCGAGGCGCAGCGCAATGAAGTCCAGGCGGCGCCGCCGCCTGTCGCGGCCCGCACGCCGATACAGCCGGCCGAATAGCTAATCCCAGTCCGGCGCCCAGCCGGCATTGACCACGCGCCCGTCGGGCCGCGCGAGCGTTCCGATCTCGGCCATCTCCTCGCCGGCAAGCTCGAAATCGAAGATCGACATGTTCTCGGACAGCCGCTCGACCTTCGAGGTGCGCGGGATCACGATCGCGCCGTTCTGCACCAGCCAGCGCAGCGACACCTGCCCCGCCGTCTTGCCGTACCGCTTGCCGATCCGCGCCAGCGTATCGTCGCCGGCCGCCTGCCCCTGCGCGATCGGCGAATAGGCCGTGACCGCGATGCCGTGCCGCGCGCAGGCCGCGCGCACCTTGCTCTGGTCGAGATAGGGGTGCCACTCGATCTGGTTGGTGACGATCGGCTCGGACGACGAGCGTCACCGCCTCATCCACCAGCGCGACGGTGAAGTTCGAAATGCCGATATGGCGCGCATAGCCCTCGCGCTTCATCTCGGCACATCGCGCCCATCGTCTCGGCGAGCGGGATGCGCGGGTTCGGCCAGTGGATCAGCAGCAGGTTGACGTCGGAGAGGCGCAGGTTCGCGAGGCTCTGCTTCACGGCGCGTTCGAGGCTGGCGGGCGCGAGGTCGGACGTGCGGCACCTTCGTGGTGATGAAGACCTCCTCGCGGCCGATGCCCGAGGCGCGCAGCGCGTCGCCGACTTCGCGCTCGTTGCCGTAGTTCTTCGCGGTGTCGATGTGGCGGTAGCCCAGCCGCAGCGCCTGCTCGATCACGCGCGCGCCGCTGCGGCCGCTGAGCTGCCAGGTGCCGAGGCCGAGCGTCGGGATCTTGGCGCCGTTGGCTTCGGTGATTGCATTGAAGCATGATCCCGAAAGTGGCGTACCGGTTTTCGGAAAAGATCATGCTTCACCTACACGTCCCATTCGGGGTGCTGCGGCGGGTTGACGACGCGCGAATTCGGCCGCTTCAGGCCGGCGATCTCGGTCATCTCGGCGCCCGTCAGCGCGAAATCCAGCACGGCGAAATTCTCCTGCTGCCGCGCCGGCGTGCCCGACCCCGGAATGATGGCGATGCCCTGCTGCACCAGCCAGCGCAGCGCGGCCTGCGAGGCGGTCTTGCCGTGGGCCTTGCCGATGCGCTCCAGCGCCGGCTCGCCCGGCACCTTGCCGCGCGCGAGCGGGCAATAGGCGGTGACGCTCATGCCGTGGCCGCGCGTCGCCGCGATCACCTTGGTCTGGTCGAGGAAGGGATGCACCTCGATCTGGTTGGTGACGAGCGGCTCCTTCGTCGCCTTCATGGCGGCGTCGAGCAGCGCGACCGTGTAGTTCGCGACCCCGATATGCTTCGCGAGCCCGTCGCGCTTCGCCTTGTTGAGCGCGCCGATGCTCTCCTCCATCGGCACCTGCGCGTTCGGCCAATGGATCAGCAGCAGGTCGACGTTCGGCAGGTCGAGCAGCTTCAGCGAATTGTCGACCGAGCGCGCGAACTTGTCGGCCTCGAGATTGTCCTGCCGCACTTTCGTCGTGAGGAAAATCTCCTCGCGCCGCACGCCCGAGGCGCGGATCGCCTCGCCGACCTCGCGCTCGTTGCCGTAGAACGCCGCGGTGTCGATGTGGCGATAGCCGGCCCGGATCGCCGCCTCGATCGCGCGCGTGCCGGCTTCTTCCTTGAGCCGCATCGAGCCGAAACCGACGATCGGGATGCGCGCGCCGTGCGCCTCGACATATTGCATGAACAGCTCCTGCTGAAAGGCAGGAGGTTATAAGCATGATCCGGAAAGCTTGTCCCGGACTTGATCCGGGATGGACACCGGTTTCCCGCCTCGCGAAGCCTGGCATGGTCCCTCGCGTGGATCCGCGCTTCGCGGGCGAGGCAGGTCCGAAAGATCATGCATTGGTGTCTCAGGGCGTGCCGCGCACCTGCGCGGCGATGTTCGTCACCGCGTGATGGGCCGCGATCACCGCGCCCTCCTGCCAGCCCGAGACGAACGTGAGCTGGTCGCCCGCCATGTGGAAGCGGCCCGGCGGCCCTGCGGGCCCTGCGACTGCGCCAGGATCGCGCTGTTGGTCGCCGAAGTTCGGATCGTCCTCGTTGACCCAGCCGCCGCGCGCGAATTCCATGTTGTCCCAGCCGATCGCGACGCCGTGCTCGACATATTTGGCGTAGCCGGGGTGCAGCCGCTCGCCCTGCTCGCGCGCGATCGCGAGCCGCTCGGCCACCGGCCGCTGGTTGAACGTGATCGCGCGGCCTGCCGCGGATGTAGGCGCCGGTGAGCGTGCCCTTGGCGCTGAGATAGTCGGACGACGGATACCAGATCTGGTCGATCGTATCGGTGGTCCAGGAAATGCCGCCGTAGATCTGCGCCTCGGTTTCCCAGAAGCGCTCGGCCTGCCAGCCGACCTTGCCGGCCGCCGTTGCGAGCGTGTTGGCGGCCGCCGTCATGTAGGCCGGCAGCAGGTTGGTCTTCAGCCGCGCGAACACCGGCAACGGGATGGTGCAGACGCAGTAGTCGGCCTGCAGCGTGCGCGCGCCGCCCGGCTCGTCGGTGCGCACCGTCACCTTGTCGGCCGCGACCTCGATCTCGGTCACCTTGGCGGCATAGCGGATCAGGCCTTCGATCGTGCCGGACTGGCGCGCCAGCGGCTGGCGCAGGAAGCCCTTGAAGAACTGGTCCATGCCGCCGACCGGCTCGAGCAGCGAGGTCTGCCAGTAGATGTCGGCGTCGCGGAAAATCCAGTCGTCCCACAGGCGCGAGCGCAGGATCTCCTCGAGCTTCATCGGCGAGATCGGCTTGGCCGGCGTCGCGACGCCGGCCGGCCGCTCCAGCCCGGCGCGCCCGGGCTGGTTCTGGTACGAGTAGCCCTTGCCCGGCACGGTGGTGAGATCGCCGAACTTCACCAGCATGTCCTGCAGCTTGCCGAGGTCGTCGCCGGTCACCGGCAGGTCGAGCGCGCCCTTGGCGTTGCACTTGTCGAGCAATTCCGCGACGTGGCCCTGCAGGCTGTAGAGCGCCTCGCGCACCGGCACGGTGCGGCCGTTGCCGAGGGTCGAGGAATGCGCGAGGTTGGCGCGGCTCGCGAAGATGTAGGGCTGCATCGCGACGCCGAAGCGGCGGCAATAGTCGATCACGTTGACGTGGTGATGCGGGATGCGGCCGGGGCCGGCATTGAGATAGAGCCCCTCGTCGAATGCGACGGTCTGCGCCGGGTGGTTCATCTCCTGGAACGTGTCGCCGCGCCGCAGCGTCAGGCTGCGCCCGCCGGCGCGGCGCTGCGCCTCGAGGATCACGCAATCGTAGCCGGCGCGATCGAGCTCGTAGGCCGCGCAGAGTCCCGACACGCCGGCGCCGAGGATGACGACGGTCTTGCCGCCGCCGGAGTCCCTGGGCAGCGCGAAGCTCGCGGCGAGCGCCGGCGGGGGTTTAAGGAAGTCCCACACCGCGAGCGTCTCGGCGACCGCGCCGGCCCCGCCGAGCTTCGCCATGCTTCCGAGCAGACTGCGACGCGTGACCGTCATGGGTGCCTCCCGCGATTCAGTTGATCCGGGAGAATACAACGTCCGCGAGCCGATGGCGCGCGCCATCTGTGCGGGCCTATGATGACGCCGGCCGGTCCGGGGCGACACCCGAGAAGAACCGGTTCGAGGAGGAGAGGCCATGACACGCATCGCGAAACGCATGCTGCTCGGCGCCGCATTGTTCGGCGCCTTCGTCCTTGCCGCGCCCGCATGGGCCGACATGAAGCTGCCGCTTGCGAGCGCGCCGGCCGAACAGGTCGGCATGTCGAAGCAGCGGCTCGATCGCATCCAGGAGGCGTTCAAGAAGGAGGCGGACGAAGGCCGCCTGCCCGGCGCCGTCATCATGGTCGCGCGCAAGGGCAAGATCGTGCACGCGAGCGCGGTCGGTTTCCAGGACAAGGACGCCGGCAAGCCGATGGCGATGGACTCGGTGTTCCGCATCTACTCGATGACCAAGCCGCTGGTCTCGGTCGCGGCGATGATCCTGGTCGAGGAAGGCAAGGTCCAGCTCACCGACCCGGTGTCGAAATTCATCCCCGCCTTCAAGGGCCAGCGCGTCAGCGTCGCCAGGGCCGACGCCGAGTTCGCGCGCGTGACCTACGGCACCGCGCCGGCCGACCGCGAGATGACCGTGCAGGACCTGCTGCGCCACACCGCGGGGCTTGCCTATGGCGAGATCACCGCGAACGCGCCGGTGAAGGACGCCTACACCAAGGCCGGGCTCTATTCGCCGACGGTGCGCGACTTCGATTCGCGCGCCGTGACGCCGGCCGAGTTCAACGAGCGGCTCGCCGCGGCGCCGCTCGCGCATCAGCCCGGCACCTACTGGGAATACAGCCTGGCGAGCGACCTGCTCGGGCGCGTGGTCGAGGCCGCCTCGGGCAAGCGGCTCGCCGACTATATGGACGAGCGCATCTTCAAGCCGCTCGGCATGACCGACACCGGCTTCTCGCTGCCGCAGGACAAAGGCGGCCGCCTGGCGCAGGCCTTCGCGACCGATCCCGCCTCGGGGCTGCCCAACAAGCTGATCGACGTCGCGGCCGTGCCGGGCAACGATTCCGGCGGGGCCGGCGCGGTGTCGACCGCGGCCGATTATCTGCGCTTCACGCAAATGCTGCTCAACGGCGGCCAGCTCGACGGCGTGCGCATCCTGTCGCGCCCGACCATCCAGTTCATGGCCTCCGATCACCTCGGCACGCGCATCCAGACGGCGCTCACGCCGGGCGAATTGCTGCTCGGCACGCCGGGCTACACGTTCGGTCTTGGCTTCGCGGTGCGCCAGGGCGCGGGCGTTGCCGGCGTGCACGGCTCGGCCGGGGAATTCCTCTGGGCCGGCTATGCGGGCACGTTCTTCTGGGTCGACCCCAAGGAAGAGGTGACGGCGGTGATGATGACGCAGGCGCCGAGCCCGGCGCGCGCGTTCTACCGCCGGCTGATCAAGCAGCTGGTCTATCAGGCGATCGCGGACTGACGATCCAGATCATGACTCCGCTCGTCCCGCGGGGAACCAGTTCGGTCGGGATTCCGCTGCGCGATGAGCGGAGTGTGCTTCAAGACGGAATGGGAAAGAACCGCGCCCGCGCCGTTGCCAGCACGTTGCCGGTGGCGAGCTCTTCCAGCCGCCCCTCGACATCCACGTAGCGGCCGTGATCGGCCACCAGCGAACCTGCGCCCGATGATCGGCGTCTCGACCGGCACCGGCTTGACGTAGCGCACCGTCAGTTCACCGGTGACCGCGGTCCGCGCGGTCGCGCGGTGCGACGGCGGCCGCCAGCACCTCGTCGAGGTAGGCGGCGACGATGCCGCCGTGCGCCGCTCCCGGCGGCCCGGTGTAGTGGGCGGGAACGATGATCGGCGAGATCACGCCGTCGGCGGTTTTGAAGCACCGCACGTGCAGACCGGCGGGATGGTCCCGGACCGCAGCCGAAACACTGGTGAAAGCGGTTGTCGGCCTGGCCGATCGGGAGCTGCTCCTCCAACCCGGCAAAAGCCGCGCGAAATGGTTCGGGAAGGGACGGTGTCAACGGTCCGGCCTCAGGCGCGCTCAATCTCCCGCTTGTCGTAGGGCTGCGGCATCGAGACTGTCAACTCACGCCAGCAGCGCCGCCGCCTTCTCGCCTGACGCTGTCGGGGAACGCGCAGGCGCGCCGCGCCACCGTGTCGAGATGCACGCCGGTCAGCGTCGTCGTCGCGGCGATCTCGCCGGTGTCGGCCTTGCGCATCTCGTGCGCGAAGCGGACCGACTTGTCCTTGATCTCGAGCAGCACGGAATGGACCGACACGATGTCGCCGGCGAGCAGCTCGCGCTTGTACTGAATGGTCTGCTCGACCGCCGCCATGCCGCGCTTGCTCTCGCGCACGAACGCGGGCGTTATCCCAAGCTCATGAAAGAAGTGCCGCGTCGCCTCGTCGAATTTGCCGACGTACCACATGACGTTCATGTGGCCCATTTCGTCACAGTGCCACGGAAAGACCGTACCCTTGTAGGTGAGCATCGGCTCCATCGCCCTACCCCGTCTTCTCGAAGATCTCGCGGCCGATCAGCATCCGCCTGATCTCGCTGGTGCCGGCGCCGATCTCGTAGAGCTTGGCGTCGCGCAACAGCCGCCCGCAGGGGAAGTCGTTGATGTAGCCGTTGCCGCCGAGGCACTGGATCGCCTCCAGCGCCATCCAGGTCGCGCGCTCCGCCGCGTAAAGGATCGCGCCGGCCGCGTCCTCGCGCGTGGTGCGGCCGTCGTCGCAGGCGCGCGCCACCGCATAGACGTAGGACTTCGCGGCGTTCATCGTCACGTACATGTCGGCGAGCTTCGCCTGCATGATCTGGAACTGGCCGATCGCGCGGCCGAACTGCTTGCGGTCGTGCAGATACGGGATCACCACGTCCATGCAGGCCTGCATCAGCCCGAGCGGACCGCCGGCGAGCACCAGCGCGCTCGTAGTCGAGGCCGGACATCAGCACGTTGACGCCGTTGCCGACCGCGCCGAGCACGTTCTCCTCCGGCACCTCGCAATCCTCGAACACCAGCTCGCCGGTGTCGGAGCCGCGCATGCCGAGCTTGTCGAGCTTCTGCGCGGTGGAAAATCCCTTGAAGCCGCGCTCGACGATGAACGCCGTCATGCCGCGCGAGCCGGCGGTCCGGTCGGTCTTGGCGTAGACCACGAAGGTCTCGGCCACCGGGCCGTTGGTGATCCACATCTTCGAGCCGTTGAGGATGTAGCGGTCGCCCTGCTTGTCGGCGCGCGTGCGCATCGAGACGACGTCCGAGCCGGCATTCGGCTCCGACATCGCGAGCGCGCCGACATGCTCGCCGGAGATCAGCTTCGGCAGATACTTGCGCTTCTGTTCGGCGTTGCCGTTGCGGTTGAGCTGATTGACGCACAGGTTCGAGTGCGCGCCGTAGCGACAGGCCGATCGCGCCGGAGCCGCGCGAAATCTCCTCCATGGCGACGCAGTGCGCGAGATAGCCCATCCCGGCCCCGCCGTATTCCTCGCCGGCCGTGATGCCGAGCACGCCGAGCGCGCCGAGCTTCGGCCACAGCTCGCGCGGAAACGTGTTGCAGCGGTCGATCTCGTCGGCGCGCGGCGCGATCTCGGCATTGGCGAAGCGCGTCGACGCGTCTCGCGCAGCGCATCGACGTCCTCGCCGAGCGCGAAGTCGAACCCGCGCCAGACATTCGGGATCATCGGCATCCTCCCAGGCGCCGCGCGCACGCGCGGACTACCATACGCTACCGTATGCTTGACATACGCTACCGTATGGTGTCAAGCGGAGGCATGCCGCGCTCGCCGCCACAGCCGAAAGACAAGATCGTCCGCCTCGACGCCGCGGCGTGGATCGCGGCCGGCTTCGACGCGCTCGCCGACGGGCGGCATCGACGCGGTGCGGGTCGAGCCGCTGGCGAAGTCGCTCGCCATCACCAAGGGCAGCTTCTACTGGCACTTCGCCGACCGCCGCGCGCTGATCGACGCGATGCTCGCCGCCTGGACCGAGGGCCGCATCGCGGCGATCCGCCAGCAGACCGCCGATCGCGGCGAGCCGGCGGCGGTGCTGCGCACGCTCGCCGACCTCTACACGCGCCACGCCAATCTGCGCGGGCTCGCGATCGAGCTTGCGATCCGCTCGCTTGCCCGCACCGACGCGCAGGCCGCCAAGGCGGTGCGCGACGTCGACCGCGAGCGCCTGCGCGCATGTCGGCAAGCTGTTCGCCGGCCTCGGCTGGCCGCGCGGCGAAGCGCAGGCGCGCGCGATCCTGTTCTACAGCTATCTGTTCGGACAGAGCCTGCTCGACGGCGAGGCCGTGCCGGCGGCGGCGCGCGACAAGGCGGTGCACGCGCTCATCGCGGGGCCCTAAATCTGCTGCGCTGCGAGATCAGGCCGCGCGCCCTCCTGTAAATAACAGGAAAAAAGAGCCGGCATCTCGCAACCGCACAAACCCTTGTGCCGCAGCGTATTTCACGTGTCCCTCCTTCAATAACAGGAAAAACAACAGGCAAAAGAACAGGCCTCCGGCATCATCTCCCGCATCGCATCATCCGCCGGCACCGCCTCTCCATCCAACTGTCAGCGCAGATTCACAAGTCAACTACTTCAGCCCGAACCACAGCGTCGCGATCCCGAGGAACGAGAAGAAGCCGACCACGTCGGTCACCGTGGTGACGAACGGGCTCGAGGCGACCGCCGGATCGCGCCCGAGCCGGTGCAGCGTGAGCGGGATCAGGATGCCGCCGAGCGCGGCGGCGACCAGATTGCAGATCATCGCGAGCCCGATGACGATGCCGAGCCCCGGCACCTTGAACCAGGCATAGGCCGCGACGCCGGTGATCACCGCGAACGCAATGCCGTTGAGCAGCCCGACCATCAGTTCGCGCATGATGACGCGCGAGGCGTTCGACGCGCCGAGGTCGCCGGTCGCGAGCGCGCGCACCGCGATGGTCATGGTCTGCGTGGCGGCATTGCCGCCCTGGCTCGCGACGATCGGCGCCAGCACCGCGAGCGCGACCATCTTCTGCAGTTCGCCCTCGAACAGGCCGAGCACCGATGAGGCCAGGAACGCGGTCGCGAGATTGACCAGCAGCCAGTTGAAGCGGCTCCTGGCGATGGTCCAGCACCGAGTCGGAGAGCTCCTCCTCGCCCTTCACGCCGCCGAGCGCCTTGATGTCCTCTTCGGCCTCCTGCTCGATCACGTCGACGATGTCGTCGAAGGTGATCACGCCGACCATGCGGTCCCGCGTATCGACCACCGGCGCTGCGACCAGGTTGTAGCGCTCGAAGCGGCGCGCCACCGCTTCCTGGTCCTCGGTCGCGCGCACGACGTGGCGCTCCGGCTCCATCAGGTCGGACACCGGCACCGGGCGCTTGGTGCGCGCCAGCCGGTCGAGCGGCACCGCGCCGAGCAGGCGCTGATCGCCGTCGACCACGTAGAGCTCGAAGAACCGCTCGGGCAGATCCTCGGTTTCGCGCATGTAGTCGATCGCCTGCCCGACGGTCCAGGTCGGCGGCACCGCGATGAACTCGGTCTGCATCCGCCGTCCGGCGGACTCTTCCGGATAGTCGAGGCGTTGCGCCAGCGCGACACGATCGCTCGGCGACATCTGCTCGAGGATCTCGGCCTGGTCCTCCTTGGGCAGGTCCTCGAGGATGTAGACCGCGTCGTCGGAATCGAGATCGCGCACGCCTTCGGCGACGGTGCCGGGCTCCAGCTCTTCGAGGATCTCCTCGCGCACCGTGTCGTCGACTTCGGTCAGCGCCGTGAAGTCGAAATCCTTGCCCATCAGCTCGATGAGCTGCGGCCGCAGATCCGCGTCGAGCGCCTCGATCAGGTCGCCGGTATCGGCTTCGTGCAGCTCGCCGACCAGCGCGCGCGAGAGGCCCGCGTCGCGGCCCCTGATCGCCTCGGCGACGGTCTCGACGAATTCGGGGCGGATCGCGCCGGTCTCGTCGCGCAGGGTCGGGGTGGCGCCGGCGCTTTCGGCGTCAAGGATCGCCGTCTCGGCCAGATCTTGCTCGGCCAAATCTTTCTGGTCGACCATGCCGGCCTCGGAGCGTCATGCGCGATTGGAGCGTTTTCCGGCGAAGTGGATACCGGTTCGCCGCAGAAAACGCGACCACTGCGAGAGAATCGTTGCGCTTGTACGCTGCGATCATGACGGCCGCAAACGCCGGCGTGTTCCAGAAAACACGTCGGGCGCCGCGTTGCCGCGGCGCCCGGGAGGCGTTCGCCGTATTCGCGGCTCAGTAGCGCGCGACCACCGGACCCGGCGAGAAGTGATAGTTGATGCCGACGCGGAAGATGTTGTCGGTGATCCGCGAGTTGATGTTCGCGCCGATGAAGGCCGCAGGCAGCGCGACGGTGCTGCTGAAGGTGCCGAGATCCATGTAGAGATACTCGGCCTTGCCGGTCCAGTTGCCGCCGAGATGCGCCTCGATGCCGGCGCCGATGGTCCAGCCCGCATGCGTGGTGCTGGTCGACGACGTCGCGGCGACCGGAACGCCGCCCGGCGTGATCGAGGCGAGCAGCGCATCGGTCTTGACCGAGCCGAACGCGAGTCCGCCGGTGCCGTAGAGCAGCACGCTGGGCGTGACCAGCACGCCGAGCCGCCCGCGCAAGGTGCCGAACCATTCGAGGCGCTGGTCGACCGAGAGTGTCGCGCCGATCGTGCCGGGCGGCAGGAAGGTCGAGCCGGCGAGACACGGTCCCGGCAGCACGCCGGCGCCGGGGATGACCGCTCCGCCCGCCGCGCAGAGGAAGTCGCCGCTGCCGCGCTGGCCGCTCCACTGCAGGTCGGCCTCGAGGCCGAACACCCAGTTGGACGATTGCCAGTTGTAGCCGATCTGTCCGCCGAACACGCCGCCGTCGAGCTTGAACGTCGCGTCGGTGATCGAGCCGACCGGCGGCACGATCGGCAGACCGGTCGCGGTGTTGAAGTAGTTCACGCTGGTGCGCGAGCGGCCCCAGCTGTAGCCGCCGTTGAGACCGATGTAGAAGCCGTCCCAATTCCAGACCACGACAGGCGCCGGCATCGGCCGCGCCTTGACGGGAAGATCGGCAGCGAGCGCCGGCACGGCGCCGGCAACGAGCAAAGCGGAGAGAAGAATGCGTTTCATGGGCCGCCCCGGGGGTTGTGGCGATGGCGGAATTATCCCCCGGCCCGGCACTTGATCAACTGATCTATGTTGTGAAATGCGATGTTTGCCGGACTGCGACTGCGGCGCAACACTGTTCCATGGCGGTATCGCAATGCCCTAGGCGCAATCCCTGAGGTGGGATCGCGCTGGAGCGCGCAGATTGGCCTTTGAGCCGGAAAATGGTGCGGTCGAGAGGACTCGAACCTCCACGGGTTGCCCCGCTAGCACCTCAAGCTAGTGCGTCTACCAATTCCGCCACGACCGCATGTTGAAGAGGAATGCCGGCGAGAGCCGGCGATTGGCGCCGCGCATGTAACAAATCGCTTGGGACGGGACAAGTGCGACCCGCAGAGGGCCGAAATCAGCGGTCGCCGACCGCGCGCGGCAGCATTTCCTTGAGCTCCACGGCGATCCGGTTCCCGCTCACCACCACGGCGCCGGTGGCGACGGGGAAGTTGTTCACCAGGATCTTGACCTCGTCCTCTTCCGAGGCGTCGAGCTCGATGATGGCGCCGCGGCCGAGCCGGAGCGCCTGATGCACCGGCATCGAACTGGTGCCGAGCACGACAGTGATATCGACCGAGACCTTGTCGAGCGTCGCCACTGGGTACACATCCTTTGGGGCGAAACGCCCGACTTGGGGCGAAACGCCCTGACCTCTCAAGGTCACCACGGTATGGTTACCCGGTGGTTAACATCCGCGACGATCTCAAGTTTGGCCTGAAAGCGCCGCCCTGCCGCCGGCAGAGTGGCGGTTAAGCGACGGCCTCGTGCCCTATGACGTGGCGCTTGCCGCGATGGACGAACGCGCCGCCGCGATCGCGGACGGCCGTGCGCCGGAGCTGGTCTGGCTGCTGGAGCACCCGCCGCTCTACACCGCCGGCACCAGCGCCAACGCAAATGACCTGATCGAGGCGCGCTTCCCGGTCTACGACGTCGGCCGCGGCGGCCAGTTCACCTATCACGGGCCGGGCCAGCGCGTGGTCTACCTGATGCTCGACCTCAAGCGCCGCGCGCCCGACGTGCGCCGCTACGTGGCGACCCTGGAGGAATGGCTGATCCGCACGCTCGGCGCGTTCAACGTGCGGGCCGGGCGGCGCGAGGACCGCATCGGCGTGTGGGTGGCGCGGCCCGACAAGGGCGCGGGCAGCGAGGACAAGATCGCCGCGATCGGCATCCGGCTCAAGCGCTGGGTCAGCCTGCACGGCGTCGCGCTCAACGTCGATCCGGACCTGTCGCATTTCTCCGGCATCGTGCCGTGCGGCGTCGCCGATGCGCGCTACGGCGTGACCAGCCTCGTCGATCTCGGACACGTCGTCACGCTGCCGGAGGTCGACATGGTGCTGCGGCGGCAGTTCGAGGAGCTGTTCGGCGCGACGCGTGACGTGGTGCCGGCTGCCGAACAGGCGACTTGAGGCATGTAGCCACTGCGCGCTCAACCGGCTTAATCTGCCGGTCGCACGCAAGGGCCGCGACAGCGACAAGAGAGGTAGCCCAAGAAAGGTAGCCAATGATCGATTCGAGCCGACGCACCGTTCTGGCAACCGGTGTTGCCGCCGCCGCCGCAACCACGGCGCCGCGGGTGTTCGCGCAAGCGCCGCAGGCAGCAGCTCCCGCAGGGATTGCCGGCGGGCGCCAAGGTCGGATTCTACGAGAAGGGCAATGTCCGCATCCGCTACGCCGAGATCGGCTCAGGCTTCCCGCTGCTGGCGACACCGGGCGGCGGCTTGAACTCATGCATCGCGGTGTGGTCGCGTGCGGTGATCAACATCCCGGAGGAGTTCAAGAACGACTTCCGCGTAATCACCATGGACCAGCGCAACGCGACGGGCGGCGATTCCACCGGACCGGTGCCGGTCGACGATCCCTGGGGCGCGTTCGCCGGCGATCAGCTCGGCGTGATGGACCATCTCGGCATCGACAAGTTCTTTTTCTTCGGCAACTGCATCGGCGGCCCGTTCGCGATGAAGCTGATGGAGCGCGCACCGCAGCGCGTCGCCGCAGCGATCCTGAGCCAGCCGGTCGGGCACAAGCCGGAGAAGCCGGACTTCATGTACGACGCCGGCAAGACGGTCTGGGGCAAGGAGCTGCGCGAGCGCCGGCCCGACGTCTCGACGGAGACGATCGAGACGTATCTGCACAATCTTTACCGGGTGCGGCCGGACTTCGTGTACAGCGTGTCGCGCGACTTCGCGAGGTCGTGTCAGACGCCGATGCTGGTGCTGCCCGACGACGTGGTGGCGCACCCGCTGCAGACCTCAATCGACATCGCCTCGCTCTGCCCGAACGCGGAGATCACGGTGTATCCGTGGAAGGAGCCGGCCGATCTGAAGGCCCGCACCATCAACCGCGCGCGTACCTTCCTGAAGGGGCGCCAGACGGCGTAGCGAACACTCGCCTGTCATCCGCCAGCCATAAGCGCGTTTACGCGCGTCCAACGCGCTATGCGAGAGCCGGGATCCATGTACCCGGCCCTCTCGGCAATCCGGGATAGTTGGGTCCCGGGTCTCGGCCTTCGGCCTCGCCCGGGATGACACCGCGCTTCAGTTCGGCTTCGCCGGCGCGTTCGGCTTCACACAGCTGATCGCCTTCGGCTGGCACGCGATGGGGATGTTGGAGCATTGCGGATCGCCGTTCGCGGCACGCGTGCAGGTCATGCAGCCGTCGGTCCATTCGGCGCAGGTCTTCTCGCGATCCCCATAGCCGAGCATCGAGGCTTCCTCGGCGTTCGGATCGGGCGGCGCCGGCTGCTGCTGCGCCGAGGCGCCGACCAGCAACAGGGCCGCGAGTGCGAGGACTGTGGCGAACGGCGCGCATGTCACGCCGTCTTTAGCACGGAGAAGCGCTCGCCCGGACGGCGCTGCGCCAGCAATGCGGCATCGCCCTCCTCCGCATCGACCGCCTCGACCCGCGCGCCGGACGGCCCGCGCCGGCACGCCGCGACGATCGCCGCGACCGTATCGTCGGCGCCGGAAAACACTGCCTCGACAGCGCCGTCGCGCCGGTTCCTCACCCAGCCGTCGAGCCCGAGCCGCAACGCCTCGTGCTCGACGAAGGCGCGATAGCCGACGCCCTGCACCGCGCCCGCGCACGACCACGTGGCGGATCATGCGATCTCTCCGGTCTCGGCCGGACGCGCGCCGCGATAGCCGGGCGCGAGACGGCGCAGCTCGCCGAGGTAGCGCGCCGGCATGCGCCAGCCGGTCGCGGACGCGATGACGCGCTCCTGATAGCCCGGCATCGGCCGTGGCTTGCCGCCAACGCCGCGCCCGACATAGATCATCGCGCGCGCCCGCTTGCCGCCTGCCTCGACCGTGAACATCGCGCGGCGATAAAGCCCGCTGTCGAGGTTCTCGAACAGATTGAGCGCCGCGTAATCGCGCGGCGTCAGCCGCCACAGCACGCCGAACACGCAACGGCCCGGCGCGCGCACGAACGCGCCGTAGCCGCGCGCGATCAGGTAGCGGTGGCCGCGCAGCACCGCGACGCCGAGCGCGGTTGCGCCCGGGCAGCGCTTCTCCATCGCGGCGCGCTCCATGTTGGCGCCGTAGGCGAAATAGAGCGTCATGAGGGTGCCGCGCTGCGGCGCGAGCCGGTGACGATCGAGAAGGCGAACGACACCAGCACCGGCAGGCACGCGATGAAGATCAGCACCTTCAGGATCGTCATGAAGGTGCCGAAGTCGGGCGAGAACAGGAGCCCGAAGATGATCAGCACCACCATCAATCCGAATGCGAAGTCGTCGGCGGAGCGCTCGGCCTCCACGCCCGGCGAGGCGTTCGGATTGGTCAGGAACGCGATCAGCAGCAGCAGCAGCGCAGAGCGCCAGCGCGTAGACGACCGCGACGCCGATCGCAGCGGCCGGCCCCTGCCCGGCGTCGCGCAGCCGCTTGATGTGGATCGCGAGCCAGGCCCAGAGCAGCACCGTCTGCGCCACCATGAACGGCGTCAGCCCGGCACGCGCCCGCACCGCGCCGTCGAGCAGCATCTGCGCGCAGAAGCCCGCGATGTAGATCGCGATCAGGCTGAGCCAGAACGCCTTGCGCGCAAGGCGGCCCTCGGTCGTGGTGAACAGGTTCAGCAGGTCCATGCCGCAGATTGGCATGGCCGGCCGGGACTGCGCTACTTGCCGCGTTACTTGCCGCGCTACTTGCGCTGTTTCTGCGGATGCGCGTCGACGAGGCGCTCCAGCGGCGGGGCGGAGCCTTCCGGGTGCTCGGCAATGCTTTCGACCGAGGCGCGCTCGACCTCCTGCTCGTAGGTCTCGAGCCGGGCGTTCTTGTCGGGATCGGCGGCGGTGCGGTCGCCGTCGGGCTTCGGCTTGGGGGTCGGTGCCATGATCGGTCTCCTTCAGGCGTTGACGATCTTCCCGCCGTTCGGATGCAGCACCTGCCCCGAGATGTAGGAGGCGTCATCGCTGGCGAGAAACACGTAGCAGGGCGCCACTTCGTTGGGCTGGCCGGCGCGCTCCATCGGCACGCTCTCGCCGTGCCGCGCGACCTTCTCGGCCTTGAACGAGGCCGGGATCAGCGGCGTCCAGATCGGGCCGGGCGCGACGCCGTTGACGCGGATGCCCTTGTCGGTGAGCGCCTGCGACAGCGAGCGCGTCAGCGCCACGATCGCGCCCTTGGTCGCCGCATAGTCGATCAGCGTCTTGTGGCCCTGATAGGCGGTGATCGAGGTGGTGTTGATGATGCTCGCGCCGCTCTGCATGTATTGCAGGCAGGCGCGCGTCATGTGGAAGAACGAGAACACGTTGGTGCGGAAGGTGCGCTCGAGCTGTTCGCTCGACAGTTCCGCCGGGTCCTCGACCTCGTGCTGCTCGGCCGCGTTGTTGACCAGGATGTCGATGCGGCCGAACTCCTCGTGCACCCGCTCGACCGACTCCCAGCAGAACATCTCGTCGCCGACGTCGCCCCGGAACAGGATCGCGCGGCTTCCCTCGTCCTCGACCAGGCGCGCGGTCTCCTTCGCGTCGGCGGTTTCCTCCAGATACAGGATCGCGATCAGGGCGCCTTCGCGCGCCATCGCGACCGCGACCGCGCGGCCGATGCCGCTGTCGCCGCCGGTGATGACCGCGACCTTGTCCTTGAGCTTGCCGACGCCGGGATACTTCGGCCGGTAATCCGGCTGCGGCCGCATCTCGCTCTCGACGCCGGGCTGATGGTGCTGCACCTGCGGCGGCTGCTTGGTTTTCTTCGCCTTTTCGGCCGTCTTGTCAGGCTTGTGCTGGATGTTCATGTCCCGCTCGTGCGGACGGGAACGTCTCAGCGGAGGCTGAGTTCCCTCAGCCCCGCTTGCGCAGCACCAGCACCATTGTGGCGAGCCGGCGGCAGAGGAATCGCAGCAGCCGGATCGAGCGCGCGCGGCGCGATCAGCGGGGCGACGGTTTCAGCCGGCTGTGCGCGACGCGGTCGCGGATCCAGTCGGCTTCCGCGCGCTGCTCGATGTCGAACGCGCGCCCGAACAGCGCCTCGGCCTCGCGTGCGGGGCGATAGGCGACCTCATCGCGCATCGACGCGACGCTGCGCGCGACCCACGCGTCGCGCGACAGGCCCTCGCGCTGCCAGCCGAGCCCGAGGCGATGCGCGAGCGAAAAGTATCCCGGCGACGGAAAGCGATGCGCGAACGGCAGCCCGACATGCTGCTCGAACCACAGCTCGCGGCCCGGAAACAGCACGACGAACACGCCGCCGGGCTTGAGCACGCGCGCGATCTCGCTGACCGGCTTCTCGAAATCGACCACGTGCTCGAACACCATGTTCGACGTGACGGCATCGAAGCTCGCGTCGGGAAACGGCAGCCGCCCGTCCGGTTCGATCTGCCTGACATGATCGCGCAGCGCCGGGTTCTTCTTCACGTCGTCGAACAGCCAGGCCCACGGGCCGGCGTACCAGTCGCAGCCCTGCGCCTGCAAACCTTCGCGCCGCGCGAGCGCGACGAACTCGCCCTGCCCGCAGCCGAAATCGAGCACGGCCGCGCTGCTCGCCCGCGCGGCGGCGCACCTGATCGAGAATGAAGGCGTGATTGAGCGACATCGGCGGCCGACGCCGCGCTTATAGCATTGCATGAGCATTATCCCGAAAAGCGGTTCACCACTTTTCGGAAAATCATGCTGCAGCCGCTGCTTGATGACAACTCTCACGCGAACTCCATGATCACCGCGTCGACCGCCAGGCTGTCGCCCGGCTTGGCGTGCAGCTTCTTCACCGTGCCGTCGCGCTCGGCGCGCAGCACGTTCTCCATCTTCATCGCCTCGACCACCGCGAGCGTCTCGCCGACCTTGACCTCCTGCCCCTCGGCGACCGCGATCGCCTTCGACCAGGCCCGGCATCGGACAGAGCAGCTTCTTGCCGGTGTCGGCCGCGACCTTCACCGGCATCAGCCGCGCGTAGCCGGCCTCGCGCTCGGTATAGACCTGCGTGCGCGCATGCGCGCCGCGCCACGACAGCAGATAGCCGTTCGGGATCGGCCGCGCCTGCACGGCGACCGGCTGGCCGTTGACCGTGCCGGACCACACCGGCTCGCCCGGCTTCCACGCCGACTTGAGCGCGATCAGCTCGCCGTCGTAGCGCACCGACAGCGCGGCTTCGCCGGCATCCGGCACCAGGCTCGTCTCGCGTGGCCGGCGCGCTCTCGTCGGTCACCTCGACGGTGTATTCCTTGGTGTCGAGCCAGACGCGCGCGGCTGGTCGCGCGCGTCACCGCGCGGCCGGTGAGCTGCGCCCGAGATCAGCCGCTTGCGGCTGCCGAGCTTGTGGTCGATCGCGACCGCCACGGCGGCGAGCATCTTCGCGCTCTCGCCTTCCGGCGCCGGGTTCTGGAAGCCGTCCTTGAACTCCTCGGCGATGAAGCCGGTCGAGAGCTTGCCGGCGCGCCAGCGCGGATGCGCCATCAGCGCGGCGAGGAACGGGATGTTGTGGCGGATGCCCTCGATCGCGAACGCATCGAGCGCTGCGGCCTGCGCGTCGATCGCGGCTTCGCGCGTGTCGGCGTGGGTGACCAGCTTGGCGATCATCGGGTCGTACCAGATCGAGATCTCGCCGCCCTCGTAGACGCCGGTGTCGTTGCGCACCGTGATGCCGTTGCGCTCGCTCTCTTCCGGCGGCCGGTAGGTCGTGAGCCGCCCGGTCGAGGGCAGGAAGTTGCGCGTCGGGTCCTCGGCATAGACGCGGCTCTCGACCGCCCAGCCGGTGAGCTTCACGTCGCTCTGCTTGATCTTGAGCGGCTCGCCCGCCGCGACGCGGATCATCTGCTCGACCAGATCGATGCCGGTGATCAATTCCGTCACCGGATGCTCGACCTGCAGCCGCGTGTTCATCTCGAGGAAGAAGAAGCTGCGGTCCTGTCCCGGCGACGAACTCGACCGTGCCGGCCGAGTCGTAGCCGACGGCCTTCGCCAGCGCGACCGCCTGCTCGCCCATCTTGCGCCGCGTCGCCTCGTCGAGCAGCGGCGACGGCGCTTCCTCGATGACCTTCTGGTTGCGGCGCTGGATCGAGCATTCGCGCTCGCCGAGATAGATGACGTTGCCGTGCTTGTCGCCGAGCACCTGGATTTCGATGTGGCGCGGATCGACGATGAACTTCTCGATGAACATGCGGTCGTCGCCGAACGAGGACTTCGCCTCCGACTTCGAGCGCGCGAAGCCTTCCGCCACCTCGGCCTGCGAATAGGCGATGCGCATGCCCTTGCCGCCGCCGCCGGCCGAGGCCTTGATCATCACCGGATAGCCGATCTCGTCGGCGATCTTCACCGCGTGCTTCTCGTCGTCGATCACGCCGAGATGGCCCGGCACGGTCGAGACCTTCGCGGCGGCCGCCGCCTTCTTGCTCTCGATCTTGTCGCCCATCGCGGCGATGGCGTGCGGGTTCGGCCCGATGAACGCGATGCCGGCGGCTTCCAGCGCGCGCGGAAACGCCTCGCGCTCGGAGAGGAAGCCGTAGCCCGGATGCACCGCCTCGGCGCCGGTCTGCTTGCAGGCCGCCACGATCTTGTCGATGACCAGATAGCTTTCCGCCGCGGCCGGCGGGCCGATATGCACCGCCTCGTCCGCCATCTCGACATGCAGCGCGTCGCGGTCGGCGTCGGAATAGACCGCGACGGTCGCGATCCCCATCTTGCGCGCGGTCTTGATGATCCGGCAGGCGATCTCGCCGCGATTGGCGATCAGGATGCGCTTGAACATGTGCCCTTTACCCGAAACCGGCTCTCTGGCTTGCGGCGTTGCAGCAAGAAAGTCAATCGGAGCCGGCCGCGGCCCGGAGGACAGCTTGCTCGCGCGCCGGCCGCGCGGGGCAAATCGTTCTCCGCGACGCCGCGCCTTGAACGAACGATCCTTATCGGCGGCCGCGAACTGGCCAGTTCCCGTCGCGCCACTTATATATCCGGCGGAATTCATCGTTTGAACGACGGAGGATACTGATGGCTCTCTCGCTGGGCGACACCGCGCCCGATTTCGAAGCCGAAACGACCGAAGGCCGCATCAAATTCCACGACTGGATCGGCGACAAATGGGCGGTGCTGTTCTCGCACCCGAAGGACTTCACGCCGGTGTGCACCACCGAGCTCGGCTACATGGCGAAGATCAAGCCGGAGTTCGACAAGCGCAACGTGAAGATCATCGGCCTCTCGGTCGATCCGGTCGACCGCCACGCCGGCTGGGCCGCCGACATCAAGGAGACGCAAGGGCACGCGCCGAACTATCCGATGATCGGCGACACCGACTTCAACGTCTCGAAGCTCTACGGCATGCTGCCGGCCGCGGTGTCGGGCGATCCGGCCAAGCGCACGCCGGCCGACAATCAGACCGTGCGCAACGTGTTCGTCATCGGGCCGGACAAGAAGGTGAAGCTCATCCTGGTCTATCCGATGACCACCGGCCGCAACTTCGACGAGGTGCTGCGCGTGATCGACTAGCCTGCAGATGACCGCGAAGCACAAGGTCGCGACGCCGGTGAACTGGAAGCAGGGCGAGGACGTGATCATCGCCGGCTCGGTATCGGACGAGGACGCCAAGAAGACCTATCCGCAGGGCTGGAAGGCGCCGAAGCCCTACATCCGCATCGTGCCGCAGCCGCAGTAGCGCATGATCGAATCGCAGGCTTCCGGCACGGATAGAGCGTAACAGGGCGCGGCTTCGGCCGCGCCCTTTTCGTTGGTGTCAGTTGCAGCCGATGGAGCGCTCTTCGGCGACGATCCGCGCCACGATGCGTGCGATCGCGGTCCGACAGCGGCACGTCGCGCACATTGTCGTAGCTGCAGCCGGCATTGCCGAAATAGCGGACGCCGCGCGGGGTATTGAAGCAATAGCCCGCCGCCTTGTAGATCGAGTTGCGCTCGACCCACAGGCGCTGGCAACGTCCCTGCGCGAAGGCCGGCGCCGCCAACGCGTTCGCCGCGACGACCAGCAACGCCAATCCGACCATCCGCACGCGCGACCTCCCTCGATCACATCCAGCCCGTATTGGACCACAGCATGCCCCTGCCCGACCAGCCGCCCTTCGCGCATTTCCTCGGCATCAAGCTGATCAGCGTCGCGCCCGAGCGGCTCGAGGCCGAGCTTGTCGTGCGCGACGAGTTCACCAACCGCAACGGCGTGATGCACGGCGGCGCGCTGATGGCCTACGCGGACAGCCTGGGCGGCACGATCTCGCGCGCGAACCTCAAGGCCGGCCAGCGCACCACGACGATCGAGAGCAAGACCAACTTCTTCGCCGGCATCCCGATCGGCGATGTCGCGCGCGCCGAAAGCATCCCGCTGCATCGCGGGCGCACCACCATCGTGGTGCAGACGCGCATCACGCGCAACGACGGCCGGCTCGCCGCGATCGTGACGCAGACGCAGATGGTGCTGGACGAAGCGAATAGGCGGTCGCCGAACACCACGCCCTTGCGCTGCGCGCGCAGTCGCGGATCGTGCGACTTCACCAGCACCGGGCGGCCTTCGAGGATTTCGCGCGCGCGCGCGAGCGTGTCGTCGGTGAGCCGGGCCATCGCCTCCTCGGTGTAGAAGGTCAGGTGCGGAAACAGGATCACGTTGTCCATGCCGAACAGCGCGCTCATCGGATGGCCGGCGTGCGCCAGCGGCTCCCGGCTGAACACGTCGAGCGCGGCGCCGGCGATGCGCTTGTCCCGCAACGCCGCGACCAGCGCGGCCTCGTCCACGATCGCGCCGCGCGACACGTTGATCAGGTACGCGGACGGCTTCATCAGGCCGAGTTCGCGCGCGCCGATCAGGTGGCGCGTCTCGGCGTTGAGCACCGCGTGGATCGAGACGACGTCGCTCTGCGTCAGCAGCGCGTCCAGTTCGTCGGCCTTCTCGATGCCCCCTGCCCGCATCGCCTCGGCCGGCACATGCGGGTCGTAGCCGATCACGCGCATGCGGAAGCCCGACGCCATGCGCGCCATGCTGCGGCCGATCTTGCCGGTGCCGACGATGCCGAGCGTGCGGCCCGCGAGATCAACGCCCATCCATGGCGCGGTCGGCCAGGCCCAGCCTTTCGTCGCCATCTCGCGGCCGATCGGCATCAGCTTCTTCGCGAGCGCGATCATCAGCGCGAAGGCGCCTTCGGCGACCGTCTCCTCGGCGTATTCCGGCACGTTCACGACCGGAATGCCGCGCGCCATCGCGGCCGCGATATCGATCGCGTCGATCCCGACGCCGTATTTGACGATGCCCTTGAGCCTCGGCGCGGCCTCGATCACCCGCGCGGTGACCGGCGTGTAGCACATCAGCAGAATGTCGGCGTCGCGCACCGCCGCGCACAACGCGTCCTCGCCGATCCCCTCGGGCAACAGCACAAGCTCGCAGCCCGCCGCGCGCAGCCCCGCGTCGATCGCGGGGCATTCCAGTTCACGGTCGGTGCGGACCGCCTTGAAGCGCGCCATCAGTGCAGCCGATAACCGAGATACCAGGCAGCCGCGGCCGGAATGCCGAAGATCGGGATGAACGCGCCGATCTCGTTGATGAGCGGAATGCCGGCCCAGAACATGCCGACCGCGCCGTTGAGCAGCGACGCCGCCAGCCACACCCAGATGAACAGTCGCGCGCCGGCGGCGCCCGGGCGGCCGAACATGCGGAAGCCGAAATAGAAGACCGCGAGCCCGACCAGCCCGCCGATCGTGACGCCGATCAGATG
The DNA here is from genome assembly GCA_963839985.1 of uncultured Alphaproteobacteria bacterium. GTDB lineage: Bacteria > Pseudomonadota > Alphaproteobacteria > Rhizobiales > Xanthobacteraceae > PALSA-894. The sequence continues at coordinate 372,988 of CAWIXG010000021.1, read as the reverse complement.
TGCGACATTGAGTCCCCTTTTGCCGCAGCTTAACGGCACGGCACGTTCCGATCATCGCATTTTTGGTCGCACGACGCAGCGCGCGCCTGGTTATTGGTGGAGCATGATCCTTTCCGAACCGGTGCCCACTTCGGGATCATGCTCTATGATCCGGCCTCAACGAGGAGCGAGACGCATGGACGTGAAGGCAGCGGTGGCGGTCGCGGCGGGCAAGCCGCTCGAGATGATGACGGTCCAGCTCGACGGCCCGAAGGCGTTCGAGGTGCTGGTCGAGATCAAGGCGACCGGCATCTGCCACACCGACGAGTTCACGCTCTCCGGCGCCGACCCCGAGGGCCTGTTCCCGGCGATCCTCGGCCATGAAGGCGCGGGCGTCGTGGTCGAGATCGGGCCGGGCGTCACCTCGGTGAAGAAGGGCGACCACGTCATCCCGCTCTACACGCCGGAATGCCGCCAGTGCCCGTCATGCCTGTCGCGCAAGACCAATCTCTGCACCGCGATCCGCGCGACGCAGGGCCAGGGCCTGATGCCGGACGGCACGTCGCGCTTCTCGCTCGACGGCAAGAAGCTGCACCACTACATGGGCTGCTCGACCTTCGCGAACTTCACGGTGCTGCCCGAAATTGCCGTGGCAAAAGTGCGCGAGGACGCTCCGTTCGACAAGATCTGCTACATCGGCTGCGGCGTGACGACCGGCATCGGCGCGGTGCTGAACACCGCGAAAGTGGAGCCCGGCGCGAAGGCCATCGTGTTCGGTCTCGGCGGCATCGGGCTCAACGTGATCCAGGGCCTGCGCCTCGCCGGCGCCGACATGATCATCGGCGTCGACCTCAACAACGCCCGCAAGGAATGGGGCGAACGCTTTGGCATGACTCACTTTGTCAATCCGAAGGACGCCGGCGCCGACCTCGTGCCGCATCTCGTGAACATGACCAAGCGCGGCGCCGACCAGATCGGCGGCGCCGACTACACCTTCGACTGCACCGGCAATGTGACGGTGATGCGCCAGGCGCTCGAAGCCTGCCATCGCGGCTGGGGCGTGAGCGTCATCATCGGCGTCGCGCCGGCCGGCGCCGAGATCGCAACGCGGCCGTTCCAGCTGGTGACCGGGCGCGTATGGAAAGGCACCGCCTTCGGCGGCGCGCGCGGCCGCACCGACGTGCCGAAGATCGTCGACTGGTACATGGACGGCAAGATCGAGATCGACCCGATGATCACTCACACGATGCCGCTCGCCGACATCAACAAGGGCTTCGACCTGATGCACGCCGGGGAAAGCATCCGCAGCGTGGTGGTGTATTAGATCACCACGAGATGCTCGGGACCGGCGTGCCGCGCAGCAGCATGAGGAATCGCGGTGTCCATCGTGACGAGACGACCGCCATGTTTTGCCGCGAGCGCGAGCAAGTACACATCGGTTATTTGCCTTGGCCCGAGAATGCCGTCGCGGTCAAAGAAATCTGTATCGAGCAGCGAAATGTGATCCGGCCAAAACTCGTGATCGCTGTTCGCGATCTGTCGCGCCAGAAAGTCCAAAGCGAATGCAACCGTGATCGGCTGCTGATAGGCGGGCTGTGACATGATGCGCACATATCCGTTCTGCGTGAGCGGACATGACGCCCAACCGCCATCGCTATTGGTGGACCACCAATTCTGCGCTCGATGATGTTGGGTATGCTGTTCGTCGAGCAGTGCTATGAGCACATTGACATCGAATAGCGCGCGCAACGGTCAGAACTCGTCTTCGGCGAGACGCTTCACCAATTCCGAGGTGATCACGCCGCCGCGCCTCGGAAGAACCCAAAAACCGTTCCGGCGGACCAGAGACGCATCGGCCGGGCGCGTAAATTCCTTGCGAATGATATCCGACACCAGGCGACCGGCTGTGACGTCCTTCGCCTTGGCGTGTTCCTTGACGGCTTCGAGCACGTCATCGTCGATGTCGAGCGTCGTGCGCATGCATCTGATGTTATCGCATCAGGTGCAACAGGGCAATGGATCGAGCCGCCACTCAATCTAACCCTTTCAGAACTCAAGCTTATCCCTCACCGCCTCGATCCCGGCTTTGGCGCAGGCCTCGTCCGCGTCGCCGCCCGGCGCGCCGGAGACGCCCACGCCGCCGACCGTCGAGCCGCCCGCCTCGATCGTCAGACCGCCGCCGACGGCGACCACGCCGGGCAGCGCGCGGATGCCTGCCTGCGGCATCCCGGGCTGTGTCATCGCGGCAAGCTCAGCCGTGCTGGTGCGGAACGAGACCGCGGTCCAGGCCTTGCCGGTCGCGGTCGGCACCGTATGCGGACCGGCGAAACGGTCGCGCAGCACGACCTGCGTTACCCCGAAGCGGTCCACCACCGCGACCGTCACCTGAAAGCCGCGCGCGCGGCAGGAGGCGAGCGCGGCGCGCGCAAGCTCGAGCGCGAGATCCGGGCTCAGCGATTTGTAGGCGATCAGCCCATCCTGCGCGCGGACGGGAAGCGCCAAGGGAAGCGCGAGGAGCAAGACGCGGCGAAAACGATCAGCCGAAACCACATGAGACGTCCCCGATTTGCCGCGAATTATCGCAGCAAATCCGGGGCGGGTCGATTGCGAACGGCCGAAAGCCGCGGCGACGATCAGCGCTTCTTTTTCTTCTTCTTCGCCGGCGTCAGCTTCTTGACCATCTTCTTCACGAACCTCTTGAGCGCGGACTTCTTGGCGGATTTCTTCGCGCTCTTCTTGGCGGCTTTCTTGGCGCTCTTCTTGGCGGTCTTTTTTGCGGTCTTCTTGGCCGATTTCTTGGCGGCTTTTTTCGCGGCCTTCTTGGCGTATCCGGCGGCTTTCTTTGGCGCCGCCGCCTTCGGCGCGGCTTTTTTCGCCGCCGCCTTCTTCGGCGCGGGCTTCGCCGGCTTCAACTTGATCGTCTTGGCGGCGGCCGCGTTCTGCGCCTGCACATTGCTTTTTCATCGCCGCGCCGTGCTCGCGGTCGTCGACCACCGGGATGCGTTCGATCACATCGTCGTCCCAGCGGATGACGACGCTGCTGTACTGATCCGCCTTCACCACTTCGTGGTAGTTCGCCCCTCGCCAGACCATCGCGTCGCCGCTCGGTTCGTCGGAATCGGCGACGATGCGTCAACTCCAGTACCGAGAACCTTCGGATCGCGCGATGGTCTCTTGGCGAGGCTCGGCACCTTGTTGAGGGTCGGACACTTCGACCTGCCCGCGTGACCAGCAGATGCAAGCCCGCCGGCTTGTGCACGTTCTCGCGCGCGCTCCAGTATCGGGTGTTGGGTGCAGCCATGATGTCCCCCTGCCGCGTGTGTGACGGGAATCGCTGAAGTGTATGAAAAATCGCTTCGCAGCTTCAAGTCTACGGCGTGAGCGCGCGCGCCGCTAGAGCATGATCCCGAAAAAGCCCTGGTCCCGCACATGATGCGGGATGCGGACACGCTGCAAGCGAACTAGACCCATCCGCCCTTCGCCATCATCGCGGCGAACAGCAGGATGAGCACGATCGCCGCCAGCTCGATATGCACGATCATGCGCAGCCGCTTGAGCCTGGCCGCCGCGACCACCGGCACCTGCCCCGCCTTCACGGCCTTGCGCCACGACAGGAATTCGACCGTCGGCACGATCGAGAGCAGCGCCACCAGGATGAACAGCGAGAACTTTCCCAGGAAGGCGTGGTTGTGGAAGTAGTAGGTCGCGCCCTTCTCGAACCAGAACACGCGGGCGAGCCCGACCAGCAGCAGCACCGTGGCGGCGATGCCGAGCACCATGTCGGCGACCTGCAACCGGCGCGCGCTCCATACGCGTCAGCTCGCCGCGCAACAGCACGAATTCGAGCGCGATCGCCGCCACCACGCGTGAAGGCCGCCAGATGATGCAGAAAGGCGAATAGACACGATCATTTAACTCTCCAATTTGCCACGCGATCGCCAAGAACGGTCCCTATGTTGCATTGCAACGGCAGCGGCGCTATGACGGCGCCCGAAAGTTCCACATTTTGAAGGGCCCAGCGGGCCGTTCGCCCGCGGAGGAGTATTTTTGATGTCCGAAGCAGACCGCAAGCAGGACGAGACCCACACCAGCCCGGCGCGCACCTGGACGGTGACGCTCGGCATTTCCTTCGCCGTCTTGTTCGCCATGTACGGCCTCGCCTTCATGAACGACGCCCATATCCGCCTTGCCGCCCCCTCGCTGATCGGAACCGCGTCGGGCGCGCCCAGCCGCTAAGGCGGCTCCGGCGCGGAACCGCCGGAACCTCATCCCGCGCGAAGCATTTTGCTTCGAAAGCGGGAGATGTCCCATGGCCAACCAAGATATCGCGAACCGGGAAGCCGGTCCGCTGCTCGAGCCGGATGAACGCCCGGCCAGCAGCGGGAAACGATGGGCGATCCTGATCGGGTTCGCCGCCCTCATGTTCCTGGCGGTGTTCAGCATCAACCACAAGGGCGACCAGCCGAACGCGCCGCCCGCCGCGACCGCGACCGGGCCGACGCCGGCGGCTCCGGTCACCCCGCCCGCGACGCCGCGCGGCGGCTAGCTACGCGCCCCACTCCTCGGCGAGGGTCATGATCTCGCGCGAGCGCGGGATGCCCGGCCACGCCTTGTCGAAATCCGCGACCAGGCGCTTCATGTCCGGACCGCCGGTGCCGCGATCGAGCGCCGCGCGGTCGGCGAACTGATAGGTCGCCTGGTGCACCGCCGGATCGGTCTCGCTCCAGAACCGCCACGCCTTCTCGGCGCCGAACGATTTGGCGGCATCGGGCAGGTGCTCGTTCTTGTACCACGCGTCGAACGCCGCGCGCTTGGCGGGATCGGCGATGGTGGCGCGGACGATGAAGTAGGTGGGCATCGGAAGCTCCTCTGCTGGGCTCTATCCGATACGTCCGGAGGACATTGCCGGTCTCGCGCCGGCGCAAGTCGGCATACCGTAGACAGCACGCGAGTATAGCGGCGACCGGCACTGCGTGACCTGGATCCTTCGACCGCGGTGAGAACTCAAAGCGCCTATACTCAACCTCAGCGAAAGTAGAGGAGGTCGTTGCCCATGGCCGCAGGCAACTTCGACAACTGATCTCGGGCTTTCCACGCTCCCGGTTGCGCGGGCAGGCTTCGTCAACAACACCGAATGATCCGGATGGACCGACCAATCTCGGCGTCCCCCAGGCGACGCTGTCGACCTTCCTGCCGGCCGCCAGTGCGAGCCATCGCCGATTTGAAGGCGCTGACCCCCGACAAGGTCGGCGCCGATCTACGAGCCTCGAAATCTGGATCTGACCATGTCGGTCGGCGACAATCTGCCCAGAGGGCGTCGACCTCGTGACGTTCGATTTCGGCGTGCACTCTGGGCCGTCGCGCGGCGTGATCGGGCTGCAGCGGGCGCTCAGCGTCGCCGATGACGGCAAACCCGGCGACATCACGTTCAAGGCCGCCAACAAGGCCGACCCGACAGCCACCGTAACGCAGATCTGCGACGGGCGTCCAAGGCGTTTCGAGAGCAGCTCAAGGTGTTCAAGAGCTTCGGCCCGGCCTGACCAGCCGCGTCGTGAAATGCCGCAAGGCCGCGCTCTCGATGATCTGACGCCGGGCGGCCCCGCTAAAACGTGAACTGCTTGCCGACCGCCGTCGGGGCGAGCGCGCCGCCGAACGCATTCGCGAGCGCCGTCATCGCGCGCCAGCCGGTGCAGTGGCCGGCCGCGATGGTCGCGGATGCCGAACTCGGCCAGCCCCTCGACCGTCTGCGGGATGACGGCCTCGTTCGGCCCGGAGAGATGCAGCCCGCCCATCACGGCATGGATCGGGATGTCCGGGAAGGTCGCACGCGCGTGCTTGCACACGTTGACGATCCCGGCATGCGAGCAGGCCGAAAAAACCACGAGCCCCTTGCCGGCGACATTCACCGCGAGCCAGCGCTCGTCCATCAGCAGTTCGTCCGGCTCCCAGCCGTCCGCCGTGCGCCGCATCTGCCCCGGATAGCCGCGCTCGAACGACGTCAGGCGCGGGATTTCGCCGCTCACATAGAACAGCCCGTCGAGAAACGTTTGCGGCTCGCGTCGTCACGACCATCTGCGGCGCCGAAATCCGTCAGGTCGGCGACGCTCGGCACATCGTCCATGCGCCGCACCGAGCCGTCGGGCTGGCGCACGCCGCGGGTCACGAACATTCCGGGATGCGCGTAGAACGGCACGGTGCGCGCGCCGTTGCGGCCGCGGATCATGCCGAGCGCGAGCAGCATCGCGCCCGAATGGTCCCAGTGGCCGTGCGACAGCACGATGCTGTCCACCGCGCCGAGATCGACGCCGAGCCGCGTCACGTTGCGCTCGAAGGCGTAGTCCTCGGGGCCGGTGTCGAACAGCACGGTGCGGCTCTTGCCGCCGCGATGCACCGTCACCAGGCATGAAAGACCATGCACCGCGCAGCACAGGCATCGCGCCGAGCTGACCTTGAAGCCGCGCCGGTTGAGATAGCCCGACTCGCTCTCGACGAACGGCGGATTGGACGAGAGCATGTCGGTCGCGTTGTCGACCAGAATGCGGATCTCGACCTTGTCGGCAGCCTCAAGCAGCGGCACGTGACCTCACAACGGCAGATTATCGTGCTTCCTCGCCGGCATCTCGACCTGCTTGCCCTTGCAGCATCGCGAGCGCGCGCGCGACGCGGCGGCGCGTCGCGTGCGGCATGATCACCTCGTCGATATAGCCGCGCTCGGCGGCGACGAACGGCGAGAGGAAGCGGTCCTCGTATTCCTTGGTGCGCGCCGCGATCTTGTCCGGCATCGCCGATGTCGGCGCGGAAGATGATCTCCACCGCGCCCTTCGCGCCCATCACGGCGATCTGCGCGGTCGGCCAGGCGTAGTTCACGTCGCCGCCGATGTGCTTTGACGCCATCACGTCATAGGCGCCGCCGAAGGCCTTGCGCGTGATCACGGTGACGAGCGGCACGGTCGCCTGCGAATAGGCGAACAGCAGCTTCGCGCCGTGCTTGATCAGCCCGCCATATTCCTGCGCGGTGCCCGGCAGGAAGCCCGGCACGTCCACGAAGGTGACGATCGGAATGCCGAAGGCGTCGCAGAAGCGCACGAAGCGCGCGGCCTTGCGCGAGGCATCGCTGTCGAGCACGCCCGCCAGCACCATCGGCTGGTTCGCCACGAAGCCGACCGTGCGGCCCGCGATGCGGCCGAAGCCGGTCACGATGTTCTTCGCGTAGGCCGCCGAGAGCTCGAAGAAATCGCCCTCGTCCGCGACCTTCAGGATCAGCTCCTTGATGTCGTAGGGCTTGTTCGGATTGTCCGGGATCAGCGTGTCGAGCGATTCGTCGGCGCGCTCGATGTCGTCGAAGCTCGGCCATTCCGGCACGCCCGCCGCGCAGTTGGCGGGCAGGAAATCGAGCAGCCGGCGGATCTGCAGCAGGCACTCGACGTCGTTCTCGAACGCGCCGTCGGAAATCCCCGACTTGGTGGTGTGCACGCTCGCGCCGCCGAGCTCTTCCGCGGTGACGACCTCGTTGGTGACGGTCTTCACCACCTCCGGCCCGGTCACGAACATGTAGCTCGTGTCCTTCACCATGAAGATGAAGTCGGTCATCGCCGGCGAATAGACGTCGCCGCCGGCGCACGGCCCCATGATGACGGAGATCTGCGGGATCACGCCGGACGCGATCACGTTGCGCTTGAACACCTCGCCGTAGCCGCCGAGCGAGGCGACGCCCTCCTGGATGCGCGCGCCGCCGGCATCGAACAGGCCGACGATCGGCGCGCGCGCCTTCATCGCCATGTCCTGGATCTTCTGGATCTTCAGCGCGTGGGTCTCCGAGAGCGAGCCGCCGAACACCGTGAAGTCCTTGGCGAACACGAACACGGTGCGGCCGTTCACCGTGCCCCAGCCGGTGACGACGCCGTCGCCGGGAATCTTGGCGCCCTTGTCCATGCCGAAATCGGTCGCGCGGTGCTCGACGAACATGTCGAACTCCTCGAAGGAGTCCTTGTCCATCAGCAGCTCGACGCGCTCGCGCGCGGTCAGCTTGCCGCGCTTGTGCTGCGCGTCGATGCGCGCCTGCCCGCCGCCGAGCCGGGCGTTTTCGCGCCGCACTTCCAGCTTTTCCAGGATGTCTTTCATCGATCACTACCCGATCACGAACCGGCTACGTCACATTGTCATTGCCGGCAAACCGGGCAATCCTCAGCGCACAGCACGGAGGACGTCATGGCGGTTTCCCGACTGGCCGGCGCGGTGGAAGGCATGCCGCGCCTGCTGCTGCGGCTCGAAGGCGCGGCGCTCGCGCTCGGCGCGCTCTATCTGTACCACCGCATCGGCGCGAACTGGTGGCTGTTCGCCGCGCTCATCCTGGTGCCGGACGTGAGCTTTGCCGCCTATTTCCTCGGCACGCGGCCGGGCGCGATCGCCTACAACGCGATGCACGTGCTGTTCGTGCCGGTCGCGCTCGCGATCGCCGGCTTCCTGCTGCCGTCGTTCGACCTGCTGGCGATCGCGCTGATCTGGGCGGCGCATATCGGCATCGACCGCGCGCTCGGCTTCGGGCTGAAATACGGCGCGGGCGCGAGCTTCACCCATCTCGGCCGCATCGGCGGCGCGATGGCGGGGAGCTAGCTGATCTTCCCGCGCGCGCGCAGGATGAAGATCAGCACTTCGGCGACCGCGCGATAAAGCGCTTCCGGAATATCCTCGCCGAGCTCGACCTGCGCCAGCGCCTCGGCGAGCGGCGCGTTCTCCTCGATCGGCACGCCGTGCTCGCGCGCCAGCGCGAGGATCGCCTCGCCGGTTTCGCCGCGCCCCTTCGCGATCACGCGCGGCACCGGCACGGCCGACTTGTCGTATTGCAAGCGCGACCGCGAGCGGGCGTCGTCATGTGGCGCGATCCATGAAGCGGCCGGGCGCGGCCTGTCTCGCGACCGCGCGGCGGCGCGCCGACGCGAAACAGAACATCGGCCGGCTCGAGCTCGGCGGCGCGCAGCGCGTCGTTCAGCATCGCGGCGTTGTCGTTCAGCCGCGCGGCGGTCGCGTGCCGCTCGGCCCAGAGCGTGACGCTGGTGCGCGCGCCGGCGAGCGCGACCAGCGCATGCACCGGCCCCATCGGCTCGACGTCGAGCGAGAAGCGCGCGCGCCAGGTCGCAAGCTGGCGGTCGGATTTGGCGGCCTGCGGCGTCGCGGCTCACCTCGAACTGCGCGATCGCGGTGCCCTGCGGGCTCGCGAACGGCACCTCGAAGGTCCAGCGCTGCGCGGCCGGATCGATGCGCTGCGTCTGCTGATCCGGCAGCGAGGCGGCCTGCAGCAAGCGTGGTGCGCGCGAGCGCGCCGTCGGTCGCGGCGAGCAGCCGCTCGGCGCTCTCGTGCGGCGGCGTATCGGGCGTGATCGTCGGCGCGGCCGGCGGCTGCGCGCTCGAGCGGCGCGCCGCGATAGGGCGGCGGCGGACCGTTCGGCGCGGCGCGACGCGGACGCGGATGCTCCGGCGCGTCGCGCGCCTGCAGCTGCGTCGCGACACTTTTCGCGAGATTGGTCGCCTGCTCGGGCGAGAGCGGCGGAGCCACCGGCAGCAGCTCGTCCGGCGCGCCCGCGAGCGCGTTGGCGAGATGCTTGATGCTCGCCGCGTCCGCGAGCGGCAGCGCCGGGCGCGGCGCATCGGCACGGTCGGGCGTCGGCAGGCGACGAGCGGCGGCGCGGACGCGCGTTGCGGCGCGGTGTCGTCGGCCCAGGTCTTCAGCACCTGGCGGAACACCAGCAGCGCGGCCTTGAGGTCGCCGGCCGGCGCAGGCGCATGTCGGCGCCGCGGCGGCGGCGCGACGTCCGCGGCTTTCCCGGCCGCGACGCGCGGCTCGAACAGCACGCCGGAGCGCACGAACGCCTGCTTCACGTCGGCTGGCGGTGAGATTCTCATCGAGCGGCACGCGCAGCGCGGCGACCTGCTCGGCGGCGGCGCGGACCGGCGCCGGCACGGCAGCGCTTCGGGCGGCGCGCTTCGCGACCTGCTCGACATCGGCAAACAGCGGCGCGAGGCCGCTCTGCTTCGTGGCCGCGGCGCGCACCGCTTCGCCGAGCGCGCGCTCGGGCGTGACGATCTGCGGCGTGCTGCGCGTGGCGGCTGCGGCGCGCGCGCAGGCGCGCGTCGGGCGGCGCATCGCGCGACGACGCGGCGCGTCGATCCGGCGCCGGCGCCCTGCCCGGCTGCGCCGGCGCGCGCGCGATGATCACCGCTTCGCCGACCGGATGCTTGCCGGTGAGCGTCGGCGCCGCCGCTTGCGCGGCCTGCGGCGCTGCGCGCTGCGCGCTGCGGCGCGGCCGGCCGCGCATCGTCGGCATAGATCACCAGCCGCGCGTTCGCGCCCGCGCCCTTGACCGCGAGCGTGACCGTGCTGCCGACGGCCTGAGCGGCACGTCGGAGCGCACATCGACGGTCGCCTGCGGAAGCTGCAGACGGAAGACGTTGCTCTCGATCAGGTCGAGCACCAGCGCCTGCACCACCTGCCCGACCTGCAACGGCGTGCCCGGCGCTCCGAACGCGGTCGGGAGCGTGATGGCGTTGGGCAGATGAATAGAGTCCACGGGCGCATTCCTTGCGCTGGACCTGTCAGGTCAGGCCGCAGGTCAAGGACCGTCGGTCACGGTGTAGGCCGCAAGGGTGAAGCGTTCGTTAACGTTTCGGAAACCGTATCCCGCCGAGGCGCGAGCACCGTCGCCGGCCGCCTGCATCTCGGCGAAGCGCTTGGCGCGGCGGTCGAGCGCGAGCTCGTCGCGGCCCCACAGCGACATGTTCCAGTCCTCGTCGACATTGCGCGGCGTCCCACGCCGTCGTCGACGCTCGAGCCGGCCCTGCCGCGAGCGCGAGCGCGATCAGCGCCGAGCCGGTGAGCGTGGTGATGACGTTGACGGCGCCGAGCCGCCACGGATCGGACGGGATCGCGGCGCGCGCGGCCGCGATCGCGTGGTCGGGCTGCGCGACGAACATCACGCCCTCGCCGAGCACGAAGCGCGCGCCGAGCGTTCGCGCGCCCAGTCGAGGATCGGGTCCCAGTGCTGCGCCTGCCTGGCGACCAGCCCTTCCGGCGTATCGGCGCGATAGCAGACGAGATCGGAGCCGAGATATTTCGCGACCTCCTCGGCGACCGGCGCGGGCGCGGCGCGACGCCGTCGATGATCGAGTTGGCGAGCCGCGTGAGCGGCATCGCGGCCGGGATCGATGCGCTCCTGCTGCGCGTCCCATTCGGCCGCGACCGCCTCGCGCGAGCGCGCGCGACGGCAGCGCCAGCGCATTGCCGGCCGGCGTCTTCACCGGACGGCCGTCGAGCAGGATCGCGAACGGCGCGCGCCTCGCCGGCATGCGCGCGCTGATAGAACCGCTTGCGCAGTTGCGGGCGCATGTTGCGCCGCGCCGACTCGGTCGGATCGAGCGTATCGCCGAGCCAGGTCTTCGAAGATGTCGCGCATGAAAAAGGCCTACCTGCCGCAAGGCAGATAGGCCGTCGCCCCACTCCTAATCAAGTCTTAATCGCTGCTCAGCGCGGCGCGTGGCCCGCGAGATGGCGCCGCGCCTCTTCGGTATCGACCAGCTTGCCGTAGATCGCGCCGAGGATTCCGCCATAGGCGAGATGAAACAGCGTCACGATCGCCGGCGCGAACACGCCGAGCTCGAGGCCGAACAGTCCCGCGCCGGTGAACGGCGCGATGCCGACCAGCACGATCGCGGCGGCGCCGAGCGCAAAGATCGCGCCGCGCGCCCATGACGGTCCGGGCAGATAGTCGTGCGCGAAGCCGAAGGCGCCGCCCCACAGCAGCGTGCCGACGAAGAAGTGGAACAGCCATCCGGTGACCGGCGCGTCCGCGCCGACCGCTTCCGCCACGATCATCACCGGCTCGTGCAGCACCGACAGCGCGAGCGTCGCGATGAAGCCGGCAACGACGCCGTTGCCGATCCGGTCGGTCGCCGAGATGTGCCGCTCGCGTGTCAGGCTTGCGCTGGCTGCGCATTGCTCCACTCCGCGTGGAAGAATCCGTTCTCGCCCATCAGGCACACTTCGGTCGCGGTGCCGCGATCGCCGAGCTTGCGCGCGGCATCGACCGCGAACAGCATCGCTTCGGACTTGCTCTTGTACGGGCCGAACTCTTCGTCGGCGAACTTGATCATCCAGGCGTCGTCATGCTGGACGAGGAAGTATCGTGTTGGCGACATTCGTTGGCTCCCCAATTGCTCCACCTAACGCTTGGGTACGCAACACGCCAGTGAGGCGACCAATAACGCCGCAATCGGTGCAAAGTTTGTCGCGGAGCCATTCCGGAAAAGCGCGCCTAGCGTTGCGCGGCGCGCATGCGGGATCGTGCCCGGAATTCGCGGGATTAGGTGGCTTTCGCGAGCGCTGCGAAGCGCCGTGCTTGTTATGCCAGCGAAACGAGCGACGAATTTGCTGCCGCGGCGCGCCGAACGCGCAATAAATGCCATGCCAGTCGCGCAGTTAACGTTTGCGGCTCACCCAGCGGAACCGCGACCGGACTGCGGCGCACTTCGTGCGTCACAGTGTCCACATTCTGTCGAGCGTCGGCTCCAGTGTGGCGAACGCGTCGATCACCGGCGCGCCGCTCGCGATCAGTGAATCGCGCGTGTGATAGCCCCACGACACGCCGATCGCGGACGCGCCCGCGGCGCGCGCCATCGCGATGTCGAACACCGTGTCGCCGACCACGACGGTGTTCTGCCGGCGTCGCGCCCGCTTCGCGCATCGCGGCGAGCACCATGCCGGGATCGGGCTTCGAGGGCGCATCGTCCGCGGTCTGGATGGTGATGAAGCGATCGAGCAGGCCGTGATGGCCGAGCACGAGCCGCGCACCGCGCTGCGATTTTCCCGTCGCCATGCCGAGCACGACGTCGTCGCGCGCCGCCGAGCGCCTCGACCGCTTCGCGCGCGCCGGGATAGAGCGGCTCAGATGCTCCGCGCCGCCGTCGCGCAGCGCGTGGAACGCGAGCTTGTAGTGTTCGGCGAGACTTGCAACCGGGAACTGTGCGGCGCCCTTGCCGAGCTCGGTGAACGCCTCGATCAGCGACAGGCCGACGATCGACAGCATGCGTTTCGCGCGCCGGAACCGGGAGCTCGTGGGCCACGTAGGCCCGGCTCATCGCGGTGCAGATCATGTGCTGGCTGTCGACGAGCGTGCCGTCGCAGTCAAAAATGATCAATTTCAAAGGCTTAGCCATGAATCCATCGCTTTATTCCGGCCACGTTCGGGGCTATAAACGGCATCCCGGACGGCGGCAACCATCCGGACAAATTCGGATGCGGCCGATGCGCGTTTGACCATGGTAGCGGTGGCTTTCTTGGAATCGCTCTACTAACATTCCGCGCGGAATCGGCGGCCACAAGCCGGTCCGTCGGGGATGAACAACGACCAAGTTGCGCCGCGCGAGTCCCTTTTCGCATGAGGGGCGCGAGCACGAGGAGGGAATGAAACTCACCGATATTGCCGCGCCCGACTACTTTCATAAGGTCGTCGATTGCCAGTGGGCGTGCCCGGCGCACACGCCCGTTCCCGAATACATCCGGCTGATCGCGGCGGGCCGCTACGGCGACGCCTACATGGTCAACTGGAAGTCCAACGTGTTTCCCGGGAATCCTCGGGCGCACCTGCGACCGCCCGTGCGAGCCGGCCTGCCGGCGCGGGCGCGTCGAGAAGGAGCCGGTCGCGATCTGCCGCCTGAAGCGCGTCGCCGCCGACTACAAGGAAGACATCACGCGCGCGCCTGCCGAAGGCCGTCGCGAAGGACAAGCGCAACGGCAAGCGCATCGCGCTGGTCGGCGCCGGCCCGGCCTCGCTCACCGTCGCGCGCGACCTTGCGCCGCTGGGCTACGAATGCGTCGTGTTCGACGGCGACTTCCGCTCCGGCGGCATGATGCGCTCGCAGATCCCGCAAGTTCCGCCTGCCCGACAAGGTGATCGACGAGGAGTGCAACTACATCCTCGACCTCGGCGTCGAGTTCCGCGGCGGCCGTCCGATCGACAGCCTGAAGGCGCTGCTCGCCGAAGGCTGGGACGCGGTGTTCGTCGGCTCCGGCGCGCCGCGCGGGCGCGAGCTCGACATTCCGGGCCGCGAGGAAGCCGCAGAAGAACATCCACATCGGCATCGACTGGCTCTCGTCGGTCTCGTTCGGCCACATCAACAAGATCGGCAAGCGCGTCATCGTGCTCGGCGGCGGCAACACCGCGATGGACTGCTGCCGCTCCTCGCGCCGCCTCGGCGGCGAGGACGTCAAGGTGATCGTGCGCTCCGGCTTCGAGGAGATGAAGGCCTCGCCGTGGGAGAAAGAAGACGCGATGCACGAGGGCATCCCGATCCACAATTTCCTCGTGCCGAAGGAATTCACCCACGAGAACGGCAAGCTCACCGGCGTCATGTTCGAGAAGGTGAAGGCCGAGTACGACGACAAGGGCCGCCGCAAGCTGGTGCCGTCCGGCGAGCCGGACCAGCATTTCGAATGCGACGACGTGCTGGTCGCGGTCGGCCAGGAGAATTCGTTCCCCTGGATCGAGCGCGACATCGGGCTCGAGTTCGACAAGTGGGACATGCCCAAGGTCGATCCGAAGACCTTCGCGTCGACCAATCCGAAGGTCTTCTTCGGCGGCGATGCGGCGTTCGGCCCGAAGAACATCATCTGGGCGGTGGCGCACGGCCACGAGGCCGCGGTCTCGATCGACAAGTTCCTCAACGGCGAGGACGTCAACGATCGTCCCCTGCCCGCGCGTCGAAGTCGTCAGCCAGAAGATGGGCATCCACGAGTGGAGCTACGACAACGACATCGCGCTCGACAAGCGCTACCGCGTGCCGACGCGCGACAACGTCATCGCGCTGAAGGACATCCGCACCGAGGTCGAGCTCGGCTATCGACGACAAGCTCGCCTTCGCGGAAGCGCAGCGCTGCCTGAACTGCGACGTGCAGACCGTGTTCACCGGCCAGCTCTGCATCGAGTGCGACGCCTGCGTCGACATCTGCCCGATGGACTGCATCACCTTCACGCAGAACGGCGAGGAAGCCGAGCTGCGCACGCGGCTGCAGGCGCCGGCGCACGAACCTGACGCAGGACCTCTACGTCGCCGACAATCTCAAGACCGGCCGCGTGATGGTGAAGGACGAGGACGTGTGCCTGCATTGCGGGCTGTGCGCCGAGCGCTGCCCGACCGGCGCCTGGGACATGCAGAAATACCTGATCGAAATGACTCACGCGGAAACAGCATGCCGATCGAGAGCGTAAACGACTTCGTCGTCCGGTTTGCCAACGTCAACGGTTCGGGCTCGGCCAGCGCCAACGAGCTGTTCGCCCGCGCGGTGATGCGCATGGGCGTGCCGGTGTCGCCCGCGCAACATCTTCCCGTCGAACATCCAGGGCCTGCCGACCTGGTACGAGGTGCGCATCACCGAGGCCGGGCATCTCGGCGCGCGCGGCGGCGTCGACCTGATGGTCGCGATGAACCCGCAGACCTTCGACAAGGACGTCGCCTCGATCGAGAAGGGCGGCTACCTGTTCTACGACATCACCAAGCCGCTGCCGGCCTCGCGCTTCCGCGACGACATCACGGTGATCGGCATGCCGCTGACCGCGATCTGCAACCGCGAATACATCGACCCGCGCCAGCGCCAGCTGTTCAAGAACATCATCTATGTCGGCGCGCTCTCGGCGATCCTCGACATGGACGTCGGCGCGATCGAGAAGCTGATCGCCGAGCAGTTCCGCTCGCAAGGACACGCTGATCGAGCCGAACGTGCACGCGCTGCATCTCGGCCGCGACTACGCGCTGATGAACCTCGACTGCCCGATCGGGCTCAAGGTGAAGAAGGCGAACGCGGTCGGCGACCGCATCTTCATCGAGGGCAACAACGCGACCGCGCTCGGCGCGGTCTATGGCGGCGCGACGGTGTGCGCGTGGTATCCGATCACGCCGTCCTCCTCGGTCGCCGAGGCGTTCCAGCGCCACTGCGCGCGCTACCGCACCGATCCGAAGACCAAGACCAACCGCTACGCCATCATCCAGGCCGAGGACGAGCTCTCCTCGATCGGCATGGTGATCGGCGCCGTCGTGGAACGGCGCGCGCTCCTTCACCGCCACGTCCGGCCCCGGCATCTCGCTGATGCAGGAGTTCCTCGGCCTCGCCTATTTCGCCGAGATCCCGGCGGTGCTGATCGACGTGCAGCGCGCCGGCCCCTCGACCGGCATGCCGACGCGCACGCAGCAATGCGACCTCGTCAGCTGCGCCTACGCGTCGCACGGCGACACCAAGCACGTGCTGCTGTTCCCGGAAGACCCGGCCGAAGCCTTCGAGATGACCGCGCAGGCGTTCGACCTCGCCGACCGCCTGCAGACGCCGATCTTCGTGATGACCGATCTCGACATCGGCATGAACCACCGGCTCTGCCGTCCGCTGAAGTGGGACGACACGCGCGCCTACGACCGCGGCAAGATCATGACCGCCGAGATGCTCGGAAGCCGGCACGGATTTCGGCCGCTATCTCGACGTCGACAATGACGGCATCCCGTTCCGCACCCTGCCCGGCACGCATCCGACCAAGGGCTCGTTCTTCACCCGCGGCACCTCGCGCGACCGCTACGCGCGCTACACCGAGGAAGGCGGGCCCTACGCCGACAACATGCAGCGGCTGCTGCGCAAGTTCGAGACCGCCAAGAGCCTGGTGCCGCGCCCGGTGCGCCGCAATGCCGACAAGCCGACGCAAATACGGCGCGATCTATTACGGCTCGACCTCGCCCGCGATGGACGAGGCGATCCACATGATCGCGGCGCGCGGCCAGCCGCTCGACATGCTGCGCGTGCGCGGCTTCCCGTTCCATCAGGACGTCGACGACTTCATCGCCGACCACGACTTCGTGTTCGTGGTCGAGCAGAACCGCGACAGCCAGCTGCGCACGCTGATCACCACCGAGTGCAGCATCGATCCGGTGCGCCTGGTGCCGATCCTGCATTATCGACGGCACGCCGATCACCGCGCGCTTCATCGCCAACGCGATCGGCGATCATCTCGACGCCTTGAAAGTCACGCCGCTGCGCAAAGTGATGTCATGACCTACATCGTCAAGCCGAAATTCCATCACCCCGCGCTGCCGAAGAACGCGCTCGGCTACACCCACCGCGACTACGAGGGCTCGGTCTCGACGCTGTGCGCCGGCTGCGGCCACGACTCGATCTCGGCCGCGATCATCGAGGCGTGCTTCGAGCTCGCGCTGCCAGCCGCATCGCGTCGCCAAGCTGTCCGGCATCGGCTGCTCGTCGAAGACGCCGACCTATTTCCTCGGCCAGTCGCACGGCTTCAACTCGGTGCACGGGCGCATGCCGTCGGTGCTGACCGGCGCCAACCTCGCCAACCGCGACCTCATCTATCTCGGCGTCTCGGGCGACGGCGACTCGCGCCTCGATCGGGCTCGGGCAGTTCGCGCACGCGATCCGCCGCGGCGTCAACATGGTCTACATCGTCGAGAACAACGGCGTGTACGGCCTCACCAAGGGCCAGTTCTCGGCCACCGCCGACCGCGGCTCGAAGGCGAAGCGCGGCGCGATCAACAACGACACCTCGATCGACCTGGTCGCGATGGCGATGCAGCTCGGCGCGACCTTCGTGGCGCGCTCGTTCTCCGGCGACAAGACGCAGCTCGTGCCGATCATCAAGGCGGCGATCGAGCACAAGGGCGCGGCGTTCATCGACGTGCTCTGCCCGTGCGTCGCGTTCAACAACCATCTCGGCTCGACCAAGAGCTTCGACTACGTGCGCATGCACAACGAGGCGGTGAACCGGCTCGACTTCATCACCGGCCGCGAGCCGATCAAGGTCGACTACGAGCCGGGCACGGTGGAGATCGTCGAGCAGCACGACGGCTCGAAGATCGCGCTGCGCAAGCTCAACTCCGAATACGACATCCACAACAAGCTCGCCGCGATGAGCTTCCTGCTCAATCACGCGGCCGGAGGGCCAGATCGTCACCGGGCTGCTGTATGTCGACAACGATCCGGACGACCTGCACGCCAATCTCGCGACCGTCGACACGCCGCTCAACGCGCTCGGCGAGAAGGAGCTGTGCCCGGGCTCGGCGACGCTCGACAAGTTCAACGCGGGTTTGCGCTGACGACTTATCCGTCCTCCTGAGGGAGCGTCGGCGCAAGCCGCGGCCTCGACAGGGTTAGCGACGGAAAGCGGCCGTCACCTTCGAGGCTCGCCGCAACGCGCGCGCTCCGCCGCCTCAGGGTGAGGGCACAGCCCTCACCTCTTCTTCAACCGCTCCAGCGCCGCCATCATCTCCTGCGGCGGCTCCATCTTCAGCGACAGCGGCTTGCCGGTTTCGAGCACGCTCTTCAGGCTCGACAGGATCGCGGGCCAGCCGGCGCGGCCGCCCGACAGCAGATCGTCCGGCACGTCCCACTGGTGCGCCTCGGTCATGGTGAGCCGCACGCTCTCGCCCGCCTGCGCGATCTCGTAGGTGACGAGGCACTCCGGCAGTTCGCGCATCTCCTCGATCCAGTCGACTGTCCAGGTCACCGACAGGCGATGCGGCGGCGACCATTCGGCCACGCGGCCCTTCACGTCGACGCGCCCGTCCGGCATGCGCAGGATGAACGCGCCGCCCTGCTTCGGCTCGATCTCGATGGTGCGGCCGAAGAAATACTGCCTCGTGAAGTCCGGCTGCGTCAGCGCGTCCCACACCTGCTGCGGCGTCGCCGCGATGTAGGTGACGTAGACGGTCTTCGGCTTGAACCGCGAGAGTCCATCATCACGCCCTCCGGCCATTTGCGCGTCGCCTCGAGCGACTCGCCGGTCTCGAGCAGGCTCTTCAGGCTCGCCAGGATCAGCGGCCAGCCGCCCGACACCGCCTCGATCAGCTTCGACTGCGGCCGGTCGATCTCGTGCGTGACCGTGAGCTTGACCATGTCGCCCTGCGGCTCGAGCAGGTAGGTCATGCCGCGAAAAGCCTTCGGCGCTTGCAGCTCCGGCTTGAACTCGTTCCGCCACGACAGCACGAGCCGCTTGTGCGGCTCGATCTCCAGCACCTCGCCGTGATCGCCGACCGCGCCCGTCCGGGATCATGATGCGCCACGCCGCGCCCGTGCTTCCAGTCGCACTCCTGCCGCGTGCCGGCCCAGTACTGGCGCGTGAACTCCGGCTCGGTCAGCGCGCGCCAGAGCTTCTCCGGCGTGGTGCGGATGTAGGTCACGTAAACGAAGCTCGATGCCGCTTACTCATCACGCTCCTCCAGTTTCTTCTTCAGCTCGCTGAGCGCATCGAGGCGCGAGCGCTCGAATTTCCCGATCCAGCGCTGCGCGATCTCGTGGATCGGCACCGGGTTGAGGTAGTGCAGCTTCTCGCGCCCGCGCCGCAGCGTGGCGACGAGGTTCGCCTCTTCCAGCAGCACGAGATGCTTGGTCACCGCCTGCCGCGTCATGGCGAGGCGCTCGCACAGCTCGCCGAGCGTCTGCCCGTTGTCGGCGTGCAGGCGATCGAGCAGCTTGCGCCGCGTCGGGTCGGCCAGCGCCTTGAACACCAGATCCATGGCGACAATATGCAACCAATTGGTTGCCTGTCAAGCGCACCGCCGAGTCTGCCGTCCGCAGCCGGTGCGGATGCGTCAGATCGTGCGGAGCGAACAGGATCGTCGCTGGCTGCGCGGCCGCCGCTTGATCTTGCGCTTCTTCGGCGGCTGCCGGTAGCGGATCGTGGGCGCTGATCGTGCCGCCGCCGTAGACAGGGCGCGGTGACGCCGCGCGGCACGCCGTAGCTCGGCGACGGCAGCGGCGTCACCGCCGAGGGCACCGGCGCGGGCGCGACCGGCGGCGGCGGCGGTATGACGGCCGGCGCCGGCGGCAGGGTGCCGGGGATCTGGCCCGGGGCCTGTGCGTGCGCGGCGGACGCCAGCGAACGTTGCGAGAATGAGAGGAAGCGCAATTCTGATCGGCGACATCATCGGTCGGCTCCACTGCCCCGCCGATAACGCAGATACGCCGTTCCGGTGCCGCCGTCAGGTGGCGTGCCGGCATCACATCTTGCGGAGCGCCCTACTCCTCCGGCGCGTCCACGATCGGGTCGTAGCGCTCGGCATCGAGGCCGAGCAGATTCCACGACTGCAGCATGTGCGGCGGCAGCGGCGCGGTCACGTCGATCGTGCCGCCGCGCGGATGCGGCACCGCGATGCGGCGCGCCAGCAGATGCAGCTTGTTCTGCAGCCCGCCGGGCAGCTCCCAGTTCTCGATCTGGAAATATTTCGGATCGCCCACGATCGGATGGCCGATATGCGCCATGTGGGCGCGCAGCTGATGCGTGCGCCCGGTCACCGGCTTGAGCGACACCCAGGCGAGCGTCTGCGCCGAGGTCTCGACCACCGCGTAATAGGTGACCGCGTGGCTCGCGCCCTCGTCGCCGTGCTCGCGCGACGCGCATGAACGAATCCTCCTCGCGCTCTTCCTTGGCCAGAAAGGTCGAGATGCGCCCCTGGCGCGGCTTCGGCACGCCGGCGGTGAGCGCCCAGTAGGTCTTGCGCGCCGCGCGCGAGCGGAAGGTTTTCGCCAGCGCCGCCGCCGCGAAACGCGTCTTGGCGACCAGCAGGCAGCCGGCCGTGTCCTTGTCGAGCCGGTGCACCAGGCGCGGCTTCTGCCCGTCGGGACCCGCGCCGCGCAGCACTTCGAGCATGCCGTCGAGATGGCGCGTGGTGCCGGAGCCGCCCTGCACCGCTCAGGCCCATCGGCTTGTTCAGCACCATCACGTCGTCATCCTCGTGCAGGATGATCGACTTGAGGAACGCGCGCGTCTTCTCGTCTTCGGGCGAGAGAAACGACGTGCGCTTCGGCGCGTTCAGCTTGAGCGGCGGAATGCGCACCTGCTGGCCGATCTGCAGCCGGTCCTTGGTGTCGACGCGCTTGCCGTTCACCCGCACTTCGCCTTTGCGCACGATGCGCTGGATGTGGCTGAACGACAGGCCGGGAAAGCGCGACTCGAAGTAGCGATCGACCCGCATGCCGGATTCGTCCGCGCCGACGGTGACGATCTGCACGCCGGTCGCGACCTCGGGCAGCGGCGCCGGCTCGGGCTTCGGCGCAGGCGGAGCGTGCGCGCGGCGCGCTCGAAGGACGCGCGGTCGCGCGGCTTGCGGTCATCGCGCGGCTTGTGCGGATCGAACGCGCGCGGCCTGCGCGCGTCGAAATTGCTCTTCGGCCCGTCCCTGGCCTCGACCGGCGCGTCGGTGCGCCAGCGCGGTCCGACCGGCGAGCGCGGCTTTTCATCCTGGCGCGACGATCTTTTCGACTTGCGGTCTCCGAACGACGGACGCGCTCGCGCCCTCGAAGGCGCCGGCTCGCGCGGCTCGAACCACGCGGCTTGGTCCCGTGCGCCGAACGAGCCTTCGGCTTGCGCGATCCGAAGGACGACGCGGCTTGTCCCGGCTCTCGAACGACCTCGGCTCGCCCGCTCGGTCGGGCGAAATCCGTGCGCCTTGGTGTCCCGCGCGCCGAACGAGCCCTTCGGCTTGCGCGACCCGAACGAGCGCGGCTCCGGCCGGCGCGCCTGACGCCGCCTCCGCGCGCTTTCCGGCGCCCGGCACCGACCCTTGCCGGTGCGGCGCCCGTCGCCGGCATTCCGGGCCGCGCCGCGCCTGTGGCCGCCGCGTTTCTTCATGGGCATCGTCTCATCTCGGTGTGCTCGCCGTTCCAGGTGACGGCCAGCCGCTCGCCCTTCATGGCGAGCGTGATCGGGTGGCGCGTCAGCGCGCCCCCGTTGGAGCAGCGCCCCTCGATGTAGAGCGCGCGGTCGGCCTTGTACATCTTGCCGACCATGCAGAACTCGCTCGCCCAGGTCAGCGTCGTCGCGCCGACGATCAGCGGCGCCGAGCGGTGCGTATCGCCCGCCGCCGCGGCAGAACTGCTGGTCGACCGCCCAGCGGCCGAACTGCGGCTCGGAGGCGAGCGCCGGCGTGGCAGTCGCGAGAGAGGATCGCCACGACAAGCTTCACGACGGACATCGCGCCATCAGCTGCGGATGCGCCTCGCCCCAGAACGCCTCGAGCTTGTCGCCCTCCATGCGCAGCCGGATGTCCAGCAGCGCGGCGCGAACTCGGACATTTGGCCTTCAAAGCCCATGCGTTGCCTTGCTTTCGGATCGAGCGGATTGTGCACGTCCTGAACCAGCGGGCGGTCGTGCGCGTGAACGTCATCGGCGTCTCATTGCCGGACTCGCCGGGTCTTGTGCAGTATTTCGCGTCCTCGGCCCAGCGGCCGAGCCACGGTTCGGCGGCCGACGCCGGCGCGGCGCCAAGCAACAGCACGAACAGCAGGGCAAGCTTCACGTGCCGCGCTCTTTCCGCAGCTTCGCCCAGTAGTCCAGCCGCTTCCTGATCTCGCGCTCGAAGCCGCGCTCGGGCGGATCGTAGAACTGATGGTGGCCTCATTCTTCGTAACATGCTCGATTTACCTTCCTCCTGGCACTTTTTCTATGAGGAACGATTGACCTTCTGCCGTATTCGATTGACAAGGCAAGCTTGTCCATCATCACTTGCATGATATACAACGATAACCAAAAGGTTGCAGAGCACGACATGATTTCTCCTCCGCTGCGAGTGCGTTGGACGGATGTAATCGCTGCTCTCAGAAAAGCAGGCTTTGACTTCGACGCCGCAAGGGCAGGCCACTGGATCCTTTTCAACAAAGATACGGGCAGGCGGGTAGCGATTCGTTCCGAACAGGCGGAAATTTCGAAAGGAACGCTGCGGACAGTTCTGTCTCAAGCAGGAATTTCAGAAGAAGAACTTCGCGCACTAATACGCAACCCAGTTGGTCGAAGCCCAGATAAGGGAAAGCGGCTCATAGCGCGCAAACCGGCAAGGAGGAGAACGACAAATGGCTGATCCTGCCAAGGGTTTTGGAGACACCGCGGCGCGTCTTTCCAAAAATCCGCTAGGCATCATCGCTCTGTTCATCGTCCTGGTTTATGGTTTTGCTTCTCTATTGGTAGCGACCTCCTCATCATTGACACCGGCAGAGCGACTACCGCTGATTTTGTTTCTTGTAACATTTCCTGTCATTGTTCTAGGGCTCTTCATTTGGATCGTCGTGCGGTTTCCTGGCCATCTTTTCGCTCCTAGCGATTTCAAAAACGAGCAGAATTACGTGGCGCTTGTTGCATCAATAACCGCTGCCAGCATACGACAATCAAGCGGACCTTCGACAGAACCGATTAATATTCGCCAAATTGCAGAGACCGTTCGGGCTGTGACAACGGCCGCATCGCAAGGCCGAAGCGGCACACGTAACAAAGTTCTATGGGTGGACGATAACCCGGACAACAATGTTTTCGAGCGTCAGGCGTTCGAAGCTCTTGATCGACCTTCACCATCGCGCTCTCCACGAAGCAAGCGCTCCAAGTTCTGAAGAAAAGCGAATTCGCGGCAATCATTTCAGACATCGGTCGCAAGGAAAGCACCCAAGAAAGGCTATGTCTTATTGGATGCCGTTCGTGAACGTGGAGACACCACGCCCTTCTTCATCTATGCGCGGTCTAATTCTGCGGAGCACAAGCGTCAGGCATCTCAACGAGGCGCTCAAGGCTCGACCAATAAACCCCAGAACTGATCCAAGCTGTCACCGCCGCAATCTTGAATTCGTAACTGTCGGCTACGAATTCCGCTCCTTCCGCATCTTCGCCCAGTATTCCAGCCGCTTCCTGATCTCGCGCTCGAAGCCGCGCTCGGGCGGATCGTAGAACTGCTGCCGGCCGAGCGCCTCGGGGAAATAGTCCTGCCCCGAGAACGCGTCCGGCGCGTCGTGGTCGTAGGCGTAGCCCGCGCCGTAGTCCTCCTCCTTCATCAGCTTGGTCGGCGCATTCAGGATGTGCTTCGGCGGCAGCAGCGAGCCGGCTTCCTTGGCGACCTTCATCGCGGCGCCGTAGGCCGTGTAGGCGGCGTTCGATTTCGGCGCGGTCGCGATGTAGATCACCGCCTGCGCGATCGCGAGCTCGCCCTCGGGCTGCCCGAGAAAATCATAGGCGTCCTTGGCGGCGTTGCAGATCACCAGCGCCTGCGGGTCGGCGAGCCCGATGTCCTCGACCGCCATGCGCACGACGCGGCGCGCGAGATAGAGCGGGTCCTCGCCGGCATCGAGCATGCGGCAGAGATAATAGAGCGCCGCGTCCGGGATCGGAGCCGCGCACCGACTTGTGCAGCGCCGAGATCAGATTGTAGTGGCCGTCCTGCGACTTGTCGTAGATCGGCGCGCGCCGCTGCACGATCTCCTGCAATTGCGCGGCATCGAAGGTCTCGCCCTTGCGCGCCGGCGCGCCAGACCTCTTCGGCCAGCGTCAGCGAGGCGCGGCCGTCGCCGTCCGCCATGCGCGTGAGCGAGGCGCGCGCGCTCGTCGTCGAGCGGCAGCTTCTTGCCCTCGACCTCCTCGGCGCGCGCCAGCAGCTTCTCGATCGCCGCCGCGTCGAGCGACTTGAACACCAGCACGCGCGCGCGCGACAGCAGCGCGGCGTTGAGCTCGAACGAGGGATTCTCCGTGGTGGCGCCGACCAGCACCACGGTGCCGTCCTCCATCACGGGCAGGAAGCTGTCCTGCTGCGCGCGGTTGAAGCGGTGCACCTCGTCGATGAACAGCAGCGTCCCCTGCCCGATCTCGCGCCGCGCGCGCGCCGCCTCGAACGCCTTCTTCAGGTCGGCGACGCCGGAGAACACCGCGGACAATCTGCTCGAAATGCAGCTCGGTCGCGTCGGCCAGCAGCCGCGCGACCGTGGTCTTGCCGGTGCCGGGCGGCCCCCAGAAGATCAGCGAGCCGAGCGAGCGCGTCTCCAGCATGCGGGTGAGCGCGCCGTCCGGCCCGAGCAGATGGTCCTGCCCGACGACTTCGGCGAGCTTGGTCGGGCGCAGCCGGTCGGCGAGCGGACGCGGCGCGTCGTGCTCGAGCCCTGCGGCTTCGAACAGGCTGGATTGACGTTTGGGGCGCGTGCTCATCGGTGCGGACGTGTCATATCATATTGAAATAGCTTGCGTAAACGCGGGCGGCTGCGCCGGTCACGGCGGCACCGGTGCATCCGCATCGAGCAAGCCTTCGCGCTTCAGCTCGGTCCAGAGCGAACGCCGGGACATGCGCCGTCAGTGCCGCGACGTTGCGCGTCACCTCGGCGGGCGCGACCGCGCCGATGACAAGCGAGGACACGGCCGGATGGCCGAGCGCGAACTGCATCGCGGCGACCGGCAGCGCGACGCCGTGCGACGCACAGACCTCCTCGATGCGCCTGACGCGATCGAGGATCTCGGCGGCGCGGGCCGGTAATTGTATTTCGCGCCCTCGACCGCGCCGGTCGCCAGGATGCCGGAATTGAACACGCCGCCGAGCATCACGCCGATGCCCTTCTTCAGGGCCAGCGGCAGGAAGTCCGCGAGCGCGGGCTGCTCCAGCAGCGAATAGCGGCCGGCCAGCAGCACCGCGTCGAAGTCGCCGGCCTGGCGAAGCGCACGCACATCGCGCTCTCGTTGACGCCGACGCCGATCGCCTTGACGACGCCGGCGCGCCGCAGCTCGTCGAGCGCCCGATAGGCGCCGTCCATCGCCTCCTTGAAGCGCTGCTCGATCGCGTCCGCCATGCGTCCAGACATCGACGTCGTGGATCAGCACGATGTCGACCGACGGCAGCGCGAGCCGCTGCAGGACTGCTCGAACGAGCGCATCGTGCCGTCGTAGGAATAGTCGAACATCACATCGAACGAGAGCCCGCCGCGATAGCGGGTCGAGGCTGGTCGGGCCGCCCGGGCGCCGGCTTCAGCCAGCGGCCCGACCTTGGTCGAGAGCACGAAGCTGTCGCGCGGCAAGCGCTTGAGCACCGTGCCGAGCCGTGCTCGGCGAGCCCGTGGCCGTAGAGCGGCGCGGTGTCGAACAGCGTGACGCCGGCCTCGGCCGCCGTCGCGATCGCGTTCAGCGCGACGTCGTCGTCGAGCAGCTCATAGAGATCGCCGAGCGGCGCGCAGCCGAATCCCAGGATGCTGACCCTGAGCCCGGATCGGCCGAGCGGACGCGTTGCGAGAGCTGTCACCCACGGACCTTCAGTTCGTCATGCGCCTATGTCAATCCTCGGTTCGCAGCCGCGACCGCTGCACCAAGACGACCGTCAACAGCGGCGCCATTACCCCGATCAATGCCACCGTGATCAGCAGCCAGCCGAGCTGGCTGTAGTCGGCGGGCACCTGGACTGCTGCCGGTCCTGGTCTTTCACCTCGCGAGTCACGATAAAGATCTGGTTCAGGTATTTCGTAAGCAAGCTGCTGGCGGTCAGCGCCATGTTGGTGAACGACGCCATCACGGCGAAGAACGTCGCCTTGAGGTCGGCCGGAGCATTGCGCGCGATCCAGGCCAAAGGGGAATCATCGCGATCTGGCCCAGCGGAGATTCGAGTGTGGTATCGATGATCGCGATGAAATGCGCATCGACCACGCCGCCGGTCAGGCGTGCGGTCCACTTCTGGATGCCGTAGTAGAGCCCGATGTTCGGCAGAGCCAGAATGCCGGAGGCCAGCGTCAGCAGAACGACGATGTAGGCGATCGACCGGCTTGCCATCAGCGGTCTCAGAAGCACCATGCCGAGGAGCGTGAGACAGGATGCAATCAGCGACAGCACGGCCAGGAATTGCTGGTCGAAACCTGAGCTGATCGATCAGTGAACCAGGTCGCTCCCGCGCCCGGCAGCGGAACGGCGCGAAACACGAAGATGATCAGCGCGGTGCCGATGAGCGCGTGCGCCTTGGCGCGTGGCAGTTTCTGGATCAGCTGGTAGATGAGTATCGTGATGATTGCCATCGAGCCGCAGAACACGATCTCCTGCGCCAGCGGGATATCGCTGATGCCGATCGCAAGTGTCAGCACCACGAACGCGGCGCCGCCGCCGAATATCCAGTAGTTGGGCTCCGTCGTTTCGCCCGGCGAATAGACCAGCCGGTCGACCTCATCCGCCGCGACGCCATGCTCTCGAAGCCGCCGCGCGCGTGCGGCCAGCAGGATCTGCGAGAGCACGACGCCGCTGACCGACACCAGCGGGATGGCGAACGCCATCAGGTAGATGCGGGCGTATACGTCGGCCTTCTGGCTCTGGCTCAGGCTCTCCACACCTGCGAACACCACGATATTGAGCACTGCGACGAACACCAGCCCGGTTATCAGCGCGATGCGCCCGAGCGTCTGCATGGTGGTGTGCAGCGCCTTGCTCTCCTCGTCGGACAGCGGCTGCACCGTCGTCTCCGACGCGCGGCACCGCTTCGACGTCATTGCGTCCGCAACCGTGTCCTGCACCACATAGCCGGCGGGCGCCAGCAGGCTGCTCAGCACGAACCAGGCTTCGACGCTGAGCCACGCGCGCATCGCCTCCGTGTGCAGGATGAGCCCGTACATGATGCAGAGGCTCGCGGCGATCAGCGCAGCGCCGAGATAGACCAGAAGCGCCTTCCAGCGCCAAATCAGATCGACCAGGTGGCCGAGCGGCATTTTCAACGCCCACGGCAGCCCGGCCCAGAACGTGAGCGCGGCGAGAAACGCGGCCGAAAGCCCGAGATATTCCTTGACGAAAAATGTGCCGACGATGGCGGTCAGCCCGGAAATCCCGGCCGCGAAATAGACCATCAGCGGCGGCAGAAACGACCAGCGCAGCTGCCGAAAGATCTCAAT
Source organism: uncultured Alphaproteobacteria bacterium (assembly GCA_963839985.1). Taxonomy (GTDB): domain Bacteria; phylum Pseudomonadota; class Alphaproteobacteria; order Rhizobiales; family Xanthobacteraceae; genus PALSA-894. Next base: position 345,318 of record CAWIXG010000021.1, on the reverse strand, counting down.
GAATGCCCGCTTGAGCCACTCCAGCGCTGCCATCAGCATGATCGGATTTCGCCGGTTGACGAGCCCAGTTACCCCCCGAACGTCACCGAAAGTGACTGCCCGCCGCGCACGATCGTGATGCGCCAGCTCCGCTGGCGTTCCTTCGCGATGCGGTCGAGGTCGCGCGTGCGCGCGATCTTCTCGTCGTTCACCTGCGCGATCACGTCGCCGCGCTGGAAGCCGAGGCTCTGCGCCATCGAGCCGTTGCGCCACGTCGAGCACCACCACGCCTTCGGCCGACGCTTCGAGCCGCATCTCGTCGGCAAGCGCGGGCGAGATGTTCGCGATCTTCACCCCCATGAACGGCGAGCGCGCCTGGATCACGACCTCCTCGCGCGGCGTTTCCGGCGCGGTCTCGAGCGCGATCGCGAGCTTCGCCTCGCTTGCCGCCCGCACGATGCCGAGCTGCGCGCTGCCGCCGAGCGGCTTGGTGGCGAAGCGATAGTCGAACGCGTTCTGGTCATCGACCGTCTGCCCGTCGACCGCCGACGATCAGGTCGCCGGTCTTCAGGCCCGCGCGCGACGCCGGGCTTTTCTCGGTGACGGTCGCGACCAGCGCGCCGACCGGGCGCTTCAGGCCGAGGCTTTCCGCGATGTCGGGCGTGACGTCCTGCAGCTTGGCGCCGAGCCACGGCCGCCGCACCGTCGTGCCGCCGCTCTTCGCCGACGCGATCACGACCTTCACCATGTTGACGGGAATCGCGAAGCCGATGCCCTGCGAGCCGCCCGAGCGCGAGAAGATCGCGGTGTTGAGCCCGACCAGCCGGCCCGGCGAGATCGACCAGCGCGCCGCCCGAATTGCCCGGATTGATCGCCGCATCGGTCTGGATGAAGAACTGATAGTCGGTGATGCCGACCTGCGTGCGCGCGAGCGCCGACACGATGCCGTGCGTCACGGTCTGCCCGACGCCGAACGGATTGCCGAGCGCGAGCACCACGTCGCCGACCTGCAGCTCGTCCGAATTGCCGAGATCGATCGCGGTGAATTTCTCGCGGCTGTCCTTCACGCGCAGCACCGCGAGATCGGTGCGCGCGTCCTTGAGCAGCACCTCGGCCTCGAACTCGCGCTTGTCGGCGAGCGCGACCTTCACCTCGCTCGCGCCCTCGATGACGTGGTTGTTGGTCATGATCAGGCCGGAGCCGTCCACGATCACGCCGGAGCCGAGCGAGCGCTGCACCTGCTCGCGCGGCATGCCGCCCGCCGCCGCCGCCGAAGAAGCGGCGAAAGAACGGATCGTCCATGAACGGGTTGCGGTTCTCGACGATCCTGGCGGCATAGACGTTGACCACCGACGGGGCCGCCTTCTGCACCACCGGCGCATAGGACATGCGCAATTCGGGCGGCGAGGCCGGCACGCGGCGGTCCTGCGCGGACGCGGGTGCCGCAGCGGCCGCCAGCGCGATCAGGCGAGCCGAAAATCAGTCGTGGAATCATGGGGCAAGGTCCGGTTTCGGCCCGAGATATAGAGGCTTAAAGCGGGCAGTTGAAGGGCGGGTTTCGCGGCGCCCTGAAATACCATCGCCAGACCACGCGTGCGAGCGCGCACGGCTGCTGCGACGTCTGCTGGCACGTTGCGCCGCTCGGTTGCGCGATCGTCCCACACTCCGCCGGGCCGTTCCGCTCGAGCGGTCCTTGGGGATGGGGGTCGCCAATGGATATTCACAGGACACAGACGCGGCGGGCCGTCTCGGCCGCCGTGATCGGCAACGTGCTCGAATGGTACGATTTCGCGGTCTACGCCTATGTGGCGGTCTACATCGCGAAGAACTTCTTCCCGCAGGGCGATCCCGTCACCGCCCTGCTGGCGACCTTCCTCACCTATGGCCTCGGCTTCCTGGCGCGGCCGCTCGGCGGCATCATTCTCGGCCGCGTCGGCGACACCCACGGCCGCAAGACCGCGCTGCTGATCACCATCGCGCTGATGGCGGTCGGCACCGTGCTGATCGGCATCCTGCCGACCTATGCGTCGATCGGCGTCGCGGCGCCGCTGCTGCTGCGTGATCGCACGGCTGCTGCAGGGCTTCTCGGCCGGCGGCGAATGGGGCTCCTCCACCGCCTACATCGTCGAATGGGCGCCGCAGGGCCAGCGCGGCTTCTACGGCAGCTTCCAGCAGACCAGCGTGGTCGCGGGCCTGCTGCTCGGCTCGGGCATCGCGGCGCTGTTCGCCACGATCCTGACGACCGAGCAGATGGACTGCTGGGGCTGGCGCATTCCGTTCCTGCTCGGCGGCATCCTCGGTCCGGTCGGCCTGTGGATGCGGCGACGATCGACGAGACGCCGGCCTACAAGAAGGCCGCCGCCACGCCGGCCGCCGCCACCGAGGACAAGACCAGCCCGTGGCTGCTCGCCGGCCGCGCCTTCGGCTTCACCATCGTGTGGACGGTGTGCTTCTACGTGCTGCTCAACTACATGCCGACCTGGTACGCGGCAGCTATCTCAAGATCACGCCGGCCGCAGCGCTCTGGGCCAACACCATCGGGCTGTTCGCGCTGATGATCTTCATTCCGCTCATGGGCATCCTGTCCGACAAATACGGCCGCAAGCCGCTGCTGCTGGCATGCTGCATCGCCTACATCGTGCTGCCCTACCCGATCTTCAGCTATCTGGTCGGCGGCGCCTCGTACACCGAGCTGATCCTGGTGCAGATCCTGTTCGCGATCCTGATCTCGATGTTCTCGGGGCCGGGTCCGGCGGCGATCGCCGAGATCTTCCCGACCCGCACGCGCTCGACCTGGATGACGTCCGGCTATGCGCTCGCGGTCGCGATCTTCGGCGGGTTCGCGCCGTTCATCTCGGTCTGGCTGATCAGCACGTTCAACTCGCCGATCGCGCATTCGTTCTATCTGATCGCGCGCGGCGATCGTTTCGACCATCGTGATCTTGACGCTGCGCGAGACCGCGCATGAGCACGCTCGGCTAGGCAGCGAACGCATGCTGATCACGTTCGAAGGCAAGCGCGTGATCGTGGCCGGTGCCGCGCGCGGCATCGGCCATGCCATCGCGGTCGCGTTCGCCGAGAATGGCGCCGAGGTGATCGCCTGCGACCGGCTGGTCGAGGAAGTCGAGCACTTCGCCGGGCCGGTCAAAGGCGGCGGCACGATCCGCGCCGCCAAGGTCGATGTCACCGACAAGGCCTCCGTCGAGGCCGTGGTGGCGCGGCGCCGGCGGGCCGATCGACGTGCTGGTCTATGTGGCGGGCGGCATCCGCGGACAGAAGCAGAAGCCGCTGGAAGACGTGTCGGTCGAGGATTTCCACCAGATCGTCGACGCCAACCTCACCGGCGCGTTCCTGTTCGCGCAGGCCGTCGCGCCCGGCATGAAGCGCGCCGGCAAAGGGCCGCATCGTCACGATCTCGAGCCGCGCCGCGCTCGCGCCGAGCCTGACCGGCATCCAGGCCTACGCGTCGGCCAAGCACGGCCAGCTCGGCCTGGTGCGCCAGCTCGCCCACGAGCTCGGCCAGTTCGGCATCACGGTGAACACGATCGCGCCCGGGTTCCTGCGCACCAGCCCGGACTACGAGCCGCAATGGGAAGGCTGGGGGCCGGAGGGGCAGAAGCAGTTCGTCGAACGCATTGCCATGCGCCGGATGGGAACCCCGGAAGACATCGCGCATGCTGTGCTGTTCCTCGCTTCGGACTATGCTTCCTGGATCACCGGACAGATCTTGCCGGTGATGGGATCGCCGAACTAGCATCGGCAGAACCATCAGGAGCGTGACGACGAATGACCGAACAAAAGCCGCTGGAACCGTGGCAGTGGCCGGAAGAGCACTGGCGCAAGCTGGTCAACCAGGTGCGCGCCGGCGCGCGCTATCGGCCCGAAGACCTGGAAGAACGGCGCGCGCTGCGCCTTCGCGATCTCGTTCGACAGCGACCACGAGACCAACGAGCTGCGCGAGGGCGGCAAGTCGATCGGCCGCATGGCGTGGGGCCAGTACGGCAACCGCGTCGGCGTGCCGCGCATCCTGCAGATGCTGAAGAAATACGACGTGCCGGCGACCTTCTACGTGCCGGCCGTCGCCGCCCTGCTCTATCCCGACGAGCAGCGCCAGCGTGATCGCCGAAGGCCACGAGATCGGCATCCATAGCTGGATCCACGAGCTCAACTCGGTGCTCTCCTACGAGGCCGAAAGCGACATCATGAACCGCGCCGCCGACACGCTGGAGAAGATCACCGGCGTGCGCCCGGTCGGCTCGCGCACCGCCTCGTGGGATTTCTCGCCGCACACGCTGCGCATCACCAAGGAGATGGGGCTGCTCTACGACTCCTCGCTGATGGCGGACGAGGACTGCTACGAGCTGCATGCTCGACGGCGAGCCGACCGGCGTGGTCGAACTGCCGGTCGAATGGGTGCGCGACGACGCGGTCTATTTCATGATGCACCGCTTCCAGTCCCTGCGGCCGCAGATGCCGCCGCAGGCGGTGTTCGACATCTTCCGCCGCGAGTTCGACGCGGCCTACGAGGAAGGCGGCATCTTCCAGATCACCATGCATCCGCACATCATCGGCTACCGCTCGCGCATCTGGATCGTCGAGGAGCTGATCCGCCACGCCAAGTCGCGGCCGGACGTGTGGTTCGCGACCCATGCGCAGGTCGCCGCCTACGCCAAGGAGCACGCGGCTAGCTTGCGAGTTCCACGCGCAACGCCGTGCGCACGAGCGTTGAGCGCACGATGCGGTCATGCTGTATTGCATGACAGGCGGGGCTTGCGGGCCCCCTGACGAGGCTTCATTTTCCCCGTTGCATCGGCATCGAAGGACATCGAATGCGCATCGCCGTCGTCGCCGACATTCACGGCAATGTCCGCGCGCTCCGCGCCGTGATGGACGATCTCAAGGAGGTCGCGGCCGACCGCGTGATCAATCTCGGCGACTGCGTTTCGGGCCCGCTCGAAGCCGCCGAGACCGCCGACCTGCTGATCAGCCTCGCCTGGACCACCGTGCGCGGCAATCACGACCGGCAATTGCTCGAGTCCGGCCGACGAGATGGGGCCATCGGATCAGGCGGCGTTCGCCGAGCTGAAGAGCCATCACAAGGGCTGGCTCTCCTCGCTGGAAGAGAACGTCGAGTTCGAAGGCCTGCTGTTCTGCCACGGCACGCCGGACAACGATCACGTCTACCTGTGCGAAACCGTCGAGCCGGACGGCCGCGTGCGGCTTGCGACGCGCGCCGAAGTCACGCGGCGGCTTGCCGGCGTGCAGGTGCCGATCGTGCTGTGCGGACACAGCCACATGGTGCGCTGTGTCGCGCTCGATCACGACCGGCTGGTGGTCAATCCGGGCAGCGTCGGCCTGCCCGCCTATACCGACGGCAGGCCGGTGAAACACACGATGCAGATGGGCGCGCCGCACGCGCGCTATGCCGTGCTCGAGCGCAAGAAGGCGGCGGACCCGTGGCGGATCACGTTCCGCATCGTTGACTATGACTGGGAGGGCGCCGCCGCGCGCGCCGCCGCGAAAGGCCGCGAGGACTGGGCGCACGCGCTCAGGACGGGGTACGCGGCTACAGCGTCATCCTCGCGCCAGGGCGCATCCGAAGGATGCGAGCCCGGAATCCATTCCGTCGCGGCTGGTCGCAGGCTCGTGGCTAGTCCGGCCCTCGCTACGCTCGGCCGGAACGACAGCTATTCCCGCCCCGCGCCTCCAATATCCGCACCATCCCGGCAAACCCGCGCCGCTTCGCATGCTGCAGCGGCGTGACCTTCTCGCGGTCCGCGATGTTGACGTTGGCGCCGGCCTCGACCAGCAGCCGCACGATCTCGGTATGCACCGGCCCGCCGTCGCCGAGGATCACGGCCTCGAGCAGCGCGGTCCAGCCCAGCCTGTTGACGTGATCCTTGTCGATCGCGGTGCCGAGCAGCACGCGCACCGCATCCGGATGGCCGTGATGCGCCGCCGGGATCAGCGCGGTGCCGCCGTAGCGGTTGACGCTTTTCAGGTCGGCGGTCGGCAATGTCATTTTCAGGATCTCGGTGCGGCCTTCCGCGCCGGCATAGAGATAGGCTGAGTCCTCGATATCGTCCTTGGCGTTGACGTCGGCGCCGGCCGCGATCAGCGCGCGCGCGACCGCGACGTGATTGCCATGCGTGGCGGCGAGCAGCGCGGTGCGGCCGCGACGCGTCCTTCGCCTTCGCGCTTGCGCCCTCGCGGATCAGGCGTTCGACGGCCGCGAGATCGCCCTTCCCCGCCGCGGCGATCAGAGCCTGGTCGCGGGGCTGTGCGGCGGCGGGAAGGATCATGACGGCGGTGAGAATGGCGAACAGGACGGCTTTCATGCCCCTTGTTCGCACGCGGCCGCACAGCAGCGAAACACAACACCGTTCACGTTCACGCGACCGCTTCCTCGTTTGGTGGCCGGTTGCTAGGCTCAATCCATGGACCAGCGAACGAGCCAATTTGCCGCAGCCGGGACGCGGTCTTCCGCGTTCGCCGCCACGATCTATCTGGCCGCCTTCATCACCGGCGCGATCGTGATGAGCTTCGAGATGCTCGGCTCGCGCTACCTCAACCCCTATTTCGGCAGCGGCATCTACACCTGGGCCTCGCTGATCTCGACCGTGCTGGCGGCGCTGTGCGTCGGCTATTTCATCGGCGGCATCGCGGCCGACCGCTACCCGTCCGCGACCGTGCTCGGCGCGACCGTGCTGATCGGCTCGGCCTACATCCTGGTGCTGCCGCTGTTCTCGGAAGCGTTGATGGAGGCGGTGCTCGCCGCCTTCGACGACGTGAAGGCCGGCAGCCTCGCGGCGGCGTTCGTCATCCTGTTCTTTCCGGTGACCTTCCTCGGCATGTATTCGCCGTTCGGCATCCGGCTGCTGCTGCAATCGGCGCAGAGCTCGGGCCGCGTCTCCGGCACGGTCTATGGCGTCTCAACCTTCGGCAGCATCGTCGGCACGCTCGGCACGACCTTCATCCTCATTCCGTCGATCGGCACGCGCGCGATCACCCTGACGCTCGGCGTCGCCGGGATCGTCTCGGGCCTCGCGCTGATCGCGATGCCGAAGCTGCGGCGCGGCGCGCTGCTGCTCGCGCTCGCGCTGCTTCGCCGCGCCGCAGGCGCACGCCAACGACCTGATCGACCGGCAAGATCCGCGCCGAGATGCTCAAGCGCAGCGACGGCCGCATCGCGCATATCGAGACCGAATACAACGACATCTTCATCACCAAGCGGCGCAACGAGCTGACGATGTCGTTCCAGCTCAAGGGCTACGACTACACCGAGTCCGTCGCCAACCTCGCCGACCCCGACGACCTGCCGGTGCGCTACACGCAGGTGATGACGCTCGGCGTCGCCTATCCGGCGGAGGTCGAAGAAGGTGCTGATGATCGGGCTCGGCGGCGGCTCGATCTCGAGCTATCTCGGCCGCTACATGCCGGAGGCGGCGATCGACACGGTCGAGATCGATCCCGGGCGTGGTCACCGCCGCGAAGAAATATTTCGGCATGATCGAGACGCCGCGCGTGCGCTATCACGAGGGCGACGGGCGCGTGTTCCTCAACCGCCGCAAGGATACCTACGACCTGATCCTGGTCGATGCGTTCCACGGCGGCTACGTGCCGTTCCACCTGCTGACCAAGGAGTTCTACGCGCTGGTGAAGCAGCGCCTCGCGCCCGGCGGCGCCGCGGCGTTCAACGTGCACGACGGCACCAAGCTCTACGCCTCGACGCTGCTCACGTTGCGCGCGGTGTTTCCCGGCGTGCACCTCTATCCGTCCGGCGAAGGCGAGGTGATCGTCGTCGTCACCGGCGAGGCGCCGCCCGACGCGGGCGCGCTCGAAGCGCGCGGCAGCGCGCTGCAGGAGAAGTACGGCTTCCGCTTCCCGCTCCCGGCCCTGCTGGCGCGCCGCACCGACAAGGACCGCACCACGCAGGCGGGCGAGCTGCTCACCGACGACTTCGCGCCGGTGAACCTTTACGACACGATCGGCGACAAGAAGCGGAAGAAGTGAGCGCCGTCATTCCGGCCGAGCGAAGCGAGCCGAAATGCCACGACCACGAAGCCGTCGTATTTCGGGCTCGCCGCTGCGCGGCGCCCCGGTGACCCGGACGCTACTCCTTCGCCGGCACGGTGCGCAGATAGGCCACGATCGCGTCGAGATCGCCCTCGGTCATGTTGGCGTAGAACTCGTAGCCCATCGGCGGCTTCGAGCCGCGAGCCGTCCTTGCTGACGCCCTTGGTGATCGCGCGCTTGATCTCGTCGTCGCTCCACGCGCCGATGCCCTTTTCCTTGTGCGAGGTGATGTTGCGCGACACCGACTTGCCCCAGGGCCCGGGGAATTCGAAGCCGCCCTTGCCGTAGGACGCCTCGAAGTCGCGGCCGCGCGGCCCCATCGGCGTGTGGCACTCGATGCAGTGCCCGATGGTCACGAGATAGAAGCCCTTCTTCACCTTGTCGGCCATGTCGGCGTCGGTGAACGGCTTCTCGGCGCCCGGCGGGATGTGGCGCGGCAGCGCGATGCGGTAGATCGGCGTCGGCGTCTCCTGCTTCACCGGCTTCACGGTCTTGAGGTAGGCGACGATGGCGTTGAGATCGCCGGGGGTGAGGATCTCGTAGAAGTCCGACGGCATGATCGCGGCGAGCCGCACGCCGTTCGGCCGCTCGCCCTTCTGCAGCGCCTTCTTGATGTCGGCATCGCTCCAGGAGCCGATGCCGGTGTCCTTGTCCTGCGTGATGTTGGAGGCCGTCACCTTGAACGGCGGCTCGTCCCAGGTGAGCCCGCTCGAGAGGTCGCGCTCGAACACCGGCGCGCCGCGCTCGCCCTTCGGCGTGTGGCAGTTCTGGCAGGTCATGATGGTGTTGACGAGATACTTGCCGCGCTCGACCGGCGCCTGCGCGAATGCCGTGCCTGCCGACGCGAGCAGCGCGGCCGCGAAAATCAATCCACGTGCGATCATCGTGCTTCTCCTGCCAAACGGCATGCCCGCCGCCTCACCGCGGCCAACTCGCACATCTTAATTATTCTGGTTCGCGTGTCAGCAGGTGGCGGCAGCGCTGTCATCCGGCCAGAGCCGTGCGCGCGTCTGACGCGCATCAGATGCACGCGCGCAACACGATGAAAAGAGCGGCGCGAGGCGCCGCTCTTGAAAACCTGCGATTGAACGGCGCGCGTCTTAAGCGGCGGCCGGCTCCTCGGCGCGGCGCTCCTGCACCGGCCCGGAATCCTGCCCGCGCGCATCGACGTCGCGGTCGACCAGCTCGATCACGCCGACCGGCGCCGAGTCGCCGTAGCGGTAGCCCGGCCTTGAGCACGCGGGTGTAGCCGCCGGCGCGGTCCTTGTAGCGCGGGCCCAGCACGTCGAAGAGCTTCTTCACCATCGGCGGATCGCGCAGCTCGGCCTGCGCCTGGCGGCGCGCATGCAGGTCGCCGCGCTTGGCGAGCGTGATCAGCTTCTCGACCACGGAACGCAGGTCCTTCGCCTTCGGCAGCGTGGTGATGACCTGCTCGTGCTTGATCAGCGCGGAGGCGAGATGCTGGAACAGCGCCTTGCGCTGGTCCGACCGGCGGCTGAATTTGCGGTGGGCATTGCCGTGACGCATCGCGTGCTCCCTCAACTCCTCAAACGTATTCCGGCCGCGCGGGCGCGGCCGGGACGCGTCTCAATAATGATCCTCGAAGCGCTTGGCCAGCTCTTCGATGTTCTCCGGCGGCCAGCCCGGCACTTCCATGCCGAGATGCAGGCCCATCTGCGCCAGCACTTCCTTGATCTCGTTGAGCGACTTGCGGCCGAAGTTCGGCGTGCGCAGCATCTCGGCTTCGGTCTTCTGCACGAGGTCGCCGATGTAGACGATGTTGTCGTTCTTCAGGCAGTTGGCCGAACGCACCGACAGCTCGAGCTCGTCCACCTTCTTGAGGAACGCCGGGTTGAAGGCGAGGTCCGGAATGACTTCCGAGACGACTTCCTTGCGCGGCTCCTCGAAGTTCACGAACACGTTGAGCTGGTCCTGCAGGATGCGCGCCGCATAGGCGAGCGAATCCTCGGGCGTCAGCGCGCCGTTGGTCTCGATCTGCATGGTCAGCTTGTCGTAGTCGAGGATCTGCCCTTCGCGGGTGTTCTCGACGCGGTAGGAGACCTTGCGCACCGGCGAGAACAGGCTGTCCACCGGGATGAGGCCGATCGGCGCGTCCTCGGGACGGTTGCGCTCGGCGGCGACGTAGCCCTTGCCGGTGTTGACCGTGAACTCCATGCGGATCTCGGCGCCCTCGTCGAGATGGCAGATCACGTGATCCGGATTGAGGATCACGATGTCGCCGACCGCCTGGATGTCGCCGGCCGTGATCGTGCTCGGGCCGCTCTTCTTCACCACCATGCGCTTCGGGCCGTCGCCCTGCATCTTGATGGCGATGTCCTTGATGTTGAGGACGATGTCGGTCACGTCCTCGCGCACGCCCGGGATGGACGAGAACTCATGCAGCACGCCGTCGATGTGCACCGACTGCACCGCCGCGCCCTGCAGCGAGGAGAGCAGCACGCGCCGCAGCGCGTTGCCGAGCGTCACGCCGAATCCGCGCTCGAGCGGCTCGGCCACGACCGTGGCGATGCGCTTGGCATCGTTGCCGGTTGCAACCTGGAGCTTTTCGGGCCGGATCAATTCCTGCCAGTTCTTCTGGATCACGTTGTCACCCATTCGAGTGCCTCACGGGGTAACCCCGCATAGTCCCACTCCGCATCAGTGGGAGGAAAAAAACGGCGGCGAGCGACCGGCCCGCCGGAATGAAATCGTTCAGACCCGGCGGCGCTTGCGCGGCCGGCAGCCATTGTGCGGGATCGGCGTCACGTCGCGGATCGACGTCACCGTGAAGCCCGCGGCCTGCAGCGCGCGCAGCGCCGACTCGCGGCCCGAGCCGGGTCCCGCGACCTCGACTTCGAGCGTGCGCATGCCGTGCTCCATCGCCTTCTTGGCGGCGTCTTCGGCGGCGACCTGCGCGGCGAACGGGGTCGACTTGCGCGAGCCCTTGAAGCCGTTGCTGCCCGACGACGACCAGGCGATCGCGTTGCCCTGCGCGTCGGTGATGGTGATCATCGTGTTGTTGAACGACGCGTTCACGTGCGCGACGCCCGAAGCGATGTTCTTGCGCTCGCGGCGGCGGACGCGTCCGTGTGGCTTCCTTGCCCATGCTCGACCCTGTTGCGGCTCGCCCCGGGATACCCCGGCCTTGAGCCCGACTGTGCTGTTGAAACGCGAATTACTTCTTCTTGCCCGCGATGGCCTTCGCAGGCCCCTTGCGCGTGCGGGCGTTGGTGTGGGTGCGCTGGCCGCGCACCGGCAGACCGCGGCGATGCCGCAGGCCGCGATAGCAGCCGAGATCCATCAGCCGCTTGATGTTGAGCTGGACTTCACGGCGCAGATCGCCTTCCACGACGTAGTCGCGGTCGATCATCTCGCGGATGTGCAGCACTTCCTGATCGGTGAGCTGCGACACGCGCCGCTCCGCCGGAAGGCTGAGCTTCTCCATGATCTCGCCGGCCTTCTTCTGGCCGATGCCGTGAATATATTGCAGCGCGATCACGACGCGCTTGTTGGTCGGAAGATTGACACCCGCGATACGAGCCACTTGATTGCTCCTGTTGCCGGCCTTGGCCGGCCGTTTTCTCCGCTCCCGGTCCAGCGGAGAGAACGCGAAACGCCGCGACGATCCCGCCCCTCGGCCCGGGCCGGCATCGTCGTCGTGCTGATGCAAAACGGATGCCGGGTATTAAAGGATTCCAACTCGGTCCGTCAACCTCTTCTGGCGCCAGAATTAACGGCGTTTCTCGTTTTCTTGCGGACGCTGCTTCCTGGCCGCCTTTTTCGCCGTCTTCCCGGCCGGTTTCCTGCCGGCTTCTTGGCCGCCTTCTTGGCCGGCTTTTGCGCCGGTTTCTGGCCGGTTTCCTGGCCGGTTTCTTGCGCCTTGGCGGGCTTTTTGGCCGCCTTCGCGGGCGCCTTGGCCTCGGCTGCCGGCTTCGCGGCCGCCTTTGCCGATTTCGCTTGTGTTTTCTGTGGGCTTGGCCGGCTTTGTCTGAAGCTTTGCGCCGCCGGCTTCTGGAAGATCCAGTCGATCGCGGCCGTCACCTCGTCGATCGGCGCCATGCCGTCGACCCCGCGCAGCAGGCCCTTATCGCGGTAGTGGTCGATCAGCGGCGCGGTCTGGCGCCGGTAGGCCTCGAGCCGCGTCTTCAGGATCTCCGGATCGTCGTCCTTGCGCAGCGGTTCCCCGCGCGCCAGCGTCTCGCGGATGCGGCTCTCGATGCGGCGGATCAGGATGCCCTCGTCCACCTTCAGCTCGACCACGCCGTCGAGCGCGAGGCCCTTCTCGCGCAGCATGTGATCGAGCGCTTCCGCCTGCGCGACCGTGCGCGGGAAGCCGTCGAGGATGAAGCCCTTCCTGGCGTCCGGCTCGTCGATGCGATCGGACGACGATCGCCACGACGATGTCGTCCGGGACGAGATCGCCCCGGTCCATGATGTCCTTGGCCTTCAGTCCGACCGGCGTACCGGCCTTGACCGCGGCGCGCAGCATGTCCCCGGTGGAGAGCTGCACGATGCCGTGCTTGGCGACCAGACGCTGAGCCTGTGTCCCCTTCCCGGCCCCCGGCGGGCCGAGCAGTATCAATCTCATCTACGCCGCCCCCGCAGCTTCGATCGCTTGATCAGACCTTCATACTGGTGCGCCAGCAGATAGCCCTGCACCTGCGACACCGTATCCATGGTGACGCTGACCACGATCAGCAGCGAGGTGCCGCCGAAGTAGAACGGCACCGACGCATAGCTGATGAGGATTTCGGGAATCAGACAGACGATCGCCAGATACGCGGCGCCGACCACCGTGATGCGGCTGAGCACATAGTCGATGTATTCCGCCGTGCGCTCGCCCGGCCGGATGCCGGGAATGAAGCCGCCGTGCTTCTTGAGATTGTCCGCGGTCTCGGTCGGGTTGAACACGATCGCCGTATAGAAGAACGCGAAGAACACGATCAGCGCGATGTAGAGGATGAGGAACAGCGGCCGGCCGTGCGCGAGGTTCGTGGTGAACCAGGTCATGATCTCGCCGCCCTGCCCGGCGTTGAAGTTCGCGACCGTGGTCGGCAGCAGCAGCAGCGACGAGGCGAAGATCGGCGGGATCACGCCCGAGGTGTTGAGCTTGAGCGGCAGATGCGAGGACTGGCCCTCGAACATCTGGTTGCCGACCTGGCGCTTGGGATACTGGATCAGCAGCCGGCGCTGCGCGCGCTCCATGAACACGATGAAGGCGATCACCACGACCGACATCAGGATGACGGCGAGGATGATGCCGGTCGAGAGCGCGCCCTGGCGGCCGAGCTCGAACATGCCGAACAGCGCGGAGGGAAGCTCGGCCACGATGCCGGCGAGGATGATCAGCGAGATGCCGTTGCCGATGCCGCGCGAGGTGATCTGCTCGCCGAGCCACATCAGGAACATGGTGCCGCCGGTCAGCGTGATGACGCGTGGAGATGCGGAAGAACCAGCCCGGATCGGAGACGACGTTGCCGGCGCCCTCGAGCCCGATACGCAATGCCGTAGGCCTGGAACGCCGCGAGGATGACGGTGAGATAGCGGGTGTACTGGTTGATCGTCTTGCGGCCCTGCTCGCCCTCTTTCTTGAGCTGCTCGAGCGTCGGCGACACCGTCGTCATCAGCTGGATGATGATCGAGGCCGAGATGTACGGCATGATGTTCAGCGCGAAGATCGCCATCCGCGAGATGCCGCCGCCGGCGAACATGTTGAACATGCCGAGGATGCCGCCGGCCTGGGTCTTGAAGATCTGCTTCCCACGCGGACGGATCGATGCCGGGCAGCGGGATGTAGGTGCCGAGGCGATAGACCAGCAGCGCGCCGAGCGTAAACCAGATGCGCTTCTTCAGCTCTTCGGCCTTGGCCAGAGCGCCGAAGTTGAGGTTTGCCGCCAGTTGTTCCGCTGCCGAAACCATGGCCCGTCGCTCCGAAGTGCGCGCCCCGCCGCTATATGGGGGTCAGGCGGCCGATTTCGCCCGCCTCTTCCTTCTTCGGCGCCAGGATCGTGACCGAGCCGCCGGCCTTCTCGACCGCCGCGACCGCGGACTTCGACGCGCCCCAGACCGAAAACGCCACCTTGGCCTTCAGTTCGCCCATGCCGAGCAGCCGCACGCCGTCCTTGGCGCGGCGCAGCACGCCGGCCTTGACCAGCGCGGCGGCGTCCACGGTGCCGGAGATGTCGAGCTTCTTGGCGTCGATCGCCTGCTGGATGCGGTCGAGATTGACCTCGTTGAGCTTGAGCGCGAACGGCTTGTTGAAGCCGCGCTTCGGCAGGCGGCGATGCAGCGGCATCTGGCCGCCCTCGAAGCCCTTGATGCGCACGCCGGAGCGCGCGGTCTGGCCCTTGCCGCCGCGGCCGCCGGTCTTGCCGACGCCCGAGCCGATGCCGCGCCCGATGCGCGACGCGCTTCTTGTGCGCCCCTGCGCGGTCGGCGATCTGGTTGAGCTTCATGGCCTGATCCTTACTTCCCCTCGACCACGCGGACGAGGTGCTGCACCTTGCCGATCATGCCGCGCGTCGCCGGCGTTGTCCGGCAATTCCTTGACGCGGCCGATCTTGTTCAGCCCGAGCCCGATCAGGGTCTCGCGCTGGCTGTGATGGCGCCGCTGCGGGCTGCCGGTCTGCTCGACCTTGATGGTCTTTGCTGCTGCCATGATCGTCACTCTTGCTTGCAGCCTCCGCGGAGGCTCGAACTCAATCCGCCGCCACTTCGCTGTCGACGCCGGTGCGGCGCGACTGCAGGGTGGAGACCTTGATGTTGCGCCGCTGCGCGACCGAGCGCGGCGAGTCCTGGTGCTTCAGCGCATCGAAGGTCGCGCGCACCATGTTGTAGGGGTTGGACGAGCCGATCGACTTCGCCACCACGTCCTGCATGCCGAGCGCATCGAACACCGCGCGCATCGGGCCGCCCGCGATGATGCCGGTGCCCGGAGGCGCCGCGCGCAGGAAGACCTTGCCGGCGCCGTGACGGCCCGCCACGTCGTGATGCAGCGTGCGGCCCTCGCGCAGCGGCACGCGGATCAGGTTGCGCTTGGCGGCTTCGGTCGCCTTGCGGATCGCTTCCGGCACCTCGCGCGCCTTGCCGTGGCCGTGCCCGACGCGGCCCTTCTGGTCGCCGACGATGACGAGCGCCGCGAAGCCGAAGCGCCGGCCGCCCTTCACCACCTTCGCCACACGGTTGATGTGGACGAGCTTGTCGACGAACTCGCTCGGCTCTTCCCGTTCGCGGGAGCGGCGATCGCGTTCGCGCGGTTCACGTGCCATGTTCATCGTTCGCCGTCTCGGGTCGTCTGTACCCGGTTAGAACTTCAAGTCCAGCTTCGCGCGCGGCATCGCCGAGCGCCTTGACGCGGCCGTGGTAGAGATAGCGGCCGCGATCGAACACCACGTCGGTGACGCCCTTCTCGACCGCACGCTCGGCGACGAGCTTGCCGACCGCCTTGGCGGCATCGACATTGGCGCCGGTCTTGCCGCCGTCGCGCAGCGTCTTCTCCATCGAGGAGGCCGCGACCACCGTCCCGCCCTTCAGATCGTCGATGATCTGCGCGTAGATGTGCTTCGAGGAGCGGAACACCGACAGACCGCGGACGCGCCCGCTTCGGCTCCCGCCTTGACGGCACGGCGAACGCGCGCCTGGCGCCGCTCGGTCGTGTCTCGTAGATACTTGCCCATCGGCTCGGCTCCGTTACTTCTTCTTGCCTTCCTTGCGGAAGATGTATTCGCCCGCGTACTTCACGCCCTTGCCCTTGTAGGGCTCGGGCGGACGGAACGCGCGGATTTCGGCCGCGACCTGCCCGACCTTCTGCTTGTCGATGCCGGTGATCACGATCTCGGTCGGCTTCGGCGTCGCGATCGCGATGCCTTCCGGGATCGGATAGATCACGTCGTGGCTGTAGCCGAGCGCGATCTGCAGGTTCTTGCCCTGCAGCGCGGCGCGATAGCCGACGCCGGTGATCTCGAGCTTGCGCTCGTAGCCCTTGGTGACGCCGGTGACGAGATTGTTCACCAGCGTGCGCGAGGTGCCCCACATCGAGCGCGCGCGCTTGGTCTCGTTGCGCGGATCGACCTTGACCTCGCCGTTGTCCATTTTCACCGTCACGTCGTCGGGCAGCACCACCTGGAGCTGCGCCCTTCGGGCCCTTGACCTTGACGGTCTGCCCTTCGACGTTGGCCGTGACGCCCGACGGGATCGGGACCGGTTTCTTGCCGATGCGTGACATCGTTTTGTTCCTTTTCCCCGGCCCTAGAACACGGTGCAGAGGATTTCGCCGCCGACATTCGCGTCGCGCGCGTCGTGATCCGCCATCACGCCCTTCGGCGTGGAGAGGATCGAGATGCCGAGACCGTTGTTGACGCGCGGCAGCGTCTTCACCGAGACGTAGACGCGGCGGCCCGGCTTCGACACGCGCTCGATCTCGCGGATCACCGGCGCGCCGTCGAAATACTTCAGCTCGATCTCGAACTCCGAGCGCCCGTCCTTGTGCTCCACCGTGGTGTAGCCGCGGATGTAGCCTTCGGTCTTGAGCACGTCGAGCACGTTCGCGCGCAGGCGCGAGCCGGGCGTCGAGACCTTGCTCTTCTTGCGCATCTGCGCGTTGCGGATGCGCGAGAGCAGATCGCCGAGCGGATCGTTCATGGACATGCGACCCTCCTCACCAGCTCGACTTCACGAGGCCGGGAATCAGGCCCTTGGAGCCGAGCTCGCGCATCGCGATGCGGCTCATCTTGAGCTTGCGGTAATAGGCGCGCGGACGGCCGGTGATCTCGCAGCGATTGCGCACGCGGACCTTGGCGGAGTTGCGCGGCAGCTCGGCGAGCTTCAGCGTCGCCGCGAAGCGCTCTTCCATCGTCACGGTCTTGTCCATCGCGATCTTCTTCAGCCGCGCGCGGCGTCCCGCATACTGCTTGGCAAGCCGCGCCCGCCGCTTGTTCTTCTCGATCGAACTGGTCTTCGCCATTCAGCGTCTCCTGGGTATCCGCGTTTGAGGAAGGCCTGTCAGCCCCTCACTGCCGGAACGGGAAATTGAAAGCCGCGAGCAACGCGCGCGCTTCTTCGTCGTTCTTCGCCGTCGTGCAGACGACGATGTCCATGCCGAGCGTCGACTCCACCTTGTCGTAGTCGATCTCGGGGAAAATCATGTGTTCCTTGATGCCGATCGTGTAGTTGCCGCGGCCGTCGAAGCTCTTCGGATTGAGCCCGCGGAAGTCGCGCACGCGCGGCAGCGCGATGTTCACCAGCCGGTCGAGGAATTCGTACATCCGCGTGCGGCGCAGCGTGACCTTGCAGCCGATCGGCTGGTTCTCGCGCAGCTTGTAGGTCGCGATCGACTTGCGCGCGTGGGTGATCACGGCCTTCTGGCCGGCGATCGCCGCCAGGTCGGCGGCCGCGAGATCGACCTTCTTGCGGTCGTTGACGCCTTCGCCCACGCCCATGTTGAGCACGATCTTGTCGATGCGCGGCACCTGCATCGGGTTCTTGTAGCCGAACTGCTCGATCAGCTTCTTGCGGATGACCTCGTCGAACTGCTTGCGCAGGCGCGCCGGGCCCTTCGGCTCCGGCTCGCGCTCGCCTTCGGCGCGGCGGCCTTCGTCGCCGCCCTTGGCGGCCTTCGCTTCGCTCGGCGCTTTTCGGCCTTCTCGGCCTTCGGCGCCCTGTCGGCGCCTTGTCGGTCTTTTCGGCCTTCGGCTTCTTCTCTTCTTTATCAGCCATCGATCTCAACTCCGGAGCGCTTCGCAAAGCGGACCTTCTTGTCGCCCACCATCTTGAAGCCGACGCGGGTCGGCTTGCCGTCCTTCGGGTCGGCGACCGCCAGGTTCGACAGGTGCACCGAGGATTCCTTGGAGACGATGCCGCCTTCCTGCTGCGCCGACTGCTTCTGGTGGCGCTTGACCATGTGGATGCCGCGCACCAGCGCGCGATCCTGCGGCCTTGCGCACCTCGATCACCTCGCCGCTGCGGCCCTTGTCGCGGCCGGAGATGACCACGACCTTGTCGCCCTTGCGGATCTTCGCCGCCATCACAGCACCTCCGGCGCGAGCGAAATGATCTTCATGTGGTTCTTGGCGCGCAGCTCGCGCGGCACCGGCCCGAAGATGCGGGTGCCGACCGGCTCCATCTGCGGATTGATCAGCACCGCGGCGTTGGTGTCGAAGCGGATGACCGAGCCGTCGGCGCGGCGGATGTCCTTGCGGACCCGCACCACGACGGCCTTCATCACCTCGCCCTTCTTGACGCGGCCGCGCGGGGCCGCCTCCTTGATCGAGACGACGATGACGTCGCCGATCGTGGCGTATTTCCGCTTGGACCCGCCCAGCACCTTGATGCACATGACGCGACGCGCGCCGGAATTATCCGCCACGTCGAGGTTGGTCTGCATCTGGATCATCGATGCACCTCTTCCTCTTTCTGTTGCGCGTTATGCGCGGCTAAACTCTTGCCCGCTTCTCGCCCCGGACCACGGTCCAGCGCTTGAGCTTCGAAATCGGGCGGTGTTCTTCCAGCCACACGATGTCACCGACCGCGTACTGGTTGGTCTCGTCGTGGGCGTGATACTTCTTCGACCGCCGCACGGTCTTCTTCAGGACCGGGTGCGTGAAGCGGCGCTCGACGCGGACAATGACGGTCTTGTCCTGCTTGTCGCTCACCACGGTGCCCTGCAGCATCCGCTTCGGCATTACGATCTCCTCACTTCGACTTCTCGGCCGCGCGCTTCTGCGCGGCGATGGTCTTGACCCGTGCGATGTCGCGGCGCACTTCGCGCACGCGGCCGGTATTCTCCAGCTGTCCCGTGGCCCGCTGGAAGCGCAGGTTGAACTGCTCCTTCTTCAGCTTCATCAGCTCGTCGGAGAGCTGATCGGGCGTCATCGCCCTGGCGTCACCGGCTTTCATCACGTGTCTCCTACTCGGCGATGCGCTGCACGAAGCGCGTCTTGATCGGCAGCTTGGCGGCCGCGAGCGCGAGCGCCTCCTTGGCGAGCTGCACCGGCACGCCGTCGAGCTCGAACAGGATGCGGCCGGGCTTGATCGCGCACCACCCAGTATTCGACGCGCGCCCTTGCCCGAGCCCATGCGCACTTCGAGCGGCTTCTTCGACACCGGCACGTCCGGGAACACGCGGATCCACACGCGGCCGGCGCGCTTCATGTGGCGCGTCAGCGCGCGGCGCGCGGCCTCGATCTGGCGCGCGGTGACGCGCTCCGGCTCGAGCGCCTTGAGGCCGTACTCGCCGAAGGCGAGCGTCGCACCGGAGCCCGCCACGCCCTTGATGCGGCCCTTGTGCGCCTTGCGGAACTTGGTCTTGCTCGGTTGCAGCATGACTGCCTACTCGTCCTTCAATTCGTCTCAGGCCGCGTCGCGGCGCGGACGGCCCTGCCTCGCCTTCGGCCATCTTCTTGTCCTGCGCCATCGGGTCGTGCTCGAGGATCTCGCCCTTGAAGATCCACACCTTCACGCCGCAGGTGCCGTAGGTGGTGAACGCGGTCGCGACGCCGAAATCGACGTCGGCGCGCAGCGTATGCAGCGGCACGCGGCCTTCGCGGTACCACTCCATGCGGGCGATTTCGGCGCCGCCGAGACGGCCCGAGCAGTTGATGCGGATGCCTTCCGCGCCGAGCCGCATCGCCGACTGCACGGCGCGCTTCATCGCGCGGCGGAACGCGACGCGGCGCTCGAGCTGCTGCGAGATCGATTCGGCGACCAGCTGCGCGTCAAGCTCCGGCTTGCGGATCTCGACGATGTTGATGACGACGTCGCTGTCGGTCAGCTTCGCCACCATCTTGCGCAGCTTCTCGATGTCGGCGCCCTTCTTGCCGATCACGACGCCCGGGCGCGCCGACTGGATCGTCACGCGGCACTTCTTGTGCGGGCGCTCGATCACGATCTTCGACACCGCGGCCTGCTTCAGCGCCTCGGACAGCTTCTCGCGGATCTCCATGTCCTCGTGCAGCAGCTTGCCGTAGTCGTTCTTGCCCGCGTACCAGCGCGAGTCCCAGGTGCGGTTGATCCCGAGACGCAGCCCGATCGGATTGACCTTCTGACCCATGAGTCCCTCTTTAAGCCTTTGCCGCCGCAGCCGTCTCGACCTCACGCACCACGATGGTGAGGTGCGAGAACGGCTTCATGATGCGCGCCGCACGGCCGCGTCCGCGCGGCGAGAAGCGCTTCATGCACCAGCGCCTTGCCGACATGCGCCTCGGCAACGATCGAGATCGTCGATGTCGAGTTCGTGATTGTTTTCCGCGTTCGCGATCGCCGACTGCAGGCACTTGCGAACGTCCTTCGCGATGCGCTTGCGCGAAAACTCGAGATCGGCGAGCGCGGTCGCGACCTTCTTGCCGCGGATCAGGCCCGCGACGAGATTGAGCTTCTGCGGGCTGATCCGGAGCGTCCGGGCGACCGCCTGGGCCTCGTTGTCAGCGAGCCTGCGCTCGTGCGCTTTCTTGCTCATCGCTAAATACCCTTAGCCTGCTGCGGCCGGCGCGCCGGTCGCGCGCTTCGCCTTGCGGTCGGCGGAGTGGCCGTAGAACGTGCGCGTCGGCGCGAACTCGCCGAACTTGTGGCCGACCATTTCCTCGGTGACGTTCACCGGGATGTGCTTGTGGCCGTTGTAGACGCCGAACGTCAGCCCGACGAACTGCGGCAGGATCGTGGAGCGGCGGCTCCAGATCTTGATCATCTCGTTGCGGGTCGAGCCGCGCGCGGCATCCGCCTTCTTGAGCAGATAGCCGTCGACGAACGGACCTTTCCAGACTGAACGCGCCATGATGCTTCGCCTTACTTCTTCTTCCGGGCGTGGCGGCTCGCCACGATGAATTTCTGCGTCTGCTTGTTGGTGCGGGTCTTCTTGCCCTTGGTCGGGCTTGCCCCACGGCGTCACCGGGTGGCGGCCGCCCGAGGTGCGGCCTTCGCCGCCGCCGTGCGGGTGATCGATCGGGTTCATCGAGACGCCGCGGTTGTGCGGACGGCGGCCGAGCCAGCGCTTGCGGCCGGCCTTGCCGATCGAGGTGTTCATGTGATCCGGGTTCGACACCGCGCCGACGGTCGCCATGCACTTGCCGAGGATCAGGCGCTGCTCGCCGGAATTGAGCCGCATGATGACGTAGTCCTGGTCGCGGCCGACGATCTGCGCGTAGGAGCCGGCCGAGCGCGCGAGCTGCCCGCCCTTGCCGATCTTGAACTCGACGTTGTGCACGATCGTGCCGACCGGCATGTTGCGCCATCGGCATCGCGTTGCCGGGCTTCACGTCGACATGCTCGCCCGCGACCACCGTGTCGCCGACGCCGATGCGCTGCGGCGCCAGGATGTAGGCGAGCTCGCCGTCGTCGTACTTCAGCAGCGCGAGGAACGCGGTGCGGTTCGGATCGTATTCGAGCCGCTCGATCTTCGCCGCGACGTCGAACTTGCGCCGCTTGAAGTCGACCACGCGATAGGTCTGCTTGTGGCCGCCGCCGCGGAAACGCACCGTGGTGCGGCCGTTGTTGTTGCGGCCGCCGCTCGAATGCTTGCCCTCGGTCAGCGTCTTGACCGGCTTGCCCTTGTAGAGCGCCGAACGATCGACCAGCACCAGCTGGCGCTGGCTCGGCGTGGTCGGGTTGTAATGTTTTGAGTGCCATCGATGCTCTCCGCCTTACAGCCCGGTGGTCACGTCGATGCGGTGACCTTCTTCGAGGGTCACCACGGCTTTCTTCACGTCCGACTGCACGCCCGGCCGGCCGCGGAACGCCTTGCGCTTGCCCTTGCGCACCAGCGTGTTCACCGCCTTGACCTTCACGTCGAACAGCTTCTCGACCGCTTCCTTGATCTGCGGCTTGGTCGCGGTGCCGGCGACCTTGAAGATCACCTTGTTGTGCTCGGACGCCATCGTGGCCTTCTCGGTGATGACCGGAGACAGGATCACGTCGTACAGGCGCGGATCGGTCGGAATGCTCATTTGAACCGCGCCTCCAGCGCCTCGACGGCGGCCTTGGTCAGCACCAGCTTCTGCCGCCGCAGGATGTCGTAGACGTTGATGCCCTGGATCGGCAGCACGTCGATGTTCGGAATGTTGCGCGCGGCGCGGCCGAAGTTCTCCTCGATCGTGTCGCCGCCGATGAACAGCGCGTTGGCGAGCTCGAGCTTGTCGAACTGCGCGGCCAGCGCCTTGGTCTTGGCTTCCTTCACCGACAGCGCGTCGATCACGACGATGTCGCCGTCCTTCGCCTTGGCGGAGAGCGCATGGCGCAGCGCGAGCGCGCGCACCTTCTTCGGCAGGTCGATCGCATGGTCGCGCGGATGCGGACCGAACGAGCGGCCGCCGCCGCGGAACAGGTTGGCGCGCATGCGAGCCGTGACGCGCGCCGCCCGAGCCCTTCTGCGGACCGGACTTCTTGCCGGTGCGGTTGATGTCGGCGCGGTTCTTCACCGCGTGCGTGCCGGCGCGGCGCTTGGCGAGCTGCCACACGACGCAGCGCTGGATCAGGTCGTTGCGCGGCTCGAGGCCGAAGATGTCCTTGTTCAGCGTGACCGAGCCCGCTTCCTTGCCGTCGAGGGTGGTGACCTTGAGGTCCATCACGCGCCCTCCCCTTTGGCTTCGCCTTCGGCTGCGCCGTTCGGCGCCGTCGGCCAGGCGGAACTTGCCGGGCTTCGGCAGATCCTTCGGCGGCGCCTTCTTCACGGCGTCGCGCACCGTGATCCAGCCGCCCTTCGCGCCCGGCACCGCGCCCTCGATCAGGATCAGGCCGCGCTCGACGTCGACCTGCGCGACCTTGAGGTTGATCGTGGTGACGCGCTCGACGCCCATGTGGCCGGGCATCTTCTTGTTCTTGAAGGTCTTGCCCGGATCCTGGCGGCCGCCGGTCGAACCGATCGAGCGGTGCGAGATCGACACGCCGTGCGAGGCGCGCAGGCCGCTGAAATTCCAGCGCTTCATGCCGCCGGCAAAGCCCTTGCCGATCGAGGTGCCGGTCACGTCGACGAACTGGCCCGGCACGAAGTGGTCCGCCGTGATCTCGGCGCCGACCGGGATCATCGCGTCTTCGCTGACGCGGAACTCGGCCACCTTGCGCTTCGGCTCGACCTTGGCGATCGCGAAGTTGCCGCGTTCGGCCTTGGTGACGTTCTTCACCTTGCGGGTGCCCGAGCCGAGCTGCAGCGCGACGTAGCCGTTCTTGTCCTTGGTGCGGTGGCCGACGACCTGGCAATTGGCCAGCCGCAGCACCGTCACCGGCACGTGCGCGCCGGCCTCGGTGAAGAGGCGGGTCATCCCGACCTTTTGTGCGATCACACCGGAACGCATGGGAGTGTCCTCGATTCCTAAAAGAGCGCTTACAGCTTGATCTCGACGTCCACGCCGGCGGCGAGGTCGAGCTTCATCAGCGCGTCCACCGTCTGCGGCGTCGGATCGACGATATCGAGCAGGCGCTTGTGCGTGCGCATCTCGAACTGCTCGCGGCTCTTCTTGTCGACGTGCGGCGAACGGTTGACCGTGAACTTCTCGATCTTGGTCGGCAGCGGGATCGGCCCGCGCACCTGCGCGCCGGTGCGCTTCGCCGTATTGACGATCTCGCGCGTCGACGTGTCGAGGATGCGGTGGTCGAAGGCCTTGAGCCGGATGCGGATGTTCTGGCCGTTCATCTCAATTCTCTTCCTGCGTCATGCCGGATAGCGGACCGGCCATCCTTCAAACAAAGTGGATGGCCGGGCGCGAAGCCCGGCCATGACATAGAGGTTCCCGTTACTCGATGATGCTGGCGACGACGCCGGCGCCGACGGTGCGGCCGCCCTCGCGGATCGCGAAGCGCAGCTTCTCTTCCATCGCGATCGGCACGATCAGGTGCACTTCCATCGTGATGTTGTCGCCCGGCATCACCATTTCGGTGCCTTCCGGCAGGTGCACCATCCCGGTCACGTCGGTGGTGCGGAAGTAGAACTGCGGACGGTAGTTGGTGAAGAACGGCGTGTGACGGCCGCCCTCTTCCTTGGTGAGGATGTAGGCCTCGGCCTTGAACTTGGTGTGCGGCTTGACCGAACCCGGCTTGCACAGCACCTGGCCGCGCTCGACTTCCTCGCGCTTGGTGCCGCGCAGCAGCGCGCCGATGTTGTCGCCCGCCTGGCCCTGATCGAGCAGCTTGCGGAACATCTCGACGCCGGTGACGACGGTCTTCTGCGTGTCCTTGAGGCCGACGATCTCGACTTCCTCGCCGACCTTGACGATGCCGCGCTCGACGCGGCCGGTCACCACCGTGCCGCGGCCCGAGATCGAGAACACGTCTTCGACCGGCATCAGGAACGGCTGGTCGATCGGACGCTCCGGCTGCGGGATCGACGCGTCGACCGCTTCCATCAGCTTGAGGATCGCGTCGTGGCCCAGCTCCTTGTTCTTGTCTTCCAGCGCCATCAGCGCGGAGCCGCGGATCACCGGAATCGTGTCGCCCGGGAAGTTGTACTTCGAGAGCAGCTCGCGAACCTCGAGCTCGACCAGGTCGAGCAGTTCCGGCGTCGTCGACCATGTCGACCTTGTTCATGAACACGACCAGCGCCGGCACGCCGACCTGGCGCGCGAGCAGGATGTGCTCGCGGGTCTGCGGCATCGGGCCGTCGGCGGCGGACACGACCAGGATCGCGCCGTCCATCTGCGCGGCGCCGGTGATCATGTTCTTCACGTAGTCGGCGTGGCCCGGGGCAATCGACGTGCGCGTAGTGGCGGTTCTTGGTCTGGTACTCGACGTGCGCCGTCGCGATCGTGATGCCGCGCGCCTTCTCTTCCGGCGCCTTGTCGATCTGGTCGTAGGCCGTGAAGGTCGCGCCGCCGGTCTCGGCCAGCACCTTGGTGATCGCGGCCGTCAGCGACGTCTTGCCGTGATCGACGTGTCCGATCGTGCCGACGTTGCAATGCGGCTTGTCGCGATTGAATTTTTCCTTGCCCATGACGGTCTCCGTTGGTCCTTAAACGTCTACGCTTTTGCTGATCAGGCGAACTTCGCCTGGATTTCCTCGGCGACCGCACGCGGCACTTCCGCGTAGTGGTCGAATTGCATCGTGAACGTCGCGCGGCCCTGGCTCATCGAACGCAGGTTCGAGACGTAGCCGAACATGTTCTGCAGCGGCACCATCGCGGTCACCACGTTGGCGTTGCCGCGCATGTCCTGGCCCTGGATCTGGCCGCGCCGCGAGTTCAGGTCGCCGATGACCGAGCCGGTGTAGTCTTCCGGCGTCACCACCTCGACCTTCATGATCGGCTCGAGCAGCACCGGGCCGCCCTCGCGCAGGCCTTCGCGCATCGCCGAACGCGCGGCGATTTCGAAGGCGAGCGCCGACGAATCGACTTCGTGGTAGCCGCCGTCGATCAGCGACACCTTGAGATCGACCACCGGGAAGCCGGCCAGCACGCCGGAGCCGAGCACCGATTCGATGCCCTTCTCGACGCCCGGGATGTATTCCTTCGGCACGTTGCCGCCGACGACCTTGCTCTCGAACTCGAAGCCGGTGCCCGGCTCGGTAGCGGCTCGAGCACGAGCTTGACCTTCGCGTACTGGCCGGTGCCGCCGGTCTGCTTCTTGTGCGTGTAGTCCTTGGTCACCGTGCGGGTGATCTTCTCGCGGTAGGCGACCTGCGGCGCGCCGATATTGGCTTCGACCTTGTAGGTGCGCTTGAGGATGTCGACCTTGATGTCGAGATGCAGTTCGCCCATCCCCTTGAGGATGGTCTGGCCGCTCTCCTGATCGGTGTGCACGCGGAACGAGGGATCCTCGGCCACCAGCTTGGCCAGCGCGACGCCGAGCTTTTCCTGGTCGGCCTTCGACTTCGGCTCGATCGCGATCTCGATCACCGGCTCGGGGAATTCCATCTTTTCCAGGATCACCGGCTTGTTCGGGATCGCACAGCGTGTCGCCGGTGCGCACTTCCTTCAGGCCCGCGAGCGCGACGATGTCGCCCGCATAGGCTTCCTTGATGTCCTCGCGGTTGTTGGCGTGCATCAGCAGCATGCGGCCGATGCGCTCCTTGCGGTCCTTGGTCGAGTTGATGACGCCGGTGCCGGCGGTCAGCGTGCCCGAATAGATGCGGCAGAACGTGATCGTGCCGACGAACGGATCGTCCATGATCTTGAACGCCAGCAGCGCCATCGGCTCCTTGTCGTCCGGCTTGCGCACGATCTCGTTGTCCTTGTCGTCGATGCCGATGATCGGCGGCACGTCGAGCGGCGACGGCAGATAGTCCACCACGGCGTCGAGCAGCGGCTGCACGCCCTTGTTCTTGAACGCCGAGCCGCACAGCACCGGATAGAACGCGCCGGTGATGACGGCCTTGCGCAGCAGGCGCTTGATCGTCGCTTCGTCCGGCTCCTTGCCGTCGAGGAACGCCGGCGAGCGCGTCGTCGTCGAGCTCGACCGACCGCCTCGATCATCTTCTCGCGGTATTCCTTCGCCTGGTCGGCGAGATCGGCCGGGATCTCTTCGTCGTGATACTTCGCGCCGAGCCCCTCGTCGTCCCAGATGACGGCCTTCATGCGCACGAGATCGATCAGCCCCTTGAAGCTGTTCTCCGAGCCGATCGGCAGCTGGATCGCGATCGGCTTCGCGCCGAGGCGGTCGACGATGTCCTTCAGGCACTGGAAGAAGTCCGCGCCGACCTTGTCCATCTTGTTGGCGAAGACGATGCGCGGAACCTTGTACTTGTCGCCCTGGCGCCAGACCGTCTCGGTCTGCGGCTCGACGCCCTGGTTCGAATCGAGCACCACCACCGCGCCGTCGAGCACGCGCAGCGAACGCTCCACCTCGATGGTGAAGTCGACGTGGCCGGGCGTGTCGATGATGTTGAGGCGCTTGCCGTTCCAGAACGCGGTCGTCGCGGCCGACGTGATCGTGATGCCGCGCTCCTGCTCCTGCTCCATGAAGTCCATGGTGGCGGCGCCGTCGTGCACTTCGCCGATCTTGTGGCTCTTGCCGGTGTAATAGAGGATCCGCTCGGTGGTCGTGGTCTTGCCGGCATCGATGTGCGCCATGATGCCGAAGTTGCGGTAGTCCTCGATCGGGTGATTGCGCGCCATTGTCCTTGAATCCTGTTCGCCGTTACCAGCGATAGTGCGAGAACGCGCGGTTCGCTTCCGCCATGCGGTGCGTGTCTTCGCGCTTCTTCACCGCGTTGCCGCGATTGTTGGAGGCATCGAGCAGCTCGGCCGAGAGCCGCTCCATCATGGTCTTCTCGTTGCGGTCGCGCGCGGCCGAGATGATCCAGCGGATGCCGAGCGCCTGACGGCGGTCGGTGCGCACCTCGACCGGCACCTGGTAGGTCGCGCCGCCGACGCGCCGCGAGCGCACCTCGATCGCCGGCATCACGTTGTCGAGCGCCTGCTGGAACACGGCGAGCGGGCCGCCCTTGGTCTTGGTGTCGATAATGTCGAATGCGCCGTAGACGATCGCCTCGGCGACCGACTTCTTGCCCTCGTACATGATCGAGTTCATGAACTTCGACACGACCAGGTTCCCGAACTTCGGATCGGGATTGATTTCGCGCTTCTCTGCACGGTGACGACGGGACATCGTTCTAGCTCTAGCTCTTCGCTTCGTTATCTTCGGACGCTTTCGCGCCGTACTTCGAACGGCGCTGCTTGCGGTTCTTCACGCCCTGGGTATCGAGCACGCCGCGCAGGATGTGGTAGCGCACGCCGGGCAGATCCTTGACGCGGCCGCCGCGGATCATGACCACCGAGTGCTCCTGCAGGTTATGCCCCTCGCCCGGGATGTAGCCGATCACCTCGAAGCCGTTGGTGAGGCGCACCTTGGCGACCTTGCGCAGCGCCGAGTTCGGCTTCTTCGGGGTCGTCGTGTAGACGCGGGTGCAAACGCCCCGCTTCTGCGGCGACTGCTGCAGCGCCGGCACCTTCTTGCGCGACTTCTGCGGCACCCGCGGATTGCGGATCAGCTGATTGATCGTCGGCATCGTCTCGCTTCACCCTCTTGGGATTTTCATCCCGCGAACTCGTCCGCGGAGTCTCCGCGCCAAAACATCAAGCGCGCCGTCCGCTTGTTCTCGCGGAGGAGCGCTCAACCATTCACAGAGGATCGCGGTCGCCCGCGATCATGCACCCGTGTCTGACAACGTCGCTGTCAGCGGCAGCGTTTGAGTTTCATGGGTCGAGGCGCGATTGATGCGCCGTACCGACGAAGAAGCTCACCGCCTGCCGGGAAAGTGGGCGGGTTTTAGCCGCGCGACTCGGGGGTGTCAAGCCTCGAAACACCCGAAACGGCACGGGTTTTCGGCAACTTCACCTCGCCCGCCCGGCCCGCCTGTCGGTGCCGCCAAACGCCGGCAGCGCCGAGCCATCGATATGGGTTCCTGCAGTGCAAAAGTTAAGGGTCTGCACGGACCGCAGCCGCCCGGAAGCGGCATTCTTCGCGTTTTCCGGGTCGAATATGGCCGGCCAAACGAAAAGGGCCGCCCCGTGGGGCGGCCCTGATGTTGTTCGATGTCGGGCGGAGCCTATTCGGCCGCCGGCAGAGCGGCCGGCTGCGGCTGCTGCTCGGCGACCTTCGCGGCGTGCTCCCTCTCGCGCTCCTCGAGGATGAGCGCGTCGCGCTTGAGCGCGATCTCGCGCAGCGAGTTCATGATCGCGCCGGTGCCCGCCGGGATCAGCCGGCCGACAATGACGTTCTCCTTGAGGCCCTCGAGCGTGTCGTGCTTGCCGTTGACCGCAGCCTCGGTGAGCACGCGCGTGGTCTCCTGGAACGACGCCGCCGAGATGAACGAGCGGGTCTGCAGGCTCGCCTTGGTGATGCCGAGCAGAACCGGCGTCCCCTTGGCGGGCTTCTTGCCCTCTTCCTTCATCTTCACGTTCAGCTCGTCGAGCTCGATCTTGTCCATCTGATCGCCGTTGATCAGGTCGGTCTCGCCGGTGTCGGTGATCTCGACCTTCTGCAGCATCTGGCGGACGATCACCTCGATGTGCTTGTCGTTGATCAGCACGCCCTGCAGCCGATAGACCTCCTGGATCTCGTTGACGAGGAAGTTCGCGAGCTCCTCGATGCCCTTGACCGCCAGGATGTCGTGCGGCGCCGGGTTTCCTTCGACGATGTAATCGCCCTTCTCGATCATGTCGCCGTCCTGAAGGTGGATGTGCTTGCCCTTCGGGATCAGGTACTCGACCGGCTCGCGCGCCCTTCTCGGCCGGCTCGATCGTGATGCGGCGCTTGTTCTTGTAGTCCTTGCCGAACCGGATCGTGCCGGAGATGTCCGCGATCGTGGCGGCCTCCTTCGGCCGGCGCGCCTCGAACAGCTCCGCCACCCGCGGCAGACCGCCGGTGATGTCGCGCGTCTTGGCGCTTTCGGTCGGGATACGCGCGACCACGTCGCCCGCCTTGATGCTGCCGCCCGGATCGACCGAGATGATCGCATCGACCGCGAGCAGGTAGCGCGCCTCGCCGCCGCGCGCGAGCTTGGCGGTCTTGCCGTCCTTGCCCTTGATGATGATCGCGGGACGCAGGTCCTGCTGGCCGCGCGCCGAGCCGGTGCGCCAGTCGATCACCACGCGCTTGGCGATGCCGGTCGACTCGTCGAGCGATTCCGTCATCGACTGACCTTCCACGAGATCCTCGAAGGCGATCGTGCCCTCGGCCTCGGTGAGGATCGGCCGGGTGTACGGGATCCCACTCGGCGATGCGCTGGCCGCGCTTGATGTGATCGCCCTCGTCGACCTTCATGCGCGAGCCGTACTGGATGCGGTGCACCGCACGCTCGGTGCCGTCCTGATCGATCACGGCGACCGACATGTTGCGGGCCATGGCGACCAGATCGCCGTCCGAGTTGCGCGCGATGTTCTTGTTCTTGATGCGGATCGTGCCCTCGAAGCTCGACTCGATGAACGACTGCTCGTTGATCTGCGCCGCGCCGCCGATGTGGAACGTGCGCATGGTGAGCTGCGTGCCCGGCTCGCCGATCGACTGCGCCGCGATGACGCCGACCGCCTCGCCCATGTTGACCGGCGTGCCGCGGGCGAGATCGCGCCCGTAGCACTTGCCGCACACGCCGTTGACCGTCTCGCAGGTGAGCACCGAACGGATGCGCACCTCCTGCACGCTGGCGGCGCTGACCGCCTCGACATGCGGCTCCTCGATCAGCGTGCCGCGCTTGACCAGCACGTTGCCGTTCGAGGGATCCTTGATGTCTTCCGCGGCGGTACGGCCGAGGATGCGCCCGCCGAGCGAGGCCACCACCGTGCCGGCATCGACGATGGCGCGCATCTTGATGCCGCCCTTCGACTTGCAGTCCTCCTCGGTGATGATCGAGTCCTGCGCGACGTCGACCAGACGGCGCGTCAGATAGCCCGAGTTCGCGGTCTTCAGCGCGGTGTCGGCGAGACCCTTGCGCGCGCCGTGCGTCGAGTTGAAGTACTCGAGCACCGAGAGGCCTTCCTTGAAGTTCGAGATGATCGGCGTCTCGATGATCTCGCCCGAGGGCTTGGCCATCAGGCCGCGCATGGCGGCGAGCTGGCGCATCTGCTCACGCGAACCGCGCGCGCCGGAATGCGCCATCATGTAGATCGAGTTGATCTGCATGTCGCGGCCGTTCGCGTCCTTCTTCACCGCCGAGATATTCGCCATCATCTCGTCGGCGAGCCGCTGCGAGCACTTGCCCCACGCATCGACCGCCTTGTTGTACTTCTCGCCCTGCGTGATCAGGCCGTCCTGATACTGCTGCTCGAAGTCCTTCACCAGGGTGCGCGTCTCGTCGATGATCTTCCACTTGTTGGCCGGCACGACCATGTCGTCCTTGCCGAACGAGATGCCGGCCTTGAACGCGTGATGGAAGCCGAGCCCCATGATGCGGTCGCAGAAGATCACGGTCTCCTTCTGGCCGCAGTGGCGGTAGACGGTGTCGATCATTCCCGAGATGTCGCGCTTGGTCATCAGCTTGTTGCAGGCGTCGAACGACACCTTGGTCGAACGCGGCAGCACCTGGCCGATGATGATGCGGCCCGGCGTGGTGTCGTACCAGCGCCGGATCTCCTTGCCGTTCTCGTCGAGCCCTTCCCAGCGGTACTTGACCTTGGCGTGCAGCGTGACCGCCTTCGCGGCGAGCGCATGCTCGACGTCGGCCATGTTGCCGTACAGCTTGCCCTCGCCCGGCTCGCCCTCGCGCATCAGCGAGAGGTAGTAGAGACCGAGCACGATATCCTGCGACGGCACGATGATCGGCTGCCCGTTCGCCGGATGCAGGATGTTGTTCGTGCTCATCATCAGCACGCGCGCCTCGAGCTGCGCTTCGAGCGACAGCGGAATGTGCACGGCCATCTGGTCGCCGTCGAAGTCGGCGTTGAACGCCGCGCAGACCAGCGGATGCAGCTGGATCGCCTTGCCTTCGATCAGCACCGGCTCGAACGCCTGGATGCCGAGACGATGCAGGGTCGGCGCGCGGTTGAGCAGGATCGGATGCTCGCGGATCACCTCGTCGAGGATGTCCCAAACCTCCGGCTTCTCCTTCTCGACCAGCTTCTTGGCCTGCTTCACCGTGGTGGAGAGGCCCTTGGCGTCGAGGCGCGAATAGATGAACGGCTTGAACAGCTCGAGCGCCATCTTCTTCGGCAGCCCGCACTGGTGCAGCTTCAGTTCGGGACCGACCACGATCACCGAGCGGCCCGAATAGTCGACGCGCTTGCCGAGCAGGTTCTGGCGGAAGCGGCCCTGCTTGCCCTTGAGCATGTCGGCGAGCGACTTCAGCGGGCGCTTGTTGGCGCCGGTGATGACGCGGCCGCGGCGGCCGTTGTCGAACAGCGCATCGACCGCTTCCTGAAGCATGCGCTTCTCGTTGCGGATGATGATGTCCGGCGCGCGCAGCTCGATCAGCCGCTTCAGGCGGTTGTTGCGGTTGATGACGCGGCGGTAGAGGTCGTTCAGGTCGGAGGTGGCGAAGCGGCCGCCGTCGAGCGGAACGAGCGGACGCAGATCCGGCGGGATCACCGGCACCTGCGGTCAGGATCATCCACTCCGGCTTGTTGTGCGACTGCGTGAACGCCTCGATCAGCTTGAGGCGCTTGGCGAGCTTCTTCGGCTTCAGCTCCGAGGTCGACTCCGCGATCTCGACGCGCAGGTCGGCGGCGAGCTTCTGCAGGTCGAGCGCGCGCAGCATGTCGCGGATCGCTTCCGCGCCGATCTTGGCGGTGAAGCTAGTCGTTGCCGTATTCGTCCTGCGCCTTGAGGAACTCGTCCTCGGAGAGGAGCTGGCGCTCCTTCAGCGGCGTGATGCCGGCCTCGATCACGACGTAGTATTCGAAATAGAGGATGCGCTCGAGATCCTTCAGCGTCATGTCGAGCAGCAGGCCGATGCGGCTCGGCAGCGACTTGAGGAACCAGATGTGCGCGACGGGCGCGGCGAGCTCGATGTGGCCCATGCGCTCGCGCCGCACGCGCGAGAGCGTGACCTCGACGCCGCACTTCTCGCAGATGATGCCCTTGTACTTCATGCGCTTGTACTTGCCGCACAAGCACTCGTAGTCCTTGATCGGGCCGAAGATGCGCGCGCAGAACAGGCCGTCACGCTCCGGCTTGAACGTGCGGTAGTTGATCGTCTCGGGCTTCTTGATCTCGCCGTAGGACCAGGACAGAATCTTCTCCGGGCTCGCGATCGAAATCCGGATCTGGTCGAAGACCTGCGCCGGGACCTGCGGGCTGAAGAGATTCATGACTTCTTGATTCATCACCGTCTCCTTGGCCACCTCGGCGGCCCAAATTTCGTGGCAACGCTTGTCGTTACCTGCCGCCCGCACTTCGGCGGGCGAAGCAGGGAGCGGCGCTTCCGCCGCTCCCTTGATCGTTACTCGGCCGCTTCCGCCGTCGGGCCGCGCTCCTGCTTGGAATTGTGCAGGTCGACGTTGAGGCCGAGCGAGCGCATTTCCTTGACCAGCACGTTGAACGATTCCGGAATGCCGGCTTCGAACGTGTCGTCGCCGCGCACGATCGCCTCGTAGACCTTGGTGCGGCCGGCGACGTCGTCCGACTTCACGGTGAGCATTTCCTGCAGCGTGTAGGCGGCGCCGTAGGCTTCGAGCGCCCACACTTCCATTTCGCCGAAACGCTGGCCGCCGAACTGCGCCTTGCCGCCCAGCGGCTGCTGGGTGACGAGCGAGTACGGGCCGATCGAACGCGCGTGGATCTTGTCGTCGACCAGGTGATGGAGCTTGAGCATGTAGATGTAGCCCACCGTCACCTTGCGGTCGAACTGCTCGCCGGTGCGTCCGTCGTGCAGCGTCACCTGTCCGGAGTGCTCGAGGCCCGCCATGTCGAGCATCTGCTCGATGTCGGACTCCTTCGCACCGTCGAACACCGGCGTCGCGATCGGCACGCCGTGCCGCAGGTTGCCGCCGAGCTCGGCCAGCTCGTTGTCCTGCAGCGACTTGATGGTCTCGTCGTCGCCGTAGACCTTCTTGAGGATCTCGCGCAGCGGCTTGAGATCCTTCTTGCCGTTGTAGACGTCCACCGCGTGGCCGATCTTGAGGCCGAGGCCGGCGCAGGCCCAGCCGAGATGCGTCTCGAGGATCTGCCCGACGTTCATGCGCGAGGGCACGCCGAGCGGATTGAGCACGATGTCGGCATGCGTGCCGTCCTCGAGGAACGGCATGTCCTCGATCGGCACGATCTTCGACACCACGCCCTTGTTGCCGTGGCGGCCGGCCATCTTGTCGCCGGGCTGGATCTTGCGCTTCACCGCGACGAAGACCTTGACCATCTTCATCACGCCGGGCGGCAGCTCGTCGCCGCGCTGCAGCTTCTCGACCTTGTCGAGGAAGCGCTGCTCGAGGCCCTTCTTGCTCTCGTCGTACTGCTTCCGGATCGCCTCGATCTCGCTCATCACCTTGTCGTTGGAGACGGCGAACTGCCACCACTGCGAACGCGGATACTCTTCGAGCACCGCCTTCGACAGATGCGTGTCCTTCTTGAAGCCCTTCGGGCCCGCGATGCCGACCTTGCGCTCCAGCATCTCGGCGAGGCGTCCGTAGACGTTGCGGTCGAGGATCGCCTGCTCGTCGTCGCGGTCCTTGGCGAGGCGTTCGATCTCCTCGCGCTCGATCGCGAGCGCGCGCTCGTCCTTGTCGACGCCGTGGCGGTTGAACACGCGCACTTCGACGACGGTGCCCTGCACGCCCGGCGGCACGCGCAGCGAGGTGTCGCGCACGTCGGAGGCCTTCTCGCCGAAGATCGCGCGCAGCAGCTTTTCTTCCGGCGTCATCGGGCTTTCGCCCTTCGGCGTGATCTTGCCGCACAGGATGTCGCCGGCGCGCACTTCCGCGCCGATGTAGACGATGCCGGCCTCGTCGAGGTTCTTCAGCGCCTCTTCCGAGACGTTCGGAATGTCGCGCGTGATTTCCTCGGGGCCGAGCTTGGTGTCGCGCGCCATCACCTCGAATTCCTCGATGTGGATGGACGTGAACACGTCGTCCTTCACGATCCGCTCGGAGAGCAGGATCGAGTCCTCGAAGTTGTAGCCGTTCCACGGCATGAACGCGACCAGCACGTTGCGGCCGAGCGCGAGCTCGCCGAGGTCGGTCGAGGGACCGTCCGCGATGATGTCGCCCTTCTTCACCGCGATCGCCCACGCGCACCAGCGGACGCTGGTTGATGCAGGTGTTCTGGTTGGAGCGCTGGAACTTCATCAGCCGGTAGATGTCGACGCCCGACTTGGTCGGGTCGAGATCTTCCGTGGCGCGCACGACGATACGCGTCGCGTCCACCTGATCGACGATGCCGGTGCGGCGCGCGCCGATCGCGGCGCCCGAGTCGCGCGCGACCGTGCCTTCCATGCCGGTGCCGACGAACGGCGCCTCGGAGCGAACCAGCGGCACCGCCTGGCGCTGCATGTTCGAGCCCATCAGCGCGCGGTTGGCGTCGTCGTTCTCGAGGAACGGGATCAGCGCCGCGGCGACCGAAACGAGCTGCTTCGGCGACACGTCCATGTAGTCGACCTTCTCGCGCGGCGTCATGACGACGTCGCCGGCGTGGCGGCACACGATCATGTCTTCGTTGAAGCGCCCGCGGTCGTCGATCGTCTGGTTCGCCTGCGCGACGGTGTAGCGGCCCTCTTCCATCGCCGAGAGGTAGTTCACCTCGTCGGTGACGCGGCCGTCCTTCACCTTGCGATAGGGCGTCTCGACGAAGCCGTATTTGTTCACGCGCGCGAAGGTCGCGAGCGAGTTGATCAGGCCGATGTTCGGGCCTTCCGGCGTCTCGATCGGGCAGATGCGGCCGTAATGCGTCGGGTGCACGTCGCGCACCTCGAAGCCGGCGCGCTCGCGGGTCAGACCGCCCGGGCCGAGCGCCGAGAGACGCCGCTTGTGCGTGATCTCGGAGAGCGGGTTGGTCTGGTCCATGAACTGCGAGAGCTGCGAGGAGCCGAAGAACTCGCGCACCGCGGCGGCCGCGGGCTTCGCGTTGATCAG
This sequence comes from uncultured Alphaproteobacteria bacterium, assembly GCA_963839985.1. GTDB lineage: Bacteria > Pseudomonadota > Alphaproteobacteria > Rhizobiales > Xanthobacteraceae > PALSA-894. The sequence goes on along the minus strand of CAWIXG010000021.1, from coordinate 309,856 downwards.
GTCCTGCGGCATCACGGTGTCGATATCGACCGACGACATGCGCTCCTTGATGGCGCGCTCCATGCGCAGCAGGCCGATGCGGTACTGGTTCTCCATCAGCTCGCCGACCGAGCGCACGCGGCGGTTGCCGAGATGGTCGATGTCGTCGATCTCGCCCTTGCCGTCGCGCAGGTCGACCAGCGTGCGGATCACCGCCACGATGTCGTCCTTGCGCAGCACCCGCATGGTGTCGGGCGCGTCGAGCTCGAGGCGCATGTTCATCTTCACGCGGCCGACCGCGGACAGGTCGTAGCGCTCGCTGTCGAAGAACAGCGAGTTGAACATCGTCTCGGCGGTGTCGATGGTCGGCGGCTCGCCCGGACGCATCACGCGATAGATGTCGAACAGCGCGTCCTCGCGCGTCATGTTCTTGTCGACCGCGAGCGTGTTGCGGATGTAGGCGCCGACATTGACGTGGTCGATGTCGAGCAGCGGCAGTTCCTTGTAGCCCGCCTCGTTGAGGATCTTGAGGTTCTTCTCGGTGATCTCCTCGCCGGCCTCGACGTAGATCTCGCCGGTCTTCGGATTGACCAGGTCCTCGCCGATGTAGTGGCCGATCAGTTCCTCGTCGGTGACGCGCAGCGCCTTGAGGCCCTTCTCGGCCAGCTGGCGCGCCTGGCGCACGGTCAGCTTCTTGCCGGCCTCGACCACCACCTTGCCGCTGTCGGCATCGACGAGGTCGTTGACCGCCTTGTAGCCGCGCATGCGGTTGGCATCGAACGGCAGGCGCCAGCCGTCCTTGGTGCGCTTGTAGCTGATGTGGCGGTAGAAGGTCTTCAGCACCTCCTCGCCGTCCATGCCGAGCGCGAGCAGCAGCGACGTCACCGGGATCTTGCGGCGGCGGTCGATGCGCGCGTGCACGATGTCCTTGGCGTCGAACTCGATGTCGAGCCACGAGCCGCGATACGGAATGATGCGGGCGGCGAACAGCAGCTTGCCCGAGGAGTGCGTCTTGCCCTTGTCGTGATCGAAGAACACGCCGGGCGAGCGGTGCATCTGCGAGACGATGACGCGCTCGGTGCCGTTCACGATGAACGTGCCGTTGTTGGTCATGAGCGGAATGTCGCCCATGTAGACATCCTGCTCCTTGATGTCCTTGACCGACTTCGCGCCGGTCTCTTCCTCGACCTCGAACACGATCAGGCGCAGCTTCACCTTGAGCGGCGCCGCGTAGGTCATGCCGCGCTGGCGGCACTCGTCGACGTCGTATTTCGGCGGCTCGAACTCGTAGCCGACGAATTGCGAGCTCCGACGTGTTGGAGAAGTCCTTGATCGGGAAGACGGACTTGAACACCGCCTGCAGGCCCTCGTCGGGCCGGCCGCCGGCGGGCTCCGTCGACCAGCAGGAATTGGTCGTAGGACGCCTTCTGAACCTCGATGAGGTTCGGCATCTCCGCGACTTCCTTGATTTTCCCGAAAAACTTGCGAACGCGCTTGCGACCAATAAAAGTCTGCGCAGTAGCCATATGATCTCTTCTCCGTCGAACCGCTTGGCAGTCCGGACGGCTCTCCGGAGGGCCGCCATCCAATCGCGACCGTCCGGACAGGCGTCAGACACGCCGTATGTCATTCACGCGTTCTCGTCACGCGCCGTGTCGACCCGGGCCGCTCGCTCCCGAGTCGCCGAATTCATAGCCGCCGCTAGGCGTCGTTTGTGGTGAAACCGGGATATAAGTTCCGGAATCTCCCTACACAATCCCGTGTCCGCCTTGGCCGGGCGGATATTTCGCCTCTTCTGGCTGCCGCCGACCGCCCGAGGGAACTCCTCGGGGGCCGCCAGCCGTGCTCTTGCCTCTCGAGACCCCGGGTCTCGCTGCTGCGCTCGCCCGGGATCTTCGCTGCAAGTAAGCCTGCGGCTTACTTCAGCTCGACCTTCGCGCCGGCCTTCTCGAGCTGCGCCTTCACCTTCTCGGCCTCGTCCTTCGGGATACCTTCCTTCACGGCCTTCGGCGCGCCTTCGACCAGGTCCTTGGCTTCCTTCAGGCCGAGGCCGGTGAGCGCGCGGACTTCCTTGATGACCTCGATCTTCTTGTCGCCGGCGGCGGCGAGGACGACCGTGAACTCGGTCTTCTCTTCGACCGGCGCAGCGGCGGCAGCGGGACCGGCCGCGACCGCGACGGCGGCGGCGGCGGACACGCCCCACTTCTCTTCCAGCATCTTGGCCAGCTCGGCGGCTTCCAGCACGGTGAGGCTGGAAAGCTCGTCGACGATTTTGCTCAGATCAGCCATTTCTCAAACTTCCTTTATTCGGTTCGAACCATAGGGTTATGCGGGAAGCCTCACGCGGCTTCGCCCTTCGAGGCATAGGCCTGGATCACGCGCGCGACCTTGGCGGCCGGAGCGTTCGTGAGCTGCGCGATCTTGGTGGCCGGGCGCCACCAGGAGGCCGATCAGCTTGGCGCGCAGTTCGTCGAGCGACGGCAGCGAGGCGAGCGCCTTGACGCCGTTCGGGGTCCAGGGCGGTCTTGCCCATCGCTCCGCCGAGGATGACGAACTTCTCGTTCGCCTTGGCGAAGTCGGTGGCGACCTTGGGCGCCGCGATCACATCGCTCGAATAAGCGATGACCGTCGGGCCCTTGAGCAAGGGTCCGATGGACGCGACGTCCGTGCCTTCGAGAGCGATCTTGGCGAGGCGGTTCTTCGCGACCTTCACGGAGGCGCCGGCCTGCCGCATCTGCTTGCGCAGAGCCTGCATCTGGGCGACCGTGAGGCCGGAATAGTGAGCGACAACGACGACGTTGGAGGCCTTGAAGACCCCGTTCAACGACTCGATGGCCGCTTTCTTTTCCGCTCGATCCACGTCGGGACTCTCTTCGGTTGGCGGCAAGACTTCCCTTGGGAAATCCGAGCCGCCGGTTGCACCAGCCGTCCGGTCACGCATCGCGGTGCACGCACCGCTCCGGCAGGACGACGACGAAAGCCTGTCCGCCGGACGCTTCGGGCAAGCCAGGCCCGCACGCCAGTGCAAAGGTTCGAACCGATCAGCCGGCCTCATCGGCCGGATAACCCGTCTTCACCCGTCTATGCAGGCCGGTCGATTAAGCCGGAAGCCCGGGCCTGCAGTCTCGGACAGGACGATCGCTCGAACCCTTGGCGCCTGCAGTCTCGGACAGGACGCTTCGCTGAAAGCTGAAGGCAATCGCTCCCTCTTCCGTCTCCGAATCCGCGAGGATATCCGAAAGGAATGAGTTCCTGACCGCCCTGTTTTCCGTGAAGCGCACAAAGGCGTGCCGCCAAGTGGGCCGGCACGCCCGACGGGCGCTGTCTAGAACCTTTTCAGCGGCTTGCCAATAGTCTTTCGGCCGATCTCAGCCCAGCCGGCGGGCAAGCTCCGCAAGGGTCCGGTGCACCGGCGAGCCGCCCTCCGGCACCGATATCCCGTCGAACAGGATCTTGCCGAGAAAACGGGCCCGGTCGAAGCTCGGATCGCGTGCGAATTCAGCCAGTTCGAAGCGCGCGTTGCGGGCAAATCTCGCATCGTCGAAGCGCGCCGTATCGGCAAACCGCGCCGCCTCGAAGCCGGCATTGTCGCCGAAGCTCACCTTGGAGAAGTTCGCCGGCCCGCCATAGCGCACCGCGCCGAGCCCGGCCTCGCCGCCGAACGAGGCGCCTTCCATGTCCAGCGCCGCGAACGCGCCGCCGCGGAACCAGGCGTCCTTGACGAACTCGGTGCCGCGGAAGCTGGCCGGGGCCGTGAATCGTGCCTCGCGAAACTCCCCCGAACGCCCGAACGAGGCGGCGTCGAAATCGGCCCGCGCGTTGAACACCGCGCGCTCGAAATTGGCCCCCTGCTCGAACCGCGCATCGCGGAAGATCGCCTCGCCGGCGAAGGTCGCGTTGGAAAACCACGCGGTGCGGGCAAAGCTTGCGCCCGAGAGATCGAGCGGCCCCGGGAAGATGAGCCCGGCGAAATCATAAGGCGGGTCGGTGAAATCCGTCGTCGCCGCGAAGGCCCACAGGCGCTGCGTGGCGGCATCGCCCGCCGAAACCGCGAGCCGCATCATCCCATCCGCCCAGGCATTCCAGACCGGGCCACCGGCCTGCAGCCGCGCCAGCGAGGCGGCGCGGCGGGCAGCGATCGCGGCCGCGTCCGCCGTGGCGCCGGGCAGCGCGAAACGCCGCGCCAGTTCGTCCGCGCGCGGCGCGAGCCACGGATTAAGCCCGGACAGCGCCGACCGCGGCGAGGAGAATATCTGCTGAAACCGACCCAAGCCGATCCCCTGTCGACTCCTAAGGAATTGCTAACAACCTAGCGCTATTTGGATAGGCCGTCCAACCAGCGATTTATGCCGCGACCAGCGACACGGAACGCATGATGACGTCATCCGCCACGTCGGGCTCGATCGCTGATCCGAGCCAGCACGGACCCGGCATCCGGCTGCTGCTGTGGGACCTGCAGTCGCCGATCAATCTCGGCATGCTGCTGCGCGTGGCCGAGACCTATCGCGTGCCGGTCGGCGTGCTCGGCGCGGGGCGCTCGCACCCGCCGGCGACGAGCGATTTCGCCTGCGGCGCGCTCGAGCGGGTGGGATTTGCCCCGCTCGCCGATGCGGCGGCCGCGCACGCCTGGCGCGGCAACGGCCGGCTGATCGCGACCTCGATCGAGCGCGGCGCCGCGAACCTGCCCGACTTCCGCTTCGCGCCGGGCGACGTCGTCGCGCTCGGCAACGAGTATGACGGCCTGCCCGAGACGGTCGCGCGTGCGGCGCATTGCCGGATCGTCATCCCGATGGCGGATGTGTGGACCCCGAAGCCGCGCTCGCGCAGCCCGATCGACCCGGAGCGCGTCGCGCCGGTCGCGCGCGACGGCGAGCCCAATCTCAATGTCGCGATGGCGGGCGCGATCGTGTGCTACGCCGCCTATGTGCAGGCGATGACGGCCTGGTCAGGACGCAGCGTCTTCGCCTGAGGGATCGCGCCGCGCGGCCGGCGGCGCAGCTTGTGGCGCGCTCAGACGGCGCAGCGCGCGCACGTCGGTGCGCGGAAAGACGATGATCTCCGGCACGGTGCCGCGCGCGGGCGCAGCCGGCACGACGGTCGGAAACGCGATGATGGTGGCCACGGGCGGCGCTCCGCGATGCGCGGGGCCGAAGGGCCGCCGCGACCGCGAAATCCTCGCCCGCACGGGTTAACGTGAGGATAACTCCGGCACGGAACGCGGCGGACCGGCCGCACAAAACAAAACGGCCGGCACCCGGTGCCGGCCGTCGTCTCATGCGTTGCGCAGGTCCGCTCAGGTCCCGCCGGCGTTCCCGATCAGGGTCGCGGTATCGATCTTCACGCCCGGGCCCATGGTGGAGGAGATCGCCACGCGGTTGATGTAGTGGCCCTTGGCGCCCGGGGGCTTGGCCTTGTTCACCGCGTCCGCGAAGGCGCGGATGTTCTCGACCAGCTTCTCGGCCGAGAACGACGCCTTGCCGACGCCGGCCTGCACGATGCCGGCCTTCTCCACGCGGAACTCGACCGAGCCGCCCTTGGCGCCGGCGACCGCGCCCTTCACGTCCATCGTCACCGTGCCGACTTTCGGGTTCGGCATGATGCCGCGCGGCCCGAGCACCTTGCCGAGCCGGCCGACCAGCGGCATCAGGTCCGGCGTCGCGATGCAGCGGTCGAAATCGATATTGCCGCCCTGCACCCGCTCCACCAGGTCCTCCGCGCCGACGACGTCGGCGCCCGCGGCCCTCGCCTCATCGGCCTTGGCGCCGCGCGCGAACACCGCGACGCGCAGCGAGCGCCCGGTGCCGTTCGGCAGCGTGACCACGCCGCGCACCATCTGGTCGGCGTGGCGCGGATCGACGCCGAGATTCATCGCGATCTCGATCGTCTCGTCGAACTTCGACTTGGCGCGCTCCTTCACGAGCTTGACCGCCTCGTCGAGCGAATAGGCCTTCGCCGGGTCGATGCCCTCGCGTGCCTTGGTGACCCGCTTGCCCGCGCTCATGCCGCCACCTCGATGCCCATCGACCGCGCCGAACCTTCGACCATGCGCATCGCGGCTTCCACCGTGTCGCAGTTGAGGTCGTCCATCTTCTTCTCGGCGATTTCCTTCACCTGCGCCTTGGTGATCTTGCCGGCCTTGTCGCGCCCCGGCGCCTTCGAGCCGCTCTCGAGCTTGGCCGCCTTCTTGATGAAGTAGGACACCGGCGGCGTGCGCATCTCGAAGGTGAACGACTTGTCCTGGTAGATCGTGATCACCACCGGGATCGGCGAGCCCTTCTCCATCTGCGAGGTCTTCGCGTTGAAGTCCTTGCAGAACGCCATGATGTTGAGGCCGCGCTGACCGAGCGCGGGACCGATCGGCGGGCGACGGATTGGCCGCGCCCGCCGGCACCTGCAGTTTGAGGAATCCGGCTACTTTCTTCGCCACGGAAGCTGTCTCCTTCTGATGGGCCGGACGCGCCGCGGGACGAGTTCCCGGCGGTACCCCTGAACCCGGTTAGTGGTGCGGATCTTGACGGGGAAGGAACGCCCCGCCTCACCTCCCACGGCTTGGTCTGCGCGCCACATATAAGGTGTGGCGGTCGCCTGCGCACCGTCTGGGGCGCGGGTGACGGCGGGGTGTTACACCGGGAGGGGGTGGAGGGCTAGGGGGATGTGGGGGCGGAATATTGTAGCCGCTGCATTGTAAGGATTTCCCGCGATCTTAGATCATTGTGGGCAGGTCGGAGGCTTCCTATGCGCAAAGTAGTATCCGAAGCTTGGCTCAGAGATGAGATTTGGGCCCACATGTCAGGGCACGTCCTTGGATCGGGTACGTTTTGGGCTCGACCAGTCCGTTGTAAGAGGCAGGGAGACGGGCCAAACTGGCGGCATTCGTTTAACCCCGGTGCAGTCCCGGCCGGATACACCGCTACTTGGGAGCGTATTCGACACAAGTTCGAAGACGCGTGCGACCTTGCCGACGATTAAGCCAGGTAGATCAAAGCAAGTCGGACTCCGCAAAAGAACTCGTCGAGACGCTGCAGTTGTCGGATTTGTCGTGTTGGCAATGGCTACAGCGAATGGCCTCTATCGCCTCGACGCCAAGCGAAGATCTGCGGCGAAGAAGCGCTTCAGCGCTCGACGCAGGCGACCTCCGTGCCGCACGTCGCACTCCCAGACCACAAGGACCCGGAATCCCATCCTACGCAGAACGGCAATCTTTTCGCGGTCCCTAGCTTGGTTACGCCGGAGCTTCTCGGTCCAATAGCCCTTGTTCGACTTAGGATTGGAGGCGAGCTTGCATGCCTCGTGCGAGTGCCAAAAGCATCCATGAACAAAGATTGCCCACTTTCTGCTACGATTTACGAGGTCAGGCTTTCCGGGCAAGTCGTCGGCGTGCCGACGAAAGCGAATGCCCATGGCGTGAACTGCCGCGCCCGTCGCGAGCTCTGGCCGCGTATTGCGCGACCGGATCCGCGACATCATCTGAGACCGGGTAAGCGCAGCTCTCCTAATTCGCGGTAGGAGCCTAGGAAGTCGTGTACTCATCTACGCTCTTTAACATGCCAAACGACCGGCGCCGGCCGCTACGTCGCGCTCTATGTTTTGGCCCACTGACGATACTCATCGGCGTCGTAGCGTGCAGCGTCCAACAGTACGCACATTGCCTCCACCATCTCATCCCTCACATCAGAGGCAGACGAGAGATATTCGTCGACATCGAGCAAGTTTGACACCCTCTTAAGGGCGGCCGTTGCCAAATCGCACTCGTCAATCTTCGCAGGCTCGGCCCCGGCGAGCTTTATTGGATCCTCAATGGGACCGTGAAGGGGATCAAAACGTATTGCAATAGATACCATGTCCTCCATCTCTGAATCCTTCACAACGCGATAACCATGAATGGCCTTCACCTCCATCTTCGATGGGGGATTTTGCCCAACAGCAAATTGCAAGAACCACTTACAGATTCCAACTAGAAATACCTTCTGAAGTCCAAAATTACGCAACTTAGCGTTATGCAGGGACTGGCCACTATTAATTTTGAACCACTTGGCTGATGCTTCTTTAAATCCTGGGCATTTGTCGAGATTGTTCGCGTACAAGGCCGACAGCCGGTTGAGCGTATCAGCATGGATATGCTCTTTGCCAACCCGCGTAGTGAGCAACATCAGCCACGGGGTTTTCTTGCGAGCTTGAACAGCCAAGAGCTTACTGACGGCGTTATAATACGTCTCATTTAGACCTCCGGCCGCCTTTGCACCAAAGCCATCACACAAATCCAGATTCACAACATCATACGGACTAAATTCGAACGTCTTTTGCCAAGCAATCGACTCTTCGTTTACAAGCTGACGGAAGTCATCTGGAATGATCATGGACTTCGGATCAATCAAATCAGATTTGCTAAGCTCGTCTAGTGATATGTTCAACTCGGCCTGATCTCCACTCAGTGGATCGGCGGCATCATTGAAGCCAAGAAATCGGAGCTTAAGCGAACGAGGCGCACATACAGCACTTCCAAAATACCTTAGATCCAGCAGGTCCACGCCCGGAAGGCCAAAATATGTAATCGGGCTGCCATCATTAATCTCATCAATCATTTTTCCGATATGATGCGCCCATTGCTCGTGCCGAATGAACTGCTTACGTGGTTTATGCCACGGCAGAAATTGCTTCTTGGCAGGAACAGTAAAACTGTAATCTGCATTTCCGACAATACCATCGGCCAAGTCGCCGGACTCACTCGCATCATTGGTACTTTCCGAACCTGGCTTCTTCATTCGTCAGGCTCTTCCAATATCCGATGAATCGCCAAGAGCAGCGCCTCCTGCTCCGGCTTCGCAAGGCGATCGATGATTCCAAAGGAAGCCAAGACTTGCGCAATAGCCTTTAGCTTCTCTTCTATAATTGCAGCCCGAGTTTGCTCTTTTGCAGTCTTGGCCTGCTTGCGCGGCCGCGTGACTGATACTCGTCGGTACACATAGGTGTCAGAGCGTCTTTTTACGACCTTCTCATCATCTACAATCTCAACGGATGGAGGTAACGATGCTGCGTCATCAGACTGGGTTGCCCACACCTCAGAAGCGATCTTCTGAATCGCGTCGACGCGAACGTCTTTGGCTATTTCTCGCCCCTGAACGCGAACGCTACTCGCTGCCCTCTTTTGAACGGTGGCAAGTTGCCGGAGCGCCTCGTGGAGCCATCGCGTTATGTACACCGCATGAGGGTGCGCATTGTTGAAAGACTCGCGATCAATATTCAAAGCACTATCCAAGCCTTCAGACACAAATACTTCACACGTTATCTGCCGGAGCCGCGTTTGTTCCGACACCTGGTAACGCATAAATGTAGGGTCAAATAGCGTACCACTTGCTCCGTGAATTCGGATAAGCGAGCCTTGGTGCTCAGTTGGCGCTATCTTAGGTGACCAGAACAGATATGCTTCGAATCGTAGCGGCCCCCCGCTTAGTTCGGGGGCTATTTTGGCAAATGATTCGTCACATTTCCCAACAAAGACCAGCGGATGCTTGAGAGCATGCGAAGACATCGGCAAATTTCTGAATTTTATCGGACGTGCAAGCTTTAGATCGTCGACACTGACTTCAAACGCACCAATTGTCTCCTTGGGATCTGTCAACTCTAAAGCATTGCGAATCAAAGTCTTCGGATCTCCTCCAAGCGGCTGGGCGGAGCCTTTGCGCTTATTCGAAAGTTCGTATGTCTGAGCCCACCCGGAGATAGGCATATCGAATACGTGGCCGTCTACGTAGGGAAGCGGAACTGACAACGCTAACTGCCACACCATGCGCAAATAATAGTCGAAGATTCTTTCCAGCTTCGGGTTTGGGTTTCCTGTTTCCGATTCATCCCAGACAGAATTGACGAGTTTCTCAAATGCCTTCTGAGCGCCGTCAGACTTACGCCAAGGCAATGATGAATAACGATCGCCAGTTCGACGAAGCAGCTTTCCCGACCTGTCGACCCGACCAATATGATACTCAGGCGGCTCTATCGCTTGCTTTTCCTCGTCAGCCGCCGTTTCCTCGTTTTGCTCAATTGCTGCCCAAACGTCTCGGCTACGCAGCGTATCTCGCGCCTGCGGGCGAATGGATGTTAGTACTATAGTCGTACCGTGCTTTTCTTTGTCGGCCGCCCGTTCTCGCCAAATACTTACCTTTCCCGATTCGAAGCGTTTTTCACCGTCTGATGGCGCGACATCGGAGTTAGAAAATTGCCGCAAAGCGACTGTCGCCACCGTCCTGTGGCTGGCCCCCTTGGTCTTCGTAATAATCTGGAAATTATGCGTAAGCTGCGACACTGAAAATAAACCAATTCCAATTTTACCGATCAATCTGCGTCCTCGCGGACTACGTGACCGGCTTTGCTTTGATGTAATTCCCAGTTCTTCGCCCCGAGGATTCCGCTTTGCGCTACCGCCGATGTTGTATAAGAGGTGCGCGAGCACCTCTGGTGACATGCCAGCCCCATTGTCTTCGATAGAAATTCTTTCAAACCGGGGAGCATCTGTTTTGATAGTCACGCAGGTCGCGTCGGCATCGTAAGCATTTGAGATTAGCTCTCGTAGCGCCGAGGCAGGCTGCCTGTATATGCCGTCTGTAACGCGAGCAATGACCTGTTCATTGGTTTGCAAAAATGTTTGAACAATGTGATTGCGGTCAGAGCTCTTCAGAATGTTCCCGACTAGTTCAGCCTCGTCGGCATTCTTTTGGACAACAACTTCAGCTGCCATCGCTATGTCGCCAGGGTGCGCCGAATTGCCGAAGCTACACTTCTAGCCAAAGGAGGCGGAACGGCATTCGAGATTTGCTCAACTTGTTCCGATAAGTTTCCTTCGAGAACAAAGCTCTTCGGAAAGCCCTGCAAGAGCATGGCCTCGAAAATGCTTAGACGGCGGCGGCCATTGGGATGGATGTAAATTTCGCGGTGCCCAAACGCGATGGTGGGACTGGGCTTCGACCATCTCAGTTGCTTGAAGCTACGGCCGTTAGCGACATTGCTTTTCGATTTGAACCGCGGAGAACGGGGATTCATAGTCCAATGGTTTGGATGATGCGGAATATCGGCCTCGGTTAGGTTCGGTGAGAAAAAAGTAGGAGTCGGCATTCCACCGATGGCCTCGCGTACACTGATGAGCCCACCCCGCCTTCTCGGTCGGACAGTTCTACGATTCCGTTCCTCTCGCAGAGCGGTAAGCACAATTCGCCTTCGTGTTTGAGGCACGCCAAAATCGAGAGCACACAACTCCTTCTCCGTCGTCTCAAGATTTAGTCTATTCAAGCCTCTGAGGAGCCGAGAATAGGCACGGGCGTGTTTTCTGTCTCGCATACCGAGAACGTTTTCAAAGACCACGAATTCAACGCGGTAAAGCTTCTGCAATTCACCGACGATTCTCACATATAGACTGGGCAGCCTGTTTCTGACGTCCGTCGACTTCGCACGCGTATTGGCGCGCGAAAATCCCTGGCACGGCGGTCCCCCAATCAGGCCGATCCGCGACCCGGGTTTGATAAACTTACGCACGAATCTGACCACCCCAGCGGGCTTCAATTTGACAAGATCTTCCGCGAAAGCGTTCGATGCGGGGAAATTCCGTTTATGTGTTCGCACGGCGGCCTTGGAAATGTCGAACGCGACCTTGACGTCAAATCCCGCCGCCTTAAATCCGTGGTCCAAGCCCCCCGCACCCGAGAACAGACTTACAATCTTTGGTAGTGGCTTTGGAACCGTTCGCCTACGGCCGGTCGCGGCGCTTTGCCGGTTTGTCCTTGCCATCGAATTAGCGTTGCCCAGCCCAATGATCTCCGGTCGCCATACGTAACCAGCGGCTAGTTACGATTGCGTTTTCGGTCTTCACTCGCAACCATATACGCTGACGCGCGTCGTAGCAATCGCGAGCGCCCCGCCCCCTCATCCTGGGCGTGTTTGCACGGGTTGTTTTTTCAAAATTTTCAAGCGGCGTCAGCGTTCGTGGCCGTCCAGGTCACCCCGTTCGCATCGCCTTCATCGCCCAAATCCCCCAGCCTCCCCCGCCCCGCATGCTACACTCCCCCCGGGAGCCCCTCATGCACCGCCGCACCCTTCACCTCATCCTCTTCGCCATCCTTGCCCTCCTCGCCCACCCGCCTTCCACCGCCTCCGCCCAAGCCCCCTTCCCCTCCCGCCCGTTGAAGATCGTCGTCGGCTTCACGCCGGGCGGCAGCTCCGACATCGCGGCGCGCGTTATCGGCGAGCACTTGCAGAAGCGGCTCGGCCAGCCGGTCGTGATCGAGAACAAGCCGGGCGCCGGCGGGGCGCTGGCGGCCGATCAGGTCGCCAAGGCCCCCGCGGATGGCTACACGCTGCTGCTCGTGCCGAGCGGCCACGGCGTGCTCGGCGCGATGCGCCAGAGCCTGCCGTTCGAGGTGGTGAACGATTTCACCTGGCTGTCCACGCTGGTCACCTACGGCATGGTGTTCGGCGTGCGCCCCACCTCGCCGCACACGTCGCTGGCCGATGTGATCGCGGCCTCGAAGGCCGCGCCGAATGCGCTCAGCTACTACTCGGTCGGCAAAGGTACCGCGCACCACCTGCTCGGCGAATGGCTCAACGCCGCGGCGGGAATCGAGCTGTTGCACGTGCCGTATCGCGGCAGCGGACCGGCGCTGACCGATTTCATGGCCGGCCGGGTCGACCTGATGATCGACACCATGACCTTCGCGCTGCCGCAGGCCGAGGGCGGCAACGTGCGCCCGCTCGCGGTCACGTCGCGCGAGCGGCCTGCCGCGATGGCCGGCGTGCCGTTCTCGGGCGCGGTGGTCGATGGCCTCGAATACGAGTCGTGGCTGGGGCTGTGCGCGCCGAAGAATCTTCCGCCTGACGTGGCCGAGCTGCTGCACCGGACCATCGTGGAGTCGGTCGCGAGCCCGGAGTTTGCCGAGAAGATGCTGACCATCGGCGCCGCCGCCAGGAGCAGCACGATGGCGGAGTTTCGCGCCCGGCTGGAGCGCGAGATCGCGCAGTTCAGCCGCATCGTCGCGGCGCGCGCGATCGCGAAAGAGTAACGGCAAGAGTGAGCCAGATGGAACTGAAGGCGCTCGGCTACGTCGGCATCCAGTCGCGCAAGCTCGACGACTGGAGCGCGTTCTCCACCAGGCTGCTCGGCATGCAGCAGACCGACAGCGCGAGAAGCGCGCGCGCGTTCCGCATGGACGACCGCAAGCAGCGCCTGGTGGTGACGGCGGCCGACAGCGACGGTCTCGGCTTTCTCGGCTGGGAGACCGAATTCAGCAGCGGACCTCGATCGCCTCGCCGCGCGGCTGGAGAACAACGGCGTCGCGGTGACGCTCGAACCGCGCGCGCTCGCCGACGAGCGGCGCGTCGCGCGGCTGATCAGCTTCACCGATCCGAACGGCCATCGCGTCGAGGCGTTCTGCGGGGCGGAGATCGCGCGCGATCCGTTCCGGCCGGGCCGGCCGATCTCCGGCTTCAAGACCGGCCCGTACGGCATGGGCCACGTGGTGCTGAACGTGGCCGACATCGAAGGCGCGCTCACGTTCTATCGCGACCTGCTCGGCTTCAAGGTCACCGACTTCGGCCTCACTCCCTACCCGCTCTACTTCTTCCACCTCAACGGACGCCACCACAGCTTCGCGATGGTCGGCTCCGGCAAGCAGAGCTTCCATCATTTCATGGTCGAGATGCTGAGCCTCGACGACGTCGGGCAGGGCTACGACCTGGCGCAGCTCGACGAAGGCCGCGTCGCGTTCACGCTCGGGCGTCACGCCAACGATCACATGACCTCGTTCTACGCGCACGCGCCGTCGGACTTCTTCGTCGAATGCGGCTGGGGCGCGCGCGTGATCGATCCCGCAACCTGGACGCCGCACGAAACCCACGATGGCCCGAGCCTGTGGGGGCACGAGCGGCTCTACATGGCGGAGCCGCAGCGCAGCCGCCTGCGCGAGATGCGTCTGGAGGTTGCGGCGCGCGGCGTGCGCGTCCCGGATCCGGTGCCCGACCCGATCAACTGCGCGTGGCTCGACTCGGTGATCGCCCGCGAGTGAGATCGCGGTATCCCTCTACCGCTGAGCTGAGTTTTTGCTCTTTGCATGGGGTTGTTTTGCGATTTTTTTTCCGGCGCCCCCTCACCGCACCTTGAGCACCAGCTTGCCGCGGAAATGCCGGCCCTCGCTCACCCGCAGCGCCTCGCCCGCTTGGCGCAAGTCGTACACCTTCACCTCCGGCGCCCGCACCACGCCGGCCACATACAGCGCCGCCACGCGATCGAGATGCGCGCGGTCGCGCCCGACCGCCGGGCGCAACGACACGACGTCGGCGCGCGGCGGCTTCGGCGCGGTCGGTCCGGATGCGATGAAGGCGGCGCGTCCGCCGGGCTTGAGCACCGCAAACGAGCGCGTCGCCACGTCGCCGCCCACGGTGTCGAACACCGCATCGCAGTCGCGTAACGCCGTGGTGAAGTCGGTGGTGTTGTAGTCGATCACCTCGTCGGCGCCGAGGTCGCGCAGGTAGGACAGCGTTCGCCGCGCTCGCGGTGGTGATGACGCGGGCGCCGAGATGCTTGGCGAGCTGGATGGCGAAGCCCGCAACGCCGCCGGCGCCGCCCTGGATCAGGATCGTCTCGCCGGACTTCAGCTTCAGCGTGTCCTCGACCGAGACCAGCGCGGTGAGCCCGGTCAGCGCCAGCGCCGCGGCGTCGGCATGCGACAGCGCCGGGCGGCTTCTTCGCCACGATCGCGGCGCCGATCGCGATCTTTTCGGCGTAGGCCCCTTCCCGGCCCGTCTCCAGCACGCCGAACACCTCATCGCCGACGCGCAGGTCCGTCACGCCGGCGCCGAGCGCGCTGACCACGCCGGAGAAATCGCGCCCCAGGATCAGCGGATACGGCCCGTTGCCGTAGAGCCCGGCGCGCACGCGCCAGTCGACGCCGTTGACGCTCGCCGCATGCGCATCGACCACGATCTGGCCCGGTCCGGCGGCGGGATCCGGCTGGTCGCCGTACTGCAAAACCTCCGGCCCGCCGGGTTGGTCGAGATAGACAGCCTTCATCGGGTTCCTCGCCTGTGCGGTGCCGTATTCGGGGGATGGTCAAGACTGCGTCGTTCCGGTCGTCTTGTAGCACCCCGGACCAAAGGGGAACCATATCGCCGCCCCGTCTGTTGGCCGACACGAGACCTCATACAATGAGAACAACAATGGTCGACGATACCAGCCTGCGAAAGCTCGCAACCCGTTGTTTGTGGTTGTCGAATAACTGCTACGACCTCGGCGCGGCCGCGGAAATGCGGGCCATCTCGTTGACGATGACCGCCGAGGCGGCCGAGGCGGCACGCCAAGCCTTGCTGAAGCCAGCGAAGCATTAGCGGAGGGCGACGCCGCAGCGACCATCGTCGCGGCCAGACAGGAGGCATTGTGGCCAATCCTTTCGACTGGCTGTCGCGGCTTGCCGATCGAACCTGGGGCACGCTGACGAACAAGGGCGAGGCGATGCCGAAATCCGGCGAGCTGCTGCATGATCCGGCCGCCTCCCGCCCGCACGACCTCGACGATCCGTTCTTCGATGCGGGCGTCCAGCGGCGTGTTGCCGATGTCATCGCGGGCGCTGCGCGCAAGACCCCGGCCAAATAGCGCGAGCGCCGCGCACCATCCCGGCTGCGCCATTGCGTTCGGTCGCCGCCGCACAGCAATATCGCCCCTGCCCGCCGCATCCGCCTGATTTCAGGGCGGATGAACCGAGCCGGCGCAAGGAGGCGTTGTGAGCGAGCAGACGAACGACATGCTGTTCGAGGTGCGCGACGGGATCGGCCGCGTCACCTTCAACCGGCCGCAGGCGCGCAACGCGTTCACCTTCCAGATGTACGAGCGGCTTGCCGAAATCTGCGAGGAGGTGAACCGCGATTCCGCGGTCAAGGCGATGATCCTCACCGGCGCGGGCGACAAGGCGTTCGCCGCGGGGACCGACATCAACCAGTTCCGTGCGTTCGCCACGCCGCAGGACGCGATCGACTACGAGGCGCGCAACGACCGCGTGCTCGGCGTGCTCGAGCAATGCCGCGTGCCGACCATCGCGGCGATCAGCGGCGCCTGCACCGGCGGCGGTGCCGGCATCGCGGCGTGCTGCGACCTGCGCATCGGCACGAAGAGCGCGAAGTTCGGCTTCCCGATCGCGCGCACGCTCGGCAACTGCCTGTCGATGGCGAACTACAGCCGGCTCGCCGCGCTGCTCGGCCCGGCGCGGGTGAAGGACATCATCTTCACGGCGCGCCTCGTCGGCGCCGAGGAGGCGCTCGCGCTCGGACTCCTGAGCGAAGTCGTCGAGGATGCAACCGCGCTGCTGGCGCGCGCGGACGAACTCGCGGCGCTGCTCGCGGGCCACGCGCCGCTCACCTTGCGCGCAACCAAGGAGGCGATGCGCCGGCTGCAGCCGCGCCTCTCGGCGGAGGCCGGCGAGGATCTCATCCTGATGTGCTACATGAGCGGGGATTTCCGCGAAGGGCTCGACGCGTTCCTGACCAAGCGGCCGCCGCAATGGTCGGGCACATAAGGCCGCTGCGCATTCTGCCGGCGCGATGCTGCCACGCGCGATCCGCGTGACATCCGGTTGCCGCCGCGTTGGCGCGGTCCGCCGGCCGCAGTATAACGCCGCACGTGGTGAAGGAGATGCGTGTGTCGGGCGTTGAACGCGCTTGCGTCGGCGGACAGCGGAATGACAGCTCGGTCGTGCTCGATGTGAGCGCCGGGTTGCGCCAGGAGGGCCATGCCTTCGCGGTCCGGCTTCCCGCCGGGCTCGGGCCGGGCGATGGTCCCGGCGCGCCGACCACGTCGCGGCTGGTGCTCTACGAAGACGACCGCGAGCTCGGGCCCGCGCACGCCCAGCACGACGCCATCCGCGAGGGCGGCCGCGGCGCCTATTCGCACTGGCGCGACACGCTCTATTTCTCCACCTCGGACCGCAGCGATCCGCGCACCAACGGCCGCAGCTACCGGCTCGTGCCGCGCTCGCTGCGGCTCGCCGTCATCGGGCTCGACGGCACCGATCCGGCGACGCTGCGGCGGCACATCGCGGAAGGGCGTCTGCCGAACATCGCGCGGCTGATCGCGCGCGCGCGTGAGGTCGACGTGCGCACCGAGAGCGAGCTCTTCATCAACAGCTTCTGGCCGTGCTTTGCCAGCGGCATGCCGGTCGGCGCGCACGGCGTGCATGCGTTCCGCCCGCTGCGCTCCGGCACCATGCGGCTGGTCGAGACCGAAGATCAGCAGGTGGCGACGCCGTTCTGGGAGACGGCGGCGCGCGCCGGCATCCGCACCTGCGTGCTGGACGTGCCGTTCTACGGACCGCCCGCGCCCGGGCCCGGGCTCGAGCCGCTCTCGTATGTCGAATGGGGGCCGCATCCGCCGGCGCGGCCGGCAGGCTCGCTGCCCGCGGAGCTGATGCGCACGTGCTGCGCCGCCACGGCCCCTATCCCTGCCCGATCGACCTGTCGTCGCTGCCGACCGTGCAGGATTCGGCCGACGAGATGACGCTGCTGTGCATCGGCGCACGCAAACGCGCCAACGTGATCGAAGACCTGATCCGGCTGACCAACCCGGAGCTCATGGTCGCGGTGTTTCCCGAGCTGCACACCGCGGGGCACCAGTGGCTGAACAAGGAAACGCCGGGGCATCGCCGCCATGATCCCGCGCTGGTCGAGACGCTCGGCTCGCCGACGCGCGCGGTTTACGACGCGGTCGACCGCGCGGTCGGCCAGGTGATCGACCGGCTGCCGTCCGACACCACGGTGCTGCTCGCCTGCCTCGGCGGCATCCGCGTGACCCATGGCGGCGGCTACCTGCTGACCGACCTGCTCGACCGGCTCGGTTACGCGGTGCTGCCCGGGCGCGACGATCAGCGCAAAGGCGGATCGAACGTCGAGGTCGAAAGCCCGCCCGGGCTCTACTTCGACTGGTCGCGCACGCGCGCCTTCGCGCTGCCCTGGGCCTACGACGGCTACCTGCGCATCAACCAGCGCGGGCGCGAACCGGGCGGGATCGTCGTGGCCGGCGCCGAGCGCGACGCGCTGCTCGGCGAGATCGAGCAGGCGGTGCGCGAGCTGCGCGTCGCGCGCACCGGCGAGCCCGCCGCAATGACAGTCGTGCGCGCGCAGGAGGCGTTTCCGGGCGCCGCATGCGGTGAGCTGCCCGACCTGATGGTGTTGTGGAACAACGCGCAGCCGATCGATGCGGTCGTGTCCGCGCGCGCCGGCCGGATCGAAAACCGCGATCCCGCCGGGCGCTCCAAGCATGCGCCCGAGGGCGGCCTGTTCGCCTGCGGCCCGCTGATCGCGGACGGTCCGACGCTTGCCGGCGCGCGCGATTACGACCTCGCGCCGACCGTGCTCAGCCTGCTCGGGGTGGAGCCGCCGCGCGAACTCGGCGGGCGCGCGCTCTCGGCGCTGGTCGCGCAGGGAGCATCACCGCCGACTGTTCCGGCAGCGGAGCGTGCCGGCGCCGGCGTGCTGGAGCCCAAGGTTCGTGATGCTGTCGCACGCGTGGCTGGCTGAACTCGCCGCGCTGCCCCCCGCGGTCGACGCCAGGGCGCGACTGCTGCTGCTCGACACCGTCGGCTGCCTGCTCGCCGGCTTGCGCCATCGCGAGGTAACGCAGTTCGGCGAGGCCCTGCGGCTCGCGTTTCCCGGCGACGTCGCCTGGCCCGCGTCCGACATCAGGCTCGGCGCGGCCGGCCTTGCGGCGCTCGGCGCAGCCGCGGCGTGCTGGGATGAGGCATGCGAAGGCCATTCGGCGGCGCACGGCCGCCCGGGACTGCCGGTCGTCCCTGCCCTGCTCGCGCTGAGCGCGACGCACGACGTCAGTCTCGGCGACCTGCTGCTCGCGCTCACCACCGGCTACGAGATCGGCGCGCGCGCCGGGCAGGCCTGGCGCATTCCGCCCGGATGGCACGTCGACGGCGGCTGGCATTCGCTTGGCGTGGCGGCTGCGGTGGCGCGCCTGACCGCGGGCGCTGGCGCGATCGCGCCCGCGGTCGCGGCGGCCGCGTGCCAGATCCCGGCGAGCCTCTATCTGCCGATCGCCGCGGGCTCGGTGTTGCGCAACACCTATCCGGCGCATGCGGTGCTGCTCGGCATGCTGTCAGCCTCCGCGGCGGCGGCCGGCTTTGCGATGCCGGATGACGCCTTCGCGGAAGCGCGCCGGCGCGTGCTGCGCGCGCCCGACGACGCCGCGGCGACGACGCCGCCCGGCGAGTGGACGATCCTCACCGGCTACCTGAAGCCCTTTGCCGGCGTACGCCACACGCATTATGCGGTCGAGGCCGCGCTGCGGCTGCGCAAGCGGGCCGAATGGCCGCCCGGCGATATCGATGCGATCGCGCTCACCACCTATCCGGAGGCGGTGCAGTATTGCGGCAATCGCGCGCCGAGGAGCGCGATCCAGGCGCAGTTCAGCCTCTCCTATGCGGTCGCGGCCGCGCTGGTGCTTGGCGATCTCGGCCCTGCCGCCTACGACGATGTCGGCGACGCGCGCATCACCTGCCTCGAGCAGCGCGTCGTCGTCGTCTCCGATCCGCAGCGGTTGCGGCGCGGCGCGACGCTCACCGTCACGCTCGGCGGCGCGCGCCTCACCGAGAGCGTCGAGGATATCGCCGGCGATCCTGCGATGCCGATGACGCGCGAGCAGGTCGCGGACAAGTTCCAGCGCTATGTCGCGCCGCGGCTCGGCGAGCTTGCCGCGCACGCGTTAATTCGCTTTTTCCTCGACGCCCCGCCTGACCAGCCTGCGCGCGCATGCTTTACTCTGGCGCGTTGAAGCCTGCGCTAACGGGAGCGGACATCGTGCAAAGACAAACCTGGTCGCGGCGCAGCGTACTCGGTGCCGCGCTCGGCGTGCCGTTCGCATTCGGCGCGACCGCACAGGCCTATCCGTCGCGCAACCTGCGCCTGATCGTGCCGTTTCCGGCCGGCGGTCCGACCGACGTGCTCGCGCGTATCGCGGCCGAGCGCGTGACCGGCGGCCTCGGTCAGCCGCTCATCGTGGAGAACCGGGCGGGCGCCGGCGGCAACATCGCGGGCGAAATGACCGCGCGCGCGGAAGCCGACGGCTACACGCTGCTCGTCGCCGGCCAGGCGATCCTCGCGCTCAACAAGGCGATGTACAGGAAGCTGTCCTACGACCCGGCGGCCGACTTTGCGTTTGTCGGCATGCTCGGCGTGATCGCCAACGTGCTGCTGGTCAATCCCGCGGCCGTGCCGGTGAATTCACTGGCGGAGCTGATCGCGCTCGCGAAGAAGAAGCCGGGCGAGATCTCCTACGGGTCGAACGGCCCGGGCTCGCTCACCCATCTCACCACCGCGATCCTGGCGCACCAGGCCGGCGCCGACTTGCTGCACGTGCCCTACCAGGGCGCAGCGCCGCTGATGACGGATCTGCTCGCCGGGCGGATCGGCATGACCTTCACGGCGGCGTCGGCCGCGCTGCCGCTGGTCCAGTCCGGCCAGCTGCGCGCGCTCGCCGTCACCACCGGGGAGCGTAGCCGCTTCAGTCCCGACATTCCGACTTTGGTCGAGAGCGGCTTCCCGAGCCTCGATGCGCCGACCTGGTTCGGCGTGGTCGTCCGTGCGGCGACGCCCGCGCCGGCGCTCGAGAAGCTGCGCGCCGAGTTCAACGCCGCGATCGCGACCGAGGGCTACGCCAGGGCGCTTGAGAAGAGCTTCATGGCGGTGATGCCGGTGCCGCCGGACACGTCGGACCAGTTTCTCGCCCGGGAGCGCAAGCTCTGGTCCGACGCCGTGCAGGTGACCGGCGTCGCGCTGGATTAGAGTTTTGATCCAACGCGATTGAATCACTGACCTCCGCTCGTCCCCGCGCAAGCGGGGACCCAGTTCTTGGCCCCCGGATTCCCGCTTGCTCGGGAATGAGCGGATCAATGTTCGCGGATCAGACGCTGGCGCGCCCGCGTGACAGCGACGCGCGCCGATTGCGCTACACGTAGATGTGGAAGTCGACGTCCGGCGCGCTCTGCGCCGCGCCGTCCCACAGCCGCCCGGTGATGCGGTCGTTGGAGCCGGCACCGCCGGCGACGAACTTGAGCTGCTGCTCGAACTGCGTCCTGGTCAGGCCGAACTCGCTGCCCTCGGGCAGCGGCGTCCCGTTCAGCGTGAAGCGCCCGCCGCCGATCGTGTTGTCCTTGAGCCAGATCGAGTAATCGTCCTGGTCCTGGTCGCCTGCCGTGAACAGGCTCGTCGCCGCGATCTGCTGCCCGGCGCTCGCGTGGAACTCGGGCGCGGTCAGCGTCGGGGCGTGGTTCACCACGTTGACGTTGAAGCTGGCACTGCTCCACGCGGGGGTGGTGTCGCCGGCCGCCACCGTGATCGCGTCATGGCCGTTCGTCCCGGTGATGAACTTCAGCCGCAGAAGCTCGGCCGCCGTCACGCCGAACCAACTCCCCTCGGGCTTGTCCACGCCGTCGAGCCGGAAGCGCCCGGAACCGCCACCCACCATGTTGTCGAAGAACGAATACGACAGCGTGTCACCGTCGGCATCGCTCGCACCGAACAGGCTGGTCGCGGCAATCTCCTTTGCGCGGCCCGCGGTCTTGTCGGAGGCGGTCACCACCGGCGCGTGGTTGACCGCCGTGATCACGATATCGCGCGCGCTCGTCGCGTATCCATCGTCGGCATGGACCGTCACGTTGTCGGTGCCGCTCGCCCCGACCTTGAACGTGAGCCGTGCATATTCCGCCGCCGTCACGCCGAACCAGCTCCCTTCGGGCTTCGCCACGCCGTCGAGCTCGTAATGCCCGCTGCCGCCGCCGACCATGTTGTCGAAGATCGAGATCGAGAGCCCGTCGCCGTCGGCGTCCGACACGCTCGCGAGGCTCGATGCATCGACCGTGGTGTTCTTGTCGCGCGCGAGGCTCCCCGGCGTGACGACCGGCGCGTGGTTCACTGCGCTGATCTGGAAGCCGACGTCGGCGCTCTGCACGAAGCCGTCCCAGACATGCGTCGTAATATGGTCGCCGCTGGTGCCGCCGCGGTATTGCAGCCGGCCGAACTGCTCGGCCGTCAGCCCGATCCACTGCGCTTCCGCGAGCACGGCATTGTCGAGCCAGAAGCGGCCGCTGCCGCCGCCGACGGTATCGTCGCGGACGTAATAGGCAAGCGCTTGCCCGTCGGCGTCGCTCGCCCCGATCAGGCCGGTCGCCGCCAGCGTCTTGGTGAAGCCGGTCGTGAAATTCGACGCGGTGACCACCGGCGCCCGGTTCCACTGCCGCCCCGCCGCGAAGCCGTGCTCGATGTAATGCCGGGTGGCGGCGTCATAGTCGGTGCCGAAGATCGTCGCGAGGTCCGGATTGCTTGCCAGATATGACGTCGCCATGAACGTGGTGGTTCGTCCCTCGCCGCGCCCAAAATTGATGTAGTGCAACGCGCCGGCGTCGGAATTGGCGCCGTGGTCGCGGATCAGGTCGCCGTGCGAGGCGATGTAGTCCAGCGGCTTAAACGTGAGAGCGCTGCTGCGCCCCTCGCCGTAGCCTTTGGTGATGAAATGGTTCGCACCCGCGCTGTCGGTCTTGGGCAGATTTGAGTCCCCGATCAGGTCGCCGTGCGACGCGATGTAGGCGAGCCCGTCGAACGTCGCGGTGCGGCCTTCGCCGATGCCGTTGGAGATGTAATGGTTCTGTCCGAGTTGCTCTCGATTTTGCAACGGTCGATAGGCGACGATCAGGTCCGGGTATGAGGCAACGTATTCCAGCGGATTGACTGCAGGGGCCTGCGGCACCGTGTTGGGATCGATGGTCTGGTCGTCGAAGCGCAGGAACTCGACGCCGGTGACGTCATCGCGGTCGCCATTTGCGGCGAACAGGTAGATATGGCCGTTATACGCGACGCGCCGGAAGTCGGCCGCCGCTCCGGTGAAGGTCGCGGTGTCGACGCCGTTGCCGCCGTCGATCCGGTCGGAACCGACCCCGCCGATCAGCACGTCGTCACCGTCCTCGCCGTAGAGCGCATCGTGGTCGGCACCGCCGAGGATCAGATCGTTGCCGGCGTGGCCGTAGACCTCGTCGTTGCCGGTGCCCCCCATCAGCATGTCGCCTAAGTTGCTGCCGAAGATGCGGTCGCCGCCACCGCGGCCGTCGACATAGGCGACCGCATTCAGGTTGGCCGAGATGCTGTCGTGGCCGTCCCACGAGATGAACGACTCGAGGCCCTTGGCGGCAAGATCGATCACATACGTGGCGGGCGACCATGTCAGGATGCCGGTGTCGTAGCCTGAGCCGCCGTCGACCTCGAGGTCGGTCGCGTCGAAATAGATCGTGTCGTCGCCCCCGCCCGCGTGCAGCTTGTCGCTGCCGGTCCCGCCGTCGAGCACGTCCTTGCCGACGCCGCTCCGCAACTCGTCGTTGCCGGCGCCGCCGTAGAGGACCAGCGGCTTGGTCGAGTTGCGGATATCGGCGAGGTCCGGCTTGTCGCCGCCGAGCACGCCCTCGTAGGCGTAGTCGGATCCCAGCGTGATGATGAGGCCGGGACTGTCGTTGTAACTCGGCAGGTTGGCAGCGTCGTAATAGGTTTTCACCGTCGCGCCGTCCTGCGAGGTGTATTTGGTCAGCTCGGCCTGTGTGCTGCGGCTGAAGCCTTCGGTCTCGAACGCGAGGGCAGCGTCGGCAAGCGTGCGGGTCTGCCCGTTCATCACGAACGATCCGAAGCCGTTGATGCGGCTGCCGTCCGGCAGCGTGAAGCTGTTGCGGTCGCTCACAAGCGAGATCGACGTGATGCCGTAGGCGCCGAGCGTGGACAGCTCGCCGTTGTCGGTCACGGCGTTGCGGTTCGGATCGGCCCACACGCGCAGCTGGACCCACGCCGGATCGCCAGCATCGAGCTTGCCGTCACCGTTCGCGTCATACAACGCCGCGACCGCCTCGAGGTCGGTGTCGTCCGGGTCGTCGGTGCGGCTCGCAAACGCCATCTCGTTCGCCTGAATCCTGCCGTCGCCGTCGAGGTCGTGGACCAGCAGCCCGTCACCTGTTCCGACCCATGAGGTGCGCTCCAGCGCCCCGTCGCGATCGGCATCGAAGAACACGTTCGAACCGGTGCGCGGGTCGATCCGCACACCGTCGCCGTTGAGGTCCAGGATGACCGGGAATGAGAAGTCGATCCCGCCGAACGAAGTGTCGAAGAAGTTGGTCGGGAACGAGACGCGCGCGCCCGTGCCCCACGACGAGCTACCGTTGAAGTAGAAGAAGCCGCTGGTATCGAAGCTCGACGCGAAGCTGCTCGGTTCGACGAGCCGCACCGCCGCGAGGCCGGGCGCGGAGAAGCTTGGGTCGATGTCGAAGCTGCCGAGGCTGAACGCGTTCTGCGCGCGCTCGTAGGCGATCGGGTTGGGCGAAGCGTCGCCGATCGCGCCGCCGTGCGCCGCGTCGCGGGTGACCGCGGCGCTCATGTCGGTCGCAAAGGTCTCGTCGGCCTGCCATAGGTCCGCGGTGGGGAATGCGTGGTTAGCGAGCCACCGGTCGGAAATGGCGGAGTAGTCGCGCAGGTCGGCGGTGACGTTATTGGCCGCATCGAGATCGACCCATCGCGAATCCCACAATTTTCCATTTCCGGCGTCGCGGTCCACAACACGTGTTGTATTATTAGAGTTGACGGTAATCTCGCTGGTCGGCGGTGCGACAAAGGTTGTAATGCCGCTTGATTTGAACAGCACGTTGCTTTGCGTTATTGAGTCCTGAGCGAAAACTATCTCGCTGAACCCTGCCCCGAAGTTGGGATACGATACCAACACAATGTGTAGCAGGCCATCGGGGCCTAGGTCGGCACTCTTGATCGTTTCTGGAGCAAAATAATAGGGCGCATTGACGATCTTCGTCGATCCATCTCGATCGATCAGCAGATCGCCCCCTCTTTTTTGAACGCTGGGAATATCAAGGATTTCGGTCCACCCCGGCGTCGGGTATTTCAAATGAAAGGTACCCGGCGCACCTGGAGTTTCTTGCTTGATATCGGAAAAATCGGCCGGAGGAAGTCCAGCGGCACGTAGCGCGGTCGTTATCGTTGCGTTGCTGTTCTTTCCAATACCGACATCATAGTTAAATTGCCTCGCGTGAATCTCGGCAATCGCATTGTTTATGATAGCAAAAGTTCCGCTGCTCAGGTTCTCATAAGACACGATGGCATCGCTGTTGGGAAACAGGCCGGCTCCCGAATACGGTACGCAGCTAGCTGTCAACTTGAGACCGTTTACGTCTCCCTCGCAGATGAAGCGAGTTTGATTTGGCTGCCCAACATCTTTGGTATACACGATGAATTGATGATACTGTCCAGTTATCCCTGCGGCTTGTCGTACCCTGACGTCTATTCGGTCAACCATACGCACCCCTTAGAAGGTGTTCACGTGTACGACCACACTCTCAATCGTGTTGTTACTTTTGCTGTATCCAACGCTTATTATCCAGTCGAAATAAATTTCCGAAATATGAACATTCGTAACCGCGTACGATACTTCACAATATATATTATCGTCACTCTTGTGATACAGCCTGTCGATTTCCCTTATTAGCAAGACGCGTTGACACATCCCGCGCCAACCAAAAATGGCCCTAACTAATTGATGGACATCCGACCCGTTGGGAAACGCCGCCCTTAATTCTCGCTGCGCGACGGCGATCCGTTCGACTTTGTCGTCGATTGTGTCGTATGCGTGAAAATCGAACCTGCTGCTCGGCAGCGGCTTCCGGTCAGGCTCAACGGCATAGGTCCAGGAATCGAACAGATCCCGCACCGAGCGGACGATCGCCAGCCAGTCTGGCAGATTGTATCGGGGAAATTGGACGTAGAAGCCGAGACCGGATGCGGTGAAAAATATCTCCGCCAGACAGGTGCGCTCGGCAACAGCGGCGGCGTCGGGCGTGCATCGCACAAGCGCCTGCGGGTCTGCACCCTGGCGTCGATACACGGTGTAGAGTGACGGGCGTTTCGGATTGTTCTGCCAGAATTTGTCGAGGCCGAACTCCTGGGCCTCGAATGAATAGGCGTCGATGCCGGCCAGCGAGGTCATCCGTTGGAAGAGAGCGTCCGGCGACACGTACCCAGACTCGCTGCGCGCCACCGGCTGCAATCCACGCACCTGTATAACGCCGGCATACAACGGCGGCTCGGCGCGTCCCGTCTCCTTCGGCCGCGCCTGATATTTGAGCAAAAGCGGATCGATCTCGGGGTAACGCCTCGCGGGCATCCAGAGATTGACGTTCAGGCTATCGACCACGTTCAGTCGGCCGCGCATAGCCTGCGTCGGCCACGGCGCAAGATAGCCTGCGGGAACGCGTAGCCGCACATTGCGGACCTGGACGTCGATCAGCTCGGCGAGTGGCACGCCTTCATCGGTCGTTGTGCGAACGGGAGCCGATGCCACGCCCGCCTCAGTTTGGGTCGCGGCGGCGACCGTAACTCCTCCGCGCGCAACATCGTCAGCATGCGCCTGACCCAGGAGCATGAATGCAGCGATCGCCAATGAAAAAATTGCGCGACCCACGAGGCGAAGCGGGCGATGCATGGCGAGCGACGCGGCCTGCGCCCCTGGCATGGTTGCAAAATGCCTCCTGCGATTGCTCGACAGGATTGCCTGATAGCGCAACGAGAACACCTTGCCGACCGGCACGCGCCAAAGCCTGTCGCTGTCGATCATCGCTCGTCTCCCGTTTCGCATTCTTGGCCTCGGCCAACCCTACGACACGGAGACAGCGGCGCCGCGAGCCGCGTCATCTCTGGTGCTCCTTCACCTGAACAATCGACGCTTGCATATAAGCGGATGCACACGCAATCCACGGGAGAGTGGATTAGATAAATAATTTTTATGCTCTCTCCGATTGTATTCGCTTTGCAAGCTAAAAGCTTGCAGCGCAACGCGCTGTCCGTCTGCGGGTACCTTCTCGCGAAGCCTCACCGGTTGCAGAATGCGATCTTTGATTGTTCGCGCCGGACCGGTCGCGGCGGACGCTCAAGCGCCGGCGGGACGCCCGCGCCGTCACGGGCGTCGCGGGCGTCGCGCTGGATCAACGGCAGTAAGCGAACGGGTCGCGCCTGCTACCAGTAGCGGCGGCGGCGCCAGTAGCGGCGGCGCCAGTGGCGACGGCGCCAATAGCGCGGACGCCAGTACCGGCGACGCCAGTAGCGGCGGCGCCGATAGCGGCGCGCGCTCAGATCCGTGCTGGCGCCGTCCGCGTGGCCTTCGGCGCCCTCCTCGGCCGGCTTCGCCGCATCGGCGGCGCCGGCCGCAGGCGCGACGGCGGGCGGAAGGGTCCCGGCTTCGGCCGCACTCAGCGGGAGCAGCTTCGGGGTCGCGACAAGCAGTCCCGCAAGCCCCAGGCCGGCCAGCATCTCGCGCCGCGAGAGCGTGGCTGCATTCGCGTCGCGGCTGCAGAAACCCGTCAGGATCTCGCGCGCCTTACCCCAGTCCATGGTCAACCTCCGCCTTCGCTTCGCCCTTTTGCATCAACATCCGCCGGGGCATTTTGTTTCGCCCACGGGCCGCCAGCGTCGCAATGATTCACCACCGTTCGCCGGGCCCCGCAGGGCCCGGCCTCGTGCGGCGCGATAAGACCGGCGGGTTACTTCAGCCGGCCGGTCTTCTGGTAAAATTCCTTCTCGCGGTTCGCGTAGTCGTTGAGGTTTTGCAGCATGGTCGCCGGATTGGTGAGCTTGCCGTCGAAATAGACGCCCGCCTTCTTGTATTCGGCGATCAGCTCCTGGTCCTTCATCGCGGCCTGCACGGCGGCGCCGAGATAGGCCTTGCGGTCGGCCGGCGTGCCCTTCGGCACGACGGCGAAGCGGATGATGATCCACTGATACTCGGTTCCGCCGAGCGCCTCGTTCATGGTCGGCATGTCCTTCAGGAAGTCCATGCGCTCGGGCGCGGCAACGCCGAGCGGCGCCACCTTGCCGGCATCGAGGTGTCCGCGGAATTCCGAGTAGAAGCCCTGCGCGATGTCGACATTGCCGCCGACCAGCGCCGTGATGCCGGCGCCGCCGCCCTGGAACGGCACGCGCAGGAACTTGGCACCGTGGTTCGCCTCGACCTGGTCGATGATGTAGTCCCACATGCTGCCCGGCACGGTCGCGATGCGCACCGTGTTCGGCTTGTCCTTCGCGGTCTGCACGATCTGCTTCACCGCCATACCCTTGTAGGGACCTTCGGTCGGGCCGACCCAGATCAGCGCGTCCGAGTTGATGTAGCCGATCGGCTCCAGATCCGTGTAGGCCCAGCGGTTCTGCGCGCGCAGCATCGCGTCACCCCACATCAGGTTGGCGATCACGCCGACGGTGTATCCGTCGGGCTTGGCCTGCGTGGCGAGATAGGCGTGCCCGACCATGCCGGCGCCGCCGGTGCGGTTGTTCACGATGATGCGGTCGCCGCTCACCTTCTCCACCGTCTTGGCGAGCAGCCGGCCGGTCACGTCCATGCCGCCGCCGGCCGGATAGACCACCGTGAACTCGATCGGATCGGTCGGAAAATCCTTCGGCTTCACCTTGGCGAGCTCGGCCTTGGCGTCGCCGCCTTGCGCGGCGACCGGCGTTGCGGCAAGCGCCGCGATCAACGCGAGCGCAATTGCGGAACATCTCATGGCAGTCCTCCCTCGATTTTTCTCTTGCGGCGGAACATCAGAGCGATGAGCACGGCGCTGGCCGCGAGCAGCAGCGCCGTACCCGGGCGTTGGACAAAGATCAGCGCGCCGTCGGCCGACATCGCGAGCGACTGGCGCATCGACTGCTCGAGCATCGGCGCGAGCACGAACGCAATGACGAACGGCGCGAGATCGTATTCGAGCTTGCGCAGCACGTAGCCGGCGACGCCGAAGCCGAGCATCACCCAGAGATCGAACACGTTCTTGTTGGCCGAATAGGTGCCGACCACCGAGAGCAGCAGCACCACCGGGAACAGCACGCGGTAGGGAATGCGCAACAGCTGCGCCCACAGCCCGACCAGCGGCAGGTTGAGCAGCAGCAGGAACACGTTGCCGACATACATGCTGGCGACGATGCCCCAGAACAGGTCGGGCCGCTGCGTGACGAACAGCGGTCCCGGCTGGATGCCGTGGATGACCAGCGCGCCGAGCAGCAGCGCGGTGACCGGATTGCCCGGAATGCCGAGCGAGAGCACCGGAATGAGGCTGCCGGCGACCGCAGCGTTGTTGGCGGATTCAGGTCCCGCCACGCCCTCGATCGCGCCCTCGCCGAAGCGCTCGGGCGTATCCGAGATGCGCTTCTCCAGCGCATAGGACATGAACGAGGCCGTCACCGGGCCGCCGCCCGGCACCAGTCCGAGGATGAAGCCGAGCCCGCTGCCGCGCAGCATCGGCTTCCACGATCTGCGCCAGTCGTCGAACGTCGGCCACAGGCCGCGGATTTTCTCGGACACCAGCGTGCTCTTGAGCATCTGCTCGACATTGCTCAGCACTTCCGAGACGCCGAACAGCCCGATCACGACCGCGAGCAGCTCGATCCCGGCGGACAGGTTGACCGAGTTGAAGGTGAAGCGCTCGCGGCCGTTCACCACGTCGATGCCGATGGCGGCGCAGAGGAAGCCGAGCGCGATCATCATCACGCCTTTCACCGGCGAGCCGGTGATCATGTAGAGCGTGCAGACGAGGCCGAGCACCATCAGGCCGAAATTCTCCGGCGGCCCGAAGCGGATCGCGACCGCCGCGATCCCGGGCGCGAAGAACGTCATGATGATGACGCCGAGCGTGCCGGCGAAGAACGAGCCGAGCGCCGCGATCCCGAGCGCCGCGCCGGCGCGGCCCTGCCGCGCCATCTTGTGCCCGTCGATGCAGGTGACCACCGAGGCCGCCTCGCCCGGGATGTTCAGCAGGATCGAGGTGGTCGAGCCGCCGTACATCGCGCCGTAGAAGATCGACGCCAGCATCACCATGCCGCCGACCGGCTGCATCGTGAAGGTCACCGGCAACAGCAGCGCCAGCGCCGCGAGCGGGCCTACACCAGGCAACACACCGACCAGCGTCCCGATCACGCTGCCGAGCAGGCAGAGATAGAGATTCTGCGCCGTCAGGATGACGCCAAAACCGTGCATCAGGCCGTTGATCGCATCCATGCGTCAGAAGCCCCACGGCCCGCGCGGCAGCGGCATGCCGAGCATGTACCCGAACAGCCAGACCACGACCGCGACGGATGCGACGGCCAATGCAACCGACACCAGCCAGTTGCTCTGCTCGACGGTGCGCAGCAGGATCAGCATCGTGATGGCGCCGGTGATGGCGAAGCCGAGATACGGAATGCCGGCCGCCATCAGCGCGAGGCCGCCGACGACGCCGCAGACGCGCCACAGCGCGGGCCCGCGCGGAAATTCGGGCGCGCGCCCATAGCCGGCGCGCCGCACCATGAGCACCAGGCCGGCGCCGAGAATGATCAGCGCGGCGATCAGCGGGAAGAGGCCGCTGTCCGGTCCGGACGGCCCCACGACGCCGAGCGTCCAGGCATACGATGCCGCGGCGGCGCCGAGCGCGATCCAGAACACGTTGAGCGCACGCTCGAACATGCGGCGTTTTCCCCCGGCCTTGTGCGGCGCGCGTGTCAGATCGCCATCGCGGCTGCTTCGCCTTCATGGATCGCGCAGAGAAGATTGCGCGGCGCCATGCAGTCCCCAACCAATCGCGTCTCGATACCGGCCTGTTCCAACGGCCGCGCCAGCGCATCGTCGGCGATGCGCGGCGTCGACCAGAGAAACAGGTCTACGTTCGCGACGTCATGCGTCCGTCCGGTGAAAACATTGCGCCACGTTAGCACGCCGTTGCGCAGCGCGGTGGGTTCGGCCGCCACGACGATCTCGACATCCGCGTCGTACAGCCTGCGATAGACGCCGATGGCGCTGCAGTAATTCACGTTGCGCGCGATCTGCGTGCGCGGCGTGAGCAGGACGAGCTTGCGATAGCGCTGCGCCAGCGCATCCGCCACCGCATAGGTCGCCGCGCCGTGATCCATGTCGAACAGCACGGCGGTGCCGTCCGCGCGGCGATCGCTGCGGTGCCCGGTCCAGTCGCGCGCCGACTGCCCATCGCCGGTGAAGCTCTCCGGCCGGCGCGGATGCGAGCCGGTCGCGATGATCGCGCAGTCGGGCCGCAGCGCCAGAACGGCGTCCGCGGTCGCGGCCGTGCCGAGCTCGGTCCGCACGCCCGCCGCATGCAGCTGCCGCTCCATCCAGGCAAGCACATTGAGATATTCGTCGCGCCCGGGCAGGCCCGCCTCCCAGCGCAGCTTGCCGCCGAGATGGGCAGATGCACCGAGCAGCGTCACGGCATGGCCCCGTTGCGCGGCGACCCGCGCGGCCTGCATCCCGGCCGGGCCCGCGCCCACCACGACGACATTCTTCTTTCTCGCAGCGCCGCTCGGACGCCAGGCGGACTCGCCGCGGGTGGCGAGCTGCGGATTGTGGATCTCGGCGAGCGGCTTGCCGACATGGATCTCGCCCCAGGCGAAATTATCGTAGCTCGACGGGCGGATGTCGGCGACGCGTCCGTCGCGCGCCTTGTTCGGCCAGTCGGCATCGGCGATCAACGCGCGCGTCATCCCGACAAGATCGCCCGCCCCGTCCGCAATCGCGGCTTCGGCCTCCTGCGGCATCGCGATGCGGCCGATCGCCATGACCGGCTTGCCGGCCGCGGCCGGCCGCACGTGTTTGTGAATGCCGAGAAAATGCGCACGCCGAAAATGCATGTCCGGCACGTGGTTTTCCAGGCTGTTGGTGAAGTTGCCCTGGCTGTAGGCGAAATAGTCGAGCGTGCCGTGCGCGAGCGCGGCCGTGATGCGCGCCGCCTCGTCCGGATCGATGCCGCCTGCGACACCTTCATCGCCCGGCATCTTGAGGCCGATCACGAAATCCTTGCCGCAGGCGGCGCGGATCGCGTCGCTCGCCTCCGCGACGAAGCGCACGCGGTTTTCCAGCGAGCCGCCGTACTGGTCCGTGCGCGCGTTCGACCAGGGCGAGAGGATTTGCGTGATGAGATAGCCGTGCGCGCCGTGCAGTTCGGCGCCGCCAAAGCCGCAGCGCTTGAGCCGCTGCGCGACGGCGACATATTCGTCGATCACACGCCGCAGCTCGTCGGTCGTCATCACATGCGGCACGGTCCAGCTATAGGCATCGGGCTGGTCGGAAATGCCCTTCGGCGAGCGCACCGGCGACCACAGCTGCTGGCGCCCCGGATGCCATAGCTGCGCGATCAGGCAGGCGCCGGCGCCCTCGACCGCCGCGGCGGTGCGCTTGAAGCCGTCCTCGTTCTCCGCCTCGTAACCGGTGACGATCGCGCCGTGCGCGAGCGCGGCCGGATCGACCGCGATCACCTCGCTGATGATCATGCCGGCGCCGCCTTTGGCGCGCTCGGCGAGGAAGTTCGTCCAGCGCTCGGTCACCCGGTGGCCGGCGCCGTAGTTGGTCAGGGTTGCGGGCAGCGCGATGCGGTTGCGCAACGTGCGCGTACCAACCTGCAGCGGACTGAACAGGCGCGGAAAGGTGTCGCTCATCGTGACCGGGGACTTTCAGGGATGCGGTTCGAGGGCCGTGCCCTATAACGACGTGTCCGCCGCGCACGTCAATCGTCCTCGCATCGCTTCGCGGGCTGCGTGTGGCACTCGCACGCCACGCGGGGAGCGGCGGCGGCGCGCGTCACCGGTGCGATCAAGGACGTTATGAAAACTCCGCCGCGAGCAGCGGATCAGCCGAAATGGCGGAAAAACGAATGCCCTTGTTGTTGACGAAGCGCTCCTGTGCGACCGACCACGTGCCTCCGCCCTGGTGCAGCGCAACGACGCGCCAGTCATCGTCGAACACGGGCGCGCCGCTCGAGCCCTGCATCGTGCTGGTGACGTAATAGAGCGATCTGATATCGCCTCCCGAAATCACATTGCCGGCAATTGCCACCTGCTTGAAGCCGCCATCCGGGTGCTGGATGATCGAAATTCCCGACGTCTTCGGGAATTCTGGCCGGCAATCAAGCTCCAGCACGCCCCAGGCCGACAGGTCCGCCGCTGCATCGAGTTCCGACGACTGTGCAGTCGATCGCCTCATCCGGGTTGGTCTTGAACGTCTTCGGCGCCAGGCTGACCGATACGGGTGCCGCCGGCTTGCCGTCGAAGTCTTCCTCGAAGTTGAAGATCGCGATCGACTGCTCCGCGAGCTCGCGCGACGGCAGGACGTGATTGTTCGTGATCAGCCTGCCGCCGTGAACCAGAAAGCCGGTGCCGACACTTTTCGGCGTGCGAATCCTGCAGACCGCACGGGCTGACTCGACTCCCTTCTGCAGCCAGGACACCCGGCGCAACGGATTGACCGACAACAAGGCTTCGCGCGGGTCCCGCGGCGCGATCGCGGACGGCTGGTCCGCGGGCTGCGGCGCTGGTCCTCTCGCCGGTTCGGGCAGGTCCGCCCATTGCTGCTCGAGCAACGCCACATAGCCCAGCAGATTGTCGACCAGCAGGTTGAGCTGCCGGTCGAGATCTTCCGCGCGGCGCGTGCCTTTGAGCCGCTCGAGCTGATAGCGGGAATAGCGCTGCGCCAGCAGGATGGCGACGGCCGCAACATCGCGCCCGAGGTCTTCGCGCACGCTTTGCACCACGTTGCCGGTCTTGACCAGCGCCGGCTCGATGGCCCCCTCGGCGACCAGCCGCCGTATCTCGTCAAAAATCTCGCGCGCCATGGCTCAACCGCTCGGCTTTACCACGATGCGGCGCCAGACGACGAGGAAGAGCTCGGCGATCGCGATGAACAGGATGATCGCGGCGGCGACGTACAGGTTCCAGTGCTCCGTTGTCCGTCCGATGCTCTCACACCGCCGCGGCGGCCCTTCGTTAACGTCAAAAGCGCCGACACAGCTCTGGAGGAAATACCGAAACAAAAAGTACGACAGGACCGGGATGGCAATGCCCGAAGCCATGCAGCCGATCTTGTGCAGCCTTGATACGGTGCTCGTCACCGCTGCGCAGCTACAGCAGGCAGCCCCGCAGGCAACCGCCGTTGCAATAATAGCGATATGGAAATTATCCATCTCGGCAAACGCGCTCCAAAGCAACGCGACGAACAAGGTGCCGGAAATGAGGATGCCCGCCTGAAACTGCGCATTTGGAGCAGAGCGCCAACACAAGATTATGAAAGACACGGACGCCAGCAAGAAAAACGTCCCGAATTGCGGAAAGCGGCTGCCATACCAATACCAATCGGACGGCCAGCGAATTGAAGAGGTGGCTGAGTTATCGAAAGACAGGCCGGCGTGAATGTAAGCGATGCGATTGAGAATCTGCAGCGCAGCGCTCATCTGGCGCAGCTCGTTTCGAATGCTGTCGGAAAATGCCTTGACGAGCGGCTTGACCTCATCAGTTATCAGACGCATTTGCATGATGGAGAGGCCTTGCTCAACGGCGTTATTCGCAACCGCATGCGAATTCACCTTGTCTATAATTTGCTTTATGAATATGTCATTCCGTCGTTCAAAGTCATTTTCTTTCCGGCTTGCTCCAACCTTACGCTGCAATTCGATCAGGACGCCGTCCAAAAAAGTCATGCACCGAAGTTCGACGTCAGGCTGCGGCTTGTCGGACTTGGGATCAGCAAACACAAGCGGCGACGATAAAAGATTGCCTTGAAAACCTCCCTCCGCATTGACCCGCAAGCCGCGCAGGTCCTGGATGCTGATGCCACCGATGACGCTGGTGGCCATAATCCTCAGGCGGTTCGCTGTCTCGTCCCGGACCTGCCGCGAATCCGCCGGCTTGCCGGAAGCGGATGCTGCGCGCACGATCGCCTCGCCGAGTTCCGTCTGCGGAGCGGCCGGAGTTTCGTTCCTTTGAGCAAGGGGGCCGACAACCGCTCCGACAAGCCTGCACCAGAACAATGCATCCATTGCCGAATGCACGGCCTCCGGGCCTCGCTTTTTCAACAGCAGTGCAGCTTCTTCGCTCTGAAAGAACTTGCAACTCCGCACAAGCGGTAGATCGTCAACAGGAACCACGTAATCTATTTTACCATCAATGTCCGCGACGGCGCGTAAGCCTGGAATTCCGTGTTCTTTGTTGAGTTGATCGAGGTCAATGCCGATGCTTCTGTTCGAGCGCGGCATCGCGTCCGGGGCCAACGCCTTGCCGAACGTAATAAGTGCCAATGAACTTTGCTGGACGCGGGCGCTCATGAATTCACTCAAAATTGAACGCCAGGTCAGAACGTCGGATAATGGGTATTTACTGGTTGTCCTGTATTCGAGGACGGTGCCGAAACAGAACGCCGGAGCAACCACCAACATCGCATGGAGCGTGCAGATGATCAGGCCCGGCTCGCGTCGCAGTGTCGCCGTATGGACGGGCCGGAGCGGCTTCGAAAGCGAAATGAACCAGAACTGCGTAACCAGGATAAGCGCCGCCAGCGCGGCAAAGAAGATCGGCTCCACCGCTGTGATTGATTTGTCATCGACGGTGACGAGAAACGCGGCGGCGATCGCGAGCAGACAGCCGACCAGAGACAGCGGCAGCACATAGGCTGTGCGCAGGTGCCACAATCGCGGCCGCGTGATGCGCAACTTGTCCTGCACCGCCCACAGCCACGCGAGCACGTCGCGCATCGGCGAAATGACCCTGCGCATCTCGATTTAACCCTGCCCCGTGGACGTCATCACCGCCTGCTCCATGTCGATCCGCGCCGACTCGGTCACGTCGCGTGCATAATTCACCTCCAACCCCTGCTCGCGCGCCTTCCCGACGACGTCGGCGAGCCCCGGTCTGGTCGCGAACCCGACAAGGCAGAGCGTGGTGCCCATCTTGACCTGGACCGGCTGGAGATCGGCCAACGCCTCGTGCACCTTTTCCTCGGGCACAACGACGCCCTTGGGCCAATAGAGCTCGAAAAACGCATATTTGCGCGGTCGCTGCGGCACCAGCCGCTTGCCGCCTGCGAGCAGCAGCAGTTCGTCCGCAATGGCTTCGGTCTCGTACAGATGCTGCGACGTGATGATGACGGCGGTGCCGGTCGCACGCGCCAGTTGCACGAGGTCGAACAGGATCGATTGCTGGCTGACGATGTCGAGGTTTCCGAGCGGCTCATCAAGGATGAGCAGCTTTGGCCGGTTGATGCGTGCAAGCGCGAGGTCGAAGCGCATGCGGAAACCGGCCGAGAGCTCGGACCATTGCCGGTCCTGATAGAGCGTCAGCCCGTGCCGCGCGAGCAGCCGGCTGGTCCACTCGATGTTGTCCTCACCGCGGATGCCGTGCACGGCGGCGGCGTATTGCAGGTTCGCCAGCACCGTGCCGCGCCACGGCAGCGAACGTTGCGCGACGTATCCGATCTGCGCCTTGATCGCGGTCCAGTCGCTCTTGTCGCGCGACAATGCCGGATAGTAGATCTTGCCGGTGTCGGGCGCGGCCTCGCCGCGCAACATGTCGAGCAGCGTCGATTTCCCGCTCCCGTTCATGCCGATGATGGCGAGGATCGACCCCGGCCGCACTTTCAGGTCGAGCGGCTCGAGCTGGAATCCCGACGCGCTGAAGGTTCGCGATATCCCGCGCGCGTCGACGATCGTCTCCCCGTCGAAAGGTTGCTGCGCCGCGGGCCCTTCGGGCAGCGGCTGCGGCGGCGCTGGAGCCGGATTGAGGGGAGCGGGACTGCCGACCGATCCATCCGGAAGGGTGAATTTGTCGGGGGTCTGCCCATCCTCCAGAGCGTCGCACAGTTCGAGCGCGCGGCGCGTGATATTGCCTATGATGCGCGAGATGTCTTCGGACGGAAGCCGGTCGCCGGTGCTCCACAACTGTGCGCGGGCGAATTCCCCCATGAGCTGGATCGAGATCGTTCGAATCTCCCGCGGGCAATCTCGCCCAAGGCCTTCGATCAGGTCGCTCAACCGGTCCAGCGCGCGCTTGATGTTGTCGCGCCGAAGATCCTTCCGGATCTCGGAGATTTCGTGCTTCAGCTTTTCACTTTCGGGGGGAGCCATGAGATTTATTGCGGCCTGCGGGTGATGCGCGTTTAAATAGCATCATGGTTTGTGTGCGGGAAGCGGTCATTGCCGCGGTGCGATCCCTTCGCTGCGCGTCTTTGCCGCGACACAGATGTGGCATCGCGTCGGGCGCAGACGTTCAGCTCTTCCACACCACCAGGCTGGTGCCGCGGAGGTGGCGCAGGCCGAGCCGGCGGCTCTCCTCGATCTCCTCGAGCGCGCGCGTCACGCCCTCCCACACGCCGTAATCGTGCCAGATCACGATGCCGCCCGGCGCGATCAACTTGAACGCGGTCGTCGGTGTCGGCCAGCGCATACTCGTAGGCGTGCGAGCCGTCGACGAAGACGAGCCCGGCGCGGCCGTGCAGCGCGGAGAAATCGTAGGTCGCCGAGTCGCCCAGATGCTGGCGAATGCCCGCGGCGCGCGCGCGCCATGGCGGCGCGGCGGCGCGGAACCGCGCACCCGGCTTCGGCTTCTCGACGAAGCGCCGCTCGGACGGATGCAGGTCGAACTGCAGTCGCCATGTCGGGCGGCAGGTCGAGCGTGTTGATCACGGTGCCCGGCGCCGTGTTGATCGCGAGGTTGAGCGTGGTGCGTCCGTCGAAGGTGCCGATCTCGACCACGTCGCGCCCGGCCGGAACGAGCGTCGCCGCAGTGGCGAGCAGCGCGAGTTCGCCCGCGGTGACGTTGCCGAGCTCCTTGCGCACCTCGAGCAGATAGATCGGGCTGGCCGGCAGCAACGCCGACCAGTGCACCGCGGGAAGCCGGGTGACCGGCTTTGGGTCGGCGCCGCCGCGCAGCTTGCGCGACACGCTGCGCAGCCGCTTTCCCAGGGTGGCGAACGGCGGATAGAGCGCGCGCCCGCGCACGCCGTTGATGCGCGCGCCAAGCCTCGCGAAGCTGTCGGCGAACGCGGCCATCCCGCGCTTAGAGCTTCTCGACCTGCCCGAATTCGAGCTCGACCGGGGTGGCGCGGCCGAAGATCGACACCGCGACCTTGAGGCGCGAGCGCCCTCGTCAACTTCCTCGACCGTGCCGTTGAACGAGGCGAACGGGCCGTCGGAGACGCGCACCTGCTCGCCGACCTCGAACGAGATCGAGGGCTTCGGCCGCTCGATGCCCTCCTGCACCTGGTTGAGGATGCGCTGGGCTTCGGCTTCGGAGATCGGCATCGGCTTGTTGTCGGCGCCGAGGAAGCCGGTGACCTTCGGGGTGTTCTTGATCAGGTGATAGGCTTCGTCGGTCAGGTTCATCTTCACCAGCACGTAGCCGGGAAAGAACTTGCGCTCGGCATCGACCTTGCGGCCGCGCCGCACCTCGACCACCTTCTCCTTCGGCACCATGATCTCGTCGAACAGGTCGGCGAGACCGCGCTGCTTGGCCTGCTCGCGGATCGAATCCGCGACCTTGTTCTCGAAGTTCGAATAGGCGTGCACGATGTACCAGCGCTTCGGCCTGGTCTCGGTCGCTGCTTGCGCCACGGGCCTCTCCTCCTGAATCGTTTCGCTCAGCTGCCGATGCCGAGCACGAACGTGACGGCGAAGCGGATCACCTGGTCCGCCAGCAGAAAGAAGACCGCCGCCAGCGCCGCGAAGATGAACACCATCGCGGTGGTGATGCCGGTCTCCTTGCGCGACGGCCAGGTGACCTTGTTGGTCTCCTGACGCACTTCCTGCAGGAACTTGAACGGGCTCAGCTTTGCCATGATCTCACTGCTGTCACGTGCCTCATCCCCACATAGGAACCGGCCGCCCAAGTGGAAGGACGACGCCAAAACAGATCCGTTTTGGGGGATGTTCGCCGCGGAAGTCCGTTACCGGGCCGCAAGCGATGGCGGGCTTCTAGCGGGAGGCGGCCGAAAGGTCAACTGGAGCGGCCAGTTGGCCGCGACCGGGCGTCGCACCGCCCGTTCTTTGGGCGCATCCGTGGAACCCGAACCGGTACCCCCTTCCGGGCATTAGCCCCGACAACCCGGAGAGGGCACCATGGGCCAGGCGAGACCGCACCGTCCGATCGCGCTCGTGGTCGAGGACGACGAAGCCCAGCGCGTGCTCGTCACCACCTTGCTCGAAGAGAGCGAGATGAGCGTCATCCAGTGCGAGAGCGCGGAAGCCGCCGAACTGGTCATGAGCAAGATCGGCCGCGCGGTGGCGCTGCTGTTCACCGACGTGAGGCTCGCCGGCAACATGAGCGGGCTTGAGCTCGCCGACAAGGCCAAGGCGCGCTATCCGGAGATGACCGTCATCATCACCTCGGGGCGCGCCTGCCCGCGCCTGCCGAAGGACACGCAATTTTTGCCGAAGCCCTGGAAGGCGCTCGATATCCTCATGGAAGCCGAGAAGGCGCTGGTGAACGGGTATCACTGACGCGGACCGCGCGGCGCCTCACGTGCCCGCCAGATACGGCTCGATCCGCGCCATCACCTGCGCGGGCGCGATGCGCGCCATGCCCTCCATCGACTGCCCACCCTCCGGCTCGATCGCGTGGATGAAGCGCGAGTAGAGATGCGGCGGTGTCGCGCCGAACAGCGCGAACGACGGCGTCCCGCCCGCCGCGGCGAGATTCATCGGGCCGGAATCGGGGCCGACGAAGAGGTCCGCAAGGTGCATCAGCGCGGCCGCCTCGACGAGAGGCAGGTCGCACAGGTTGAGCGCCGCAGCGCCGGTCGTGCGCGCCAGCATCGCGTCGGCGCGCGCCGCATTCGCGCCGCCCCCGACGATGAAGACCGTTCCGCCGGTCTGGCGGCGCAACAGATCGAGAAACGCGGTCCAGTGCGAATCGGGCCAGTCCTTGGCCGGATGCGACCCTCCGAGCGCGAGCACGATCCACGGCCGCGCGGCGCTGCCGACCCGCGCTGCCGCCGCCTCGCGCACGGACTGCGGCAGGTCGAGTCGCGGCTCCGCGCTCTCGAACGGCACGTTCATTGCGATCATCAACTCGCGCAGCCACTCGATCGCCCAGGCCTCGCGGTGGCGCTCATCGATGCCTGGATTGGTGATGAACCAGCGCTGCCGTCCGAGCCCCGGCCCGATCCGCTCGGGAACGCCGGCGGCAAACGCCGCGAAGGCCGGACGGACCGTGCGGTCGAGGATCCAGACACGCCGGTAGCGGCCGGCGCGCAGCAGCGCGACGAGCCGTGCGAGGTACAGGCCGCGCCGCAGCTCCGAGCCCTTGTGCTCGAAATAGACCACCTCGCCGACCGACGGCTCGCCCGCGAGCAGCTCCTTGGCTTGCGTCGAGGGCAGCGTGAGGAACGTGACGGCCTTTTCCGGGGTCGTTGCCGCGATCGCGCGAATGAACGGCAGGTGCCAGACGACGTCGCCGATGCCCTGCTTGACCTGGATGACGCCGGTTGAGGCCACGTCGCTCAAGCCGCCCGCTTGCCGGTCCGGCGGCCAGCCGCAGCGCGGCGCGCACGCTCGCCCTGCGGGGCGTCGAGCCGGAGCCTCAGTTCAGACAAGGTGAGCAGCATGCCGGCGCGAGGTCTGAGGAGAAAATGGAGCTCAATCAGCGGCTTGGCGCTGGCAGGAGTGGAGGGACTCGAACCCCCAACCCCCGGTTTTGGAGACCGGTGCTCTAGCCAGTTGAGCTACACTCCTAACGCGGCCGCTCTATAGCGGGGAAAATCGGTGCCGTCATCCGGTTTCCCAAGGGCCCCCGCCTTGAGCGCTCCGGGCGATCAGCCGCGCGACGGATTCGGCCCTTCTGCTGGCCCCCGGCGCGCGGCGCGTCTAAGCTGTTCGCGCGCAGGTCGCACGCGCGCGGAGTGGCCACCGATTCAACAGCGCACACCCGGCGTTCAGGTCGAGGGGCACGGCGCGCTCCCGCACTCCATCGCCGGCATCGCGACCGCGGTTCCGGCCTTCATCGGCTACACCGAGAAAGCCGAGCAGGACGGCCGCCCCTGCCCGCTCCAACCGGTGCGCATCGCCTCGTTCGCCGACTACGGCGCCGTGTTCGGCGGCGCCTACCGCACGCCCTACACGCTCACCGCGGTGCCTCCCAAAACGGACGGCGCGGTCGCCATCGGCGGTGCGCTGTACCGGCCGGATGTCATGCAACGTCATGATCTCGGCAACAGCGTGCGGCTCTTCTATGAGAACGGCGGTGCGGATTGCATCGTCGTCTCGGTCGGAAATTATCAGGAGCCGACCGCGCATGGCGCGCTCGCGGCCGGCCTCGCGGCGGTGCGCGATCTCGCCGGGCCGACCATGCTGGTCATCCCCGAGGCGGTGCGGCTTGCCGACGATGATCATGCGGCGCTCGTGCTGGAGATGCTCGCGCAGTGCGGCGAGCGGCGCGACCGCGTCGCGATCCTTGACGTTCCCGCCGCGCGCGACAGCGCGCCGGATCCGGTCGCGCGGTTTCGCGCCATCGCGCGCGGCGCGCCCGCAACTTCATTGCAGTTCGGCGCGGCCTATTACCCGTTCGTGCAGACCTCGCTGGTGGACGCAAGCACGCTCGGCTACGGCGACCTCGTGGCGCCTGCGCGCGCCACGCTGCAGAGCGCGCTGCAGGAAGCAGCCGGCGGCGCAGCGCTGCGCAACCTGATTGAGAAAATCACCGAGGTGGGTCCCGAGGACCCAGCCTATCCGGCGCTGAGCCAGGCCCTGCTCTCGCGCCTGCCGGCGCTGCGTCAGCTCATGACCGCGATGGCGGCGATCGGCGGGACGCTGCCGCCGAGCGGCGCGATCGCCGGCGTCTACACGCAGGTCGATGGGTCGAAGGGCGTGTGGAGCGCGCCGGCCAATGTCGCGCTGTCTGCGGTGCTCGCACCGACCGTCGTCGTGACCGACAAGATGCAGCGCGACCTGAACGTCTCGGCCGCCGATGGCCTCTCGATCAACGCGCTGCGCACGCTCCAGGGCGGCACGCTGGTATGGGGGGCGCGCACGCTCGCCGGCAACAGCAGCGACTGGCGCTACATCCAGGTGCGCCGTCTCCTCATCTATATCGAGCAGTCGATCAGGCTCGCGCTCGGCAGCTTCGCGTCTGAGCCCAATGCGGCGCCGGCCTGGGGCAACGCCGCGTCGATGGTCCGCAGCTTCCTGCGCGACCTGTGGGAAAAGGGCGCCTTCGCGGGATCCTCACCCGCCGACGCGTTTTCGGTCGCGTGCGGTATCGGCACCACCATGACGGCGCAGGACCTCATTGAGGGGCGGCTGATCGTTCAGATCCAGCTTGCGGTGACCCACCCGGCCGAATTCATCGCACTCGCGATCGAGCAGCAGATGCAGGCCGGCGCGTGAGGCGCCGCGGCCCGGCACATCACAGGAATTCCTCCGGGATCGGCGTCCATTTTTCCCGTCCCTCGTAGTAGAGCGGCTTCTTCCCGTGCGCCGCCCGGTATTTCTTGTAGGCGATGCGCAGCGCGCGTGCGCGCCCGGGCGCTCCCTTGAGCTTGATGGCGCCGCGTTGCCGGATCAGTGTTCGCTCGACGTGCCACATGTTCCGGGCGGAGAATCTCCAGTCGTAGGATCCGAGCTCCCGCAGGTCGAACAGGTTGTAGGCGGTGAGGCGCCCGGTGAAATCGACGAAGGGATCATAATAGCTCCTGGCGAGCGCGCGCAGCGAGCGGAACACCGGCTTGCGGCCATGCAGGCCGGGATCGCGCGATCGCGCGACGGAGCCCCAGCGTCCGCCTTTGCGGTAGACGAAGATGACGTGGTCGAGATTGTCGATCGAGTGCAGATCGAGCAGCAGCGGCGGATATCCGTGCTGCTCGAGAATGCAGGCCGCCGCGAGCGCCGCTTCGAGGCAGTGCGCGGTGCGCCGCCGGACCATCTGGCGGAAGCTGCGTAGCGTGCCGCCGGCCGGCGGCGGCTCGGTATTGTACGGCAGCCGATTGAGATAGCCCTGCAGGCGCGCCGGCGTGGCGCATCGCCGGATGACCTGCCGCTCCGCGCGCGTGAAGGAGGTGATCGGAGGAGCCGTGCCGGTCATCGAGGGGATTCGCGCCAGAAAAAGAAGATTGTCGCAGCTTAGACGAAGCCGCGTCCGCGCAACACGCATTGCGCTAACCTGTCGCGACGGCGGACGCTGCTGCAAGCTCAACACAACTTGACGCTGAACGCACATCATCAGCCCCGATTTTCGCCCTAAAGGTGTCCTCTCCTCCCGGGGCGGCGGAGGGATATCGGCATGATGACATGGCTTCGCGCGGGCGCTCTCTGCGGCGCGGTTCTGGTTTGCGGGCCGGCGGCTGCCCAGTCACTCGGCCCTGGCCATGTTCTCGGCAATCCGACGGCGTCCACCGCGCCGGGAACCGACGCATCGCTCACGGCAATGTTCGACCGCGCGTTCTGCAGCACGAACAACGCCATCATCGCCCGCCTCGGCGGCACATGGGGCTGCACGACGCAATCGGCGCTCCTCGGCATCGTCAACGTCAGGGACTTCGGCGCCGTCTGCGGTAGTGTCACCGACGACTACACGAGCATCGTGAATGCCGACGCCGCCGCCGCGGCCGCCGGCAAGGCGCTCTATTTTCCCGCCGGCACCTGCATCACCGGCACCCGCA
Organism: uncultured Alphaproteobacteria bacterium; assembly: GCA_963839985.1. Classification (GTDB taxonomy): domain Bacteria; phylum Pseudomonadota; class Alphaproteobacteria; order Rhizobiales; family Xanthobacteraceae; genus PALSA-894. The sequence continues at coordinate 266,382 of CAWIXG010000021.1, read as the reverse complement.
TCAACATCACGCGCAACAACGCGGTGTGGTTTGGCGATGGGCCGAAGAAGTCGATCATCAAATCGCAACGCGGGGGCATCGATACCGCCGTGTGGCTGGGAGAAGTGACCGCGACGACGCAGTACGTGAACGCCCTTTTTCGAGATCTCGGATTCGACGCGGCGTCCGGCACCAATGCGGCATTGCAGCTGCGCAACATCAGCGGCTCTTCATTCGAGAACCTGTGGTTCAGCGGGGCTGTCGCCGCGGGGATGAAGACCGACAGCTCGGGTGCCACCACCAATACGCTGCAAAGCCGAAACTTCTATTCGAACCTCGAGGCGACGACCAACTTCGGTGACGGCTTCAGCTTCGGCGGCGAGAAGGACAGCAGCTACAGCAACCTGTTCGCCCACAACAACAACGGCAACGGGATCACCTTCCGCTCGGTGCTGCTCGGCGGAACCCTGGCCGAGACGACCCAGAGCGTCTGCAACAACCTGCTGTCGCGCGACAACGCGCTCTACGGCTTCGTCATCGACGAGGTCGAGAAATTCAACTGCGGCACCGTGTCCACGATGATCAACGGCAGCGGCGGGCTGATCTTCAGGACGACCATCACGGCCGCCGGTTCGGGCACCGGATCGAATTCGCTGCGCGTTGCGAATTTTATCTCCCGCAACGACATCGGCCCTGCGATCTCCGGTCCCGGCGCCTACGTCCAGGACGCCTATTTCGGCGGCGTCTATATCCGCGGCGGCGGTGCGCCGAACGGCACCACGGCGATCGATATTCAAGGCTTCAGCAAGTTCAGCATCGGCTCGCTGGATATATCGGGATGGCCCGGCACCCTGGTTCGGATCCGCAGCGGCACAAACCTGTTCGGCCCGGCCGAGTCGAACTACATCACGATTCAATCCGCCACCCTGGTCGGCAACGGCAGCGGGGCTCCGGCAAATACGCACGGCATCTCGATCGAGGATGCCTCGTCCAACATCAGCATCGGGTCGTTGGCGGCGTCGAATGTCCACACCGCCTCCACCAATTACGAACTGTCCGTTGGGGCGTCCGTGTCAAATGTCCTGATCGGCAGCGCCAACCTGGCTGCATCCGGCGGCGCCGGCAACAACACCAACATTCTCAATACGACGACGTTCATCGCCATCGGCATTCCTCCGGCGTGGAATACCTATGCGCCGATGATCACCTGTTCGGGCGGCGGATCGCCGAGCCCGTCGACCGGGACGGGCCGGTTCAAGCAGATCGGCAAGACTGTATTTGTCTACGTGTCCTATACGATCAGCATGCTTAACGGCTGCGGCGGCGATGTGAGCCTCGCGCTGCCCCCCGGCATCACACCGCAAAACACGAACGTGCCCGGGAGCGGCTTGAATATCGCGACCAATGGCGGGGTGGTGGCGAAGATCTCGACGATCCCCTCGCTGCAGTTCATCGGCGGCGCGAGCACCCAGGGGCACAGCGGCACATTCGTGTTCGAGGCGCAGTGACCCGCGCGGTGTGCGGCGCGCGGAAGGGGCGATGCCGCTACACGTGCCGCCGTGTGCCGAAAAAAGCTGGAGGGGGTGAAGAGGACCGACCGAACCGGATCACCCGCTCCGCTGATCCGCTTCACCCGCTCCACCTATTTCAGAACACTAGGGAAATGGCCAGCGTTTCGCTGATCGAAACGACGACAAGCCGATACCTGTTGGACGTTTTGTTGGACGATTATGGTCGTAAGTCGGTAACCTTGGCCTCCCCAGCAGGACGCCTGTTTGCGCTGGCCAGGTACTCCCATTTTTCGGTTGGTAGGCGTCATCCCGAGAAGTTGAGGTCAGGATGCCAGTTGCATTGGAGAGCTACTGGCAGGCCCGCTCCGGTTGGCCACCATCCGCGCCGGCCCAACGGAGTGAAGACGCTGATGCGATCATTGTCGGCGCAGGGATTGTAGGTCTTTCAGCCGCACTGCACCTGAAGTGGATGGGGTATCGAGGCCGCGTAGAAATCTATGAAAGGAACCATGTCGGTTTCGGTGCGACCGGGAGGTCGGGCGGCCTGCTTGTAGCGACGGACCGATACGTTCCCGGCTCCGAGTTGGACGTCGACTACCTTCATCACGCTCTGCAGCGCATCGATGCTGGTGACCAGCTCGACATGCTCGACGGGAAGCTCTTGGGTGTCCACAATGAATTCCCGAACTCTCTGGTTGACCCCATTGCGGTGCTCCAGGCGATCCGGAAGGCGTTCGAAGAGCGAGGCGGCCTCGTCTTTGAAAATGTTGAGGTTGTAGACGCGTATGCCGGCTTGGGAACGGTCACCGTGGTAACTGACCGTGGGCCCCGCGTGTCTTCGGCCTGTTTGTTGGCTACCGGTGCGTACCTGAGCCCCGCATTGGCACAGGAAATCGGGCTGATCATCAAAGAGGAAGCATGCTTGGTCGCCGAAGCGCGAGACGCGAATGTTCCTTGGACCTTTTATCGAAAGCTCGGCGAGAACGACTTCCTGTGGGGTCGGCGAATTGGCGATCGGAAAATTCTCATCGGTGGGGGAGCCACCTACACGCTCCCCGAAACCGCGGGTCCCGCGGACCAGATACGCCGCCTCCGGCAAGCTGTGGCCGACTACTTCCCAGAAATCGTCCTCGTTGACGTCCTCAACGTCTGGCGGGGACGGCTCTCTGAATTTTCAGATGCGCGAGGGTGGCGGGTGCTAAGGCTCTCGCCTCGCGGCGTCTTCTATGCCGGCGGGTTCGGTGATTGCGGACTGGCTGCTGGCTTCCGCGCCGGCCTAGTCGCTGCTGTCGCAATCATGGACAGGATAGCCAGCGTCTAGCGCGACTTGCAGTTGCGCTTTCGCTCTGACTCACTAGACTGCGCGCCTCCAGCAACCACGCCGAGTTGGCGCAGCGGCCCTCCCTCGTACCCTTAGACAAACCATAACCTGAAATTATCGACGATGACGAGTTAGTGGAGCGAAAAACGAGCGCCGTTTCCCACGCTTAAAGATGATAACGACTACTCGGGCATGGACTTTCACGATGTCGTTCTTGCCGATTCAGACGCGCTGTCACACGCGTTCTTGAACGGTACCTCTTTTCGGAACGTGGCGTTCGTGAATGCCGCCTTAGATCAATGCGAGTTCGGCGAATCGCATTTTCAACAGACCGTGTTCGTGAAATCGAACCTTGAAGGTGCTGACTTTGTTCGCGCGGATGTTACGGGTGGCCTCTTCGAAAACTGCGATCTGACGGATGGAGAATGGCGAGAGTCTATTTTCAAGCGTGTCACTTTCGACGGATGCAAGTTCTCACATACGACAGTCAACCTGTGCACCTTCTATGAATGCACCTTTTCAAATGGCTCAGTTCCCGGCCTCGACTACAAGGCCGTAAACTACAACGTCTTCACGGACTGCGCTTTCGATCAGGGGATCGCCAGCGACAGCGTCTTGTCGCGCAACTTTGGCATGAGGCCCGCGGGACAGTCGTCAGCGTTGGTGCCGTCGGAATCCGGATTGACGCTTGAGCAAGTGTGTCGTGTCAGTGGTTTGGGTCCTGTCAAAGTCTTTGATCTTGTCCGCGCGATTGAGAATGAATGCGCCAACTTTCAAGGACGAATGCGGAAGATAAGGTTCGAGTTCATCTCGAATATTGTTAGCGCCCTGGCTTGGCAGAAGCGCATCTCACCTGCTGCTCTACTGTATGTCGAACGGCTGTTGGCATCTCTTGCATCGACGATTGGTGACGAGAGCGAGTTGAGGGCCATCATGTCGGCACTTATCATGGTCCGCAACTCTCTCTTGGACCGGCTCAATCAGTCCATCGACAGCGTTCGAACGGAGCCGGAAGATCCGTGCGCCGGCTTGCGCATCGAGTATATCTCGACGTTTAGCCGGACAGACGCACACGCTTTTGCGCAGTCGCTCGACGACATCCTCACAGGAGGTCGGGGAAAGGTTCAGCTGTCGTCGTATCAGGTTGGATCAACCATCATGGACATCGATGTGACGGCGGCGGTATGCACCGTCGCCTCGGTCCTCATGGCGGTCAACTTTCTCCTTTCGCAAGCGAAGATCACCGTGACGAAGATTCGCGCGATTGCGAAGGAGATGGTCCGGCCGGACGCGAAGGCGTCCCGAAAGCCGCGACGGCCGAAAATCAAGAACAAAGTCCCGGCGCTTCTATTTTCGGGGCGGTCAATTCCTGAACTTAGTCGCCTTCGACGTGCCGTGCAGGAGCGTGGAAGAACTTTGGTCCGGATGGATGAACCGGCAAAGGTCGAGGTGGTGCTCACGCCTCGAGAAGGCCGAAGGAAGGGGACAAAAGATTGATGCGGTTATATCCTGGGAAGCGGGGTTGATCGAAGTACTCTCCGCCCATTCGGACATAGTTCGAGGGCAGGTCAACGTCTACCTTCTCGAATACGAAATAGCCGCAGCTTGCCTGCAGGGTTGAGTGGATCTTTCCTGCCTCACGCAAAGCCTTGTGACGGCGCTGTGCCAGCCCCATGAGATTGTTTGTTATGGTGCGCGCCGTCGTCGCGGCGATAGCTTCGTGTGCGAACGCGATCGTGTCCGCCGCGGCGGACGCATAGATGTTTGTGTATGTATGCGAAAAGTCTGATCGCCACGCTGCCGGCATGAGAAGGTAAGCGAACCGGTAGCCGGCGACGCAGAGAAACTTGCTCGGGCTGACGATCCGAGCCGTCAGCGAGGGCTCCAACTTGGCGGCATCCTCCCGAACGAGGCCGTTCCACGGCATGTACTGAAAGCTTCCATCGATAATGATGAGTGAGCCCGTTCGCTTCTGCCACCGGGCAATGTCGTCGACGATCGGCGTTGGTACCGGCAGTCCCACGTACCAAATTGGATCGGTTAACAGCAGCACCGTTTCCCGGTTCGGAAGGTTCATCGAGAACTCGGGTTCAAACGCATGCCGCGCGGATATTGGACGTGCTCGGATCCGTAAGAGCCGCAGCGCAAAGTGCATTGAAAAGTAGATCGGAGGAATGAAAAAGACCTCTTCGATGCCCTTCATCCGCAGGTGCGCGGCGAGCGAGACGAGCAGTGCCGTGGCGCCTGCACCGCAAAACACATCGTCAGGCGGCTTCTCGTCCAGGGCTGCGTGTGCATGACGGATTTTTGTGACGAGGGCTCTGTCCTCTTCCAGATACGAGTACTGGGTATGATTTAGAGCTGTCGAGCGCTCGCGCGTCGCTGCAAGCAGATCCGTGGCGAAGGGATTGTGGCACTGCCAGCCAAACAGGAAATTTCCTTTGTCGCCGTCGTCATGCTCCACCTCCAAGACGCGATGCAGGTTAAGCAGGCTGTCTACGTAGGCCCCGTCTTTCGGCATGGTTGGTCAGCGATAATTTCAGGTTATCGGCGCTGAAAGCCGCGCCCGGTGCACGGGCTGGTTGGTTAACCTGCGCGGCTCAACGAATAACCTTGTTTCGACGGCGAGATATGGCTCCGTTGGTAAGTGCGTACCCGCCGAGTACAACGATTGGCTTCCGATGCCGGAGGCCGAGATGGATCTGCCCGCAGCGATCAATGACTTTTTGAGGCATTGTACAGTCGAACGGCGGCTCGCCGAAAAATACGTTGCTCGCGTACTGCCGGGACCTGGCGGATTTTTCCAGTTGGGTTCGAGCGTCCCGGCCGGCTGCGGAGCTGACGAAAGAAACTCTGCAGGCCTACCTTGCCAGCATGGTTTCTGATCGAAGGCTCGCGCCAGCGACGGTTCGCCGTCGGCTAGCGTGTCTAAGGGCATTTTGTCACCGCACCAGCGAAACCGGCATGGTCGAAAATCCGTTTGCCGGTTGGCGCCTGCAGCTTCCTCGGCGGCGAAGGTTGCCGCGGTCGCTGACGCGTGCTGAGGCAAGATCCCTCGTCTCGGATGCGGACACCTTTCAGTCGGGTCACTTAGACGGACAGACAACGATCGCCGTCCGGCTCATGATTTCAACCGGTATCCGCGTTGGTGAGCTTTGCCGATTGCGCGTGCACGACATCGCACCTGATGGAGCATCGCTTCGAATTCACGGAAAGGGTTCTCGCGACCGAATAGCTTACGTTGCCGACGACGCTCTTCGCGCTGCCGTTCAAGTATGGATCGCGGCACGCCAACACGCCGGCGGACCGACCGCGCTATTGTTTCTGAATCGCCGCGGATCGCCATTGCAGCCCCAGTCAGTGAGGCTGCAACTGCACACCGCAACTAAACGGGCTGGCCTCACACGCCGTGTGACACCGCACATGCTTCGCCACACGGCGGCTACGCTCCTGATTGAATCGGGGGTGGACATTCGCTTCGTACAGCGCCTGCTTGGGCATTCAAGCATCGCAACCACGGAGATTTATACCCACGTGTCCGATGAAGCGCTGCGAACAACTCTCGAGCGCGCAAATGTTCTGCGGGCGGTGGCAAGCTAGCAACAGCTCGACGCTGAGAGCACAAGACAGCAGGAGGGGGCGCGGGGTGCGACGCGGCGCGCGAAAGGAGCGATGCCGCTACACGTGCCGCCTCGTCGCACGAATTGGAGCGGGTGAAGGGAATCGAACCCTCGTCATCAGCTTGGAAGGCTGTTGCTCTACCATTGAGCTACACCCGCATCGCGACAGTATTCGGCGAATTGTCTTCAAATCGCAAAGACGATCGCAGAAACATGCCGGTATCGCCGTCTGGCGGCGGCCGCTACTCAGGTGGCTTGCCAGCCGAAGCGTCCGTCGCGATCGAGGACGGCTGGCGCGCCGGCCGTAATCCGCCGTTTCGCCGCGAAGGCTGGTGGGGGAAGTAGGACTCGAACCTACGAAGGCTAAGCCAGCGGATTTACAGTCCGCCCCCTTTGCCGCTCGGGACATTCCCCCGCTCGCCGTCGAACCTCATGGAATCGCAGGCAAAACGCAAGCATCCGGCGAACGGGTGCCGGATGCCCGCCGTGTTATGGTGACGCCCCGGCGGGGTGTCAACCGGCAAGATGTCTTGACGCTGCAGGAGAGGTTCCCATGAGCACGGCCACCAGCACGTCGGTCTCGGTGCGGCTCGACGAGCGCGCTGCCGGCACGGTCGCATACGTGACGATCGAGAACGCCGCCAAGCTGAACACGCTCGGCCACGCGCTGATGATCGAGTTCGTCGACAAGGTCGAGGCGCTGGGCAGCCGCGCGGACCTGCGCGCCGTGGTGCTGACCGGAGCCGGCGGGAAGGCCTTCATCGGCGGCGCGAACATTCTTGAGATGGCGGCGCTCGATGCCGAAGCCGCGCGCGCGTTCATCACATTGGTGCACCGCGCCTGCGTATCCTTACGCGAACTGCCGGTGCCGGTGGTCGCGCGCGTCAACGGCTACGCGCTCGGCGCCGGCCTCGAAGTGGCGGCGGCCTGCGACCTGCGCATCGCCTCGTCCAATGCGGTGTTCGGCATGCCCGAGGTGAAGGTCGGCATCCCGTCGGTGGTCGAGGCCGCGCTGCTCCCCGGCCTGATCGGCTGGGGCCGCACGCGCGAGCTCCTGCTGTTCGGCGAAAACATCGATGCCGAAACCGCTCAGCGCTGGGGCCTGGTCGAACAGGTGGTCGCGCCGGACGCGCTCGACGCCGCGGTCGAGGCGCGCCTTGCGTCGCTCCTCAGCGCAGGCCCGCAGGCGGTGCGGCTGCAGAAGGCGCTGATCCGGCAGTGGGAGGATCTGACGCTGTCGCAGGCTGTTCGCGCCGGGATCGAAAGCTTCACGCAGGCCTACGCGAGCGACGAGCCGACGCGGATGATGAGCGGATTTGGCAAAAAGCGCGGCGCCGCATCCGGATGAGTCGCGGCGTATGGCCGGGCCGCGAGCCGGACCGCGCGGTGGCTTTTGTCCATGTGAACTGGATAAGACCGGCTTTCCAAGGTGTTGCGGGCCGAACTTCGCCTCGAGTTGAAAATGCGCCGCTACCGCGTCACAGTTGTGCCGTGGGCTGCCTCGCTTCCGCCGCTACTCCGAGGGACCCGAGTCGTCGTTCTCCTGTTACCGGATCCCTTGATCATGCCTCCCGTGCTGAAGCATGTCTTCATCAGCCATTCGCATGCGGACAACGCGATTGGCCAGCGTCTGTGTGACATCCTCGAGTTGCGCGGCATCAAATGCTGGTACTCGTCGCGTCACAGCGATCTCGAGCCCGGCGGCGAATGGGACGACAACATTGTCGGTGCGCTGGACCGCAGCATCGCGGTCGTGCTGCTCTTTAGCGCGGCATCAAACAAGTCGATCTGGGTGAAGCGCGAATTGTTGATGGCGGGACGTCGCGACCTGCCGATCTATCCGCTCCGGCTTGAGAATGTGTCGCCGACCGGCGGCATGGAGGCTCATCTGGCGTCGGTACAGTGGACCGACGCCTTTCCGGGTCCGCTCGAACGCTACCTGAACGCGATCATCGCCAGGCTGCTTCCGCATTTTGCCGCGCCTGACACCGGCGTGCCCGAACCGCTGCCGTCCATGTATCCCGGAGTCCTCCGGCGGCTGCCGGAACGGCCCGCGTTGCAGCCTGCGGCGCAATGGACTGCTCAAGCGGACCCGCGCCCTCTCCCGGTTGCCCAGCCCGTCCCGAGCCCGAGAGATCGCGAGTTGCAACGCGCCGTCGACGAACGCGACAGCGCGCGCCGCACCAGCGACAGCGCCGCCACAGTGGTCGTCGTGATCTCATTGATGCTGCTGATCATGGCACTGCTGGCCATCGTCGTAAGAGTTGTGGCATCCACGACGTGACGCGTCGACGCGCTGCGGACGGCGCGTCCCGCCCGCGCCCCGGCTGCCGGACGGTCTGTCGAGTTGCCATCAGCGGGGTCGCGTGAGATCACACCGCATGCCTGAACGCTGGGATCCTCGCAAACCGAACCGCACGCCGCGCGATCCGCGCCGCCCGCGCGACAAGAGCCGCTTCGCGCCGAAGCCGAAGCCGGTGCGGCCGCCGATCGGCGAAGGCGTCGCGATCCTCTATGGCTGGCACACGGTGGCGGCTGCGCTCGCCAACCCGGCGCGCACCATTCGCAAGATCACGGCGACCGAGAATGCGGCGCGTCGCCTCGCCGAGGAAGGACTGAGCCTCCCCGTCACGCCCGAGATCGTGCGGCCGGAAGCGATCGCGGCGCGGCTCACTCCCGACGCGGTGCACCAGGGCCTGCTGGTCGAGGCCGATCCCCTGCCCGCGGGCGATCTTGACGACCTCGCAGCCGCCGGCACCGTGCTGGTGCTCGACCAGATCACCGACCCGCATAATGTCGGCGCGATCCTGCGCACCGCCGCGGCGTTCGCCGTCAGGGCCGTCGTCACGACGGCACGCCATTCGCCGGAAGCAACCGGCGTGCTCGCCAAGTCGGCTTCCGGCGCGCTCGATCTCATTCCAGTCGTGGCGGTGCAAAATCTCGCGCGCGCGCTGACCGGCCTGAAGGAGCGCGGCTTCCTGACCGTCGGGCTCGACAGCGCGGGCGAGACCGACCTCGGCGCAAGCGCGCTGCGCGAGCCGCTCGCGCTGGTGCTCGGAGCCGAGGGCAAAGGGCTGCGGACGCTCACCGCACAGACCTGCGATATCCGCGCGCGGCTCGGCCTGCCGGGCGCGATCAAGAGCCTCAACGTATCGAATGCCGCGGCCGTCGCGCTTTACGCGGCCGCCGCCGCGCTGAAAGCGCAAGCCTGACACGCACGCGCATGATCTGCGAGGTGCCGGCTTTCCGATAAAGACCACGCGCAAAAGAGAACGGCGGGCTTGCGGCCCGCCGTCGCGACGCTGTGGAAGACCGCGCGAAGCCTTACGGCTTCTTCGGATGCACCATGCCGGGCCTCATGCCGCCGCGATGCGGCGCCACGGCTCCGCTCCAGTGACGCGGCGGGATAGCGCCAGTGCGATGATGCGGCACGGCCGCGCCGCGCCAGTGATGCATGCCCATGTTCTGCATCCCCATGTGACGCATGCCGATGCGGCCGGGCACCGCCGCGCCGTAGCGGTAGCGCTTCATGCCGAAGCGGTGGCCATAGCCCATGCGATGGCCGTAGCCGTGCCGGTGGCCGTAGCCGTGGCGATGGCCGTAGCCATGCCGGTGGCCCCAGTTGCGGTGCATGCGATAGCCGTAGCCGCCGGCGCCGTAGTAACGCGGTGCGCGGCGATAGCCGTAACCGTAGTCGACTTCGGGCGTCGGCTCGGCTTCGACGACCGGCTGCGTGTAGGCCGGGCCCTGGTTCACCGTGTACATCGGGCGCGCATAGCCATACGACGCGGTGCCGCCGCAGCCGCAACCCGACGCATAGGCGGCGGGTGCCGCATACGAGTAGCTGTAGACGACCGGCGCGGTGTAGTAGGCGACCGGCGCCGCGTAGCTGTAGGAGCCGCCGCAGCCATAGCAGCTCGCGGAGGCATCGCTGATCGAGACGAGACTCGCCGCAGCGGCGATTGCCGCAGCCGCGAGAAGATGGACGGGACGTCCGGACATCGTTTTACGCTCCCTGTTGTTACACATCGGCTCCGGAGACGAAGCCTTCGGCTTTGAGGCTTGCGCCCCGGATGCACGCGACGCCCTGCGGCGGCGCGCGGTTCACGTTCACCGGCGTCCTCGCGGCGCGAGGATCACCGGCGGCGGATCGAACGGCGGATATTCGGTGACCGGGCGGCTGCGGTCGGAGCCCGCGAACCAGTCGCGATGGTAGTCGGTGCTCGGGCGCGGGCGTGGCGGCGGCGCGATCTCGAGGCGGCCGTAGCGCGGACGACGCCCGGTTGCGGGGAAATAGCCGCGCGAGTTGAACTGCTGCGCAAAACCCGCCGGGCCTTCGATGATGATGTCTCCATGACCGGGACGCGCGAGGCCCCAGTCGCCGTAGACCACCGCGCCGTCGACGATCACGCCGTTGATCGTGGTGGCGACGCCCGCCTTGCCCGGGATCACGATCACCGGGCCGGTCTGCGCACGCGCGTCACTGCTCGCGAGAGCAGCGCCGAGGGCGGCAACAACAGACAAAGCGGCGCGCATTTCTTAACCGATGGGTTTTCGCAAATTCGCCTCTCTGTTTAGCGAAAATGCCTGCGGGATGCGGTTAACGCGCGCGCGGAATCATCCGGTAACATTAATCGGCGCGCGCCAGACCGCGCAAAATGCTTTTCGCCTTTCGGATGATTGCGTAACCACGCCGGCCATGGCAAAGCGCAACGATGGCGCCGAAAGCAGGCACGCAGAGCTTCCGCCAGCGCTACGATGCGCTGGAACAGCGCCGCGAGCAGTTGATCGCGCGGCTCGCCTCGCTCGGCGACAAGGCGCAGGCCAACCCGGGCTATGCGCGCGCGCGAACACTGCTCAATCAAACGTTCCGCAAGGCTTCGCTGGCGCAACGTGCCGCGGTGCTCGAAGCCGCCGACTGGCTGATCGCCGTGCTCGACAAGGCCAGCATGCTGCTGTGACGGCGCGCGCCGTTAACCCCTGCCTATTCGACTAATTGCTGTAGGATCTGCGCGAGTTCCCGCGCTCCCGGCCGGCGCCGGGTGGTGCAGACTAACTTGCGAAAAAACAAAGACTTGCCCGCATCGTACTAGACCTTTCGTCTAAGACGACTGGCGCAAAGACAGTCACCGCAGACGCATGAATACGTTCCCCGCAGGGGCGAGCGGCCTGGCCGCGCGCATTCCGCAACAAGGGGGATCGCTCATGGCCACCATGACAGCCGACGGCAGGGCCGTCGGCGTACCGCAGAACGACAAGCTGGTGATATTCGCGTCGTCGCTCGGCACCGTGTTCGAGTGGTACGACTTCTACATTTACGGCACGCTCGGCGCCATTCTGGCCGGCAAGTTCTTCTCCGGCGTCGCGCCGACCTCGGCCTTCATCTTTACGCTGCTCGCCTTCGCGGCCGGCTTCGCGGTGCGCCCGCTCGGCGCGCTGGTGTTCGGGCGTCTCGGCGATCTGGTCGGACGCAAATACACCTTCCTCGTCACCATGACGCTGATGGGCATCGGCACGTTCATGATCGGCGTGCTGCCGACTTATGCGTCGATCGGCATCGCGGCGCCGATCCTGCTGATCCTGCTCCGCCTGGTGCAGGGCCTCGCGCTCGGCGGCGAATACGGCGGTGCGGCGACCTACGTGGCCGAGCACGCGCCGAACGGCAAGCGCGGCTTCTACACCTCGTGGATCCAGACCACCGCGACCCTCGGCCTGTTCATGGCGCTGCTGATCATCCTCGGCATCCGCACCGCGATGGGCGAAGCTGCCTTCAACGAGTGGGGCTGGCGCATTCCGTTCCTGCTCTCGGTGGTGCTGCTCGGCGTCTCGATCTGGATCCGGCTGCAACTCGCCGAGTCGCCCGCGTTCCAGAAGATGAAGGAAGAAGGCACGCAGTCGAAGGCGCCGCTGACGGAAGCGTTCGGCAACTGGGCCAACGCCAAGATCGCGATCCTGGCACTGCTCGGCGCCACCGCCGGTGAAGCGGTCGTGTGGTACGGCGGACAGTTCTACGCGCTGTTCTTCCTCACGCAGACCATCAAGGTGCCGGCGGTGCAGGCGCAGATCATGATCGTGATCGCGCTCGCGCTCGCGACGCCGGGCTTCATCCTGTTCGGCTGGCTCTCCGACAAGATCGGCCGCAAGCCGATCATGATGGCGGGCTTCCTGCTCGCGGTGGTCACCTACTTCCCGCTGTTCCAGGGCATCACCCACTTCGCCAACCCGGCACTCGAGAAGGCGCTGGCGGAATCGCCGGTGACGGTGGTGGCCGATCCGGCGCAGTGCTCGTTCCAGCTCAAGCTGACCGGCACCGAGACCTACACCAAGCCGTGCGACGTGGCGAAGTCCACGCTGGTGACGCGCTCGGTGAACTACAACAACCAGGAAGTCGCGCCCGGCACGCCGGTCACCGTGAAGGTCGGCAACGAGACGCTGACGGCCGGCACGCCGACCTTCGTGAAGGAGCTCAACGACGCCATCACCAAGCACGGCTATCCGGCGTCGGCGGACGTGAACCAGATCAACTACCCGATGACGGTGCTGCTGCTGTTCATCCTCGTCGTTTACGTGACGATGGTGTACGGCCCGATCGCCGCGTGGCTGGTCGAACTGTTCCCGACCCGCATCCGCTACACCGGCATGTCGCTGCCCTATCACATCGGCAACGGCTGGTTCGGCGGCTTCCTGCCCGCGACCGTGTTCGCGATCGTGGCGGCCACCGGCAACATCTACTCGGGGCTGTGGTACCCGATCATCGTCGCCGCGATGAGCTTCGTGGTGGCGCTGATCTTCCTGCCCGAGACGAAGGATCGCGACATCAATCGCATCTGAGGCTCGCGCGGCGCACGCCGCGTGAGGCGAGACGAACGAAGGGCCGGTGGCGCAAGCCGCCGGCCTTTTGTGTTTGGGGGATTGGCCGGGAGAGGATCACTTTGTACGCGGCCGCGCGCCTTCGCCCGGGTCCGCCTTGAGATCGCCTGCCGCGGCTGATATCCCGCTGCCACGGCCGTCGCGCGGCACGCCGGGTTAGCTCAGCGGTAGAGCAGCGGTTTTGTAAACCGTTGGTCGGGGGTTCAAGTCCCTCACCCGGCACCAGTCGTGCCGCGCGCGTCACCCCGTCACGGCCATCACCTCCCCGCCCCGCCGGCGCACGCCCGTCGGTCATCTCGACCGCGTCGTCCGGCCGCTGGACGGCCACTCTCCGCCATCGCAGATTGTGCGCCTTCCGCGGGGGGCCGCCATGCCGATGCCGGAATACGAGAAGCTCAGGAACAAGCAGTCGGGACTCTACCGGCGCGAAACGCCGCCGACCGGCTGGGCCAAATTCTGGTCGAACGCCGGGAAAGTCCTCAACAGCTCCGTGACGACGTGGGTGCTGACCGTCACGTTCGGTTCAATGGTCGCCTACACCTACGCGAACCTGCAAGCCTGCCTCAAGGACGGCGACGAGCGGGCAGCGAAGCTCAACCGCCTCGTCTCCGAAATGCACGACCGCTATGCGCTGATCATCGTGGCGGTGAAGCAGGCAAACTCCGCCAGGGACCTGACCGAGCGCCTCGCCAAGGTGCCGTTCACGCGCGTCGAGTTCAAGGACGCCACGATGGCTGCGCTGAGCGCGGACTTCGTCGATCTGATGAGCTACGTCCGCCCCGCGGAGCTCAGGCAGCAGGGCATGATCAACGCCATCCGCGCGTCCGGCCTGACGCCGTCCGAACTTCAGGCGGTCCGCTACACCCTTGTGATCGGACGCCCGCCCGACGGCCTGACCGATGAAAACCTGGAAACCTTCAAGGCCCTCGGGCCCAAGTTCCAGCAACTGATATTGGGCTCGGTCAAGTTCAACACCGACTGGCAGCCGGTGGCCTATTGCACGCTTCCGAATGCCTTCCTCTCATTGTGGCGCAGCCGCGGGCCGACCGTCGAATACGTGCCGCGCCCGCTGCCCGATCTGCTGTAGTGCCGGTCCGCGGCGGGCGGGCCACGCGGCTCACCCGATCTCTCCGACCTCCCCGCCCTGCCACAGCACCACCGCGTCGGAAAACTCGCCTGCCATCGGATCGCCGCTGCGCGAAAACGCGATCGCGCCCGCCTTGGTGGCGGCGAACGTGCGCGCACGCGCGATCGCCGACGCGGAGGACTGCGCCTCGACCGGATCGAGCGCCACCAGTTCGCCCTCCTCGTCGCGCGCAAAGCCCAGCGCGACGTAATACGTGACGCTGCTCACGACGCGGCCTTCTCGCCGCCGGCGACGAAGCGCGCCCGGAATGCGCGCGCGTCCCGCTCGTCGAAGAAGCAGTAGCGGATGAACCGCTGCGAGAGATCGACATATATGTCCCAGCGCCCGATGCGCCGGTCGAGCCAGGTGACGAGCCCCTCCTCGGTGGCCGCGTCGAGGTCGAGCGGCAGCAAAACCTGATGCGGAAAATCGCGGTCGATGCGCGCGGCGATGAGCTCTCGATCCATGAACAAACCCGGTAGCCCGATTTCCGATTGAACCGCACCATGAGAACATATCATGAACATGAGAGTCAAGCGGCAGCCGCGCGAGACCCACAGCGCCGCGGCCTATTCCACATTCGCGAGGCACGGATCGAGTACCGCGTGGTTGTCGTCGAGGCGCTTGTAGCCGCCCTTGAACACCACGCGGTCGCCGGCCTTCATCTCGTTGCCCTGGTAGGTCACGCACATCACGCGCAGATCCGAGCACATCACCAGGTACCAGAGCGCGCCGTCGGTCTTGACCAATGTGAGCCGGCCCGCAACCGCGAGGTCGATGCGGATCTCCGACGGCACCAGTCCTTCAGCCATCGCACGCAGTTCCTCGCACACGGCGGCGCGCGCGGGCGGCTGCTCGGCGCCCGAGAACGCCGGACGGTTGGTGAGGTCGTTCGCCAGGCAAGGCGAGGCAATGAGCGCGAGTGCGACGAGGAGGCGGTGCATCGGGCGAGGCAAGCGCGAATTTGCGGCGATTGTTGGCAACGCCGGCAACTCCCGGCCCGCCCACACTCTGGCCGCATTCCGCCGCCATTGCGCCCTTTATGCGCAAGACCCTTGGCATTCTCGCCATCCTGTTCCTGCTGTGGCTGGGCTATATCGCGTGGCCGTTTGCCTCGCTGTTTTCGGTCGTGCGCGCCGCGCAGGCGGGGGACGCTGCGGCAATCGCGCAGCGAATTGATTTCGCCAAGCTGCGCCGCTCGATGGCGGTGCAACTGCTGCAGGCCTATGCCGGGCTCGCCGGCCTGAAGCTCGACAGCGCGAGCGTCACGATTGGGCTGACCGCCGCGTTCGCCGATCCGTTCATCGAGAAGCTGCTGACGCCCAAGGCGATCGGCGATCTGCTGCGCAGCGGGTGGCCGAACGAAACACTCGCCGATGCGCCGTCTGATGCGCGCGGCATCGATGCCGGCGGCCTCGGCAATCTGTGGCAGCTCTATCTCAACTCGGACTATGGCATCGGCGTCGTGCGCATCGCGCTCCCGCTCAGCGTGCCGAAGGAGCGCCAGTTCCACGTCGAGCTCAGCCTGTCGGAATGGACCTGGAAACTGTCCGCCCTCGATCTGCCCGTCGCGCTCAAGGAGCGCCTCGCCCGCGAGCTGATGCGCCAGCAGGGCAAGTCCTGATTGACGCAAGCGCGGCGCGCTCGCATGCTCGCGCCATGCACCGGCTATTGCTCATCCTCGCAGTCCTGCTCGCCGCCGGACCGGCGCGCGCCGGCTCATACAACGATCCGTTCGCGTTCGGCATGACGCGCGAACAGGTCGAGCACGTCGCGCAGGCGCCCTTGATCTATCTCTCCGGCCCGCGCGGCTCGGAGCGCTACATGATCGAGCGCATGTCGACCGTGCCCGGCTGGTATCCGGTCGACACCCGCATCGTGCTCCAGTTCCGCCGCGGCCGCCTCACCGGCTGGCGCCGCGACTGGCAGATGCGGCCGTTCTGGTTCTGAGACCCGGCTGGAACAGGCCGCCCGCATGTCCTATGACTCGGGCAACGCGCGGCTGGCGTGGCGGTTCGGAAGCCCGCATCATTCTTGCCGCGATGCGAACTTCGGAATTGGGACACTGGCCCGCCACGACATTCACGCGAGGAAACCATGAGCACGCTCGGCACCATGGAAGAGTTGCCGCTCGACTATCGCGAGGCGGTGCAGAACGCCAACACCACGCCGCTCTGGCCGCTGATGCGCAAGGCGCTGCCGCACGACACGCCGGTGCCGCAGAGCAAGGCCTGCCTGTGGGCGTTCGACAAGATCCGCCCGCTCCTGTTGCGCGCCGGCGAACTCACTCCGGTCGAGAAGGCCGAGCGGCGCGTGCTGATCCTCTCGGATCCCGGCCGCGGTCCCGGCGCGATGCGCGTGGCGGGACCGATCTTCTGCGGCATGCAGCTTTTGCTGCCGGGCGAGAAGGCGCCGGCCCATCGCCACACGCCGAGCGCGGCGCGCATCGTGGTCGAAGGCGAAGGCGCCTACACCATCGTCAACGGCGAGAAATGCACGATGGAGCGCGGCGACCTGATCCTGACGCCGGGCGGCGCGTGGCACGATCACGGCCATGACGGCAAGGGTCCGGTGATCTGGCTCGACGCGCTCGACCTGCCGCTGTTCATCGATCTCGAGGCCGCCTACTCGGTCGAACGCGAGCTGCAGGCGCCGAAGAACCGTCCCGACGCGAGCGAGGTCGAATACGCCACGCCCGGCATGGTGCCGGCGCGGCGCAACGGCCACGCGCGTCCGAGCTATCCGATGATGCGCTATCCGTGGACCAACGCCGTGAAAGGGTTGCGCGCACTCGCCGAGCAGACGCCGAAAGGCGAGCCGGTCGAGCTCGACTATGTCAATCCCGAGACCGGCGATGCATGCCTGCCGACCATGGGCTTCACCGCCATGATGCTGCGCCCGGGCGAGACGATGCGGCCGCCGCTGCGCTCGACCTCCGCGGTGCATCACGTGGTGCAGGGCACCGGCAAGTCGACGATCAACGGCAAGACCTTCGCGTGGAAGGACGGCGACACCTTCTCGGCGCCGTGCTTCGCGCTGGTCGAGCACGCCGCCGGCAAGGAGCCGGCATTCCTGATCCGCGTGCACGACACGCCGCTGCAGCAGAAGCTCAACTACTACGAAGAACGCGAACGGCCTTGATCCGTTTGCGCGCGATCTTGTCCGAAAACCGGTTTCCGCTTTTCGGGATCGTGCGCGGAGAAAACTAAACTTCGGGAGGGCGACCATGAGGCCGGCAATTCTCGTCGCGGCGGGTTTCGCCGCGCTCGTCTGCACGTCCGTGCACGCCGCGACGCTCGACACCGTCAAGCAGCGCGGCACGGTCAGCTGCGGGACCGCGCCGAACCTGCCGGGCTTTGCCTACACCGACGACAAGAATGTGCGGCGCGGCTTCGATATCGATCTGTGCCGCGCGCTCGCAGCCGCCGTGCTGGGCGATGCCGACAAGGTGCAGGTCTCGCCGCTCAATCTGCGTGACGGCTTTGCGACGCTCACCACCGGCGGCGTCGATGTGCTCACCCATCGCCTCACCTGGACCTACAACCGCGACAACGGCGGCGGTCTCGATTACGTGCTGACGATCTACTACGACGGCCAGGGCTTCATGGTGCCGAAGGCCATGAACGTGAAGAGCGTCAACGATCTGAAAGGCGCCTCGATCTGCGTCGCGCAGGGCTCGACCACCGAGCTCAACATCGCGGACTATTTTCGCGCGCGCAAGATGGACTATCGCATCGTGACGTTCGCCGACCTTGATGAGGCACGCAACGCCTACGAACAAGGCCGCTGCGATGCGTGGACGAACGACCGATCGGCGCTCGCCGCACGCGGCCTTCAGCTCAAGAACCGCGACGCGCATGTGATCCTGCCGGAAATCATTTCGAAGGAACCGATCGGCCCGCTGGTGCGCCAGAACGACAGCCAGTGGGCGCACATCGTGCGCTGGACCTTCTTCGCGCTGATCGCCGCCGAAGAGCTCGGCGTCACGCAGGCCAATGTCGAGGAGATGCGCAAGAGCGAGGTGCCGGAGATCAGGCGCCTGCTCGGGATCGGTGACGATCTCGGCCAGAAGAATGGGCTGTCGGCCGACTGGGCCTACAACGCCATCAAGCAGGTCGGGAATTACGGCGAGATCTTCGAGCGCCATCTCGGCGAGAAGACCCGGCTCGGCCTCTCGCGCGGGCAGAACAAGCTGTGGAAGGACGGCGGGCTGCTGATCGCGCCACCGTTCCGGTAGGGAGGCATCCGCTCATTCCCGCGCAAGCGGGAATCCAGGGCCAAGAACTGGGTCCCCGCTTTAACGGGGACGAGCGGAACGAGAAATGCCCGCCATGACGACCGGCATCCTGAAGCCTCCCCGCCGCGCGCGCTTCGCGCTGCCGCGCGGGCGCGCCGAATGGCGCGCGTTCCTGATCCAGTGCGCGGTGTTGCTCGTGATCGTCGCGTTCTTCGCCTGGGTCGCGCGCAACGTCGTCGCCAACATCGCGCGGCTCAACATCAACACCGGCTTCTCGTTCCTCGCGCGCCCGGCCGGCTTCGAGATCGCGCAGAAGCTGATCGACCCGGGCGAAAGCGCGACCTATTTCGACGTGTTCCTGGTGGCGCTGCTCAACACGGTGGTGCTGACCGCAATCGCGATCCTGTTCGCGACTTTGCTCGGCTTCGTGATCGGGCTCGCGCGGCTCTCGAGCAACCAGCTCGTCGCAGGCGTCGCCGCCGCCTACGTCGAGATCGTGCGCAACGTGCCGCTGCTGTTGCAGCTGTTCTACTGGTACTTCGCGGTACTGCGCCCGCTGCCCAATCCGCGCCAGTCCTTGAGCCTGTTCGATATCGCCTTTCTCAACAAGCGCGGCCTGTTCCTGCCCTCTCCGGTGTTCGAGCCGGGCTTTACCCCGCTGGCGTGGACGATCGTGGCGACGATCGGCATGGCGCTGGCGTTCGCCTGGATCAATGCGCGCCACCGTGCGCGCACCGGCACGACGCTGCACGGTACGCGCGCGATCGTGCCGCTGCTGCTCGTCCTGCCGCTCGCGGTTGCGTGGCTCACCGGCTTTCCGCTGCACTGGGAGCTGCCGCAGCTTGCCGGCTTCAATTTCGCCGGCGGCATGACGGTGATCCCGGAATTCGTCGCGATGGCGATCGCACTCTCGCTCTACGGCGCCGCATACATTGCCGAGATCGTGCGGTCGGGCATCCGCGCGGTGCCGGCGGGACAGATCGACGCGGCGCGCGCGGTCGGCTTGCGGCGCGGCGCCATCAACCGCTTTGTCGTGATCCCGCAGGCGCTGCGCGTGATGCTGCCGCCGCTCGGCACGCAATACATCGTGCTGCTGAAGAATTCATCGCTCGCCGCGGCCATCGCCTACCCGGACCTGATGCTGGTGTTCGCCGGTACGGTGCTGAACCAGACCGGCCAGCCGCTCGAGGTCATGCTCGTCACCATGGCGAGCTACGCGCTGATCGGGCTTGCGATCGGTGCGGTGATCAACCTGTTGAATCGCCGCGTCCAGCTGGTGGAGCGCTGAATGGCGCGGCTCATCGCATTCGCCAGAAGCTGCGTCGCGACGCCGCTCAACATCACGCTCACGCTGCTGACACTCTTCCTGCTGGCGCGCACGCTCCCCGAGCTGGTCAGATGGTCGCTGCTCGACGCGGTGTGGAGCGGCAATTCGGCGCGCGCCTGCGAGGGCCGGGACGCCGCCTGCTGGGTGTTCATCCGCATCCGCTTCGATCAGTTGCTCTACGGCCCCTACCCGGCGGCGGAGCGCTGGCGCATCGATGCCGTGGCGGCGCTCGCGCTCTCCACCGTCGTGATCGCGTTGGCGACGCGACGCATGGTCGGACTGCTGCTGCTGTGCGCCCTGCCGCTCGCCGCAGCGCCCCTGCTTGCCGGCGGCGTGTTCGGGCTCAAGGCGGTGCCGACCTCCGACTGGGGCGGCATGATGCTCAACATCCTGATCGCGCTGTGGTCGATCGCGACCGCGATTCCCGTCGGCCTCATGCTCGCGCTCGGCCGCCGCAGCGCGATGCCGGTGATCGCTTATGCGTGCGCCGCCTTCATCGAGCTGTGGCGCAGCCTGCCGCTGATCGGCGTTCTGTTCCTCGCGGTGGTGATGTTTCCGCTGTTCGTGCCGGCGGGCTTTGCATCCGACAAGCTGGTGCGCGCGCTGATCGCGTTCACGCTGTTCAACGCCGCGGTCTTCGCCGAGGTCTTCCGCGGCGGACTGCAGGCGATCCCCGCCGGCCAGCGCGAGGCGGCGCGCAGCCTGGGGCTCGGCTACTGGCGCATGACCTTGCTGGTGGTGCTGCCGCAGGTCGTGCGCGTCGTGATGCCGGGCATGATCAACGCCTGCGTCTCCATCATCAAGGAGACGACGATCGTGCTGGTGATCGGGCTCACCGAGTTCCTCGCCGTGCTGCAGATCGCCTTCGCCGACCCCGAATGGCTGATCGGCGACCAGGTGCGCGACACCGGTTACCTGTTCGCCGCGCTGGTGTTCTGGTCGCTCTGCTTCGGCCTTTCGCGCTACGCCGCGCGGCTCGACCGGAGGATGCAGGCAGCTTAGATTTCAGTAGGCGAAATTAAAGTTCGCCATTTCATATTGGACTTGACTCCCCTTCGCCCCCGCTATTTCCTTGCGCCGCTTCAAGAATTCAGTGGGGAACGGCCGTGGACGACAGGACCGCAGGCAGGCGTGCGGCAGCGATCGACCCCGGCCAGGTGATGGCTGCGGTCGCGCGGCCCGAGCGTCACAGCATCCAGTCGGTCGACCGCGCGATGCGCCTGCTCGAGGCGATCGCGGAGGCCGGCGGCGAGACCACGCTGACCGAGCTGTCGCAGCGCACCCGGCTCAACATCTCGACCTGCCACCACCTGCTCTCGACGTTGGTCAACCGCGGCTACGTCGCGAAGGTCCCGGTGCGCCGCTCCTATGCGCTCGGCGCGCGCATTCTCTATCTCAGCCATGCGTGCCAGCAGGTCGACCTTCCGGTGCGCGCCGCGCCGTTCATCGCGCAGATCAACGAGAAGACCGGCGAGACCGTGCACCTCGCGCTGTTGCAGGGCGACGCCATGATGAAGGTCGCCAAGCGCGAGTCGCGCCACCCGGTGCGGGTCGACACCGGCACGCTCGGCAAGACCGACGCGCCGCACGCGACCGCGACCGGCAAGGCGATGCTCGCCTGGCTGCCGGAGGACGACATGCGCCGCGTGCTCGCGCATGGCCTCGCGCGCTTCACGCCGAAGACCATCACCGAGTGGCCGGCTTTGCTCGAGGCGCTGCGCCACGTGCGCCGCGATGGCTATGCGGTCGACGACGAAGAGTACCAGCCGGGCGTGATCTGCGTCGGCGCGGCGATCCGCGACCACAACGGCGCGGTGGTCGGCGCGATCAGCGCCTCGACGCCCACGATGCGGGCGAGCAGCGAACACCTCACGCTGGTGCGCGAGGAGATTCTCTCGGCCGTGCGCGCGCTCTCCGCCGAGATGGGCGGGCCGGGATCCAAGCTGCAGACGAACGCCTAACGCCGCGCGCGGCGCAATCGACATTGTCGCAAAGGAGCAACCGATGTACGCACCGCCCGGCGTGAAAACGAGCCCGACGATGCCCGTGCCCGACACCATGAAGGCCTGGGTGCTCGGCGATCCGGGCGAGTTGCAGTTCACCGACAAGCCGGTGCCGGTGCCGAAGCGTGCCGAGGTGCTGGTGCGCATCGACGCGGTCGCGATCTGCGCGACCGACCTGGAGATCATCTGGCACGGTCCGCCCGCCTCGATCCAGGGCGGCATGCCGTTCAACAAGAACTGGACCCCGGGCCATGAATACATGGGCACGGTCGCGGCGCTCGGCCCGGGCGTCGACGAATACCACATCGGCCAGCGCGTGACCGTCGAGATCCACGCCGGCTGCGGCCAGTGCAAGCGCTGCCGCGCCGGCATGTACACCTCGTGCCATAACTACGGGCTCAATTACGGCGACGTCGACAAAGGCCACCGCGCCAACGGCTTCACCACCGACGGCGGCTTCTGCGAATACCAGGTCAACAACATCAACACCTTGGTGGCGATCCCCGACGCGATGTCGGACGAGGAAGCGACGCTGGTCGTCACCGCCGGCACCGCGATGTACGGTCTCACCGAACTGGGCGGGCTGGTCGCGGGCGAGAGCGTGGTGGTGACCGGCCCCGGGCCCATCGGCCTGCTGGGCGTGGCGGTCGCCAAGGCGCTCGGCGCACATCCGGTGATCCTGACCGGCACGCGCGACAACCGGCTCAAGATCGGGCTCGAGCTCGGCGCCGACCACGTCGTCAACGCGCGCAACGAAAACCCGGTCGAGGCGGTGCGCAAGCTCAACGGCGGCAAGGGCGTCGACTACGTGGTCGAGTGCTCGGGCGCGGCCAACGCCGTGAACGACGCGATCCGCATGGTCAACCGCGGCGGCAAGGTCTGCCTCGCCGCCTTTCCGCACGAGGAGACGCCGGTCGACGTGGCGCATATCGTGCGCAATAACATCTACCTCTACGGCATCCGCGGCGAGGGCAAGAGCGCGACGCATCGCGCCGAGGCCTTCATGTCGCAGAAGCGCTTCGACGCCACCAAGGTGCACACGCACACCTTCCCGCTCGAGGACCTGCCGACCGCGATCAAGTATGCGCGCGAGCGCATCGACGACGCCATCAAGGTGGTGGTGAAGACGCGCTCGAGCGCGGCGCAGCGCGTGGCGGCGGAGTGACCGGGTGAGCAGCGCAAGCGCTGCCGCCGCGACGCAGTCCGCATTCGCGCCGGACCTCGCGGCGATCCGCGCCCTTGCCGGCGTGCTGCCGGGTCCGCTGCCCGTTGCGGTCAACGGCATTCGCGTCGCCGCGAGCATCCGGCCGCGCAAGTTCGTCATCCAGGGCGGCGACGAGACGCCGGTCACGATGCCGCGCACCGCGTTCCAGCTCGTCTATCCCGATTGCACCGTGATGATCGACTCCGGGATGGACAAGGGCACGCACGACTCGTTCAGCCCGGACAAGCCCGAGCCGTATTATCCGGAATCGTTCGCCCGGCTCGCGCGCGCGCTGGAGGCGGCGCGGCTGATCGTGCTGACGCATTTCCACGCCGATCACGTCGCCGGAGTGGTGACGGCGAAGAATTTCGCCGCGCTCGCCGCCAAAACCGTCGCGACATCGCTCACGCTCGAGCTGATGCAAAACACCCCGCACCGGCCGCACCTGAAACTCTCCGCCGCACAGGCCGCTCGCTTCATCGCGCTCGACTATGCCGACCTCTATCCGCTCGCGCCCGGCGTGGTGCTGATCAAGGCGCCCGGCCACAGCCCCGACCAGCAGATGGTGTACGCGCGCCTCGCATCCGGCGGCGAAATCCTGCACAGCGTCGACACGGCGTGGATCTACGACAATATCCTGCAGCTCAGGCCGAAGGCGGCGCCGTGGGTGAAGGAAGACGTGCCGGCGATCATGGCGCAGCTTCATTGGCTCAAGCATCTCGTCGGCACCGAACCGAACCTGACGATCCTCGTCACCCACGACGATGCGCGGTTTGACGCACTGGCCGGGCGCGGGTTGATCGGCGAACTCGCGCTATGATCGGCAACAAACGCCCGGAGGAAGCCATGAGACTGTTCGTAGCGGCCGCCGCCGTTCTGCTCGCTGTCGTATCCGCGCAGGCGCAGGGCTATCCGTCGCGTCCGATCACCGTGGTGGTGCCCTTCCCGGCGGGCGGCCCGAGCGACGTGGTGGCGCGCATCGTCGCCGAACACATGGGCAAGGTGCTCGGCCAGACCATGGTGATCGAGAATGTCGGCGGCGCCGGCGGCACCATCGGGTCGGCGCGCGTCGCCTCCGCGGCGCCGGACGGCTACACGCTGCTCGCCGGCAGCATGGGTTCGCATGTCGCCGCGCCGGTGCTCACGCCGAACGTGAAATACGACTCGCAGCGCGACTTCGATCCGATCGGCCCGACCGCGCATGCGCCGGCGGTCATCGTCGCGCGCAAGGACTTTCCGGCCGGCAATCTGCGCGAGTTCGTCGCGTACCTGAAGCAGAACGGCGCCAACGTGAAACAGGCGCACGGCGGCATCGGCTCCTCCTCGCACATGGCGTGCCTCCTGTTCACCGCGGCCGCGGGCGTGACACCGAACCTGGTCGCGTATCGCGGCACCGGGCCGGCGATGAACGATCTGATCGGCGGACACGTCGACTTCCTCTGCGAGCAGGCGGTGAGCGTCACCGGCCAGGTCACCTCCGGCGCCGTGAAGGCGTTCGCGATGTCCGGCGATGCGCGGCTCGCGACCTTGCCCGACGTGCCGACCGCCACGGAAGCCGGCGTGAACTACCGCATGAGCGTATGGGCCGGCATGTTCGCGCCCAAGGGCGCTCCGGCGGACGTGATGAAGAGGCTCAACGATGCGCTCGACCAGACGCTCGACGATGCCGGCGTGCAGAAGCGTCTCGCCGATCTCGGTGGCGCGATCCCGCGCAAGGACGAGCGGGTTCCGGCGAACTTCGAGGCCTACGTCAAAGCCGAGATCGAGCGCTGGTCGCCGATCCTGAAGGAGGCGGGCAGCAGGACGAACTGAGCATGATGCGAAAAGCGGGTATCGGTTCGCAGAAGATCGTGCTCCACCAGCAGTTCACGCTGTCGTGAGCCCCGCAGGCGCTGACAACGCGCCGTCACCGCGGGAGAATGGCAGCCAAGGGCCGAGCTCACGGAGGATCCCATGACCGAATTCACGCGCCGCACCCTTCTCGCCGGCGCCGCTGCCGCGACCGCGTTGCCGTACGCTGCCGAGGCCGCAGCTCCGCTCGCCGGCAAGCAGGCGCCCGCGTTCTACCGCTACAAGATCGGCTCGTACGAGTTGACCGCGATCCATGACGGCATCTGGCTGCGCGACATCGACGACAAGTTCGTCAAGAACGCGCCGTGGCCCGCGGTCGAGAAGGCGATGTCCGACGCCCACATGCCGGCCGGCAAGCTCGCGGTCCCGTTCACGACGCTGCTGGTCAACACCGGCTCGAAGCTCGTTCTGATCGACACCGCGACCGGCGGCCAGCTTGCCACGACCGCCGGATCGTTCGGCGCGAACCTCGCCGCGGCCGGCATCGAGCCGAAGCAGATCGACACGATCCTGATCTCGCACTTCCATCCCGACCACATCAACGGCATCCGCGACAAGGAAGGCGCGCTCGTGTTCCCGAACGCCGAGGTCAAGGTGCCTGCGGCCGAGTGGGCCTACTGGATGGACGATGCCAACATGGGCAAGCAGCCCGAGGCCGCCCGGCCCGCCTGGCTCAACGTGCGCCGCATCTTCCGCGGGCTCGAAGGCAAGGTGACGAAGTACGAGCCGAACAACGAGCTCGCGCCCGGCATCACCGCAATCGCGGCGCCCGGCCACACGCCCGGCCACACCGTGTTCGCGATCGCGTCGGGCGGCCAGTCGATGATGGTGCTGAGCGACACCACCAACAATCCGCTGCTGTTCGTGCGCAATCCGGATTGGCACGCGGCGTTCGACGTCGACGGCGCACAGGCTGCCGAGACCCGCAAGAAACTGCTCGACCGCGCAAGCGCCGACCGCATGCTGGTGCAGGGCTATCACTTCCCGTTCCCGGCCTCGGGCTACATCATCAAAACCGGTGCGCACACTTACGATCTCACGCCGGTGACGTGGCAGCCGTCGCTGTAGCATCCAAGCGCCCCACCCGGTTCGGCCTTCGAACCACCCTCCCCCTTCGGGGGAGGGATGGAGTTCGCTGCTCTCTCCTCACGCGCGGTCATCCCTCCCCGTCTTCGGGGAGGGTGGCCGGCGGAGCCGGCCGGGTGGGGCTATCGGGGCACAATTGCAACAGCGATTTTGAATTGTTCCGCACTCAATTGACAAAGCCTGCCCCGCGCCCTCCACTCATTCCCGGTGAAGGTGTGCCGTCTCCCGGTCGGAGGCGGCCAAAAGGGAATCCGGTGCGAGACGCCACAGCGTGTGGTGACTCAACCCCGGAGCTGCCCCCGCAACTGTAAGCGGCGAGCCCTCCTCCTCGATGCCACTGGGATTCCCCGGGAAGGCGGAGCGAGGGCAGCGACCCGCGAGCCAGGAGACCTGCCTGCACCAGTCACCCTTCCGATGCACGGGGCGTGCACTCGGGGCGGCTTCCGCAGCGGTGACGTGCTGAAAACCGTCGCGGGGGTCTGGGGTGCTTCGTTCTCCAACTGATCAGACACAAAGCGCGTATCCGCGCCTTCGCGACATGTTCAACCCATTCGGGGGCATGTCATGTCTATCCATTCCGTCACACGCAACCTGCTACGTTCCGGCCTCGCGGCCGGCGCGCTGATATCCGCGCCCGGGTTCGCCCAGGCGCAGACCGTTCTGCCCGAGCTGGTCGTCGTCTCGCCGAGCCTGGTGCCGATCGAGGCCTCGAAGACCGGCTCATCGGTCACCGCGATGAGCGGCGAGGAAATCCGCTCCAGCGGTTTCTCGCAGCTCTCCGACGTGATGCGCACCTTTCCCGGCATGCACGTCAACCAGTCGGGCAGCCGCGGCTCGCTGACGCAGTTCCGCGTGCGCGGCGCGGAGGCGAACCACCTGCTGGTGATGATTGACGGCGTGGCGGCCAACGCCAACAGCGACGGCGCCTACGATTTCGCCGATATTCCGCTCGACGACATCGACCGCGTCGAGCTGCTGCGCGGACCGCAGTCGGGTCTCTATGGCGCCAATGCGCATTCCGGCGTGCTGACCATCGTCACCAAGTCGGGGCGCGGGCAAAAGCCCGAGTTCAGCGCCCGCGCCGAGGGCGGCACGCAGCGTTCGGCCGAGGGCTCGGCCTCGGCACGCGGTTCGGCGGGACCGATCTACGGATCGTTGACCACGAGCTATGGGACCACCGACGGCTTCAACATTGCACGCAACGGCTCCGAAACGGACGGCGCCCAGCGCCTCGCCGTCACCGGCAAGGCTGGCGTCGACTTCTCGCCAAACTTCAATGTCGAAGGCTTCGTGCGCCACGCCCGCCGCAAGGCGGCGTTCGACCCGCAGGACCCGTTCTTCCTCAATACCGGACTGGTGGAAGACGCGCCCGGCTATACCACCCACTTCGCCGAGACGCTGGGACGCGTCGAAGGCACGCTCAAGCTGTTCGACGAGCGCTGGACCCAGTCGGTGAAGTGGACGACCGCCCGGCAAGGCCTCTCGGCATTCGAGAACTTCGCGCAAGCCTCCGCGTCGCAAGGGAGCACCGAGACGCTGTCCTACAAGAGCGCGCTGCTGCTCGATTCGATGTTCGCCGGCGGCGAGCGCCATCGCCTCACCGCGCTGGTCGAGGACCGGCGCGAGAAGTTCTCCTTCGACAGCATCTTCCTGTTCGGGCCCGACCTCGACGCGGCACGCAACGGCTACAAGCGCACCTCGACCGGTGTCGGCGGCGAGTACGTGCTCGACCTGCTGGCGCCCGGCACGACCATCTCGGCCGCCGCGCGGCAGGACTTCAACGATCCGTTCAAGGACGAGCTGACCTGGCGCTTCTCGCTGTCGCAGAAGGTCGCCCCGCTCGGCGGGCGGCTGCACACCAGCATCGGGCGTGCGGTGACCAATCCAGGCTTCATCGAGCAGTTCGGCTTCTTCACCTCGAGCTTCGTGCCGAACGCCAACCTGGTGCCGGAAAGCTCGATCGGCTGGGATGCCGGCTGGGAGCAGACCTTCTGGAACGGGCGCGTCGTCGTCGACGTGACCTATTTCAACTCGCGGCTCCAGAACGAGATCGTGCTGGTGTCGCTGCCGACCTTCCAGCAGACAGTGCGCAACATGACCGGCACCTCGACGCGCGAGGGTGTCGAGACGGCGGTGAAGTTCCGGCCGTTCGACTGGCTGAGCGTCTCCGGCACCTACACCTACACCAACGCGCGCGACGACCTGGGCGTGGAGGAAATCCGCCGGCCCAAGCATGCGGCCTCGGCGACCGTGGCGGCAAGTTTCGCCGAGGGTCGCGGCAAGGCGACGCTCAACGTCGTCTACAACGGCAAGATGACCGACACGATCTTCACCTTCCCGTCCTCGACCACCACGCTCGCCGCCTACACGCTGGTCGGCGGGATGGTTTCGTACGACACCACGCCGTGGTCGACGATCTACGTGCGCGCCGAGAACGTGTTCGACCGGCGCTACGAGGACGTCTATTCGTTCCGCTCACCCGGCGCTGGCGTGTATGCGGGCGTGAAAGTGCGCACGAACTGAGTTCTGCACGGGGGCGACGACGAGAGGCGAGCCGCAAGGCTCGCCTCTTGCTTTTGTTGTCCGTCCGCCCCGCGCAGGCGGGACACAGTTCTTGTCTTGGCCCTGAATGCCCGCTTGCGCCGGCACGAACGGAGCCAATCGTCGGCGCCGCGGGTCAGTTCGCGCGGATCTTCACGGCGACGTGGTGGCGCCTGTGCGCCTTCACGATCTTGCCGTGGCGGACCTTCTTGATCACGATCACCTTGTGACCGCGCACGTGCTTTACCGCCTTGATGCGCGCGTGATGGCGCGCGGCATGGCGCTTGTGGCCCTTCAGCGTCACGACCTTCGTCGTGACCGTCTTCGTCACCGGCTGCGCGGCTTGCGCGGTCGAGGCGACCGGCGCCAGCGCGATGCCTGCGGCAACCAGGGCGGCGGTCAGGACTTTCAACATTCTCGTATCCTCTTCGGGGGCATGGGGTCGTTCGGATCGGCACCCGGTTCGATCATGGGCGCAGCTTAGCGGCGGCGCCCTGAATGCAGGCTGAGGTGCGTCGCGTCCGCGCGTTCATCGACATGACGCGAAACTGAACGGCGTTGCTGATGGTCCGTTCAATCTGCCGACGGCGCGGCGGCGGAACTGCGGCGGTTTGATGAAAGCCGCGATGCGGACACGATCACGGCGAGTTGAATGGTCGCGGCGGGAATGCCCCGCACCGCACGGCTGTTCCCGGAGTATCATGTGACCAACGGTTTCCTGCCTGGGAGGACTTAAATGACCCGCAATCGCCTTGCCGTGCTGACCACAGCCTCGCTGTTCGTGCTGTCGATCGGCGCCGGCGCCGTCCTCGCCGCCGGCGAGCCCGATCCGCCCAGCAGCCGCAATCCGAACCCGGTGCAGCAGCAAGCGCCCGCCGGGCAGAAAAAGACCGACACCACCAAGAAAAAGAAGAAGGACGAAAGATCAGAGCAGGAATTCCGCGACGGCTACCGCGCCGCCTACGCGATGGTTCAGGCCGGCGACTACAAGGCGGCGTTCGCGGCATTCAAGGCGCTCGACGCCGACGATACGCCGGACGTCGCGAATTACATGGGCTACACCGCCCGCAAGCTCGGCGACTACGAGCTCTCGAAATACTGGTACGAGCGCGCGCTCGCCTCCGACCCGAACCACGTGCGCACCTGGCAGTATTACGGCATGTGGCACGTCGAGCAGGGCAACATGCTCAAGGCGGCCGACTTCCTGCAGAAGATCGAGGCGATCTGCGGCGGCAAGAGCTGCAAGGAGTATCAGGATCTCAAGGGCGGCATGGAAGGCACCGTGACGTACTGAGCGTCGCTGTCATTCCGGGGCCGAGCAAGCCGTAGGGTGGGCAAAGCCTGGCCGCGCGAAAGCGCGGATAGGCGTGCCCACGCATACCAGCAGCGCCGATGTGGTGGGCTCGGCGCTTGCGCGCCTCAGCCACCCTTACGATGCCACCCTACGATTTAAGGTGACGACGCCTCCGTCTCCTTCATCAGCCACGCCAGATACCCCGGCTCCCCGCCGGTGACCGGCAGCACCAGGATCGCCGGCGTCGTGTAGCTGTGCAGCGCTTTCACCTCCGCCCGGACGGCCTCCGCGAGCGAGGCCCGGGTCTTGACGATCATGACAGCCTCCTCCCCCCGCTCGATCGTCCCCTGCCACCAATAGTGCGAGATCATCCCCGGGAGGATGTTGACGCAGGCGGCGAGCCGCTTCTCCAGCACCGCCTTGCCGATCCGCTCCGCCTCGACAAGGGAGGGATGGGTCGTATAGACGAACACCGCGCGCTCATCGTTCATGCTTTTTCTCCGCCGGGGCCGGCCGCCTGTTCCGGCGAAGTATGAAGCGGTTCGCCGCGGGAATGCGACCAGGGTCACGCCTTAACCAACGAGCGCCATGTCTCAGCGGATTGCCTTTGTCGCAAGCCCGATCGCCGAAGCCCAGGAGGCGCGCAAGCGCCTCGCCGCCCGTTACGGCGACACACCGCCGGATGACGCCGATGTCGTGGTAGCGCTCGGCGGCGACGGCCTGATGCTGCAGACCCTGCATCGGTTCATGACCTCGGGCAAGCCGATCTACGGCATGCATCGCGGCACCGTCGGTTTCCTGATGAACGACTTCCGCGAAGACAACCTGCCGCAGCGCCTTTCCGAGGCGCAGACCACGCTGATCCATCCGCTGCTGATGCGCGCGCGCGATGCCCAGGGCCGGCACCACGAGTCGCACGCCATCAACGAGGTGTCGCTGTTCCGCCAGGCCTACCAGGCGGCGCGGCTGCGTATCCTGATCGACGGGAAGGAACGCCTCGCCGAGCTGGTCGCCGACGGCGTGCTGGTGGCGACGCCGGCAGGCTCCACCGCCTACAATCTCTCGGCGCAGGGCCCGATCATCCCGATCAACGCACCGCTGCTCGCACTCACCCCGATCAGCCCGTTCCGCCCGCGCCGCTGGCACGGCGCGCTGCTGCCCGACAAGGCGCGGGTCGAGATCGAGGTGCTGGAGCCGGAGAAGCGCCCGGTCGCGGCGGTCGCCGACCATGACGAGGTGCGCGACGTGCAATCGGTCGCGATCACGATGGACCGCAATATCTCGATCCCGATGCTGTTCGATCCCGGCCACAGCCTGGATGAGCGCATCTTGCGCGAGCAGTTCGGATATTAGGTCGCATAGTACCTTCGACCCTCATGCCGGAGTACTTTGCATGGGGTTGTTTTGCAGTTTTTTTTCGCCAGCCCTCCGCGCGCTTCCTAAACGCTTCCTTAACGACGATTGCCTAGCCTTGCGCGACGCGCCTGCCTGACGCCGGCGCGCGTTCGGCTGCGCCCATGGTCCGTATCGATTTCAACCGGTTGCGCTTCCTCATCATCGATGACAACGCGCACATGCGCCGCATCCTGCGCACGCTGCTGCACGGCTTCGGCACGCGCGAGGTGTACGAGGCCGAAGACGGCGCGGCCGGGCTCGAGGGCTTCACGCACTACTCCCCCGACATCGTCATCACCGACTGGGCGATGCCGATCTTCGACGGGCTCGAGCTGACCCAGATGATCCGCCAGCCCGGCGCCAACACCAACCCCTATGTGCCGATCATCATGCTGACCGGCCATTCGGAGAAGAAGCGCGTGATCTCCGCGCGCGACGCCGGCATCACCGAATTCCTCGCCAAGCCGATCTCGGCCAAGGGCCTCTACCAGCGCGTGCTCAACGTCGTGGCCAATCCGCGCCCGTTCATCCGCACCAAAAGCTTTTTCGGTCCGGACCGGCGGCGCAATGCCAACCCGAACTACGCCGGGCCGGAGCGGCGCAAGGGCGGCAAGGCCGACATCATCAAGCAGCAGCCGTTGCTCGACAAGGCGAAGACCACGGCATGAGCGAAGCGGACAAGAAAATGAACGACAAGAAGGCCAATCTCGCGGCGGTCTCGACCTTTGCGGACCACGAAGTGATCCTGCCGCCGAACAAGCTCAAGAAGGCGGTGCAGAAAGTGCTCGACGCCAAGGTCGAGTTCGACCCGGTGGCGAAGGCCGAGGCCGCGCTCGCCGAACTGTCGAAAGACTTCGCCGCCTGGATGAATCAGGAATGCGACCGTCTCGATGCCGCGCGGCACGCGATACGCGCGAGCGGGATCAACCAGGGCACGCGCGACGCGCTGTTCCTCGCCGCACATGACATCAAGGGCCAGGCGACGACGTTTGGGTTTCCTTTGGTCGCACCGGTCGCCGACAGCCTGTGCCGGCTGATCGAGCACACACCGGAGATGTCGCGCCTGCCCCTCGCGCTGGTCGACCAGCACGTCGATGCGATCCGCGCCATCACCGCGAAGAACACGCGCGGCGACAGCGATGCGAATGCCGCAAAGCTCGCCGAGAAGCTGCGCACGGTGACGGACGAGTTTCTTGCGCACGAGAACCGCGACCGGCCGGAGTATCTGGAGCAGATCCTCTCGCCGGCGACCGCGCCGGGGTGACGCGACAGCCGCCGCAGTTCGCCCTCCGATCCAGCTTCTCGCCCGCATCAAGTGCGCTACAGTGCCGGCCGGACGCGACGGATTGAGGGGGTTTTGATGCGGATCATTTCTGCGGGCCTGTTTGCGTGCCTTGCGGGCGCGGCGCCGCTTCAAGCCCAGCCGTATCCGGCCAAGCCGATCACCATGGTGGTGGGTTTCGGCAAAGGCACGACCGCGGAGATCATCGGCGTGGTCGTCGCCGAGGTACTGTCGAAAAACATCGGCCAGCCGGTCAAGGTCGATCTCAAGCCCGGCGAAGGCAGCGGCATCGCCATGGAGCTGGTCGAGAAGGCCGCACCCGACGGCTACACGGTCGGGATGATCACCCAAGGCACGCATGTCTTCAATCTGAGCCTCTACAAGGCACTGCGCTACGACCCGAAGAAGATCGCGCCGGTTACGCCGATCGCGGCCGTCACCAATGTCATGACCGTGCACCCCTCGAACCCGGCCAGGACGCCGCTGGATGTCGTAGCCGCCGCCAAGGCGGCGCCCGGGCAATTGACTTACGCCTCGGGCGGCGTCGGCACCTCGCATCATCTCTCCGGCGCGCTGTTCGCCTCAATGACGGGCACCGACATCAAGCATGTGCCGCATCTCGTTTCGGTCGACGGCATCAAGCGGATCGTCAGCGGCGAGATGACGATGGGCTTCTTCAACCTCCCGACTGTCATCGACGAGATCAAGACCGGCAAACTCAGGGCGCTCGCGGTGACAAGCTCGGCGCCGTCCGCGCATCTGCCCGATCTGCCGACCCTCGATGCCAGCGGCGTCAAGGGTTACGACATGGTGACCTGGTTTGGATTTGGCCTGCCGGTCGGGACGTCGCCGGATATTGTCCAGCGCCTGCGCGACGAATTTGCCAGGGTCGCTGCCGACCCTGCAGTCCAGGCCAGGCTCAAGGCCGCCGGCCTCGACCCCATCGCGCAACTGCAGCCGGCCGAGTTCGTCAAGCTGATCGATGCGGACGTGGCCAAGTGGACGCCGATCATCAAGGCGGCCGGTGCTGGCACGCAATAGCGTTGCCGGAATGCGGCCTTACGCCGCCGCGATCATCAACCGGTCGCTGTCGTTTGCCGCGACGACATTGTCCATGTCGACGAGTTCGTCGCAGAACAGCCGAGCCTCTTCGCGCGCGGCTTCCGTGGCGTAGCGGCGCAGCAAGGTCATCAGCGGCTCGACATCGCCGGCCGGCAGGCTCGCGCAGCTCGTCAGCACGCGCTCGACCATGCGGCGCTTGAGCCGCGTGCTGCCGCCCATGTCGGCATGCAGGCCGGCCTCGTGCATCCCCTCGATCGCGGCGCGGAACGCCGGATAGACCGCCGGCGGCAGGCCGGCGCGATCGTACACCGCCTTGAAGCCCGCTCCGCAACGGTCGTGCACCAGCGCGGCGACGCGCCGTACCGGAAGATCGGCGAGTTCGGCCAGCGCCTGCTCGAAGAAATCGATGTTGCCGGACAGGAGCGAGCGCAGCACCAGGCCGGCGTTGAGTTGGCCGGTCTCGCGCAAATGTCCGACCAGCGGCGAGACTTCCGACGGCTCGACATTTGCCGCCAGCGTGACGGTCGCCTTCTCGCACGCCTCCTGGGCGATGCGCTGCGCCCTCCCCGCATCGAGCCAGTTGCACGCGACCGCAAAGCCGGCGAGCGTCTGCGACACCTTGATGATCAGCGCATGGCGGGTCGCCGCCGGAAGATCAACCCAACCGAGCAGCGCCTCGCGGATCGCCGCCAGATGCCCGAAGCGGGCGACGATGCGGTCGAGCGAGACCTGCGTGATGTCGGCGCCGGGATTTTCAATCAGCGTCAGGCAGGCTTCCGCCGATCCGACCTCGGCGAGCGCGGCTGCGACCGAGCGCGGAAGATGCACGCGGCGCGCGATGGCGGATTGCATCTCGGCGCCGCCGACCGCGACGGCATCGACCAGGTCGGAATCGAGCAGGGTCGGCGAGCGTTCCAGCACGATCGCGGCGATGTCCGGTTGATCGTTGACCAGCGCATGCATCACAGCGGCCGGCGCATCGCGGCTGGCGCCGAGTGCGACGGCGAGCGCCCGCCGCACCAGCGGCGAACAATCGTCGAGCAGCATGATCATCGCGCCTTCGGCCGCGATGCGGTCATCCTCGGAGAGCTCGGAATAAAGATAGGCGCGAGCGAGCGCCGAGGTGGCTTCCGCGCGTTCCGCGGCTTCGGCGGTGCGCACCCACTGCAGGAAATGCCTTACGATCATGACGCTACCACTGACAAACACCGGCCATACGGGCCCAACAAGCGCAGTCTACGCCCTGCGGCTTAACAACTGGTTCACCATAAACATTTGGAATTGTTGCCAGATTCTTAAAAAAGCCGGACCCGCACTGGCGTCTCCCGGCAAACCGAAAGGCAGTGTCACGACAACAGGATGTGCGCCGAAGCGCCTATGCGGGGCGGCGCGCCGTCGGCCGCAGGAACTGGAACAGGTCGAGCGGGGCGTTAACGTTCGTTCCCCTCGACGCGGTCGCATCCGCCGCGGGCGCGACCGCCGCCGGCGTCTCGACCGCCGCGGTGCGGCGGCCCCATAGTTCGCGCACCACCGGCCCGACCGGCCCGCGATCCTGCGGCAGGTAGAGCGACTCGAAGATCGGCTGCGGGCGGGTGACTGCGGCGTGCGACTCGGCGATCAGCGGCACCGACGCGCTCGGCACCGGAGCCGATGCGGTCGCGGCGTTGATCGCAGTCACGGCGACGCTCGCCGACACCGGCGTGACCGATGCATTCGCGGGCGCCGCCGGAATGTCGCGGAAGAAGGCGAGCGGCGCGGTGGCGGCCACGGCGCTCGGGGCGATCTGGGTCGTCTCCTTCGCGGGCGTCACCGGCTTCGTAGCGGCCACACGCGTCGTGCCGATCACATCATGCTTGGCGACGAGGCCGGCATAAACCTGCTTGAGGCTGCGCGCTCCGCCCTGCTTGTCGTAGAAGATCGACGAATTCGCTTGCGCGGCGCGCGGAAAGTAGTTCGCGGCTTTCGCGTCGGGACGCGCCTCGGCCGCCTTGATGAAGCGCGCGGCGCCGGACGCGCCGAGGAAGTGCGCCATATAGAGTTCGCCATCCGACGGCTTGCGCCCGAGCCGATCGGTCAGCACCTTGCCGTTGGAGTTGGCAAAGGCGCCGGCCATCACCGCATTGGCGGTCGGGTCCTTGCGCAACGCCATGATGTCGCGCCGCATCGCCGGATCGTTGACGACGAATTTGCCCTGCGGCGTGCGGGTGATCGCGTCGGCATATTTGCCGTAACCGAGGCTGCCGCCCGCCTGCTTCATCGTGCCAAGCCAGGTCTGGTCGATGAACTGGAACAGACCCGTGGCGGAGGACGACTTCGCCTTGGCGTTGGGATTAAGGTTGAATTCGCGGATGGCGGTATTGAGGAGGTAGTCGAAGCCCGCGCCGGTCGCGCGCGCGGCATCGCGGATCGCCCCGGTGACACGGGTCGCGATATCCGTGGTGGCGCCACTGATCCGGGCCGCAATATCGATCGCTGCATCCATCCGGGCGCGCCTTCGGCGGTAAGTCCTACTCCCCACCGCCTTGCACCATCACGGCTTATGGTTAATGACGGGTTAAATGGAACCCGCGGCGGCGCGATTTGGTTCCGGCAGGAGGATACCATGGGCGACATGACAGCCACGCGAAGCCCGCGCGGGGGCATGTATTACGAGGCCTTCGAGGTGGGGAAACTCTATTCCCACACCCTGCGCCGCACCGTGACGCAGATGGACAACATGCTGTTCTCCAACATGACGCTCAACCCGCAGCCGTTGCATATCGACCGTGACTTCTGCGCCAAGGAGACGCAGTGGGGCCAGCCGCTGATGAACTCGCTGTTCACCCTCGGGCTGATGGTCGGCATCCAGGTGAGCGACATGACCTGCGGCACCACCATCGCCAATCTCGGCATGACCGACGTGAAATTTCCCCACCCGCTGTTCGAGGGCGACACCATCCATTGCACGTCGCAGGTCCTGGCCAAGCGCGAGTCGAAGTCGCGGCCGGGAGCCGGCATCGTCGATCTGCACATCTGCGCCTACAATCAGGACGACAAACTCGTAGCAGAGTGCAAGCGGCAGGCATTCATGCTGATGCGGCCGGCCTAGCTCGACCGGTGCGCGCCACGCCAGGCCGCTCATTTCCCGGCCGCGGCGGCCTGCTTCGTTTGCACGATGCAGGCGAGGAAAGCCTCCATGCGCTGCTCGACCTGCGTCGCGGTCTCGACGCCGGTCAGTTGGCGCACGGCCGCCATGTCCGGAGGCGTGCCTCTGAATGCTTCCTCGAATGCCTTGAACCTCTCTTCCGGAAAGAAGAACTGCGCGATCGCCACGCGCACCACGACATCGGGAATCAACATCACCGCCGGCCTGCTCGCCAGATCGAGACCGAGCATGTTGCCGAACCTGCCGAGCGCGGCCTGGTCGGCCTTCATCCGCACCGCATACTGATGAGTGAAGCCGCCGGTCTGGTGCGCCACGGCCGCCAGGATATAGGCGAGCCAGGCATCCGGCGCGTTCTCCCATTCCTTGTTCGCGTCCCAAAGCCGCAGCACCGCCTGCAGGTTTCTCGCCTGTTGCAAGGTCATGTCCGCGCGCATCCTGTCGCGGTAGCAGCGGATGAACCGCTGATGGCTGAACCTCTCCTCGCCCGCACCGACGATCGATTTCGCCATGCCGAGATCCGTGCCGGCGTCCGCCAGCGACCGGTTCAGTTCGTGGAACACGAGCAGCTGAATGCAGTCGGTCGCCGGGAAGCTGCCGGTCTGCTCGAAGAACCCGTCGGGATCGCAGTCCCAGTACCGTCCGCTTTGCTGCGCGATGATATCGCGCGTGCGGTCCGACAAGGTCCAGCCCAGCGGCATGTCGTAGAACTGGTTGGTCAGGCTCATTGTCCGGACGGTCCTTGCCTTCACGGTCACCGGCGACGCCCCGTCATCGAACGTCGCGATCGCTTTCGGCTGCAGCATTCTGTTGGCGCGTTCGATCGCCGCGTAGGCGCGCGACTCCCGCGTGCTGAGGAAGGTGCGCACCGGCTCGAGCGTCTCGCCGAGCGCGAACGAGCCGCGCACCGCAAAGCTGCCACCGCTGAGCACGATCAGGTTGAAGCGCACCTTGCCGCCGGACCGCGTGCGACCGACACTGCTCAGCCCGAGGCCCCCGGTATCGAGGTCGGGGACGAATTCCAGTTCGTCGGTCACCGACTGGATCAGATCCAATGCGGTCTCGACGCCGGAATTGTCGACGTAGCCGCCGTCGACGATCCGCACCTTGCGCAGCTTGGACGGGTCGAAGTCGTCGATCGGAATGGTCGCGGCCGGCGTCATCCAGGGAAAGCGCGCGCTGATGCCGACGGTCGAACTGAGCCTGAGGTCCAGCGTCTTGCGCGGCCGCCCCTCCTTCTTCGCGCGCTCGGCATCCATGCGATTGCTGAAGTCGAAATGCACCAGCGATCCGAACCGCATGCCCTTCGCGGCGGAGCCAGTCCAGATGTCGAAGGGCGAGAACAGGTAGCGCCGGCCGCTGCCCGCGTCGGTCGCGTTCATCAGCAGCGCCGGGGAAGACCCGTTCGGATCCCAATGCGCCAGGAAGCTCCTCTCGAAGGTGGGCTTGCCGCCGGCTTCGATCTCCCGCATCGCATCCTCGAACGCCGCCTCCAGCACGCGCGCGCGATCGAGCGAGGCGAACGGCACTGCGAGGAAGCGTTGCAGGAAATCGGGAAACAATGCCGAGGCCACGAGCGGCGACAGGAAGTCGTTCGCGAGGATCCGGCTGACCTTCTCCTCCAGCGGCCCTGCGCTGACCGGCCCTTCGGGCGGCTGCCGGTCGTTCGCGAGGTACTTCCCGATCGCGGGACAGGGACCGTCGGGCTGCCGGTCGGTCGGCGGGCTTGCATTCATCAGCGACGCGAAGGTCGCCGCGCCTAGGCTGCCGCCGGAGACCGAGCTGATGGCGAATAGATGATGACGGAATGCCGGGCATTGATCCTGCAGCCGCGCCAGGAACAGCGCCGTCTGATAGGCCGCATAGATGCCGCCACCCTGCGCGGTCACGATGTAGACCGGATATTCGTCGAATGCGTGCCGGTCGGGCCTGTTCTTGTACCAGTTCTCGAATTCTTCCGGCGCGGTCGGACGCTCGTCCGGTGGAGGCCCCGCGTCCTGCAGCAGGCGCACCTGATGATTGTCATTGAAGTCGAAGACCGACAGCGTGAAGGCGACCGCGATGATCAGCGGAAGGAACGGAAAACGGTGACGCAGCGTGAGCAGCGAGAAATACAGCGTGAACGCCGCACCGCACAGCACGAACGTCGCCAGGATGCCGAACACGCCGAAAAACCGCGGCAGCGCGAGCGGCGACAGCACATAGGCCGATGTCAGCCCGAACATCAGCAGCAGGACGACGCCGAGAAAACGGATGCGGCCAAAGTAGGAGATGTTGAGTGCGCACGAACCCGGCTGCATCAGCCGGCCGAGATACCAGAACACGCCGGCCGACAGCAGCGCCAATGCGGCCAGGCTCGCGGCACCGATCTCGAGACCGCCGACCGTCGACGCCAGGTCGACGTCGTACTTCTCCCACGCGCTGCCGACCACGGTGTCCGCTTCGGCGAAGCGGTTCGGCCGCGAGTCGTATTGCCCGGCCGCGCATGCGAGCAGCGGCAGGATGCCGACCAGCGGAGGGAGCAGGTGCGCCGTGACCTGCCCGGCGCTCTGGTGCGGCATCCGTTCGGCGCTCGCCTGCGCCATCTGATGCGCTCCGAGCCAGCACATGACCGCGATCAGCAGCACC
Source organism: uncultured Alphaproteobacteria bacterium (assembly GCA_963839985.1). Lineage (GTDB taxonomy): Bacteria > Pseudomonadota > Alphaproteobacteria > Rhizobiales > Xanthobacteraceae > PALSA-894. Next base: position 226,903 of record CAWIXG010000021.1, on the reverse strand, counting down.
GGCAAAAACGTACGGACCACGCCGACGAACGACAGGTCGGCATCGACGATACGATAGATTTCGCGCAGCTGGTCCGGCGCATAGAGGATGACGGACACCAGGACCGAGACCAGGATCATCCATTTGGTGTCGCGCAGCACGCGGAAGATCTGCAGCCGCACCGTGGCCCGATGTGCCTCGGATCGCTCGTTCATGGACGGCCCCGTGTTGCGCTATGCTCCGAACGGTCTCGTGATGCGATGTCTACAGGCTGGGGACGGGTGTAGCGCGGACCCCGCCACACGCTCAACGGGAAAATCGGCAGCGCGATCGCGCCGTCGTTAACGCTTGATGGAGATTCGGCCATGCGTTCTTTCCTCTTCGTCCCCGCCGACAGCGAGAAGAAGCTCGCCAGGGGCCTCGAGAGCGGGGCCGACGCCGTGATCCTCGACCTGGAGGATTCGGTGTCCGCGCAGCGCAAGCCCGCGGCGCGCGAGATGGCGCTCGCGTTTCTCAAGGCCCACGCATCGCGTACCGATCGGCCGCGGCTGGTGGTGCGCGTCAACGCGCTCGATACCGGCGAGACCGATGCCGATCTCGACGGCGTGGTGGCGGGCAGCCCGGACATCATCCTGCTGCCCAAGGCCGAGGGCGGACCGGCGGTGGCCCATCTCGACGCCAAGCTGACCGCACGCGAGGCGGTCCACGGCGCGCCCGACGGCATCATCAAGATCCTCGCGCTGGCGACCGAGACCGCGGCCTCGCTGTTCGTCTGCGGCACCTATCGCGACGCGAGCCCGCGCCTGACCGGCATCACCTGGGGCGCGGAGGATTTGTCGGCCGAGCTCGGCTCGGAGACCAACCGCGACGCCGACGGCCGCTTCACCTCGCCCTACATGCTGGCGCGCAATCTCTCGCTCGCCGCCGCGGCCTCGGCGCGGGTGCAGGCGATCGATACCGTCTATGCGGACTTCCGCGACATGGATGGACTGCGCGCCGAGGCGATCGAAGCGCGGCGCGACGGTTTCACCGCAAAGATGTCGATCCATCCGGCACAAGTCGCGATCATCAACGAGGTGTTCACGCCGACCGCCGAGGCGATCGCGACCGCGCAGGCCGTGATCGCGGCGTTCGCGGCCGATCCGGCGGCAGGCGTGGTGGCGATCGACGGGGTGATGTACGACCGCCCTCACCTCACCCGCGCACAGCGCCTGCTGGCGCGGGTCAGGTAGCGCACGAAAAAGGCCGGGCTTGCGCCCGGCCTCAACTCAACTCTTCGGCATGAGGGACGCTGAACGCCTACCAGCCGCAATTGCCGCAACGCGGACGCACCGGCACCACGTAGGCGCGCGCCGGCGCGACCATCTCGGTGCGCTGGACGGTGGCGTATTGCGGCGGGACCTCTTCGTACTGCACGCCTTCCGGCGCGACCATCACGGTCTTCGGCACCATCACGGTCTGGTAGCGGGCCGGAATGCGGTGCGCGACGCGGCGGCCGGGCGATACCATCACGGTCTCGTTGTAGGTGCGGTACTGCGGCGGCACGACCTGCTGCTGGTAGCAGGTGACGCAGGGCTGCGGCGCCGGGACATAGCAGTTGGCGCAGCTGGCCGACGCTGCGGTCGGAAGGGCGAGCGCGAGAAGCGCGGCGGCGGAAAGGGCGGCAAAAACGCGTGACATGATGGTGCTGCTCCAGATGGCCTCAGGCACCGCGGATGCGGCGCCAATCTGAGCACGGGACCATAGTCGCGCAGCGGTGCTCGCTCAACGAAAGCCTCGAATTTACCTTGATGGAGATGATTAACGGCGCAGCAATCTGCTGTGCGGTTTTGAGTCGGCCGTGGTGATCTATTCTTTAGACCCGTAGACCGCGCGCGGGTCGAACGCCTTGTCGCCGCGCAATTCCAGCACGAGTGACCTGTCCGGAGCCTTGCCCAGCGGCACCGCGCGGTAGAAGCACGAACGCCGCCCGGTATGGCATGCGCCCGGCCCTTCCTGGTCCACCTTGATCCACACCGCGTCCTGGTCGCAGTCGACGCGCATCTCGGTGACGCGCTGGACGTGACCCGAGCTTTCGCCCTTGCGCCAGAGCTTTTGCCGCGAGCGGCTGAAGTACCACGCCTCGCCGCTCTCGATGGTGCGCGCGAGCGCCTCGGCGTTCATATGCGCCACCATCAGCAGTTCGCCGCTCGCCGCATCGGTCGCCACGCAGGTGACAAGCCCGTCGGCGCCGAATTTGGGCGCAAGCCTCGCGCCCTCCTCGATCTGCTCGGTCGAGCCGCGTTCGGAGAATGCGTAATCGCTCACCCTGCCCCCACGCGAAACGATCAGCGCGCAGCGCGCACCATCGTGATGAAGCGCATCTGCTCCTGCGCGTCTTCGAACACGCCGGTGAACTTGGTGGTGAGCGTCATCGAGCCGGGCTTGGCGACGCCGCGCATCGACATGCAGGTGTGCTCGGCCTCGAGCATCACGGCGACACCCTTGGGTTTGAGAATCTCGACGATTGCGGTCGCGATCTGCGAGGTCAGGTGCTCCTGCGTCTGCAGGCGCCGCGCGTAAACGTCGATCAGCCGCGCGATCTTCGAGAGGCCGACGACGCGCCCGGTCGGCACGTATGCGATATGCGCCCGGCCGGTGAACGGCATGACGTGATGCTCGCAATGCGAATAGAACGGGATGTCGCGCACCAGCACCGGGTCGTCGTAGCCGCCGGTCTCGGAGAAGGTGCGGTCGAGCACCTCGGCGGGGCATTCCTTGTAGCCGGCGAACAGCTCCTCATAGGCGTTGACGAAGCGCTTCGGCGTTTCAACGAGGCCCTCGCGGTGCGGATTGTCGCCGATATAGGAGAGCAGCGTGCGTACGGCAGCTTCCGCCTCGTCGCGCGAGGGTCTCGGAAGGGCGGGCTCCGGCGCGGCGCGCACGTGATCCGACAGCGTCGGCTTTTCCGCGGGCATAGTGGCCTTGGGAAAATTCTTGACGACAGCGTCCATAACGGTCTCTCCGTTCGACCGGCCTTCTGGGCCGGGAGTGTCACCGGGTGGCCGCGGCTGGCACCAGACGGTACGGACGCCGCAATCCTTGAGTTTCGCCCGCAATTTGGCGGGTTGGGCACGGCGGACCCCCTTTTCCAGCCCGCCGTCCGGTACCTATATAGTCGTTAAGAGCGCGCACGCAATCAATGGGTTAAGTGTCGACTTGGGGCAGACTAAGGCGGACGAAACCGATGCTGAATGACGTCTATAACCGCCGGATTCTGGAGCTGGCCGGCACGATCCCGCGGATCGGACGGCTGAACAGCCCGGATGCGTCGGCGACCGCCCATTCCAAGCTGTGCGGCTCCACCGTCACCATCGACCTGAAGATGGATGGCGATACCGTCACCGACTTCGCCCATGACGTAAAAGCCTGCGCGCTCGGCCAAGCCTCGTCCTCGATCATGGCGCACAATGTCGTCGGCGCCAAAGCGCAGGAGCTGCGCGCCCTGCGTGAGGGCGTGCGCAGGATGCTGAAGGAGAACGGCGCCCCGCCGGCCGAGGGCCGGTGGGCCGACATCGCGGTGCTCGAGCCGGTACGCGACTACAAGGCGCGTCACGCCTCCACGATGCTGACCTTCGATGCGGTGGTCGATGCGATCAACCAGATCGAGACGAAGCGCGCACGAGCGCCGGGAAAAGTGGATACCGGCGTTCCGTCCAGTGCCGCGACCGAGAAAGCCGGAGCGGCGCCAGGAAAAGTGGAAACCGGTTTTCCGTCCGGCGCCGCGACCGAGAAAAGAGTGTGAAGGTCGCACACCTCCCTCGCCTCGCCGGCCGCGGGCTGATCAAGGCCTATCGCTACACGCTCTCTCCGCTGGTCGGCTTTCACTGCCGCCATCTGCCATCCTGCTCCGAATACGCCGACGAGGCGCTCGCGCGCTACGGGCTGTGGGCCGGCGGGTGGATGACGCTCGCGCGCCTGTCGCGCTGCCAGCCCTGGGGCACCTCCGGCATCGACCGCGTGCCGGGAGAGACGCCGCCCGGCGCACACTGGTACGCGCCGTGGCGTTTTGCACGATGGTCGTGGCGCACTGACAGTGAGTGATCACCGTCCCTGCGCGAGCACCTCGAGCCGCTTCGCCGCCTCACCCGAGCCGAGTTCTGCGGCCTTGGCGTACCACGCTTTCGCCTTGGCGGCGTCGGCCACCACGCCGAGCACCGCGAGCTTGCCGAGCACGGCCACATCGTAGGTCGCGCCGAGCGCCAACGCGGCGCGCACGTCGCCGGCTTCCGCGGCGCGCGTGAGCAGGAGCCGCCCCCCCGCGATGTCGCCTTGCGTGATCAGGTCCTGGCTGCGCCGGTAGAGGACCGTGATCTCCTCCTGGTCGAGCATGCGGCCTGGCGCGGGCGCGATCCGCGCGACCGGAGCGACCGCAGGCTGCGCCACCGGCGCGGGTTCTACCGGCGCCACCTGGATGGCGACGGTCTGCACCGCTCGCGTCGGAAGCGGCGCAGGCGGCGCGTCTTGTGGCTGCACACCGGCAAAGCGATCGGCGAGCGCGGCCGGTCCGGGCGCGGCCGGCTCGCTCACGGGTACGCGCGCAGTCTTACCGCTGAAACGCGCCCAGAGCGACGGCGCGGTGTCGCCTTCCGCCTTCACGGCCAGCGACAACGGTGCAGTGCCGACCATGAAGAACGCCGCGAGCGCCGCAAGGCCGGCGGCGCCGGCAACGCGCGCGAGCACGCCCGCCGTTGGGCGGCGCGGCCGCTGCGGCGGCTCCGGCACGGTGGCCGGATCAAGCCGTGCGCGGTCGCGCAATTCCACGATCGCAAGATCGCCGTCGAACGGTGCCTCGCGCCTGCGCACGCGCCGTTCGCCGAGTTGCGCTGCAGGCGGCAGCGAGCGGCGGAACTGCTCACTTGCGGCGAGCGCATCCTCCCCTGCCGCAGCCGGCGCGTCGCGCAGCGCATCTTGCGCCGTCTCGCGCCTGTCCTCGCGTGCCCGCACCCAGGGCGGGGCATACATCGTGGCTTGCGTCGCATCGCTGTCGTTGGAAACCGGAGTACTCATAACCAATCCTCCCGCCGCAACACGCGGCCTGCCTGGTTTGCCCCCTGGAGGATTTGAAGACGGCGCGCGAGCGGACGAACGCAGATACCTTGCGCCTGCCCGCGCGCCGATCAGTTCATCGGCGCTCGCGCGCTCTCGACCACGTCAGGAATTCCTGGAACAGGCGGTCGCGCTCTTCCGAGGAGAGCGCAACCGGTTTCGACACGCGCTGCGCCAGGAACGCGCCGAACTGGTCGCGCTCGCCGGTTGCGACCCTGTCGCGATTGCGCACCCATTCCTCGGCACCGGCAAAGCGGCTCCAGCCGGGCAGCGTCGCCGCCAGATTGGCCTCGCGCCACTTCGGATGCCGCGGCGCCTTCTGGAATTCGGCGAGCCGCGGGAAGAACACATCGACGAATTTCTGGATGCGCCGGTAGCGGTCCGTGCCCTTCGGCCAGTTGAACGCGATCAGCACCGCGCCGACTGCGACGGTCTCGACCTTCTCGCCGGGCTGGATCAGCCCCGGATAGTCTTCGCTGCTGAGCGTCGCCGGCAGGTAGTCGGCCTGCAGCGGCTTTTCGAACGCGACGGGCAGGATGCGGAGGCCGTCGCTCGCCTTCAGCTTGATCATCGAGCCGGCCGGCTTGCCGGCGATCAGGATCGTGGCGGCGATCTCGCCTTTCTTCAGCGCCTCGAAGGCGTCCGCCTGCCCCATGTTCACTTCGACCGGTTTGATGCCGAGCCGCTCGAAGATGTCGCGGGTGGACAGCTGCGTGCCGGAGCCGATGTCGGAGAAGTTCACCTTCCTGCCGGCGAGATCGGTGAGCGAGGTGACCCCTGAGTCGGCGCGGACGATCAGGTGCATCTCTTCGTTGAACAGCTTGGCAATGTAGACGATCTTGTCGTCGATCGGCCCGATCTCGTTGGTGCGCTTGTAGTAGCCGAGCAGATTTGACTGCGTGATGCCAAGGTCGACGCCTTTCAGGAAGCGCACGTCCTTGATGTTCTGCCCGCCGCCCTTGCCGATCACCGGCAGCACGCGGAAATCGTCGCCGTCGTCGAGCACCGCGGACATGTCGTACGCGATCGTCACATAGGTCGCGTTGAGGTTGCCCGAGATCACCGCGATGGTGTTGGAATTGATGCGCTCGCCGAGCGAGCCGAGCTGCGGCTTGTTCGGCAATGGCGGCCCGGAGCGGTTCTGCGCCGAGGCCGGCTGTGCGAGAAGTGCGGCGCATGCCGCGACAAGACAAAAGGATACCCATGGCCGCGCATGCGGCCGTCCGCCACCCATCATGATCTGTCCCCGTGCGGCGGAGTTACGCCAACGCAACACACACGCAACGCGCTACGCAAACCCGCATTCAGTTTGACGCTGGAATCCACGCGGCGTGCCCGCACCGCGCCCTGTTGCAACGCGGTGTGCCCGCACCGCGCCGTCCGAGAGTTGAGATCTCTCTTGACAGTGATGTTTGTGGGTTAGTTTGGCGCGATGAGGGCGCGTGTGAGGCATTTTCGCCCAGATTGGCAACGTTCAATGCACGATCAGCGGCGAAAGCATCGGCGCTGATTGCAGTTAACCGTGTGACGTTCGCGTGAGACTTGCGCAGGCAGGTGCTTGCGAATTGAATCCAGGCGCGAAACGCGACGGCAGACCCGCATGCGTAATTTTCCGCATTTCGCGATGCGTGTTCGCGCCCGCGAATGAACGCGGTGCCTGTGCGCTTACTGGCAGGGCGGCACGAGTGTGCCGATCAACGACGCAAGCCCGATTGCCGACAGCGCTGTCCGGCGCGGCGCGGCGCCCGCCGCCGGCGTCTCGATCAATTCGATGCTGTCGCCGAAGGCCGCATTCCCGACCAGCGCCTTCGGCGTCACCGCAACCCACATCTCCTTGGTCGCAACGCTCGGCGCGGATGCAGCCGTGATCCCCTTTGCGGCGACACCAGGCGGCGCGACCGGCGAGGAACGCGCCGACCGCAAATTGATCTCCGCACCTGGCCACGCCACCGCAAGGGCGGCGGGCCTGTCCCACGGATCGGGATCGCGGCTCAGCCCGACCGTGAGGAAGCCATTGCGCCCGCACAGCAGTAGAATGTTCGTCATCCGATAATGCTTCGGCTCACCGGCCTTCGCCGCAACCAGCGTCTTGCCGACGAAGAGCTCGCCGGACTTGGTCTCCTCCATCGTCCAGGGGCCCTCGAGAAACTCGCGCCGGTCGATGCCGAACTTTGCGATCTCGTCGCGCGTGAGCAGGCGGATCGTCTCAAACGGCGTCGCCGCAGCCGCATCGATCAGCGCGGAGCCGATCCCCATCTCGGAAGCGTAACGCGCGAGCCGCGCGTGCGTATCGTGGACCTCGGACGAGTTTCCGGCGAGCCGCGTGCTGCTGGACGATACGACCTTGCCGTCGCGCGTCATGCGCTTGATCGTGCGCGTGACCGAGACGCTGTGCACGCCGAGCCCGACATCCGGCGCGACCTCCCGCTCGGCCGCGCCGATCAACGCATAGACGCAGGCCGAAAGACAGGTCGCGCGCGTGCGCAGCTCTGCGATGAGCTCGCGGCCGGATCGCATGGTCGCGTCGCACGCCTTCTCGCGCCGCTGCTTGGGGTCGCAACCCTGCGGAATGGTGCGGCCGACGCCAGCCTTGATCTTCTGCGCCCGCATCATGCGGCCGACGTCCATTGCGGCGATCACCGCACCGCCGGGCGAATGGAAGAAGATCGGCAGCTTGCGCTTGCCGTGTTTGGCGAGCAGCACGCGCAGCCGTGCCGGCGCACCGGCGTCGAAGGTCCCGTCCGCCGCGATCCATTCGCTGCAGCCGGGACCGCAGGCATTCGGCTCGCCCTTGGCGAGGAAGAAGACGATCGGCGGCGGAGGCGGATCTTTCTTCTGCGGAGCGGTCTTGGCAGGTTCGCTCGGGGCCTGTGCGTGCGCCGCGGCGGCAAAAACCGCGGCCGCAGCGATCGACATCAAGCGAGTGGTGCCCCATCGCATGGGGGCAATCTCGCCGATCCGCAACGGCGGCGCAACCGCGCGGCGCAGCCCATTCCCTTCCCTGCCCTCCCGCGGTAAATACCCCACATCGAATCCCGCTTACCCACGCTCGTTCGTGGGAGTGAGCCACAAGGAGCCCACCATGGTCGCCCTGACCTTTCCCGACGGCGCGCGCCGCGAATACCCCGACAACATCACCGGTCTCGATATCGCCAAGGGCATCTCGCCCTCGCTCGCCAAGCGAACGGTCGCGATGGCGCTCGACGGTGAGCTCGCCGATCTCACCGACCCGATCGCGAAGGACGCCAGGATCGAGTTCGTCTCGCGCGAGGACCCGCGCGCGCTCGAGCTGATCCGCCACGATGCCGCGCATGTGCTGGCCGAGGCGGTGCAGACGCTTGTGGCCCGGCACGCAGGTCACCATCGGTCCGGTGATCGAGAATGGCTTCTATTACGACTTCTTCCGCAACCAGCCGTTCACCCCGGAAGACTTTCCGGCGATCGAGAAGAAGATGCGCGAGATCATCGCGCGCGACAAACCGTTCACCAAGCAGACCTGGGACCGCGAGAAGACCAAGCAGGTGTTCCGCGACAAGGGCGAGAGCTTCAAGGTCGAGCTGGTCGATGCGATTCCCGGCAACGAGCCGATCAAGATCTACCACCAGGGCGACTGGTTCGACCTCTGCCGCGGTCCCGCACATGACCTCCACGACCAAGGTCGGCAACGCCTTCAAGCTGATGAAGGTCGCGGGCGCCTATTGGCGCGGCGATTCCAACAACCCGATGCTCACCCGCATCTACGGCACCGCCTTCGCCAAGCAGGAAGAGCTCGACGCGTATCTGAAGCAGCTCGAGGAAGCCGAGAAGCGCGATCACCGCAAGCTCGGCCGCGAGCTCGACCTGTTCCATTTCCAGGAGGAAGGGCCTGGCGTCGTGTTCTGGCACGCCAAGGGCTGGTCGCTGTTCCAGTCGATCATCGCCTACATGCGCCGACGTCTTGAGGGGGACTACGACGAGGTGAACGCGCCGCAGATGCTCGACAAGTCGCTGTGGGAGACCTCCGGCCACTGGGGCTGGTTTCGCGAGAACATGTTCGCCGCGCAGTCCGCGGGCGACGAGGCAGAGGACAAGCGCTGGTTCGCCATCAAGCCGATGAACTGCCCGGGCCATGTGCAGATCTTCAAGCACGGGCTGAAGAGCTATCGCGAGCTTCCCATTCGGCTTGCCGAGTTCGGCGTGGTGCACCGCTACGAGCCGTCCGGCGCGATGCACGGATTGCTCCGCGTACGCGGCTTCACGCAGGACGACGCGCACATCTTCTGCACCGAGGAGCAGATGGCCGACGAGTGCCTGAAGATCAACGACCTGATCCTCTCGGTGTACGCGGATTTCGGCTTCACGGCGGACCTTGTAGTGAAGCTCTCGACCCGGCCGGAGAAGCGCGTCGGCTCGGATGCCTCGTGGGACCATGCCGAGGACGTGATGGGACGCGTGCTGAAGCAGATCGCCGACCAATCCGGCGGCAGGATCAAGACCGCGATCAATCCGGGTGAAGGTGCGTTCTACGGACCGAAGTTCGAATACGTGCTGCGCGATGCGATCGGCCGCGACTGGCAGTGCGGCACCACGCAGGTGGACTTCAACCTCCCCGAACGCTTCGGCGCGTATTACATCGATGCGAATGGCGAGAAGAAGCAGCCCGTGATGGTGCACCGCGCGATCTGCGGCTCGCTGGAGCGCTTTATCGCTCTCCTGATCGAACATCATGCCGGACATTTCCCGCTCTGGCTCGCGCCCAAGCAGATCGTGATCGCGACCATCACGCAGGATGGTGACGATTACGCGCGCGAGGTCGCCGCCGCCTGCCGCCGCGCCGGCCTGCGCGCCGATCTCGACCTGCGCAACGAGAAGATCAACTACAAGGTTCGCGAGCACTCGCTGGCAAAAGTCCCGGTGCTGCTGGTGGTGGGCAGGAAGGAAGCGGACACGAAGGCTGTCTCGATGCGCCGCCTCGGCTCTGAGCAGCAGACCGTGATGCCGCTCGATGCCGCGCTCGCCGCGCTCGCCGACGAGGCGGTTCCGCCCGACGTGAGGCGGATGCGCGCGGCGGCATGATGCTTCACTCGCATGATCTTGTCCGAAAACCCGCACCCACCCGGATCAAGTCCGGGGCGGGATTTTTCGGGCTCATGCCCTACTCCGCCGCGCTCGCCAGCGCGTCTACCGGAAAGGGCCATGCGCTCAGGCGCGGCGGACGCATCAAGGTCGCGATGAAGCGCTCGGCCCAGCGCGCGATGTCGTTGTCGAGCAGCGTCTGGTACATCGCGTTGTGGCGGGCGCGCCGCTCCTCGAGCGGCATGCCGAGCGCGCGGTTGATTGCCGCCGCCACCGCCTCGGTGTCGTAGGGATTGACCAGCAGCGCCTCCTTGCACTCGTGCGCGGCGCCGGCAAAACGCGACAGCACCAGCACGCCCGGATCGTCCGGATCCTGCGCCGCGATGTACTCCTTCGCCACCAGGTTCATGCCGTCGCGCAGCGGCGTCACCAGCCCGACGCGCGACGCGCGGTAGAGCCCTGCCAGCGCCGTGCGGCTGTGCGCGCGGTTGACGTAGCGGATCGGAGTCCAGTCAGCCTCGCCGAACGTGCCGTTGATGCGCCCCGCTCCCTGGCTCACCATCTGCTCCATCTGGATGTATTCGGGGATTTCGCTGCGGCTTTTCGGGGTGATCTGCAGATAGGTGACCTTGCCGCGCCAGTCGGCATAAGCGCCAAGGAACTGCTCGTAGGCGTCGAGCCGCAGGTTCAGCCCCTTGGAGTAGTCGAGCCGGTCGACGCCGATGATCTGCGGCCGCCCGCTCAGGCTGCCGACCACATTCTGCACGAATTCGGACGTGATTGCGCGGCGCGCCGTCCTCGCGAAATGCTCGGTTTCGATGCCGACCGGGAACGCATCGACCCGTACCTCGCGGCCGCGTATCTGGAACGAGAAGTCGAGACTATGCAGCCCGCATTCGCGCGTCAGGTAACGCGAGAAATTGAATGCATCGTCGCCGGTCTGGAACCCGACGAGGTCGTACTCGCCGAGCGTCGGGATCAGCCGCTCGTGGTTCGGCAGCGCGGTGAGCACCTCCGGCGGCGGACAGGGGATATGCAGGAAATACCCGATGCGGTTGCGGTGGCCGCGCGCGCGCAGCATGCTGGCGAGCGGGATCAGGTGATAGTCGTGCACCCAGATGACGTCATCGGGCAGCAGGAATTTGTCCAGCTCGGTCGCGAAATGCTCGTTCACCCGCATGTAGCCGGACAGGTCGCGGCGCGAGAACTCGGCCAGATCGAAGCGATAATGCAATACCGGCCACAGCACCCGGTTGGCGAAGCCGTTGTAATATTCGCGATAGTCCTCGGCGCCGAGGCTTGTAACGATATAGTCGATGTTGTCGTGATGAACCGTCGTCGTCTCGGCGGCTTCGCCCTTGCGGCTGATCTTCCCGCTCCAGCCGAACCATACGCCCTGGCGATGACGCAGTGCCGCCTTGACGGCCACTTCAAGGCCGCCGGCCCGTCCGCCGGACTTGCCGTCCGGCACCGCGACGCGATTGGATACGACGACTAGCCGCGCCAATACCGGTCCTCCCAGCTTTTCGACAGCCGGAGCGCGCTCAGGATCAAGCCCGCCATCGAGTAGGTTTGTGGAAAATTCCCCCAGAGTTCCTTCGTCGCCGGATGCACGTCCTCGGACATGAGCCCGTAGCTGTTGCGAAGCTTCAGCGCGTCCAGAAACATGTCGCGGGCATCCTCCTTCCGCCCGATCGCCCAGAGTGCGTCGATCAGCCAGAAGCGGCAGATCAGGAACGCAGTCTCAGGCAGGCCGAAGTCGTCAGCACTGCTGTAGCGCATAACGTGGAGGTCCCGTTTGAGTTCCCGCTCCATCGCGTTGACGGTGGAGACAAACCGCGGGTCGGTGGCCTCGATGGCTCCAAGTTCGGGCAGCAGCAGCACGCTGGCGTCGAGGTCATCGGAGCCAAACGCCGCCGTGAACGCCCCGCGCTGCGGATTCCAGGCCTGCTCGAGCATCTCGGAAAGGATTTTCGCGGCGTGATCGCCCCAATAGGCGGCGCGGTCGTCGAGGCCGAGATGCGCGGCGATCGCCTCCAGCCGCTGACAGCCGGCCCAGCACATCGAGACCGAATGGGTGTGAACGCGCTTGCGCCCGCGATATTCCCAGATGCCGGCGTCGGGTTCGAAGGCAAGCTTCACACACCATTCGCCGAGCGGCTCGAGCCGGCGAAACAGATTCTCGTCGGCCATGCGCGGCAGCCGCCGGTCGAAGAACATCGGCGTCGCCGCCAGGATCGCGCTGCCGTAGGTGTCGTGCTGATTCTGCGCCACCGCCGCGTTTCCGATGCGCACCGGCCCGTCGCCGCGGTAGCCCTTCAGGTCCGGCACGACGCGCTCTTCGAGCGGGTCGGCGGACACGATGTTGTAGACCGGCTGCAATTCGCCGGTGTGCCCGCTCACGATGGTCAGGATGTAGGAGATGTAGTCTTCCATCGTGCGCGTCGCACCGATGCGGTTGAGCGAGCGCACCACGAAATACGCGTCGCGCAGCCAGCAGAAGCGATAGTCCCAGGTGCGGCCTGAGCCGGGCGCCTCGGGCACCGATGTGGTGTGCGCCGCGATGATCGCGCCGGTCTCCTCGAAGGCGGACAGCTTGAGCGTGATCGCGGCGCGGATCACCGCGTCCTGCCATTCGTAGGAGATCGCCAGCCGCCGAATCCACTCCTGCCAGTAATCGCGCGTGCGCTCGCCGAACTCGCGCGGTGTGGTCGAGATGTCGCCCTCGAACGGCGTGTCGGCACCGAACACGAGCGACAGCGGCCGCGTCAGCACGAACGGCGCCTCACGGTCCACGTAGGACAGCGGGGCGTCGGTGGTGAGGCGGATCGCGAGGTCACCGCCGGTGTAACGGATATGGTTGCTGCCGAACGCGCGCTGCATCGGCGTACGGCCGTGCTCGGCGGACGGCCGGAAGCGTATCGTGATGCGCGGCAGGCCTGCCAACGGCTCGATTAGCCGCATCAGCTGCGGCGGGCGGAAGGTGCGCTCAAAATTCTGGAAGCGCGGCGCGAAATCCGTGATGCGAACCTTGCCGCCATCCTTGTCGGTCAGGGTCGTGGTGACGATCGCGGTGTTGCGCACATATTCGGACTGCGCCGAGACGAAGCCGTCGAGCAGGACGTCGGTGAAGCCCTTCTCCTCATCGCCGCCGAGAAGGCGGCAGAACACCGGGTCGCCGTCGAAGCGCGGGAAGCACCACCACACGATCCGCGCCATCGGGTTGACCAGCGCCGCAGTCCGGCTGTTGCCGATGACGGCGAGATCGAGACTACCCTGCGCGGCCGCGGCGTCGATGGTCTTCTGGTGGACATTCATCGCGCATCCTTCTTGGTGCGGACCATTTCGGCGATCCAGCGCCGCACGTCGCTCGGCTGCTCGAACATGCCGGCGATGCCCTGCACTTCGCGCCCGACCGAGAAACCGACGCCGTCGAACTCGGGCAGCACCGCGAATGCCGCCTCGTCGGTCACGTCGTCGCCGATGAAGATCGGGCGGCGCCCCTTGAACGGCGCGTGCTGCATCAGTTCGCGCACCGCCGTGCCCTTGTTGAACGAGGGCTGCTTCACCTCCACCACCGACTTGCCGGGCAGGATCTCGATCGCCGTCGAGGGGTAGCGCGCGCACACCGCGCTCACCTCGTCGCGTATCTCATGGCCGAGATGCGGCGCCTGGCGATAATGCAGCGCCACGGAGTATTTCTTGTCCTCGAACAGCACTCCCGGCTTGTCGTCCGCAATGGTGGCAAGATCGGCCATCAGCTGCGGGTCGAGAAACGTGTTGGCGCGCGCGACCGTGCCGTCATTGAGGCGCAGCTCGGCGCCATGGCCGGCGATCGCCGGCAGTTTCAGCGGCTGGAAGAAAAGGTCGAGCTCGGCGAGCGGCCGCCCGCTCACGAAGGCAAGCGCGCCGCCGGTGCGCTTCGAGAGGCGTTCGAGCGCCACCGTCAGCTCCGGCGGGACGACGACTTCCAGTGGCGTCGGGGCGAGATCGAGAATGGTTCCATCGACGTCGAGCAGCACGGCGCTCGATGGAAGGGTGGCGGCGTCGATGTACAATTCGCGCTCCCGATTGCGACTCATGATTGATAAAACGCGACGCGACAACGCCGAGCCAGGCCCGGCGCCGTGCAGACGGATGGCAAAATAGCTCACAATTCGCCGGCAGAGCGCGCGCTAACTTATTGGCGTATAGCACGTTTCAATCGGCAAACTGGCCTACCGGCGCGTCCCGGCGCTAGCGGGCCAATACTTCAATCTCCCGGTCAACGCCGGGTTCCACTTTGAATTTGTCGCCGAAGGTCTTGTCGTCGTTGCGAGCGACGACCGAATACTCGCCCTCGGCGAGGACCACCTTGGGGAATGCCCCGATCGCTTCCTTCACGACGTCGCCGCCCGGGGTAAGCACCGACCACTGGGTGTTCGCCAGCGCCTCGCCGCCGCCCACCGCTACCAGCTTGAGCGTGATGACCGCGGCGCGGTGATTGACCACCACGTCGGTGAGCTTGCCGGCCTGCACGCGGATGTCCGAGCGGACCGTCGCGTTGCTGTTGCCGTAATTCGACACGACGTAATAGCTGCCCTCCGGCAGCAGCACGACGTCGGATGCCGCGACGTTCGACGCAAAGGCGCGCCGGTCGATCGCGCCGCTTTCGAACTGGCTGCCGCGGAACACGTCGAACGTCACTTGCCCCGGCGGAATACGGCTATCGCCGACGCGTCCCTCGAAGCGCGCACCGCCGGCAACGAGTTCGAACGCCTCGCGCACCGTCTCGGAGCGGAGCTGCACTTTCTTCACCGCGGTCGCGAGTCCGAATGCGACATGCACGACATAGCCGCCCGGCGGCAGCACGAAGATCGGCGCCGCCGCGCGCTCCTCACGCAGCATGCGGAAGACCCCGTTGGAGTCCGGCTTGTCTGGGTAGATGCGCCAATGCAGGCCGCCCGAGATGTTCGGCGGCTCGCGCCCGAAGCGCGCGCTAACCATCAACGCCACCTGTCCGGCCGGCACCATCGGCACCGCGGGCACCACGCTGGCGGCGGGCGGCACCGATTGCAGTGTCGGGCCTTGGGGTGTCGGCAGCGCGGCCGGCCGCGCCGGCGGCGGTGCGAGCTCGAGCGGGGCCGGGTTCGCCGGCGGCGGCGCGAGCACACCGGAGGGTGCGCCCGGCGGCATGAAGCCGGTCCCGACCTGCCCCGGCGGACGCGGCACCGAGTTCGAAGCCCGGCGGGATGGTCGTGCCCTGCTGGGCCAGCGCCTGCGACGCCGTCACGGCGAACGCGAACGCCGCCCACGGCAGGCGGCGTCGGTGCGGCCCGGTTCGCAGAGCTGTCATGCACCGGTTTACCGCCCGAAATCGGGCAAATTCAAGCCGCCCCGGCTTTGTACCTACCCTTGGTACGCGGCCTTGCGCCGTGCTACGCGCAACGGACGGAGTTGCGCATGCCAGAAGCCCTCGATTTGCTCAAAACGCGGCGGTCGGTGAAACCGATCGAACTGATCGGTCCCGCTCCTGCGCCGGCCGAGCTTGACACCTTGCTGACGGTCGCCGCGCGCGTGCCGGATCACGGCAAGCTGACGCCCTGGCGCTTCATCGTGTTCGAGGGCGACGCGCGGCTGAAGGCCGGCGAGGCCATCGCGTCGGTGTTCAAGGCCGCCAGCCCGCAGGCGACCGACGATCAGATCGCGTTCGAGCGCAACCGCCTGGCGCGCGCGCCGCTTGTCGTTGCGGTGGTGAGCCGCGCCGCGCCGCATGTGAAGATTCCGGAATGGGAGCAGGTGCTCTCCTCGGGCGCGGCCGCGATGAACCTGGTGACGGCCGCGCACGCGCTCGGCTTTGCAGCCAACTGGATCACCGAGTGGTATGCTTACGATCGTCACGTGCTCGATGCGCTTGGACTTGCGGCGAACGAGAAGATCGCAGGCTTCGTGCATATCGGGCGCGCGGCCAAGCCGCCTGAGGATCGCCCGCGTCCGCCGCTGACTGAAATCGTCACGCACTTCAGCGCTTAAGGTTCGAACCTCATGTTCTACGCGACCGCAAAACCCGACCACGGCCTGCCGCACGATCCGTTCAAGGCGATCATCGCGCCGCGCCCGATCGGCTGGATCACGAGCATGAGCCAGAAGGGTGAGATCAATCTCGCGCCCTACTCGTTTTTCAACGGCGTGCGCAGCCGCCCGCCGATGGTGATGTTCGCAAGCGAAGGCCGCAAGGACTCGCTCGAGTTCATCGAGGACACCCGCGAGTTCGTCTGCAATCTCGCGACCTGGGATCTGCGCCACCAGATGAACCAGACGTCCGCGCCCTACCCGCGCGGCGTCAACGAGATCGCCGAGGCTGGTTTGACCGCCGCGCCCTCGCGGCTGGTCAAACCGCCGCGCGTGGCGGAAGCGCCCGCCGCGCTCGAATGCAAATACGTGCAGACGATCCAGCTCAAGGACGAGAACGGCGCGCCGTTCGACGGTTGGATGGTCATCGGCCGGGTGGTGGGTGTGCACATCGACGAGCGCTTCATCAAAAACGGCCTGCTCGACACGGCCGCGATGAAACCGATCGCGCGCGGCGGCTATCACGATTATTCGGTGCTGACCGAGAGCTTCACGATGCGCCGGCCGGAGAGCGTCGGGGACACCCGCGAGCTGGCGGAGAACAAGGCCGGATAGGATGGAACTTCGGTTCCCTCCGGGTGTTTAGGTCGGCACCGCCGCCTTTTCACCATAACGGCGCGTTGTCGTTGCTTGCCTCGCCGCGCGGGGTGAATCTGTGGTGCAATCGAGAGTGCTGAGGCGTGTTTCATTTTCTTCGGCGCAACCAGCAGACCGATGACCGGGCCGTGGACCCGCATGCGCATACGGGAACTGACGGGCGCGCGCTGGAGCGGCCGAGCATCGGGCTCGTGCTCGGCGGCGGCGCGGCACGCGGGTTTGCGCATATCGGCGTGCTGCGAACGCTGCTCGCGAAAGGATTGATCCCCGACATCATCACCGGCACCTCGATTGGCGCGGTCGTCGGCGGCTGCCATGCGGCCGGCAAGCTGGACGACATCGAGGCTTGGGGCCGCAGCCTCACCCGCCGCAGCCTGCTCGGCTATCTCGACGTGAGCTTCAGCGGTTCCGGCCTGCTCAGCGGCGGCAGGCTCGCGGAGAGGATCACAGAGGCGATCGGCGACGTCCTCATCGACAACCTGCCGGTGCGCTACGCGGCGATCGCGACCGAAATCGGCACCGGACACGAGATCTGGATCACGCACGGCGCGCTGCAGGATGCGATGCGCGCGTCCTATGCGTTGCCGGGTATCTTTCCGCCGATCCGGCTCGGCGAACGCTGGCTGGTCGACGGTGCGCTGGTCAATCCGGTCCCGGTGTCGGTCGC
Organism: uncultured Alphaproteobacteria bacterium; assembly: GCA_963839985.1. GTDB lineage: Bacteria > Pseudomonadota > Alphaproteobacteria > Rhizobiales > Xanthobacteraceae > PALSA-894. Next base: position 209,406 of record CAWIXG010000021.1, on the reverse strand, counting down.
GCGCGCGCTCGGCGCACGCCTCGTGATCGCGGTGAACGTTAACACTGACATGTTCGGCCGCGGCACCGCGATTCCCGATCAGGGGGCGGCGCCACCGCCTGAACCGCCGATCGAAGAAGAGGTCGCAAGCCGCGGGTTATTCGGATTGTTCGGCAGCGAGAGGTCGGCCAAACGGCGGCTGTTCGGCACCGCCAGCCGGCCCGGCCTGTCGACCGTGATGGTCGAGGCGTTCAACATCATGCAGGATCGCATCACGCGCGCGCGGCTCGCAGGCGATCCGCCGGACATCCTGATCAGTCCGCGCGTCGGCCGGATCGGACTGTTCGACTTTCACCGCGCGGAGGAGGCGATCACGCTCGGCGCCGAAGCAGCCGAGCGCGCGCTCGAAGGGCTCGACGAGGTGATCGCCGCGCTGGCATAGGTCCAACCATCATGGCCGGGCGTTAGCCCGTCGACGACGGGCGGAGCGCCCTGGTGCCGGCCACCCACGTCGTCCGACCTCAAGGTCTCGAGGCGTGGATGCCCGGCACAAGGCCGGGCATGACCGGACCGGGGTTACGCCGTCGCGATGTACTCGCGCAGCGCGTCCGACTCCCGCTCGATCTCCTCGACGCGCGACTTCACCACGTCGCCGATCGAGATCACGCCGGCCAGCCGGCCCTGCTCCACGACCGGGAGATGGCGGAATTTTCCGGTCGTCATCCGCTCCATGATGACGGAGATCGTGTCGGCCTCGTTGCAGGTCGTGACCTTGCGCGTCATCACCGCCGCGACATTGTCGGCGAGCGCGCCCGCACCGCGCTCGCCGAGCGCACGCACGATATCGCGCTCCGACAGGATGCCGGCGACACGGCCGTCGGCGCCGGTCACCACCACGGCGCCAATACGCTTGTCGGCGAGCAGTTTGACCGCATCAGACAGATTGGCGGTCGGCGCGATCGTCACCACGTCGCGGCCTTTGCGCGATAATATTGCCTTGACCGTCATCGCTCTCTCCCTGTTGGGAGCGCCAGCGGTAACGCCAACCGTTCGTCGCCCTTCTGGGCGCCGGACGGAAAACGTCCCGTGGCGCCGTTCATCACAACGTGGGCCTGAATCGTGACGGCCACAAGGCTGATGCGGCGCACAAAATGTCGCGCCAGAACCGGTCAGTGAATCGTCGCCTTGCGGTCGGGATCGCCCGAGCGCGCCGGCCGGATCGGATCGAACGCCGCAAAACCGATCAAGCCCGCCAGGAACCCGCCGATGTGGGCCTGCCAGGCGACGGCCTGCTCGCTGCCGTCGAGGCCGATCGCGCCGAGGCCGAACAGCAGGTTCATCCCGAACCATACGGCCAGAAACATGACCACGCGCGCATCGCGCAACACCGCTAGCAGCGGCAACGCCGGCACCCGATAGGCATCGTCCTGGTTGTTGCCGAGCAGGCGCAGCGGTCCGCCACGCTGGAATGCGAAGCGGATCGAGGCAGCCATGAAGCCGGAGATCGCCGCGGACGCACCGATCATCGGGACGCGCTGGCCGGAATAGACCGCCAGATGCGCAAGCGCGCCGCCGGCCGCCGTCACGGCAAAGAAGGCAAGGAACCGAGCCGCGCCGAAGCGGCGCGCCACCGGCGTGCCGAAGGCGAGCAGCCACAGCGCGTTGAAGCCGAGGTGCATCCAGCTTCCATGCAGCAGCGCGTAGCTCACGAATGTCCACACGTCGGCGGCGACGCCGCCCGGATAGGCCCCGATGCCGATGATTGAGGATTCATAGCGCGCGGGCACGAAGGCGAACAGCCAGACCAGCGTGTTGTCGTCTTCGGGCGAAAGCACCCACTCGCGCACCCCGTGGATGAGCGCGAGGACGGCAAGCACCGCGGTCACGGCGGCGGGGACGTTGAAAATCGGTTCAGAGGGCTGGCGCAAAAGAGATCGACCTGTGCCGGCGTGACATAGGCCGCGCGGCGCGTGGCGGCAAGCTCCCGGCGGCACAAGAAAAAGGGGAGAGCCTTCGCCCTCCCCTCAGCGCCCGGCTGCCGGTTGACCCGTCACGTCCGCACGCCTCCCTGACGTCTCGGGCGCGCCGCTCCAGGGAGCCGTACGGCGCGCCGATGTGGATCGCCGCCGACACTAGGGGGGCGACTTCGCGCTGCCAACGCGATTGCGGCGATAACCCTAACCGCAGCGCGCTCGCGGCTAGCCCCCGCCTCCCGGCGCGGCGGCACACGCCCTGCTCATTCGTCCACGCCGTATCGCCCGGCCGCCTTCGCTGTCCTGAACCGGGACGGCGCGGCGGCGCAGACCGGGACGCCGCGGCCGTGGAGGGAGAGAATGAAACAGGCTTCAAGCCGCGAGTTGTTCGGCTATTGGGTCGCGCGGCGCGGAACGCGGGCAGCGCCGGAACGCGGCGAGATCGAGCCGAGTGCGATCCGCAAGGCGCTCGGCGACGTGTTCATCCTCGAGTTCGACCGGAGCGCCGGGCACCCGTTCCGGCTCGCCGGCACGCGCGTGTGCGCCCTGTTCGGGCGGGAAATGAAGAACGAGCGCTTCGTCGACCTGTGGGACGCGGAGAGCCGCGTGGCACTCGCCGACGTCCTCGACGGGATCGCCGACGAGGCGACCGGCGTGGTCGCGGCCGCCCGGGGGCGCACCGCCGAAGGCTGGGGACAGGACGTGGAGCTCGTCATCCTGCCGCTCAGTCACCGCGGCGACACCCATGCGCGCATGATCGGCGCGCTTGCGCCGCTCACTGCGCCGTTCTGGCTCGGCTCGGCCAGCCTCGGCGCGCTGACGCTCGGGACTGTGCGTCACCTCGACCCTGCGCGCGAAGCCTCGACGGCGGCACGGCTGGTCGCCGGCAACGTCATGGCGGCGCGGCGCGCCACCTTCACGGTGGTCGACGGCGGGCGTCGATAGCGGCAACGGAAAATCCGACAATGACGTGACGGCGCGCGCGCCCGACTAACATTCCCTTAACTATGCGGCCGTTAGATTGGACCGCCGCCAGTGGAGGCAGCAGAGAAGGCTCCAGCGGCATGGCCGTGCTGCAAAAAGTACTCGAGATCCTTCCTCTCAACGAGGAGAAGCGGCGCTTCCAGCGCGTGCGCGTCAACTTGCTCGGCCGCTACATGCTGGCCGACCGGCGCGAGTTCCCCTGCCAGGTCCTCGACATGTCGCCCGGCGGCATGGCGATCATCGGTCCGGTGAGCGGCAAGGCCGGCGAGCGCGTGGTCGCCTATATCGATCATGTCGGCCGGCTCGAAGGCACCGTTATCCGCGTCCTGCCGAACGGTTTTGCGATGTCGATCGCCGCAACACCGCGCAAGCGCGACAAGCTCGCGGCGCAGCTGACGTGGCTCGCCAACCGCCATATCCTGGGGTTGCCCGAAGACCGTCGCCACGACCGCATCGTGCCGCGCAATCCGCGCACGACAATGATCCTGCCGGACGGCAAGGCGATCGTGTGCCGCATCATCGACATGTCGCTGTCGGGCGCGGCAATCTCGAGCGAGATCCGCCCCGAGGTCGGCATGCTGGTCACCCTCGGCAAGACCCCATGCCGTGTCGTGCGCCACATTGAAAACGGCTTCGCGGTCGAATTCACCCGCATGCAGCACCCCGACTTTCTCGAAGAGAACGTCACCGGTCCGTAAACGCGCGGCCGCGTTTTCCGCGCTGCCGGCCGCGTCGCGGCTGCTTTTTCCCTGCCAACGAGCCTGGGCACGCCCCACCCCGCCTGCGGCACACCGCGCGCGGCGGGTTAACCCGTGCCATCCTTGCGGCGTTTGCGCGCGATTTGATCGGCATTTGCCGCGTTAATGCAGACAATTTTATTAAACTTGGATCATCTCAAATTTGAATCAAGTTCTCTTCAAATAATAATAGTATTCGCAGAGTATTTGATGCTGGTTTGCTTCAATTTGATTGTGGCAAGTTAGCGGCGAACCAAAGGCTTCCTGTCATAACGGCCCCAAGACGGACGAGGGGCCAACAATGACTTCGAAATACAGGGGGATACTTGGTACGTGGGTCTTGGCCCTCGTCGCCACAGTCGCCACGCAAAGCGCCTACTCGAGCGACCTGCTGTTCGTGTCCACCGGCGCGGCCACCCGCGCGCCGGTCGGCTGGGTCGAGTTCTGCGCCGAGCGACCGATCGAATGCAAGATCGCAGCGAGCGCGCCGCGCGACGTGGTGCTGAACGGCAAGTCGTGGACCGACCTCGTGCGGATCAACAACTGGGTCAACGAGAACGTCAAGCCGATGACCGACATGGATCATTGGGGCGTAGTCGAGAAATGGTCCTATCCGGACGACGGCTACGGCGACTGCGAGGACTACGCGCTCTTGAAGCGCCGCATGCTGGTGGAAGCCGGCTGGCCGCGCGAGGCGCTGCTGATGACCGTGGTGCGCGAGGCGAACGGCAACGGCCACGCCGTGCTCACGGTGAAGACCGACAAGGGCGAGTTCATCCTGGATAACCAGGCGGAGAAGATCCTGCTCTGGTCGGAGACGAGCTACCGCTTCGTGAAGCGCCAGTCGCAGACCGACCCGAACCGCTGGGTCTCGCTCGGTGACCCGCGCCCGACGATTTCCACTGCGTCATCGCGCTGAAACAAAAGAGGCAAACAGTTCGCGACCCCGGTCACGTCCCCACCCCTCCCCGTCCCAGGCCGGGTTCGCCGCGGCCGGCTCTCCCCCAGAGCCGGCCGCACCCTTTTTGGCGCACAGCCATGCCGCCGGCCTTGCGGCGCGGCGGATTCGATTTCACAAGTCGAGAAGTTGGGAATCGCGCAGGCGCGCGATGCAACGCCGGGGAGGTCGACATGGATTTCCGCAAACTCAGCGCGGAAGCGATCGGGACGTTCTGGCTCACGCTCGGAGGCTGCGGCAGCGCCGTGATTGCGGCCGGCTTTCCCCAGGTCGGCATCGGCCTGGTCGGCGTGTCGCTCGCGTTCGGCCTGACCGTCGTCACGATGGCCTACGCGATCGGGCATGTCTCCGGATGCCATCTCAATCCCGCCGTGACGGTCGGCCTCGCGGCAGGCGGCCGTTTCCCGACCGGACAGATTCTGCCCTACATCATCGCGCAGGTGATCGGCGCCATCGTGGGCGCCGCCGTGCTCTACGTGATCGCGAGCGGCGCGGCGGGTTTCGATCTCGCAAAGGGCTTTGCGTCGAACGGCTACGCCGAGCACTCGCCGGGCAAGTACAGCCTGATGGCATGCCTGGTGACCGAAGTGATCATGACGGCGATGTTTCTCTTCATCATCATGGGCGCAACGCACGGCAAGGCGCCCGCGGGGTTTGCACCGCTTGCGATCGGCCTCGGGCTGACGCTGATCCATCTGATCAGCATTCCGGTGACCAATACGTCGGTCAATCCGGCGCGCAGCACCGGCCCGGCGCTATTCGTCGGCGGATGGGCGTTGCAGCAGCTCTGGCTGTTCTGGCTCGCGCCGCTGATCGGTGGAGCGCTCGGGGGGATCGTCTATCGCTGGGTGAGCGAGGAGCCGACCGGCGCCGTCACGGGTAACACGTAGGCGACGAGAAAAGCGGATCACTCACCCGATCCGCTTCAATCCCTTCGCGTACTGATTCCACCGCTTCACGTACCACTCCGAAGCGAACGAGACCGCTTTCGCAGCTTTCTCGTCGAACGTGCGGATGACGCGCGCGGGCGAGCCGACGATCAGCGAGTTTGCGGGAAACTCCTTGCCCTCGGTGACCAGTGCGCCGGCGCCGACCAGCGAGCGCTCGCCGATCTTCGCGCCGTTGAGGACGATTGCACCCATGCCGATCAGGCTGCCTTGCGCGATCGTGCACCCATGCAGCACGACATTGTGCCCGATGGTGCAATCCGGCCCGATGGTGAGCGGATAGCCCATGTCGGTGTGCAGCGTGCAGCTTTCCTGGATGTTGGAGCGCTCGCCGAGCTCGATCCATTCATTGTCGCCGCGCAGCACCGAACCCCACCAGATATTGGCGTCCTGCTTCAGCCGCACGCGGCCGATCACCACGGCAGTCTCGGCGATCCAGTAGCGCTGGTCGGCGGGAAGATCCGGGCCCTGTCCGTCGAGTTCGTAGATCGCCATGCTGTGCTCCAATTCAGGAGCCGCAAACTGCCACGTCCGGGGTCAGGCGAAAAGCTGCGAGACCGCGGTGAAGGCCGTCACCACCACGGTGCCGGACATCAGGCTCCAGAAGCCGGCGACCACGGTCGCCAGCATCACGAATTCGAAGCGGCGCTTCTCGATACGCCGGCCGCGGATCGTGTTGCGCATGATCACGAACGGGGCCGCAAACGTGAGGACCGGAATGGCCAGGAACGTGACGAGCTGCAATCCGCCGTTGAGCAGGCGGAAGCTCAAGGGCCGCTCGGTGACGAGCTGAAAGCCGCTCGCCAGCGAGCCCGCGACGGCAAAGCCGATCAGCAACACGACGAGCAACTGCAACGCTTGCGGAGACATCACTCAACCCCGGACCGGGCGAACCCTCCCAGACCGGCGCGGTGCGCGCCAGCACATCCTTAATAAATGGTAAACGCCGGACGTTTTATTCAGCGCGGGATCGTCTGCGGCGCGTGGCATAGTCGCGCTGATTCGCCGTTGCGAGTTTCCGATGAGCGACTGGGCTGCACGACACGCGAAAACCGCACGAAAGCCACGCGGCGCTTCGGCCGGCCTCATGTTCGCGCTGGCGACGCTGGTTCTGCTGATCGTGCTCGCGGCCGCGTTCGTCGCGCTCGTGCTGTGGCCCCGCGGCGCACCGGTCGCGCCCGATGCGCCGGCACTGCCGGTCACGGTCGGCGGCGTGCTGTTCAACGTGCCGCCCGCGGCAATCCGCGTCGCGATGCAGCGCCGCCCGGGCGCGCAAGAGCGGCTCGACCTCGCGTTCCTCTATCCCTCGCTCGCGCCACCTGATCCGAAGGCGCGTCCTGCGCCGAGCGAAACCGCACCGGCGATCGACCGCCTGTTCGTCACCATCGAGCCGCAGGCATCCGTGCTCACGCCGAGCGACCGCGTGCGCACCATCTATCCGCGCTATCTCGAAGACACCCAGCTGGACGGGCCGGACGGGCTGAAGGTGATCGCGTTCAAGGACGGCTCGCCCTATCAGAACGAGGACCTGTACTTCGATCCGGCGGCGCAGCCCGGATTCGCGGCGCGCTGCATGCGGCCCGGCAGGGCCGGCCTTCCCGGCATGTGCGCGCACGAGCGCCGCGTCGACGGCGCCGACATCATCGTGCGCTTCCCGAGCGAATGGCTGACGCAGTGGCGCGCAATGAACGAAGGGATCGACAAGCTGCTCGCGACGATGAAGCCGGGCGGATGAGCCGCCATCGTCCGGGCCGATCGATTGAAACGCTGGCAAAGCACAATTCGATCCCGCTATTGTGAGACTGCTGACGAGAGCCCGGCGGGAGCAGGCGCAGTGCCCTTCAACATTGACTATTTCATTAGTCGGCGCGGCACGCACGCACCTGTCGCCCAGGAAGTGGCGGGCATCCTGCGAGAGATCGGCGTCACCTCGTTCAGCCAGGACTACGACATCGCTCACGGCGAAAATTTCATCGGCAGGATCCATGATGCTCTCGGCCGCTGCGAACATTTCATCGCCCTGTTGACCAGCGATTACGCAAGCGCCGCCTATACCAAGGCGGAATGGACCAATTTCTATCCGGTCTATGTCGAGACGGACGGCGCGCGCCGTTTCATCGTCATCAGGCTGGAAGATTGCGAGCCGCCAGGATTGCTCCGCGGGATCGTCTACGCGGACCTGACCGCAATAACCGACCCTCAGGAGCGGCGGCGGCGCATCGTAGAAGCGATTGCCGGTCGGTCTATGGCAATCCCGCGTTACGACTGGCTGTTCGAGAATGTCCCAAATCGCGACCTCAATTTCACCGGTCGCGACGAACGGTTGGTGGAATTGCACAGGCTATTGTCGGCCGGCGACACGCCGGCCGCGATCACCCAGGCTACACAAGCGGCCATCCACGGGCTCGGCGGGATCGGCAAGACGACCCTGGCAGCCGAATATGCCCATCGATATGCGGCGGCTTATGGCGGCGTGTGGTGGGTGCGCGCCGAAAGCCGTGCGGTGCTGATTGCCAGTCTGGCCACGCTCGCCGGACGGCTTGATCCGGCGCTGCGAAAAGAGCCGGACCAGGAAAAGGGGGCGCGCGACGGCCTGACCGTCATCTCGCATCGCGCCGGTCTCCCGCTCCTGCTCATTTACGACAACATCGAATCCCCCGAGACACTGCGTGATCTCGTGCCCTCGAGCGGCGCGCGCCTGCTGATCACCACGCGATATCCCGACTGGAGCACCGTTGCGGCAGAAGTGAAGCTCGACGTGCTCACTCCGACTGCCGCAACCGAGTTTCTGCAAAAGCGCGCGGGACGTTCGGATCCTGTCGAGGCTGGAAAACTTGCGCGCACGCTTGGCCATCTGCCGCTCGCACTCGACCACGCGGGTGCGTATTGCAAATTGCGCGGCACCAGCTTCAAGGATTATGGCAAGCAGGTCGACGAGCGGATTTCATTTGCTCCCAAGGGAGCGCCCTACCCCGACAGCGTCGCCGCGACTTTCGGTCTTGCGATCGAAAAAGCATCGAGCGACCACAGGCAAGCCGAAACCCTGTTGGGCCTGTTTGCATTCCTGGCGCCGGAGTCGATCCCGCTCGATTTGATCGATGATTCAACCATGAGCGAAGGCGACAGGACCGAGGCCCTCGGCGCCCTGGTCGAAGTCTCACTCGCGGAACACGCTACGCTCGATGACGGCGCACCGGCGGTGACGTTGCATCGGCTGGTGCAGGCCGCAACGCGTCGACGGCTCGCTGAGAGCGGGCAAACCGCGGCCACCATCGATCGCGTGGCGACAGCTCTATTCTCCGCTTTTCCGGACAGCGCCTATAACAATTCGGACACATGGCCAAAGTGCGCAGTCTTCCTCCCGCACGTCCTGGCGCTGCGAACTCATTGGAGCCAGAATTCCAAGACCGCGGCTCAACTGCTCGTCCGGGTTGGAAACTATCTGACCGGACGCGGCGCGTACGCCGAGGCCAAACCCGTGCTGCGCGAAGCCCTTTCCGCAGCCGAGTCGATGCACGGCCGCGACACCAGCGATATCACGGTATATCTGATCAGCCTCGCGAACCTTCTCCGTACGATGAATGAGCTTGACGAAGCCGAAACGCTCATTCGCGAAGCGCTCGTGCTCGACGAGCGGACATTTGGCCGTAATCATATCGAGGTCGCAACAGACCTTGCCAACCTGGCCCAGGTGCTGGACCAAACCGGCCGGCGCAACGAGGCGACGGACATCAGCCGTGAGCTCGTCACGATTGTCGGCAACACCGTCGGCAAAAATCATCCGCACTATGCGCGCGCGCTGAATAATCTGGCGAGCGTGCTTCCCGGGACGAGCATCGATGAAGCCGAGGCGCTTTATCGCGAAGCGCTCGCGATAAGTGAGCGGGTCATCGGCGCAGGCCAACTCACGACCGCCATCCAACTGGTGAATCTGGCTCGTCTCCTGTTCGCAACGAACAGGCACGAGGAATCGCTTTCCTGCACCACGCGAGCAATTGCGATACTCGAGCGATCGATAGGACCGGAGCACCAGTTCTTCCAGACCACGACGGAGCTGCACGCCGACCTGCTGAGCGCGCTCGCGGCGCCGACGGCGCAGCCTCGGGTAAATCAGGCACGATCCCGGCGACGTAAGCCGGTAAATCGGAGGAAACGAACCCCGGAGGATTCGCCATAACCACAATGCCGCCTGACGCTGCTACCCCTCCAGGTCCTGCTCCAAAATCGCCATCTCGAGCGCGAAGCCGGTCTCGTCGGTGAACAGCACGCCGACGAACTCGTCGCCGACATGCAGGTCGGCCGAGTCGGTCTTGGTCGGGCGCTTGCGCACCGAGAACCTCTCGCCGAGCTGCTGCTTCAAATAGACGTTGAGCTTGGCGACGTTCTCGTTGTCGAGCTTGGGCGAGCGGCCCGAACCGGAGAGTGTGATCGCTTTCTCGAAATTGTAGGAGCGCTCGTCGTCGTCGTCGTCGACCGTGATGCGTCCGAACAACTCGTCACCGAGGAATACCTCGGCATAGTCGTCGCGCTGCGGGCGCGGCACCACGCGCAGGCGCGGTGAGCCGAACAGGCGCTTCAGGTAGCTGTCGAGCTTGCTGATCTCGGCGACGTCCACGGACTTCTCCTGAATTCAAAACGATCAACCCGAACTCCGCTCATTCCCGCGACAGCGGGAATCCAGTTCTTGGCCCTGGGTCCCCGCTTTCGCGGGGACGAGCGGAACGGGCAGCAGCGAGCTGCCCAAGGCCTAGCACAAATGAAGGCTTATTCCAGACCCTATGGCCCCAGATCGTAAAGCATCTGGTCCATGGCCCGTGAGGGCTCCGCGCAGCCCGCGGTGCCGACCACGCGCGCCGGAACGCCGGCGACCGTGGTGTTGTGCGGCACCGCCTTGAGCACCACCGAACCGGCCGCGATGCGCGCGCAATGCCCGACTTCGATGTTGCCCAGAATCTTAGCGCCCGCGCCGATCATCACGCCGCGGCGGATCTTGGGATGGCGGTCCTCGTTCTCCTTGCCGGTTCCGCCGAGCGTGACGCCGTGCAGGATCGACACATCGTCGTCGATCGTAGCGGTCTCGCCGACCACCAGGCCGGTGGCGTGATCGAGGAAGATGCCGCGCCCGATGCGCGCGTTCGGATTGATGTCGGTCGCGAATACCGCGGACGAACGGCTCTGCAGGTAGAGCGCGAAATCCTTGCGACCCTTGATCCAGAGCCAGTGCGCAAGACGGTGCGTCTGGATCGCGTGGAAGCCTTTGAAATAGAGCAGCGGGTCGATGTAGCGGTGCGCCGCCGGGTCGCGGTCGATGGTGGCGACGATGTCGGCGCGGAACGCATCGCCGATCGAGGGGGAGTCCTCCAGCGCATCGGCATAGGCCTGGCGGATCAGCTCGCCCGAGACGTCCGCATGGTCGAGCCGCTCGGCGATGCGATGGATGACGGCGGTCTCGAAGCGGTCGTGGTGCAGTATCGAGGAATAGATAAAGCTCGACAGTTCCGGCTCGCGCCGGGCAACCTCCTCGGCCTCGTCGCGGATGCGCGACCAGACCGGATCGACCTTGTCGAGGTGATGGACCGACTTGAGGTGCTGCTGGGCCATGGGTGTCTCCGCCCCTGACGGGTGAGGCTGTCTAGCACAGGTGGGGGTTGGCTTTAAGTCCCTCAAGGCCGCGCCGGCCATGAGAGTAAACGATCGAATTCACCACGGAAGCTGATGCTCACGCGTTCGAACCCAGTTTACCGACGAAATCGAGCACCGCATCGGAGAACAAATCGTTCGAGTCGCCCGCCACCATGTGGCGCGCCTCGGCGACGTCGATGTATTCGGCGTGCGGGACGAGTTCGAGGAACTCACGCACATGCGCTTCCTGCACGAGTTCGGACGAGCCGCCGCGCACCAGCAGCGCCGGCACGGTGATCGCCTTCGCGGCTTCGACCACGGCGTCTTCCAGCACAACATGATTTTGCGCGAATGAGCGTTCGCCCTGCAGCACCTTCGGATCCCAGTGCCAGCGCCAGCGTCCGTCCGGATGCAGGCGCAGGTTCTTGCGCAATCCGTCGTGCGAGCGTGGACGCTTGCGATGCGGCAGGTAGGCGGCGACCGCGTCGGCGGCTTCCGCCACCGTCGCGAACCCTTCCGCCGAGCGCTCGCGCATGAAGCCTTGAATTTTGTCGACGCCGCTGCGGTCGACGCGCGGCGTGATGTCCACCAGCACGATCGCGGCGAACAGCGGCCCCCTGCCCGAGCGCTCCGATTTGCCTTCGGCGAGCAGCGACGACATGCCGCCGAGCGAGGCGCCGATCGTGATCGGGCGTGTCCCGGTGCGCTCGGCGAGCGTGCGCCCGACAGCCGCAACATCGTCGGCGAAATCCGCGAAGCCGTAATGCCCGTCGGCGACCCATTCCGAGTCGCCGTGGCCGCGCTGGTCGATTGCGTAAGCGAGCGCGCCGGCGCGCGCGAGGTGCTCGGCGGTACGCCCCCAGGCGTGGCGCGTCTGCCCGCCGCCATGCAGCAGCATCACCGGCTGGCCGCCATCGCCGAACACGTCGGCGACGAGTGTATTGCCGGCCGCACCTTTGAACATCGCGGTCGATGGCTGAACGTGTTTCATGTCTTCTTGCGCATGATCTTGTCCGAAAACCGGATTGCACCTTTCGGGATCATGCGCCGCGCTCTGTCAAGAACGCCAGCACGCCTGCCTTGTAGATGCGGTCGCCCACCGCAACCATATGGTCGCGCCCGGTGATGTCGAGCCCGCGCCCGCCCGCAAACAGCGCCGCAAGCTCATGCGGCGAACCGGCGATGTCGTCCCTGGTGCCGGCCGCGACCAGGGTCGGTGCTTGCACCGATGCGAGGTCCGCGCGCTCCAGCGCCTGGCGCGAGCCGCGCAGGCAGGCCGCAAGCGCACGCAGATCCGATTTCGTCTGCTCGGCGAACAGCCGGAACGCCTTGCCCATCGGGTCGGTCACGTCATCGATCGAAGGTGCCTCGAGCGCGCGCGCGACGTCGTGGTGCAGCCCCGCGACCTCGACCAGCTTGATGCCGACGCCGCCGAGGATGAGCGAACGCACGCGCTCGGGATGGCGCGCGCCGAGCACCGCCGAGATGCGCGCGCCGAGCGAATAGCCCATCACGTCGGCGCGCTCAAAACCGAGATGCCCAATCAAAGCCGCGACATCGGCCGCCATCAGGTCGGTGTGGTAATCAGCCGGATCGTAGAGCTTGGTCGACTGGCCGTGGCCGCGATTGTCGAGCGCGATCACGCGGCGGCTGTCGCGCGTCAAGGTGGAAACCCAGCCTGGCTGCACCCAGTTGACCTCCTTGTTGGAGGCAAAGCCGTGCACCAGGACGATCGGATCGCCCGCGCCCTCGTCGAGATAGGCGATCTCGACGCCGTCATGCTGGAAGCTTGGCATATGGAAAGGCAAACCGTTGAAGACGGTGCCGTTTAAGCAGCCTGCGCCGCGGCTGCCAAGCGCTGGTTTTGGCGGGTCAGCCTGCGCATGCGCCGGCGCTCGCAATGGCGCAGGGTCATGCGCTCCGCGATGCGCTTGCAGGCCGCGGCGAACGCCAGGAGATTGAACAGCGCCCAGAACATCCACGAGGCGAGCGTGAACAGCGAGCTCGTGAGCATGATCGCGCCGCGGCCGAGCACCTTCACGATCGCGCGCGTCTTTCCGCCCTTCGCGGCCGCAAGCGCAGCAAGCCTGGCAACGTCGCGCGGATGGTCGGCGATCTTGAGGCCCTGCAGCGCGCCGCGCAGGCCGGTGCGCGACTGAACCTTGCCGAGGTCGCTGACGAACTTCACCAGGTTCTCGCGCTTTTCGACTTTCAGGAGCCGCATCAGCGGCGCGCCGATGTGGCCGCCGCGGCGCGCGGCCTTCGCGACGGTAAGCCCCGCGCGTGCCGGCGCCGCAAGGCCCGCGCTCGCGTACATCCCGGCGGTGACGGCGATGCCGGTCCCGGCCAGGCCAAGCACCAGATAGTCAACTTCCTCGCCGCGCAGCCCATGCCAGCCCTCACGCACCGCATCGCGCACGTCGCCGAACACGAACAGGTCGCCGGTGAGCATGCCGGCGGCGCTCGCGACGTCCTCGGGTTTTCCGGTGAAGAAGCCGCGCGCGAAACTAGCCGCTCTGCTGGACGGCCGCGCGGCATCCCGCTCGGCGGATTCGATTTTCGCGATCAAAGCGGGCGCGATCGCGACGTCGCGTTCAGCCGCAAGCTCGACGAAGCTGCGCGCCAGTTCGACGTCGCCTTCAGCCAGCGCCTGGTTGATCTCCCGCGTCGCAACAGCGGTATTGAAATGCTTGTCGAGCGCGAGTTCGGCGAGTTGAACCGGATCGTCGGCGGCCGCCAGCGTGCGCGCCGCATCGACGCCGCCCGGGAGGCTGAAAGCGCCCAGCGCGGCGAGCCAAACGGCGGCGCCGAGCGAGAGCGTGATGGCGAGGCGCGTTAACAAGTTGGTTTCCTCAGCGGGGCCTCATCTAGGGAAAGATTGCGGCGGGACGGCGGCTGGAACCACGTTTGGATCGGCGGCCAACTTCGATAAGGTAGACGGAACATTCTGGAGGGAACACATGGCGGACGCGATCAATTTTCCCGGCACCGTGGAATGGTCGGGCGAGAACCCGGGTATCTCGCTCAAAGAGGCGCCGGACGGGCCGTTCGTCGCCCTCGCGAGCTTCTTCCGCGTGGTGCTCTCGCCTCACGGGCGCGGACACGCGCTGGTTCTGATGCAGGCGCCGCAGGACCCGAAGGGAGCGAACTTCTGCTTCCACGACAACGAGAAACTCGCGCGCTATCTCGTCAGTGACTTCGTCTCGCATTTCGGCGCGTGGAAGGGCCTGCCGGGACTGGTCGGCCTCACCTATCGCCGCCTCGACAGCGTCGCCGCGTCGGGCGACCCGGCGAGCAGCTACAGCGAGACCGTCAAGGCCGGCGATACGACAGCGGTCCTCACCTGGAGCGGCCTCGGCACGCCGTTCTGCTTCGCACTGCCGCCGGACAAGTCGGCGACGGGCAAGCACACGATGCCGAGCCTGTTCGTGCCGTGCACGGGCGCGACGATCACGGTCAACGGCAAGGCGCTCGCCGGCAAGCCGGCGCCGCGCGAGATGGCCGGGCACAAGTTCTTGACCGCGATGCTGGCGTTCTCGGAGACGTGGATCAGAGCGTAACGCCCGCCTCATCCGAGGCGGCCGCCATAGCGTCGCAGACGCGCGTAAACGCCTATTTCTTCAGCCGATATCCGGTCTTGAAGATCCACCACACGATCGTGAGGCAGGCGGCAAGAAACACCAGCGTCATACCGAAACTGATGCCGACGCTGACGTCCGAGATGCCATAGAAACTCCAGCGGAAGCCGCTGACCAGGTAGACCACCGGGTTGAACAGCGAGATGGTCTGCCACACCGGCGGCAGCACGCCGATCGAATAGAAGCTGCCGCCGAGAAACGTGAGCGGCGTGATGATCAGCAGCGGGATGACCTGCAGCTTCTCGAAGCCGTCGGCCCACACGCCGATGATGAAACCGAACAGGCTGAAGGTCACGGCAGTGAGCACAAGAAATGCGACCATCCAGAACGGATGCTCGATCCGCAGCGGCACGAACAGCCAGGCGGTCGCCAGGATGATGAGGCCGAGGATGATCGACTTGGTGGCGGCCGCGCCGACGTAGCCGAGCACGATCTCGACATAGGAGACCGGCGCGGACAAAAGCTCGAAGATCGTTCCGGTGAACTTGGGAAAATAGATGCCGAACGAGGCGTTCATCGTGCTCTGCGTCAGCAGGGTCAGCATGATCAGCCCCGGCACGATGAACGCGCCGTAGCTCACGCCCTCGATCTCGGTAATGCGCGAGCCGATCGCGGCGCCGAACACCACGAAATAGAGCGAAGTCGAGATCACCGGCGAGACGATACTCTGCCAGATGGTGCGCGCGGTGCGCGCCATCTCGAACTTGTAGATCGCGGCGGCAGCTCGCCAGTTCATGACCTGGTTCATGCCTCGGCCCTCACCAGGCCGATGAAGATGTCTTCCAGCGAGCTTTGCGTCGTTTCCAGGTCGCGGAAGCGGATATCGGCCGCGCTCAGCGCGGCGAGCAGCCGCGTGATGCCAGTGCGCTCGGCCTGGGTGTCGTAGGTGTAGATCAGGTCGCGGCCGCCTTCGGCGAGCGAAAGGTTGAATGCCGACAGCGGCTGCGGGATCGCGTCGAGCGGCTGCGCCAGATGCAGCGTCAGCCGCTTCTTGCCGAGCTTGCGCATCAGCTCGGCCTTCTCCTCGACTAGAATGAGCTCGCCTTTGTTGATGACGCCAACGCGGTCGGCCATCTCCTCGGCTTCCTCGATGTAATGCGTGGTGAGGATGATCGTGACACCGGAGGCGCGCAAGGCACGCACCACCTGCCACATGTCCTTGCGCAGCTCGACATCGACGCCGGCGGTCGGCTCGTCGAGGAACAGGATGCGCGGCTCGTGCGCCAGCGCCTTGGCGATCAGCACGCGGCGCTTCATGCCGCCCGACAGCGTGATGATCTGGCTGTCCTTCTTGTCGAACAGCGAGAGCTCGCGCAGCACCTTCTCGACGATCGCCGGGCTCTTCGGCTTGCCGAACAGGCCGCGCGAGAAGCTGGTCGTCGCCCATACGGTTTCGAATGCGTCGGTATGCAACTCCTGCGGCACCAGCCCGATCAGGTCGCGCGCGGCGCGGAAGTCGCGCACGTGATCATGGCCGTCGATCGTGACCGTGCCGGCCGACGCGTTGGCGATCCCGCAAATGATGTTGATCAAGGTGGTCTTGCCCGCGCCGTTCGGCCCGAGCAACGCGAAAATTTCGCCGCGGCGGATGTCCAGGTCGACGCTCTTGAGCGCCTGGAAACCGGTGGCGTAGGTCTTCGAGAGGTTTTTGACGGAAATGACGGACTGCATCGGACCGGCAGGTAGGGCTTGGCGGCGCCGTTTATAAGCCGCCGGCGCTCCAGTACACTTCAATGTTTCTGATGGTTGCTTTTGGGTGACATTCGAATGGAAGACACGCGCTCCGAGATCGCCAGGCTGGAACAACGGATCGAGCGGCTCTCCGATTCGCTCGAGCGCTGCCGAAAGGTCGCGGTCGGCGCGAAAATCGCGATCGGGCTTGGGGCCGCGCTGCTGGCGGCGCTGATCTTCGGGGTCCTGCAGCCGGACGCGCTTCGCCTGATGATCGCCGCGATCCTGGTCCTCGGCGGCATCGTGCTGTCCGGCTCGAACGCGCGCACCGCGGACGAATTCGCCGCCGGGATCGCGGAAGCCGAGCGCATGCGCGCCGCGCTGATCGGCGAGATCGACCTTACGCTGGTGCCGGAACCGACGCGGCTCTTGCACTGACGGCACGCGCGAGCGCCGCCACGATGGCGATTACGCAGTAGGCCGCGACGCCGGCGAGCGAATAGCCCGACAGCTTCATCCCGCCGACCGCGGTCTGCAGCGCGATCAGGAACACCGGGCCGAGCGCAAGCAGCACGCGCACCGAGATCGGGCTCGCGAGCTTGATCCCGATCTGGTTGAGATAGATCGGCAGCGCCATCAAGGCGAAAGCCGCGGGCGTAAGCGAGAGCCAGGTCTGCGCCGACATGACGGCGTTGCTCGCCTCCGCGGGCCCGAACGCAAGCGCGATGGCGCTCGCCGCGAGAACACCGAGAAAACGGGTCGAGACAACGGCGGCCGCGCTCGCGCCGGCATCGTGCAGGCGCTTCGAATACAATGTGGCGACCGTGATCGCGGCACCGGACACGGTGACGAATACGCAGCCGATCAGCGCCGTCATGCCGCCCTCGCCGGCCGAGAGGCCGAGCAGCGCCGAGGCGATCAGGCCTGCGAGGCACAACGCCATCGCGGCCTGGCAGGCGCTCTCGAAAGAGGTTATCCGCCCGGCATCGACGATGCGCCAGCCGATCGCGCCCATCGCCAGGATAGTGAGCGGGCCGATGCCGGCATGCAGCACGTTGGCGATTGCCGGCTCAAGGAAGCGCAGCGACTGGAAATACGACAACCAGGCGCAGGCGGTGAACAGGTTCATCAGCAGGAAGGCGCGCCGGTCCGCGAACACGACGCGCAAGCTGCTGCGCTTTTCGAGCAATGCGACCACCAGGAACGCCACCGAGCAGATCATGAAGGCAACGAACGCCACGGCGAAGAACGGCACGCTCCGCAGCGCCCCCGCGAAAAAGACATCGCGGAAAGCCGAGAGGATCACAAAGCCGAGGATGAAGGCTTGTCCGGTCATACGCCGCACGTGACCCGGATCGGCCTGCGGGAGCCACCCGATTTCTGGCAAACGCCGTCGCCCCAGCGGCGTCCGCCTGTGCGCCCCTTGCGAAGCCTCTTGAATGGCCGGTTGAAAACGTCGAAAGTTGTCGGAGCAAAACTGCGCACGGGCAAACCCGGGCCGGTGCTTTGCCACTTATGTCGACTCGCATCGACTCCCCAGCGTGATTATTCGCACCGGGCGGCCAGATCTCCCACCACAGCAATCCATAACGGAAGCCATCATGTCCGAAACGCCTGGATCCCTCCTCACCTCGCCGGCTTCCATGAATCCGCCCGTCAAGGAAATTTGCGAAGCCAAGCCGAAAGACCTTGCAAAGATAAAGGAGGAGCAGGCGGCCGAATTCCAGCTCGTGGAATACAGGGAATCGGCGAACGCCTACTTTAAAGGCGTGGAGATCGGTTTTACCGGCTTGAAAGGCTATATTACAATTAACGTCCTTTTCGCGACCGCGCTCGGTTTGTTGGTGAATCCGAATGCCTCTTCGATATTCGGCGCTACCGATGTTGGAAAGCTGGTGCCGTCTTTCGCGTTACTCGCTTCGATAGGCTTCATTCTTACCTTTCCACATTATTTCAACCATCTTGAAAATTGTCGGATGAGGTGTCAAAAGCTCGAGTCAAGAAAGGGGCGGTCTTCTGTTCACCGGCCTTGGGCAGGTCGCATCCCAAAAATACACAGTCGGCGCGATATCTGGGGCTATTCTGGTCATCATAGCCCCGGCAATGTTATTGTGGGTATTTCTGGCTGTTCGACTGGGGTCATTTCCGTATATCTGGAGCAACTTGCGCGGGATGTTCTCGTAGCCGGGCGATCACTCGGCGTTTCCTCGCAAATATGCGCGGGCTGCCTCCATCGATTCAGCCTCCACTTTCGCCAGTATGGAGATATCGATCGTCAAGCGCCCGCAATGGGTCGCAGACGCTGGCCGGATCAGGAAGTCAGTCGGCACAACCAGTCCAGTTCCCAAAATCCGCCTGTCGACGCCATGCGCGGCAAAAAAGCGATTCATCAAAAGCCTTCCGTACATGGCACCTAGTGCTGCGCCCTCAACAGCGGTGAGTATTTTGGATGGTGCCGCGTAATCCTGAACTCTCTGCGTACAGATCGCGAGAATATGAGTGGCACCCGCAGCCGCCGCCGAAAGCAACGGCATCGGCGCTATCAGCGCTCCATCGAGGTGAAGCCGGCCGTCGATCAAAGTCCCCGGCTCGCGGGGGCCTGGCACGCGAAGGCTCGCCTTTAGAGCAAGAAGCAGCTCCTCTGCGCCCTTGAAGCTGTTATGCACGCTAGGCGATCCGTCTTGCACCGACGTCGTCGTGATGTTGAGGACGCCCGGCTGAGAAATGATCGGCTGCGCGTCGAGCTCCCATTTCCTCGCCATCAGGACATCGGCGATGTAATCCGTATCCACGATGCACGGCCGCGAGAAAAGCCGTAGCGGATTGACCACCGCACGCGTCGCAATGTCTTCGTAGATCTTGAGCCCCAAATTCGCCTGCCCGGCGAGGAAATAGGCTGCCGCGCAGGCGCCCGCAGATGACCCGTGCATCGAATTCGAACGTGTCGGTCAACGCCGAATCGGCAAGCACCTTGATGAAGCCGCCCGCGGCAACGCCGCGCATCCCGCCGGATTCGATGACCAGCGCGAGGTGATGGCTGTCCGATCGCCGGCCGCGCTTCGAGCCGCTGCGGGCGCGTTCGATCATGATTGACCGTACCGGGGAGCCGGTTTCCTTCACAGCAGAGCCAGGCATCGCAAGCGTCTTCTCCTGAGCCACAGAGCCATTGGTGCGCCGGAAAGGCAAGGAAGCGCGTCGGAATACGAAGGAGGCCCGCTGTCCCTGTAGAGCCCAGCGTTGACGCGCGGCATGAGTTTCCCCCTGTCGCGCGTCATGCTAGGCACCCGCACGCCGCGCCGCTATGGTGCCTTCATAGGGATTCCCGAGAGACCGCAATGGCCGAGCACGTCGTTCCGCATTTCCACAACGATCCGGGCGTGCCTGTGATCGAGATCGGCGCCAAGGAGTTCATGTGCATCGGCGCGACTCCGCCCTACGACCATCCGCATGTGTTCTGCGACATGGGCGGCGACAGCGAGTTCATCTGCTCATATTGCTCGACGCTCTACCGCTACAATCCGGCGCTGCACGGGCATCGGGCGCTCCCGGCGGAATGCGCCTGGAAGGTCGAGGCGCCGGCGCTCTAGTTCTGTAAGCTGGGCCGGTCATGGTCCGCTCCCGCACCATCGTGATCGCCGGCGCCGGCATCGGCGGGCTGACTGCGGCGCTGGCGTTGACGCGCGCAGGCTTCCGCGCCGTGGTGCTGGAGCAGGCCACGCGGCTGGAGGAAACCGGCGCCGGCATCCAGCTTTCGCCGAATGCGACGCACGTGCTGTTCGACCTCGGACTGGCGGAACGGCTGCGCCCGCTTGCCGTCGCGCCTGAAGCGATCCGTGTGGTCAATGGCGCATCCGGCTGCGACATCGTGCGCGTGCCGCTCGGCGATGCGGCGGAGCAACGCTACGGGGCGCCGTATTGGGTGATCCATCGCGCCGACCTGCAGGCTGCGCTTGCGATCACGGCCGCCGAAAACCCGGACGTGACGCTGCGGCTCGGCACGCGGGTCGAGGATTTCGCAATCCACCAGCACGGCGTGACGGTGGAGGCGCGCGACGCGCAAGGCCTGCGCGACGAACAGGGCATCGCGCTGATCGGTGCCGACGGGGTGTGGTCCACGCTGCGCATGCGGCTCGGCGAGCGGCGCGCGCCCCGTTTCGCCAAGCGCACCGCGTGGCGCGCGGTGCTGCCGGCGGCGCGGGTGACCGCGGAGTTCCGCGAATGTGTCACCGGCCTGTGGCTCGGGCGCGACGCGCATCTGGTGCACTACCCGGTGAAGGACGGGCGCGAGATCAACGTCGTGGCGATCGTGCGCGACGACTGGCGCGAACCCGGCTGGAGCGCACCCGGGCAGCCGCAGGAGCTTGCGGCGCGCTTCGCGGCTTTCGCCGCGCCGGCGCGCGCGCTGATTGCCGCCCCCGAGCGCTGGCAGAAATGGGCGCTGTTCGATCGCGCGGCGGGCGGCTCGGGCGCAGAAGGGCCGGTCACGCTGTTGGGCGATGCCGCCCACCCGATGCTGCCGTTCCTCGCGCAGGGCGGCGCAATGGCGATCGAGGACGCAGGCGTGCTGGCGCACTGCCTCGCGCGCGACGAGGACATGACCGGCGCGCTGCGGGCCTACGAAAGTGCGCGCCGAGCCCGCGTGGCGCGCGCCCAGCGCGAGGCGCGGCGCAATGCGTGGCGCTATCATCTCGCCGGCCCACTTGGGCTGGCGCGCAACGCGTTCCTCGCCGCGATGGGCGGGGAAAAACTCTTGCGCCGCTACGATTGGCTGTATGGTTGGCGCAACGAAAAATAGCTTCGGGGAGACGCATGTTCGAGACGACGATCGCCGGCAGCCTGCCGAAGCCCGCGTGGCTGGCCGAGCCAAACAAGCTCTGGCCGCAGTGGCGCGCACAAGGTGACGAACTTGCCGCCGCCAAGGCCGACGCGACATTACTTGCGCTGAAAGAGCAGGAGGACGCCGGCATCGACGTCGTCACCGACGGCGAGATGTCGCGCCAGCACTTTGTGCACGGCTTTCTCGAATATGTCGACGGCATCGACTTCGCGCACAAGGTCGAGCTGGGCATCCGCGCCGACCGCTACAAGGCGATGGTGCCGCAGGTGGTCGGCGAGTTGCGCCTGAAGAGCCGCGTGCATGCGACCGAGGCGAAGCTCGCGCGCGCACATACGAAGAGGAAGCTGAAGATCACCATGCCGGGGCCGATGACCATCATCGACACCATCGCGGACCGCCACTACGGCGACCGCGTGAAGATGGCGATGGCGTTCGCGGCGTTGCTCAATCAGGAAGCGCGTGCGCTGCAGGCCGACGGCGTCGACGTGATCCAGTTCGATGAGCCGGCGTTCAACGTCTACATGGACGAGGTCGCCGGCTGGGGTATCGAGGCGCTGCATGCCGCGATCGAGGGTGTGACCTGCACGACGGCGGTGCACATCTGCTACGGGTACGGCATCAAAGCCAATGTCGACTGGAAGGCGACGCTCGGCAACGAGTGGCGCCAGTACGAGAAGGTCTTTCCCGCGCTGGCGAAGAGCCGCATCAGTCAGGTCTCGCTCGAGTGCCGCAACTCAAAAGTGCCGCTGAACTTGCTCAAGCTGCTCGATGGCAAGCAGGTGCAGGTCGGCGTGATCGACGTCGCGAGCGACGACGTGGAGAGCGCCGACGATGTCGCAGCGGTGATCGGCGAAGCGATGAAGTATGTGGCGAAGGACAAGATCATCCCGAGCACCAATTGCGGCATGGCGCCGATGCGGCGCGACATCGCGGTGGCGAAGCTCAAGGCGCTGGGGGATGGCGC
This sequence comes from uncultured Alphaproteobacteria bacterium, assembly GCA_963839985.1. GTDB lineage: Bacteria > Pseudomonadota > Alphaproteobacteria > Rhizobiales > Xanthobacteraceae > PALSA-894. The sequence continues at coordinate 187,096 of CAWIXG010000021.1, read as the reverse complement.
GAAGCTGGCGCGCGCGAGATATGCGTAGCTGTCATCCCGGGGCCGGCCGAAAAGCCGAAGCCCGGGATCCATAATCATGACCCGCTCAGACAGCTTGGGTCGCGGGTGCAAATCCTCCTGTTCTGTGGTTATGGATCCCGGGCCCGCGGGCCATAGCGCGTCGCAAACGCGTATATTTTTCGCCGCGTCCCGGAATGACAGGAAACGCCCGTGAACCGCCCTGAAGCCATCTCCCTCCCCTCGCCTTACTTCCGCGAGGAGCATGAACAGCTGCGCGCGCAGCTCCGCCGCTTTGTCGAGCAGGAGATCAAGCCGCATGCCTTGAGATGGGAGGAACAGGGCTGCGTGCCGCGCGAGGTACTGCGCCGCATGGGCGAGCTCGGCTTCCTCGGCATCCGCTATCCGGCCGAATACGGCGGCAGCGAGATGGATACGCTCGGCTCGGTGGTGCTCGCCGAGGAGCTCGGCCGCTCGACCTTCGGCGGCACCGCGATCACCGTGCTGGTGCACACCGATATGGCCTCAGTGCACATGGCGAATGCGGGCTCGGCCGAACAGAAGACGCACTGGATGCCGGAGATCATCGCCGGCCGCGCGATCACGGCGGTCGCGGTGACCGAGCCGGACGCCGGCTCCGACGTGAAGAGCATCCGCACCACGGCGCGGCGCGACGGCGACCATTACGTTCTCAACGGCACGAAGATGTTCATCACCAACGGGGTGCACGGCGATCTTTATTTCGTCGCGGCGAAGACCGCACCGGACGCGCGCCCCTCGCAACAGATCTCGATCGTCATGGTGGAGAAAGGCACGCCCGGCTTCACGGTAAGCCGCGCGCTCGACAAGCACGGCTGGCGCTCCTCCGACACCGCCGAGCTCGCCTTCCAGGACTGCCGCGTGCCCGCCGAAAACCTGCTCGGCAAGGAAGGGCGCGGGTTCTACGCCATCATGCGCAACTTCCAGAACGAACGCACCGTGATCGGCGCCATGGCGATGGGCGAAGCACAGGCGGCGCTCGAGCTGACCATCGACTATGTGACGACGCGCAAGGCGTTCGGCGGCACGCTGTACGAGAAGCAGGGCATCCGCCAGCGCCTCGCAATGCTCGCCGCCAAGGTCGAGGCCGGGCGTCAGCTCGTCTATCACGCGGCGTTCCTCGATGCGCAGGGCGTCGACTGCACTCGCGAAGTCTCGATGGTGAAGGCCTACTGCGGCGAACTGGTCAACGAGGTGATGTATGCCTGCCTTCAGTTCCACGGCGGCACGGGTTACATGCGTGAGAGCACCATCGAGCGGATGGCACGCGACGCGCGCGTGCAGGCGATCGGCGGCGGCGCGACCGAAGTGATGCTGGAAGAAGTTGCGAAGCGGTTGAAGCGCTAGCTTCAATTCCGCGTGTTCGCTCGCGCACACGAAACATTTGCGCACGCGCGGTGTTAGGATCGCCTGGGCGACACGCAGCCGGAGCCAGTCATGAAACATTTGTTGATCGCCGCGATCGCGCTGTCATTCAGTGCCGGCGCGGCCGACGCAGCGAAGCACAAGCGCAAGCATGTCCGGCATCATGGCCCGGTCGCCGCCTATGTGCCGGCCGCGCCTTACGCAGCCTATCCGAGCCGTCCGCCCTGGGCAGCGCCATGGCAATGTTTCACCGACGAAGGCTACGGCCGCTTCCGTCCCTGTGACGCCGGCCCGACGTCGCGTTAGCCTAGCAGCAGATCGCGCAATACCGTCGCGTGGCTGAGATCGATCTCCCTGGTGGCGGTGAGCAGCGTGACGGCGCGCCCCTTCAGCACGGCGCGCAGCTCATCGAGGCCCTCGCCTTCCTGTTTCAGCTCCGCCACGTAGCGCTTGCGGAATTCGGCAAATTTTTCCGGATCGTGCTGATACCACTTGCGCAGCTCATTGCTCGGCGACAGATGCTTCGCCCATGAGTTCGAGCCTGAGCTTGCCCTTCGGCATGCCGCGCGGCCACAGCCGGTCAATCAGGATGCGAAGGCCATCGTCGCCCGACGGCGGATCGTAGGCGCGCTTGATGTTGACGACGGTGCCGCCCCTCGCCGGTGCCTTGCGCCGGGCGACCGTCCTGGCTTTCGACGCCTTCTTCGCCGCCATCAGCGATCCGCCCGTCCGAACACGTCCATCAGTTCGGCGATCTTACGCCGCTGCTCGCCCTTGTCGCCAGACGCGATCGCGCCCTCGACGCAGTGTCCGACATGGTCGCGCAGCACCTCTTCCTCGACCTTGCGCAGAGCGGCGCGCACCGCGCCGATCTGGGTCACGACGTCGATGCAGTAGCGGTCCTGCTCGACCATGCGCGCGAGCCCGCGCGCCTGGCCCTCGATCCGCTTCAGCCGCTTCAGCGCGGAGGCCTTGGCCTGCTCTCTCATAGCCGCTATATACCCCCACAGGGTATTTGTTTCAACCAGAAGAACCATGACGGCACAAGACCATCACGGCCATCATCACACAGTCGAAGGCGGGGTCCTCGATCCGGTCTGCGGCATGACGGTCGATCCGCGCAGCGCGCAGCATCACCACCGGCACAAGGGCCACGCCTACTATTTCTGCTCGCCCGGCTGCCGCAGCAAGTTCGCCGCGGATCCGCAGAAGTATCTCGACAAGGACAAGCGCGCGGCCGAACCGGTGCCGGAAGGCGCGATCTACACCTGCCCGATGCATCCCGAGATCCGTCAGGTCGGCCCCGGCGCCTGCCCGCTCTGCGGTATGGCGCTCGAGCCCGAGATCGCGACCGCCGACGCCGGGCCCAATCCCGAGCTCGCCGATATGAGCCGGCGCTTCTGGATCGGCGTCGCACTGAGCCTGCCGGTGATCGCGCTCGACATGGGCGGCCACCTTTTCGGCGGACACGGCTTGATCGATCCGGCGCGCGCGAACTGGATTCAGCTCGCCTTCGCGACGCCGGTCGTGTTGTGGGCCGGCTGGCCGTTCTTCGCGCGCGGCGCGCAGTCCGTCGTCACGCGCAATCTCAACATGTTCACGCTGATCGCGATGGGCACCGGCGTCGCCTACCTCTACAGCGTGGTGGCGACCGTCGCGCCTGCCTTGTTTCCCGCCACGTTGCGCGATCACTCCGGCGCGGTGGCGGTCTACTTCGAGGCGGCCGCCGTCATCACGGTGCTGGTGCTGCTCGGCCAGGTGCTCGAACTGCGGGCGCGCGAGGCGACCTCGGGTGCAATCCGCGCGCTGATCGATCTCGCGCCGAAGACAGCGCGGCGCGTGCGCGACGGCGCCGAGGAGGATATCGCGCTCGATGCGGTCGCGGTCGGCGACATCCTGCGCGTGCGGCCCGGCGAGAAGGTACCGGTCGACGGTGCGGTGATTGAGGGGCGCGCGACGCTCGATGAGTCGATGGTCACTGGCGAGTCGATGCCGGTCAGCAAGGAACCGGGCGCGACCGTCATCGGCGGTACGCTGAACGGCACCGGCGGCTTCCTGATGCAGGCCGAAAGGGTCGGCCGCGACACGATGCTGGCGCAGATCGTGCAGATGGTGGCGACGGCGCAGCGTTCTCGCGCGCCGATCCAGCGCCTCGCCGACAAGGTCTCGGCGTGGTTCGTGCCGGCCGTCATCGCGGTTGCGTTGATAGCGTTTGCCGCCTGGGCAACCTTGGGCCCGGAGCCGCGCATCGCCCATGCGCTGGTGGCGGCCGTCACGGTGCTGATCATCGCCTGCCCGTGCGCGCTCGGCCTCGCGACACCGATGTCGATCATGGTCGGCGTCGGGCGCGGCGCGCGCGCCGGCGTGCTGATCCGCGACGCCGCGGCGCTCGAGCGCATGGAACGGGTCGACACGCTGGTGGTCGACAAGACTGGCACGTTGACCGAGGGCAAGCCGAGGATCATCGCCGTCGTCGTGGCGGAGGGCGGCGAGGAAGCAACGGTACTGCGCCTTGCCGCGAGCGTCGAACAGGCGAGCGAGCATCCACTGGCCGGCGCAATCGTCGCCGGTGCGAAAGAGCGCGGGATTGCGCTCGCCCGGGTGATGGGCTTCGACTCTCCGACCGGCAAGGGCGCAATCGGCATGGTCGAGCGACGGCGCGTCGCGCTCGGCAACGCGAATTTCTTGGCCGAGCTGGGCATCGCGACCGCGCCGCTCGATGCGCGCGCCGAGGAATTGCGTCGCGACGGCGCGACTGCGATTTTCGTCGCCGTCGACGGCAAGACGGCCGGCGTGATCGCCGTCGCGGACCCGATCAAGGCGGGCGCGGCCGATGCACTGCAGGCGCTGCGCGACGACGGCCTGCGCGTCGTGATGCTCACCGGCGACAACCGCACCACCGCACTCGCCGTCGCGCGCCAACTCGGCATCGCAGACGTCGAAGCCGAGTTGCTGCCGGATCAGAAAGCCACGGTGGTCGAGCGACTGCGTCGCGATGGCCGCGTCGTCGCGATGGCGGGCGACGGCGTCAATGACGCACCCGCGCTTGCCGCCGCCGACGTCGGCATTGCGATGAGCACCGGCACGGACATCGCGATCGAGAGCGCCGGCATCACGCTGTTGAAGGGCGACCTTGCCGGCATCGCGCGTGCGCGAAAACTGTCGCAGGCGGTGATGCGCAATATCCGGCAGAACCTAGTGCTCGCCTTCGTCTACAACGCGGCCGGGGTCCCGATCGCCGCCGGCGTGCTGTATCCGCTGTTCGGCATCCTGCTCTCGCCAATGGTCGGCGCTGCCGCGATGGCGCTGTCGTCGGTCAGCGTGATCGGCAATGCGCTGCGGTTGCGGGCGGTGAAGTTATGACTTCTCCGCAGTGAACCGCGCCCCGCCGAGCGCGCCCGACTGCACCAGCTCGACGAAGCGCACATAGGAGTCGTGGAACGCGTCGTGGCCCGGCGGCGTGCCGGCCCGCTCGGCCTCGGTGCGCAGCTTGCGGTACATCGCGAGGCGCTCCGCGAGGATGACGCCCCACTCGCGCGTCAGGTCGTCGACCGCCACGATGCGGAAGCCCGCGCCTTCAAGCAGTGTGCGATAATCGGTCACGCTTTGCAGCGACTGTGCCGCCATGCCGCGCCACATCAGGTCAGCATCCGCGGCCGACAGCGGCGCGTCCGGCGTCCAGTCGGTGAACGCGAGCCGCCCGCCCGGTTTGAGAATGCGGAATGCTTCGGCGAGGGCGCGGCGTTTGTCTGGCACGTGCAGGAGCGCCTCTTGGCTTACCACCGCATCCATCCCGGCGTCAGGCAGCGGCACGTCCATGACGTCGCCTTCGAGGACGCGCACGCGATCCTGAAGGCCGACCAGTTCGGTCAGTTCGGCGGCGCCGGTAACGCGCGCCGGCGTCAATTCGATTCCGGTCACCTCGGCGCCATAGCGATGCGCGAGATAGCGCGCCGGACCGCCGAGCCCGGCACAGAAATCCGAGACGCGCGCACCCGCCCGGACACGTGCGGCTGCGACCAGCGCATCGTTGGCGGCAAGTCCGCCGTAATGATCCTGATCGTGCGGGAATAACTCATCCGGCCGCACTGCATCGAGGTGGCCGCGCGTCGCGCGCAGTCTGGCCAAAATGATCGCGGCCGAGATCGGATGGCTCGTGTAGAAGTAGACCGCCTGCTCGCTCATGCGTGCTGGGTAGCACGAACGAGCTCCATGTTGCGCTGCGGTGCCGGATCGGCGCCGAGCCGCCATTCGGCGTCGCCGGTGACCGGCCCCGGCGGATCGCTGTAGGGTGGCGGATCCGGATCACGCAGCGGCTGGCTTGGTGGCGGGTCGTTCGGCTGCGGCGGCTGGGGATCGCGATACGGTGCGTCCGGCGGGTCGCGCATCGGCGGCGCGACCGGATCGGTCAACGGCTGGGGCGGGCTCTGCTCGGGCGTCGGCTTCGATGGATCGGGCATGGGACCTCCGCTATGGCAACGGGCGGAGGTCGCGCCTGTTCCGGCGTCAGAACACCGCGATGTATTTCAGCAGCGACAGCACGCCGATGATGATCACGATGATGCGCACGATCTGCTTGGCGCGCCCGTCGATCGGCAGGAGGTTAATGAGGTAAAGGATCAAGACGATGACGAGGAACGTCACCAGAATGCTGATCAGAACTGAACTCGTCATGGCCGGCCCCTGTGGAATGGTATCGTCCGCGGCAACGCGTCGCCGCCGGAAAAGTTCCATGCCCGGAACCTGGGGTGATACGCTCCCCGATCGGAGGCGCCTATGATCCGCACCGTTCTGTTCGCGCTCGCTTTTGCAACCTCGGCTGCGTCTGCCAACGACCTCACCCGGGACCTCGCTCCGACCGGCACCTTGCGCGCGACCTACATTGCGACCAACCCGGTGCAGGCCTTCGTCGATCCCACGACCAAAGAGGTGCGCGGACCGGCCGCCGCCATTGCCGCCGGGCTTGCGAAACAAGCGGGCGTTCCGGTCGCGATCACCGGCGCGCAAGGCGTGCAGGGCGTGATCGACAGCGTGAAGAACGGCACAGCCGACATCGGCTTTGTGGCATTCGATCCAGTGCGCGCCACGCAGGTGGACTTCTCGCAGACCTACGCGCTGGCGCAGAACACCTACATCGTGGCGGAGAACTCGCCGATCAGGTCGATCGCAGACGCGGATCGCGCGGGCGTGCGCATCGGCGTCGGCGCGCGCGATGCCGGCGATTATTTTCTCACCCGCACCCTGAAGTCGGCGACCCTCGTGCGCAACGAGGGCGGCATCGGCGACGCTGCCGTGAAGGCGCTGCTCGCCGGCGAACTCGAGGCCTATGCGGGCAACCGCATGCGGTTGCATGCCGCCGCGCAGAACACGCCCGGCCTGCGGTTGGCGGCAGATAATTTCTACGGCGTCGAGCAGGCGGTGATCGTGCCGAAGGGCAATGCGGCGCGGCTTGCGATCGTGGAACAGTTCATCAACGCGGCACGCAGCTCCGGCCTGATCGCGGACGGCGTCGCCCATGCCGGCCTCGTCGGCGTCGACGTCGCGCCGGCAAACTCGCGCTGAAGCCGCGCACAATCCCGAAAAGCGAGACCGGATTCCGGAATCGGATCGTGCGCAAAAAGGACCGCAAACGCAAAGCGGGACCGCACCGAAGTACGATCCCGCAATTCGCTTCTACCAGTACGCGGGGGCGACGATTGCGCACCAGCAGACGCAGGCGCATCCCGCCACGCCACGCCGCTTCGGGCAAGTTAACAATATGTAATGTGGGATTAGGTGATTTTGGCGGTTAATAGCCGAGCACGCGCGGCAGCCAAAGCGCGATGTCGGGAATCACCACGACCAGCGCCAGTGCACCGAACATCGCGATGATCATCCAGAATACCCATGGAATGGTCGATTCCATCGGAACCTGCGCGATCTTGCACGACACCATCAGATTGACCGCGAGCGGCGGCGTGAACTGGCCGATGGCGATCTTCATGGTGAGGATTACGCCGAACCACACCATGTCCCAGTTGTAGCTGGCGGCGATCGGCTGCAGCACCGGCAGCAGGATCAGGAATGTCGACACCCCGTCGAGGAACATCCCGACGATGATCAGCGCGATCATCAACAGCGCGATGGTGCCGTACTCGCCCAATCCAAGCCCGACGATGGTCGTCGCGATCGGCTGCACCACGCCGATGGTCGCGGTCGCCCAGGCGAACACTGAGGCGAGGGCTACCACGATCAGGATCAGCGCGGAGAGCTCGCCGGCTTCCACGAGCATCTCGTAGACGTCGCGCAAGGTGAGCGTGCGATAGACGAAGAAGCCAATGAAAAGCCCATAGAACACCGCCATCACGGCGGCCTCGGTTGGCGTGAAGGCTCCCACCCGCATGCCGCCGAGAATGACGACGGGCGCGAGCAGGCCCCAGAACGCTTCCTTGAACGTCTGCCACAGCTGCAGCCGCTCGTCGCTTCTCGCCTTGCCGCCGAAATCCTTGATGATCGAGATCGCGATGATCGGGATCAGCATCATCAGCCCGGCAAGGATGCCGGGAAACATGCCGGCCGCGAAGATCGCCGGCACCGAGACGCCCGGCGTCATGACCGCATAGATGATGAAGGCAATCGAGGGCGGAATGAGGATGTCGGTCGCCGCCGCCGCCCCGACCACGCTCGCAATGAACGGACGCGGATAGCCGTCCTTGATCATGGCGCGCGTGACGACGCCGCCAACCGCCGCGGAGGTCGCCGGGCCGGAGCCCGAAATGCCGCCGATGATCATCGCGACGATCATCGCAACGGTCGCGAGGGCGCCGCGTCCCGCCCCCACCAGCGCAGTCGCGAACCGTACCAGGCGCAGCGCGACGCCGGTGCGGTCGAATACCGAGCCGACCAGGACGAACATCGGGATCGCGATCAGTGGATACTTCGCGATGCCGGTGTAGACGTTGGTCGGCACCGCCATGATGCTCTGCCCGCCGAACCAGATCGCGAGCGTGCCGGCAAGGCCGAGCGCGACGGCGATCGGCACGCCGCCGAGCAGCATCATCACGAAGGCGACGAAGAGGAACGTGCCGATCACGCCTCCTCTCCCCGCCACATGCGCACGATGCGGCCAGCGGCGCGCCCGATCACGAACAGCGACAGCAGCGGCAGCCAGCCGGTATGCAGCCATTGCGGGTCGCCGAGGCCGGGCGTGAGGCTGTCGTAGCGATACTCGTCCCAGGTCAGGCTGAAGCCATACACCATGATGATGCCGAAGCAGACGATCACCAGCAGCATCGCGACGATCTCGGCGATCTGCCGGCCGCGCGGCTTGAGGAAATAGGTGAAGTATTCGATCCGGATGTGCCGACCGCCGGCCATGGCGGCGGAGGTGCCGAGGATGGTGATGATGACCATCAGCACCACCGAGTATTCCTCGGTGAAGGCGAACGAGATGTTGGTGAGATAGCGCACCACCACGTTGGCGGCGGTGATCAGCGCAATCGCCGCCATGCCGGCCGCGACCGCGACTTCCTCGACCTTCAGCGGCAGTCGCGTGCGCGGCTTCACCTGCTGCGCCAGCGGATCGTATTCAGCCAAGCGCCCCTCCCGCCCTCATCATCGCCCGAAGGCGGGTGCCCCGCTTTCGCGGGGCACGACGCGTCACTATGCCGTCTTCGCGATTGCGGCTTCGGCTTTCTTCACCAGATCCGCGCCGATGGTCGCCGCCCACTTGTCGAACACCGGACGCGTCGCCTTGGCGAAGGCCGCCTTCTCGTCGCGCGTCAGGTTGGCGATCTCGACGCCGCGCTTCTTCACCTCTTCGAGCGAGGAGGTATCGCCGTCGACGCCGATGCCCTTGCGTGCCGACGCCATCTGCCGCTTGCCGGCTTCCTTCGCGGACTCGGTGATGATCTCCTGGTCCGCCTTGGAGAACGTCTCCCACACCGGCTTGGCGACGTGGAACAGCCCGGCGTCGGCACAGTAGTTCCAGATGGTCAGGTGCTTCTGCGCCAGCGTGTCCATCTTGAATGCGAGGAACAGGTTGATCGGGTTCTCCTGCCCGTCGACCGCGCCGGTCGAGAGCGCGGGCTGCAAATCGGCAAAGCTCATCTGCAGCGGATTGGCGCCGAGTGCGTTGAAAACGTCGGCGAAGATCGGTCCGGCGGCGTAGCGGATCTTCATGCCCTTCAGGTCTTCCGGCTTGCGCACCGTGCGCTTCGAGTTGGACAGTTCGCGGAAACCGTTCTCGCCCCAGGCAAGCGGCACCACGTCGCGCGTCGCCATGATCTTGAACAGGTCCTGTCCGACCTCGCCGTTTATGATCGCATCGAACGCCTTGTGGTTCGGCATCAGGAACGGCATCGAGTAGAGCGTCATCTCCTTGACCTGCGGCGAGATGTTGATCGTCGAGGACACGGTGAAATCGATGATGCCCTGGCGCATCGCGACGAGTTCGCGGGTCTGGTCGCCGCCGACGAGCTGCGAGCCGGGATAGACCTTCACGTTGATGCGGCCGTTGGTGCGCTGCGTGACGAGCTCGGCCCACTGGAACGCGCCCTCGGAGAGCGGGATCGGCCGATTGCCGACCACCGAGAGCTTGTATTCCGACTTGAGCTGCTGCGCGCGCGAGACCCACGGCATCGCGATGGCGCCGGCGCCACCGAGCAAAAGAGTACGACGGGTCGTCCTGATCATGGGGCGTCCTCCGAGACGATGTTGAGCGCCGGTCCTGAAGCGCCGGCCGTGAAGGAAAGTATCGACGTTCCGTCGGTTTCATCATAGCGGACGGCGCCCGGCAAGGGGGCAGAGCCGCCCGCATCAGGACAATTTGGCGGAACGCTGCGCCAGCCGACGCGGATACGCCATCAGGCGCGCCTCGTAGGCATGCCAGGTTGCATAGCCGAGCGCGGCAGTCGTGAGATAGGCCGCAAGCAGCGACAGCCAGAACGGTGCGACGAGCAGCAACACGAATTGCTGGATCGGCCAAGCGAGCACGTACATGCCGTATGACGGGTCTCCGCCTTTGGAAAACCACGCCATCGCGCCGGAGCTACCGAGACCGACGACCGCCACGGCCAGCGCGAGCGAGTGGAGCGGCGTGTCGATCGGCAACAGGTTGCGCAGCAGCAGGACCGAGAGTAGTCCCGCCGCGCCTATCATCACCGCATGCCGACCGATCCATCGCCATAGCAGCGCGACCACGGCGCCGGACATGAAGTATGAGCCGAGCCGGAACAGCTCGAAGCTTTCCAGCGGACCAAGGTTGACGCCGCCGATCAGAGGCTGCGCGGCCCATGCGGTGCCGAACAGCACCGTGACGACGAGAATGAGGATCGCGCTTTTCCGCACGCCGAAGACGAACGCCAGCGCCAGCACCGCGTAGCACCACAGCTCGTAAGGAAGCGTCCAGAGCGGATCGTTGACGTCCTGCCGCACCGCGTCGGCGAAGATTCCGGGAATGACCTGCGCGACGCCTGTGGCGAACATCACCAGGTTGTGGCCGACATAACCGATATGCGGCCAGAGATTGGGATAGTTTCGGTACCAGATGAAGGTCCCAGCAGAGCTCGCAACCAGCGCGAGCGCGAGCGTCGGATAGATGCGCAGGACCCGTGCGGTAATAAAGCGCCTCCAGCCGGGGGACTTCTGCAGCGAGCGGCAGATCAGGAAGCCGCTGAGACAGAAGAACACCTCGACCCCAACCTCGCCGAAGTCCTCGCCGAAGCCCGGGACTTTCGGCTCCGGCAGGCCCGACAGATCGAAGTGGTGGCTGAACAGCACCGCGGACGCCGCGCAAAAGCGAATGAAGTCGTAACTGTTCGCCGCACGCGTATCGACCGCGCCATCACCGCCCTGCGAAATCCTGGTCGGTGCCCACTGCAAGAGACCGCACCTCCGCAGTTCGGTTCAGGTGGCGATGAGCCGCTTCACCGCCGTCACGACCTTGTCCTCCGTCACGCGCACTTCCGCTTCCAGTGGCGGAGCGAACGGAATCGGGATGCGCGGCGCGGCAAGACGCTTTGCGGCTTTCAGCCCGCCAGGCCCGAGCTTGTCGACGACCGTCGCGATGATCTCTGCTCCGAAACCCGCAACCTCGACCGCCTCGTGCACGACAAGCAGGCGGCCGGTCTTCTTCACCGACGCGATCACCGCCTCCTGATCCCATGGCCAGATGGTGCGCAGGTCGAACAGATCGACCTGGATGTTGTCGGCGGCGAGCATCGCGACGCCCTTGGTGGCGACCGGCATTGCGGCCGACCACGACACCACGGTCGCGGCGTCGCCCTCGACCACCTGCCGCGCCTTGCCGAACGGGATCGGCTCGATCGGATCGGCGATATTGCCCGGTACGCCGAACAAGTCTTTCGGGTCGAAGAACAACACCGGATCGTCCGAGCGGATCGCCTGCACCAGCAGGCCGGCGGTGTCCTCGGCGGTCGATGGTGTCACCACCACCACGCCCGGCAGATGCGCGAACCAGGCTTCCAGCATTTGCGAGTGCTGCGCCGCGGAGTTGCGCCACATGCCGTGCGGCATGCGCACCACGACCGACGGCCTGGCCTGCCCGCCGAACATGTAGCGGATCTTCGCGATCTGGTTGACCAGTTCGTCCATCGCGCACATCACGAAGTCGAAGATGCGCATCTCGATGATCGGCCGCATCCCGACCAGCGCCGAGCCGAGCCCGGCGCCCATGATGGTCGATTCCGAAATCGGCGTGGACACCACCCGCTGCTCGCCGAACTCGGCCAGGAAATCCTTGTACTGGCCCCACAGCCCGCCGCGTGCGACGTCCTCGCCGAGCACCCACACGCGTTCGTCGCGCCGCATCTCCTGCAGCGCGGCGCGGCGCGAGGCCTCGATCAGCGTTACTTCGACCACGCAACCGCCCCCGTATCCTGCACGTCCTCGTAGGCGACGTGTGCCTCGGGCCACGCCGCCGCGTTCGCATCGGCGCGCGCCGACGTCATCTCGGCCTTCGCCTCGTCCAGGATCTTGCCGAGATCGGTCGCCGACACGCCGCGCTCGGCCAGCACCGCGCCGAGTTCGTGCGATCGGATCGCGCGAACGCGCTTCCTGAACCTCCTCGGCCGGCCGCCACGCCGCCGCGTCGGTCGAGGTGTGGCCGGTGATCCGATAGGTGCGCACATGCAACAGATGCGGACCGTCGCCGCGCCGCACCGCCGCTACGGCACTTTGTGCCGCGTCGTCCACCGTCATGACGTTGTTGCCGTCGACCGAAATCGCCGCGACGCCAAGCGCCTTGGCGCGGTCGATCACACCCGGCCCTGCCGTCACGCTTTCGCTACGCGTGAAGGCCGCGACGCCGTTGTCCTCGCACACGAACAGCACGGGCAACTTGTAGAGCACCGCCCAGTTCAATCCTTCGAGGAACGGCCCGCGATTGATCGCGCCGTCGCCGAACATGCAGGTCGCGATCGCGTCGGACTTCTGCATCTTCAGGCCCTGGGCAGCGCCGACCGCGATCGGGATGCCGCCCGCCACCACGCCGTTCGCGCCGAGCATGCCGACCGAAAAGTCCGCGATGTGCATCGAGCCGCCCTTGCCGCGGCAATAGCCGTTGGCGCGGCCGTACAACTCCGCCATCATGCGCTTCGGGTCGGCGCCCTTGGCGATAGCGTGGCCGTGCCCGCGATGGTTCGACGTGATCCGGTCGTCGATACGCAGATTGACGCAGATGCCGGCGGCCACCGCTTCCTGCCCGATCGACACGTGCAGCGGGCCCGGGATCTCGCCGGCCTTATGCGCCTCGAGCGCGGTCTCCTCGAAGGCGCGGATGCGCGCCATTGTCGAATAGAGGCCGTTCAGGCGGCGCAGATTGTCGCCAGGTTCGCTCATGGGTATCGCCCGGAAGAAGCGCGGCTTGCGCGGGAAGGCTTCGGCATGTTTGAACATGCCGCAGGAAACGTCCACTAGGCGAAACGCCGTAGCCCCGCAAGCCACTCATGCGCGCAGCAGGCTTGCCGCGAGAAGCATGTCACTGATCCTCGACAGCGTCACCGTCTTTCCCGCCGATGCGCGCGGGCGCGCCGCGATCGCGGCCTCGCATGGCGGGGTCTACGCGGCCTATCTCGCGGCAAAAGCCGGCGTGAAGGCCGTGATCCTGTGCGACGCGGGCGTCGGGCGCGAACGGGCCGGCATCGGCGGGCTCGATTATCTGGACGGGCTCGGCGTCGCGGCCGCGACCATCGGTCACCGCTCGGCACGCATCGGCGACGGCGCCGACTGCTTCGCCCGCGGGCTCATCTCCTACGTCAATTCACATGCGGAGAAAGCGGGGCTGGCGCCGGGCATGATGGCGGGTGCCGCACTGGAGCGGCTGGAGCGTGCCGACCTGCCGCCCTCGCGTGCTCCGTCGCCCATGGCGGAAGCGCGCCACGAGATCGGCGGCTACGCCGACGGAGTGCGCGTGTCGATGATCGATTCGAACGCGCTGGTCACGCCGGACGATGTCGGCCACATCATCGTCACCGGCTCGCATGGCGGACTGCTCGGCCGCCGTCCCGAGACGGCGGTCAAGTATGACGTCTTCGCCGCGGTCTATAACGACGCCGATTTTGGCGCCGACAATGCCGGAATCGCGCGCCTGGCCGCGCTCGACGCGCGCGGCATCGCGGGAGCCTGCGTCAGCGCCTGGAGCGCGCGTATCGGCGACGCGCGCTCGACCTATGAGGACGGCTTCGTTTCCGCCGTGAATGCACGCGCCGAGCAGTGCCGCACCATGATCGGCATTTCGGCAATGGAACTGGTGTCACGTCTCGCCGTGGCCCGCCTGAGGGAATTGCACAGATGAATCCACCCGTCTCCAACTCCGCCCGCAAGCTCAACGGCGGGCAAGCGCTCGCCGAAATGCTCAAGCTCTCCGGCGTCGGCCCGATGTTCGGCATGGGCGGCTTCCAGCTGCTTCCGTTCTACGAGGCGATGCGCGCGCTCGGCTTGCGCCACTACCTGATCAACGACGAGCGCTGCGGCGCCTTCGCGGCGGATGCCTATGCGCGCGTGACCAATCGGCCCGGCGTATGCGACGCGACGCTCGGGCCCGGCGCGACCAATCTGGTCACCGCGCTGGTCGAGTCGCTCAACGCCGGCATGCCGCAGATCGCCATCATCGGGGACGCGAACCGCGATCACGCCTGGAAGAACATGACGCAGGAGGCGCGGCAGGTGGAGATCCTGCGTCCCGCCGTGAAGGAGCTGATCCGCGTCGAGGCGACCAAGCGCATTCCCGAACTGCTGCGCCGCGCTTTCGCGGTCGCGACGAGCGGACGTCCGGGTCCCGTGGTGCTCGACATCCCGGAAGACGTCTGCCATGGCGAGCACGACTTCGACGCAGCGGATTTCTGGGTCGACGAGGCGACCCTGAAGGCGCAGGCGCGCCGCACCCGGCCCGATCCAGATGAACTCGAACGCGCCGCGAGGATGATCGCCAAGGCCGAGCGCCCGCTGCTGCTGGTCGGCGGCGGCATCCACATCTCGGAAGGCTACGACGCGCTGCTCGCGCTGGCCGAGAACTTCGGCATTCCGGTCGCGCACACGATGTCGGGCAAGGGCGCGATCCCCTGCACGCATCCGCTCTCGGCCGGACTGTTCGGGCGCTACTCGCGCATCGCCAACGACCTGGTGGCGGCGTCCGACGCGTTGATCGTGGTCGCCTGCAAGCTCGGTGAAATCCCGACCCGGCGCTTTCAGCTGATCCCGCCGGGCAAGCCGCTGATCCACATCGACATCATGCCGGAAGAGATCGGCCGCACCACGCGCACCGACGTGGCGCTAGCGGCCGATGCGCGGCTCGCGCTGCAAGATCTCGCCGCGGCTCTCTCCGACGGCGGGACCGCGCGCGCGAAACGCCAACCATATTGCGCCGAGGTGCCGGTGCGCATGGCACAATGGGCCGCAGGCGCCGCAGATCGCCTCAAGTCGAAGGACACGCCAATCAATGTCGGCCGCCTGATGGGTGAGCTCAACGCGATCATGCCGGAGGACGCGATCCTGGTGGCGGACGGCGGCTTCGCAGGCCATTGGGGCGGACTGTGCTTCGACACCAAGCGCGCCGGGCGCCACTTCATCGCCGACCGCGGCTTTGCGTCGATCGGCTACGGCCTTCCCGGCTCGATGGGCGCGCAACTGGCCGCGCCGCAGCGGCGCGTGGTCGGGCTCACCGGCGACGGCGGCTTCAACATGACGCTCGGCGAGCTGGAGACCGCGCGCCGCGTCGGAACGCCCTTCGTGCTCTGCGTGTTCAACAACGCCGCCTCCGGTTACGTGAAGGCGCTGCAGCACTCGATGTTCGGCGCAGGCAATTACCAGTCATCCGACCTGGTCGAGATGGACTACGCGGCGATCACGCGCGCGATGGGCTGCAAGGGCATCCGGGTCGACGACCCGGAGAAGCTCGCCGGCGCGCTGCGCGATGGGCTGGAGAACACCGATACCCCGACCGTGCTCGACATCGTGGTGACGCGCGATCCGGCCAAGATGCTGCCCGGCGTCGACAACCGCACCCTTACGGTAACAAAGGGGGACCGGCCGATATGATACGGATGCACCGCCTGATCCTTGCCGCAGCGATGCTTCTCGCCGGCATCGCCCCGCTTGCCGCGCAGACGAGCCCGCCGCGCGGCTCCCCGCAACGCGCCGAACTGATGGATGCGCTTCGCCCCACCGCGATGACCGAGATCGGTGGGCCGATCGAGTTCGTCGTGAAGGAGCTGCGCGTGATCCCGCCATGGGCCTATGTCTTCGTGCGCCCGCAGCGGCCCGGCGGTGCGCCGATCGACTGGCGCCGCACGAAATTCCGCGAGGACTACGAGGCCGGCATATTGGGCGACGACATCATGGCGCTGCTGCGCCACGACGGCGCGCGCTGGAACGTGGTCGAATATGCGATTGGCCCGAGCGATGTTGCGTGGGACGGCTGGCGCCAGGAACGCCGCCTGCCGCGCCGCCTGTTCACGGACCAGTGACGCGGAGCGCATGGCGGCCTTGTCTGCGCCGGTGTAAAACGCCGGGATGACGCTCTTTGCCCGCGCCTGTTATGTTTTCGCCGCCGCACTCATCACGAGCCAGGCACACGCCGCCGACTGCCCGCGCCCTGCCCCGCTGCACTTCGAGGTGACCGGCAAGATCGTGCGCAGCGAGGTCGGCTTCACGCAGGGGCTCGAATGGCGCGACGGCAGGCTGTTCGAGAGCACCGGCGCGATCGGCGGCCGTTCCGGGCTGAACACGATCGCACCCGACGGCGCGGTGACCAACCTGCTCAATCAGGGCACGAAAGTGTTCGGCGAGGGCCTGACCATCCTCGGCGGCGAGATCTACCAGCTCACCTGGACCGAGCACGAGGTCTACGTCTATGACCTCGCCGGCAAGCTCAAGCGCACGATGCGCAATCCGCGCGAAGGCTGGGGGCTGACCAACGACGGCGCCAGTTTGATCTTCAGCGACGGCTCGCCTTCATTCTTTTTCGCCGACCCGCAGACCTTCGCGGTCACGCGCGAGGTGAAGCTCAAGTCCGACAAGCCGGGCGAGGTTGCCGGCCTCAACGAGCTCGAGCTGGTCGACGGCAAGCTCTACGGCAACATCTTCATGTCGAACACGATCCTGCGCATCGATCCGGCAAGCGGTTGCATCGAGGCGAGCGCCGACCTCGGCTCGCTCTGGCGTTCGATGACCGACGCCGACAAGAAGCAGGTAACCGGCGACGAGAACAACGTGCTCAACGGCATCGCCCACGACAAGGCGAGCGGGCTGTTCTACGTCACCGGCAAGCGCTGGCGGACCATCTTCACCGGCAGGTTCGTCGCCGCGAAGTAGCGCATGATCCCGCAAAGCATGTTCCCGACCCCGATCGGGGATGGGCACCATTTTCGGAAAACATCATGCGCCACGAATAGGCATCACGCCGCTGCTTCCTCAGGGCGCGGCGCCGCGAAGCTCACGTCCGCTTTCGGCACCGGACGGCTGAACAGGTAGCCCTGCATCTGGTCGACGCCGGTTGCGCGCAGCAGCTCGAATTGCTCTTCGGTCTCGATCCCCTCGGCGGTTGTCAGGATGTTGAGCGTCTTGCCGAGGCCGTTGACGGCACGCACGATCGCGGCGCTGTCGCTGCGGCTCGACAGCTCGCGCACGAACGAGCGATCGATCTTGAGCTTGTCGAACGGGAACTTCTGCAGATAGCTCAGCGACGAATAGCCGGTGCCGAAGTCGTCGAGAACGATCGAGACGCCGAGGTCGCGCAACGCGTGCAGTACCACGAGATTGGATTCGTCGTTCTCGAGCAGCACGGATTCGGTGATCTCGAGTTCGAGCCGCTCCGGCACGAGTTCGGTCTGGGTGAGCGTCAGCGCCACCGTTTCCTTCAGATTTGGACTGAACTGCGCCGCCGACAGGTTGACCGCGAGCTTGACATGAGCCGGCCACGCGGCTGCGTCGGCGCAGGCGCGACGCAGGATCCACTCGCCGAGCGGAACGATCAGCCCGGTCTCTTCCGCCACCGCGATGAACTGGTCCGGCGCGAGCAGCCCGCGGCGCGGGTGACGCCAGCGCACCAGCGCCTCTACCCCGCACACCTCGCGTGTTGCCGAATGGATCAGGGTCTGGTAGTGCAGCTCGAACTCGTCGCGCCAGATTGCGCTGCGCAGGTCGGTTTCGAGCGTGTGGCGCGAGCGCGCCTCGGCTTCCATCGCGACATCGAACAGGCGGCAGCGGTTGCGCCCCTCGGACTTGGCCCCGTAGAGTGCCAGGTCGGCATTCTTCAGCAACTGGTCGGCGTTGTCGCCGTCCTGCGGGGCGAGCGCCACGCCGATGCTCGTACCGACGGTGAGCTTGGTGCCGGCAAGCTCATAGGGCTCGCGCATGGCGGCGAGCAGGCGATCCGCGAAGGCAAGCGCCGCTTCGCCCTGGCCGTCGCCGGCCCGCTGCAGGATCGCGAACTCGTCGCCGCCGAGCCGCGCCACCAGGTCGGTTTCGCGCGTGCAGCCAAGCAGTCGCTGCGCGGCTTCCTTCAGCAATGCGTCGCCGACCGGATGGCCGAGCGTGTCGTTCACCGCCTTGAACTGGTCGAGGTCGAGCACCAGCACGTTGAACCGTTCGCCGTGCCGGTTCAACCGCGCGAGCGTCTCCTCGATCGATCTGAGGAACAGCACGCGGTTGGCGAGCCCGGTCAGCGCGTCATGGTGCGCCATATGGTAGATCTGCGCCTCGGATTGCTTGCGTTCCGTGACATCTACGACGACGCCGAGAATGTATTTCGGCTGACTGTCCGCGCTACGCACGATGACGCGGTCGATCGCCACGTGACGGATGCCGCCGCCTGCCTCGTGGAACGGCACCAGGTCGCTCAGCCGCTGGCGGCCGAGAACAAGGATCTCCTCGTCGAGCGCGTGGAGCGAAGCGGCGACCTGCGGCGGATAGATCTCCTGCGCGGTGCGGCCGATGATCTCGCCGGCCGGGCGGTTCATGAAGATCTCGGCCGCCTTGTTGACCAGCACGTAACGGAAGTCGCGCGCGTCCTTCACGATGATCGACGACGGCACCTGCTCGATGATGGTGCGGAGAAAGTTGCGCGTTTCCTCCAGCTCGGCCTCCGCCTTGACCTCCTTGGTCACATCCTTGTGGATCGTGATCCAGCCGCCGCCCGGGATCGGCCGGTCGAGCACGTTGATGATGCGGCCGTCCGCCTGCACGAGGCGAAAGCTGCTCTCGCGGCCGGCCGCGACCGCGTTGCGGATTCGGCTGCAATGCTCCTCGGGTTCGCCGGCGAGCACACCCACCGCCTTGCGGTGATGCATCAGCTCTTCCAGCGTGCAGCCTGGCTGCACGATCGCGGGCGAGAGCGCATACATCTCGAGGTATTGCCGGTTCGACACGGTGATGCGGCCCGACGCGTCGAACATGCACAGGCCGTGCGCCACGTTCTCCAGCGCGGTGTCGAAGCGCAGATTGGTCGCCTCGAGATTACGCGTCGCCGCCAGGATCTTGTACTGGCGCGTCGCGCCCGCCGTCACCGCAAGCGCGATGCCGAGCACCATGAACAGCGCGATGCCGTAATAGACGCGTGCGTTGCGCTGGGCGCGCTGATAGATTTCCTGTGTCGAGCGGCCGATGATGACGACCAGCGGATAATCGGCGAGTACCCGATAGGTGATCAGGCGCGCAATCGGGTCTACCGTGCCGGGCGCGTTCCAGTAGCTTCCCGCCGGAAACTCGCGGTAGCGCTTGAAGACTTCGGCGCCGCCGATCGACTTTCCCAGGCTTTCCGGCTGCGACAAGCCCGCCGCGCTGCCGCGCGCGCGAATGAAACCGTCGAGGCCGACGAGCGATGCGATCCCGTCCGAGCCCAGGTTGATCGAGCGATAGAACGGCTCGACCTGCTGCGGATCGATCATCGCGATGATCAGGCCGGCGAACGATCCGTCCGGCGCGGTGAGCCGGCGGCTGAGTGCGATGGTCCAGGTGCCGGTGGCCTTGAAGCGATACGGTTTGCCGATGAACAACTTGTCCTCGCCGGACGCGGCGTGCTGGCGGAACGAGTCGAACCCGCTGATGTCGACGCCGAGCGTCCCTTGCGTGGCCGCGGTGACGATGCCGTTCTTGTCGGCGAGGCCGAAATGCAGCGCGATCTGCCGGCCGGCGGTGAACGCCCGCGTCCAGGAGCCGAGATCGAAATTCGCCGGGTCCTGCCGCTGCAGCTCGCGCAGCAGCAGCAACGTGTCGTCCGCGCTGCGGATGGTGCGCGCGATGTATTCCTCGAAGATGCGTGCATCGGCCTCGCTCTTGGTCACGGCCGACTCGTAGGCGCGCGTCTTCTCCTGGTCGGTCAGGTAAAGCAGCGCGGTGGCGGCGAGCACCAGCAGCGCCACGCCCAGATAGGTGAACGGCTGCGCGAATGCGCCCACCCAGGTTCTGAAGTCGGTCCCCCGCATCGCCTGCCTCACCGCTGGCGGCCGAGGTTTAGGCAAGATGTTCTACGAAGCTGCTCATCTTGGGCGGCAGCACCGCGGCAATTTTCAAAGCGGTTAACGAAGGCTCAAGCCGCGCGATCGCGGCGCACGCGGCCGCGCGTGACGTTGCGGCACGCCCGCGTCGGCAGCGGAATTTGCCGTATCGGCGCCTATTTCTTCTCGAGCAGCAGCGTCGCTTCCTTGCGCAGCGCCGGCTGCAGCCGCTCGGCGAACTTCGCCAGCAGCCACGGCAGCGTGACCTCGATGCGCAGGTTGTCCTCAAACACCGTGATCGCGCCGGCCGCCGTCTGGCCGAGACCTCGCGCGGAGAAGTGCAGCGTGTCGCCGGCCCAGGTTTCCTGCTCGATCGCGACCAGCGCACTCAGGTTTGTGCGCATGCGCGTAAGGCCGCCTTTCAGACGGCGCATGGCCTCCTCTTTGCCGAGCTTGTGCGGAACCGAAACCGTGACCGGCGTGCCCATCAGGCGCGCCCGCCCGGCCAGTAGCGAGTCCCTTCGGCCTTATCGAGATGCGCGCGCAGCAGCGCCATGTTGCGCCGGTTGGCGCGGAACGCGACGTCGAACGCGTCGCCGACCAGCGGCACCACGCCGACCACGCCATCAAGCGCGACGTTCGCCAGCATGCGCGCCACCAGCAGCTTCGGCGCGCCGAGCGCACGCGCCTCGTTGACGATGTAGAGCGCCATCGCGGTGGTGATTGCATCGCCGATGCCGGGCACCAGGCCGATCAACGCGTCGAGCCCGAAACGGATGTTTGTTCCCGGAACGATGAACGCGGTGTCGAGCAAGGTCGCAAGCGCATCGATGCGCGCGATGCGCTCTTCGCGCGAGGGCGAGCGGAGTGTGTCAAATGACATGGTGCTGTTGAAGCGCGGCATCGGCACAAGATGGGGCGGGAATCGCATGACGCAAGGTTTGGGCGCGCGATATGATGCCGCGAGACGCAACACTGACGTTGATCGGACGCCCGATGCCGAAGGCTTCGATCGCGGTGCTTCCACTGCCCAATGCGGTGCGCGCGCTTCGCGCCGGATACGAGTTGATCGCGTAGATCTCCAATGGTGCGGGCGGCCCGGACTCGAGCCGACACAAACAACCGCGCAGTGCGTCGCAATCGTGTTCCTTCTTAGGTTGTCCTAGAGCCGCGTTCTGCCTTACATTGCGTGGTCTGCGGTCGTATCGCGCGGCTTAGCCAGGGAGGCTCCCATGCCGTACAAGCCCATCGCCTATGTCCGGGAAGCCGGTGGTCCCGGCGAGCTCAAGAAGCACGTCGCCGACATTCAGGCGAGCGGCCTCGCTCAGGTGATTGTCGGAATGCTGCATATCGGGGACCCGGATAAAGACAAAACGATGGAGCTCGGCGATTTCATCTACAACAACTATCCGGACGACCTGATCGTCAGGGGAGGCAAGTTCAATCCGAACGGCACGCAAGCGATCAAAGACTGGCCCGCACAGGTCGCGAAGCTCAAGCAACACGGAAGTGTCGGCAGCGTGTACCTGTCGATCGGCAGCCCACCCGAGTATTGGGTGGACTTCGGAAACATCGGGAAAATGTTTGCGGAGGGTAAGGCCGACCTGCTGAAGCAGAACATCGTGGCGCTGAGAGAGGCCTTCACCATGAATGGCCGCTGCGCGATCGACGGCTTCGATATCGACTGAGAAGAAAGTCTCACCGAGAACATGAAAGATACCGTTGTGCGGTTCTGCACGATGCTGTTCGAGCTCGGCTTCGCAGTGACGTTCTGTCCTTATCAATCCGGCGAGGAGTCCTGGTGGAAGGGCTGCATGAAAACCTTGTGGGACCAAGGCTACCGCGTGCTCGGGTGGAACCTGCAGTGCTACGCCGGCGGCCACGACAATCGGACAAACCTCACGCCCTGGCTCGCGGCGTTGGCGGAGGTCGTGGGGAGCGAGCAAAAAGCTTCTCTCCACTTGATGCCGGGTCTCGCCGTCGCAAGCGCGATGGACACGTTCCCCAAGACAGACCGCCTCTGCCCTTCCCAGGTCGAGACGACGGTCGCGGGCTGGAACAACAGCGAGTTGGGTGGCGTTTTCCTGTGGCGGTACGACGCGCTGACCCCGGAATGGGCAGACATGTGCGGCGGCACGAACACGCTGCCGCAATACATCAAGGCCATCAAGCAGGGAATGAAGGCCTAAGGCTGGCGCGCCGCATCACGGGCGCGCCAAACGCCTGCATCATTTTCGTCCGCCGCGGACGCTCATGATACGCGCGGTGCGGTGGAGAGGTGATGGCGCGAGCTGTGCCCGCCTGCGAAGAACGGCCGCGCTGGTGCGGGCGGCCGGACTTCGAACCGGCACGGGATTGCTCCCGAGAGATTTTAAGTCTCTTGCGTCTACCATTCCGCCACGCCCGCGCGATCTGCTTTCTAGAGCATGTGCGCTTCAATCGGAACTGATTGTGGGTACCCCCTCCCCAACCCTCGCCCGCAAGCAGGGGAGGGAGCGCACCGCGCTCGCGGCACGGCCGTCGCAAACCATCACGCGTCCGAATACGCGATCCGCAAAACAAAAGCGGGCGGCAAGGCCGCCCGCTTCGTGCAGTTCGGTTGACGAGCGCTCGCCTCGCCCGCCTCTCACGCCCCGCGGCGCAATCCGATCGCGCCCCACAGCTCTTCCCAGTCGTGGCCGTGCTGATCGGTGACGCGGCCGTCCTTGGCGAAGAACTTGTTCGGGATCTGGAACATCGCGATCATGATGCCGCCTTCGGGCGTGGTCGCGGCGTGCCGGCTGCCCGGCTCGCGCCACACGAACTCGCCGGGGCCGACTGTGAGACCTTCGGCCGGGCCTTCCTGGTCAACCAGCTTGCCGGAGATGACGTAAGTCTGCTCGACCATCACGTGCTGGTGGTCAGGCAGGACGGCGCCGGGCGCGAACTTCATCAGCAGGGTCGCGATGCCGTTTTTGGCGTCGACATAGAGAGGCTTCGCCTCGCAGCCCGGAAAACTCGTCGGCTTCCAGTCCATCTCGGCCGGGCGCACCACGTGTGAGTGGCCTTCCACGCCAACCTGCTTGCCGTCCTTGGGCGTCACGGCGTCCATTGTTTCTCTCCTCCGCTTGTCGGCCCGGGGCCGTTCGACTCCCATAATAGCGCGGTCGCGGGCAGCCGTCGCCCCGCTGTTGCGTGTCCGCACAACGCGCTGCGGTTCGCGAAAGTCACCCTCAGCATTAGCGCTCCGCTAACGGAACTTGACGGAAACGCTGGCAAAAAAACCCGCGATGAGCGAAAAATGCCGATCTGTCAGGAGCTTGACCAACTCGGAACAAGTCGAAATTAGGAAGATATTTCAATAAGTTACGCTTTACACACGCCACTCGCGTGATAGCCTCCGCATGTCATTCATTGGCACGGAGGACTACCAGATGCCCACGCTTCAGCCGGTCACGGACCTCTACGACGTCGCCGCCACGCGCCTCGTCAACCGCAAGTCGACCACGCTCGCCGAGGTCGTGCCCCTGCTCGACATCGCACTCGAATTCATCGACCGCGGGCCGACCGAGCTCACCATCGAGGCGGTCGAAAGCTATCGCGAAAGCGCGATCCGCATTCTCGAGAACATGCGCCCGGCGATCGAGCGGCAGGCCAAGGCCACGCTCGCGGCCTGGATGACCCAGGTGGGCGACGTCGAGCTGCGCGCCGCCGCCTGATCTTTTGCCTTTCGGACGTGAATGGGACTGGGAAGAACCGGGCGAACGATGACTGGGCGCATGGCCTTGCAACGAGCAGGCGGAGGGCACTCCGCGGGTGCGGTCGACGCAAGGGACGGCGCGGGCAGTCGATGGACGGATGTCGTGGTGGCTTGATTGAACGCTTCGTCTTTTGCGGCAGCGGGCGGTTTGCGCGGGTGCTGCCGGATCAAGGACGGGAAGCGTGGGCAACGAGAGCACGCCTGAGCGATCCGCAAAAAGTTCGCCGATGCACTGCGAGCAACCCTGCCATCAGGCAGGGCTCCCTCGCCTAACCCCCAATGATCGAGGTCAGCCATGTCGAAGCTCATGATCGTCTTCGTGCTGCTCGTCTCGGGTTCGCTCTATGATCCGTCGCGCGTGATCGGCCAGCTCGGCCCGGAAGCCGCCGCCGTCGGCTGGAAGATCGCCAGCACGCTGCGGATGCGCTGAGCGTGATCCCGAAAAGCATGTCCTCAACCCCGGTCGGGGATGGGTACCGGTTTTCGGAAACGATCATGTGCCAGGAAACGCGCGCTTACGCGGCCAGAAAATCACGTACGGCGCGCGTGAACCCGGCCGGGTCGTCCAGGTTGGAGATGTGCCCGGCGCCGGCAAGCTCGACATAGCGCGAGCCCTTCAAGTCCTGATGCAGGCCCTTCATCGCCGCCGGCACCGCGCCGCCCGCATCCTTCTCGCCGGCGATGAACAGCACCGGCGGCCTGGTCGACGCCACCGCCGATCGGAAATCGTGATCGGCCAACGCCGCCGCGCAACCGATGAAGCCGTTCACCGGCGTGTTGCGGATCATCGCGCGGGCCTTGTCGAGATAGGGCGGGTTTTTCGCGATCACGTCGGGCGGAAACCAGCGCGTGGCGGTCGATTCGACCAGCGGCTCCATGCCCTCCTTCTGCGCGAGCGCGATGCGCTCCTCCCATTGCTGCGCCGACTGCGGCGTCGAGGCGCAGCCCGAATCGCACACGATCGCGCGCGCGATGCGGTCCGGATGGCGCTGCGCGAGGCCGAGCGCGGTCGCGCCGCCCATCGAGAGGCCGCAGAAATTCGCCTTGTCGATCTTGTGCGCATCCATCAGCGCGAGCGCGTCGGCGATCAGCATGTCGAACGAGTAGCGTCCGGCCGGCGCCTCGGTCTTGCCGTGTCCGCGCTGGTCGTAGCGCAGCACGCGAAACGATGACGCGAAGTCGGCCGCCTGCCGGTCCCACATCGTCAGGTCGGTCGCGAGCGAATTGGAGAACACCAGCCAGGGCGCCGTCTCCTTGCCGTCGATCTGATAATTGATGCTGATGCCGTTGGCGTTGATCTGCATTCACGTCGCTCCATTGCGCAGTGGCGGCTGGAACGCGAGCCCCAGATCCCACGGGAAATAGATCCAGGTGTCCTGCGACACCTCGGTGATGAAGGTATCGACCAGCGGACGCCCCATCGGCTTGGCGTAGACGGTCGCGAAATGTGCCTTCGGCAGGATGTCGCGCACGATCCGCGCCGTCTTGCCGGTGTCGACCAGGTCGTCGACGATCAGCACGCCCTGCCCCGCGCCGCCGCCGACATTCGAGATCGAGTCCGCAACGCCCTTCAGGACGCTGAGCGAGCCTTGCGTCTTGTAATCGTGGTAGCTCGCCACGCATACCGTTTCGATCAGGCGGATCTCCAGCTCGCGCGCCACGATTGCGGCCGGCACCAGGCCGCCGCGCGTCACGCACACGATCGCCTCGAACGGGCCGGCGCCGCTCAGCCGCCAGGTCAGCGCCCGCGCGTCGCGATGAAACTGGTCCCACGAAACCGGAAAGGCTTTCTGAGCCTGCGCTTCGGCCATTGCGGCTTCCCCTCCCCAACCCAACGGGAAGGGTTCTAGCGCATGATCGCGAAAAGGGGGAACCGGTTTTCCGGCCTGTCGCGGCTAGGTCGAATCCAGCACGAAATCGAAGCGCCCGGCGAGCCAGCCCTCGTTCTTGGCGGTGCGCATCAGCAACGCCTCGCGGAACAGGGGATCGCGCCGGTTGCCGGCCTCGCCGGGAAAGTAGAGCTGCGTCGTCAGCGTGCGTCCGCCCTTCGGCTGCACCTTGACGTGGAAGTGGCGCGTGCGCCCGGGGTAGACGGCCGGCACGATGGTGCGCAGGCGGTAGCGGCCCTCGGCGTCGGCGAACTGATGTCCGCGCAGACGATAGCCGGTGTTGTCGTACTCACCCTTGTCGTCGGCTTGCCAGAAATCGACCAGCGCGCCCGGCACAGGCTTGCAGCTGCGCGTGAGAACGAAGCCGACCAGTTCGATCTTCTGCCCTGCGATGCCCGGCTCGATCAGGTCAGCGCGCTCGGGCGACATCGGTGTGAAGAACGGGCCTTCGGTCTGGCGCACGGTCGGCGCATCGCTGTCGCGGCATTCCGGCGTCGGGTTGAGCGGCTGCTGCGCCAGCGCGGGGTCGAGCGTCAGGAGGCTGAGCGCACCGGCCGACAGGATGCCTCGTCTGGTGAGGTCGGTCATGACGCCATGATCGGGCGTAATGGCGGCAGGATCATGTTCCCAGCGCCGCTCGCCGCGCCGCGATCCGGCCGCGCAGGTCGCTCATCGCCATCGCGAAGCTTGCGATGCCGCCTTCGGACAGCCTGCCCGCGGCGCCCTCCTGGAATACCGAACGGAACACCGTATCGGCCTCGCGCTCCGCCGCCTCCAGCTCGTCGCGCGACCTGGCGTCGCGCACCGCGTCGAACATCGCCTCCACGCGCGCGACCGGAAGCTGCGGTCCCTCGCGCTTGGGGGCCATCATCCCGACCGCGGCGGCGACGACCGAGCCTAACCCGCTGCCGATGAACATCAGCAGATAGATATAGTCGCTGTAGCGGTCGAAGAAATTGCGCTGCTCGCCGTTCACGTAGGCGCGCACGCCCGGATGGATCAGGTACGACGTCGCTTCATCAAGGTCGGGCGCTTCCATCAGGCCGGCGCCGGGGACGGTGGCGTTGAGGTTCTGCCGGACCAGATAGAGCTGGCGCACCAGCTCGGCCATGTCGTCGCTCTGCACCTTGGGCGTTCCGACCAGGCGGATCGAATAGCCGAGCGTGTTGAAGCTCTCCGCCGGCCGCGGCGGACGCCCGCCGAACGCGCCCTGCTCGACCTCGATCGACTCAAGCGCCGGGATGCGCTTGGCGATGGCGTCGGCCTCCTCGATGTCGATGAAATTGATCGCACCCTTCACGCCGCGCGCGGCATCGCTCACCACGTCGCTGACCTGCTTGGAGAAGACCGCGCCGACCACGATCACGGCATCGATTTTCTTCTGGCGCAGCGCGCTTGCGACCTCGTCGGCCGGCACCGCCATGTACTTCGATTTGTCGCGTGAGATCCCGTAATAGTCGAGCACCGGCTGCAGCAGGCCGCTGTCGAGCGGCCCGTCGCGCGTGACGCCGATCATTGCGTTCGGCAGGTCGGTGATCTTCTGCAGCTTGCCCGCCTTGGCGGCGATCAGCACGGCCGCCTCGCGCCGCATGATCAGCACAGTTTGCGCCTTGCCCTGCATGGCGGCATCCGAACGCACGACCGCGAGCTTCACCTTGCCGGCTTCGAGCGCTTCCAGCGCCGCCTTGGGATTTTCGACGGTGACGACCTCGAGGCGCACCGGCGCGCGCTGACTGCGCAGCGTTTCGGCCGCCAGGTTGAACACACGGTGGTCGACCGTGTTCGCGGCCGGAATGGCGATCTTGAATTCGTGCGCGCGCCACGCAAAGTGCACGACCGCCAGCGCCGCGGCCACCACCGCAAGCCCGATCGCGAAGACCTTGAAGAATGCCCGCAAAGCCCCCTCCGTTACCGGCGCAGCATAGGAGCAGCCGCGCCGGGACGGAACAGCTTATTCCAGGGTGGCGTCCAGCGTGATCGTGGCGTTCAGCACCTTGGAGACCGGGCAGTTCGCCTTGGCGGTCTCGGCCAGCTTGTGGAATTCCTCTTTCGCCAGTCCCGGCACCTTGGCCTTCAAGGTCAGCACGACCGAGGCGATTTTCCAGCCGCCCTCGACCTGTTCGAGCGCGACGTCAGCTTTGGTGTCGAGCTTCTCGGGCGGCTTGCCGGCGCCGCTCAGCTGGAACGCGAGCGCCATGGTGAAGCATCCGGCATGCGCGGCCGCGATCAGTTCCTCGGGGTTGGTGCCCGTCTCGTCGCCAAAGCGGCGCGAGAACGAATAAGGCGTATCGGCGAGCACGCCGCTCTGCGTCGTGATCGCGCCCTTGCCTTCCTTGCCGCTGCCGCTCCACTGCGCGGATGCGTTGCGTTTGATGGTCGCCATGATGCGCCTCCTGTTTTCGATCAAGATGACCTAGTCATCGGCGTCGACGATTGCCACCATGCTGTCAGGCCGACGCCTTCATGCTCGCCCGCACGCGCGTCAGCATGGCCTCGACGTCGGCGCGCGCCGCCGCGAGGTCGCCGGCATCGCGCGAGCGGATCACCAGGTTGGTGTTCGGCCCGCTTTTGTCGTCGAAGAACGGGTAGCTGCCGATGCTGACGTTCGGGTGCTGCTTGGCGATTTCGCCCAGCTCGGTGCCGATGTCGCCTTCCCGGACGTCGCCCTTGATCGTCTCGGACAGCATCCTCACGCCGGTCTGCAGCTTCGGCGCGGCCGCATCGAGCATCGCCTGCATGATCGAAGGCACGCCCGCCATCACGATGACGTTGCCGATCCAGAATCCCGGCGCGCCCGATTGCTTGTTCTCGACCAGTTCGGCGCCGGCCGGAATACGCGCCATGCGCAGGCGCGCTTCGTTCATCTCCACGCCGCGCGCCGCGAAGCGTTCCTCCATCAGCTTGCGCGCGCGCGGATCGACGTCGATGGTCACGCCGAACGCCTTGGCGACGCAGTCGGCGGTGATGTCGTCATGCGTCGGGCCGATGCCGCCGGTGGTGAACACGTAAGTGTAGCGGTGGCGCAGCGCGTTTAGCGCCGCGACGATGTCCGCTTCCTCGTCCGCCACCACCCGCACCTCCTTCAGGTCGATGCCGATATTGGTGAGATACTCGGCGATGTAGCCGATGTTCTTGTCCTTGGTGCGCCCGGACAGAATCTCGTCGCCGATGACGAGGATGGCGGCGGTGACGATGCTCATGACGTTTCCTTTTCGGCAGGCGCGCTATAATGCATCAACGCGCCGCTTAAGGAAGATGGGAAGCGCCTGATGAACGAACATGCTGCGAGCGCGCCGCATCGGCCGATCGCGTTCGCCCCCGCGCTGGCGCATCGCGTCACCGACCCGGACGGCACGATCCGCGTCACCTCCCCGTCCCCGCTCGGCGCTTACGATCCGAGCCTCGCGCGGCTGTTCCGCGCGGCGGTGGCGCGAGAGCCCGGGCGCGTCTTCCTGCAGGAGCGCAACGCCGAAGGCTGGCGCAAGCTGACCTATGCGCAGGCGCGCGGCACGGTGGATTCGCTCGCCGCCGCACTGCTGGCGCGCGGGCTTTCGGCGGAGCGGCCGGTGATGATCCTCTCCGCCAACGCGATCGATCACGCGCTGCTGATGCTCGCGGGATACACCGCGGGCGTGCCGGTTGCACCGATCTCGGTCGCCTATTCGCTGCAGAGCCAGGACTTCGCCAAGCTCAGGCACATCGCCGAGTTGCTCACCCCCCGCCTCATCTACGTCGCCGACACCGCGCCGTTCGCCAAGGCGCTGGGGGCGATCGGCGGCAGTGCCGAGATCGTCGCGAGCCGCGACGGCGCCAGCCTCGGGGCGACGCCGTTCGACGACCTCGCGCGCACGCAAGCTGGCCCCGCAGTGGATAAAGCCGTCGCGGCGAGCGGCGCGGACACGATCGCGAAAATCCTGTTCACCTCCGGCTCCACCGGCCTGCCCAAGGGCGTTGTCAATACGCACGGGATGCTGACCGCGAACCAGCAGCAGGCGCTGCAGATGTGGCCGTTCCTCACCGAGCAGCCGCTCACGTTCGTGGACTGGCTGCCGTGGAATCATACGTTCGGCGGCAACCACAACTTTACAATGGTGCTGCGTCACGCCGGCACGCTCGTCATCGACGGCGGCCGCCCGCTGCCCGCGCTGGTCGGCGAGACCGTGCGCAATCTCACCGAGATTTCGCCGACGATCTATTTCAACGTGCCGGCCGGTTACGCGTCGCTGCTGCCGCATCTGGAACGCGACGAGTCGTTTGCCGCATCGTTCTTCGCGAAGCTGCGGCTGATCTTCTATGCCGGCGCCGCGCTGCCGCAGGATTTGTGGGAGCGGCTCGAGGCCGTGTCGGTGCGCACGACCGGCCACCGCGTGCCGATGTCGACCTCATGGGGCACGACCGAGACCGCGCCGCTTGCGACCGCGGCGCACTTCCTGCTCGACCGCGCCGGCAATATCGGCCTGCCCGCGCCCGGCTGCGAGATGAAGCTTCTGCCGAGCGGCGGCAAGCTTGAAATCCGCGTGCGCGGACCGAACATCACGCCGGGTTACTGGAAGCGGCCGGAGCTGACCGCCGACGCGTTCGACGACGAAGGCTTCTACAAGCCGGGCGACGCGGTGCGCCTGGCCGACGAAAACGATTGCGCGCGCGGCATGATCTTCAATGGACGCCTTGCCGAAGACTTCAAGCTCACCACCGGCACCTGGGTGCAGGTCGGCGGCCTGCGCGTCGGCGCGCTCGCGGCCAGTTCGCCGGTGCTGCAGGACGCGATCGTGGCCGGCGCGGATCGCGACTTCGTCGCGCTGTTATGCTGGATCAATGCGGCGGGCTGCCAAAAGCTGATCGGCGACGGCGCGCCCACGGGGTTGCCCGATCTCGCAACACATTCCGTGGTGCGCGACCACGTGCGCCACTCGCTGAGCGCCTGGAACGCGGCGCATCCGGGCTCATCGGAGCGCATCGCGCGTGTGGTGCTGCTGCCCGACGCGCCCTCGATCGACGCCAACGAAATTACCGACAAGGGCTACATCAACCAGCGTCTCGCGCTGGAGCGCCGCGCCGCCGAGGTCGCGCGGCTGTATGCGGAGGTGCCGGACGCAGACGTGATCGTGATCTAGATCCGCTGCGCGCGCTGCATCCAATCGGCCGCCTTCTCGGCCTGCACCAGCACGTCGAGCGCGAGCCAGGGCTTGGGCATGTAGGCGACCGTATCTGGCAGCTTGTCGGGCCGCCGCGCCGCATAGCCGGAGGTGACCACCATCGAGACATGCGGCCACAGCGCCTTCACCCGCCGCGCGAGGTCGATGCCGTCGAGTACGCCCGGCAGGCGCACATCGGCGAATACCAGCGCGACGTTGTCGCCCTCGCGTGCCATGACGGCCATTGCCTCCTCGGCATCCACGCATTCGACCACGCGCAGGTCGGTTTCCTCCAGCAACGCTGCCCCTAGCTCGCGCAGGTCGGGATCGTCCTCCACGATCAGCGCAATCGGAGCCTTGCCCTTGTTGGAATACTGGCCGGCCATCGTGTCACCCCGCTCGGTCTGGCAGCACTGGAAGCGCTCGCGGCGCTTTGAGGACAACGCAATGGTAGAGAAAAGTGCCGAGTCGGTTGAAAATAAAGTTTCCGCTGTGGGTTCACGAATGGTCTCAATTGTCGCAAATGCCGCCGTCCAGGAAGACGCCGTATTGCGCGGTTTGCTTGCACGAATGCGTAGACGAAGGCCACCGGCAGCCCAATAATTGTGCAAAATGGGAGCGGAGTGGAACCGCAGCCGCGTCGGCGCGTCCCTTTCACTGGCGCGCCGCTTGCAGCTAGCATCCAGCTGTAGGCAGGTTGCCGCGGGGGAAGGGCATCGATGGCCGTCGCGTTTGACGAGATGAATGGGACCGAGGGCGCGACCCGCCCGGCCTACCAGGAGCTCGCAAGCTGGCTCGGCCAGATCCCCCCCGACATGTTGCAGATGCGCCGGCGCGAGGCGGAGCTCCTGTTCCGCCGGATCGGCATCACCTTCGCGGTTTATGGCGAGTCCGATTCGACCGAGCGGCTGATCCCGTTCGACGTCATCCCGCGCGTGCTCGCCGCCGACGAGTGGGAAACGGTCAAGCGCGGGCTCGAGCAGCGCACCAAGGCGATCAATCTCTACATCAAGGACATCTATTCCAAGCGCGAGGCCTTGCGCGCCGGCATCGTGCCGGAAGACCTCATCTTTCAGAACCCGGTGTTCCGGCCTGAGATGAACGGGCTGAGCGTGCCGCACGACATCTACGTCTTCATCGCCGGCATCGACATCGTGCGCGTCGATGCCGACACCTTCTACGTGCTGGAAGACAACGCACGCACGCCCTCCGGCGTCTCCTACATGCTGGAGAACCGCGAGATCATGATGCGGCTGTTCCCCGACCTGTTCGCGCGACATCGCGTCGCGCCGGTCGAGAATTATCCGGACGAACTGCTCGCGACCTTGAAATCGGTCGCGCCGACGACCGCCGCCGCCGAGCCGGTGGTCGTGCTGCTCACCCCCGGCATCTACAACTCGGCCTATTACGAGCATTCGTTCCTGGCCGACAAACTCGGCATCGACCTGGTCGAAGGACGCGACCTCATCGTCAAGGGCGAGGTCGTGTTCATGCGCACGACCGAAGGCCTGAAGCGCGTCGACGTGATCTACCGGCGCATCGACGATGACTTCCTCGATCCGCTCGCATTCCGTCCGGATTCCGCGCTCGGCGTGCCCGGCCTGATGTCGGCCTACATCGCCGGCAACGTGACCCTCGCCAACGCGGTCGGCACCGGGGTCGCCGACGACAAGGCGGTGTACAGCTACATGCCGGAGATCGTGCGCTTCTATCTCGGCGAAGAGCCGATCCTGAAGAACGTGCCGACCTGGCGCTGCCGCGAGGCGGAGCACCTGTCCTACGTGCTCGACAACCTGTCGGAGCTCGTGGTGAAGGAAGTGCACGGCTCGGGCGGTTACGGCATGCTGATCGGGCCGAGGGCCGACAAGATGACGCTCGAAGCGTTCCGCGAGAAACTCAAGCGCGATCCGCGTGGCTTCATCGCGCAGCCCACGCTGGCTTTGTCGACGGTCCCGACGCTGGTGGAGGAAGGGCTCGCGCCGCGCCACGTCGACCTGCGCCCGTTCGTGCTCACAGGCAAAGACCGTATCCGCATCGTGCCCGGCGGGCTCACGCGCGTCGCGCTCAAGGCCGGCTCGCTGGTGGTCAACTCCAGCCAGGGCGGCGGCACGAAGGACACCTGGGTGCTGGACACGTAAATGCTCTCGCGCACCGCCGACAACATGTACTGGCTCGCGCGCTACGTGGAGCGCGCCGAGTATCTCGCGCGCATTCTGGAGGCGACGCAGCGCCTGAGCGCCGTACCGACCACCGGCCTCTCGCCGACCAACGAGTGGGAATCGGCCGTCTCGACCGCGGGCTGTTCGACCGGCTTCTTCTCCGCCCACAAGGAAGCGAACGAGCAGACCGTCACGGATTTCCTCGCCTTTTCGCCCGACAACCCCTCCTCGATCCGCTCCTGCTTCGAGGTCGCGCGCGCCAACGCGCGTTCGGTGCGCACCGCGCTTACCATGGAGATGTGGGACGCGATCAACGGCACCTGGCTGGAGCTGCAGAAATTCGGCACCGGCGCAGTTTCGCGCGAGCAGTTCGCGCAGTTCCTGCGCTGGGTGCAGGAATCCTCGCTGCGCTTCGACGGCTCGGCCTACCGCACCATGCTGCGCAACGACGCCTACTGGTTCTCGCGCCTCGGCGTGTTCATGGAGCGCGCCGACAACACCGCGCGCATCCTCGACGTGAAGTATCACCTGTTGCTGCCGCCGCACGAGCACGTCGGCGGCCCGCTCGACTACTTCCAGTGGGCCGCGATCCTGCGCTCGGTCTCGGCGCTCACCGCCTACCACTGGGTCTATCGCGAAAGCCTGAAGCCCTGGCTGATCGCCGACCTGCTGATCCTCAACGACCAGATGCCGCGCTCGCTCGCGAGCTGCTATGCGCATCTGGTCGAACATCTCGACAACATCGCGCGCGCCTATGGCCGTCAGGGCCCGGCGCAGCGTCACGCACGCGGCATCCGCACCCGGATGGTGAACAGCCGGATGGAGGAGATCTTCCGCACCGGGCTGCACGAGTTCATTGGATCATTCATCGCCGACAACAACAGGCTCGGCGCGATGATCACCGAGCAGTATCTGCTTTAAGGCGCCGCGGTCACTCCGGCCGAGCGGGCGCGGGCCGGAACTGCACGTTGCCCTAATTCCGCTCCATCACGTTGACGAACCGGATATCCGGCCAGTCGTCGATCTCGCGCCTGAGCACCCAGGCGCTGCGCGCGAGAAAGACCGGCGCGCCGGCATTGTCGTCCGCGATGGCCGAGCGGTTCGCGTCGCAGAAGCGCTTGAGCACGTCGGCCTTGTCGCTCGTGACCCAGCGTGCGGTCTCGTAAGGGGCGGCTTCGAGCCTGGCCTCCACGCCGTACTCGGCCACGAGGCGCGATGCCAGCACCTCGAACTGCAGCGTCCCGACCGCGCCGAGGATCGGCCAGCTGCCGTCGCGCGGGCGGAAGATCTGCACCACGCCCTCCTCGGACAGATCCGTGAGCGCCTTGTTCATCTGCTTCGCCTTCAGGCCGTCGCTCACCACGATGCGACGGAGCACCTCGGGTGCGAAGTTCGGCACGCCGGTGAAGCGCAGCGCCTCGCCCTCGCTCAGCGTGTCGCCGACGTGCAGCGTGCCGTGGTTGGGAATGCCGATGATGTCGCCCGGAAAGGCCTCATCGACGGTCGCGCGCTGCTGCGCGAAGAAAAAGATCGGCGCCGCGACGTTCATCGACTTCTTTTCGCGCACGTTGAACAGCCGCATCCCGCGCTTGAAGCGGCCCGAGCACAGCCGCACGAACGCGACGCGGTCGCGATGATTCGGATCCATGTTGGCCTGGACCTTGAACACGAACCCGCTCACCGCCTTCTCGCTCGGCTCGACCGTGCGCTCCTGCGCCTTGCGCGGCAGCGCGTCGGGCGCCCAACGCGCCAGGCAATCGAGCAGTTCGGCAACGCCGAAGTCCTTCAGCGCGCTGCCGAAGATCACCGGCGACAGGTGCCCTTCGCGGAACGCCTTGGCGTCGAACGCCGGCAGGCCGGCCATGCACAGTTCGAGGCTCTCCAGCGCCGGCAGCGCAATGCGCTCCTCGACATCCGGGTGATCGATCTGCGCGATGCTCGCGAGCGGCTCGGTGCGTCCGAACGCATCCTTGGGGCTGTGCGCGGGGAGCAGCAGCCGCGACCCCGCGACGTCAAGCACGCCGCGGAAATCGACGCCCATGCCGATCGGCCACGTCAGCACGGTCAGGTCGAGTGCCAGTCCGGACGAGATCTCGTCGAGCAGCGCAAGCGGATCGTGACCTTCGCGGTCGATCTTGTTGATGAAGGTGATGATCGGAATATCGCGCAGCCGGCAGACTTCGAACAGCTTGCGGGTCTGGCTCTCGATTCCCTTCGCGGCATCAATGACCATCACCGCGGCGTCGACCGCGCTCAGCGTGCGGTAGGTGTCCTCGCTGAAGTCGGCATGGCCCGGCGTGTCGAGCAGGTTGAACACGATCCCGGCGTGCTCGAACGTCATCACCGACGAGGTGACCGATATCCCGCGCGCGCGCTCGATCTCGAGCCAGTCGGAGCGGGTGCGCCGCCGGTCGCCGCGCGCCTTGACCTGCCCGGCCATCTGGATCGCGCCCCCGAAGTAGAGCAGCTTCTCGGTCAGCGTGGTCTTGCCGGCGTCCGGATGCGAGATGATCGCGAAGGTGCGCCGCGGGGTGGCGGCGGCGGCATTGGATCGCGCGGCTTCGGGCACCTCGAGCGTGTCGGACATGCGCGACCGTGTAAGCAAAGTTCCTGAAAATTCAAGCGATTCCGAAAATTCGGGCGCGGCGGCGCAATTGTCGGGCGCCCGCATCCTGCTTTATAGAGATGGCCTCGCCGGGATGCCGGCGCCGGCCTTGTGGAACCGATGCAGGTCACGTTGATCAATCATGCCTGCGTGAAGATCGCGATCGGCGACGCCGTGATCCTGTGCGATCCATGGCTGTCGGGGCCGGCCTTCAACAATGGCTGGGATCTGCTGATCAAGACGCCGCTGCGGCTCGACGAGGTGATGGCGGACGTCACCCATATCTGGGTGTCGCACGAGCATCCCGACCACTTCGTGCCCAAGTTCTTCATCGACATATCGGCGCGCTACAAGTCGATCCCGGTGCTGTTCCAGGCGACGCGCGACCGCCGCGTGGCGTCGTTTATCGAGTTCACGCGGCTTCGACGTCACCGAGCTGCCCGACCGCCGCGAAGTGACGATCGGCGGCGTGCGCGTGATCTGCGGCGTCAGCGAATTCTACGATTCGTGGCTACACCTGCGTGACGCCACGCATTCGGTCTTGAACCTGAACGATTGTGCCGAAGGCGACGCGACAGAGCTGCGCGAGATCGCCGGGCTCACGGGTCCAATCGACTTGCTGCTGACCCAGTTCAGCTACGCGGCCTGGAAGGGCGGACGCGCCAACGCGCAATTCCGCGAAGTGGCGGCGCGGCGCAAGCTCGAGACGATCGCCGCGCAGGTGCGTGCGCTTGAACCCGGTCACGTCGTGCCGTTTGCCAGCTTCGTCTATTTCTCCAACGAGGAGAACGCCTACCTCAACGATCACATCAACCGTCCGGGCGATGCGGCGGCGGCCATTGCCGCAGCCGGTGCGGCGCCTGCGATCCTCTTTCCGGGCGAGACGTGGGATTCGGAGACGCCGCACGACAATGCCAAGGCGCTCGCGTCGTTCGACACGGTCTACGGCGCGCTTGACGCGCTGCCGCTGCGCCCGCCCGGCGCGGGCGTGCCGCTGGACCTGCTGCAGCAGGAGTTCGCCCGATATCGCGAGCGCGCCTTTCAGCAGAACTCGGCCGCGCTGATCAAGCTGCTGCGCCGGCTTCCCGCGCTCGGCGCGTTCCACCCGGTGGTGATCCGCCTGACCGATCTCGGCACGACGGTGAGCGTCTCGATCGTCGACGGCTTTGCGCCCGCAACCGGCCCGGAAGACGTCGCGATGCACTCGAGCTCGCTCTCCTTCCTGTTCAACAACCCGTTCGGCTTCGACACGCTGACCGTGAACGGCCGCTTCGAGGCGACGCCCGAAGGCTTCGGCAGGATGACCAAATCGCTCGCCCTCGGCTCGCTCAACGCCATGGGGCTTGCGGTCTCGCCGAGGCTCGTGATGAACTTGAAGGTGGTCTTGATGCTGCTGCGCCGCCTCGCCGGCGTCGTTCGCAACATGACCCACGGCAACCGCGCCGCGCCGCAGAGCTGATCCGGAAGACGCATGCGTATCCATATCTCGCATGAGACCCGCTATCATTATGACGCGCCGATCAACGGCGTGATCCAGACGCTGCGTCTCACGCCGCGCAATCACGACGGCCAGTACGTCGTCCACTGGCGCATCGACGTATCGGAGGATTGCCGGCTCAACGTGCATGAGGACGCATTCGGCAACGTGACGCATACCTTCTCGGCCGACGGCCCGTTCACCGAGCTTGCGGTGCACGTCGAGGGCGAAGTCGACGTGCAGAACACCGCCGGCATCGTGCAAGGCGCGATCGAGCGCTTTCCGCCGAGCCTGTATCTGCGCCCGACGCCGCTCACCGAGGCGGACGGCGCGATCGCAAGCTTCGCCCGCGAGGTGGGCACCCAGTCCGACGACATGCTGCCGATGCTGCACGCGCTCCTGGGCCGCATCCACAGCGAGATGACGTTCGACACCAGTCCGACCCTGACCTCGACCACGGCGGCCGAAGCCTTCGCGCTCAAGCGCGGCGTCTGCCAGGATCTCACGCATGTGTTCATCGCGGCCGCGCGCCATCTCGGCGTCCCGGCGCGCTACGTCGGCGGCTATTTCCACCGCGCCGACGGCGTGACCCAGCAGGATGCCGGCCACGCCTGGGCCGAGGCGCACCTGCCCTCGCTCGGCTGGCTCGCGTTCGATCCGGCCAACGGCATCTGTGCGACCGACGCCCA
The DNA here is from genome assembly GCA_963839985.1 of uncultured Alphaproteobacteria bacterium. GTDB lineage: Bacteria > Pseudomonadota > Alphaproteobacteria > Rhizobiales > Xanthobacteraceae > PALSA-894. The sequence goes on along the minus strand of CAWIXG010000021.1, from coordinate 149,070 downwards.
TGTCCGCGTTGCGGTCGGGCTCGACTACCTCGGAGCCGCCCCGGTACGCGGCGCGCGCCGCGGCGGCGGCACCGAGAGCCTTTCGGTCAATGTGCAGGTCGATCAGGCCGCCCGGCAGGTGCAGAGCTGACGTCCAGTCCGCTCTCGGCGATTTCCCTTGCTGCAGCGCATTGCGGCCCCCTCGCCCACGCCGCTATAAATCGAACCGGCGCGAAGGGGTGTGAGTCGTCATGACTTATTGTTGCGGGATCCTGGTCCGTGACGGGCTCGTCATGATGGCGGACACGCGCACCAACGCCGGCCTCGACAACATCTCGACCTTCCGCAAGCTCCATGTCTTCGGCGTGCCGGGCCAGCGCATCATGGCGCTCGCCTCCTCGGGCAACCTGTCGATCAGCCAGTCGGTGGTGTCGACCGTGACCGAGGGCATCGAGAACCCGCAGACCAGGGAGCTGGAAACGCTGCTCAATGCGCCGACCATGTTTCAGGCGGCGCAGCGCATGGGTCACGCGATCCGCCAGGTGCACAAGCTTGAGGGCGACGCGCTCGAGGCCGCCGACGTGAACTTCGACGTCTCGTTCCTGTTCGCCGGACAGATCAAGGGCGACAAGCTGCGCCTGTTCATGATCTACGGCGCCGGCAACTTCATCGAATGCTCGGTCGACAGTCCCTACCTTCAGATCGGCGAGCACAAATACGGCAAGCCGGTGCTCGACCGCGCCATCAGCTATGGCGTCGACCTGTACGACGCGCTCAAGATCGGCCTGATCTCGATGGACTCCACCATGCGTTCCAACCTCGGCGTCGGCATGCCGATCGACCTGCTGGTGGTGCGGCGCGACACCTGCGAGGCCGAACTGAACTACCGTATCGAGCCGGGCGAGCCCTATTTCCATGACCTGCGCGAGCGCTGGTCGGCAGCGCTGCGGCAGGCGCACATGAATATCCCGCGCCCCCCGTACGGCAACGCCGGACACTGATTTCACGCCCGGAAAGCCACGCGTCTTCGTTAACCGGCCGTTAGGGCTCGCGGACGAATTGCCGCATTTCGGGGCACCGCGCCGCCGTTGCCCGTTACCGTTGCAAGCCTTTCACAAGCTCTGCGCCGTAGGGTCCGGCCAAACCAAGTGGTCAGCCCCTGGGGGTCGCCCGTGTGGCGAGAGGCAGTGACGCGGCTCGCGCGATACCGTGAGCGCAGACTGAACGGCCGGACGCGCGTCGTCGGCGCCACGCCGATCGGCCTCGTTGTGGTCGTCGCGATCGTTTGCGTCGTGGTCGCCGTCCTGTCCGCAGCCGAGCGCGCTGACGATGTCCAGCTGCAGCAGGAGCGCCGCCTGCTCACCCAGGCGATCGCCGACCGCGGCCGCCGCGTGCTGCGCGAGCTCGAAAACGTCGCCGCCTCGAACGACATCGTCCTGCAGCTGCACTACAATTTCGACCCCGATTGGGTCCATCACCTGGTCGGATTGCGCCTCGGCACCTTCTTCGACCACGACCATGTTTTCGTGGTCGACCGCGCCGACCGCTTCACCTACGCGATGCTCGACAACAAGAGCGTCGATCCGGCACGCTTCACCCAGGCGGGCGACGATCTCGGACGCATCATCGCGCTGTTGCGCGGGACCGCCCAGCCGCTCGACGACGAGGTCGTGCTGCATTCCTCGACCGACCCCGCGACCAGCCTCAGCCGGCCGCGCCGCGCGCAGCGTCTCCAGCTTTTCATGAACCGGCCGGCGATCGTTGCCGGTGTCGGCGCCAACGTGCCGGACAGCATGGGCGCAGCGCCCGGCAATCCGACGCTGGTGCTCGCGGTCAAGTATCTCGACGGGCAGCTGCTCTCGGACATCAGCGCACGTTTCGACCTGCCGAGCCTGCGCACCACTGGGCAGGAGGCGCCCGCCAAGGGCGAAACGCTGTCCGTCCTCTCCGACGGCGCCGGCGCGCCGATCGCGCGCTTTGCCTGGGTCCCGAACCAGCCGGGCGGCAAGATCGTCAGGACGGTGCTGCCGTTCATGGCGATCGCGTTCGGCGGCTTCGCGCTGCTGACCGGCTTCGCGCTGCGCTACATCCGCCGCACCGCGACGAAGCTCGCCGAGGGCGAGGACCGCCTGCGTCACCTCGCCCTGCATGACCCCCTCTCCGGCCTGCCGAACCGCACCGCTTTCAGCGAGCGGCTTGCCGCCGTCATCGCCGCGTCGGGCCGCAAGGGCACGCTCGCCGCGGTGCTCGCCATCGACCTCGATCATTTCAAGGACATCAACGACACGCTCGGCCACCACATCGGCGACGGCCTGATCGGCGTCGTGGCGCAGCGGCTCAGGCATGCGCTGCGCCGCGACGATCTCGTCGCACGCCTCGGCGGCGACGAGTTTGCCGTCATCACCACCGAGGCGCCCGAGGTCGAGTTGCTCGAGCGTTTCGCCGACCGCGTGATCGCCATCCTGCGCGCCCCCTACTCGATCAGCGGCCACACGCTGGTCATCGGCGCCAGCATCGGCATCGCGGTGATCGAAAACGACGCGGCGGACGCGGCCGACATCATGCGCCGCGCCGACGTGGCGCTCTATCGCGCAAAGAACGAAGGCCGCAGCCGCGCCTGCATCTACGATGCCGACATGGACGCCGACCTGCGCGAGCGCAAGCAGCTCGAGAAGGATCTGCGCGCGGCGATCGCCGAAGATGGGCTGTCCGTCGCCTATCAGCCGATCATGAATGCCAGCGGCGAGAAGATGGCGGGTGTCGAGGCGCTGTGCCGCTGGAGCCATCCAACCCGCGGCGACGTGCCGCCGGCCGAGTTCATCCCCATCGCCGAGGGCTGCGAGCTCATCATCCCGCTCGGCGAATGGGTGCTGCGCAAGGCCTGCATCGAGGCGAAGCCGTGGAGCGGCCTGACCGTCGCGGTCAACGTCTCGCCGCTCCAGTTCCGCCGCCAGGATTTCGTCGAGGCGGTGGAGCGCATCCTCGCCGAGACCGAGTTCGATCCGCACCGGCTCGAGCTGGAGCTGACCGAGTCGACCTTGCTCGGCAATGTCGACGATGCCGAGAAGGCGATGCATCGGCTCAAGGCGACCGGCGTGCGCTTTGCGCTCGACGATTTCGGCACCGGCTATTCGAGCCTGCACTACCTGCGCCGCTTCCCGTTCGACCGCATCAAGATCGACCGCTCGTTCGTGCGCTCGATCGAGAGCGCGCCGGATGCCGCCTCGATCGTGCATGCGATCGTCAGCCTCGGCCGCGGGCTCGGCATGAAAGTTACGGCGGAAGGCGTCGAGAACGCCGAGCAGCAGCTCTTCCTGCGCGCCGCCGGGGTGCATTCGATGCAGGGCTATCGCTTCGGCAAGCCGCAGCCCGCCGGCGACATCGCGGCGCGGCTGGGCCAGGCGAGCTTTGCCGCGATGCAGGCGGCCGCGAGCTAGGCGTTCGTCCGCGTCCGGCGCTACATCGGCGGCGCAACACCGCGGCCGACATTCACCCGCGGCGTCGTCAGCGTGCCGTCCGGCTGCGTCATCGCCGCCGAAATGAAGATCGGCACGCCGGGTTTCAGCTCGCTCTTCTCCCCCGGCGCGTAGACCACGATCGGCGTATCGTTGCCGACCAGGATCTTCTTTTCTCCGTCCTTGTATTTGAGCGTGAGGGTCTTCCCGTCGCTCGAGGCCGCGGCCTGATCGACCGCGCCGTTGGTCATCGTGCTCGTCGGCTGCAGGTCCCAGCCGCGATGCCCGTCGCCGGTGCCGCGCATCGCCTCTGGGAAGATGTGCACCTCCAGCGCCCTCTGGCTGCCGTCGGGCTGCGGCATGCCGGCGACCCCGACATAGGACCCTTGCTTGATGTCGGCGAGCGAGGCCTTGGTCAGCGCCACCACCATCACGTTGTCGGGCAGCTTGACCTTCACCTCCGCGCCGGCGCGGGTCTTGATCACGTAGGTGTCGCCCTCGACGCGCTCGATGGCGCCGCGCACCCGCACGGTGCCCTGCGCGGCCGCCGGAACGGCGAGAGCAAGCATCAGCGCGATGGTTCCGAAAATGACACCGACGAGCCTGGTCATGAGATCCTCCCCGCGATCTGAATGAACACCGCGGCGCCACAGTTATTCCACGCGCTGCGTGCCGTTGCGTTTCTTGTTCGTGAACAGTCGCGATATACTCGGCAGATGGCGGACACCGCAAATCTCGAAGGCGTGAACGACATCGGTGCGCAAGCCGGGCGCCCGCGCATCCATCCGCTCTATGTCCGCCTCACGCACTGGATCAACGCGCTCGCGATGCTGATCATGATCGGCTCGGGCTGGCAGATCTACAATGCCTCGCCGCTGTTCGGCTTCACCTTTCCGCGCAATTCGCTCGGCGGCTGGCTCGCCGGCGGCCTGCTCTGGCACTTCGCCGCGATGTGGGTTCTGGTGATCAACGGGCTGGTCTATCTGGCGCTCGGCTTTGCGACCGGCCGCTTCCGGCGGAAGCTGCTGCCGATCCGGCCACGCGACGTGATCAGCGACACCGCGGCGGCATTCACCGGCAGGCTGCGTCACGACGACCTGTCCCGCTACAACGCGGTGCAGAAGCTGGTCTACGTCGGCGTTCTGCTCGCCGGCGCCGTGATCGTGCTGTCGGGCGTCGCAATCTGGAAGCCGGTGCAATTGCGTCCGCTCGCCGATCTGTTCGGCGGCTTCGACGCGGCGCGCTACGTTCACTTCTTCGCGATGGCGGCGATCCTCGCCTTCCTCGTCGTTCATGTCGTGATGACGCTGCTGGTGCCGAAGTCGCTGCGCGCCATGATCACGGGACGATGACGATGGGCAAGCCGCGCAACACAACGGTCGATGCCTCACCCCTGATCAAGGACGCCGCAAAGCTGCTGCCCGATCCGTCGCGGCGGCTGTTCCTGCGCAGCACCGCGAGCCTCGGCGCGCTGGCGCTGCTCACCGGCTGCGACATCGTCGACGGCCCCTCGTCGGAGCGCGCGCTGCGCATCGTGTCGAACTTCAATGACTGGGTGCAGGCGCGCCTGTTCGATCCGGGCCGCCTGGCCGAGACCTATCCGGAAAGCGCGATCAGGAACCCGTTCCCGTTCAACGCCTATTATTCCGAGCAGGAGGCGCCCGACGTCGACGAGGACACCTACAAGCTCGTGCTCGACGGCCTGATCGACAGCAAGCAGGCCTGGACCATCGACCAGCTTTACGCGCTGCCGCAGCAAACCCAGATCACGCGGCTCGTTTGCGTGGAAGGCTGGAGCGCGGTCGGCAAATGGACCGGCGCGCCGCTCGGCGATTTCCTGCGCCGCATCGGCGCCGACCTGACGGCGAAATACGTGCACTTCGCCTGCGCGGAAGGCTATTCGGTCTCGATCGACATGCCGACCGCGCTGCACGCGCAGACCCAGATGACGTTCAAGTTCGCCGACGAAACGCTGCCGGTGAAGTACGGCTTTCCGCTGCGCATCCGCATGCCGACCAAGCTCGGGTTCAAGAATCCGAAGCACGTCGTCGGGATGTCTGTGCTGAACAACTACACCGGCGGCTATTGGGAAGACCGCGGCTACAACTGGTTCAGCGGGTTGTGAATCCCGGCCACTTGAGCCGGGGAACCGCGGCGTATTGCCACAACGCCGAGGCCGCCGGAAAAAAAATCGGAAAACAACCCCATGCAAAGTAATTAATCCAGCTTCGCGCCGGACCGGAGTACCACCTCGCGCCATTTCGCCGAGTCCTGCGCGATGGTCGCGGCGAAGTCCTCCGGCGTGCCGCCGGCCGGCTCATCCCCGATCGCCGCGAAGCGTTGCATGAACGCCGGAGAGGCGATCGCGCGGTTGATCGCGGCGTTGAGCTTGTCGACGATCGGGCGCGGGATGCCGGCCGGTCCGATCACGCCGCTCCAGGTCGGCGCCGCATAGCCCGGCACGCCGGCTTCGGCGACCGTCGGCACCTCGGGAAAGCCGGGCGAGCGGCGCTCGCCGGTGACCGCGAGCGCGCGCACGGTCCCGGAGCGCGCATGCGGCGCGATCGAATTCAGGCTCTCGAACATCAGCTGCACGCGGCCCGCGATCAGGTCGTTGGTCGCCGCCGCCCCGCCGCGATACGGGATGTGCACGATCTCGGTGCCGGTCATGAACTTGAACAGTTCGCCGCCGACATGGCCCGGCGAGCCGTTGCTCGAGGAGGCATTCGAGAGCTTGCCGGGATTCTTCTTCGCGTAATCGATCAGCTCCGGCACGGTCCGGAACGGCGCATCGTTTGAGACCGCGAGCAGCATGTGGCCCTTGGCCACCAGTGCGATCGGCTGGAAGTCGCGCTCGATGTCGTAGGGCAGCTTCGCCACCATGTGGCGCGTGATCGCGAGCGCGCCGACCGGCCCCATGCACAGCGTGTAGCCGTCGGGCTCGGCCTTGGCGGTGAGATCGAGGCCGATGGTGAGCGCGCCGCCCGGGCGATTGTCGACCACGATCTGCTGGCCGAGCTCTTTACCGAGCTCCGCGCCAAGGATGCGCGCGACGGTGTCGGTCGCGCTGCCCGGCGCCTGCGGCACGATCAGCCGGATCGGCTTGTCGGGGAATTCGGCCGCGGCCGGCGTCGCAAACGCGAGCAGCAGCAGAAGAGCACCAAAGCGGCGCATGCGTCCCTCCCATTTCGCGCGAGCCTAGCAAGCTGCGGCGGGATCGGAAATCGGGTGGGTTTCGGCCCCCCTCAGGTCCACATCAATCACAACGATGGAGGACGTCATGAGCTTTCGCATCACCGGCCTGCCGGCCGGAAACTTCGATCACCTGTTCGCGCTTGACGATGCCGAACTCGCCGCCCTCGGCGCCGTGCGCCGCACCGCCGAACATCCCGCGCCGTGCCGCGTCAGCCTGACCGATGCGACCCCGGGCGATGAGGTGATCCTGGTCAACTACGAGCACCATGCGGTGGACTCGCCATACCGCATGCGTTTCGCGATCTTCGTGCGCCAAGGCGAGCGGACCTACGACAAGGTCGACGAGGTGCCCGAGCAGCTGCGCAAGCGCACGCTCGCGGCGCGCGCCTTCGACCGCGATGGCATGATGGTGAAGTTCGAGCTGGTCGAGGGCGCCAAGCTCGAGGACGCGATCGAGCGCCTGTTCGCCGACCCGCGTGCCTCCTATCTGCACGTCCATTTCGCCGCGCCCGGTTGTTACGCGGCGCGGGTGGAACGGGCTTAGCGAGGCGTCTATATTGGCTGCATGATCAAGGCGCCGAGTCACGATCCCCTCGCTGCCGCGCTGGCGCGCAAATCGGTCGCCGGCGGCGCGGGTGAAATTATCGACCGGCCGATCGCCGCCGGCGACGGCTGGCGGGTGAACGACGTCGTCTGCAGTTGCGGGCCCGGTGACTATGAAGCCGAGGAGCGTTCGTCCACCACCGGCGTTGCGCTGCTCCTGTCGGGCAGCTTCGTGGCGCAGGATGCGAACGGCACGTCGCTGCTGTCGGAGGGCTCGATGTTCCTGGTCGAGGCCGGCCGTTGTTTCGTGTGTTCGCACCGGCACGGCGAAGGTGACCGCTGCCTCTCGTTCCAGTTCGCGCCCGACCTGTTCGAATGCATCGCGCACGACGCCGGTGCCAGGCCTGCCTTCGCGCACAACCGCCTGCCCCCGCTGCGCGCGCTCGCGAACCTGACCGCCCGCGCGCGCATCGCGATGCGTGAGCCGCAGGCGATGGAAGAAGTCGCATTCGAACTGGCCGGCACCGCCGCCGCGCTCGCCGGGCACGAGCGCAGCCGCAATGCGGTACGCCATCACGGCCGCATGGCGCCGGTGCTGCATCACATGGCCGAGCACAGCGCGGCGCCGCACACGGTGGTGGGCCTCGCCGGCATGGCGAAGATGAGCCCATACCACTTCCTGCGCAGCTTCAAGGCCGTGACCGGCGTGACGCCGCATCAATGGCTGCTGCGCACGCGCCTGCGCGCGGCGGCGGAGAAGCTCGCCGCCACCAGGATGCCGGTGACCGAGGTCGCGCTCGATGTCGGCTTCGAGGACCTGTCCAATTTCACTCGCACGTTCCGCGCCGAATTCGGGGCTTCGCCGCGGGAATTCCGGCAGGCAGCGTAGCCACTGCCGTCACCCCGGGGCGCTGTCATCCCGGACGGCGAGCAACGCGAGCCGATCCGGGGACCCATGTATCCCGGAACATCCGCGACCCGCGACAGATGGGTCCCGGGCCTCGGCCTGCGGCCTCGCCCGGGATGACATTCTGCGCAGCAGCGCAATTTTCTCCAAGTTTTGGCGCATCCCCTCACCTACCTGTCTCCGCACCAAAGACGGAGACGCAACCATGCTCAACCATGTTTCGATCGGCGTGCGCGACATCGCGCGCACCAAGCGCTTCTATGACGCGGCGCTGGAGCCGCTCGGCTACAGCTGCCTCAGCGCAGGCGATGCCTCGCTCGGCTACGGCAAGGACGCGGTCGCGCTGTGGATTTCGGCGAGCGACAAGCCGGTCCCGGCCGATACCGCATCGGGCCTGCACTTCTGCTTCGACGCCCCGACGCGCAAGAGCGTCGCGGCCTTCCATGCAGGCGCGCTCGGCGCGGATGGACAGGACAACGGCAAGCCCGGGCTGCGCGCCGATTACGGTGCGAACTACTACGCGGCCTTCGCGATCGATCCGGACGGGTACCGGCTCGAAGCCTATTGCGGCGCGGAGGAGTGACATGGCCTCGATCCGCCTCGAGATGAACCTGCGCGCCGATCCCGCGCAGGTCTGGGATACGGTGCGCGACGTCGGTGCGATCCATACGCGGCTCGCGCCGGATTTCGTCACCGACGTCAAGATGGACGGCGACGCGCGCGTGGTCACCTTCGCGAACGGTCTCGTCGCCAGGGAGTTGATCGTCGATCTCGACGATACGGCGCGCCGCCTCGTCTGGTCCGCGGTCGGCGGCCGCCTCTCCCATCACAACGGCTCGATCCAGGTCTTTGCCGCAGGCGACGGCTGCCACCTCGTGTGGATCGCCGATATCCTGCCCGACGACATGCGGCCGCTGATCGCCGCGATGATGCGGCAAGGCATGGACGCGATGAGGCGCAAGCTCGAGGCGGACGCTTTTGTTGGAGCATGATCTTTTCCGAAAACCGGTGTCCATCCCCGATCGGGGTCGAGGACATGCTTTTCGGGATCATGCTCTACGGTGCCCGCCGAATGATGCGGCAAATCGGGTGGCCGCGCGCGGCTGCCGGGCTTATCTTCAGGCCATGACTCAGTATCACGTCTTCGAAACCGCGCTCGGTTTTGCCGGCATCGCCTGGAACGACGACGGCATCGTGCGCTTTCGCCTGCCGGATCCGGATCGCGCGGCGGCCGAGAAGCAGTTCGGCAAAGCCGAGCCTGCGGCTCCGCCGCCCGCGGTCGCAGCCGTAATCGCGCAGGCCGTGCGCTATTTCGCCGGCGAACGTATCGACTTCACGCCGATCGCGCTTGACCTGAGTCAGGTCGATCCGTTCCGCCGCGCGATCTACGAGGCCCTGCGGCAGGTGGAATTCGGCGAGACCGTGACCTACGGCGAACTGGCGAAACGCGCCGGCGCCACCCAGCCGCAGGCCGCGCAGGACGTCGGCATCGCGATGGCGCGCAATCCGGTGCCGCTGATCATCCCGTGTCACCGCGTGCTGGCGGCCGGGGGCAAGCTCGGCGGCTTCTCGGCACCGGGCCGCACCGAGGCCAAAGAGCGCATGCTTGCGCTCGAAGGCGTTTTTGTCGGCGGTCAGCCGCGATTGTTGTAGCGGTCCCGCGCAGCCCCCGAAAGCCATTGCGGGAGCGTTCCGGACCCGGCACATTGCCCCCGATTTCGCCCCCTCGGGGCGTTCCAGAACAATCGGGAGAAAAGTAATGGCCAAGGTTGCGATCGTCACGGGCGCGGGTACGGGCGTCGGGCGCGCCGCGGCGCTGGCGCTGATGAAGGCCGGCTATTCGGTCGCCCTCGCCGGACGGCGCAAGGAGCCGCTGGACGCCGTGCTGCAGGAAGGCGGCGGCAACGGCATCGCGGTCCCGACCGACGTGACCAAGGTCGACGCCATCCGCGCGCTGTTCGCGACCGTGAAGGAGAAATACGGCCGGCTCGACGTGGTGTTCAACAATGCCGGCATGGGCGCGCCGCCGGTACCCTTCCACGAACTGCCGGTCGAGAAGTGGAAAGAGGTGGTCGACACCAACCTCACCGCGCTGTTCGTCTGCTCGCAGGAGGCCTTCAAGATCATGAAGGACCAGACCCCGCGCGGCGGCCGCATCATCAACAACGGCTCGATCTCGGCGCACACCCCGCGTCCCCGCTCGGCCGCCTACACGTCGACCAAGCATGCGGTGACCGGCCTGACCAAATCGATCGCGCTCGACGGGCGCGAATACGACATCGCCTGCTCGCAGATCGACATCGGCAATGCGGCGACGCCGATGACCGACCGCATGGTGGCGGGCGTGCTGCAGCCGAGCGGCGAGATGAAGCCGGAGCCGCGCATGGACGCCGAGCATGTCGGCAGCGCGGTCGCCTACATGGCGAGCCTGCCGCTCGACGCCAACGTGCTGTTCATGACCGTGATGGCGACCAAGATGCCGTTCGTCGGGCGCGGGTAGGCTCGGCGCACAGAGAGGAGAGGATCGCATGCTTCGCCGGATGTCGGTGGCCGCGCTAGCGGTCCTCTCGATCGCCCTCCCCGCCCTCGCCCAGCCTTACCCCTCGAAACCGGTTCACCTGATCGTCGCTTACGCGCCGGGCGGCACCGGCGACGTGGTCGCGCGGGTGATCGCCGACAAGCTCGCCACGGCACTCGGTCAAAGCGTCGTGGTGGAGAACCGCGCCGGCGCGAGCGGCGCGCTCGGCGCGACCGCAGTGGTGAACGCGGCGCCCGACGGCCACACCTTGCTGGTCGGCCAGACCGGCGAGATCGTGGTCAATCAATACTGGATGAAGGGGCTGAGCTACGACCCGAAGAACCTGATGCCGGTCGCACTCGCGACCGTGGTGCCGCTTGCCCTCACGGTGCCGGGCAAGACGCCCTACGCGACCATGGCCGAGATGTTCAAGGCGATGCAGTCCTCCGGCAAGCAGTTCTCGTTCGCCTCGGCCGGGACCGGCACACCGGGGCATTTCGCCGGCGAGTATCTGAGCGCCAAGATGCCGGGCAAGCTCGTGCACGTGCCCTACAAGGGCGCGGGGCCGGCGCTCAACGACATCATCGGCGGGCATGTCGACATGTATTTCCCCGGCTTTCCGCCGGTGATGCCGATGATGAAGGCCGGGACCGTGAAGGTGCTTGCAGTCTCTTCGGCGCAGCGCTCGGAAGCCGCGCCGGAGATTCCGACCGTCGCCGAGGCGACCGGTTTTGCCGATTTCGACTTCACGCTGTGGCAGGGTTTCTTCGCGCCGCGCGGCACGCCGGCCGAGGTGATCGCCAGGCTGAACGGCGAGATCAACAAGATCCTGCGCGACCCCGAGGTGCGGCGGAAACTGGTCGATGCCGGCGCCAACGTGATGCCGCAGTCGACCGAGCAGTTCGCCGCTTTCGTGCAGGCCGAGAACGAAAAATACCAGCGCATTATCCGCGAGACCGGCGTGAAGCCGGATTGATCGCGCACTGGGCCCCCTGCGACAATCTGTCCATCTATTTACAGCGACGAGCTGTGGGCAGCGCCGGGTTCCGTCATAAGCTTGCCACAGCCAAAGGTTGCTATTGGTCATTAGTGTGATTTCAGCCTGCGCGTCCGGCGCCAGCGGGAGGCAAGCATGAAACTTGCGGCATTCGGATTGCTGTGTCTGACGGCGGGCCTCGGCCCCTGCTTCGCCGACGATCTGCAGGCGACCCCGAAGTTCGGCGCAACCGACATCAGTTTCGAGCTCAAGGGCAGCTACAGCGACCTCATGCTGACCGTGACCGGGCCGAACGGCCTGCACGCGAGCGCCGCCGCCACAAATGGTTCGCCCACCCTGGACCTCAAGCGGCTCAGCGCCATCGACGACGGCGTCTATCGCTACAACCTCAGCGCCTCGACCGGGCAAAAGCTGCCCGACCGCAGCGGGCTCGACAACGGCCGCGGCCGGCCCTCCGACACGCGGTTCAAGGCGGTGACGACCAGCGGCGTCTTCGAGGTCAAGGGCGGCACGATCGTCAAGCGCGATCCGGCGGAGCGCGAACCGTCCAACAAGCGCGCGAATTAGGGAGGTCGCACCATGTTGATCAGGACCTCCGCGACGATCGCGACAGCGCTGCTGGTAGCGGCGTGCTTTGCAGGCGGCAAGGCAGCCGCCGATCAGGTCTTCGCCGACGACGTCATCGTGCAGGGCAGCCTCTGCGTCGGGCTCGATTGCGTCAACAACGAGAGCTTCGGTTTCGACACGATCCGGCTGAAGGAGAACAACACCCGCATCAAGTTCCAGGACACCAGCACGTCGGCGGGCTTTCCCAATGTCTCGTGGCAGTTGATCGCCAACGAATTCCCGAGCGGCGGCGCCAACATCTTCATCATCGAAGACAGCACCAACGCGACCCAGCCCTTCAAGGTCGAGGCGGCTTCTCCGACCAATTCGGTCTTCATCGATTCAACCGGGCGGATCGGCTTCCGCACCGCGACGCCGGTGCTCGACCTGCACGTCGCGACCAGCAACACGCCAGCCCTGCGGCTCGAGCAGAACAACAGCGGCGGCTTCACCGCGCAGACCTGGGACATCGGCGGCAACGAGGCGAACTTCTTCGTGCGCGACGTGACCGGCGGCAGCAAGCTGTCGTTCCGCATCCGGCCCGGTGCGCCGACCAGCAGCCTCGATATCTCCTCCACCGGCAACGTCGGCGTCGGCACTGCGTCTCCGCAGGCGAAGCTCGACGTGCAATCCACCGGCTCGAGCGGCATCACGGCGATCTTCGCCGACAACAAGATGGACGGCACCTCGTTCATCCGGGTCGATTCGCAGGCCGGTTCCGGCTTCTTCGGGACCTTCACCAACTATCCGGCGATCCTGCGCAGCACGACGCAATACGCCTATCACTACGACACCAACAACAACGTCTCGATCCTGGCCGGTGGCGTGCGGCTCGACGGCGTGACCAATTGCGGCTCGGGCATCGTCAGCAACGGCAGCGGCACGCTGTCGTGCCTCGCCTCCTCGCGTCAGTTCAAGACCGTCACCGGCGATCTTGCGCCGGGCGTGGCGCTCGCGAACGTCATGGCGCTGCGCCCGCAGACCGGCTCCTACAAGGACACGCCGGACGTACCCGAGCACTGGTTCATCGCCGAAGAGGTCGGCGCGATCGATCCGGCGCTGATCGGTCTCGCCGACGGCAAGCCGTATGTGGTCAAGACGCACAACGTCGTCGCCGACCTGGTCGCGGTGGTGCAGCAGCAGCAGCGCGAGATCGACGACCTGAAGCGACTGCTGAAAGCGAAGTAAGTTATCGCCGCAGCATCAGCGTGAGCGCGAGCGCCACGACGGCCGACGCCAGCATGACGATGAAGGCCGCGTCATAGCCGCCCGTCGCGTCGAAGATCGCGGCGCCCGCATAGGCGCCGAGCCCGCCGAAGATCTGGTGCATCATGGTGATCAGGCCGGCGAGCGCGCCGAGATTGCGCGTGCCGAAGCTCTCGCGCACGAACACCACGGTGAGCGGCGCCGTGACCAGGAACGTCGCGCCGTACACCAGCGCGAACACCGCAATGGACAGTGTCGACTGGTCGATCGCGATCCAGCCGAACACCACGATGCGCGCGACGAACGCCGCGGCCGTCGGCCAAAGCGGCCCGAACCGGTCGCTGGCGAGGCCGGACGCGATGACGCCGGCAAGGCCGGTCAGTCCCATCAGGGCGAGAAGATTGCCGGCGACCAGCGGCGTCAACCCGCGGTCCTGCGCGAAGGCTGCGACATGGGTGGTGACGAAGAAGTCGTCGAGGCCGCAGATCGCGTAGATCGCGATGAGCAGCCAGAACTGCCGCGAACGCGCGGCATCGCGCAGTGGCAGCTCGGCCCGTAGCGCGCTCCCCGCGCGTGCCGCGCCCCGGAATGCCGACGAGCAGCGGCAGCAGCACGAGATGCGCGACGCCGATCCAGATGAACACCGCGCGCCAGCCGATCTGCACCATCACGGCGGCGAGCAGCGCGATCATGACGAGCTGCCCGACGCTCATGCCCGACACCGCGAACGCGTTGGCGAGACCGGCGCGGCCCGGATAGGCGCGCGTCACGATCACGCCGACGATCACCAGCGAGGCCGCGCCGTTACCGATCGCGAACACGACACCGTAGAGCAGCAGCGCGTGCCATGGCTGCGTGACGAGGCTCATGGCCGCGATGCCGGCGCCGCCGATCGCGGTACCGGCGACCAGGAGCGCGCGCGGCGAGAAGCGGTCGGCCATGCGCCCCGTGATGAACGTCGCGACCGCCGACACCACCATGTAGAGCCCGACCGCAAGGCCGAGCTCGCCGCGCGACCAGCCGAACTCGTCGACCATCGGCTTGAAGGTGAGCCCGATTGCGAAGCGCGCGCCCCCGCCGATCAGCAGCACCAGAAAGCAGGCCACAAGCGCGAGCGCGGGACGCATGGTCCTCCGGGATAGTTCTTGCTGGTTCGGCATGCACCGGTCGGACGCCTCCCTGGAAAGACGGAGGGTTGGGAGCCCAAGCGAAGAACCCCACCTGGACTGCTTCGCAGTCCGACCTCCCCTTTTCAAGGGGAGGCATGGAGAGCGCTACGCCTTGCCCTTCGGCGCGTCCGGCTGGCGCAGCGGATGCTCGCCGGCGAATGGCGCGAGCGCCATGCAGTTCGCGTAGATGCGCCCGGCGACCGGAAAGTCGTCCGGATCGCGCCCGCCGAACAGCCTGGCGCTGGTCAGGTGCGCGGCAAGGCAGATATCCGCGACGGTGACCTGATCGCCGACACAGAATTTGCCGGTGCGCGGGTCCTTCGCCAGCACCGCCTCCACCGCACGACTGCCGGCATCGAGCCAGTGGCGCACCCAGCGCGCGCGCGCTGCCTCGTCGATGCGGAGCTCTTCCTCCAGATATTTGCGCACGCGCGGCACGATGAACGGATGCGCGTCCATCGCGACCATCTGCGCGATCGCGCGCGCATGTGCGCGCGCATGCAGGTCGCCGGGCAGCAGCGGCGGGTCGGGATACTTCTCGTCGAGATATTCAAGGATCGCCAGCGATTGCACCAGCGGCGCACCGTCGTCGATCAGCGTCGGCACCACGCCTTCCGGATTGAGCGCCTGGTAGTCCGCGGCAAATTGATCGCCGGCCAAAAGATCGAGCGTCACCTTGTCCATCGCGAGCCCCTTCAGGGCCAGCGCGACACGCACGCGAAAGGCGGCCTGCGAACGCCAATACGTGAACAGCTTCATGAGGCGGCGGGCGCGGCCGGCTGGGTCGCCGGGCCGCCCGGCGTCGGCGGGGCATCCGGATCGGGCGCCGCGGACGGCGCGTGCACGGGCGGCGGCGGCGGCAGCGTGACCGGCGCCTGAGGCTCGGGCGTCGAGAGGTCCGGCGTCGGCGCCGGCGGAATCTTGAACGCCTCCATCTCGGGCGGCATCTCGGTCACCCCGATGTCGGCCGGCTTGGGAAGAATGTCCGTCAGCACGCGCGCAGCCTGCTTGGGATCCGCCGGGTCGAGCGGCATGCCGTCCCAGTCGATCACGCGAATATGCTGCCACGAAAAGATCGAGACGACGAAGTCCTTCCACGGCGTGTCGATCTGGTAGCGCTTACGGTAGTAGGTCGCGGCGACGAACGGGATCGCGGCCAGCAGGTTGCGCGGCCGATAGACCCGCGAGCTCCCCTCGACCTTGATCTTCTTCAGCAGCCGCGCGAATGCCGAGATGTGGATCATCTCGCCGATCGGATCGGCGTGCTGGATGCGTCCCTTGGCCTGCAGATCCTTTGCGGCTTCGATCGGCAACTGGTTGATGACACGCGCATTGCGCGGCCGCACTCGGTCCGCCCAGCCCCATGGCGAGTGCTGGTCCGCCGTGCAGAGCGCCTTGACCTCGTCCCTGATCACGCCCTTCTCGAAAAAGTCGCGCACGAAAAACGGAATTGGCGCGTTTCGGCGCGGCTCGATCGCCGGCTCGCGCGGTGGCGTCAGGTCCGCGAGCGGCTGCGTCCTGCCGAGGTGATAGTTCAGGCGTTGCAGCATCCAGACCAGCGGCAGGTGCGACAGCCCGAGCGTGTTCGGCTGATTCCATTTGACGTAGCCGCCGCCGATATCGCCATGCGCGCCGGGAAACCACACCTGCTCGGTCGGCGACAGATCGTCGTTGAAGCGCTTGAACTTGGGCTTGGTCCACACGCTGGCGACGAACTCGGGCCGCGGCTCGTCGATCGCAACCGCATGCAGGCGGATGTCGACCGACGAGTTCACGTCGCCGTCGTGGAAGGCGTACTTTTCGCGGTTCGCGCGCCAGAACAGATTGCCGGGAATGCCCAGCGCGCCGACCGTATCGAACACCGCCAGGGCGCGGATGCGCATCGCTGCGCCATCATGCACGCGCGTGGTGCCGCTGGCGGGATCGACCTGGCGGAAGTGCTCCCAGTCGGCGCTGAGCCGGTCCTGCGGGCGCGTGCGATAGTAATTCCAGGCGCGCCGCCTCATTGTCGGCGCCGCAATTCTCGCAGCGCAGCAGGCCCACCGCGTGCATATAGCCGCACAGGCTGCGCGCCGTGAACGCGCCGCGGGAGAATCCGAACACGAAGATCTCGTCGCCCGGCCGGAACCAGAGACTGAGGAACTTGTAGGCGCGGCGGATGTCGTCATCCAGCCCGACACCGAACGCACCGCCCTTGAGCCGGTCGAGCCCGGAGCCGGTGCCGACGCCGCGGCCGTAATAAACGAGATATTCGAAGCCGTCGAAGATCAGCCCCGACGCCGCCTTGCTCCGGTTGCTCACGTCGAGCTTGCAGAAATCGTCCTGGTCGACCTTGTCCTTGCGGCGAAGCCGCTGCTGCAAGCCCCAGAACAGGAGCTCGCGCAGGTAGACGATGTTGGTCGCCGGCAGGTCCTCCTCGTCGTCGTTCCACGTCCCGTCGAGCAGCAGGATCAGGCGCCGGCAGACATAGGATTTCGCCACGGAGTTGCTCCCCAGGCTGACGCGCAAGGTTGAAAGATCATGCGAATTCAAGCAAGGGCAAAGTGAGGCCGATCACAGTGCCGCGGCGCAGCCGGTCAATCGGCGCGCCGCACCGTGACCCTGGCGCCCGCTTTGACCGTCGCCAGCGCCTGCGCGTCGCCGAGAAGCGTGCCGAAAATATTGCACGGGCTCGCAAGCCGCGTCTCATCGCCCTGACTGATCGGCGTGCGTCCGTATCCAAGCGCGATGCACGGCCCGTCCGGCCAGTAGGCGACCTCGCCCGGCGTCACCACGGCGCGTGCATCCTTCTCGCGCGCCGCCTCGACAGGAACGTCGAAATACACTTCCTCGCCCCAGGTCATGACGCGCGCATCGTAGGGGAGTTTCGCCAGCACCGCCTGCGCGGTCGCGGTGTCGAGCAAATCCGCGTCGAGCGCCAGCGTGCCGAAGTCGAAGCGGATGCGCGGCATGCAGGCCGCGCTATCCCAGTTCCGTCGTCTCGAAGTCCGCCGGCAGGATGACCTCGAGCACCTCGCAGTCGTCCGAATAGTCGAGCACCTTGTGCTTGATCTTCGGCGGCTGCAGCCAGGCGCTCCCGGGGCGCATCACGTGCGCGCCCTGCCCTTCGAGTTCGGTCTTGATCCAGCCCTTGAGCACATAGACCATCTGGAATTCGACGTCGTGCATGTGCAGCTTGGAGACTTCTTCGGGGCGGCACGGCGGCACGAACCGAATGACATGCGCCTGCACCATGCCGCCGGTCGCTTTGGCCATGCCGAGGTCGCGATATTTCGCGTAGCGGCGGAGCCCGCCGTCGAAGTCGTCCTCGCTGTGATGGCTGACGCGAAAAAACTGCGCGCGCGCCTTTTGAGCGTCCTTGGCGGGTGCGGACGGGCGTTTCGCAGCAGCGCGGCCAGGCTTTCCCCGAGATTTCGTTACCGGTTTGCGCACCGCGGAACGCCGCGCGCTGGTCTTTGCCCTGGCCATGATCGTTCTCCGCCCCACCCCTGCCCTGATGACAGAATGCGCGGCCGGTCACCGCCGGTCAACGGCAGAGCTAACATATTGAATAAGAAGGTAAATCAGTGCAGGCGGAACACGCCGTCGACGGCCCGCAAATCGGCCGGTTTGATGAGTCCCGAATGCGCCACCATGACGGAGTGCAGGGCGCCATCGAGCGACTTCTTCCAGAAGTCGAGAAAGCGCTGCAATTCCGGGAATTTGGGACAGAGGTCGTATTGTTGCCAGACGTAGGATTGCAGGAGCCAGGGGTGATCGGGACGCCGGTAATAGATGTGCGCGGTGGTGAGCCCGTAACCGGCAAGCTGGCGCCGGAAGTCTTCGCTGGCCATTTTGGTCCTCCAGGTTGGCGGAGACTCAAATTGTCTGGCAGTCAACTGTTCCATTGCAAGCCCAAAAGGTGAATAAATTGTTTACTATCAAGGCATTAGCAGCAACCGGGAAACACTGCTGACAGACGCGTCCAGCGCTGCTAGCAATCACGATCAATGAGTGCTAAGAAACGCCTGCCAACCTCTTGTGGCTCACAAGGGCGTGAACTATGTGCCCCGCGGGCGGCTCGACGGGGCAATGGCCAGCCGGCCGCCGGCTCACGAAAACACCAGCCGTTCAGTAACTTAGGAGGTTATCCATGAAATTCCGCCCGCTTCACGACCGCGTCGTCGTCAAGCGCATCGATGCCGAGGAAAAGACGTCCGGCGGCATCATCATTCCCGACACCGTCAAAGAGAAGCCCTCGCAGGGCGAGATCGTCGCCGTCGGCCCCGGTGGCCGCGACGAGAGCGGCAAGCTGATCCCGATCGATCTCAAGGTCGGCGAGCGCGTGCTGTTCGGCAAGTGGTCCGGCACCGAGGTCAAGATCGATGGTCAGGATCTCCTGATCATGAAGGAAAGCGACATCATGGGCGTTCTCGAAGAGACCGTCTCCGCCAAGAAGAAGGCCGCGTAACTCGCGCCTCTTGCCAAGACAATCAACGGAGCAAATCTAAATGGCTGCCAAGGACGTCAAATTCTCCGTCGACGCGCGCGATCGCATGCTGCGCGGCGTCGACATTCTCGCCAATGCGGTGAAGGTTACCCTCGGCCCCAAGGGCCGCAATGTCGTGCTCGACAAGTCGTTCGGCGCCCCGCGCATCACCAAGGACGGTGTGACGGTCGCGAAGGAAATCGAGCTCGAGGACAAGTTCGAGAACATGGGCGCGCAGATGGTGCGCGAGGTCGCTTCCAAGACCTCCGACGTTGCCGGCGACGGCACCACCACCGCCACCGTGCTCGCCCAGGCCATCGTGCGTGAAGGCGCGAAGTCGGTCGCGGCCGGCATGAACCCGATGGACCTGAAGCGCGGCATCGACCTCGCGGTCGAGACCGTGGTCGAGCACCTCAAGGCGAACGCCAAGAAGGTCACGTCGAACGAGGAGATCGCCCAGGTCGGCACCATCTCGGCGAACGGCGACAAGGAGATCGGCGACTTCCTCGCCAAGGCGATGCAGAAGGTCGGCAACGAGGGCGTCATCACGGTGGAAGAGGCGAAGAGCCTCGAGACCGAGCTCGACATCGTCGAGGGCATGCAGTTCGACCGCGGCTACATCTCGCCGTACTTCATCACCAACGCCGACAAGATGCGCGTCGAGTTCGACGACCCCTACATCCTGATCAACGAGAAGAAGCTCTCGGGTCTCCAGGAGCTGCTCCCGCTGCTCGAGGCGGTGGTGCAGACCGGCAAGCCGCTGCTGATCATCGCCGAGGACGTGGAAGGCGAAGCGCTCGCCACCCTCGTCGTCAACAAGCTGCGCGGCGGCCTCAAGGTCGCGGCCGTGAAGGCTCCGGGCTTCGGCGACCGCCGCAAGGCCATGCTGCAGGACATCGCGGTCCTGACCGGCGGCCAGGCGATCTCGGAAGATCTCGGCATCAAGCTCGAGAACGTGACGCTCGCCATGCTCGGTCGCGCCAAGAAGGTGATGATCGAGAAGGAGAACACCACGATCGTCAACGGTTCCGGCAAGAAGTCTGACATTACGGACCGGATCACGCAGATCAAGGCGCAGATCGAGGAGACCACCTCGGACTACGACCGCGAGAAGCTGCAGGAGCGTCTGGCCAAGCTCGCGGGCGGCGTCGCGGTGATCCGCGTCGGCGGCGCGACCGAGGTCGAGGTGAAGGAGCGCAAGGATCGCGTCGATGACGCGATGCACGCGACCCGCGCCGCGGTCGAGGAAGGCATCCTGCCGGGCGGCGGCGTCGCCCTGCTCCGTGCCATCGAGTCGCTGAAGCGGCTGCGCACCGCCAACGACGACCAGAAGACCGGCGTCGACATCGTACGCAAGGCCCTCTCCGCTCCGGCGCGCCAGATCGCGCTCAACGCGGGCGAGGACGGCTCGGTCATCGTCGGCAAGATCCTCGAGAAGGACCAGTATGCGTACGGCTTCGACGCGCAGTCGGGCGAGTACGTCAACATGCTCTCGAAGGGCATCATCGACCCGGCGAAGGTCGTGCGCCAGGCGCTGCAGGGCGCGGCGTCGGTCGCGGGCCTGCTGGTGACCACCGAGGCGATGGTCGCCGAAGTGCCGAAGAAGGGTGGCGGCGGCGGCGGCGGCGGCATGCCCCCCGGCGGCGGAATGGATTTCTAAGGAAATCCGATCCAGAAGCCGCCCGGCCTGAAAAAGATCGAAGTCGGCAACAGCCGACTTCGATGGCGGCGGAATGGACTTCTGATCGAACGGTCAGAACTCGAAAATGCGAAGGCCCGGGAGCAATCCCGGGCCTTTTGCTTGCGCGGCTCAAGCCGGCTTGCGCTGTGCCGGATCGTAGTAGAACCGCTCCTGCGCGATGCGGTCGCCGCGCCAGGTCTGATAGGCGAGCTCGTCGAGCGTGAAGCGCCTGCCGTCCTGCTGCACGATGTCGAACACCCAGTGCACGATCACGCGGTCGCCGTCGATCGCGAAGGTCGAGCCCGGCCGCGTGGCGATGGACGTCACGCCGCGCAGCGCCGCCTCCTCGCCCGCGACCAGCGCGTCGCGGGCGGCGCGGACCTCGCCGAGGTTCTCCTGCATCGTGGCGTCTTCGGTGTAGAATGCGTGGATCGCCTCGACGAAGCTGTTCGCCTCGACCATCGCGACGAAGGCCTGCACCCGTTCACGCGTCGGCATCGCACCCTCTCGCCCTGCACCCGGCCCTGATGCCATCATAGCGCAGACGCAGGACAAGGAGGCGACCATGATTTTGCCCGCGGGGATCACACCGGCCGGAACAGGCAAGGCCAACCGGTCGGAAGACGTGACCTGGAACATCCTTGGTCACGTCTATTGGCTCAAGGCACAGAGCGAGGAGTGCTTCGCGTTCGAGACGCTCGACCCGCCGGGCACGTTCGTCCCGCCGCATGTCCACCCGACGCAGGATGAGTTCATCTACATGCTGGAGGGCACGTTCGATCTCTATCTCGACGGCGCTTGGACCAAGGCCGGCCCGCGCGACCTGGTGCGCATGCCGAGGGGAATCCCGCACGGCTACTACAATCGCGCCGACAAGCCGGCGCGCGCGCTGTTCTGGGTGACGCCGGGGCGGAAATTGCGCGCCCTGTTCGACCAGCTGCACGATCTCGGCGATCCCGAGGAGGTGGTGCGGCGCTCGGCCGCGCATGAGGTCGACTTCCTGCCGCCCGGCAGCGTGGCAGGCGCGTGAGCTCAGGCCGTAATGTCGAGCACCGATTTCTGCATCTTCGCGGCCGCGCGCATCACATTGGCGTTGGCGGCAAAAGCATAGCGCGCGATCGTAAGCTCGACCGCCTGCTGCGTGAGATCGACCGGCTCGCTGCTCATCACGGCGTTCACCACCGTGCCGCCGCCCAGCGTTTCCGACTGATCGGCGCGCAACGCATTGAACGCCGCGACCACCTTGCCTGGTGCATCGGCGGGCAGGTCGGTCGTGACATTGGCGATATTGCGCGCCGCGATGTCGAGCCGGCGTTCGGCCGCGAGCATGCCGGAGGCCGCGATGGAGGTGACACTCATCCGCCTGTTCTAACGCAGGGGAAGAGTTGGCCGTCTTACATCGGAGGCGGGAATTCAGGCTGTCGCTTTAGCCGATTGTTAGCCACGCGAAGCCCGAAAACGCGAAACGGCCACCAAAGGCGCGCGTTCATCCGGCGTCGCCTCAAATGGCCGTCTATCCCGGCGCCTTTCGGCGCCAGTGCGATCCTTCTAGACTGATTGCGTGACAGGGATGTGTCGGCGGCAACCGCCCTAAAAAGCTACGACCACGAACGAGGAGATGCGCGTACATCCGGCGTCATCTGCTCAAATCGTGGCCGCCAGGCGACGGAGCCCTTGTGGGGCTCAACACCGCCGTCTGAACCTATATGGTAGGCCCAAGGTGGTTATCAATGGTTAACGAAACGAAAAGTTCCGGTTCGGTTTACGTCGGCATCGGCGGCTGGAATTTCGAGCCGTGGCGCGGCGTGTTCTACCCCGACAAGCTGCCGCAGGCGAAGGAACTCAATTTCGCGGCCTCCAAGCTGACCGCGATCGAGATCAATTCGACCTATTACGGCTCGCAGAAGCCCGAGACCTTCCGCAAATGGGCGGCCGCGACACCGGACGGCTTCCTGTTCTCGGTCAAGGCCTCGCGCTTCTCCACCAACCGCCGGGTGCTGGCCGAGGGCGCGGACTCGGTGAAGCGCTTCCTCAGTTCCGGCGTGACCGAGCTTGGAAGCAGGCTCGGCCCGCTGCTGTGGCAATTCGCCCCGACCAAGAGGTTCGACGAAGCGGACTTCCGCTCGTTCCTCGAGCTGCTGCCGGAGAAGCAGGACGGTGTGAAGCTGCGTCACGTCGTCGAGGTGCGCCACGACAGCTTCCGCAGCTCCGCTTTCATCGCGCTGATCCGCGAATTCAACGTCGCGGTCGTGTGCGCGGAGCACGAGACCTATCCGGGCATCGCCGACGTGACCTCCAACTTCGTCTATCTGCGCCTGCAGAAGGGCAAGGACACGATCGCGACCGGCTATCCGCCCAAGGAGCTCGACGCCTGGGCGAGGCGGTTTGAAACATTCGCCGCGGGCGGCGTGCCGAAGGATCTGGAGCAAGTCGACCCGAAGAGCGCGCCGAAGGCCGCGCCGCGCGACGTGTTCGCCTACGTGATCCACGAGGGCAAGGTGCGCGCCCCCGCCGCCGCGATGGCGCTGATCGAGCGGCTGAAATCCTGAAGGGCCTGAGCCGGCGGCCATGCTTCGAGGCTCGCTACGCTCGCATCTCAGCATGAGGTTGGAAGTGTGCCGCAGCAGTCAGCACAGATCCTCATCCTGAGGGCGCCCGAAGGGCGCGTCTCGAAGGATGGCCGCAGGCTCCTGTCGCACATTGACAAGCGGCCCCCTCCCCGGGAACCTGCCTGCAGGAAGCCGGCCCGCAGCCGGCCATAACGGGGAACGACATGCGTCAATACGGACTTCTCGCCGCCGCTGCTCTCGCGGCGTTTGCCAGCGCCGCCTCCGCCCAGCAGCTCGCACCGAGCCCGACGCTCGACGCCATCAAGGCGCGCGGCCACGTCGAATGCGGCGTGCATCTCGGCCTGCCCGGCTTCTCCTTCGCCAACGACAAGGGCGAGTGGAGCGGCATCGATGTCGACTACTGCAAGGCGCTCGCCGCCGCCGTGCTCGGCGACGCCACCAAGGTGAAATACACGCCCACGTCCGTGCAGCAGCGCTGGCCGATCCTGCAGTCCGGCCAGGTCGACCTGCTGGCGCGCAACACCACCATCACGTTCTCGCGCAACGCGACGCTCGGCGTGAACTTCCAGGGCATCAATTTCTACGAGGGCCAGACCTTCCTCGTGCGCACCGCGGCGAACGCGAAGAAGCCGGATGATCTCGACGGCGCGACGGTCTGCGTGGCGGCCGGCTCCACCGAAGAGAAGAACGCGGCCGACTGGTTCGCCGAGCGCAAGAAGAAGGTCACCATCGTCAACTTCCAGAAGAACGACGACGCGATCTCGGCCTATGACGCGGGCCGCTGCGACGCCTACACGGCCGGCGTCGGCGCGCTCGCCGGCCAGCGCATCAAGCTGAAGACTCCGGGCGATCACCTGATCATGACCGACCTGATCTCGAACGATCCACAGGGCCCGACCACGCGCTGGGGCGACGAGCGCTTCCAGCTGGTCGTGCGCTGGGTGCTCAACGGCACCATCGCGGCGGAGGCGCTCGGCGTGACGTCGAAGAACGTCGACGAGATGAAGGCGAAGTCGACCAGCGCGGAAGTGCGCCGCCTGCTCGGCGTCGAGGGCGGCTTCGGCGCCATGATGGGCCTGTCGAACGACTGGATGTACAACGTCATCAAGCAGGTCGGCAACTACGGCGAATCCTACGAGCGCACCGTCGGCATGGGCTCGCCGCTGAAACTCGCGCGCGGCAAGAACGAGCTGTGGACCAAGGGCGGCCTGCTGTTCACCTCGCCGTTCCAATGAAATTGGTGTTCCGCACATACGCTGCTGTCATCCCGGGGCGCCGCGTAGCGGCGAGCCCGGGACCCATAATCACCAAGCGGCGAGACTAAACCGCTGACCGAGCGAAAAACGACGGGACTGTGTCTATGGATTCCGGGTTCGCGCCTTCGGCGCGCCCCGGAATGACAGCTATGCTATCCTTCATCTATCAAAAGAAAGTCCGCGATATCTTCTGGCAGGCCTTCGTGCTTGTCAGCGTTCTCGGCGTCATCACGTTCTTCGTCATCAACGCCTCGCGCAACATGCGTGACGCCGGCATCGCGTCCGGGTTCGACTTCCTGTTCCGCACCGCCGGCATCGAGATCCCCTTCGTCCTCACCAATTACACGCCGCAGTCCGACAACCTCGCGCTGCTCTGGGTCGGCATCGTCAACACCATGCTGATCACGCTGGTGTCGGCGGCGGCCGCGACCGCGCTCGGCTTCGTCATCGGCATCGCACGGCTGTCGCGCAACTGGCTGCTCTCCACGATTGCCGGCGCCTACGTCGAGGCGGTGCGCAACATTCCGCTGCTGTTCTTCGTGCTGTTCTGGTACTTCGGCGTCATCGCCACCCTGCCCGGCCCGCGCCAGTCGATCGGCATCTTCGGCATCGCGTTCCTCAACAACCGCGGCCTCACCATTCCGCTGCCGAATTACGTCTCGCCGTTCGTCAATGCCGCGCTGGTAATCCTCGGCGCGCTGGTCATCCAGATCGCCTTTGCCTGGTGGGCGCGGCGGCGCCGCGACCGCACCGGCAGGCACGCGCCGGTCTGGACCATCGGCACGCTGCTGCTGGTGGTCCTGCCGATCGTCGCGCTGACGCTCGCGACCCTGTCCACCTCCTGGGATATCCCGGCATTTCGCGGCTTCAATTTCCGCGGCGGCTTCGTGCTGGTGCCGGAATTCGTCGCGCTGTTCGCCGCGCTGACGACTTATACGGCGGCGTTCATCGCCGAGATCGTCCGCGGCGGCATTCTCGCCGTCCCGAAAGGCCAGCTTGAGGCGGCCGAGGCCGTCGGCCTGCGCGGCTCGCAGATTCTGCGCCTCGTCGTCATCCCGCAGGCGCTGCGCGTGATGATCCCGCCGATGACCAGCCAGTACCTCAACGTGCTGAAGAACTCCTCGTTCGGCGCCGCCATCGCCTACCCCGAGCTCGTCAGCGTGTTCATGGGCTCGGCGCTCAACAATACCGGACAGGCGATCGAGATCATCGCGATCACGCTCGGCGTCTATCTGGCGATCGGCCTTTGCGTCTCCGCGCTGATGAACTGGTACAACGCCAGAATGGCGCTGGTGACGCGATGAGGTTCATCCCGCGCTGGAAAACCATCCGCGAAAACCTGTTCGCAACGCCGCTCGACGCCGTCATCACGCTCGTCGTCGCGGTCCTGCTCTGGCTGGCCATCGTGCCGGTCGTCGAATGGATGTTCCTCGACGCGACCTTCGCCGGCACGACGCGCGCGGATTGCGTGAGCGCCGGCGCCTGCTGGGTGTTCGTCAAGGCGCGCTTCGGCCAGTTCATGTACGGGCTTTACCCGCCGACCGAGCGCTGGCGCGTCGACCTCGCCGGAGTGATCCTCGTCGTCAGCGTCGCGGCGCTCGCATGGAAGGCGCTGCCGTACCGCCGCGCCGTTGCGGTCGCGGCTTTCATCGTGCTGCCGCCGCTCGGCATCTGGCTGCTCTCCGGCGGCTTCGGCCTGCGCTATGTCGAGACGCGCGAATGGGGCGGGCTGATGCTCACCATCTTCATCTCGATCTATGCCGGGCTGATCGCGATCCCGCTTGGAATTCTCCTGGCGCTCGGGCGCCAATCCAAGCTGCCGGTCATCCGCATGATCTCGGTGATCTTCATCGAGTTCTGGCGCGGCGTGCCGATCGTCGCGGTGATCTTCCTCGCGTCGATCCTGCTGCCGCTGATCATGCCGTCCGGTGTCGGCGTCGACCGCCTCGCCCGCGCCGTGATCGGGCTCGGCATGGTGATCGCCGCCTACATGGCGGAGGCCGTGCGCGGCGGCCTGCAGGCCGTGCCGGAAGGCCAGCACGAGGCCGCGACCGCGCTCGGCCTGAGCTACTGGCGCTCGACCGGCTTCATCGTGCTGCCGCAGGCGATCCGCATTGCGCTGCCCGCCATGACCAACGAGTTCATCGCGCTGGTGAAGAACACCACCCTGGTGCTGATCGTTTCGATCCTCGACCTGCTCGGCATCGCGCAGGCAGCCCTCGCCGATCCGAACTGGGTCGGCATGAACAAGGAGGCCTACGCCTTCGCCGGGCTGATCTACTGGCTCGGCTGCTTCGGCCTCTCGCGCGTCGGGCTCGCGCTGGAGCGCAGCCGCTCAAAAGGCGAGCGGCACTGACAAGTGGAGCATGATCTTTTCCGAAAACCGGCACCCGTTTTTCGGGATCATGCGCTGAATTTGCGTCATTGCGGCACTATATTGACGCGATGACACTGTTCACCATCGGCTACGAGCAGGCCCGGTCCGAGGCCGTGATCGGCGAACTTCAGCGCGCCAGGGTCGGCCTGATCGTCGATACCCGCGCGGTGGCGGCCTCGCGCCGCCCCGGTTTCTCCAAGCGCCAGCTTGCCGCCGGCCTCGACGAGGGCGGCATCGGCTATCTGCATTTGCAGAAACTCGGCACGCCGAAAGAGGGCCGCGACGCCGCACGCGCGGGCAATCTGACAAAGCTGTTCGACATCTATGAGAAGCATCTCGCGACGCCGGAGGCGCGCGAACAGCTCGACGAGCTGGCCACGATCGTCGGATCGGGCCGGCCGGTGTGTCTCTTGTGCTACGAGCGCGACGTCGGGCACTGCCACCGCAAGCGCATCGCCGAACTGATCTGCGAACGAACCGGCGTGACGGTGGAGCACCTCGCCGCGCCGTTGTTCTGACAGTCACCGCTCGTCCCCGCGCAAGCCGGGACCCAGTTCTTGGCCCTGCATTCCCGCTTGCGCGGGAATGCGCGGAGAGAAATTAGTTCGCCGCCGATGTCTCGCCCATCGCCTTGAGCTCCGCCGCGGCCGCGATCCCTTCGAGGAAGCCGCGCGGGCAGTCCTTTGCGGCCGTGCGGAAGAACTTCAGCGCCTCCTCGCGGTTGCCGCCGATCAGCACATATTGCCCGGCGTAGAAGTTCGCCTCGCAGGTATGCGCCTGCTTGATCGTGGCGTCGGGATCGTCGGCCGCAGCGAGCACCGCCTCCGGCGAGGTCTCGCCGACGAACATCAGCAGCACCGGCGCGGGCCAGCCCTTCATCTCGACGTCGCGCAGGCCCTTGCCGCCGGCCAGCACGCCCGTCTGCCGGGCGCGCCGCTCGGCGATGTCGTGCCACAGCACCGCGTAGGCGTTCTTGCGCTCGAGCGCGAGCGCGTGACGCATGTCGGCGCGCGCCTTCGCGCCCGCGCCTGAGGCGAGCAGCAGCGCGCCGCGCGCTATATAGGCGTTCACGTTGCGCCGGTTGTACTTCAGCGCGGCGTCGTAATCCTTCAGCGCGCGCGCGTCGCCCTGCGCCGCATGGATGTTGCCGCGGTTGAAATAGGCCGAGGCGTAGCGCGCGTTCAGCTTGATTGCCGCGTCGAAGTCGGCGAGCGCGGCCTCGCTCTCGCCAAGGTCGCTGCGCGCGCTGCCGCGGTTGTTGTAGACGCCGGCATTCTTCGGATCGAGCTTGATCGCCTCGTCGTAGTCGGCGATCGCCTGCGCCTGGTCGCCCTTGGCCGAATGCGCGTTGCCGCGATTGAAGTGGGCCGCCGCGCGCCCCTTCGGCTTTTGTTTCGCATCGTCGATCACGGCCGTGCATCCGGCAATTGCCGCATCGTGGTCTTTGGTCTGGGCGCAAGCCGCGACGTCCTTCGCGCTCGCCTTCGGCCCGGTACCGCCCGGCTGGCCCGGCGCTGCCGCCGCACGGCGCGTTCCGCGGCCCTTCCTGGCCGGGGCGGCGGGCGCCGCAGCCGTGACCGGCGCCGGCATGTCGTCGCGTTTGAGCCGCGGCCGCTCGGCGACCGGCGCGGCGGCTGGCGGCGCTGCTTGGCGGGTCGCCTTTGCGCGTTTCGCCGACTTGGCTCGCTTCTGCGGCGTCGCCGCGGGCTGCGCTGCCGCCGCGGCCGGGATGTCGTCGCGCTTGAGGCGCGGTTGCGCGGATGCGGAGGATGCCGCGAGAACAAGCAACGCAGAACAAATCGCGATACAGCGCATGTTGGCTCCCATGCGTTTCACTGAAGCTGAGGAGAATTTGGTATTGGCCCGCGCGCCGAAACGCAAGGGTCACTCGGCCGGCTGCACCACGGTTGCGGCACGTTGCTGCGCCGCGCGCCTCTCGGCGATGCGGCGGTTCTCCGCGCCGGTGACCAGCACCGAGATCGCGACGGTGTTGATCGCGCCGAGCGCCGCGATCACCGCGCCGACGCCGAGCACGATGTTGAACCCGCCCTGTTCATACAGCCGGCCGATGCCCCATGCGGCCGGTCCCGGCCATGGTGAAGATGAGGAAGAAGCGGATCGCGTAGATGCGCCCGCGCCATCCCGCCGGCGTATAGCGCGCCAGCACGAGATCGTTCACCGTCACCTGCCCGTAGATCGCCGCGACCGCGAGGGCGAGGCTCGGCAGCAGCCACCAGCCGCTGGTCCAATAGGCGAGCAGGACGCCGACGACCTGGACGGCGGCGATCACCGACATCACCAGATGCGGCACCACGCGCTCGACCGCACGGCCCATCGCGAACTGCGCCATGCCGCCGCACAGGAACACGCAGGTCGCGAGCACGCCCACTTTGGCCAGCGAAATGTCGGCCGCGACGCGCTGCTCGACCAGCTTCGGCAGCATGATGGTGAGCGCGTTGAACACCAGCCCGACCCAGAACGCGAGGATGAGAAACAGGATCACCACCGCGATCGTGAGCGACCTGCCGAGCGCGACGTCCTGGTCCGGCGCCTGCACGACCCGGCGGCCATTGTCGGGCACGAATTTGAGGTATGCGATGCCGGACAGGACGAACACCACCGCCGGAATCAGGAACGTGTAGCGCCAGCCGAGCGTGGAGGCGATCACCGCCGTGCAGCCGCTCGCGATCGAGACGCCGATATTGCCGCAGATGCCGTTGAACGCCATGGTACGGCCGCGCGTGACCGCGGAATCGACCACCATCGGGGTGCCGACCGGGTGGTAGATCGCGGCGAACAGCCCGACGCCGAACAGCGCGATCGCCAGCGTCTCGAAGCTGTCCGATGCAGCCACCAGCGCGCAGCAGAGGCCGGTGCCGAAATAATAGAGGGCGATCATGTTTCGCCGGCTCCATTTGTCGGCGAGCCAGCCGGCCGGGAGCGCGAACAGGCCGAAAGCCGTGAAGGCGGCGGTGGAGAGGATCAACAGCTCGCCGTAGGAGCGTCCGTACACCGCCTCGAGCCCGATCACGACGGTCGGGAAGATCAGGATCACGTAGTGGTCGAGAAAATGCGCCCAGTTGAGAAAACCGATCGAGCGGCGCCGCGCGCGATCGTCGAGGGCGGATTGCATGGTCATTGCGATTTCCAGGCTACGGCCACTGCGGCCGCACGCTTTCTATAACGCGCCGTCGCGGCTTGTCCCATTCGCCATGCGCACGGCAGGGTGGAGCGGATCGCACGCGCATCCGCTCGCGAACGGTCATTTCCCGTTTCAGGTCAGACCGTTAGCAGACGGCGCGAACGGAGCGCTCAATTCCCCTCCAGGCCGTGCACCTCGGGGAAAAACAGGTCCTGCCAGGTCGCCGGCACGGTCTTCAGCGCGCCGACCTTGCTCATGAAGCGATAGATCTTGAGCACATTCTGCGGCGCCGCCGCATAGGAAAACTCCGGATCGGCGATCAGCTTCTGCACGAATTCGGCCGGCAGCCTGGTGTTCTCGATCCGGATGAAGATCTCCGCCGCCTCGCGCGGGTTCTTCGCGATGAAATCGTTCGCCTCGAGGATCGTGTCGTAGACCACCTTGTAGAGTTTCGGATTGGCCTCGCGCCAGCGCGCGATGGTCGCGACCGCGCTGAACGTATTCGGCCCGTCGGTTGCGTCGTATGACGACAGCAGCTTGCGAATCTGCGGGCTCCCCTCGAGCTGCTGATATTGGAACGGCGCCGAGGTGAAGTGCGAGGTGATCTCCAGCTTGCCCGAGAGCATCGCGGCGGTGCCGTCGGGATGGCTCATGCCGACGGTGAGCCGGTCGAGCGCGTCGAACTTGCCGAGCGTCTTCTCGGCGATCATCTGCAGCATGATGGCCTGCACCGAGACTTTCGGCGCCGGCAGCGCGATGCGGTCGTTGTCGGTGAAATCGCGGATCGACTTGATGTTCGGATTGCGCGTGTTCAGGTAGGCCGGCTGGCGGTTCATCGCCATCATGCCGCGCACGTCCATGTTGCCGCGCGTCTTGTCCCATAGCGTGAGGAAGCTCGGCAGGCCGATCCCGACGACGTCGACATTGCCGGACAAGAGCGCATCACTGATGGCGGTCGGCGTGCCCATGCCGGAATAAACCGTCGTGACCTTGCCGAGGCCTGCGCGCTCGGCCGCACGCTCGATCATCTGCTTGTCCTGCATCACGTAGAACTGCAGGTATCCGAGCCCGAGCTGGCGGGCAAAGCGCACTTGCGTGGCCTCGGCGTTTGCCGCGCCGCACAGCGCAAGCATGAGAGTGACGGCGGCGGACATGCGCAGGAGATGCTTCATCGCGGTTGACCTTGCTTCGGTACGGGCGCAACTTAAGTGCAGCACTGCAATGACGCGAGAGCGAGGCGTTGTTTTGTTGGCGCCGGTGCGAGCAAAACTCCATCGCGCCGCGCGGGCTTTCGAGAAATTTCCTCCCAGACGCTGGAGACCATACCATGCCTCTGACGATCCGGCCTGTCACATCCGCGGTCGGCGCGGAAATTTCCGGCGTCGATCTGGCGCGGCTGAGTGACGCGGACTTCGCTCAGATCGAGCACGCCTGGAATCGCCACGGTGCCCTGCTGTTCCGCGGTCAGCAGATCGGCGACGATGACCTGCTCGCCTTCTCGCGCCGCTTCGGCGACCTCGATCCGCCGCCCATACAGGAGCATGGCCGCCAGTCACCGGAAGGCTATCCCGACGTCTACGTCGTCTCCAACGTGCTCGACGACAAGGGCGCCCCGATCGGCGCGCTCGGCGCGGGCGAGGCGGTGTGGCACACCGACATGAGCTACCTGCCGACGCCTCCGGATGCCTCGATGCTCTATTCGCTCGAAGTGCCGCCGAGCGGCGGCGACACTTGGATCCTCGGCATGCAGGCGGCGTGGTCGACGCTGCCGGATGCGCTAAAAGCCAAGGTGCGCGGCCGCCGCATCAAGCATGACGGCACCTACAACAGCGGCGGATATTTGCGCAAAGGCGTGACGCCGAGCGACGATCCGCACAGCGCGCCGGGCGCGTGGCATCCGGCGGTGTTGCGCCATCCCGCCACCGGCGCACCGTCGCTGTTTCTCGGGCGGCGCCGCAACTCGTATGTCGAGGGCCTCTCGCCGGCCGAATCCGATGCGCTGCTCGACGCGCTGTGGGCGCATATCGAGCGCGCCGACCTGCGCTACCAGCACCGCTGGCGCATCGGAGACCTGCTGCTGTGGGACAACCGCTCGACGATGCACCGGCGCGACCCGTTCGACAATGCGACGCGCCGGGTGATGCATCGCACCCAGATCAAGGGGAAGGCCGAGCCGCGCGCGTGGGTGGAAGCTGCCTAGGATCGGATCCGCTCAGGGCCAGACAACATTTGCGATCGGCGTGCGGTCAGGTCGATTGAAAGCTCGCGTCCCCGGTGTCTGCCATCCGGCGATCAATTGAGCGTGACGCCTGCGCTTTTGACCACTTTGGCCCACTTCACGATATCCGCCTCCAGAATCTTCAGGAATGCCTCCGGCGACGTCATGAGCGGTTCGGCGCCTTGAGCCGCGAGAAAATCGATCATCTCCTTCGTGCGCAGGATATTGGCGACGTCCTCGTTGATCTTTCGCACGATCGTCGCATCGATGCCGGCCGGAGCGAGAATTCCCCACCACGGATTGACGTCGAATTCCGGAAAGCCCGACTCTGCAATCGTCGGAATCTCGGGCGCGGCCGCGACGCGCTTCGCGCTGCTGATCGCGAGCGCGCGGACCTTGTCGGTCTGCACCATCTGAAGCACCGACGGCACGCTGCTGAACGCGGAATCCACCTGCCCGCCGATGACGTCCGTGATGGCGGGGGCGACGCCACGGTAGGGGACATGCAGCATCTTGATGCCCGCCTCGGTCTTGAGCATTTCGCCGAGCAGGTGATTGACCGATCCGTTGCCCGACGACGCATAGGTCAGCGCGTCGGGCCTCGCGCGCGCGAGCGCGACGTATTCGGCGAGGTCCTTCGCCGGCAGCTTCGGATGAACGATCAGCACGAACGGCGTGGATGCGAGCGTCGCGACGGTCTGGAAGTCCTTCACGCTGTCGAACGGAATCTTCTGATAGAGGCTCGGATTGATCGCCTGCGAGCCCGCATAGGTGACCAGCAGCGTGTAACCGTCCGGCGCGGATTTCGCGACGACATCGGTGCCGACCACGCCTCCCGCGCCGGCGCGGTTTTCGATCACGACCGGCTGGCCCCATTTCTCGCTGAGGAGTTGGCCGATCTTGCGCGCGAACACGTCGGTCGCGCCGCCCGGCGTCTGCGGGACGATAAGCTTCACGATCCTGGAAGGGTACGACTGCGCGGCGGCCGGCGTCACGAGCACGCCGGACAGAACAAGCGCCGAAACGAGTCCGGCCAGCAACCTTGTGCGTTGCATCGCTTCCTCCCTATTGGTTACTCGCGGGCGCGTTCAGGCGAGGTGCTTCTTGAAGAACGCGATCGTCCGATCCCAGGCGAGTTTCGCGGACGCCTCGTGATAGCGCGGCGTCGAATTGTTGTGAAAGCCATGCTGTGTGCCGGGATACATGTGCATCTCGTGTGGCACGCCCGCGGCCTTCAGCGCCTTCTCGTACTCCGGCCACATCGCGTTGATGCGCTCGTCGTTCTCGGCGTACTGGATCAGTAGCGGCGCCTTGATCCTGGTCACGCCCGCCGTCTCGGCCGCCGCGCCGTAGTACGGCACGCCGGCATGCATATCCGGGCCAAGCGTCATGGCGAGGAAGTTCGTCGTGCCGCCGCCCCAGCAAAAACCGGTGACTCCGAGCTTGCCGGTCGAGATCGCCTGACCCTTGAGATAGCGCGCACTGTTGATCATGTCGGTGCGCAGCTTTGCCTGGTCGAGGCCCGCCTGAAGCGTGCGGCCATCGTCGTCATTGCCCGGATAGCCGCCGACCGGCGACAACCCGTCAGGCGCAAGCGCAAGGAAGCCTTCGGCCGCCGCCCGGCGCGCCACATCCTCGATGTAGGGATTGAGCCCGCGGTTTTCGTGGATCACCAGCACGGTCGCGAAGGGGCCGGGCCCATTCGGCTGCACCAGATAGCCGCGCATAGTGCCGGAGGTGCCGCCCGGCGACGGATAGGTCACATAGCGCGCTTTGATCCGCGGATCGGTAAAGGCGATCGTTTGGGCCTGCGCGTACCGCGGCAGCAGCGCCTGCGCCATCGCCAGACCGCCGATCGTCACTGCGGCGGAGCGCGCCAGGAACTCGCGGCGGTCGATATGCCCGTGGCAATACTCGTCATAGAGATCGAACACGCGCTGATCGATCCAGTCTTGCGTCAACGGTTGCGGCGCTTCGGCAACGAGGGTTGACGCCTCCGCATTCCTTTTTCCGCCCATCGCTGATCCTCCATCTGGCAGGATCGGCACTGTAGCTGAGAGTATCATCGGCGAAAAACGATATCGGCGTCAGGTCG
Organism: uncultured Alphaproteobacteria bacterium; assembly: GCA_963839985.1. Taxonomy (GTDB): domain Bacteria; phylum Pseudomonadota; class Alphaproteobacteria; order Rhizobiales; family Xanthobacteraceae; genus PALSA-894. The sequence continues at coordinate 114,688 of CAWIXG010000021.1, read as the reverse complement.
GAAGCGTCGAGGGAGCCCCGGTATCGCGGCAACGGCTGCTTCACCCGGAACGCCGACATGACCGCGCGTTTATGAGTACACGCCCTAATCCAGCGTCCTTCGAAACCGTGTCACCGCGACCGCCATCGCGAACAGCATCAGGCAAAACAGCACCAGCGCGTCATAGTTCAGATCCATCATCGTGGCGCCCTTGAGCATGATCGCGCGCACGATGCGCACGAAATGCGTGAGCGGCAGCGCTTCGCCGATCCACTGCGCCCACTGCGGCATGCCGGAAAACGGGAACATGAAGCCGGAAAGCAGCAGGTTCGGCAGGAAGAACATCATCGCCATCTGGATCGCCTGCAGCTGGTTCTGCGCCAAGGTCGAGAACGTGTAGCCGAACGCGAGGTTGGTCGCGATGAACAGCGTGGTCAGCAGCGCCAGCAGCAGCATGCTGCCGACCACCGGCACGCCGAACAACAGGATGCCGGCGCCGACGATCAGCACCGCCTGCAGGAAGCCGACCAGCACATAGGGCGCGATCTTGCCGAGCATGATCTCGAACGGCCGGATCGGCATCGCGAGCAGGCTTTCCATCGTGCCGCGCTCGCTCTCGCGCGTCACCGAGAGCGCCGTGAAGATCAGCATCGTGAGCGTGAGGATGGTGCCGAGCAGGCCGGGCACGATGTTGAGCTGGCTCGATCCGCTCGGGTTGTAGCGCGCGTGCGCGCGAATCTCGAAGGCGGGCGCTCCCGCGTCGGGCAGCGCATGATCGTGCACCAGCGCCGTGTTGACGATCTGCGCCAGCGCCGAGAGCGCCGCGCCGCTCGCCACCGGGTCGGTTGCGTCCGCCGCGACCAGCAGCGCCGGCCTGTCGCCGCGGCGCAGCGCGCGCTCGAAATTCGCCGGGATCTCCACCGCGAACAGCACGGTGCCGGACTGCAACAGCCGGTCGAACTCGGCCGCATCGCGCACCTGATGGGTCACGCGGAAATATCTGGTGTTGCGCAATGCGGCCAGGATCGAGCGGCCGACGTCGCTGCCCTCCTGCAGCAATACCGCGGTCGGCATGTCGCGCGGCGTGGTGTTGATCGCGTAGCCGAACAGGATGAGCTGCATCAGCGGGATCATGATCATGGTGGCGAAGGTGACGCGATCACGGCGGAGCTGGATGAACTCCTTCTGGATCATCGCGCCGATGCGGCGGAGCGAGGCGATCATCGGAAATTGTCCTTCGACCGGCTCATCAGGTCGATGAACACATCTTCCAGCGTCGGCTCGGCGCGCTCCCATTTGAGCGCCGGGTCGTCGCGGTACGGCGCGATCGCGGCCTCGAGCGCGGCGGCGCTGCGTCCCGATACGTGCAGGCTGGTGCCGAACGGCGCCACCATGTCGACGCCGCTCGTGTGCTCGAGCCTGGTGCCGAGCTCGGCCAACCCCTCCCCGCTGGCATTGAAGGTCGTGAGCCGCGAGTTCGCGACCACCTCGCCGACCGTGCCGTGCGCCAGCAGCTCGCCATAGGCGATGTATGCGATCTCGTGGCAGCGCTCGGCTTCATCCATGTAGTGGGTGGAGACCAGTACGGTGAGGCCTTCCGCCGCGAGCGCGTGGATCTCGCTCCAGAACTCGCGCCGCGCCTTCGGGTCGACGCCCGCGGTCGGCTCGTCGAGCAGCAGCAATTGGGGGTTCGGCAGCGTACACGCGCCGAGCGCGAGCCGCTGCTTCCAGCCGCCCGACAGCGAGCCGGCCAGTTGCTCCTCGCGACCGGCGAGCCCGAGCCGTTGCACCATCGCTCTCGCGGCACCTTGCGGATCGGAGAGGCCGTAGACACGCGCGACGAACTCCAGGTTCTCGCGCACCGAAAGGTCCTGATAGAGGCTGAAGCGCTGCGTCATGTAGCCGACATGGACGCGGATCTTCTCGGCCTCGGAGCGGATGTCGTAGCCCAGGCACGTGCCGCGCCCGCAGTCGGGCGTCAGCAGCCCGCACAGCATGCGGATGGTGGTGGTCTTGCCCGAACCGTTCGGTCCAAGGAAGCCGTAGATCGAGCCGCGCTTCACCTGCATCGACAGGTCGCGCACCACGACGCGGTCGCCGAACGACTTGGTAAGGCCTTCGACCTCGATCGCGATCGCGGACGACGTCATTTCTTCGCCTCGGCAACATCGCCTGTCAGTGCGACCTGGACCGGCTGCCCGACACGCAGGGCCTCCGGCTTGTCCGTCCGCGCCTCGACCATGAAGACGAGCTTGTTGCGCTCCTCCAGGCTGTAGATCACCGGCGGGGTGTATTCGGCCGAACGCGAGATGAAGCTCACGCGCGCCATCAATGGCGTGCAGCCATCGCACGTCACATCCACCGCATCGCCGAGCGCGATCCTCGGCAGCAGCGCCTGCGCGACGAAGAAGCGGACCTTCACGTTCCCCGGCGGCAGGATCGACAGCACCGGCTTGCCCGCCGGCACCATCTCGCCCGGCCGGTAATAGACCTGCTGCACGGCCCCGCTCGCCGGCGCAGACAGCTTGCGCCGCGCGAGCCGGGTCTCGCTCGCGGTCTGGCGCGCCTGTGCGGCCGCGAGCGACTGGCGCGCCGCCGCGATATCCTCCTCGCGCGACGACAATTGCGCGACCGTGATCTGCTGGCGCACCTCTTCGGCCGCGGCCTTGTCGCGGTTGGAATTGGCGCGCGCGATGTCGAGCTGCGCCTGTGCGGCGATCCCCTTGGCGGCGAGCGTCTGCTGGCGTTCGAGCTCGGCGGTCGACAGTCCGACCGCGGATTCGGCGCGCCGCTCCTGCGCCTGCAGCACCGCGACTTCCTCCTTGCGTTGCTGGGCGGATTCAAGCCGCGCCAGCCGGGCGCGCGCTTCGGCGACCTGCGCGACGGCGGTGTGCACATCCGCCATCTGCAGATTCGCGTCGACCGCAAACAGCGGCGCGCCGGCCGCGACCTGGTCGCCCTCGCGCACGCCAAGCATCTCGACCCGCCCCGCCTCGTCGGGCCCGACGAACACGAAGTCGCCCTCGACCCAGCCCTGCAGGCGGCTCTTGTCGTTGCCGCAGGCAGCAAGCGCGAGCGCAAATATAACGACGGTGAACCACCTCATGGCCCGCTCCTGAACAGGATGCCGAGATGCGCACGCATCATCGCCGGCACATCGAGCGGCTCGTACGTCGCAAACAGCGCGTTCCACATGATCGCGACCAGCCCGGGCGCGATGATCAGCTGGGGAAAGCGCGCGAGTGAATCGTCCGGCAGTTCGCCGCGCTCGGCGGCGCGCTGCAGGATCGGGCGCATGACGGCGAGCACCCGCGCGATCACCTCGCGATGGTAGAACTCGGCGATCGCCGGAAAGCGCGTCCCTTCGGTGAAGATCAGCCGGACGATGTCCTTGCGCCGCGTGCCGAGGATCTCGCGCACGAAGGTGGCGAGCATACCCTCGACCAGCAGGCGCGCCGGCATGTCGACCTCGCGCATGTGCTCGAGCGTGCCGAGCACCGGATGGACCATCGAGCGCACGAGGTCCTGGAACAGCGCTTCCTTGTCGGCGAAGTAGAGATAGATCGTGCCCTTCGCGACGCCGGCGCGCTTGGCCACATCGTCGAGCCGCGCGCTCTCGTAGCCCCGCGCGGTGAACTCCTCGAGCGCGGCGTCGAGGATCTCGGCGCGGCGCGCCTCCGGCGTGGCCGAACGGCGCTTGCGCGGCGCGGGCAGCACTCCGCTCGTGGGCGGGCGCGCGGCCGCGCGACTCCCTTTCACTTTCGTGGCTCTCGTCTCCGAACGCAGCGCAGCCCGCGGCATCGTCTTCCGGCCCATAGATTGACTGACCAGTCAGTCATAATCTCGCTGGAGCCGCGACGCAATGCGCAGGCGCCCCCGCCGCATTGAATAATCCGTGATCTTCTATCGCATTGATATCGTGCCGGTATTCGCCGGCGCGGTCATGGCGGCAGCTGCGCGTCGCGCGGGCGGATCCCTCAAAACTTGGACCGCTGCCTCAAGCAGGCGTGAGCGTCATTGCGATCAGCCGGCGACGGCGTACGGGCAAAAGAACGGTCCCGCCTTTCGGCGGGACCGCAGCGACGTCGCTTCGTGGACTTACCGCTTCAGTTACTGCCTCGGCGCGGTGGTGGCCGGCGGCGCCATCGGAGTTGGGGCTGCCGGCGGCGCGCTACGCTCGATCGCCGGCGCGTTGCTGGCGGTTTGCTGATTGCTCGTCGGCGCGAACGCGATAAGGCCGCCGATGATCACCACGATGGCGAGCAATGCCAGCGGCACGCCCCATCCGGATCCCTCACCCATCATGGCGCCGCGATCGCGATAGGGATTGGTCCCGAGGTCGCGATTCATGTCGCGCGGATCGTCAAACATGCTTCCCTCCTGGGTTAATATCAGTCGGACGGGAAACGCGGCTTGCGCCGCCGCTGTTCCGGATCAGGCATGCGACGAAAGCGGCCCTGCGCCGCGCCTCGCGCGGGGCCGCGAATGACCAACGCAACCTATTGAAATACGGGCAATATTCGAGCGCGGCTGGCGTCTGGCGCTAGCGGTTCCGGCGCGCTTGCGTGCGCAATTTGCACCGCGGCAGCGCCGAGTTGCCGCTTATCCTTTGGCGTCGCACACCCAGGCGCGGATCATGCAGTCGCGGCCACCGGAGCGGTGGCACTCCCGGCTCGCGATGTTCTGCGCGCGGCCGAGCGTATCGGCCTGCGCCCAGCCGTGCGCTCCGCAGGCATTCTTCGCGTCGATCGCGATCGCCGCGCAGGCGCGACGGAAGCTCGTCACGACCTTGCATTGCACGCCTTTGCATTGCGTGCGTGCGCGCTGCGCTGCCGCCTCCGGCGACACATCGTCGAACGAATAGCCAAAGGCGCCGCAGCGCCCGGTCGCGAGCGCGCCGGCGGCATTGATCGGAATGGTGCTGGAGAGAACAACAGCAAGCGCGGCAAGGCACGCCGCGAGACGCGCGATACGCATGAACCCAGGCCCTCAGCGAAACCCCGGAGGAATGCTAACGGCAAACACTTAAATGGAACTAAACATCCATCGCGGCGCGTACCGCGGTCAGCGCCTCGGGCGTGTCGATGTCGGTCAAGGCGGCGGCGTCTTCGACCGGCACTTCGGTGACGGCCTCGGCGTAGCCCGCGATCAGGTGCCGCGCGCCGACGTCGCCTTCCACCGCCATCAGGTCGGGGAAGAAGCGCCGCGCCCACAGCACCGGGTTGCCGCGCTTGCCGTCGAACGTCGGGACCACGACGAGCGCGCCACGCTCCGGGTCGAACGTCGCGATCAACCGGTCGAGCAGCGCCGCGCTGACCTGCGGCATGTCGCCCAGCGTCACGAGCGTCCCATCGGCCTCCGCCGGCACCGCCTTGATGCCGGCCTTCAGCGACGTCGAGAGCCCGCCGGCGAAATCCGGATTGTGCACGAAGCTGACCCGCAGGCCGGCGAGCGCATGCTCGACGCGCTCGCGCTGGTGGCCCGTGACGACGATCACCGGCCCCGCACGCGAGGCGAGGACCTGTTCGGTGACGATGCGCACCAGCGGCTTGCCGTTGATCTCTTCCAGAAGCTTGTTCGGACCGCCCATGCGGGTCGAGCGGCCGGCCGCGAGCACCACGCCGGCGATCCGGTGACCCTTCTCCGGCTGCGCGACCGCGCGCGGCTGCGGCCGCGTGACGATCTCCATCAACAGGCCGCCGACGCCAAGCCCGGTGATGTCGGCGCGCTTGATCGGCAAGCCGGCGAGCAGCCGCATCAGGATCCAGTCGAAGCCGTTTTCCTTGGGCGAGCGCGCGCATCCCGGCGCGCCGAGCACCGGCCGCCCGTTCGCTTCGGCAACCAGCATCAGGTTTCCCGGATCGACCGGCATGCCGAAATGCTCGATCCGCCCGCCGATCGCCTCGACGGCCGCCGGAATGACGTCGCGTGTGTCCGCGATGGCGGACGCGCCGAACACCACCACCATGTCGGCGCCGGCCTTGAGCACCTCGTCGAGCGCCTTCGCCAGCGCCCGCGTCTCATGCGGCACGCGCCGTTCCGCCACGATGACGGCATCGGCCGGCGCGAGCCGTTCCTCGGTCACGCGCAGGGTCTTCTCGATCACCTTGGTGGCGAGACCGGGCAGGACCGTCGAGATGATGCCGATCTTGCGCAGCCGGAACGGCGCGACGCGCACGATCGGCTGCGCGGCATGTGCCGCCGCCACCGCACGGTCGCGCGCCGCTCCGGCGACGGCGAACGGAATGATCTTCACCGTCGCGATCATCTTGCCGGCCACGACCGGCGCATAGGCGTCGAGCGTCGCAAACGTGATCGCCGGGTCGACGTCGTTGAGCGCATCGACGCCCGCCTTGTCGACCACCAGCACGCCGGCATGCTCCGCGAACAGATTGGCGCGGCCGGTGAATGCCCGATCGACATGCACGCCTTCGCCGGCAACCGCCGTGGCGATCTCGGAGGCCGCGACGTCTTCCGACACGTCGCCCGGCTCGAGCCGCGCCACCACGATCTCGGACACCTTGGCTGCTTCGAGCGCGGCGATCTCGGCCTTGCCGACCAACGTGCCCTTCTTGAGCACCATGCCGTCCTTGCGGATCGAATGCACCGCGACCGCACCCTCGGCCTCGCGCGGCGGGACTGCGCCGAACTTCATCGCTTGCCCCCCGGCGTCAGGCGCAGCCGCGAGGTGATCTCGCCCATGATCGCGACCGCGATCTCCGGCGGCGACACCGCGCCGATCGGCAGCCCGATCGGCGCGTGGATGCGCGCGAGCTTCTCGTCGCTTGCGCCCTGTGCCTTCAGCCGTTCGATGCGGCGGCCGTGCGTTTTGCGCGAGCCGAGCGCGCCGATGTAGAAGCAGTCGCGCTCGAGCGCGTGCAGCAGCGCGGGATCGTCGACCTTCGGATCGTGGGTGAGCGCGACGAACGCCGTGTAGCGGTCGACGCCGAGCGGCGGCAGCGCCTTGTCGGGCCACTCGGCGATCACCTTCACGTCGGGAAAGCGCTCCGGGCTCGCGAAGGCGGTGCGCGGATCGATGATGGTCACGTCATAGCCGAGCAGCGCCGCGATCGGCGCCAGCGCCTGCGAAATGTGCACCGCGCCGATGACGATCAGCCGCGTCGGCGGCACGTGCACGGTGAGGAAGACCTTGCCTTCGGCGCTCTCCTCGACGCCGCTCTTGCCCGAGCGCAGATGCGCGTCCAGCACATCCTTGAGCGGATCGGCCGCGACCTTGTCCTGCGTGACCAGGCGCTGCGCGCCACTGTCCTGGTTGGTCACGACGACGGCGGCGCGCCGCGCGGCGCGTTCGGTGTTCAGCGCTTTGAGGATGTCGAGGCGCACTCAATCCACCTTCTCGACGAACACGCGGATCGTGCCGCCGCAAGACAGCCCGACCTTCCAGGCAGTCTCGTCGGCGACGCCGAATTCCAGCGTCTTTGGCTTGCCGCTCTCGATCACGTCGAGCGCTTCCGTCACGACCGCGCCCTCGACGCAGCCGCCCGACACTGACCCGAGGAAATTGCCCTGGTCGTCGATCACCAGGTTGGAGCCGACCGGCCGCGGCGCCGAGCCCCAGGTCTCGACCACGGTCGCGAGCGCGACGCCGCGCCCGGCCGCCTTCCAGTCCTCGGCGGCTTTCAGGATGTCTTCGTCGCGCGCGAGTGAGTCCATGTGTGTCTCCCTGGTCATCCCGGCGAAGCGATGCGGAGCATCGCGCGAGCCGGAACCCATAAACGCAAACAGCGCTTGAGAAGCGAGAGTCGTGGTTATGGATTCCGGCTCTCGCTTCGCTCGGCCGGAATGACCAGCATATAAGTCACGCCACCTTCTTCAACCACTCCTTCGGGTCGCCGCTGCGCCCACCGCGCGCCGACAGCGCGCGGCAGAGTTCGCCGATCGAATCCAGATTGTGGATCGGGCGGAATTCGTCGACGTGCGGCAGGATCGTGCGCACACCCTTCGCCTTTGCCTCGAAGCCCTCGAAGCGCAGCAGCGGATTGAGCCAGACCAGGCGCCGCGCCGAGCGGTGCAGCCGGTCGATCTCGAACGCCAGCCGGTCGTCCGGATCGCGCTCCAGCCCGTCGGTGATCAGCAGCACGATCGCGCCCTGGGTGAGCACGCGGCGCGCCCAATGCTTGTTGAAGTCGTGCAGCGAGGTCGCGATCCGCGTGCCGCCGGACCAGTCCATCACGCTCGCCGAACACTGGCTCAGCGCCTCGTCCGGATCGCGCGACTTGAGAGCGCGCGTCACGTTGGTGAGCCGCGTGCCGAACAGGAACGAGTGCACGCGTTTGCGCGCATCCGTGACCGCGTGGAGAAAATGCAGGAACAGACGCGTGTATTGGCTCATCGAGCCAGAAATATCCAAGAGCGCCACGATCGGAGGCTGCCTGGTCTTCGGTCCGAGATACTTCAGGTCGATCAGCGCGCCGCCTGCCTTCATGCTCGCGCGCAGGGTGCGGCGCATGTCGATGATGTGCCCGTGCCGATGCGGCGCAAGGCGCCGCGTCCTCACCTCATCGATCGCCAGCACCATGCGCCTGATCGCGTCCTTGGCCTGCGCGATCTCGGCCGCGCTCATCTGCGCGAAGTCCTTCTTCTGCAGCACCTCGCGGTCCGAGACGGTGAGGCGCGCGTCGAGCTCGATCTCGCGCTCCTGCGGCGGCTTGCGGTCGTTCATGCCGGAGAACAGCGCCTCCTGCACGCGGCTCGCGCCGGCTTGCGGCGGCTCGGGTGCTGCGGCCGGCGCCTGCGGCGAGAGCATCGCGAGCAGCTTGTCGAGATAAGCACGCTTGCGGAAGAACATCCGGAATGCCTGGTCGTACAGCACCGAGTGCTCGTGCCGTTTCACGAACACCGCATGCAGGGTCCAGTAGAAGTCCTCGCGCGTGCCGACGCCCGCGGCCGACACCGCGTTGAGCGCGTCGAGCACCGCGCCCGGCCCGACCGGAATCCCGGCGGCACGCAGTGCGCGCGCGAAATAGACGATGTTCTGGGCAAGACGTCCTGATTGCGGCGCGTCAGTCACCACCTGTCACTCCGCCGCCCTCAGCTCCGCATGCACGGCGTCGAGCAACTCCTTGGCTTTCGTGCCTTCGATGCGCGCGATGTCGTCCTGATACTTGAGCAGCACGCCGAGCGTGTCCGACACCGTGGCGGGATCGAGCGCCACCACGTCGAGCTCGGTCAATGCCGCCGCCCAGTCGAGCGATTCCGCGACACCCGGCGACTTGAACAGATCCTGCCCGCGCAATGCCTGCACGAAGGTGACCACCTCCTGCGACAGCGCCGTGGAAATGCCCGGCACCTTGGCGCGCACGATCTTCAGCTCGCGCTCCGCGGTCGGATAGCCGACCCAGTGATAGAGGCAGCGGCGCTTGAGCGCGTCGTGGATCTCGCGCGTGCGGTTCGAGGTGATGACCGTGATCGGCGGGTGCTCCGCCTTCACGGTGCCCATCTCAGGGATGGTGACCTGATTGTCGGCGAGCACCTCGAGCAGGAAGGCTTCGAACGCCTCGTCGGTGCGGTCGAGTTCGTCGATCAGCAGCACCGGCGCACCTGCGGGATCGGGCTCGAGCGCCTGCAGCAGCGGCCGCTTGATCAGAAAGCGCTCGGAGAACACGTCCTGCGAGAGCCGGTCGCGATCGACGCTTCCGGCAGCCTCGGCCAGGCGGATCGCGATCATCTGCTCGGCGTAATTCCACTCGTAGACCGCCGCCGATACGTCGAGCCCCTCGTAACACTGCAGGCGGATCAGCCGGCGTCCGAGCGTGGACGCGAGCACCTTGGCGATCTCGGTCTTGCCGACGCCGGCCTCGCCTTCGAGGAAGATCGGCCGGCCCATGCGCAACGCAAGGAACAGCACGGTCGCAAGCGAGCGGTCGGCGAGATAGTCAGCCGAGGCGAGCAGATCGAGCGTCGCGTCGATCGATGCCGGCGGTTTTATTGCTTTGGACGTCATAGGTTCGATTTTACTCCGTCATGGCCGGGCATAGCACGTCAAAAACGGGCGTAAACGCCCTTATGCCCCGCCATCCCGATAGAGAAGCACCTCCCTAAGCGAGATGCCCGGGACAAGCCCGGGCATGACGCAGATATGCATGTTGCGGCGCGTTGGCAACGAGCGGAAGGCTATTCCTCGCCCTCGCCGCCCGGCGCTTCGTTCGCCCGCGCGACCGCGCGGCGCGCCATCACTCCCACCAGGTGGGCGCGGTACTCGGCGCTGCCGTGGATGTCGCTGTTCATCCCGTCGGCCGGGATGGTGAGCCCTTCGAGCGACTTCGGCGCGAAGCGCTTCTTCAGCGCTTCCTCGAACGAGGGCACGCGGAACACGCCGTTCGAACCGGCGCCGGTGACGGCGACGCGGATATCCGAGCCGCGCTTGGAGGCGAACACGCCGACCAGCGCGAAGCGCGAGGCCTGGTTGCGGAACTTCTCGTAGCCGGCCTTCTTGGCGAGCGGGAAGCTCACTTTGGTGATGATCTCGTCCGGCGCGAGCGCGGTTTCGAACAGTCCTTTGAAGAAGTTGTCGGCCTCGTGCTTGCCCTTGGTGGTGATGATGGTCGCGCCGAGCCCGAGGCAGGCGGCCGGGTAGTCGGCGTTCGGATCGTTGTTGGCGATCGAGCCGCCGAGCGTGCCGCGATGGCGCACCGCCGGATCGCCGACGAGGCCCGCCAGATAGGCGAGCGCCGGCAGGTTTTCCTTCACGACCGCAGAGTCCGCGACATCGACATGGCGCGTCATCGCGCCGATCACGATCGACCGGCCCTTCAGCTCGATGCCGGACAGCTCACCCTCGATCGCGTTGAGGTCGATGATGTTGTTCGGCGATGCGAGCCGCAGCTTCATCGTCGGGATCAGCGTCTGCCCGCCGGCGAGGATCTTCGCCTCTTCGAGCTTGCCGAGCATGTTGCCGGCCTGGCGCAGGCCGGTCGGGCGGTGGAATGTGAAGTTGTACATCGTGTGCTCCTTAAATCACTCCGCCGCCTGGCGGGCCGGGTGTTTCTGAATGGTGCGCCACACCGCCGCGGGCGTGGCGGGCATTGCGATATCTTCGGTGCCGAGCGCATCGGTGATCGCGTTCATCACCGCGGCCGGTGCCGCGATCGCACCCGCCTCGCCGCAGCCCTTGATGCCGAGCGGATTGGACGGGCACCTCGTCTCGGTGGTGTCGACCTTGAACGACGGCAGGTAATCGGCGCGCGGCATGGCGTAATCCATGTACGAGCCGGTCACGAGCTGGCCGTCCTTGTCGTAGACCGTGCCTTCGTAGAGCGCTTGTCCGACGCCCTGCGCGATGCCGCCGTGCACCTGCCCCTCGACGATCATCGGATTGATCACCACGCCGAAGTCGTCGACCGCGGTCCAGCCGACGATCTCGGTATCGCCGGTCTCCGGATCGATCTCGACCTCGCAGATGTGGCAGCCGGCCGGGAAGGTGAAGTTGGTCGGATCGTAGAACGCGCCTTCCTTGAGGCCCGGCTCCAGCTCGGCGCCGGTGAACTTGTGCGCGATATAGGCGTTGAGCGCGACATCGCCGAACGCCGCCGACTTGTCGGTGCCGGCGACGGTGAACTTGCCGTCCTTGAACTCGATGTCGCCTTCGGCCGCCTCGAGCATGAACGCCGCGACTTTTTTGGCCTTCGCCTCGACCTTGTCGAGCGCCTTGACGATCGCCGTCATGCCGACCGCGCCGGAGCGCGAGCCGTAGGTACCCATGCCGAACTGCACTTTGTCGGTGTCGCCGTGCACGATCGAGACATTCTCGATCGGGATGCCGAGGCGTTCCGACACGAGTTGCGCGAACGTCGTCTCGTGTCCCTGCCCATGGCTGTGCGAGCCGGTGAGAACCTCCACCGAGCCGGTCGGATTGACGCGCACTTCGGCCGACTCCCACAGGCCGACGCCGGCGCCGAGCGAGCCGACCGCCTGCGACGGCGCGATGCCGCACGCCTCGATGTAGGTTGAGTAACCCATGCCGCGCAGCTTGCCGTTCCGCGCGCTGTCGCGCTTGCGCTTGCCGAAGCCTTTGACGTCGGCCATGTCCTGCGCCTTCTTCAGCGAGGCACCATAGTCGCCCGCGTCGTACGCCATGATGACCGGCGTCTGGTGCGGGAATGTCTTGATGAAGTTCTTCTTGCGCAGGTCAGCCGGGTCGATGCCGAGCTCGCGCGCGCCGACCTCGACCAGACGCTCGACCACGAAGGTCGCCTCCGGCCGCCCGGCGCCGCGATATGCATCGACCGGCACGGTGTTGGTGTAGACCGCATCGACCTCGCAATAGATCGCCGGGATGCCGTACTGGCCCGACAGCAGGGTGGCGTAGAGATAGGTCGGCACCGATGACGAGAAGGTCGACATGTAGGCGCCGAGATTGGCGATGGTCTTCGCACGCAACCCGGTTATCTTGCCTTCGGCGTCGAACGCCATCTCGGCATGGGTGACGTGGTCGCGCCCATGCGCGTCGGTGAGGAAGGCTTCGGAGCGATCCGAATTCCACTTCACCGGGCGGTTCACCTTGCGCGAGGCCCAGAGGCAGACGACCTCTTCCGGATAGATGAAGATCTTCGAACCGAAGCCGCCGCCGACGTCGGGCGCGATCACGCGCAGCTTGTGCTCCGGCGCCATGCCGACGAACGCCGCGATGACGAGCCGCGCGACGTGCGGGTTCTGCGACGTGTTCCAGAGCGTCAGGGTGTCGTTGCCGGAATCGTAGTCCGCGAGCGCGGCGCGCGGCTCGATCGCGTTCGGCACCAGCCGGTTGTTGATGATGTCGAGCTTGGTGACGTGCTTGGCGCTCGCAAACGCCGCCTCGGTCGCCTTCTGGTCGCCGAGGTGCCATTGGTAGATCGTGTTGTTCGGCGCGACGTCGTGGATCAGCGGTGCGCCGGCGCCTTGCGCCTTCGCGGGATCCGCGACCGCGGGCAGCACGTCGTAGTCGACATTGACCTTCTCGCCCGCGTCCTTGGCCTGCGCCAGGGTCTCGGCGATCACAACCGCGACGGCGTCGCCGACGTGGTTCGCCTTCTCGCCGGCGATCGCCGGGTGCGCCGACATCTTCATCGGCGAGCCGTCCTTCGACGAGATCGCCCAACCGCAAATCAAATTGCCGATCTTGTCGGCCGCGAGATCGGCACCGGTCAGCACCGCGACCACGCCGGGCATGCCCTTCGCTTCCGCGCTGTCGATCTTCCTGATCTTCGCGTGCGCGTGCGGCGAACGGACGAAATAGATGTAGGTCTGACCCGGGCGGTTGATGTCGTCGGTATATTGGCCCTTGCCGGTGATGAACCGATGGTCTTCCTTGCGGCGGACTGCCGCGCCGATCCCGGTCGCGCTCATGGCGTTTCCTCCAGCGGGAATCGATTGGGTGTTTCCTGATCTGCCTCTTGCGGGCAGCGTTACGCCATCGCCTTTGCGCCGGCCGCGATCGACTTCACGATGTTGTGGTAGCCGGTGCAGCGGCAGATGTTGCCTTCGAGTTCGTGGCGGATGGTCTTGTCGTCGAGGTCGTGGCCCTTGCGGTTCACCATGTCGACCGCGGTCATGATCATGCCGGGCGTGCAGAAGCCGCACTGCAGGCCGTGATTCTCGCGGAACGCTTCCTGCATCGGATGCAGCGTGCCGTTCTGGGCGAGCCCCTCGATCGTGGTGATGGTCGCGCCTTCCACCTGCCAGGCGAAGATGGTGCAGGCCTTCACGGCCTTGCCGTCCACGTGGACCACGCAGGCGCCGCACTGCGAGGTGTCGCACCCGACATGGGTGCCGGTGAGCCGCAGGCCCTCGCGCAGGTATTGCACCAGCAGGGTACGGGCGTCGGCGTCCGCGGTGACGGCCTTGCCGTTCACCGTCATGGAGACTGCGGGCATATCCCTCCTCCTCGAAAAAGCGGGGCCAAAGGCCCTCATTTTGAGGCCGAACACATCTGCTCGGCCGGTACCGGGGGCGAAATCTGAGCGTTTTTGCCGGAAATCGCTGATTGGAACAAGAACAACTCTGAACCGGGGACGCGGGCGAGGTCAAGGGAGGACGGCCGTCAAAAGACATGGTTTGGCGGGTCGGCGGCCTCAAAAAGATCGAAAACAAGCCATTCCCGCCGCGCCGCGCCGTTCGCTCCCCTACTCAATCATCAGCAGGCCGCGCTTGCGGTCGCCGTCGAGCGTATCCATCGCGGCAAACAGGCGCGAGCGCTCGATCAGCCACGGCTGGTAGTCGCTGTTGACGTCGAGCACGAACACCAAATCTTCGGCCTCCAGATAGCCGCCGATCGGCGAATGGTGGCCGGTACCGGCGCCGAATATCTCCTTGCGCCGGAAATTGACGATGTAGCGGCGACCGGACTCGTTGGCGCGCTTGAGGTGGGCCTGAAATTCCGCCGGGCTCAGGTCACGCAGCACCGTCACGGTGCGGCGTGTCTTGGCGCGCGCAACCTCGGCAAGCTCGTCGAGGCTCAGCCCCATGATGCAGTAGCCGATGAGACACCGGCCGGTGCCTGCGAGCACGGCCGCTTCGCTGCCGGCCGCCTCGCCAAGCGAGCGCAGGACATTCGCGACGCTGACCGGGCCGCACAGCGACGCGTTCGACTGAAACGTGACCTGCCGATGGAACGTCGCGGCCGCCGGCAGGCGCCACGCCTTCTCGATCATCGCCTCGCTGCGCGTAACCGAGGAGCGAATGGCGTCGGGTGAAACTTTGGTCTGACCGACGAGAAGGCCGGCAGCGCCGCCTACGACGACCAGCGCGAGCGCGCCGATCGAGAGAGCGAGCTTTGCGCCGCGGCGCATCGCCGGCCCGTCCTCAGCCGTGCGTGGCGGTGCCGGCGGTCACAGCCGCGGCGAACTTCTGGAAAAACTCGTCCGCCATCTTCTTCGCGGCGCCGTTGATCAGCCGCTGGCCGAGCTGGGCGAGCTTGCCGCCGATCTGCGCATCGACGCTGTAGGTGAGCAGCGTGCCGCCGTCCTTGTCGGACAGCCGCACGTCCGCGCTGCCCTTGGCGAAGCCCGCGACGCCGCCCTCCCCTTCGCCGACGATCTTGTAGCCGTTCGGCGGATCGAGATCGGTCAGGTTGACCTTGCCTTTCCAGCGCGCCTTCACGGGACCGATCCTGGTGACGGCCACCGCCTGGAACGAAGTGTCGGAGGTCTTCTCCAGGGACTCGCAGCCCGGGATCGTGGCCTTGAGCACGTCCGGGTCGTTGAGCTTTTCCCACACCTCCTGGCGCGGCGCTGCAAGCTGCACTTCGCCGGTCATCGTCATGGCCATCGATCGATCTCCTTCAATGCACGAATTGCCGCACAGCCTGCGCGTAACCGGCGCGCTTGTCCAATTCGAACCCCGCGCGCCGCGCGTGATCAAGTATGAGGCGCACGTCGTCCGCGCAATCGGCCTTCACGGCGCTGTCGAGGAAGAGCTGCATCAGCACGTCCTGCTGCGCATGGCTGCCGCCGAGCCGGTGCATGTCGCCGAGCACGGGGCGCATCGCTGCGAGAGCGTGCGCGTGCTCGCCACGCCGGTGCGCCAGCGCGGCTTCGCAAATCGGCAACGCGATATTCCGCACGATGCGCTGCACCGTCCCCTCGCCGGGCGCGCTCATGCCCTCGAGCATGCGCCGCGCTGCGTCGTCGCGTCCGTCTGCAGCGAGCGCCATCATCCAGTGCGGCAGCGTGAAGGCCGAGAGGCAATCGCCGACCCGCGCTTGCGCCTTGTCGGCGATCTCGCGCCAGCGGTCTGCGACGTCCACCCCGAGCCGTTCGAGGCGGAACAGCATCGAGGCGGCATTCTGCACGTCGATGTAGAGATCGGGCTGCGCCTGCGTGAGCGGCGCCGACAGGTCGCGGAAGCGCGTGTCGTAAAGGTCCAGCACCGCATCGAACTCACGCCGCTCCAGATGAAACAGCGCGCGGTGCCACCACAGATGATGCAGCAGGTTGTTGCCGCCGTCCCAGTGGCGCTGCAATTCGTCGAGCCAGGCGATGCCATCGGCGTGGCGGCCCTGCATCTCCATGATGTGGGCGACCGCGTGCGTACCCCAGATGTCGCCCGGATCGATCGCGATCGCGGCACGGCCAGAGGATTCGGCGTCCGCGTAATCGCCGCACTCTTCCAGCGAAAAACAATGGCACGAGAGGATCGTGCCGTAACCGGGCAGATCGCGCGCCCATTGCGGCTTCACGCGCTCGACCGAGGCGCGCATCTCTCCCGGACGCCCGAGCCAGAAATTGTTGAAATGCGCCAGGCGCAACGCGATCACGTCGAGCGGATGCTCGCTCAGGATCTCTTCCCACACGGAAAGCGCGCAGTCGAGATCGCCACCGATCCAGGCCGCGAGCGCCGCGACATGCGCTCGCTCGCGCGGCGTTGCGGCGATCGTGAGACGCCGTGCCGCCTGCGCCGCCTCGGTCGCGATCGGCACGTTCGCCTGCTTGTAGGACAGCATCGCGAAATAGCCCTTGAGGCAATGCGCGAGACCGAAGTCGGCGTCGGCCGCAAGAGTTGCGGCGAGCCGCGCCGCGACGTCGGCGCGATACTTCAGATAGCCAACCACCGTGCGGTCGAACGCCGCCGCCGCGTCCGCAGACGCGGTCGAGATCGGCAGTCCGTGCATGTCGCGGTGCATCTGGCTTTACCCTCCACCGGGATGATAGCAAAGACGCGACCGCCAAAGAACAACACGCGTGTTGGGGAGAGACGATGCCCACGATCCAGTCGAACGGGTGCCCGATCCATGTCGAGATCGAAGGCGCGGCGAACAATCCGGTGCTCATGCTGTCGAACTCGCTCGGCACCGACCTGCACATGTGGGACCCGCAGGTCGCGGCCCTGACGCGGCATTTCCGGCTGGTGCGTTACGACCGGCGCGGACACGGGAAGTCAGGCGTGCCGAAAGGCCCCTACACCATGGAGATGCTTGGCCGCGACGTGCTCGCCGTGCTCGACGCGCTCGACATCGAAAAGATCAACTGGTGCGGCCTCTCGATGGGCGGGATGGTCGGCATGTGGCTCGGCGCCAACGCGCCGCAGCGCATCGACCGGCTGATCCTGTCGAACACCTCCGCGTATTTCGCCGACAAGGAGACCTGGAACGGGCGGATCAAGACGGTGCGCGAGAAGGGCCTTGCGACGATCGTCGGCGGCACGATGGAGCGCTGGTTCACGGCCGGCTTCCGCGAGCGCGAACCGGAAAAGATAGAATGGCTGAGCGAGATGTTCCTGCGCACCGACCCGGAAGGCTACATCGGCTGCGGCGAGGCGGTGCGCGACATGGATCACCGCGAGATCCTGGCGTCGATCAAGGCGCCCACCCTGGTCATCGCGGGCCGGCACGATCCGGCAACCACGGTGGAGCACGGCGAGTTCATCCGCAGCCGCATTGCGGGCGCGAGCATGACCGTGCTCGACGCCGCACACATCGCGAACGTCGAGCAGCCGCACGACTACACCGCCGCGGTGCTCGGCTTCCTGCAGCAGAAATAGGTGATCAGCGCGGCGTGTAGCCGAACGAGGGGCGCGCCGGCGGCGGCATTTCCTCGCGTACCAGATAGCCGCGGCCATAGATCGCGAGGCCGCTCGCGATCAGGCACAGCATCATCTCGCCGATCGGTGCGACCAGGAGATCGCCGCCGTGCGCAAGGCCGGGGAGAGCCGCGACCGCGCTCGCGAGCGCGGCGGTAAACAGCGCGACATCGAGCGTGGCATCGTCGCATCCGCGCGCGCGCAGCTTGTCGCAGGCCGCACCGATGACCGCCGTCAGCAGGAACGCGCCGACCATGAACTTGAGGCCGGCGAGCAATTTGGCGAGCGGCAGCACGACGACGGCCGGCAGTGCGAGCGTGCGTGCGAGCGCGATCATCACATCGCCGACCTGCGGCCGGCCGAGATCGAGCAGCGGACGGGTGAACGTTTCGAGTGCGCCGCAGATCCAGACGGCGGCGAGCAGCAGCGCGACAACGTAGGCGGACCGGCGCGACAGGTAACGCAGCACACCCGACATGTTGGCCTCCACTCCACGATGCCGGATGGAAGCAACCACGCCGCGCGGGAAGCCGCAACTCAATGGTGAATTAACGATTAACTGCGCCCGGCGCGGAACTCGTGCGGCGTGGTGCCGGTCTGCTTGCGGAAGAACCGCGCGAAATGCGACGGGTCGGAGAACGCCAGATCGTAGGCGATCTCGTGGATCGGCTGGCCGGTGAACACGAGCTGCCGCTTTGCCTCGGTCAGCACGCGCTGGCGGATGAGATGCCCGGCAGTGACGCCGGTTGCGCGCTTGACGTGATCGTTCAGCCGGTCCGGCGTCATCGCCAGCGCCTGCGCGTAGAACTCCAGGTGGCGCTGCTTGCGGAAATTGTCCTCCACCATCTTGCGCAGCGCATCGACCGTCGCGTCGGCCGGTGCGAGCGTCACGCTGCCGGTGCGCGCCCGGCTCGCCGCCAGCCGCGCGACCCCGATCGCGATCAGCGCAAGCAGTCCGCGCATCGCGAGGCGATAGCCTTCACGCGCCAGGAAGTGTTCCTCGTAAAGCTCGGCGCACAGCGCCGCGATGCGCCGCGATGCTGCCGCGTCGGACAGCGGAACGACCGGCGTCTCGGCGAGCGACTTGAGCCGCGCCAGCGCCGCATTGGACCGCTCGCCGAGCGCCCCGGCCACGTCTTCGGTGAAGCTGACGACCCAGCCGTCGGTCACGTTCTCGCGCCAGCGGAAACCGTGCGCTGTGGTCGGAGGGATCAGCAGCGCGGCCGGCGCGTCGATCGTCAGGATCGAGGCCTCGTAGGTGATCTCGCCCCCGCCCTTCTCGATCAGGAAAATCTGGAACAGGTCGCGATGCCGGTGCGCCGGGATGCGCCAGTTGTGCGCCGAGGAGCGTGACACCAGCGGCTCGACATGGATGAAGTCGAACGCCTTGTCGTCCGGCGGGTCGCCGAGAAGGTGAAACAGGGGAAGAACATTTGTGCCGGCCATGGTGCCAGCATAGGGCAGCGCCGCAGAAGAGAAAATGCGGCGCAGTCGCCTGAAACGCGAAAACCCCGCCTTTCGGCGGGGTTCTCCAGCAAAACACTGTGGACGGTTCCCGTCAGCGGCCCTGCTGGCCTTGCCCGCCCTGCTGATCCCGGCGGTTCGGGTCCTGCTGACGCTGCTGGCCGGGCTTGTCCTCGCCCTGACGCTGCTGGCCGGGCTTGTCCTGGCCGCCGCCCTGCTGTTCGCGGCCCGGATTGGACTGCTGTTGGCCGCCGCGCTGCGGATCGTTCTGATTCTGTTGGTTCTGGTTCGGATTGGCCATGGCTGTTGGTGCTCCCTTGGGGGCGTGCCACCCACCAAACCAACCGCCGAAAAGACATAACGTTCCGGCGCGGCCTCAAGTTCCCGTGCGGAACACTGAAATTGCACTACACCTGCTTGTAGGCTCGCTCGTGATAGACCAGCGCACCGCCCGGCCGGCCGAGCCGCATCGCGACCACGCCGGCGAACACTACATTGTGCGTCGCCACCATCTTGGTCTCGACCACGCGGCAGTCGAAGGCCACGACCGCGTCGGTCAGTGCCGGCGATCCGGTCGACAACTCGGTCCATGTTCCGCTGTCGAACCGCTCCGCCATGGTGCACTTGCTGCGGCCCGCGAACACGTCGGCGAGATTGTCGGCGCCGGCGCGCAACGTGTTGACGCAGAGCACCTGGTTGGCGCCGAGGATCGGCGCGATCTGGCTGCGGCGGTTGAGGCAGACCAGCAACATCGCCGGCTGGTCCGACACCGAGACCACCGCGGTCGCCGTGACGCCTCCCCGTCCGGCCGGGCCGTTTGTGGTCACGACATGCACCGCCGCCCCGAGGCGACTCATCGCCTCGCGGAACGGCCCCGCTTCCACCGTCGCGATGTGCTCCTGGCTCACCGCCTCGAAGGAGCCCATCATCGCGTCGTCGGGTCTTTGGTCGAGCCAGCTCATGAGCAGCGTTACTCCGCGGCGCGCGCCGCGCCCGGCACGCCCGGATAGGCGACATCGTCCGGATTGAGCCAGGTGTCGCTGGTCCAGCCCTTCTCGTCGTAGTCCGACATGCACTGATCCGCGAGCGCCACCATCTGGTCGTAGGACCCGGTCGAGCGCGCGTTGAACAGCGCCTGGATGCGGATGTCCTCGTGGTTGCCGGCGTAGTTGATCTCGTAGAGCTCGTGGCGCCCGCCGAACTCGGTGCCGACCGCGTCCCACAAGAGCTTCATGATCTTGATGCGTTCGCGGTAATCGATGTTGTTGGAGCCGCGCACGTATTTGGCGAGATACTTGTCGATCAAGGGATTGTCGAAATCCTTCGCCGACGACGGCAGATAGATCAGCGCCGAGGCGATGATCTTCTCGACGATCTCCTTGCAGCGCCGGTAGGCGTCGCCCGCGAACACCCGGTAGCTCGAGCCCGACTGCGCATTCGGCAGCACCGCGCCGCCGCTCCACGGCACCGGGTTCATCGCCATCGCGTCGGAGATCGCCCAGAACAGATTGCGCCACGCGATGATCTCGCCGAGCATCGCCTGGTTGCCGCGGAACTCGTCCGCCCCGGTGACGCGCAGCGCCTTGATCACGACCCCGGCGAGGAAATCGAGCTTCACGGCGATGCGGGTACAGCCCTGGAACTGGAAGCCGTTCACGAAGCCGGAGCGCGGATAGAAGGTCTTGAGCTTCTCGACATCGCGATAGATCAGGATGTCTTCCCACGGGATGAAGACGTTGTCGAACACGAAGATCGCGTCGTTCTCGTCGAAGCGCGAGGAGAGCGGATAGTCGTAGGGAGTGCCCATCACGCTCGCCATCATCTCGTACGAGGTGCGGCAGAACAGCTTCACGCCGGGCGCGTTCATCGGCGCGATGAACATGATCGCGAGGTCGGGATCGTTCACCGGCATCGCGGCGTTCTGGCCGAGGAAGTTGTAGTGCGTGATCGCCGAGGAGGTCGCCACGACCTTGGCGCCCGAGACGTAGCAGCCGGCGTCGGTTTCCTTCTGGATGGTGATGAACACGTCGCGCACCTGCTCCGGCGCCTTGTTGCGATCGACCGGCGGATTGACGATGGCGTGGTTCATGAACAGGACATTGTCCTGCGCGCGGCGATACCAGCGCTTCGCATTGTCGGCGAACTTTTCGTAGAAATCGTACTGCACGCCGAGCGTATTCATCAGCGACGCCTTGTAGTCCGGCGTGCGCCCCATCCAGCCGTAGGACATGCGCGCCCAGGCGGCGATCGCCTCGCGCTGCGCGATCAGGTCCTCGCGCGAACGCGCGACCCTGAAGAATTTGTGCGTGAAGCTGCCGTTGCCGCCGTCGGTCGGGCAGGTGAGCACGTCCTTGTGCTTCGGATCGTGCAGCGAATCATACAGCCGCGCGATCGAGCGCGCCGAATTGCGGAACGCCGGATGCGTGGTGACGTCTTCCACCCGCTCGCCATAGATGTAGACCTCGCGCCCGTCGCGCAGGGATTCGAGATACTCCTTGCCATTGAACGGCCGGCCCTTGCCGGCGATCACGTCCTCGGGCTTGCTCCGGCTCATCCGATTCCTCCGTTTGCGCGCCGTTGGGCCGCGGCTTTCGTCTCTTGTAGCGAACCTGTGGGCCGCACGCACGCGGCCGTTGCGATGATTTCTACCTGGCGCCCGGCCGGTCCTCGCGGAACGGCTGGCTCAGCAGCCGGTCGAGCCGCAGTTCGGACGGATCGCGGAACACCGGCAGCCCGACCGTCATACCGTCATGACCGGCTTGCGGGGCACGCCGGTAGGTCCGGAACAGCCAATCCCACCACGGCAGATTGAAACCGAAATTGCTGTCGGTCTCGTGGCGCTCGACCGAGTGATGCACGCGATGCATGTCGGGCGTCACCACCAGCAGGCGGATGAGGCGGTCGAGCCATGCGGGCATCGCGGCGTTGCAATGATTGAACATCGAGGTTGCGTTGAGCACGACCTCGAACGCGATCACCGCCGGTGCCGGAATGCCGATCAGCACGACCGCCGCCATCTTGAGCAGCATCGAGAGCACGATCTCGACCGGATGAAACCGAAGTCCCGTGGTCACGTCGATATCGAGGTCGGCGTGATGCATCCGGTGCAGCCGCCACAGCCACGGCACTTTGTGAAATGCCACGTGCTGCGCATAGATGACAAGATCGAGCGCGAGGAAGCCGAGCATCCCCTCGAGCAGCGGCGGCCACGGCGTGATGTTCAGCAGTCCCCAGCCGTGCTGCCCGGCGATCGCCGCGACACCGACCGCCGCGACCGGAAGCAGCAGCCGCACCACGGCCGCGTCGAGCACCACGATGGCGATGTTCGCCGGCCAGCGCGGCGCGCGGCCGACCGCCGCTGCGCGACGCGGCGCAAGCACCTCCCACAGCGCCAGCGGCGCAAACACCGCGAGCGCTGCGCCAAGCCGAATGGCGAGTTCAGTGTCCGGACCCATCGGGCCAGCATAGTGGTCCGCGCCATCGAGGCCAGCCCGGCGCGTCCGCCGTTGCCGCCTCCAGCCCCCCCTGTTAAGACTTTGATTCAAGGGCGTTCACGCAGCCGAACGGCGGCGCCGGGAGCAAAGGGGAGCCGGGCACGGCGGATGGAAGTCTTCGTCCAGCAGTTCATCAACGGCATCACGCTCGGCTCGATCTACGGGCTCATCGCCATCGGCTACACGATGGTGTTCGGCATCATCGGAATGGTGAACTTCGCACACGGCGACGTGTTCATGGTGTCGTCGTTCGTCGCGCTGATCGCGCTGCTGATCCTGACCTCGTGGCTCGGCATCGGCTCGATCGCGCTCGCGCTGTTCATCGTGCTGATCGTCGCCATGGTGTTCACCTCGGTGGTGAACTGGGCGATCGAGCGCTTCGCCTACCGCCCGTTGCGCGGCTCGTTCCGCCTCGCGCCGCTGATCTCGGCCATCGGCATGTCGATCTTCCTGTCGAACTTCGTGCAGGTGACGCAAGGACCGCGCAACAAGTCGGTGCCGCCGCTGATCCGCGACGTGATCGTGATCATGGAAGGCAACGGCTACGACGTCACGATCTCCTACAAGCAGCTGATCATCTGGGGCGTCACGGCGGTCCTGCTGCTCGGCTTCTGGTACCTGGTGTCGAAGACCTCGCTCGGCCGCGCGCAGCGCGCCTGCGAGCAGGACCAGAAGATGGCGGCGCTGGTCGGCGTCGACGTCGACCGCACCATCGCGATCACCTTCGTGATCGGCGCAGCGCTCGCGGCGGTCGCCGGCACGCTCTATCTGATGCACTACGGCGTGGTCAGCTTCTATGACGGCTTCGTGCCCGGCATCAAGGCGTTCACCGCCGCCGTGCTCGGCGGCATCGGCTCGCTTCCCGGCGCGCTGATCGGCGGATTGCTGATCGGACTGATCGAAACCATGTGGTCGGCCTATTTCTCGATCGACTACAAGGACGTCGCGGCGTTCTCCATTCTGGCGATCACCCTGATCTTCCTGCCCCAGGGCCTGCTCGGACGGCCGGAAGTGGAGAAGGTGTGATGAGCGTGGCGGCGCCCTCTGTCGCCAAATCCCCGCGCGTCGATGCCGTAGCCGCGCTGAAAAGCGCGGCGCTGACCGCGGTCATGTCGTTCTTCCTGTTCCTGCCGCTGATCGGCTTCAAGACCGTGCAGAACATGCGCAACGAGCTCGAGCTCGAAACGCGCTTTCCGCTCCTGCTCACGATCGTCGCGCTGATCACCGCCGCAAAGCTCGTCGGCTCGCTGCTGGTCGAGCCGTGGCGCGCGCAACGCGCCCTGCGCCCGGCGTCGGTCCACAGCTCCGCGGCCTGGAACGCCGTCACCAACTGGTTCACGCCGTTCGCGCTCGGCTTCGTCGCGCTCTATCCGGTCATGATCATTCTGGTGGTCGGCCCGCAGGGCGCGCTCAAATGGGTCGACAATTTCGGCATCCAGATCCTGATCTACATCATGCTCGGCTGGGGGCTGAACATCGTGGTCGGCCTCGCCGGCCTGCTCGACCTCGGCTACGTGGCGTTCTACGCGGTCGGCGCCTACTCCTATGCCCTGCTCGCCAAGGAATTCGGGCTGTCGTTCTGGGTGCTGCTGCCGCTCGCCGGCATCCTCTCGGCCTTTTGGGGCGTCCTGCTCGGCTTCCCGGTGCTGCGCCTGCGCGGCGACTATCTGGCGATCGTGACGCTCGCCTTCGGCGAGATCATCCGCCTCGTGCTGATCAACTGGGTCTCGTTCACCGGCGGCTATGCCGGCGTCAGCGGCATCCCGCGCCCGACGTTGTTCGGCATCCCGTTCAACGCCAATGAGGACGGCTTCGCGGCGACCTTCGGACTGGAGTTCTCGCCGATCCACCGCACGCTGTTTCTCTATTATGTCATTCTCGCGCTCGGGCTGCTCACCGCCTACGTCACGGTCCGCCTGCGCCAGCTTCCCGTCGGGCGCGCCTGGGAAGCGTTGCGCGAGGACGAGATCGCCTGCCGTGCGCTCGGCATCAACACCACCAACGTGAAGCTGACGGCCTTCGCGATGGGCGCGGCCTTCGCGGGCTTTGCCGGCTCGTTCTTTGCCGCGCGCCAGGGTTTCATCTCGCCGGAGTCCTTCACGTTTCTCGAGTCGGCGACGATCCTCGCCATCGTGGTGCTCGGCGGCATGGGCAGCATGATCGGCGTCGCGGTCGCGGCCGTGATCATGATCGGCGGCACCGAGATCATGCGCGAGCTCGACTTCCTCAAATACGTGTTCGGCAACGATTTCGATCCGACCCAATACCGCATGCTGATCTTCGGGCTCGGCATGGTGGTGATCATGATCTGGAAGCCGCGCGGACTGGTCGGCACGCGCGAGCCCTCCGCTTTCTACAAGGAGCGCCGCACCATCCTGGGCTCATTCGTGAAAGAGGGACACGGATGAGCGCGCCGGACACCGCCCCGGTGTTGCGCGTGGAGCATCTCTCCATGCGCTTCGGCGGGCTTGTGGCGATCGACGACCTCTCGTTTTCGGCGGCGCGCGGCGAGATCACCGCGCTGATCGGCCCGAACGGTGCCGGCAAGACCACCGTGTTCAACTGCATCACCGGTTTCTACAAGCCGACCGAGGGACGCCTCGCGCTGGCCCGCGGATCGGCCGCGATTTGGGACGAGCTAGATACGCTCACCGACGGCGGCATGCGCGGCATCCGGCGCGGCGACGACGCGCTGTTCCTGCTCGAGCGGATGCCGGATTACCTGGTGACGCAGCAGGCGCGTGTCGCGCGCACGTTCCAGAATATCCGCCTGTTCTCCGGCATGACGGTGTTCGAGAACATGCTGGTGGCGCAGCACAACATCCTGATGGTGGCGTCCGGCTATACGCTCCTCGGCGTGTTCATGCCGCATCTTTACGGCCGCGCCGAGAAGACCGCGGTCGAGAAGGCGCGCTATTGGCTCGAGAAGACCGACCTGATCGACCGCGCCGACGATCCGGCCGGCGATCTGCCCTATGGCGGCCAGCGCCGGCTCGAGATCGCGCGCGCGATGTGCACCGATCCGGTTCTGCTCTGTCTCGACGAGCCGGCCGCCGGCCTCAACCCGCGCGAGAGCCATCAGCTCAACGAACTGCTGCTCTCGATCAAGCGGGATCACGCCACCTCGATCCTGCTGATCGAGCACGACATGACGGTGGTGATGGAGATTTCCGACCACGTCATCGTGCTGGATTACGGCGTGAAGATCTCCGACGGCACGCCGGAGGCGGTGCGCAACGATCAGAAGGTGATCGCCGCCTATCTCGGCGTCGAGGACGAAGAGGTCGAGAAGGTCGAGGCGGAGGTGGGGTTATGAGCCTCCTCTCTGTCCGCAACGTCACCACCTGCTACGGCAAGATCGTCGCGCTGCGCAACGTCGACCTCGACGTCGCTGACGGCGAGATCGTGACGCTGATCGGCGCGAACGGCGCCGGCAAATCCACCCTGATGATGACCATCTTCGGCAACCCGCGCGCGCGCGAAGGCGCGATCGTATTCGACGGGCGCGAAATCACGCGGCTGCCGACGCACGAGATCGCGCGGCTGCGCATCGCGCAAGCACCGGAAGGGCGCCGCATCTTCTCGCGCATGACGGTGATGGAAAACCTGCAGATGGGCGCGATCGTCTCGGAGGAGACCAACTTCGCAGCCGACCTCGAGCGCATCTTCACCCTGTTCCCGCGCCTGAAGCAGCGGCTGCACCAGCGCGGCGGCACGCTCTCGGGCGGCGAACAGCAGATGCTCGCGATCGCGCGCGCCTTGATGGCGCGCCCGCGCCTCCTGCTGCTCGACGAGCCCTCGCTCGGCCTCGCGCCGCTGATCGTGCGCCAGATCTTCGAGGCCATCCGCGAACTCAACCGCCGCGAAAAGCTCACTGTGTTCCTGGTGGAGCAGAACGCCTTCCATGCGCTCAAGCTCGCGCACCGCGGCTACGTGATGGTCAACGGCGCGATCACGCTGTCCGGCACCGGCAAAGAGCTGCTCGCACGCCCCGAAGTGAAATCCGCCTATCTTGAAGGCGGGCGGCAAGAGGTGTCGGCGTGATCCCGAAAAGCATGTCCTCGACCCCGATCGGGGATGGGCACCGGTTTTCGAATCAGATCATGCCGCAAAAAGTGGCCGAGGAGGCCAAATGAGCGGCATCCTCTATGAGGAAGACTATGTCGGCCTGTTCCTGCTGGTGACGGTGGCGATGGGCGGAGGCGCCGCATGGCTGTCCGGCCGCGCCATCGCCGCCACCTGGCGTCCCTGGCTCCATGTCGCGGGTTACATGCTGATTCTCGGGGCGGCGGTGCGCTTCATCCACTTTGCGCTGTTCGAGGGCACGTTGCTGTCGCCGCAATTCTACGCCGTCGATACCGCGGTCTGCCTGATCTTCGGGTTCCTCGGCTTCCGCGTGACCCGCGTCGCCCAAATGACGACGCAATACGGCTGGATCAATGCGCGGGCGGGGTGGCTGCGCTGGACGCGGCGAACCGCCACAATCTCGGAAAACGTCCCCGATTCCGGGTGACTTTTACGGGGTTTGGCGCTTCAATCGAGACCAGAGGCAGTCGCGTCGGCGGTTCGCGCCGGATGGCCTCGTGCCATTGTCACAAGGGGAGATACGGATGAAGAGAATTACCACGCTTGGCCTCGCGCTCGGCGCGGCCATTGCGTTTGCCGGATCGGCGCAGGCGCAGATCAAGGTCGGCATTGCCGGCCCGATCACCGGACCGAATGCGGCCTTCGGCGCGCAGCTGAAGAACGGCACCGAACAGGCGGTCGAGGACATCAATGCCGCCGGCGGCATCATGGGCCAGAAGATCACGACGTCGGTCGGCGACGACGTGTCCGATCCGAAGCAGGGCGTGTCGGTCGCCAACAAGTTCGCCGGCGACGGCGTCAAGTTCGTGGTCGGGCACTTCAACTCCGGCGTCACCATGCCGGCGTCCGAGGTCTACCAGGAGAACGGCATCCTCGAGATCACGCCGTCCGCGACCAACCCGAAGATCACCGAGCGCGGCATGTGGAACATCTTCCGCACCTGCGGCCGCGACGATCAGCAGGGCGCGGTCGCCGGCGCCTACATCGCTGAAGAACTACAAGGGCAAGAAGGTCGCCCTCGTGCACGACAAGACCACCTATGGCCAGGGCCTCGCCGACGAGACCAGGAAGGCGATGACCAAGGGCGGCATGAAGGAAGTGCTCTACGAGGGCGTGAACCTCGGCGAGAAGGACTTCTCGGCGCTCGTCTCCAAGATCAAGGCGGCCGGCGCCGAGCTCGTCTATTGGGGCGGCCTGCACACCGAAGGCGGCCTGATCGTGCGCCAGATGCGCGACCAGGGCGTCAAGGCCGTGCTGATGGGCGGCGACGGCATCACGTCGGACGAATTCGCCAGCGTCGGCGGCCCCGGCGTCGAAGGCACGCTGATGACCTTCGCGCCGGATCCGCGCAAGCGCGCCGAGGCGAAGGCGATCGTGGAGAAATTCCGCGCCAAGAAGTTCGAGCCGGAAGCCTACACGCTCTACAGCTATGCGGCGGTCGAGATCATCAAGCAGGCCGCCGAGCAGGCGAAGTCCCTCGACCCCAAGAAGGTCGCCGAGGTGATCAAGTCGGGCAAGAAGTTCAAGACCGTGATCGGCGAGATGGCGTACGACAAGAAGGGCGACATCACCCGTCCGGACTACGTGATGTACGTCTGGAAGAAGAACGCCGACGGCAAGATCACCTACGTCGAGATCGACAACAAGGGCTCCTGATCGTTCGATCTCTTTCAAGCTTTGGCAACGCCCGCTCCGGTTGGAGCGGGCGTTTTGCTTTTCGCGCCATTGCGCGGCGCCAATTCTCGGCTAACGATGCCGGCACCAAAGGTGACCGATGACCGACCTTCATGCTCTCTCCGCAGTCGAACTGCTCAAGCGGTATCGCGCGAAAACGTGCTCGCCGGCCGAAGTGTTTGCCGACGTCGAGGCGCACGTCGCGCGCTGGGAGCCGCACATCAAGGCGCTCTACGCCTACGACCCGGACGCTGCGCGCCGGGAGGCCGCCGCCTCGACGCAGCGCTGGGCGAAGGGCGCACCGCTCGGGCCGCTCGACGGCGTGCCGGTGACCGTGAAGGAGAACATCGCCTCGAAGGGCGTGCCGGTCCCGCTCGGCACCGCCGCAATGCCGCTGACCCCCGCCGCGCAGGATGCGCCCCCGCCGGCGCGGCTGCGCGAGGCCGGCGCGATCATCTTCTCCAAGACCACGATGCCCGACCTCGGCATGACCTCGTCCGGCGTGTCGAGCTTCCATCCGCTCACGCGCAATCCGTGGGACCTGACGAAGAACCCGGGCGGATCGAGCTCGGGCGCGGGCGCGGCCGGCGCGGCCGGCTACGGTCCGCTGCATGTCGGCACCGACATCGGCGGCTCGGTGCGCCTTCCCGCCGGGTGGTGCGGGTTGGTCGGGCTCAAGCCGAGCCTCGGTCGCATTCCGATCGATCCGCCCTACGTGGCGCGCTGCGCCGGCCCGATGACGCGCACGGTCGACGATGCCGCGCTGATGATGACGGTGCTGGCAAGGCCCGATCACCGCGACGGCATGAGCCTGCCGGCCCAGGACATCGACTGGATGGACCTCTCGGCCGACCTGAAAGGCAAGCGCATCGGGCTGCTGCTCGAGGGCGGCGTCGGCATGGCGGTCGAGCCTGAGGTGAAGGCCGCGGTCGAGGCGGCGGCGACATGGTTCGCAGACCAGGGCGCGGCCGTCGAGCCGGTGGCGCCGTTGATGACGCGCACGATCATGCAGGGGCTCGACACGTTCTTCCGCGTGCGCTCATGGGCCGACCTCGAGCCGATGCCGGCCGAGATCCGCGCGAAAATTCACCCTTACACGCTGAAATGGGCTGAAGGCGGCGCACACCTCTCCGGCCTCGATGCGATGCGTGGATTCAATCAGACCTTCGAACTGCGCCGCCTCGCCGCGCTCCTGTTCGGCCAGATCGACTACCTGATCTCGCCGACCGCACCGCTCCCGGCGTTTGCCGCGGAGAACTGCTCGCCCGGCAATGATCCCGAGCATCCGTTCGAGCACATCGCGTTCACGGTGCCGTGGAACATGACCGAGCAGCCCGCGGTCTCGATCAACGCAGCGTTCACGAAAGGTGGCTTGCCGATCGGCGTGCAGATCATCGGCCGCCGTCACGACGACCACGGCGTGCTCAAGCTGGCGAAGGCCTGGGAAACGGCGCGCGGCCCGATCACCAACTGGCCGAAGGTACCTGCCGTTTGAGCTTCATGACTGTCGCTCTACGCGTCTGACGGCGTCACCATCTGACCAGGGCTTCGATATTGCCGAGCGACGGAAACGTCTCGAGCAGCCACGTGCCGAAGGATTGTATCCAGCCGAACAGGAACGCGAGGCCGGCGAACACCAGCATCGCTCCCATGAGCTTTTCGACCAGCGGCAGGTAGACGCGGAAACGTGCAAGGAACGCCGCAAACGTCTCCACCGCGAAGGCTGCGGCGAGAAACGGAATTCCCAGGCCCAGCGAATAGACCGCGAGCAATCCGGCGCCTTTGGCGACCGTCGCCTCCGACGCCGCGATCGCCAGAATGACCGCGAGAATGGGGCCGATGCACGGCGTCCAGCCGAACGCAAACGCCAGTCCCATCACGTAGGCGCCCCACAGCCCGACCGGCTTCGACATCTCGGCGCGCTTTTCGCGAAACAGCAGCGCAATGCGCGTGACGCCGAGGAAATGCAGCCCCATCACGATGATGATGATGCCGGCAATGAGGGTCAGCGGATCGTCGGTCACGTATTGCAGGAAACCGAAGCCGCCGACTGCCTTGAGGCTGGCGAGCTTGGCGGCAAGCCAGCCCTGGAAAGCGCGTGCGCCGAGGCCGATCGAGCTGGCCGCCGCACCCAGCGTGACGAATACCGTCGAGAAACCGGCAACGAACAGGCAGGCCGCGCCGACCGTCTCCCAGCGCACACGCCTTTTGGACTCTTGGTCCGCGAAATGCTCGAGCGAGGTCCCGGCCAGGTAAACGACATAGGCCGGCACCAGCGGCAACACGCAGGGCGAGAGAAAGCTCAGCAGCCCGGCGATAAGGGCGGCGAAAATGGTGACGTCGGCGGCCATGTGGCCCTAATGTGCAGACCAAGCCGGTTCCTGCAAGCCGCGCGGGTGCCGCCTGTTCCGGATGTGATCGAACGTGAACCGCAATTTGCTCACTGACGTGCCCGGCCTTCGCGTCGGCAATGCCGAGGATCCGGCGCTCGCCTCCGGCGTCACCGCGATCCTCTTCGACGAGCCCGCGGTCGCCTCCGCCGACGTGCGCGGCGGCGCGCCCGGCACGCGCGATATCGACCTGCTGCAGCCCGACGAGACGGTCGAGCGCATCGACGCGGTGGTGCTGTCGGGCGGCTCGGCCTTTGGCCTCGATGCGCCGAGCGGCGTGCAGGCCTTGCTGCGCGAACAGGGGCGCGGTTTTGCGATCGGTCCGGTGGTCGTGCCGATCGTGCCGGGCGCGATCGTGTTCGACCTGCTCAACGGCGGCGACAAGGACTGGGGCCGCTTTCCGCCCTATCGCGACCTCGGTTACGCGGCCGCCGCGGATGCGCGGCATGACTTTACACTCGGCAACACCGGCGCCGGCCTCGGCGCCACGACCGTCAACCTGAAGGGCGGCCTCGGCTCGGCCTCGGCGAACATGCGCGACGGCACGACGGTCGGCGCGATCGTGATCGTCAATGCGGTCGGCAGCGTGACCATCGGCGACGGACCGCATTTCTGGGCCGCGCCGTTCGAGCGCAACGGCGAGTTCGGCGGCCGCGGCCTGCCGTCCACCATGCCGCCGGACGCGCTGAATATCCGCCTCAAGGGCGGCGCGCGCGAGAATACCACCATCGCGCTGGTCGCGACCGATGCAGCGCTGACCAAGGCGCAGGCCAAGCGGCTCGCGACGGTCGCGCACGACGGGCTGGCTCGCGCGATCTACCCGGTGCACACGCCGCTCGACGGCGACATCGTATTCGCGGCATCGACCGGCAAACGTGCCGCTCCCGACCTCATGGCATTCGCCGAACTCGGTGCGCTCGCCGCCAACGTGCTGTCGCGGGCGGTCGCGCGCGGCGTCTACGCGGCAAGCGCCCTGCCCTTTGCCGGCGCGCTGCCGAGCTGGAAGGACAAATTCGGCACGTAATTTTCTAAAATTCGCGCGGCCGGCTCAAAAAACCGGATACCGGTGCGCTGTATTCATGCCGCATGGACAAGCCCGACGACCACCCGCGCGCGACGCTGACGCGCGCCGCGAAACACGAAGACGAGTTGAACGGCCTCGGCCGCTCATGGTTCGCCGAGCTGCGCGAACAGCACGAGCGCGACGCCGAGGAATTCGCGGCCTGGAAGCGCGATCACCGCAAGTGGACGGTGTTCAACAAGCGGTCCGCTTTCAGCGACTTCGATTCCTCAGGGAGCGATGGCGGATAGAGCGGTGCCTCTGTCGCTTGGCGCCGCGATTTTCGTCTTGGACGTTGGCCAGCCGGAAAACCTAGAGCCGGCGGACGCGATGATCTTGCAGATCCTTCGCGCGTAGCGCGCGACCGTCCGGGCCGACTTCAAGCAGACCATCCAGCGGAAGACCGAACATCCGGCGAAGCTCGCGGAGCTCGCGGCTGAGCGAGCCCGTCTGCGGCCGTGCCTCGGCATTGCCGGGCATCCGGGCGGGCGCCGCCCGCTTCCGGCGATCGCAGCCGGGAAACGGAATGACAACCCCCATCGCAGCCTCCTCGGACCTTCTTGCAGCGCGGAATGCCGCTGCGCGTCCTCGCACGTCATGGTTAACGGCGCGTTAATGCGCTGCTGCGGCGTATATTTCAGAGCAAAAACAAAGCAGTAACCGTACCGCTATCAGCGATAATCCACACGCCCCTGAACTACTTTTGCGTGAAGCCGCGCAGCCAATTATGGTTAACGGCACGTAACTGGCGGAGTTACGGTGAGGCCTGACAATGCGGCAGCCAGCATTCATCATCAGCCCTATCGGCAAGGAGGGCCACGAGGATCGTGACCACGCCGATTGGGTAAGACGCGAGATTATCCAGAAAGCCTGTGACCGTCTGCGGCAGGACGGCATTGATATCAATCCGCAGCGCGCGGATGAATTCGACAAGCCCGGACGGATTACCGACGACGTGCTCGATCACATCGTCGAAGACCGGGTGGTCTTCGTTGTGCTGGGCGGCAACCGGCCGAATTGCTACTTCGAGCTCGGCATCGCCATCGCGGCAGGTCGCCCTGTCGTCGTGCTTCAGCACGACAAGGAGAATTTCCAGTTCGACACGCACGACTATCGGACGCTGCAATATGAATTGCGGCTTGGCAGTCCCGCGCCGGAGGAGTTCATCGACAAGGTCGTCGAGGCGGTGCGCAAGGTCCTCGGGCAACCGCACCATGACCCGCGCGTCCACCGCAAATACAACCCGCTCGGGCGGGAATTCACCGAATACAAGCTATTCAGCGAATTCCGGGAAATCAGCCCGCAGGAATACAGTGATTTTTTCGAGGAGGCGACGAACTACATCGGCCTCCAGGGAATGACGCTGCAATACTTCTCCGATCGCAGTTACAAGGAATGGGGTCCCGCAGGAGCCGGCAAGACCCACTTTCTCGGGCTGCTCAAACACAAGATCCTGAACGACGGGTGCAATGTCGATGTCGTCTTCATGCACAAGCGCAACAGGGCGCTGGCGCATCTGCACCGTCGCATCGACGCCAACGAGCACAATGAAGACCTTCAGGAAACTCAGGACAAGATCGACTTTTCGTACAAGGCGTGGACGCGTTTCAAGACCCACGAGATAGACCCCGCCGAGCCGCAGCGACGTGGCGGCACGAAAGGTTCGCTGCGCATTATTCAGCTTGAGCACGGCATCGTCCGCTATCGGCTCAGCATCACCGACAAGGCAATGATCCTCTCGCCGTATTTGGGCTACCTCAGCCACAATGCGCGCGGACCGGCCGTTCGCGTCGCATCCAACACGAACTTCTATCGGGAGATGCGACGCGAATTCGAGGACCAGATCGCACAGAACGAGATATTGCGCGGCGAGCATGCCGCCACCGTGACGGCGGCGAAGCCAGTCCGAAAGCGCAACAAGGCACGCTAGCTCGGCGCATCAGGCGCGGAAGCGCTCGGCCCGATAGGGCGCTGGATCGGTGAACGGCGTCGCGCCGGTCATCATCTCGGCCGTCAGCCGCCCGGTGACCGCCGCCATCGTCAATCCCCAATGGCCATGGCCGAAGGCGAGCCAGAGCCCGGCTTGCCCCGGCGCGCGGCCGAGCACCGGCAGCGAGTCCGACATGTTCGGCCGCCGCCCGAGCCACGGCTCGCTTTCGTTCGGCTCCCCGAGCGGAAACAACTCCTTGGCGTGCGGCATCAGCCGGTCGAACTGCACCGGGGTGGCGGCGGCGTCGCGCGCCGCGAACTCGGCTCCGGTCGTGAGACGGATACCCTGTTCCATCGGGGTCAGCGCGTAGCCATATTCGGTGTCGATGATCGGCCGCGACAGCGAGGCGTTGCCCTTCGGGTCGTAGTGCCGGTGATAGCCGCGCTTGATGCCCAGCGGCACCTTGATGCCGAGCGGCTCCAGAACGTCGGGCGACCACGGCCCGAGCGCGACCACGGCGTTCTCGGCATCCACCGGACCTTCGTCGGTCTCGACGCGCCAGCGGCCGT
The DNA here is from genome assembly GCA_963839985.1 of uncultured Alphaproteobacteria bacterium. GTDB lineage: Bacteria > Pseudomonadota > Alphaproteobacteria > Rhizobiales > Xanthobacteraceae > PALSA-894. Next base: position 80,528 of record CAWIXG010000021.1, on the reverse strand, counting down.
CGGCGCGATGCAGCGTCTTGGCGTCGCCCTTGATGAGCACGCCGCCGAGCGCGGTGAACCGCGCCGCATAGGCCCGCGTCACCATCAACGGATTGGAGAGCGAGGCGACGTCCGGCCACATCAGCGCATGGCGGAACACCGGCGCAAGGCTCGGCTCGAGCGCGCGCGCGCCTTCGGTGTCGAGCGGTTGCGCCGCGACGCCGATCGTGGCGCCGAACTCGAGCTGCGGCTTCATCGCCTCGAACGCCGCATCGCTGCGGTAGAGCGTCATCCAGCCGGTCTCGCGCAGGTACCTGAGCGCGCCCGACTCCTCCAGCAGCACCTTGTGTTCGGCGACCGAGCGCCCCATCAGCGGACGCAGCTTGACCGCGCTGTCCTTGAGGTTTTCCGGGGTCGACCAGCCGTAATAGGCGATGAGCCACGGCGCGATCTTCAACAGGTCGCCCCAATGGTAGTTCGCCTCCGGGGCACGCTTGAGCGCCACCTGGATGAGCTTCTTCAGGCTGCGCGGGAACGCGGTCGGAAACACGCTCGCGCCGACGATCACGCCGGTGTTGCCGTAACTGGTCTCCTCGCCGGGTCCGCGCCGGTCGACCAGCGTGACGGACAGCCCGCGCTTGACCAGATGCAGCGCGACCGCCGTGCCGACAATGCCGGCCCCAAGAACGATTGCGTCGGTTCGAGCCATCTCGCCTCCCAGTGTGATGCGCTACCCAGCCTGATCCAATCTACATAATCCTCAAGCCGCGCGTATCGACGGAGCGAGGCATGGCTGGTATGCCTCGCTTAGATTTTTTGAGGGTTCGCTGCGGAGATTCTAATGTCGCTTTCGCCGGCCGCGGCGCTGTCCTGGCTCGGCCGGCAGGGAACGCGCGCGGTCGCGGCGTCGCTCTTCATCGGCGTGCTGCTGCCGCCGCTGGCGGCCCTGTTGAAGCCGATCTTCGCCTACGCTCTGTTCGCGCTGCTCTGCCTTGCCTTCCTGCGCGTCGACCCTGTCGAGGTGCGACGGCATTTCACGCGGCCGAAGGTGGTCGCCGCCGCCGCGCTCTGGATGATGCTGGGCACGCCGCTGCTGATCGGGCTCACCCTCGTCGCGCTCGGGATGGCCGATCGCCTGCCCGGCCTCTACATCGCAATGATCCTGCAGGCCGCCGCGCCCCCGGTGATCTCGGCGCCGACGCTTGCCGCCCTGATGGGCCTCGATGCGGCACTTTCGCTCGCGACGCTGGTTGTCTGCACCGCGGTGACGCCGCTTACCGCGCCGCTGTTCGCCGCGCTGTTCGTCGGCGCGGGCATGACGCTGTCGCCGCTCGTGCTCGGCTCGAAGCTGTTTGGCATGCTGGCCGGGGCCGCCGTCGTGGCGTGGCTGGTGCGACGGCTCGCCGGCCAGCCATGGATCGACCGGCAGATGGGGCGCATCGACGGCCTGAGTGTCATCGCGCTGTTTTTCTTTGCCGTCGCGCTGATGGACGGCGTGCTCTACGCGATCCTCAACGAGCCGGTGAAAGTGCTTGGCCTGACTCTGCTTTCCTTCGCGCTGTCGTTCGGCCTTGCGGGATTGACCGCGCTGGTGTTCGCCCGCCTCGGCATGGCGCAGGCGCTGGCGCTGGGATTGGCCGCCGGCAATCGCAACATGGGCCTGATGCTGGCCGCCGCCGGCGCGGCCGTGCCGGAGCTCACCTGGCTTTACTTCGCGATCGCCCAATTCCCGATCTACCTGATGCCGGCGATGTTGAAACCGCTCGCACGCAGGGTGGCGCCGCCCCCCTCGCCGTGATACCGAAACGGCGGATTTATCGAGAGAAATCGATGCGCCCGCTGATGATCGCGCCGTCCATGCTGGCTTCCGATTTCGCCCAGGTCGGCGAGGAAGTACGCGCAGTCGACGCCGCCGGCGCCGACTGGATCCACCTCGACGTCATGGATGGGCATTTCGTGCCGAATATCTCGTTCGGCCCCGCCGTCATTGCGGCGATGCGTCCGCATTCGAGGAAGGTCTTCGACGCGCACTTGATGATCGCACCGTGCGATCCCTATCTCGAGGCGTTCGCCAAGGCGGGCTGCGACATCATCACGGTGCATGTGGAGTCGGGCCCGCACGTGCACCGCTCGCTGCAGGCGATCCGCGCGCTCGGCAAGAAGGCGGGCGTGACGCTCAACCCCGGCACCCCGATCGAGGCGATCGAGAACGTGATCGACCTGGTCGACCTCATCCTCATCATGTCGGTGAACCCCGGCTTCGGCGGGCAGGCCTTCATCGCCGGCGCGCTCGAGAAGGTGGCACGCGCGCGCGCGCTCGCCGGCGCGCGGCCGATCGACATCGAGATCGACGGCGGCGTGACGCCGGACAACGCGGAGGCGGTCGCGCGTGCCGGCGCCAACGTGCTGGTCGCAGGCTCCGCCGCCTTCAAGGGCGGGCCTCCCGCCTATGCAAGGAACATCGCGGCGATCCGCAATGCCGCCGCCATGGCGCGTGGAGAAGCCGCATGATCCCGCGCTATTCCCGGCCCGAGATGGCGGCGATCTGGGCCCCCCAGACCCGCTTCCGCATCTGGTTCGAGATCGAGGCGCATGCCTCCGACGCGATGGCCGAACTCGGCATCATCCCGAAGGACGCCGCCTTCACGATCTGGGAGAAGGCGCGGCATGCCACATTCGACGTCGCGCGCATCGACGAGATCGAACGCGAGACCAAGCACGACGTCATCGCGTTCCTGACCCACCTGTCGGAGATCGTCGGCCCCGAGGCACGGTTCGTCCACCAGGGCATGACGTCGTCGGACGTGCTCGACACCTGTTTCAACGTGCAGCTCACGCGCGCCGCCGACCTCTTGATCGCCGATGTCGAGACATTGCTTGAAGCGCTCAAGCGGCGCGCCTTCGAGCACAAGATGACGCCGACCATCGGCCGCACGCACGGCATCCATGCCGAGCCGGTGACGTTCGGGCTGAAGCTGGCGCAGGCTTACGCGGAGTTTTCCCGCGCGCGCGACCGCCTGATCGCGGCGCGCAAGGAAGTCGCGACCTGCGCAATCTCGGGGGCGGTCGGCACCTTCGCGCAGATCGATCCGCGCATCGAGGCGCATGTTGCCGCGAAGATGGGGCTCGCGCCCGAGCCGGTCTCGACGCAGGTGATCCCGCGCGACCGCCACGCGATGTTCTTTGCGACGTTGGCCGTGGTCGCATCCTCGATCGAGCGGCTCGCCACGGAAGTGCGTCACCTGCAGCGTACCGAAGTGCTGGAAGCGGAGGAGTTCTTCTCGGCCGGGCAGAAGGGCTCGTCGGCGATGCCGCACAAGCGCAATCCGGTGCTGTCGGAGAACCTGGCCGGCCTTGCCCGCATGGTGCGCGCCTACGTGACGCCCGCGCTCGAGAACGTCGCGCTCTGGCACGAACGCGACATCTCGCATTCTTCGGTGGAGCGGATGATCGGACCGGATTCGACGGTCACGCTCGATTTCGCGCTCGTGCGCCTCACCGGGCTGATCGACCGGCTGATGGTCTATCCGGACAACATGCGGAAGAATCTCGACCGGCTCGGCGGGCTGATCCATTCGCAGCGCGTGCTGCTCGCGCTGACGCAGAAGGGCGCCTCGCGCGAGGAGGCCTATGCGCTGGTCCAGCGCAACGCGATGCCGGTGTGGCGCGGCGAAGGCGACTTCCTCGCCTTCCTGAAGGCCGACAAGGACGTGAAGCGGTTTCTCACCGACGCCGAGATCGAGGCCAACTTCGACCTCGGATTTCATTTCAAGCACGTCGATACGATTTTTCGACGCGTGTTCGGCGCGGCTTGAGCAAGAAAAGAGAGCCGGCGTCGGCCGACCCTCCCGCAAATCTCCGACGCGTGTTCGGCGCGGCCCGAACAAACAAGAAGAGGGCCGGCGTTAGCCGGCCCTCCCTCAAAGAGGCTGCGTAACGGCTCAGCGTGCGCCGCGGACGATCGATCCGGCGAAGCCTGCACCGCCCCCGCCGCCGCCCGCGGGCGCAGCAGGAGCCGCGGCTGCGCCGCCGCTAGAGCCGCCACCACCGCCACCGGCGAAGCCAGCGCCGCCTCGCCCGCCTGCGAAGCCGCTACCGGCGCCGCCGCCGCGCGCGCCCGCACCGATGCCGGTTCCCGGGCGCTGCCAGTTCGCAGGCGGCCCGGCAAAGCCGCTACCCGCTGGCTGACCGGCAACCGGCGGTGTGCCGCCGGGGCGACCGGGACGGCCGGCCCAATTTCCGCCATTCCAACCGGGCCGGCCATGCCAGCCGTGATGCCCGCGACGGAAGCGCGGGTTGGCGTAGACGTAGGCCGACGGCCCGTAGGAATAGCCGTAGTCGTAGTAGTCATCGTCGTCATACACGTAGGGCGTCGCCGCCACGGCCGGACCCGGCGCACCACCCATGGCCAGATAGCTGCTGCTGGCCCAGCCGGTGCCGCCGCTGAAGCTCACCTGACACCAGCTGCCGCTGCAGCTTCCGGCGTCCACGGTCTCGCCGCCCTGGATGGAACCGACGACCGGGTACTGCGTGCCCGGACCGGAGCGAACATTGAGGTCGGTCTGCGCCGTCGCCGGAACAGCGAGCGCGGCGCCGGTCGAAAGCAGCAGGGCCGCGCCGGCGCCAAGCAGTTTCGATTTCAGGGTCATGGTTGTTCCTCGATCTTCGGGGGTTGCCTGCCGGGGCAACCGATGCGTCGCCACCCAGTTCCGAACATTGCGGAATTGACATGTGGGACGCGGCGACGCGTATCGAAGTGCGGCGCGTTGGCGCGCGATTAACCCTTCGCTTAGTCCCGTCGGCCACAATCCCGCCCGACGGGAACCTGAACATGGCGGCACATCAATCGGCCCCGCGCCCGGGGCATGCGCGCACGGCGCCACTGCGGCTGGCCGCATCGCCGCGCCTTGCGCCGGAGAGCGGCTACCGTGCAACCCTTCGTCCCGCCCTCACCGGCCCCACCATTGCGCCGCGCCAGATGACCGCACCCACAATCCTGGTATTCGATTCCGGCGTCGGCGGGCTCACCGTGTTCCGCGAGATCGCGCAAGCGCGCCCGGACGCGCGTTTCGTCTACGCGGCAGACGACGCGCTGTTTCCCTACGGCCGGATTCCCGAAGCAGCCCTGATCGAACGCGTCAGCGCACTGATGCAGGACCTGATCGAGACGCATCGACCCGATCTCGTGGTCATCGCCTGCAACACCGCGTCGACGCTGGTTCTGCCCGCATTGCGCGCGCGCTTCCCGCTGCCCTTCGTCGGCACCGTGCCGGCGATCAAGCCGGCCTGCGCGGCCTCGCATTCCAAGCTCGTGTCGGTGCTCGGCACCGAGGCGACGGTCGCACGCGAATACACCCACGCACTGATCCGCAATTTCGGCGAAGGGTGCGACCTGACGCTGGTCGGATCGAGCCGGCTTGCGGCGCTCGCCGAAGCGGCGCTCGCCGGAACGGCGATCAGCGATGACGACGTCCGCGCCGAGATCGCGCCGTGCTTTGTCGAGGACGGCGTGGCGCGCACCGACACGATCGTGCTCGCCTGCACGCACTACCCGCTGCTGACGCGGCATTTCGAGCGCCTCGCGCCGTGGCCGGTGCGCTGGATCGATCCGGCGCCGGCAATCGCGCGCCGCGTGGTCGAACTCATCGGGCCGGCGTGCGGCGAGAAGCGGCACGGGCCGGCGCCGGCGATCTTCACCTCGGGCAAGCGCCCGGGCGCGGGATTTTCCGCCGCGCTGCGGGGTTTCGGACTGCAGGCCGAACTGGGTGCCGCGCTCGCCTGAGCTCAGCGCGTACGCTCGGCGAGCAGGCCGATCGCGGGGCCATGGGCGTGATCGCGATGATCGTCGGTCACCGTCACGGTGAAGCCGTTCTCACGCAGCAGGTCGAGCAGCCCTTGCCGCGTCAGCCAATTGCTGATCTGCGCCGGACCGCCGCAGAAGCCGCGCCACTCGGTCGCCTCGAGATAGCGCTGCTCCCATAGCTCGATCGCGACGTCGCCGAAACGCTGGACCGTCGGCCGCTCGGCGTACTTGTGCCGCAGCCCACGCGCGCGCAGCGGTTCGTCCTCGAAGTAATGGGTCCAGAGCGCGATCGACTTCGATATCCGCGCAAGGTCGCGCAGGAGGTCGATCGGCTTCTCCATGTGATAGAGCACGCCGGACGCGATCACCGCGTCGAACTGCTCGGTCGTGTCGGCCACGAACGCCGTGAAATCGCCGAGCAGGAATTTGGCCTTGAAATCCAGCACCTCCTTGACGATCAGGCAGCGCAGGTAAGCGCCGGTATTGCCCTCGATCGCTGTGACGTCGGCACCGGCGGTCGCCAGCATGTGGGTGTGGGCGGCTTCGAGCGGGCCAAGTTCGAGAATGCGCCACCCGCGCACGTCGCCGGCGTTCTTGAGAAACGCAGCGATCAACGGCGCATGGAAGTGATCTGCCGTGCCATAGCCGGGGTAGCCGGGAATGTCTGTGCTCCACCGCCCGGCGAACAGGTTGAGCGCATTGCGGTGTGACGGAGCGCGGATGTCGTAAGAGCTGAACGGCGCCTCGAGCGCGAGCTGGCGTCCCTCCGCGTGGCCATGGCGATCGAAGTGCTCGCGCCCGGACGTCAGCTTGCCGCCGTTGACGGCTGCCGCCACGTCCGGGTTGGCGCGCAGGTAGGCGGCCTCATCGAAGTTGTCCGCCGTCGCCGGCACCCGCGTATAACTGGCTTCCAACGGCGCCTCCGTGTCGCGGGCAATCTGCGGCGGCGCGGCATGCCGGGTCAACACGCGCTGGCCCTGTCAGAGCGCGCCGCGATTTGACACCCCTCCCGTTTGCACCTAGAAACCGCGCGCTGCGCCGGTTTTTGCCCGCGCGGCGTTTCGCGACCCGTGGTCCGTGCCTGCCGCTTTGGCACAGGACCTGTCGGTTCCGGTCACGCCGGGACAGCAGGAGGGCGCGTTTCCTCGAAGCCTTAGCAAATCCAATGACTTGAGGACGCGAATGACCAAGCGCGCTGAAGCGAAGTATAAGATCGACCGCCGTATGGGCGAGAATATCTGGGGCCGCCCGAAGAGCCCCGTCAACCGCCGCGAATACGGCCCCGGCCAGCACGGCCAGCGCCGCAAGGGCAAGCTCTCCGATTTCGGCGTGCAGCTCAAGGCGAAGCAGAAGCTGCGCGGCTACTACGCCAATATTTCCGAGCGCCAGTTCCGCGGCATCTACGACGAAGCGATCCGCATGAAGGGCGACTCCGGCGCCAACATGGTGGGCCTCCTGGAGCGCCGGCTCGACGCGATGATCTATCGCGCGAAATTCGTGCCGACGGTATTCGCCGCGCGCCAGTTCATCAACCACGGCCATATCAAGGTGAACGGCCGCCGCGTCAACATCCCGAGCTATCGCCTCAAGGTCGGCGAGCTCGTCGAGGTGAAGGACTCATCGCGCGAACTCGCGCTGGTTCTCGAAGCCAAGGCGCTCGCCGAGCGCGACGTGCCGGACTACATCGAGGCGGATCATTCCAAGATGACCGCGAAGCTCGCGCGCGTGCCGACGGCGCAGGAGATTCCCTATCCGGTGCGGATGGAGCCGCATCTGGTCGTGGAGTTCTATTCGCGCTGATCGACGCAGTATGGAATGCGAAAGGCCGCCCACGAGGCGGCCTTTCTGTTTCATTCGCGCATTGCGTAAACCAGCGCCGAGCGCCCGCTCTCTATGAAGCAGGTCCGGCCGCAGATCAGGACATGGCTAGATCCGCGCAAGCGCGTTCACCGCGATCGCGGCGACCAGCAGCGCCTTCATTCCGGCGCCGCCGAGTTACGTCGACGCGCCTTCCTTCACGGCGAGGCCCTTTTCCTTCATCAGGCCCTGCAGCTCGCCCGCCTGGAACATCTCGCGGATGATGTCGCAGCCGCCGACGAACTCGCCCTTCACATAGAGCTGCGGAATGGTCGGCCAGTTGGAGTAGGTCTTGATGCCGTTGCGCAGATCGTCGGATTCAAGGACGTTCAGTCCTTTGTACGGCACGCCGAGATAGTCGAGGATCTGCACGACCTGACCGGAGAAGCCGCACTGCGGAAACTGCGGCGTGCCCTTCATGAACAGCACCACGTCGTTGCTCTTCACTTCATTGTCGATGAATTGCTCGATAGCCATGATTGTCCTCGTGTATCGCCCTGCGCGGCTCCCAGCCCCGAGTCAGGCGCTCATCGGATATATGTAGCGCAACGGCGGCTTACAGCCCAGACCCTCGTGAAATCTGCAAAATATCAGCGATATGAAGGCGATCAGCCTTCCGGCGTGCCGGTCTGCAGCGCCAGCGCGTGCAGCTTGCCACCCATTTCGCCGCGCAGGGCCTGATAGACAAGCTGATGCTGCTGCACCCGCGACTTGCCGCGGAACGAAGCCGCGATCACGGTCGCGGCGTAGTGATCGCCGTCGCCTGCGAGGTCGCGGATCGTGACCTGCGCGTCGGGAATACCGGACTTGATCAGTTGCTCGATTTCGTTTGCGTCCATCGCCATGTGCGGGTCCTCAATTCGCGCCACCGGCCATATAGGCCGGCAACCACCCCTCATGGCGCTCACGCAAGGCGTTTAGCAGAAGCTCCCGCTCGCCGGGAAGGGTCAAAGCCGCCCCATGCGTCATCCCGATGCGGCGAATCGGCACCCCGGCCGCCTTGGCGCGCGCCGCCAGATCGTCGGCCTGCGCCGGCTTGATCGTCACGACATAGCGCGCCTGGTCCTCGCCGAACCAGAAGCCATGCTCGGTCAGGAAGGCCGGCGGGCCGTAGAGCTTGGCACCGATGCCGGAGGCGAGCGCCATCTCGGCGACGGCGACAAGCAGCCCGCCGTCGGACAGATCATGCACGGCGGTGACGAGCTTCTCGCCGATCAGCGCCCGCACGAAATCGCCGGTGCGCCGCTCCGCGCTGAGATCGACCGGCGGCGGCGCCCCCTCTTCCCGCCCGCAGATCTCGCGCAGGTACATCGACTGTCCCATCCAGCCCTTGGTCTCGCCGAGCAGCACGATCAGTTCGTCGGCCGCCTTGAACGCGATGCTGGCGGAGTTCGCGAAATCGTCGATCAGGCCGACTCCCCCGATGGTCGGGGTGGGCAGGATCGCGCGTCCGTTGGTCTCGTTGTAAAGCGAGACGTTGCCGGACACGACCGGGAATTCGAGCGCCTTGCAGGCGGTGGCGATGCCCTGAATGCAGCCGACGAGCTGCCCCATGATCTCGGGACGCTCGGGGTTGCCGAAGTTGAGGTTGTCGGTCACCGCCAGGGGCTTGGCGCCGACCGCTGACAGGTTGCGCCAGGTCTCGGCGACGGCCTGCTTGCCGCCCTCGAACGGATCGGCCTCGCAGTAGCGCGGCGTCACGTCGGTCGTCATCGCGAGCCCCTTCGGGCCGTCCTTCACGCGCACCACCGCGGCATCGCCGCCCGGCCGCTGCACCGTGTTGCCGAGGATCAGGTGGTCGTACTGCTCCCATACCCAGCGCTTCGAACAGAGGTCGGGAGACGCGAGCAGCTTCTCCAGCGCATCGGCATGCGCCATCGGCGGCTCGATGCTTGCCGGATCGATCACCGGCAGCCGCGGCGACGAATTATGCGGGCGGTCATAGACCGGCGCCTCGTCACCCAATTCCTTGATCGGCAGGTTCACCATCTCCTCGCCGGCGTGGCGCACGACGAAGCGCTTGTCCGGCGTGGTCTCGCCGACGATCGCGAAATCGAGGCCCCACTTGCGGAAGATATCCTCGGCTTCCTTCTCCTTCTCGGGCTTCAGCACCATGAGCATGCGCTCCTGGCTCTCCGAGAGCATCATCTCGTAGGCCGACATCGCGCTCTCGCGTGTCGGCACCTTGTCGAGATCGAGCCGCACGCCGAGGTCCCCCTTCGCGCCCATCTCGACCGCCGAGCAGGTGAGCCCGGCCGCCCCCATGTCCTGGATCGCGATGACGCAATCCTTCGCCATGATCTCGAGGCAGGCCTCGAGCAGCAGCTTTTCCGAGAACGGATCGCCGACCTGCACGGTCGGCCGCTTCGATTCGGAGTCCTCGCCGAACTCCGCCGACGCCATGCTGGCGCCGTGGATGCCGTCGCGCCCGGTCTTGGAGCCGAGATAGACGATCGGCATGCCGACACCGGAGGCGGCCGCGTAGAAGATCTTGTCCGCTTCGGCGAGGCCGACCGCCATCGCGTTGACCAGGTTGTTGCCGTCGTAGCGCGTGTGGAAACGCACAGAGCCGCCGACGGTCGGCACGCCGAAGGAATTTCCGTAGCCGCCGACCCCGGCGACCACGCCGGACACGAGGTGCCGCGTCTTCGGGTGGCTCGGGTCGCCGAACGACAACGCATTGAGGCAGGCGATCGGGCGCGCGCCCATCGTGAACACGTCGCGCAGGATGCCGCCGACGCCGGTCGCCGCCCCTTGATAGGGCTCGATGTAACTCGGATGGTTGTGGCTCTCCATCTTGAACACGACCGCGAGCCCGTCGCCGATCGAGATCACGCCGGCGTTCTCGCCCGGTCCCTGGATCACGTGCGGCGCGCTGGTCGGAAGCGTGCGCAGATGGATCTTGGAGGATTTGTACGAACAGTGCTCGTTCCACATCGCCGAGAAGATGCCGAGCTCGGTGAGCGTCGGCTCACGGCCGATCAGCTGCAAAATGCGCTCGTATTCCTCGGGCTTGAGGCCGTGTTCGGCGACCAGCGCGGGCGTGATTTTCGGCTCGTTGGGGATCATGCGTCGGAGATGCCTCTTCGCCCCTGTTTAGGGGAGAAGGGCGCGCGGCGAAACGGTTTTGTCCGCACTGCCCCCAGCTCAGGCGCCGCATCAGCTTGTCGGGGCTAAGCTCAAGCGCTGACGATCTTTTCCGCAATCGCGATCCACTCGGCCTGCGCCTTGCGCACGTGCGCCGGGGAGCGGCGGAGCTGGGTCAGCACGTCGGTGAGCCACGCTTTGGCTTCACCCTGCCGGCCGAGCCGGGCGAGCAGCACGCCGTAGCGCACGCGCGCCTCCGCGCCGACGTAATAGTCGGAGAGCGCGCGGTACTCGGCTAGAGCCTCTTCGCCGCGCCCGGTCGATTCGAGCGCGCGGGCGTAGAGCAGATGCGCCTCGCCGGATTGATAATCGGGCCAACGCCGCCGCAGATCGTCGAGGATCGCGATCGAGTCCTCCGCCTGCCCGAGCCCGAACTGCGCGCGCGCCTTGCCGGCCAGATAGACCGGTTCATCGCCCATCGGGCGCGCGAGGATGACGTCGAAGTGGCGCTTCGCCTCCTCGAACTTCTCCAGCGCGAGGCATTCCTGCGCGAGCGCCGCGCGGTTTGCGATCGTGTCCGAGATCTCCACCGCGTCGGAGAGCTCGCGGTAGCGCTTGCCGGGATTGAGCGCGCTGGCGACGCGCTGCTGCGTGCGCACGCCCTGCGGGCTGCCGAACCAGTCGGGGACGATCACCGCGACCACGTAGGCGACCGCGCCGATGACCGGCACCATCAGGATGATGAATGCCCACGGCGACGCCCGGCCGGTCCGCACCGCATGGACCACCAATGTCACGTCGAGGATCACGATCAAAACGGCGAGCGGCATGACGGTTCCAGGCAAAAGCTGCACACCGCCCCGGAGCGGCGTGGCGTACTCCTGAATAGTCCGATCAGAGCCCGAAAAGGTTCAAGGCTGGTTACGCGGCCTGCGCAAAATGCGCCACAAGTCCGGCAAAAAGACCGCGCCCATCGGTGCAGCCGACCGCGGTCTCCACGTGGTTTTCCGGATGCGGCATCAGCCCGAGCACGTTCAACTTTTCATTCAGCACGCCGGCGATCGAGTTGGTCGCGCCGTTCACATTCGCCTTCGGGTCGCGCTTGCCGTCCGCGTCGGTGTAGCGGAACAGGACGCGCCCTTCCGCCTCGAGCCGCCCGATGGTGCCCTCGCCGGCGACGTAGTTGCCCTCGCCATGCGCGACCGGCACGCGGATCACCTGGCCGGCATTGTAGCCGCGCGTGAACGGCGTGTCGGACCGCTCGACCTTCAGGTGGACGTCGCGGCACACGAACTTGACGCTCGCATTGCGCAGCAGAATTCCGGGCAGCAGTTCGGCCTCGCACAGGATCTGGAACCCGTTGCACACGCCCATCACCAGGCCGCCTTTGCGCGCATGCTCGCGCACCGGCCCCATGATCGGCGACCGCGCCGCGATCGCGCCGCAGCGCAGATAGTCGCCGTAGGAGAAGCCGCCGGGCAGGACGACGAGATCGGTGCCCGCCGGCAACTCGGTCTCGGCGTGCCACACCATCGCGGGCGCGCGTCCCGACACCAGCGTAAGCGCACGCGCCATGTCGCGCTCGCGGTTCGACCCGGGGAAGACGACGACGGCGGCTTTCATCAGCTTTCTCGCGTGCGCATGATCTCGGCCGAGCCGGTTCCCACGTTTCGGGATCGTGCGCTAGAGCCCGGTGTTGGCGGCGGCCCAGCGCAGGATCGGTGCGCTGCCCAGGAAGTCGACGGCGGCCTGCCGGATATCGGACGAAATCGGCTGATCCGCAACCACCGTCGCGACCACCGCATCGCATTTGTTCGACACCGCAACGGTCAGGGCGTGGCGGTCGCGCCGTCCGCGCCCTTCGACGATGAACGCGCGGCTGCGTCCCTTCATCCAGCCGACCGTGACCGGCGCGCCCGGACCCTCGGCACGCGGTTCGCGGCCGATCAGGTCCAGATCGGCGACCCGATCGATCTCCTCATCGTCCGCCACGCCGGTGGTGCAATTGCAGAAGCCGACCTTGGCGCGCAGGTACAGCACCACGTCGGCGCCGCAATCCGCGCTCTTGCAGAAGAACGCGGTGCCGAGCCCCCATTGGTCGATCAGGAACGGCCACCGGGTCTCGCTCCAGGCCGCACTAGGCGCCCCGCTCCCGCTGGACACCGCGGGACTGATCAGAAGCAGGAAAGCGGCTGCGACCAAACGCATGTATATCCCTTGCGGCCGAAAGCCTCCGGCATCCATGCGCAGCATAGCACAATCGTGGATAGTGCAAGCGTCATCGCCTGTCGGCGGCCCCGTTCACCAGCAGCATCACGGCAATTCCAAACAGCGAATGATTCGTCACGCTCGCCTTCTCGTCGCGCGACGAGCTGATCAGGCTGGCGGCATGGCGCGCCCCGAGCAGCAACCCGCTCACGGTGTATTCCTTCGATCCGTCGGCCGCCGTGATGAGGCGCCTGCTGCGGTACATGCGCGGCAGCGTGGTGGTCTCGTCGCCCTCGATCCCGAGAATCTCGATCCGGGTTCCGGGCGGCGCGCGCTGCTGCAACGCCTTGACCACGGTCTCCTGCTCGCTGCGAAAGCGCGCTAGCGTGATCGAGTTGTCCGGCGCATAGACGCGATAGCTGACGCGCGAGGAGCGGTGGCAGCCATCCTGCTCGCACAGGAACATGTGCACATCGGGCGGGCGCCGCTCGTAGCGCCAGCCGGGGCCGATCGCGACCGGAGGCCCGTCGCTCGTCCCGCCCGGAGGGCCGATCTGGATCGTCTCGGCGACACCGGCGGCGGCCGTGAGGCTGGCAAGCACCGCCGCCAACAGGAGCCTGCGCATCCGCATCCCCGTCATCGCGTGCCGCGCGATCAGGCGATCGTTTCGACGCGATAGTTCTCGATCACCGTGTTGGCGAGCAGCTTCTCGGCCGCTTCCTTCAGCGTCGCCTCGGCCTTGGCGGCATCGCCATCGTCGATCTCGATGTCGAACACCTTGCCCTGGCGGACGCTGGCGACGCCCGCGACGCCGAGCGACTTCAGCGCGCCCTCGATCGCCTTGCCCTGCGGATCGAGCACGCCGGACTTTAACGTGACGGTGACACGCGCCTTCATCGCGCGCCCTAGCTCTTCACCAGCACCGGACCGGTGCCTTGCGGTCGCTCGCCCTCGGCCATGATGCCCAGGCGTTTGGCCACCTCGGTATAGGCCTCGAGCAGCCCGCCGAGATCGCGGCGGAAGCGATCCTTGTCCATCTTGTCGTTGGTCTTGATGTCCCACAGCCGGCAGGAGTTCGGGCGAGATCTCGTCCGCCACCACGATGCGCATCATGTCGTTTTCCCACAGCCGCCCGGTCTCCATCTTGAAGTCGACGAGACGGATGCCGACGCCGAGGAACAACCCGGAGAGGAAGTCATTGACGCGGATCGCGAGCGCCATGATGTCGTCGATCTCCTGCGGCGTCGCCCAGCCGAACGCCGTGATGTGCTCCTCCGACACCATCGGGTCGTTGAGCTGGTCGTTCTTGTAATAGAACTCGATGATCGAGCGCGGCAGCTGCGTGCCCTCGTCGATGCCGAGACGCGTCGCCAGCGAACCGGCCGCGACGTTGCGCACCACGACTTCGAGCGGAATGATCTCGACCTCGCGGATCAACTGCTCGCGCATGTTGAGGCGCTTGATGAAGTGCGTCGGCACGCCGATCTCGTTCAGGTGCTGGAATACGTATTCCGAGATGCGGTTGTTCAGGACGCCCTTGCCGTCGATGACTTCGTGTTTCTTTGCGTTGAACGCGGTCGCATCGTCCTTGAAATGCTGGATCAGCGTTCCGGGCTCGGGTCCCTCGTACAGGACCTTCGCCTTGCCTTCATAGATGCGGCGACGGCGGCTCATCGGGGTATACCGTGGCTTGAGGAAATCCATCTGGTGCCGTGACTCCGTGAAACAGCGTGAGGCGGCGGCGGCGACCGGGGTGGCGCGACTCGCAACGCGTTGACAACCTGCCCGACCGTGCGGGCAACCTAGCGGATCGGGTTGTGAAGCACAATCGCCGCACTGTGGCCTGATTCCGGCGGCGTCGTGCCGCGCTCAGCGATGTTGATTTGTCGATTTCCTCCCGATATGCAAGGCATGATTTCAACTGACCCGAACATCTTTTGCGAGGCAACGATGACCACCTTCGACAAGCGCGAGGAAGGCTTCGAGAAGAAGTTCGCTCACGACGAAGAACTGCGCTTCAAGGCGAACGCGCGGCGCAACAAGCTGCTCGGGCTGTGGGCCGCCGAGAAGCTCGGCATATCGGGCGACGCCGCCAACGTCTACGCCAAGGAAGTCGTCATGGCGGACTTCGAGGAAGCCGGCGACGACGACGTGTTCAAGAAGGTGCGCAAGGATCTCGACGCCAAGGGCGTCACCGTGGCCGATCCGGACCTGCGCCGCACGATGGTCGATCTGATGGACAAGGCGATCGCCGAGATCAAGGCGAGCGGCTGACGCCTTGCGCTTCCTTCGCCGGATAGCGCTTTTCGGCCTTGCGCTCGTCGGACTGGTTGGCGGTATTGCCGCACTTGCATTCTGGGCAACCGGTCCCGACGACCCGCTCGACCGGACGCGCGTGGTTGCCGTCATTCCGAATACGTCGGGACGCGAGGCGGCCGTCCTCTATCTTCATTACGTCGCCAATCTGAGCACCGACGTCCTTGCGGTGAAGCTCGTTGGCCCGCCATTCCCGCCGCTCGATTCCGCGATACGGCCCGTCGATAGCATCATCGCGGTCGCTGACGGCCGCATTTCGGGGTGGCGGCCGAGCACCAACGCGGCTGCGGTCAGGCACCTCATCGACGTCTCCTGGTCGGACAAAGGCCCCGACGCCCTCGACGTTTGTCCGGTCGACGGCGCAAAGCTGATCGCGTTGAATACGCGCTACGACGGCGACACCGTCGAGCACGTGACGCTGTGCCGGAGGGGAAAGCAATGACGGGCGCCCCCTTCTCCCTCGCGGCGCGGCTGCGCGCGGGCGACATCGTGCATTCGGCCTGGTGCGGGCTCGGCGCGCCGATCGTCGCCGAGATGATCGCGCGTGACGGCTTCAACACCGTCACGCTCGATGCGCAGCACGGGCTGTGGGACTTCGCCGCCATGCGCGACGCCGTCGCGGCGGTCCGCGGCGCCGGCGCCGCGCCGATGGTGCGCGTGGCGCTGAACGATTTCGGCACGGTCAGCCGCCTGCTCGATGTCGGCTGCGAGGGCATCATCGCGCCGTTCATCAACACCGCCGAAGACGCGCGCGCGTTTGCGGCGGTTGCCAAGTACCCTCCGCTCGGCGAGCGCAGCTTCGGACCGATGCGCGCGATGACGCTCACCGGCATCGCCGATCCGAAGGACTATGTGTCGCAGGCAAACGACAACATCGTGGCGCTGGCGATGATCGAGACGCGCGCCGCGGTGGACAATATCGAGGCGATCGCCGCGACGCCCGGGATCGACGGGCTGTTCCTCGGACCGGTCGACATGTCGCTGACGCTCTCGGGCGGCAAGTCGCTCGACGCCGGTGCGCCGGACGTCGACCGCGTGCTCACGCGCATCATCCAGGCGACGAAAGACACCGGCAAGATCGCCGGCACCTATTGCTTCGAGGCCGAGCACGCGGCGGCGTTCGAGAAACGCGGCGTGCGCTTTTTCCTGATCGGGAGCGACACCGCGTTCCTGCGCGGCGGCACCGCCACGGCGCTCAAGACGCTACGCGGACGCTGAGGCTGCCGCCAGCGCATCGAGCGCGGCGGCGACATCGCGCTCCAGATCGGCGGCGCTGAATTCCACGACGCGATAACCTCTTTCGGCCAGCCAGCCGCGCTTATAGGCGCGGGCCCTTGCCGCCTCCTCCAACTCGGTCTGCGGCACGATGTCGACCACCAACCGCAGCGCGAACGAGACGAAATCCGTGACATGCGTGCCGACCGGCGTCTGGCGCTTGAAGCCGAGGCCGGCGAAACGGCGATCCTTCGTGATGCCGTCCCACAGCGCGCGCTCCGCGTCGGTCGGGTTGCGCCGCAACAGCCGCGCGAGCCCGCGCACGGGTCCGCGCTCGCCCGCCGCCACGCCCTGCTCGGCGAGCAGCGCACGCAGCGCGCCGGCCTCGTGGCTGTCGAGCACGCCACCCCGCGCCGGGCCTTTGCGGCCTTCCGCGATCGTCATGATGACGCCGTGCAGCGTCTGGATGTCCTGCCGGGTCGGCTGCATGCGCGAGAAGATGTTGCGCAGGTTAATCTGCATCGTCGCGCGCTTGTCGGGCGGACGGAAGAATTCGACCTTCTCGAGTTCGTGCTCGAGGTTTTCGAAGAAGGCGAGCAGCTGCTGGCGCGGCGCGGCCTCGGATTTGCGCGGCATCGCGAAAGGCAGCTCGCCGCCGGATGCGAGCTTGAACCACTCGTAGGACATGATCGCGACCGCTTGCGCGAGATTGAGCGAAGCGAAGGCCGGATTGACCGGCAGCGTGACGATCACGTCGGCGAGCGCGACCTCGTGGTTCTCCAGCCCGTTGCGCTCGCGCCCGAACATCAGCCCGACGCGTTCGCCCGCCGCGATCTTCTCCACGGCGATCTGCGCCGCGCCGCCCGCGTCGATGACCGGCTTGGCCTGGTCGTGCGCGCGCGCCGTGGTGGCAAACACCGCATTGAGGTCGCCGATCGCGGCTGCGGCCGAACTCGAACACCTGTGCCGCATCGAGCACGCGGTCCGCGCCCGACGCCATCACGTAGGCGCGCTCGGCCGGCCAGCCGCATTTCGGCGCGACGAGACGCAGCCGCGACAGCCCGAAATTCGCCATGGCGCGGGCCACCGCGCCGATATTGTCGGCGAGCTGCGGCTCGACCAGGATCACGCACGGTCCCGGCTGCTCGATCCATCGTTTGGTCTTGTCGGTCCCGGCGCCGGGCATCGTCCAATACTGCGAGATGACGTCGGCGACGGCCTAACGCATCGCGTCCGGCGTGTCGATGTAGGGCAGCACCTTCACGTCTGCGGGTCGACCGCGTGCGAACGCGCGAGGTCGAACGCGGCGAGCCAGGAGGGAATCCCGGACTTGTGCTCAAACATGCGGGGGCCGGATCTTTGTTCGTGATGCCCCGCGGTTGAGTGTCGCCAGGCCGTGGTTCCGGTCCAGAGCCCGCGCAAATGCTGCATCCGGCGGCGGAAAACCGGTCAAAGCTTTGGCTTTCCTCCCCCGCGCCCGCGATGCTATAGGTTTTCCACGTTTTCCACGGAGGACGTAATCAAA
Organism: uncultured Alphaproteobacteria bacterium; assembly: GCA_963839985.1. GTDB lineage: Bacteria > Pseudomonadota > Alphaproteobacteria > Rhizobiales > Xanthobacteraceae > PALSA-894. Next base: position 62,538 of record CAWIXG010000021.1, on the reverse strand, counting down.
CAACGGTGCGCTTGTTCATGGTCATCCGTTAAGACGACGACTTCCCCCCCAACTTGGAGGATGGTCGAAATCCGACCAGTCGGCCAACTTAAGACGGTACCTATCGGGTGCAGTCTTTGAAAAACCAGCGAGGAACGATGCCTGCGATTCCGAGATGGAAACTTTCCTTGGAAAGAGCATCAACCAGATCTGCGGGAATGGTTTCCACGACGCAAGCGCCAATCATTGCGCACACTTCGTCTCGCACGCAACGGGGATGGGCTTTTCGTTCAATTGCAAGCAATTCGTGGGTGGCACTCAGCCCGCTGCGAACATCCGGGTCCACGAAATCTTCGCCAAGTGCCCGCGCGTCGGGAAGTGGGAAGGCGGCGAATGCCGCGGTGACGCAGCTCATCTTTGTGACCCGTAAGGACGTCGTGAACATCGCCACCAAGACGATGCAGAACATTCCGCAGAAGCACATCGGCGTGTATCAGAACGGGTTCGTCTACAATTACTCGAACGGGCAGGATAAGGTCGTCAGGGACACCGTGTCGGACTTCTTCGCGCGTTTCCAGGCCGCCGATCCGGGCGATCAGGGGCTGTTCTTCGGTGAGTTTCCGAACACGGACCTGGAGCTGTCGGTCGATCTTACCGCTGGAGTTTGTCAGCCACGCGATGTCGTTCAACCTCCTCCGCAAGGAGGGCGAGCGCTGGTTCGCTCGGCGCGCCGACGTTTCCGGGTCGACGGAGATTCTTCGTGGGTAAACGAAATCATCAAGCCGGCCAAGAATTTCTTCGGCCTATTTCACCCCGTGCCCTCCTACTACGGCCCGACCTACGACGCCCGAAGGCGCATGAACCAACTGATAGATCATTGGGCCTATCTGCTGGATGTCACGGCCGTTTGCGAGTGCAAACATCTCTTCAATCTGATCAACACCTATGATCGCGCACGCTTCACCTTTGGATTTTACCAGCTTGCGGCGCACACGCCGAACGACAACCTCATTCTGTTGTTTCGGGCGGCGCTGCTCGATCCGGATTTCCAGGAGCTCTTTCCCGGATCTGGAGCTCGGCGGAAGGTCTTCCGCGTGGCGCAGGACGGCACCGCCACCGATCTCGAGCAGGAAACCCTCGATCCCGCTTCCGGATGAAGATCAACTCCAGCACTTCATGGCCTATCTGAATCCACAGCCGCAACGGTGATCGACGAGCAGGAAATCCTTCAGTCGGCCCGCGTGATCTGGTGGGCGAACACCTTGACAACATCCGCTGCGATATTCAGGCCAGGGTTGCCAATGCCATCCTTCAGCGGAAAATGTCCGAGCGCTACGCGCGATGGTACGCCGCTCGACGGCGAAAGCGACATCGTTTGCGCGATCATCGCGGATATCCATCATCAGGGCCGCGGGAAGCGATCGGCGGTGACGGCCGCGCTGAATTCGAGCAACAAGGTCAATGCCCTCTATGAGATCGGGAAAAGCGGCAACGAGACGAGAGTTGATACGCTCAAAGCGCGGGTCAAGAAATGGAAGGACGCCGGAATCCGGGCACCAAGACGTATCGTGCCGACCTCAATGAGTTCGAGTAGCGGCCGCCGCCCGGCCGCTCTTGCCCCGTCCCCAACGCCAATTGCCGCGCCGCTGCGCCTCCGATAATTGCGCTGCCGAACTTTGCGCGCGGGCCGTTCTTTCCGTCAGCCCCGCGATTGAGTGTCGCGGCGCAGCGAGCAATCCGGCTCGACCCCCGCGCAAATGCTTCATCCGGCGGCGAAAAATAGATCAAAGCTTTAGCTTTCCTCAGCCGCGCCCGCGATGCTATAGCCGCGCGCCGAACGCCCGTCAGTCGGATTCCCGGTTGGCGGTCTCCGCGCCGAGAACAATTCATTCGAGGGCCCGAGGGAGAAGTCATTCCACCTCGCCCACAAGTTCAGTTTCCGGTCGGCCGAAACAAGCACGGCGACCATAGGTGCAAGCATGCCAGATCTCGAAATCGTTTGGACAAAGGTCGATGAAGCCCCGGCGCTCGCGACCTACTCCCTGCTGCCGATTGTCGAAGCCTTCGTGGGCGCGGCAGGCGTGTCCGTAAAGCTGAAGGACATCTCGCTGGCCGGTCGCATCCTCGCCAATTTCCCCGAGAAGCTTAAGCCTGCGCAACGAATTAACGACGAACTCACCGAACTCGGCGTGCTCGCGACGAAGCCCGAGGCCAACATCATCAAGCTGCCCAACATCTCCGCGTCGATCCCGCAGCTCAAGGCCGCGATCAAGGAACTGCAAGGCAAGGGCTACGACGTTCCGGACTATCCTGGTCGGCGAAGGCGCGCAGGGAGTAGACCGGGTCGCACGAGATCGCGAGCACCTCGGTGTCGAAGGTCAGGAACTCCGCGAGCCGGTCGCGGATGCCGGCCATCTCGCCGGTGCAGACCCCTGAGAAGGCGTAGGGGTAGAAGAAGATCGCCACCGCCTTGCGACCGCGGTACGACGACAGGGTGACGTCCTGCCCGAACTGGTCGCGCAGCGTGAAGTCCGGCGCGGGACCGCCGAGGGCGAGGCCGCTGGTGCTGAGGTCCGAGGATGTTCTGCTCATGGTGCTGGCATTCTCCCACCCGGCACCGACTGCTCCCAGACGCGGGCCGGAGCGAGCCGGCGTCAGTCGTCCTCGACCAGCTCGCGCTTGAGCACCTTGCCGGTCGCGTTGCGGGGCAGCTCGTCGAGGAACACGATCTCGCGCGGCACCTTGAACCGGGCGAGGTTCTCCTTCACCCAGCCCTTGAGGTCGTCCTCGGAGACGTCGCCGGACGACCACCACGAAGGCCTTGAGCCGCTTGCCGAAGTCGGGGTCGTCGACGCCCAGCGCCGCCACCTCGACCACGCTCTCGTGCCGGGCCAGGCAGTCCTCGACCTCCTTGGGGAAGACGTTCTCCCCACCCGACACGATCATCTCGTCGTCGCGGCCCTCGACGTACAGGCGTCCGTCGTCGCCGAACCGGCCGACGTCACCCGAGGACATCAACCCGTCGACGATCTCCTTGTGGCCACCGCCGGTGTAGCCCTCGAAGAGGAGCGCGTTGCCGACGAAGATCCGGCCGGACTCGCCCTCCGGGACGGGCTGGCCGTTCTCGTCGAGGATCTTCACGATCGTCGCGTGCGGCGGCTTCCCGGCCGAGGACGGCGCCTCGCGCAGGTCGACCGGGTTCGCGATGGACGCGTAGGCGATCTCGGTCGAGCCGTAGATGTTGTAGAGGTTGTCGCCGAACCGGTCCATCCACTCCAGCGCCAGGTCACCGGGCAGCGCCGAGCCCGAGGCGGCGACCACCTTCAGCCTCGGGAGGGCGATGGAGTCCAGCGTCTCGTCGGGCAGCGACAGCATCCGCTGCAGCATCACCGGGATCACGACCAGCGAGTCGCACCGCTCGTCCTGGGTCGTCCGCAGGCACTCCTCGGGATCGAACTTCCGGCGCAGCACGACCGTCGACCCGAGCAGCATGGCCAGCGCCAGGTGTGCGAAACCCCAGGTGTGGAACAGCGGAGCCGCGATGTGGCAGCGCCAGCCGTGCCGCAGCGGCATCCGCGACAGCAGCGCCACCGCGGCCTCGATCCCGGCCTCCTTGCGGGGCGCACCCTTGGGCGTGCCGGTGGTGCCGGAGGTGAGAATGACGACCCTCGAATGCCGCTCCGGCGGGTTCAGGTCGCCGATGGGGTACGTCGAGATCAGCGACTCGATCGTGTCCGCCGTGGCGTCGCCGTCCGTCCACGCGATCAGGCGCTGCTCGATGTCGGCCTTCGAGATGAGCTCGGTGAACTCCTCGTCGTGGATCACCACCGTCGGCTGCTCGCGCTCGAGCACGTCGACCAGCTGCGGCCCGGCGAAGGCGGTGTTGAGGTAGAGGATGTCCGCGCCCAGCTTGGCGACGGCGACCGAGGCATCGACGAAGCCGCGGTGGTTGCGGCACATGACGGCGACGGAGTCGCCCTCCTGGACGCCCCGCTCCGCGAGCGCGTACGCCAGCGCGTTGGAACGCTCGTGCAGCTCACGGAAGGTGAGTGAACCGAGCTCGTCGATGATGCCGACCCGGTCCGGAGACCGGAGCGCCAGCGCCGCGAACCCGCCCGCCGGACCGGTCCCCCAGGACCGCAGCGTGCCGACCATCCGGGCGAGCGTGAGCGGGGAGTACGGACGGATGATCCCGGACTCGGTCAGCACCTTGAGGCCGGTTCCGACCGCGGCGGCGCGCGTCATCAACGGGGGATTCACGTGGGTCGGACCTCCGGGGTCAGGCAGGAGTCTTGGGGGCGACCAGTCGGGTCGCCGACCATTCCCTGCTGACCGCGGCCGTGGTCGTCTGGGAGAGCCCCGCGATGGGAGCCGCCTCGGCGATGTCGGCGGGTGCGACGGCATTGGGCCGGCCGACCTTGGGGGTGAGCAGCCAGATCTGGCCGCCGCCGACCAGGTCGGTCAACGCGTCGACCAGGCCGTCCACCAGGTCGCCGTCCTCGTCGCGCCACCACAGCAGGACGGCGTCGACCACGTTGCCGTAGTCGCCGTCGACCATGTCGGCGTCGATGGTGTCCTCGATGGCGACGCGGAGCTCGTCATCGGTGTCCGAGTCCCAGCCGAGCTCCTGCACGACCATGCCTGCCTTGAAGCCCAGCCTTTCGGCGGGCCCATCGACGGGTCCGTCGCTCTGCAAGGAACCGCTTCCCGCGGTCGAGCTCAACTGAATCCTCCAAACGCGTTGTCGACCGGCCCTGTGGGACGGTCGGGTGGGCAGTAGTCCACCCGAGTTGGCCGAGCCGCGCAACCCTGTCCACACATCGGCACGATTCGCGACTACCCATGGGTAAATTTCGCCGGCCCCTCGTGCGTGCAACGATGTTCGATGTGAGTCCCGAATCGTCCAGCACCCCTGACGCCCCCCGCGCGGGCGCGACCCGCACTGTGATCCATGAGGGTCTGCCCACCCAGTTGCCCGACATCGACCCCGACGAGACCCATGACTGGATCGAATCCTTCGACAGTCTCGTCGAGGAACGCGGCCGCGAACGCGCCCGCTACGTCATGCTCCGCCTGCTCGAACGCGCCCGCGAGACCCAGGTCGGCGTGCCCGCGCTGCGCAGCACCGACTACATCAACACGATCCCGCCGGAGCGCGAGCCGTGGTTCCCGGGCGACGAGGAGATCGAGCGCCGGATCCGCGCGTTCATCCGCTGGAACGCCGCGGTCATGGTCTCCAGCGCGAACCGCAAGGGACTCGAGGTCGGCGGTCACATCGCGACGTACCAGTCCTCGGCGAGCCTCTACGAGGTCGGCTTCAACCACTTCTTCCGCGGCAAGGACCACCCCGGCGGCGGCGACCAGATCTACATCCAGGGCCACGCCTCCCCCGGCATCTACGCCCGGGCCTTCCTCGAAGGACGCCTCGAGGAGGAGCAGCTCTACCGCTTCCGCCAGGAGGTCCAGCACGGCGTGGGCAAGGGGCTGTCGTCGTACCCCCACCCGCGGCTGATGCCGGAGTTCTGGGAGTTCCCGACGGTCTCGATGGGGCTCACCGGGATCAACTCGATCTACCAGGCACGGTTCAACCGCTACCTGCAGAACCGCGGCATCAAGGACACCAGCCAGCAGCACGTCTGGGCGTTCCTGGGCGACGGCGAGATGGCCGAGCCCGAGTCGCTCGGCGCGATCCGGATCGCCGCACGCGAGGAGCTCGACAACCTCACCTGGGTGATCAACTGCAACCTGCAGCAGCTCGACGGACCGGTGACCGGCAACGGCAAGATCATCCAGGAGCTGGAGGCCAACTTCCGCGGCGCCGGCTGGAACGTGATCAAGGTCGTCTGGGGTCGTGAATGGGACCCGCTGCTCGCCTCGGACGTCGACGGCGTGCTGGTGAACCGGATGAACACCACTCCCGACGGCCAGTTCCAGACCTACTCCACGGAGAAGGGCGGCTACATCCGCGACCACTTCTTCGGAGGTGACCCGCGGCTGCGCAAGATGGTCGAGCACATGTCCGACGACCAGATCGTGAAGCTGCCGCGCGGTGGCCACGACTACCGCAAGGTGTACGCCGCGTTCGACTCCGCCAACAAGCACGCCGGCCAGCCGACCGTGATCCTCGCGAAGACGATCAAGGGCTGGACCATCGACGCGCTGGAGGGCAAGAACGCCACCCACCAGATGAAGAAGCTGACCCAGGACGACCTCAAGAAGTTCCGGGACCGCCTCTACCTCCCGATCTCCGACCGCGACCTCGAGCAGGCCTACGAGCAGACCGGCGCCGCGCCGTTCTTCCACCCCGGCAAGGACGCGCCCGAGATCGAGTACATGATGGAGCGGCGCAAGTCGCTCGGCGGCTCGCTGCCCAAGCGGGTGCTCCGTGCCGAGAACCTCAAGCTGCCCGGCGACGAGATGTACGCCGAGCTCAAGCAGGGCTCCGGCAAGAACTCCATCGCCACGACCATGGCCGTCGTCCGCCTGCTCAAGGACTGGATGAAGGACCCCGAGATCGGCAAGCGGATCGTCCCGATCGCCCCGGACGAGTACCGCACGTTCGGCATGGACGCCATGTTCCCGAGCGCGAAGGTCTACAACCCGGGCGGCCAGCAGTACGAATCGGTCGACCGCAACATGTTGCTGTCCTACAAGGAGTCGACGCAGGGCCAGATGCTGCACGAGGGCATCTCCGAGGCCGGCGCGATGGCCTCGGCCACGGCCGCGGGCTCGACGTACTCCACGCACGGCGAGCACATGATCCCGTTCTACATCTTCTACTCGATGTTCGGCTTCCAGCGGACCGGTGACTCGATCTGGGCGATGGCCGACCAGCTGGCGCGCGGATTCCTGATCGGCGCCACCGCCGGGCGGACCACCCTGACCGGCGAGGGGCTCCAGCACGCCGACGGGCACTCCCCGCTGCTCGCCGCCACCAACCCGGCGGTCGTGCACTACGACCCGGGCTACGCCTACGAGGTCAGCCACATCATGCAGTCCGGCCTCGAGCGGATGTACGGCCCCGATGCCGAGGACGTCATCTTCTACATCACGGTCTACAACGAGCCGTACCAACACCCCAAGGAGCCCGAGGGCGTCGACGCCGAAGGCATCCTGCGCGGCATCCACCAGATCGCGAAGGCCGAGGGTGACGGGCCGCGCGTCCAGCTGCTCGCGTCCGGTGTCGCGGTCCCGTGGATCACCGAGGCGGCGCGCCTGCTGCGCGAGGACTGGGGCGTCCAGGCCGACCTGTGGTCGGTGACGTCCTGGAACGAGCTGGCTCGGGACGGTGTCGCTGCCGAGGAGTGGAACCTGCTGAACCCGGGCGAGGCCCCGCGGTCGGCGTACATCACCGACAAGCTGACCGGTGCGCCCGGCCCGCTGGTCGCCGTGTCCGACTACATGCGCGCCGTGCCGTTGCAGCTCGCGCGCTGGGTTCCCGGCGACTACCGCGTGCTCGGTGCCGACGGGTTCGGCTTCGCCGACACCCGCCCCGCCGCGCGTCGGTTCTTCCACATCGACGCCGAGTCGGTCGTCGTACAGACCCTCCAGGCGCTCGCCGACGCGGGTGAGATCGACCGGCAGAAGGTCGAGCAGGCGTTCGCGACGTACCGCATCGACGACCCCACCGCCGTCGCCGGCCGCAAGCAAGAAGGCGGCGACGCCTGACGTCGGCTGGTTTCGAGACGGCGCTCAGCGCGCCTTCCTCAACCAGCGATTGCTCGTGTCGACGAGGTTGCGCAGCAACCGTCTCGAAACCACCCGGCTGCTAAGCCCCGCTGATTGAGGTGACGGACGCGAGGGTCTCGCCGGAACCGGCGCCGGCGCCCTTGAGCAGGCCGCGCCAGCGGGCGCGGGAGTACTGCGCGGGCTGGGTGGTGCGGATGAACTCGTGCAGCAGCTTGGCGAACCGCTGCGGGTGGTCCTTGTGGGGGAAGTGCCCGGCGTTCGGGATCACCTCGACCCGGGCCTTCGGGGCGAGCTGGGCGGCGTTGTTGGCGTGGCTGACCGGGATGACCTTGTCGTCGCGACCCCAGATCACGCACATCGGCATGGCCTCGGTCAGGTAGGCGCGGTCGGCCATGGTCACGATCTGCCCGCGCCAGTCGACGACGGCGCGGACGACGTGACGGATCGCGTGCCGGGAGGCGGGGTCGCGGAACGAGGAGTAGATCTCGGCGACCTCGTCGAAGTCGCGGGTGCGCTTCCAGTCGGTGCGGGAGAGGGTCTTCAGCCCGAGCATGCCGGCATGCCGGACACCGGGCAGCGTCAGCACGGCCATCAGCTGGTGGAAGCCGGGCGTGGTGATCGCCCGGATCCCCGGGCTCACCTCGGGGCCCAGGCCGCCGGAGGCGACGAGCAGCATCCGCTCGGTCCGCTCCGGGAACTGGTAGGCGAACTGCATCGCGATGCCACCGCCGAAGCTGTGCCCGACGACGGTCACCCGGTCGATCCCCAGCACGGTCAGGAGGTCACGCATCCCGTTGGCGTAGCCGCCCACGCTGTAGTCGGCGCGCGGCTTGTCGGACTTCCCGTGCCCGAGCAGGTCGGGGGCGATCACGGTGTACCGCTTGGCCAGCGTGGCGATCACCGGCTCCCACGTCCGTGTGGTCGCACCCCAGACCGTGGAGCAGGAGGACGACCGGCCCGGTTCCCGTCTTCACGAACGCACGGCGGTGGCCGTGGATGGTGACGTACTGGACGTCGTACGACGTGCGGGACACCGAGCCTCCTCACGGGCCTCACTGACTGAGGCTTGACGATCCGAGTCAATCAGAACTTGTTGCAGTTTGGGACCCGGAAACCCTTGGTTCACTGGTGATTTGCCCAAAATGAGACCTCAACTAACCTCGTCACGTGTCCCCACGTGCTGCGGCGGTCCCGCGCGACCTGGCTGCCGACGCCCTCCAGCGGTCGACCGGCGCCCTCAGCACCACCGCCATGGGCCGCATGGAGACGGACATGCCGTGGTTCCGGGAGCTCAGCGCCGAGGACCGCTCCTGGGTGGGGCTGATCGTCCAGGCCGGTATCCGTGGCTTCGTCGACTGGTACCGCGACGTCGGGAACGACACCGACGACGCCCTCGGGGGCTCCGAACTCGCCGCGGCCGTCTTCGGGGCCGCACCCCGCGCCCTGGCCGGGGTGATCAACCTCCAGCAGACCGTCGACCTGGTCCGGCTCTCGATCGAGGTCGTCGAGAGCAACATCGACGAGATCCTCGACCCGGAGCTCGCCCCCGCGGTGCACGCCGCCGTCCTCCGGTACGCCCGCGAGGTGGCCTTCGCGACCGCCGAGGTCTATGCCCGTGCTGCCGAGCTCCGCGGTGCCTGGGACGCCCGGCTCGAGGCCCTGGTGGTCGACGCCGTGCTGCGTTCCGAGACCGACGAGGCCGTTCTCTCCCGCGCCAGCGCCCTCGGCTGGTCGGCCGGCGGCGATGTGGCCGTGGTGCTGGGCGCAGCGCCCGCCCAGCGGACCGAGACCGACGTCTTCGACGAGGTACGCCGCGTGGCCCGCGCCGCGGGCATGGACGCCCTGTGTGCCACGCAGGGCGAGCGCCTGGTCGTCGTCCTGGGTGACGTCGAGGAGAGCCGCAAGGCGGCCGAGGCCGTGGTGGACCTGTTCGGGGACGGTCCGGTCGTCGTCGGCCCGGTCACCGAGGGACTGAGCCGGGCCCACATCTCGGCCCGCGCCGCCCTGTCCGCGCACCGCTCCGCTCCCGGCTGGCCGGACGCCCCACGACCCGTGCGCAGCGACGAGCTGCTGCCCGAGCGCGCGCTCGCCGGAGACGGCCATGCCCGACGGCACCTGGTCGACGACATCTACCTCCCGCTGCTGCGCGCCCGGGGCACGCTGATCGAGACCCTGGCGGCGTACTTCGACCGCGGCAGCTCGGTGGAGGGCACCGGCCGGGCACTGTTCGTGCACCCGAACACTGTTCGGTACCGCCTCAAGCAGGTGGGCGAGCTCACCGGCTACACGCCGTCGGTGCCACGCCACGCGTTCACGCTCGAGATCGCGCTCGTCCTGGGCCGCCAGTCGGGTCGCACCGACGAGACCCCGTTGTAGGAACCCTACAAAGAAGGGGCGTAGAGTTTCGTCCATGCCTGAGGCGAGGACCTCCCGGTCGACACGGCAGAGTTGATGTCGTGCTCGTAATCGTCGCTCCCGGTCAAGGCGCCCAGACGCCAGGCTTCCTCACGCCCTGGCTGGAGATCCCCACGTTCCGGTCCCGGTTCGAGGGACTGTCCGCCACGGCCGAGCTCGACCTGGTCCACTACGGCACCGAGGCCGACGCGGACGCCATCCGCGACACCCAGATCGCGCAGCCGCTGCTCGTCGCGACCGGGCTCGCGACCGCCCTCGAGCTCCTCCCCGAGTCGACCGGCTTCGCCGGCGTCGGCGCGGTGGCCGGACACAGCGTCGGCGAGCTGACCGCCGCCGGTGCGGTCGGAGCCTTCAGCGGCGAGCAGGCGATGGTCCTGGTCCGCGAGCGCGGCAAGGCGATGGCCGAGGCGTCGGCGGTCACCCCGACCGGCATGACGGCGGTCCTGGGTGGCGACCGCGACGAGGTGCTCGCGGCCCTCGACAAGCACGGCCTGACCCCCGCGAACGACAACGGCCCCGGGCAGATCGTCGCCGCGGGCACCCTCGAGCAGCTCGCCGCGTTCGCCGAAGAGCCGCCCGCCAAGGCCCGGCTGATCCCGCTCAGCGTCGCCGGCGCCTTCCACACCGAGCACATGGCTCCCGCCGTCGGTCACCTCACCGAGCTGGCCGCGTCCGTCTCCACGGACGCGCCGGCGACGGCGGTCATCTCGAACCGCGACGGCCAGGTGGTCCGCGACGGCGGCGAGGTGCTGACCCGCATCGTCGGCCAGATCGCCAACCCGGTCCGCTGGGACCTCTGCATGGAGACCATGCTCGAGCTGGGCGTGACGGGCATGCTGGAGCTGCCGCCCGCCGGCACCCTGTCCGGCATCGCCAAGCGCGCCATGAAGGGGGTCGAGACCTTCGCCCTCAAGACGCCCGACCAGCTCGACGACGCACGTGCGTTCGTCGAGCGTCACGGCGAAGCGTCCGCCAACCCGTCGAGCTCCAACCCCGAGGGAGTCTCCTGATGCCCATCTCCGACAGCACGGGTGCCGCGAGCGCCGCCATCCTCGGGATCGGCGCCTACCGCCCGTCCCGCGTCGTACCCAACGCCGACGTGGTCGACGCCATCGAGTCCAGCGACGAGTGGATCCAGCAGCGCTCGGGCATCAAGCAGCGCCGGTGGGCCACCCCCGACGAGACCATCCAGCTGATGAGCGTCCACGCCTCCCGTGAGGCCCTCGAGAGGGCCGGCATCGAGGCCGAGCAGATCGACTGCGTGATCGTCGCGACCGTGAGCCACCTGCTCCAGACGCCCGCCGTCGCCACCGCGATCGCCCACGAGCTCGGCACCAACCAGGCCGCCGCCTTCGACATCTCGGCCGCCTGCGCGGGCTTCTGCCACGGCATCGCGATGGCGGCCGACATGGTGCGCGCCGGCAGCGCCGGCCACGTGCTGGTGATCGGCGTCGAGCGGCTCAGCGACCTCACCGACCTCTACGACCGCGGTACGGCGTTCATCTTCGCCGACGGCGCGGGTGCGGCGGTCGTGGGCCCGAGCGACACCCCCGGCATCGGTCCGGTCGTGTGGGGCTCCGACGGCGAGCAGTTCGACCTGATCAGGCAGAAGGAGGACTGGCGCGACGTCGTCGGCACTCCCGCCGTCCCGGGCAGCGGCGTGATGCCGCACCTGGTGATGCAGGGCAACCCGGTCTTCCGCTGGGCGTCGTTCGCCATGGCGAAGGTCGGCAAGCAGGCGCTCGACAAGGCCGGCATCACCGCCGACGAGCTCGACGTCTTCGTGCCCCACCAGGCCAACATGCGCATCATCGACGCGATGGCGCGCGCCATGAAGCTGCCCGAGGGAGTCAAGATCGCCCGCGACATCGCCGAGCAGGGCAACACCTCGGCCGCGTCGATCCCGCTCGCCCTCGACCGGATGATCGCCGACGGCGAGGCCAAGAGCGGCGACACCGCGCTGCTGATCGCGTTCGGCGCCGGCCTGGCGTACGCCGCCCAGGTCGTCACCGTCCCCTGATTTCACGAACGCACGACCCAACCAACACCGAAAAGAGAAGGAAGCCAGATGGCCACCACCGAAGAGATCCGCGCCGACCTCGCCGACATCGTCAACGAGGTTGCCGGCATCGACGCCGATGACGTCCAGCTCGACAAGTCGTTCGTCGATGACCTCGACGTCGACTCGCTGTCCATGGTCGAGGTCGTCGTCGCAGCCGAGGAGAAGTTCGGCGTCTCCATCCCCGACGACGAGGTCAAGAACCTCAAGACCGTGGGCGACGCCGTCGCCTTCATCGAGCGCGCCCAGGGCTGACGCCCGGGCCGTTCGCCAGCAACGCCGAAGCCCCCTAGCACCCGAGGAACCACATGTCTGCGAAGCGAGTCGTCATCACCGGTCTGGGCGCCACGTCCCCGGTCGGCGGTGACGTGGCCACCACCTGGTCCGCCCTGCTCGAAGGGCAGAGCGGTGTGTCCCTGCTGACCGAGGAGTGGGCGGAGCCACTGGCCGCCCGGATCGCGGCCAGGGTCGCGGTCGAGCCCTCCGAGGTGCTCGACCGGGTCAAGGCCCGGCGCCTGGACCGGTCCGGCCAGTTCGCCCTGATCGCGGCCCTCGAGGCGTGGGCGGACTCCGGCCTGGCCGACGTCGAGGTCGACGGCGAGCGGCTCGGCGTCGCCATGGCGTCGGGCATCGGCGGCGTCCAGACGCTGCTCAGCAACTACGACACGCTCCTCGCGAAGGGCCCGCGCCGGGTCTCGCCGCTGGCGATCCCGATGCTCATGCCCAACTCCCCCGCGGCCAACGTCGGGCTGGCCATCGGCGCCAAGGCCGGGGTCCACACCCCGGTGTCGGCCTGCGCGTCCGGCAACGAGGCGATCGCGCTCGGCATCGACATGATCCGGCTGGGCCGGGCCGACGTCGTGGTGTGCGGTGGCACCGAGGCGGCCGTGCACGTGCTGCCGATGGCCGCGTTCGCGAACATGATGGCGCTGTCCAAGCGCAACGACGACCCCGAAGCCGCCTCCCGACCCTGGGACAAGGGCCGCGACGGGTTCGTCCTCGGCGAGGGTGCGGCCGCCGTCGTCCTCGAGTCGGCCGAGCACGCCGAGGCCCGCGGCGCCCGGGTGTACGCCGAGGCCGCCGGCGCCGGCGTGACGGCGGACTCCCACGACATCGCCCAGCCCGACCCCTCCGGTCGCGGCGCCACCCGGGCGATGAAGATGGCCCTGCACGAGGCGGACCTGTCCGCCTCCGACATCCGGCACATCAACGCCCACGCGACGTCCACCCCGCAGGGTGACGTGGCCGAGGCCGGTGCGATCCGCGCGGCCCTCGGCGACGCTGCCTCCGGCGACGTCGTCGTCACCTCCACCAAGTCCATGACCGGCCACCTGCTCGGTGCCGCCGGTGCCCTGGAGTCGGTGGCGACGGTGCTGGCGCTCTACGAGCGGACCGTCCCGCCGACCATCAACCTCGACGACCCCGAGGACGTCGGGCTCGACCTGGCCGACAAGCGTCGCGACCTCGCCGGCCGGCGACGTGGCCGCGCTCAACAACTCCTTCGGGTTCGGCGGCCACAACGTCGCGCTCGCCTTCAAGAGCGTCTGAGGACCACCACAACGAGCCCGGTGGCGTAACCCCGGTCACATCTCCTCCGTTGGACCCTGGAGGAGATGAGGGATACGCCATGAAACGACTAGCAACCGTTCTCGTCGCCGTCGCCGCCCTGCTGAGCGCCGGTCTGACCGCGCCGGCGGACGCCGGCAACCCGAACCTGGGCCGGCTGCGGGCGAATGACCAGGTCCTCAGGAAGGGCTGCCACAACTACCGCTACGCCTACCAGGTCACCGCGAGAGCCGAGGAGTGGGCGCTGGAGACGTTCCTCCGCGACCCCACCGGCGAGATCATCGCGAGCAATGCCAAGGACTCCATGGTGGACGCCAAAGCGTGGCCACGGGACGTTCCGGTTCTGCCGCTACAACACCCGGCCCGGCCGGTTCAAGATCCGGGGCAAGCTGACCCGCTACGACGGGTACGACCAGACGGTCGGCTGGGTCCAGCCGGTCTTCTTCCGGATGCGCCTGCGCTGATCCATCCGACTTGACGCATGCCGATATGGGCATATGATGTGCGCCATGGCACGAGCAGCGACGACGTCGGACGTCTTCAACGCGATCGCCGAGCCGCAGCGCCGGGAGATCCTGGTGCTGCTGCGGGCAGGTGAGCGGCCGGTGACCGAGCTGGCCCAGGAGCTGGGGATGACCCAGCCGGGCGCGTCCAAGCACCTGCGGGTGCTCCGGGAGGTCGGGCTGGTGCGGGACCGCAAGGCAGGCAAGCAGCGCCTGTACGGCCTTGACGCCCGCGGGCTGCGGCCGGTCCACGAGTGGACCGGCGGGTTCGAGCGGTTCTGGAACGAGAGCTTCGACCGGCTGGACGCCTACGTGCAGGACCTCAAGCAGGAAGGAGCGAGGCAGCGAGAAGCGCACGCAGTCGCGACGGCCGACCGCGAGATCGTGATCTCCCGGGTCATCGACGCCCCACGGGAGCTGGTGTTCGAGGCGTTCACCGAGGTCCGGCACCTGTCGCGGTGGTGGGGGCCGGAGGGGTTCACCACGACCACGCAGTCGTTCGAGTTCCGCGTCGGCGGGGAGTGGGACTTCGTGATGCACGGACCGGACGGGACGGACTACCAGGAGTGGATCTCCTGGACCGAGATCGCCCCGCCGGAGCGGATCGCGCTGCGGCACGGTGAGTCCCGCGGCGACCCGAACGCCTTCGAGTCGGTCCTGACGTTCGCGCCCGACGGCGCGGCGACCCGGATCGAGATGCGCACGGTGTTCCCCACCAAGGAGCTGCGCGACGAGGCGGTCGAGAAGTACCACGCGATCGAGGGCGGCCAGCAGACCCTGAGCAACCTGGCGGCCTACGTCGCCGAGATCGTTCGGAAGGGAGCGGAGGACTGATGGCCGGCAAGGTGTTCTTCAGCGTGTCGATGTCGCTGGACGGTTTCATCGCGCCCGAGTCCCCCGAGGAGCTGATGGGGCAGCAGTGGATGGAGCTGCAGCAGTGGATCTTCCCGCTGCGGTTCTTCCGGGAGAACCTGAAGCTCGGCGAGGGCGGCGAGGAAGGGCGCGACAACGACATCGCGCGGGAGACGTTCGAGCGCACCGGCGCGAGCGTGATGGGCAAGCGCATGTTCGACGCCGGCGAGCAGATGTGGCCGGAGGAGGCGCCGTTCCACACGCCGGTCTTCGTCGTGACCCACGAGAAGCGTGACCCCTGGGAGCGGCCGGGCGGGACCACCTTCCACTTCGTCAACGACGGCATCGAGTCCGCGCTCGACCAGGCCCGCGAGGCCGCCGGTGACCGCGACGTCCGCATCGCGGGCGGCGGCGCGACGATCCTGGAGTACGTGAACGCCGGCCTGGTCGACGAGTTCTCGATCGCGCTCTCACCCGTGCTGTTCGGCTCCGGAATCCGCCTGTTCGAGGGCGTGGACGCGGGCCGCGTCGCCCTGGAGCCGGTCCGCGCGGAGCCCTCCCCGAGGGTGACGCACCTGACCTACGCCGTCCGGGACCGCGTCCGCTGACCCGCTCAGACGACCTGGTGCAGCCAGCGCACCGGCGCACCCTCGCCGGCGTGCCGGAAGGTCTCCAGCTCGTCGTCCCACGGCTTGCCGAGCAGCTTGTCGATCTCGAGCAGCAGCGTGGTGTCGCCCAGCGCCGCCTTGACCACGGCGGCCTTGAGCCGGTCCTCGGGGATCATGATGTCGCCGTGCAGTCCGGTGACGGCGTGGAAGACACCCAGGACCGGCGTGTAGGAGTAGCGAGCGCCCTCCGAGGACGCCGTCGGCTCCTCGGTGATCTCGAAGCGCAGGTGGTTCCAGCCGCGCAGGGCGGAGGCCACGGACGCGGCGGAGCCGGCGTCGCCGGCCCACGAGAGCTCGGCGCGGTAGGCGCCGGGCTGGGCCGGCTGCGGGGTCCAGTCCAGGCTCACGGCAACGCCAAGGACACCGCCGACGGCCCACTCGATGTGTGGGCACAGCGCTGATGGCGCTGAGTGGACGTACAGGACGCCTCTCGTCGCGGTGCGGGTAGCAGTGCGTGCGGTCACCGTGGACCCCCTTCTTCTCCGGCGTTGAGATACGCCTTCCCCGGCGGCCTCGTCAGAGCAAAAGAGTGAACTTGAGTGACACGTGTGTAGTTGTGGGTCCCATTGTGACAAATGGGGCCGCTGAATACCAGTGATACGGCGTTTCTCGGGGAGTGACGCAGGGGCGTGAGTCAGGACCTGCGCACGTACGCCGGGTCGACGATGTTCTCGAAGTTGAAGACGGCGCCCAGCAGCCGTCCGTCGCCGACGACCCGGGGCCCCTCCACGACGTCGAGCACGACGGCCGTGATGTTGTCCCGCCCGCCGGCCGCCAGGGCGGCGTGCGTGAGCACGGCGGCCGCCGAGTGCGGGTCGTTGAGCCGCAGCACCTCGGCGATCCGGTCGTCCGCCGACCATGTCGGTGAGCCCGTCGCTGCACAGCAGCAGCCGGTCCCCCGGCCGGGTGTCGACCTCGAGGACGTCGACGTCGGTGAGCTCGTCCTCCGGCGACGCCTGGAGCGACCGGAGCACCACGTTGCGCCAGGGGTGGAAGGCCATCTCCTCGCGGCTGACCAGCCCGGAGTCGACCAGGGTCTGGACGTAGGTGTGGTCGCGCGAGATCTGCTCGAGGCGGCCGTCCCGGTAGTGGTAGGCGCGGGAGTCACCGACGTGACCGAGCAGCACCCGCTCCCCGTCAGCCACCACGACGGTCAGCGTGGTCGCCATGCCGTCCCGGCTCGGGTCGGCGCGCACGCCGTGGCGGAGGTTGATCCGCGCTGCGGCCACAGCGTCCCGGATGACCGCCTCCGGGTCGTCACCGAACCGGGCGAGCGCCAGGGCGGACACGACATAGGCGGCGGTCGCCGAGGCGACCTCACCTGCGGCCGCTCCCCCGACGCCGTCGGCCACCAGGGCGACGTACGGCGCGACGAACGCCGAGTCCTCGTTGTGCTCGCGCACCAACCCGACGTCACTCACCCCTGCGCCCGAGAAACGCAACATGAGTCTGTCCCTCCTCACGGATGAAGGAAGTAGAACCGCCCGAGCGCCGAACGGTCAAGACCCCGATCTCTCCGGGACGGACGCGGGTGGGTCAGTCGAGCTTCTTCTCGAGTGCCTCGGCCCGCTCGGCGGCGTCGGTCAGCTGCTCGCTGTCGACGCGTGGGTGCGGTGGAACCAGGCGAGGGCGTCGGTCTCGCGGCCGGCGGCCTCGAGGGTGTCGGCGTACGCGTAGCGCAGCCGAACCACCCAGGGCGCGCGGCTCTTGGAGGTCAGCGGGGCGAGCTCGAGCGTGCGCAGCGCGGCGTCCAGCTGACCCATGTCGCGCCGGGCGCCGGCCTCGACCAGCGTCATCTCGGCCTTCTGCTCCGGGGAGAAGTTCGCCACGGCCGGGCTCTTCGCCAGCTTGAGCGCCTGCTCGGGCTGGCCGAGCGCGCGGTGGCAGTCGGCCATCATCGGGAGGTACGCCGTGACGCCGTTCATCCGCTTGGCGGCGCGCAGCTCGGAGAGCGCCTCGGCGTAGTGGCCGGCGGCGTACGCCGCCTCGCCGGTCGCCTCGCGGACCACGGCCAGCCGGGACGCGCGCGCCCGGGCGGCGAGCGTGTGCTGGTAGGCCTTCTCGGGGTCCTCCTCGACCAGCATGCCGGCCGCGGCCAGGTGGCGGGCGACGCGCGCGGCCAGCTTCTCGGGCAGGCCCTTCAGCTGGGCCGTGACCGACCGGTCGAGCTCGCGGCCGGTGATCTCCTCGGGCAGCTCGGGACCGTCGTACCGCGCCTGCTCGGCGCTGCGCGCCTGGTCGGTCGTCGGACGCTTCCAGTCGCCCTGGCGGGGCGGACGCGAGCGCCGAACGCTGCGGCTTGCCACCGCTGCTGCGGTCCGGACGACCTCCAGTGCTGCGCTCGGGGCGGGCACTCCGACGCTCGTCGGACTTGCCGCCGCGGGCGGGCTTGCCCTGGGACTTGCCACCGGACGGCTTCCCGCCGCGCGCGGGGCGCTGGCTGCGACGATCCTCGGCCACGACTTCACTGCTCCTCGAAGGTTCTGCCAAATGGCGTAGAGGCCACCCGCAACGGGTGGCCTCTACGGAGTGTATGTCCGGCGGCGTCCTACTCTCCCACAGCCTCTCGGTTGCAGTACCATCGGCGCTGAAAGGCTTAACTTCCGGGTTCGGGATGGGACCGGGTGTTTCCCTTTCGCTATGGCCGCCGTAACTCTAGGTGGAAACACGTTCGCGCGTGGGCGCGGGTGGGTGTTTTCAAGTCACTTTGTGTGTGTTACTTGATGTGTGTTCGTGGACGCGAACATGCGCGGTTAGTCTCGTTTGTAGGCTTTGTAGAGTGGTTGTAAGACAAGCCCTCGGCCTATTAGTACCGGTCGGCTGGGCATTGCTGCTGTACACCTCCGGCCTATCAACCCAGTGTTCTGCTGGGGGCCTTACCCGATTGTCTCGGTGGGAAACCTCATCTTGAAACGTGCTTCCCGCTTAGATGCATTCAGCGGTTATCACTTCCGAACGTAGCCAACCAGCCGTGCCCCTGGCGGGACAACTGGCACACCAGAGGTTCGTCCATCCCGGTCCTCTCGTACTAGGGACAGCCTTTCTCAAGTTTCCTGCGCGCGCGGCGGATAGGGACCGAACTGTCTCACGACGTTCTAAACCCAGCTCGCGTGCCGCTTTAATGGGCGAACAGCCCAACCCTTGGGACCTACTCCAGCCCCAGGATGCGACGAGCCGACATCGAGGTGCCAAACCATCCCGTCGATATGGACTCTTGGGGAAGATCAGCCTGTTATCCCCGGGGTACCTTTTATCCGTTGAGCGACCACGCTTCCACATGCCGTGGCCGGATCACTAGTTCCGACTTTCGTCCCTGCTCGACATGTCTGTCTCACAGTCAAGCTCCCTTGTGCACTTACACTCGCCACCTGATTGCCAACCAGGCTGAGGGAACCTTTGAGCGCCTCCGTTACATTTTAGGAGGCAACCGCCCCAGTTAAACTACCCATCAGGCACTGTCCCTGATCCGGATTACGGACCTAGGTTAGACATCTAGTACGACCAGAGTGGTATTTCAACGTTGACTCCACAACCACTGGCGTGGCCGCTTCACAGTCTCCCACCTATCCTACACAAGCCGAACCAAACACCAATACCAAACTGTAGTAAAGGTCCCGGGGTCTTTCCGTCCTGCCGCGCGTAACGAGCATCTTTACTCGTAGTGCAATTTCGCCGAGTCCATGGTTGAGACAGCGCCCAAGTCGTTACTCCATTCGTGCAGGTCGGAACTTACCCGACAAGGAATTTCGCTACCTTAGGATGGTTATAGTTACCACCGCCGTTTACTGGGGCTTAAATTCTCCGCTTCGACTTGCGTCTAACAGGTCCTCTTAACCTTCCAGCACCGGGCAGGAGTCAGTCCGTATACATCGTCTTACAACTTCGCACGGACCTGTGTTTTTAGTAAACAGTCGCTTGGGCCTGGTCTCTGCGGCCCTTCACGCTTCCCCAGCTAGTGGGTACACGCTCCGGGCCCCCCTTCTCCCGAAGTTACGGGGGCATTTTGCCGAGTTCCTTAACCATGGTTTGCTCGATCGCCTTGGTATTCTCTACCTGATCACCTGAGTCGGTTTGGGGTACGGGCGGCGCATAGCTCGCTAGAGGTTTTTCTCGACAGCATAGGATCACCCACTTCGCCCATACGGGCTCCCCATCACATCTCGGAGTCCACATCCAAGTGAGAGACCCGGATTTGCCTAGGTCTCCTCCTACGTGCTTGGCCACGGACTACCATCGCCGTGGTTGGGCTACCTTCCTGCGTCACCCCATCGCTTGACTACTACCAGCTCGGGTCCCACGCTCCGCGCACCCGCCTCACCCCGAAGGGATCGGTCGAAGAAGTTTCGGGTGGTTAGCATCACCAGGTTCGTCATGGGCGCTACTTTGCCGGTACGGGAATATCAACCCGTTGTCCATCGACTACGCCTGTCGGCCTCGCCTTAGGTCCCGACTTACCCAGGGCAGATTAGCTTGACCCTGGAACCCTTGATCATTCGGCGGAGGAGTTTCTCACTCCTCATTCGCTACTCATGCCTGCATTCTCACTCGTGTCGCGTCCACCACTGGGTCACCCCGCAGCTTCACTCGCGACACGACGCTCCCCTACCCATCCACACACCTGAACCAACCCCACAAGGGGCCGGCTGAGTACACGCGTGAATGCCATAGCTTCGGCGGATGACTTGAGCCCCGCTACATTGTCGGCGCGGAATCACTTGACCAGTGAGCTATTACGCACTCTTTCAAGGGTGGCTGCTTCCAAGCCAACCTCCTGGTTGTCACTGCGACTCCACATCCTTTTCCACTTAGTCACCGCTTAGGGGCCTTAGCTGATGGTCTGGGCTGTTTCCCTCTCGACTACGGAGCTTATCCCCCGCAGTCTCACTGCTGCGCTCTCACTTACCGGCATTCGGAGTTTGGCTAACGTCAGTAACCTGGTCGGGCCCATCGGCTATCCAGTGCTCTACCTCCGGCAAGAAACACGCAACGCTGCACCTAAATGCATTTCGGGGAGAACCAGCTATCACGGAGTTTGATTGGCCTTTCACCCCTATCCACAGGTCATCCCCTCAGTTTTCAACCTAAGTGGGTTCGGTCCTCCACGCGGTCTTACCCGCGCTTCAACCTGCCCATGGATAGATCACTCCGCTTCGGGTCTTGATCGTGCTACTCAGACGCCCTATTAGGACTCGCTTTCGCTACGGCTACCCCACACGGGTTAACCTCGCAACACAACGCAAACTCGCAGGCTCATTCTTCAAAAGGCACGCCGTCACAAAAGAACAAGGTCTCTCGCTCCGACGGATTGTAGGCACACGGTTTCAGGTACTATTTCACTCCCCGCCAGGGGTACTTTTCACCTTTCCCTCACGGTACTTGTCCGCTATCGGTCATCAAGGAGTATTTAGGCTTAACGGGTGGTCCCGCCAGATTCACACGGAATTTCAGGGGTTCCGTGTTACTTGGGAAAACACAACACAGCTCACGACTTACACTTACGGGGCTATCACCCTCTACGGCGCCACTTTCCAATGGACTTCAACTTCATACATGAGTTTCTTACTGCGTGCAGGGCCGGCAGACCCCACCATGTGCTCCCACAACCCCCCACTTGCAACCCCTGCCGGGTATCACACAAGTAAGGTTTGGCCTCCTCCGATTTCGCTCGCCACTACTCTCGGAATCACTCTTGTTTTCTCTTCCTGTGGGTACTGAGATGTTTCACTTCCCCACGTTCCCTCCACACACCCTATATATTCAGGCGCGGGTAACTGGACATGACTCCAGCTGGGTTTCCCCATTCGGACACCCCCGGATCACAGCTCGGTTGCCAACTCCCCAGGGCTTATCGCAGGCTCCTACGTCCTTCATCGGCTCTTGATGCCAAGGCATCCACCATGTGCCCTTCATAGCTTGTCTCACAAACACTCAACAAAAACTACAAAGACTAACAACGACGCCCACACAAACCCACCCCCAACAAACAAGAGGGGCCGGGCTCAAGGCGTCACTAATTGCGACAAACCCATGGTGTCGGGTCTGCCGCAAGATGCTCGCGTCCACTATTCACATCACAAGAAACAAGCCCACCAACCCCCCACACCAGACCCACGGTCCAGCACAGGGCAAAGGAGGCAACAAGAAAAACAAGCGCACCCGCCCGATCACTCCCGCGACGGGTCCCGGCCTGATCTCTCAGGGCCCAACAGTGTGCCAAGCCACCCCCACCAGCCACGCACCCCAGGTTCCACACCCACGCCGACCCCTCCGAAGAGAGACCGAGCTGAGCAGTACTGAGAGGTCACGACCCGCAGGAGCGGGTCGTTCATCGACGATTCCACTAGTGAACACCACCAGTGCCCACCGCACGAATGGCGATGGCGCGGGGTGTGTGCTCCTTAGAAAGGAGGTGATCCAGCCGCACCTTCCGGTACGGCTACCTTGTTACGACTTCGTCCCAATCGCCAGCCCCACCTTCGACGGCTCCCCCCACACGGGTTAGGCCACCGGCTTCGGGTGTTGCCGACTTTCGTGACGTGACGGGCGGTGTGTACAAGGCCCGGGAACGTATTCACCGCAGCGTTGCTGATCTGCGATTACTAGCGACTCCGACTTCATGGGGTCGAGTTGCAGACCCCAATCCGAACTGAGACCGGCTTTTTGGGATTCGCTCCGCCTTGCGGCATCGCAGCCCTTTGTACCGGCCATTGTAGCATGCGTGAAGCCCTGGACATAAGGGGCATGATGACTTGACGTCATCCCCACCTTCCTCCGAGTTGACCCCGGCAGTCTCCTATGAGTCCCCACCATCCCGAAGGACGTGCTGGCAACATAGGACGAGGGTTGCGCTCGTTGCGGGACTTAACCCAACATCTCACGACACGAGCTGACGACAGCCATGCACCACCTGTATACCGACTAAAAGGGCACCTATCTCTAGGTGTTTCCGGCATATGTCAAACCCAGGTAAGGTTCTTCGCGTTGCATCGAATTAATCCGCATGCTCCGCCGCTTGTGCGGGCCCCCGTCAATTCCTTTGAGTTTTAGCCTTGCGGCCGTACTCCCCAGGCGGGGCGCTTAATGCGTTAGCTGCGGCACGGAACCCATGGAATAGGCCCCACACCTAGCGCCCAACGTTTACGGTGTGGACTACCAGGGTATCTAATCCTGTTCGCTCCCCACACTTTCGCTCCTCAGCGTCAGGTAATGCCCAGAGAACCGCCTTCGCCACCGGTGTTCCTCCTGATATCTGCGCATTTCACCGCTACACCAGGAATTCCGTTCTCCCCTGCATACCTCTAGTCTGCCCGTATCGAAAGCAAGCACCGAGTTAAGCCCGGTGTTTTCACTCCCGACGCGACAAACCGCCTACGAGCCCTTTACGCCCAATAATTCCGGACAACGCTCGCACCCTACGTATTACCGCGGCTGCTGGCACGTAGTTGGCCGGTGCTTCTTCTCCTGCTACCGTCACTCTCGCTTCGTCACAGGTGAAAGAGGTTTACAACCCGAAGGCCGTCATCCCTCACGCGGCGTTGCTGGATCAGGCTTCCGCCCATTGTCCAATATTCCCCACTGCTGCCTCCCGTAGGAGTCTGGGCCGTGTCTCAGTCCCAGTGTGGCCGGTCACCCTCTCAGGCCGGCTACCCGTCGAAGCCTTGGTAGGCCATTACCCCACCAACAAGCTGATAGGCCGCGAGCACATCCCCCACCGAAAAACTTTCCACCACAAGATCATGCGATCCATGGTCGTATCGGGTATTAGCCACCGTTTCCGGAGGTTATCCCCAAGTGAAGGGCAGATTACTCACGTGTTACTCACCCGTTCGCCGCTCGAGTACCCCCGAAAGGGCCTTTCCGCTCGACTTGCATGTGTTAAGCACGCCGCCAGCGTTCGTCCTGAGCCAGGATCAAACTCTCCGTAGAAAAACAAACCCACACCCCCACCCAAAGGCAGAAGCGCAGAACTCTACAAAGCCAATCCAGGCAAAAAACGATCACTAACAATAAAAAATTGTCAGAATCATTGTCTTACCAAAGAAACCATCCCCCACAACCCCAAAAAGGCTGCAAGGAGACAGGGCATAACAAACTAATTCGTCGACTATGACACACTGTTGAGTTCTCAAAAATCAGACGCACACCATGCCGTGACCGATTGCTCGGTTCGTGCTCTGGGGCTTCTCGTACTTTAGCGAGTGGATTTCCGCTCCGCAATTCGGGGCCTTGATCCTCGCTCACCCGGCACAGCACGACCCCGACGGAGTTCCGAGGCCCGCTCATGGCGTGCACTCGTCCACCCGTTGAAGGTGTGAGTTGTGAGGTGGCCGCCTCGGGGCCGGAAGCCCGATCTCTCGATCTTGCTCCCCGCCGCTCCCTGGCGACTCGGAGAACATTAGGGGACGAGGCGCGGAAGTCCAAATCGCTTCAACGTGACGCGGACCACATCGACGTTTCCGCAGGTCAGAGGCCATTTGGGGGGTCTAGGACGGCGAGCCCGCGCGTGTCGGCGAGGTCGCGGCAGCCGGCCAGCCGCAGCGCCTCGACGACCTCCACTCGCAGCTCCTCGAGCATCCGGGCTGACGCCAGGCTGCCCCCTCGACGAGCGCGAGCAGCGGCGATCGGCCCAGGAAGACGGCGTCGGCGCCGAGGGAGAGCGCCGCCAGCACGTCGAGGCCGGAGCGGATCCCGCCGTCGACGTACACCTGCGCCGCGCCTCCGACCGCGGCGACGACGCCGGGGAGGGACGACGCAGTGGTGGCGGCCCGGTCGAGCTGGCGGCCGCCGTGGTTGGACACCCACACGGCGGCGACGCCCGCGTCCACGCACCGTCGGGCGTCGTCGGGGCGCAGCACGCCCTTGACCACCACGGGCAGGCCGGTGGTCTCGGCCAGCCAGGCCAGGTCGGACTCGGCCGAGGTCCGTCGCCTTGTCGGCACCCTCGGCGTCGGCGTACCCCGGCTCGAAGTTCACCCGGAGGAAGCCCGGGTCGACGACGTCCCAGATGATCCGGTCGCCGGCGGCGTACTTGGTGCCGACCACGGGTGTGTCGACGGTGAGGACCACCGCCTCGGCTCCCCCGGCGACCGCGCGCTCGAGCAGCGGGACGGCGTGCTTCCGGTCCTGCGGGAGGTACATCTGCAGCCACCACCGCACCCCGGTGGCGCCGATGTCGGCGAAGGTGGTGCCGGCGTTGCTCGACACCACCATCACGCTGCCGCTTCGCGAACCGCGGCGGCCATCGCGAGCTCGCCTTCGGGGTGCACGGCGCGCTGCAGGGTGGTCGGCGCGACCGCGAACGGCACCGCCGCCGTCCGGCCGAGCAGCGTGGTGGAGGTGTCGACCTCGGTCACGTCGCGCAGCACCCGCGGCCGGAAGCGCACGGACGACCAGGCCGCGGTCGCCTCGGCGACACTGACGCCCTCACGCGCTCCCTGGACGACGTACTCGAGCACCTCGGGGGGCAGCACGGCCGCCGCCCGCTCCTCCAGGGAGTCCAGCCAGCGCCCGTCCATGTCGGATCAGGCGACCTCGACGCCGGCGAAGTTCTTCTTGCCGCGGCGCAGGACCAGCCAGGTGCCACCGATCAGGTCGTCTGCTCCCGGCACCAGGTCGGGGTCCTCGACCCGCACGTTGTTGAGGTAGGCGCCGCCCTCGCCGATGGTCCGCCGCGCCTCACCCTTGCTCTTCGCCAGCCCGGTCTCCACGAGCAGGTCGACGACGCTGGGCAGGCCCTCGGCGCGGTCGACCCGGGCCGCACCCGGCCTCGCGCAGCGCGGCGCCGAGGGTGTCGGGGCTCAGGCCGACGAGCTCGCCGCCGCCGAACAGGGCAGCCGAGGCCGCCTTGATCCGCTCGGTCTCCTCCGCCCCGTGCACGAGGGTGGTCACGTGCTCGGCGAGCGCCTTCTGGCCGGCGCGGAGGAACGGCTTCTCGGCGGTCTGGGCGTCGAGCTCCTCGATCTCCGCGCGCGTCAGGAACGTGAAGATCCGGAGCAGCTCGCCGACCTTCTCGTCCTCGACGTTGAGCCAGAACTGGTAGAAGGCGTACGGCGACATCATCTCCGGGTCGAGCCACAGGGCGCCGCCCTCGGTCTTGCCGTACTTCGTGCCGTCGGCCTTCGTCACCAGCGGGGTCGCGAAGGCGTGCGCCTTGCCGCGCGTCGGCGCGACGGATCAGCTCGACCCCGCCGGTGAGGTTGCCCCACTGGTCGGAGCCGCCGAACTGCAGCGTCACGCCGTGCCTGCGGAACAGCTCGAGGAAGTCCATCGACTGCAGCAGGATGTAGCTGAACTCGGTGTAGCTGATGCCGTCCTCGAGGCGGGTGCGCACGACGTCGCGGGCGAGCATCCGGTTGACCGGGAAGTGCTTGCCGATCTCGCGCAGGAAGTCGATGGTCGAGAGGTTCTCGGTCCAGTCGTAGTTGTTGACCATCGTGGCCGCGTTGTCGCCCTCGAGCGACACGAACGGCTCGACCTGGCGGCGTACCCGCTCGGTCCAGTCCTTGACGGTCTCCACGGAGTTGAGCGTGCGCTCGCCCGAGTCCTTGGGGTCGCCGATCATGCCGGTCGCGCCGCCGACCAGGACGTACGGCGTGTGGCCGGCGTTCTGGAGCCGCCGCGCGGTGACCAGCTGGACCAGGTTGCCCATGTGCAGGCTGGGCGCGGTCGGGTCGAATCCCACATAGAACCGCACGCTCCCCTCGGCCAGGGCCTCGCGCAGCGCGTCGAGGTCCGTCGAGTGGGCGATCAGGCCGCGCCACTCGAGGTCGTCGAGAAGAGTCGGGTCGATGGACACGCGTGGGCCTTCCGGAGTCGGGTACGTCGGGGTCAAGCCTGCCGTATCGACCGGGTGGTCGCCCACCCGGTTTGCCTCGGCGGGCTGCTTCGTTGACAGTCGATAGGATTCCGCGGCACAGAGAGGACCCCACTTGATCGCAGGCAGGTACACACTCGATCGGGAGATCGGGCGCGGCGGCATGGGCGCCGTCTGGCTCGCCCGCGACGAGGTCCTCGGCCGCGACGTCGCGATCAAGCGGATCGGCATGGTGCCCGGCGGCGGCACCCCCGACCTGGAGCGCGCCGAGCGCGAGGGCCGTCTGGCGGCCCGGCTCAACCACCCGCACGTGGTCGCGGTCTTCGACCTCGTCCACGAGGGCGACGAGCGGTGGCTGGTCATGGAGTACGTCCCCGGGGTGACCCTGGGCGAGCTGGTCCGGCGCGACGGTGCCCTGACCCCCGACCAGGCCGCGCCGCTGCTGCGGCAGGCGGCCGACGCACTGGCCGCCGCGCACTCGGCCGGCATCGTGCACCGCGACGTGAAGCCGTCGAACATCCTGGTGACCGGCGACGGGCAGGTGAAGCTGTCCGACTTCGGGATCGCCCGCGCCGAGGCCGACGCCTCGCTCACCCAGACCGGGCTGGTCACCGGCTCCCCCGCCTACCTCGCGCCCGAGGTCGCATCCGGCAGCTCGGCCACGGACGCCAGCGACGTCTGGTCGCTGGGCGCGACGCTCTTCCACGCCCTCGCCGGGCAGCCCGCCGTACGAGGTGGGCGACAACCTGATGGGCGCGCTCTACCGGATCGTGAACGAGGACCCGCCCCGGCTGGCGAACGCGGGCTGGCTGGCGCCGCTGCTGGAGTCGACGATGACGCGCGCGCCCGGCGACCGCTGGTCGATGGCGCAGGTGCGCGACTTCCTGATCTCGGGTCCGTCCGCCGGCGTCCGCCCGGTCCCGGTCACTGCGCCGGTCGCTGCGCCGCCCGTGGCGCTCGCCCCGGACCCGACGCGCACCGACGTCCTCGTGTCCCCCGTCCCGCCCGCGGAGCCAGGGGCCCGCCGGCGGCGTTCCAGCAGAGGCCCGATCCTGGTCGTGCTCGCCGTCCTGGTCCTGCTCGGCCTCATTGGCTGGGCACTCCTCTCTCGAGACAACGACCCCGAGACCGCCTCTCCGCCGGCCAACGAACCGACGTCCAGCTCGCCCTCCTCCCCCAAGACGAGCAAGGAGCCGAAGCCCGACGCCGACGCGATGGAGGACTTCATCTCGCAGTACCTCGCCACGGCACCCACGGACCCCGAGTCGACCTTCCAGATGCTGACGCCGGAGTTCCAGGAGCAGAGCGGAGGGCTCGAGGGCTACCGCGGTTTCTGGGACACGATCGAGTCGGCGAACCTGCTCGAGATCCAGGCGGACCCCGATGCCCTCACCGTGTCGTATCGGGTTCAGTACACGAAGCACAGCAAGGGGCCCGGACCCGGAGAGCAGTCGACCGACAGCGTGGACCTCGAGCTCGCGTTCGAGGACGGCAACTACAAGATCGCCGGCGAGAGCTGACTCATGACGGCTGAGCACCCAGCCCGACCCATAGAGTAAAGGGGAGGGAGGTGAGCATGGAGCTCGAAGGGCTGTTCCGGGACATCGTCGTCGGCTCGACGGACGGTTTCTGGGTCCTCGACCTGAACGGCGACACGGTGTACGCCAACCCGGCGTTGCTCGCGATGTTCGGCTACACCGACCAGGAGTTCAGCCGGCTCACCGCGTTCGACCTGCTCGACGAGCCGGGCCGGGCGCAGTTCGCCTCCCACCTTCAGGAGGTGGTGCTCGGGGCGCGGCACGGGCAGGACGTCGAGTGCATGTACCTGCACGCCGACGGCACTCCGCTGTGGGTGCTGGTCAGTGAGAGCCCGCTGCGGGCGCCGGACGGCTCGCTGGTCGCACTGCTGCACCGGGTCAGCGACTACAGCGCCCGGCGCCGGATCCTCGACGAGCTGACCGACAGTCGGCGCCAACTGGCCGAGGGCCAGCGGATCGCACGGATCGGCACGTGGGAGTGGGACGTGCGTCAGGACCAGGTCACCGGCTCCGAGGGCCTGCGGCTGCTGTACGGCATCAGTGACGACTTCTTCCCGGCGACCTACGCGGAGGTGCTGGGCAGCGTCCACGAGGAAGACCGCGCCGCCATGGACCGCGAGGTGCAGCGCGCCCTGGCCGGTGCCGACGAGTTCACGTTCGAGGCGCGGCTCGAGGGCGAGGAAGACGGCGAGTGGATCTGGACGCGTGGGCGCGGGGCGGTGCATCGCGACGAGGCGGGCGAGGTGCTGGCCGTCACGGGCACCCACCAGGACATCACGGAGGCGAAGCTCGCCGAGATCGCGCTCGAGGACCAGGTCATCCAGAACACCCTCATGCAGGCGATCGCCAGTGCCGCCAACGAGGCGCACACCCTCGAGGACGTCCTGGTGCACGCGCGATCGCTGGTGCTCCTCCACGACGACTGGGAGCGAGCCCGCGCCTTCGTGCTCACCGCAGACGGTGCGGGGGTGACGCCCCTCTACGTCCGGCCCGACGACCGCGCCGCCGACGAGGAGACGCCGGTCGCCAACGCGATGGAGCTCGAGCTCGCGAACCGCGCCTTCCAGGCCGACGGCGCGGTGTGGGACGACCAGCGCCTCACCATTGGCTTCCCGATCCGGTACGGCGGTGCGGTGTTCGCGATCATCACCATCACCTCCGCACCCCCGCTCTACCGCCACGACCTGATCCAGGCCATGGCCGAGGAGGTGGCCGTGCAGCTCGGGCGGGTGGTCGAGCGGGAGATCGCCCAGCGCGAGCTGGCCGATGCCCGTGACGGGGCCATGGAGGCGTCTCGTCAGAAGTCGGAGTTCCTGGCGACCATGAGCCACGAGATCCGGACCCCCCTCAACGGCGTGATCGGGCTCAACGACCTGCTGCTGCGCACCAGCCTCGACGCCGACCAGCATCGGCTCGCGGCCGGCGTACAGGGGGCGAGCCGAGCCCTGCTCGGCCTGATCAACGACATCCTCGACTTCTCCAAGATCGAGGCCGGAAAGCTCGAGCTGGAGCGGGTGGACTTCGAGGTACGCGCGGTCTTCGACCAGATGGCGAACGTCCTCGGCGAGGCGGCCCGGGCCAAGGGCCTGGCGCTGCTGGTGTCCTGCGACCCGTCCGTCCCGGAAGTCCTGGCCGGGGATCCGACCCGGCTGGCACAGGTGGTCACGAATCTCGGGTCGAACGCCGTGAAGTTCACCGCGTCCGGCGAGGTACAGGTCCGCGCGACCGCAGAGGTCGTCGACGGCACGGCCACCCTCCGGGTCGAGGTGTCCGACACCGGCATCGGGATCGAGCCGTCCCGTGCCGAGGGTCTCTTCGACAGCTTCACCCAGGGCGACGCGTCCACGACCCGGGTCCACGGTGGCACCGGGCTCGGTCTCGCCATCTCGCGCGAGATCGTGCACGCGCTCGGAGGCGAGATCGGGGTGAACAGCGTGGCCGGGCAGGGCAGCGTCTTCTGGTTCACCGCCGGCTTCGACCACCCGCTGGCCGCCGAGAGCACCGACGACGCGTATGCCCGGACCTGGCTCGCCGGACGCCGGGTCCTGGTCATCGACGGCCCCGAGCGCAACCGTCGGCTGATCGGCGAGCAGCTCGACTGGTGGCGGGTCCGCTGGGCCGGTGTCGCCGGCGCGGACGAGGCCGAGCTGGCCCTCGAGGACGCGATCGTCGAGGGCGACCCGTTCGACGCGGTACTGATCGACCGCACGCTCTCGCTCCCCCGCCGCAGCGGGCTGATCCTGGCCCGCACCCTGCGCGGCCAGCGGGCGTACGACGCCGTACCGCTGCTGCTGACGACGTCGACCACCGACCTGGACTTCGCCGCGGTCCGCGCAGGTGGGATCGCCGAGACGCTCACCAAGCCGGTGTCCAGTGACGC
Organism: uncultured Alphaproteobacteria bacterium; assembly: GCA_963839985.1. Classification (GTDB taxonomy): domain Bacteria; phylum Pseudomonadota; class Alphaproteobacteria; order Rhizobiales; family Xanthobacteraceae; genus PALSA-894. The sequence goes on along the minus strand of CAWIXG010000021.1, from coordinate 32,076 downwards.
ACTCCGCTCCGCCCTCCTCCAGCACGTCGCCGGGGTCGAGCCGCGGGTATCCCTCCCCGCAACTCCCGCACGCGAGGAGGGACCACGCCGCCGGATACTCGTGGTCGAGGACAACCCCGTGAACCAGATGGTGGCGGTCGGACTGCTCGACGCGTTGGGGTACGACGCCGAGACCGCGGCCGACGGGGTGGAGGCAGTCGAGGTCTTCGACCCGGAGCGCTTCGACGCCGTGCTCATGGACGTGCAGATGCCCCGGCTCGACGGGTACGCCGCCACCCGGGCGATCCGGGAGCGGGGCGACGTCCGACGGGTGCCCGTGCTGGCCATGACCGCAGCCGCGGTCGAGGGGGAACGCGAGCGCTGCCTCGCGGCCGGCATGGACGACTTCCTGACCAAGCCGGTGGACCCCGAAGCGCTGGGTGCGGTGCTCGCGGCCTGGCTGAGTGACGAGGCGGCGGGCCGGCCCGCCTGAGGTTTGACCTTCCGCCGGGATTCACGGGCGGCATTCTGGGTAACGGCCTCCCTGGACGTGCCGACCGGCGCGCCGAGAGAGGGAACACCATGAAGGGGCTGCTCGGCCTGCTCATCGTCATCTGGCTCGTGATCGGAGCGGTGGCGGCGTACCAACGTGGCTACTTCGGCGGCGACGACGACATGACTTGTAAGAGCGCAAGCGAGACCATCGTCACGATCATCGCGGGACCGCTGAACTACGTGGGCGTGAATCCCAAGATAAAGTGCAAGATCCCCCAGCCCTCCAACTGATCATTCCTGGGAGTCGTCGAGACCGCCGAGGTTCGCCACGAACACCGCCACCGGCGGGATGACGGCGGCCACCACGCTCATCACCACGGCGGCGGTGGTGGACCACAGGCGGACCACGTTCCACGCCAGCAGGATGAGCACCAGGCAGGTGCCCATCAGCGTGAAGTAGGCGCGCTTGCGCGTGGAGCGGCGCATGGCTCGAACCTACGTCTTGCTTCTGGTGGCACAGTGGTCCCATGGCCGATGAGAAGACCCGTGCACGAGGCACCGAGCTGCTTCGCCTCCACCAGGTACCCGAGCTGTTGACGGTCGTGAACGTGTGGGACGTGGCCAGTGCGAAAGTAGTCGCCGATGTCCCGGGCACCACGGCACTGGCGACGGCAAGCCACGCGATCGCGGCGTCGTACGGCTATCCGGACGGCGAGAAGATCCCGGTCGACCTGATGCTGGAGGCGGTCGGACGGATCGTCGCCGCCACCCAGCTCCCGGTGACCGCCGACCTCGAGGCGGGCTACGGCGACCCGGCCGAGACGGTGCGCCGGGCCATCGGCCTCGGCGCGGTCGGCGCCAACATCGAGGACCAGATGAGGCCGCTGGCGGAGGCGGCCGCCAACGTCGAGGCCATCATGAAGGTGGCCGAGGCCGAGGGCGTCGAATTCGTCCTGAACGCGCGTACCGACGCCTTCGCGCTCGGACGCGACCGGGACCAGGGCGAGGTGCTGGCCGATGCGATCGAGCGAGGCCGAGCGTTCCTGGACGCCGGAGCCCCCGTCGTCTTCGTGCCGGCGCGGCTCGGTGAGGAGCAGGTGACCGAGCTCGTGGACGCTTTCGGCCCGCAGAAGCTGACGGTGATCGGCATCCCGGGCATGCCGTCGCTCGCCCGGCTCGAGGAGCTGGGAGTGGCCCGGGTGTCCTACGGGCCGATGCCGCAGAACGTCGCCCTCACCGCCCTGGCCGAGCTGGTCGAGGACGTGCATCGCGGAGGCGGCATCCCGTCGACGATGCGGATGCTGAACTAGACCGGGTCGCCCGTCCCGCCGCCATCCGGGGGATCATGGGGGCATCAGTTGGCCGAGCCCCCGCCATCCGTGCGCAAACAGGACATTCGAGGTCCCTCGGTATGAGCGCACATCGAGCCAGCCAGAGCGCCCTTCCCACACCCGCTGACCTGCGACGGCAGCGCGACTCCGCCCCCGGCGTGACGGTGCGCCTCTACCGGTCCGGTCGCTGGATCGTGGTCGAGGTCGAGGGCGAGATGGACATCCAGGTCGTTCCGCTGATCCCGGTCGAAGTCGGCAACGAAGAGTCCTTCGTCGTGTTCGAGCTGCGCAGGGGTCACCTTCATGGACGCCGGCGGCCTGGGCGTGATCGCCTCGACGTACCGGCAGGCGAACGAGGACGGCGGCTGCGTCCGCCTGGCTGAGCCGTCCCGACCGGCGCGCCGGCTGCTGAAGCTCGCCAACTCCGATCGAACGTTCACGACGTTCGACGCCCTCGCCGACGCGGTGTCGACCCCGTTCTGAGGGTTCTGCCGCGCGCAGGCGCCACGCCGACATAAGGTCACCCTCGGCCCTCGCTCGGAGCGCCATCTCCTGGGGGACTCACCATGTTCATGCGTTCGACGAAGGCTGCCCTGCTCGCCGGGGCGGTGCTGGCCGCCGTGCTGGCGCCGGCCGGAGCCGCCTCTGCCCAGCAGCTCGCGTTCCACGACTCCAGCGCCGACGTGTGGGAGTCCGTGTGGGACCCCGAGACCGCTGCCCCCGAACAGGCCCGGGCGGGCTCTCAGCCGAACGTCGACATCGTGTCGAGCGTCGTCCGGCACGCCGGCCACAAGCTGATCCTGACGCTCAGGTTCGCCGACCTGCAGCGCTCGAAGACCCACTTCGCCGTGGTCAACCGGCTGCGGTTCGACAAGGGTCCCCGGATGATGGCCGCGGTGGACGCGACCCGCCGCTGGCGCGGGATTCCGCTGGTGGCTGGCCTCAACGCCAACAACGCCGACCAAGTGCCGCAACCTCGACCACGCCATCGACTACGCCGCCAACACGATCGTGCTGAGCGTCCCGCGCTCCTGCATCGGCAACCCGAGGTGGGTCGAGGTGAACACCTTCGTCATTGGGATGCAGCGGGACCGCAATTCCGAGATCGGTCTCCACAGCTACTTCGACAACGCGCAGAACGCCGGCTACGCGTGGGGCGGCTGGAGCCGTCGCATCCACAAGGGCTGACCCGCAGACGCCGGCGTTGTCGGCGGGCTGGTGCAGGCTGTTCCTATGGCGTACGACGAGGAGCTCGCCGTCCGGATCCGCGAAGCCCTGGCCGAGCGGACCGACTTCGACGAGAAGAAGATGTTCGGCGGGCTGGCCTTCATGGTCAACACCCACCTGGCGTGCGGTGTGATCCACGACGACCTGCTGGTCCGGGTCGGTAAGGAGAACTTCGAGGACGCCCTCGATCGTGGCGGCCAGGTGTTCGACTTCACCGGCCGCCCGATGCGCAGCATCGTGATGGTGCCCGGCGACAGCCTCGTCCGGGGCAGCATCCTCGACGCCTGGATCGACGAGGCCGTCGCGTACGCGCGAGCCGCCCCGCCGAAGGCGCCCAAGCCGGCGAGCTGAGAGCTGGATCAAGCCAATTGCTCCAAGGTCACGACCACGTTGCTCGCGTAGTGACCGGTTGCGCGCTGATAGTCCTCGCAAGTCACCAGCACGAGCTTGGGGCGTCCCGTCTGCGCGAACAGGGCCGGGGCGCGCTCGGCCAGCTCCTCCTTGGAGATCACCTCGACCGAGGTGACCTGGTAGGAGTGACCGCTGACGCTGGCGTGCCCACCCAGCGGAGTGTCTTCGAGGTTGTCGAAGGTCCCGCCCCCGTCGTGCACCGTGTGACCGGTCAGCAGCGTCGTGCCGTGCCGGGAGCCTGCGCGCTTGCCCCACCAGCCGAGGGTGCGGGGGTCGTCCGGCGGCGTCAGTGCCGAGCCGGTCAGCGCCAGCGGCACGACCGGCGCGTTGATGCCGCCGAGGTGCAGCCGCTTGGGCACGGTCGGCGGGACAGCAGTCGCGGCCGTAGTTCCAGGGTTGTCAGCGGCAGGCGTCGAAGCCAGCGGCGAAGTCGGCACCGACGCCGACGCGCCGGACGCAAGCGGCTCCGGCTGCGCCTTCGCCACGCCACAGCCCGTCAGAGCCACGAGAGCGGTCAGGCACAGCAGGAGCCGCTTCATCTCAGAGCCCCGCGTCGATCGCGGTGGGCACCGCAGCGGTGGCGGCGGGCGCGTTGCGTGCCGCGTGCCGCTTGTGGACCGCGGGTGAGCTGGCGAGTCGAGCCGTCCGCCGGAGACTCCGTGGTCACGGACGCCACGGGAGACTCCTCGGTCATGGACCTCACGGGGGACTCTGCGGTCGGCTCCTCCGTGGGCTCTTCCGTGGGCTGCGTGGGCTCTTCGTGGCTTCTTCTGTGGGCTCTTCTGTGGGCTCTTCTGTCTCTCCGCCGGCTCCTCGGTCGGGTCGCACACGGTCGGGTCAGTGCCCTCAACGATGGTCCGCTCGTACACCGACCAGCGGTACTCGAAGTGGAACGCGTACACGTCCCACCGGTACTCGACGTGCGTCGTCTCCGGTGTGCCCTGAGTCCCCTGCGCACGGTGGAACCAGGAGCCGTTGCCGTTGCCGTTCTGGTAGACGCCCTCGGCGTCCTGCTGCGGACCACCCTCGGTCTTCGACGCGCTCCACGTCCCGCGGGGGTCGGTCGGGTAGGTCGGCGGACCCTCGAAGGTGCCCTGGCCCTTGTTCGGCTCGAAGTTCGACCAGGCGCCCGGCGTGCCCTCGGTGCCGTCGCCGTTGCCCACGTCCTGCGCATAGCGGTGTCCGGCCTCCTCGTTGGCCCCGACGGTCGGGGCGACGTCGCTGGTCTGCCACGCGGTGAACCGCTGCCAGCCGTCGCTGACCTTCTGCCGGTAGGCCGAGTCGTTGGTGTCGCTCCAGCCCTCCCCGATCTGGATCAGGTTGGCGAGGTTGTCCTCACCGGACACGTCCGGGTCGGCGGGCGTGGTGTTGCTGGGCGACCAGTCGGTGAACGAGGCCCAGGCCCACGCCCCGGGCGTACTGGAACTGCCGTCGCTCGCGACGCACTCCTCGGTGGCGTGGGCGGGTCCAGCCAGCGCCACGGTGGTGCTGACGGCGGCCGCGGCGAGCGCGCCGGCGGTGATGAACTTCTTCATGGTGAAACGGCTGGGCGCTGGTGTCGTGGACAAGGTGGCTTCTCTCGTTTGGTGGGCTTGTTGGCACAATGCTAACAGTCTTGTTGACGCATCGCCAATTTCGGATAGGGTGCCTCCGTGAGCACACCGCGAACCTTCCAGCGCCTCGACCCCGCCACGCGGCGCGACCAGATCCTCGACGCCGCCAACGCCCTGTTCGCCGAGCGCGGCTACGAAGAGGTCACGATCGGGGACGTGGCACAGAGCGCCGGTGTCGCGCGCGGACTCGTGCACCACTACTTCGGCGGTCGCAAGGAGGTCTACCTCGCACTCGTGGAGCGGCTCGCTGCCGAACGCGAGGACCGGCTGCCGCCGTCTGTGGGCCGCAGCGCTCGCGCGCGAGTGGAGAACTCGGTCTCACGCTGGCTGGACTGGACCGAGTCGAACCGAACGCTCTATCTCGGCACGATCGCACCTGGCGAGGACATCGCCGACCCAGACGTTCGGCGCGTGGTCGCCGAATTGATGCACCGAGCGGTCGCGCAGGTCGCGGCCCTGCACGCCGACATCGCCGAGGACTCGCCGCGGCTGCGCTACGCGCTGGAGTGCTGGACCGGGCTGAACCGTTCCGCGACGCGTCGATGGCTACGCGGAGAGGCCACCCGCGAGGCGACGCACGAGCTGCTTGCCTCGACCCTCGAACACGTCCTTCGCACCTTCGGCTCGCCGCCCACGCGGGTGCCGCCCAGACCTGGTAGGGAGGCCGGGGCTCGAACCCGGGACCGAAGGATTATGAGTCCTTTGCTCTAACCGACTGAGCTACCTCCCCTTGCGGCCGCGAGCCTATCCGCCCCGTGACCCGCCCGGTCACCCGTCCTTGCGCTGCACCTCGTGCAGCCGCTCGGCGACGGTGAAGCCGAAGCCGAGGTTGGTGCGGTACATCGCGTGGTTGTCGGGATCGGTCCAGGTGTGGATCTTCGCCCGGTCGGGGTGGTCGCGCTGGAGGATGTCGAGGTTGGCCAGCTTGAGGATCGTGCCGAGGCGATGGCCGCGGTGCTCCGGCATCACCAGCGTGTCGTCCTGGATCACGTCGGTCTCGCCGTGCGGCAGGTACAGCTGGGTGTAGCCGCCGAAGGTGCCGTCCGCGCGCCGGGCGGCCGCGAGCAGCTGGTGGTACGAGCGGGCGGTCCGGGTCTCCGAGCTGCGGAGGCGCTCCTCGTCGTACACGATCGGCTCGTAGTCGACCTCGCCGACGGGCACGTCGTTGCTCATCTGGGTCTTCATCGCGCAGTACGCCGCGGCGTACTCGTCGGGGCAGCGGTCGCCCCAGGTCACGACGTCGTACGCCGCGGCCCGGTCGGCGACCGACGCGCGCAGGCCGTCGAGGTGGCCGGCGTCGACCGGGAGCCCCAGCACGAGGTGGTGCTCGAGGTGCACGGTCTCGAAGCCGAGCGCCGTCGCGAAGGCGTACGCCGCGGAGTCGCCGTCGGCGACCGCCGTCGGCGACGTGCACCTCGCCGCAGACCGTGGTCCGCCCGTCCTCGCGCGCGCGGCGTACCCCCTCGTCGTGCAGCAGCGCGCCCGATCCCCCGGCGCCGGCTGTCCGGAAGCACCGTGACCTCCAGGTCGGCCACCCGCTCGTTGTCGCCGATCGAGCGCCCGAGGTCGGCGGTGCCGACCACCCGCCCGCCGTCGGCGAGCGCGACGAGCAGCGTCCGCCGGTAGTAGGGGCCGGGGTGCTGCGCCGAGAAGCGCACGGACTCCCAGGTGCGGAGCATCGCGTCCGGCCGGTCGGCCCGCATCGCGGCCTGCTCGGTCTCGAAGTAGGCGCGGAGGATGCTCTCGTCCTGCGGGTCGACCTCGAGGATCCGCGTCATGACGGTCAGCGTGCCGGTGCGAGGTCGCGGCGGCAACGGGATTACGCCACGACCGTCGCGGTGCCATGCTCGACCCATGGAACCCGAACCGTTCAAGGCCCTGCCCGAGGACTGGGAGCGCGCGCTCGCGATCGTCGCGCACCCCGACGACATGGAGTTCGGCGCGGCCGCCGCGGTCGCCCGCTGGACCGGGCAGGGCAAGAGCATCGCCTACTGCATGGTGACCAGCGGCGAGGCCGGGATCGACGGCATGCCGCCCGACGAGTGCCGGGCGGTCCGCGAGGCCGAGCAGATCGCGTCGGCCGACGTGGTCGGCGTCGACCAGGTCGACTTCCTCGGCTTCCAGGACGGCATCATCGAGTACGGCGTCCCGCTGCGCCGCGCGATCGCCCAGGTGGTCCGCCGCTACCGGCCCGACATCGTGATCACCGGCAACTTCCGCGACACCTGGGGCGGCACCAACCTCAACCAGGCCGACCACATCGCCGTCGGCCGGGCCGTCGTCGACGCGGTCCGCGACGCCGGCAACCGCTGGATCTTCCACGAGCAGCTCACCGGCGGCCTCCAGCCCTGGGGCGGCGTGAAGGCGGTCTGGGCGTTCGGCTCCCCCGTGGCCACGCCACGCCGTCGACATCACCGACACCTTCGACGCCGGCGTCGAGTCGCTCGAGGCGCACGCGGCGTACATCGAGGGCCTGGGCTGGGAGAACTTCGACGCGCGCGAGTTCCTCGAGGGCTTCGCCCGGCAGGCCGGCCAGCGGCTCGGCGTACCGTTCGCCGCGCCGTTCGAGGTGTTCCCGATGGGCTGGGGCGAGTAGCCCTCCTGGATCCATGTCTGGTGGCCGGGCGTTCCACACGGTGCCGACTCCTGGTCGGCCTCGGGACCGTCGCCGTCCTCGTCCTGACCGGCTGCACGGACGAGCGCCAGTCCGAGGCGTCGACCGCGCCGATGCCGGCGCGGCCTGGCCACGATGGCGGACCAGACACCCGCCGTCCTCGAGGTCGGCGGTGCGGCACCGCGAGTGGGGCGCCGCGGGCGCGGTCGTGCAACGGATCGAGAGCGCCGTGGACGACCGTCTCCGACTGGGACCGGCAACCCCGGATCGGCCGGGCCCTCCACCGCCTCGCCGTCGCTGTCGAGCGACGTCGAGGTCGGCCAGGCGAGTCGGGCGGCCCTCGCCGCGCAGCAGCAGACCCTCGAGCTCGAGGTCGAGCTACCGCCCTGTCGCCGAGGTCGACACCGAGCGGTTCCGCCTCTTCGCGTCCCGGCTCGCGGTGGACGTGGAGGCAACGTGACCTGGACGCGGTGCGCCGCGGACGTCGTCGCCCTGGCCGGCCTGACGGGACCGGATCAGCGGGACGCTCGCCCGAGGAGCGGTTGACCAGGGTCGACCCAGGCGCTCGGGGTGCTCGTGAGGCCGTGGCCGACGGCGCAGCTCGGGAAGCTGCGAGAGGCCAGTGAACGGCTCGCGGAGGGTTGGTAGCGAAAAAGGCAAAAGGGGCGCACCCGACAGTGCGCCCCTTCTGTGCCTTGCTCCCCCGGTTGGACTCGAACCAACAACCCTCCGGTTAACAGCCGAATGCTCTGCCAGTTGAGCTACAGGGGATCGTGCGACGGAAACCTTAGCAAGGCGGCGCCGGCGCGTGAAATCGCGGCCCCGTCCGCAGCGACAGGTCATCCGAGGCCGACCTCGTCGCGGGCCATCGCCAGGGCCGCGGTCGCGACCTGCTGGACCTCGGGATCGTCCGGGTCGACGCCCTCGTCGTACTCGTAGAACCAGGCCAGCGGCCGGTCGCCGCGCCGGGGCGCGGCGGGCGATCACGCGCAGGCCGCGGCGGCCGGTGACGGGGACGTGCCGCTGCAGGACGACGCTGGCGGTGACCCGCTCGCGGATCAGCTCCAGGACCCGGCCGGGCTCGTCGATCGTCAGGTCGTGCTCGACCCGCTGCTCGCCCCACGACCCGACCTCGCTGATCCGGAGCGCGGAGGTGTCGCGGTCCCAGTCGGCGGCCTCGACCTGCTCCCACGGGACGCGACGGTCTCGGCCGGGTCGACCGACCCGACGTACAGCGCGTCGCGGGTGCCGGCCACGACCTCGCCCGACTCCGACGTCGTCCACGCCAGCACCTTCTCCCCCGGCCCGACGGCGACCGGAGGTTTGGTACGCCGCCTCACGAGGCGCCGACCGCCATCTCGCGGAGGTTGCGGCGGTGCTGCTCGAGCGCGACCAGCTCGCCGAACATCCGGTTGTAGTCGGTGGCGTGCTCGACCGGGTTGGTGCGCTGGAGCCGCGACTTGAGGTCCGCGATCCGGCGCATGGCGGTCAGCTCGAGCAGCCGGTAGACGTGCGCGACGACGTACGTGTGGTCGGGCTCCTTCGCCGTGAGCAGCGGCTCGACGCCGAGGGCGCTGATCGCGGACGAGACGGCCGGGTCGGGGGCGGTGTCGCGCAGCCGGTTGGCCCAGCCGTCGTCGCCGGCGCCGGTGATCGGCCCGCCCTGCGCGACGACGAGCTCCCACACGGCGCGGTAGGTCGGGTGGTGGAAGTCGTTGGGGCCGAGGTCGGAGGCCGAGCGGCCGACCACGGAGGGGTACTGGATGACGAGCTTGAGGGTCTCGCGCTCGAGCGAGAACCGCGGGTCGCGCAGGTCGGGCAGCTGCTGGCGCGGTGCGGCGACCGGCTGCTCCGACCCGGCGGCGGGCGCGCGGCGCTGCTCGGGGCGGGCGGCCGGCCGGTTGGCGGCGCGGCGTACCTCGGCGCGGGCCTGCTCGATGTCCACCCCGACCATCCCGGCGAGCTCGCGGGAGAACGCGTCGACCTTGGACTTGTCGCGGATGCTCGACACCAGCCGGGCGGCCTCGCGGACGGCGTCGACCCGGCCGTCGGCGCGGTCGAGGTCGTACTTGCCGACGACGTTGGCGAGCACGAAGCGGTAGAGCGGCACCCGCCGGGCGACCAGCTCGCGCACGGCGGCGTCGCCCTTCTGGATCCGCAGGTCGCAGGGGTCGAGGCCGTCCGGCTCGACGGCGACGTAGGTCTGGGAGACGAAGTTCTGGTCACCCTCGAAGGCTCGCAGCGCGGCCTTCTGCCCGGCGGCGTCGCCGTCGAAGGTGAAGATCACCTCGCCGCGGAACTCCTCGTGGTCGTGGAGGAACCGCCGCAGCACCTTCGCGTGCTCGTCGCCGAAGGCGGTGCCGCACGTCGCGACCGCGGTGGTGACGCCGGCGAGGTGGCAGGCCATCACGTCGGTGTAGCCCTCGACCACGACGGCCTGCGACGACCGCGCCATGTCGCGACGGGCGAGGTCGATGCCGTAGAGCACCTGGCTCTTCTTGTAGATCCTGGTCTCGGGGGTGTTGAGGTACTTCGCCTCGATCTTGTCGTCGTCGAAGATCCGCCGCGCGCCGAACCCGATCGTGTCGCCGCTGGCGTCGCGGATCGGCCAGAGCAGCCGCCCGCGGAAGCGGTCGTACGCCGACCGGCCGATCGCGACCAGCCCGGCCTCGACCGTCTCCTCCTGGCTGAAGCCCTTCTGGCGCAGGTGCTTGAAGACCGCCTCGCCGTCGCGGGGAGCGAACCCGACCCCGAACGTGTCGGCGGCGTCCTGGTCGAAGCCGCGCTCGTGCAGGAACTGCCGCGCCACCAGGGCGTCGGGCGTGGCCAGCTGCTCGGCGTAGTAGGCCTGGGCGACCCGGTTCACCTCGATCAGCCGGCTGCGCCCCGGGCCCTTGGGCCGCTCGTCGCGGGCGTCGCCCTCCTCGCGCCGCAGCTGCACGCCGTACTTCTCCGCGAGCCGCTCGACGGCCTCGACGAAGCTCAGCCCGTCGATCTTCATCAGGAAGTTGAAGACGTCGCCGCCTTCCCCGCAGCCGAAACAGTGCCAAAATTGTCGCGTGGGGTTGACGTTGAACGACGGCGACTTCTCGTCGTGGAAGGGGCACAGGCCCTTCTGGGAGCCGCCGCCGGCGTTGCGCAGGGTGACGTACTGCGACACCACCTCGTCGATCCGAGCCTTGTCGCGCACCTCGGCGATGTCGTCATCGCGTATCCGGCCTGCCACGGGGCGATCCTACGGTCCGGTCGGGTGGGTCATGCGGCGGTCTCCTCAGTAGTCACCGGTCATCACGTTGGCCAGCGGCTCACCAGCGGCGAACCGGTGGAGCTGGTCGCGCACCAGCCGGTGGGCGCGCGGCCACATCGCGCTGCTCGCGCCGCCGACGTGCGGCGAGATCAGCAGGTTGGGCGCGGTCCACAGGGGGCTGTCGGGCGGCAGCGGCTCCGGGTCGGCGACGTCGGTCGCGGCGCTGATCCGGCCGGTCGCGAGCTCGGCGACCAGGTCGTCGACGACCATCACGGCGCCGCGCGCGACGTTGACCAGCAGGGCGCCGTCCTTCATCCGGGACAGGAACCCGGCGTCGACCAGGCCGCGGGTCGCGTCGGTCAGCGGCACGAGGAGGACGACGACGTCGGCGGTCGGCAGCAGGTCGGGCAGCTCGTCGATGGCGTGGACGCCGTCGCGGGCGGAGCGGGCCACCCGGACGACCTCGACCTCGAACGGCTCGAGCCGCGCCTCGACGGCCTGCCCGATGGCGCCGTACCCGACGAGCAGGACCCGCCGGTCGGCCAGCGCCGGGCGCCACTCGAACTGCCACTCGTGCCGGTCGTGGGCGCGCACGAACCCGGGGATCCCGCGCAGCGAGGCCAGGATCAGGGTCAGCGCCAGCTCGGCGGTGGAGGTGTCGTGGATGCCGCGGCCGTTGCAGAGGGTGACGCCCTCGGGGACGCTGCCCCGGATGTTGTCGACGCCCGCGGAGAGGGTCTGGACGACCTGGAGGCTCGTCATCCGCGGCAGGACGTCGGCGACGCCGGTGGCGACGGCGTACGGCGTGACGTAGAAGGCCACGTCGGTCACCGAGTCCGGGCACGTCCTTGGTCGGGTCGACCGTCTCGTAGCGCAGGCCCTCGGGCGGGTCGCCCAGCCGGGACGGGTCGAACGGCAGCCAGACCAGCGGCTTGTGGTTTCGAGACGGTCGCTGCGCGACCTCCTCAACCACCGATCCCTCGCCCGCGACGTCCTCAGCCACGGAAACCACCTCCAGTCAGCAATGCGTGGCGGTCGACCGCGCTGGCGTCGGTCAGCGACGCGACCTGGTCGATGACGACCCGGCGCCGGGCCGCGTCGTCGCCCGCGGCGTGCCAGTCGTCGGCGAACGGCCGGTCGAGGGCGTCGGCGCCCCGCTTGTCGAACTCCTCGACCAGCTCGGTCATCAGCTCGCGCTGGCGGACCATCGCGGCGACCCGGTCGTCGGCCCGCATGACGTAGTGGGCGGCGATGCCCTTCAGCACCGCCATCTCCAGCCGCGACGACTCGGGCACGACGAGCTCGGCGCGGTAGCGCACGAAGGGCCCGTCCGACGCGGCGAACGTGGCGGCCTGCACGGCTCCGCAGAACCGCCCGATCAGGTCGCTGGTGAGGTTCTTCAGGGCGGCCAGGCTCCGCCTGCTCCGGTCGTACGGCGCACTCGGCCAGCTGCCGACGCCCTGCAAGCCGAACAGGGTCTCGTCGAGCTGGTCGTCGTCGGCCTCGGGGAGGTACCAGTCGCGGACCGTCGCCCACACCGCCGGCCGGTCGAGCACGGTGAGGTCGATCCGGCCGGCGACGATGCCGTCCTCGACGTCGTGGACGGAGTAGGCGACGTCGTCCGCGAGGTCCATCACCTGCGCCTCGAAGCACTTGCGCCGGCCCTCGACGCCGTCGCGCAGCCAGGTGAACACCGACAGGTCGTCCTCGTAGACCCCGAACTTGCGGACCAGCCGCTGCGACCCGTCGGCGTGCACGCCCTGCGGCTCCTCGGCCTCGGCGCGGGACCAGGGGTACTTGGTGCACGCGTCGAGGGTGGCCCGGGTGAGGTTCAGGCCGACCGAACGCCCGTGCTCGTCGAACGTCTTGGCCTCGAGCCGGGTCAGCAGCCGCAGGGTCTGGGCATTGCCCTCGAACCCGCCGCAGTCCTCGCTGAGCTCCGCCAGCACCCGCTCGCCGTTGTGGCCGAACGGCGGGTGGCCGAGGTCGTGGGCCAGCGCCGCGGTCTCGGTGATGTCGGGATGGCAGCCCAGCGCCCGGGCCAGGTCGCGCGCGACCTGGGCGACCTCGAGGCTGTGGGTCAGCCGGTTGCGGACGAAGTCGTCGGTGCGGGGCCCGACCACCTGGGTCTTCGCGGCCAGCCGCCGGAACGACGCGGCGTGCACCACCCGGGCCCGGTCCCGCTCGAAGGGAGTGCGCACGGGAGCGTCGACCCGCTTCGGCGGCTCGTCGACGACCCGCTCGCGGGCCGCGGCGTCGTACTGCTCGGGTGACTCCATCGGGGCGACCCTAGCGGGCGGCTCCGACGGGCACCGGCTACAGCGGCGCGAACTCCGCCAGCAGACGGTCGCCGGCGCCCAGCACCTCGATGGTGTGGTCCAGCAGGCCACCCTCGCCCGGTATCCGGATCATCACGGCGTACGCGCCATCGTCACCGACCGGCCGCTCGACCACGGTGCCGTCGGTGAAGGTCACCCGGATCTTCTCGGCGCGCGGATCGGTGAGGCCCGCACCGATGTAGTACGACGCGGTCTCGCCGACGATGGACTTGTTCGCGCTGCCGGTCGTGGAGCCGTTGAAGTAGACCTCGCCGCGCCCGGTGGTGGAGACCTCGGTGAGGCCGGCGTCCCAGGTGGGCGGCGAGATCGAGCATGAGTAGTAGTCGTTGCCGAGCCGGAGCAGGGCGACCGTGACGTCCCGGTCGCCGTCGGCGGCGACCACCTCGGCGCCACGCAGGTCGACCCACGGCTCACCCCCCGTGAAGGACGTGAAGTTCTCCGAGCAGAGCTCGGCGATGCGTCCGGGCTGACTGGTGTCGGCGGCGAACCGGGTGAACGGAACCTCCTGCTGCTCCTGCCCCTTCGCCGGGATCACGCAGAGCACCGGGTTGCTGCCGAACCTGCCGGCCTGGAGCTGGACCAGGTCGCCGACGGCGTACTCCCGGCCGTGGGCGACCGTCCACTTCGCCGGGGAGTACATGGGGTAGGCGAAGTACTTCTGCAGCTGCGCCTGGCAGCGACGGACGATCTCGGAGTCGCGCAGGTCCGTCGGCGCTGGCTTGCTCGCCTTCCCGGTCGCTGTCGGCAGCGACGGGTCGGACTCCGCCGGCTTGCCGGGGTCGCCCTGGACGAGAGGGACTGCGAGGACGGCCACGGCGGTCAGCGCAGCCGCGCCGGTCAGGACGCCGCCGGTGCGGAGCTGCGTCGCCTCCGTCGCGAGGCGCGGGCGCGACCGAGCAGCTCGATGGGGTCCGTGGTGACGGGGCGGCCGGCGTCGTCGGCGGCCCGGTCGAGAAGGTGGTGGAGGTCATTCATCGCGGGCTCCTGGTGTCCACGACGTCGCCGAAGAGCGGTCGGAGCGCGCTCAGCGCGTCGGAGGTCTGGCTCTTGACCGTTCCCTCCGAGCACCCCAGCGCCCGAGCCGTCTCTGCGACGGACAGGTCGTGGTAGTAGCGGAGGACGACGCAGGCGCGCCGTCTGGGTGACAGCGACGACAGCGCCCGCACCATCGCGTCGCGCTCGTCCGACCTCACGGTCGGATCGGGCACCCCCGCGTCGTGCTGCTCCTCGGTCGGCCGTCTCGCGGCGCCAGGGGCGCCGCGACTCGTCGATGAGGATCCGCACCGTGGTCCGGCGGGCGTAGGCGAGCAGGCCTTCTCGCCTCTCCACCCGGTGCCAGGACCGGTAGACCCGGATCAGCGCCTCCTGGGCGGCGTCCTCGGCACGATGCCAGTCGCCGCACATGAGATAGCCGGTCCGGCGGAGTCCGGGCAGCGATGCCGTGGCGAACTCGACGAACTCCTCGTCGTGGTCCCGCGCCATCCCGGTCCTTCCGTCGTGCTGGTCTGTCGTCACTGCCCAGACGAAGCTCGAGCCCCGCCTGGTTGGGCGGGGCTCGAAAACAGTACGACGAGGTCGGCCGTCGGCGCGCTCGTTGATGCGGCAGGCAGCGGCGTGATCAGTAGGTGCTGACGTGCACGTGGTCGTAGTGGTTGGCGGTGGTGGACCCGCGGTCCTCCATCGACCGCCAGCCCTCGCCGCCGCGCTCCTGGGTGTAGATGCGCTGCGCGTAGATGACGTCGTAGAGGTTGAGCTCCGCGGCGTGTGCCCGCAGGAACTCCGCGATCGCGTTGCCCGACCTCCGAGTCGGAGGTCATGATGTCGATCGCCTTGCCCGAGGAGTGCTCGCCGTGGCCGTCCCAGCCGCCGTACGACGTGATCATCGGGAAGGCGTGGCAGACCGAGCGGTAGACGTAGACGGCAGCTCGAGGTCAGGCCGCTCTCCACGCTCGAGTCGGGGCAGGGCTCCATCGAGAGGCCGGCCGCCGCGGCGACGGGCTTCTCCTCGGAGAGGTAGCCGACGGTCACCCAGCGGGCCTCGCCGTCGACGACGAGCTCGACGCGCTCGGCGGCCTTGCGGCCGGTGACCAGGACCTTCTTGCCCTCGTCGATGACGCCGACCTGCTTGGCGTCGTCACCGGGCGTGGTCCACAGGTTCAGCTCGACCGTGGTCCACATGCTTCGTGTCGGCCTTGCGTGACGGCCTTGGCCACGGCGCGGCGGGCGTCATGTCGACGGCGTACTGCGCGGACCAGGTGGACGGAGTCGACGCGGGAGGCGGACCGGGAGATCGTGATCCGGTTCTCGCTCGTCCTCGCGCGGTCGGCGGAGGCGTTGGAGAGGTCGGCGGCGCTGCTGGCGACGAGGTCTCGCGGACCTGGGGGTTGGTCGGCGAGGACGCCGAGGCCGACCGCAGAAGCGGTCGCCAGGACGGCGAGGGGTCCGGCCACGAGGTGGGCCTTGGGCATACGGCGGGCATTGGTTTCCCGCTTGTGGCGATGATCTGCCACAGCGCTGATCCTTTGCTGTTGCTGACGGGGGAACGCCAAGTCGCTTGTGGCGAAACGAGGCGCGACCAACGACTAAAGCACAAGCAAACAAGGCCCGCGCAATCGGGGGAAGGTTTTGGGACGGTGTTTCCCGTCACCCGGCCGAGATGTTTACGAGACCGGACCGTTATCCGCCCGTGACCTCGGTGGCGTCCTCCTGGACGTGGGAGCCGCTGCCGTCGGTGTCGTCGAGCCACCCTTCCGGCAGCACCACGCGGTTGCGCGGCGAGCCCTGACGACCGCGCGGGGAGCCCAGCTCCTGCACCGGGAACGGCTCGTCCGGGTCCAGCTCGGCGAGCAGCACGTCGAGCGCGGCCAGCGAGTCGACCAGGGCCAGCGAGTGCCGCAGCCGGCCGCCGGCGGCGAAGCCCTTGAGGTACCACGAGACGTGCTTGCGGAACTCCTTGCAGCCGCGCTCCTCCCCCATGTGCTCGCTCAGCAGCTCGGCGTGCCGGCGCATCATCGCGCCCACCTCGCCCAGCGTCGGGAGGGTGCGCACCTGCTCGCCCGCGAAGGCCGCGGCCAGGTCGCGGAACAGCCAGGGCCGCCCGAGGCAGCCGCGGCCGACGACGACGCCGGCGACGCCGGTCTGCTCGACCATGCGCACCGCGTCGGCGGCCTCCCAGATGTCGCCGTTGCCGAGCACCGGGATGTCGACGTGGTCGACCAGGGTCGCGATGGCGTCCCAGTCGGCCTCGCCGGAGTACGCCTGCGCGACGGTCCGGCCGTGCAGCGCGATCGCGGCGGCGCCGGACTCCTGGGCGATCCGGCCGGCGTCGAGGTAGGTCAGGTGGTCGTCGTCGAGCCCCTTGCGGGTCTTCATCGTCACCGGCACGTCGTACGGCGTCGCGGCCGCGACCGCCGCGGCCAGGATCTCCGCGAGCAGCCCGCGCTTCCACGGCAGCGCGCCGCCGCCGCCCTTGCGGGTGACCTTCGGGACCGGGCAGCCGAAGTTGAGGTCGATGTGGCGGACGCCGTACTCCGCGCAGAGGATCTCGGCGGCCTTGCCGACGTAGATCGGGTCGGTGCCGTAGAGCTGGACCGAGCGGACCGTCTCGAGCTCGTCGAAGACCAGCATCTTCCGGGTGGTCTCGTCGCCCTCGACCAGCCCGCGCGAGGTGATCATCTCGCAGACGTACAGGCCGGCGCCCTGCTCGGCGCACAGCCGGCGGTACGCGGCGTTGGTGATGCCCGCCATCGGCGCGAGCACCACGGGGGTGTCGACGCGCAGCGACCCGAGGGTCAGCGACGTGGGCAGGGCGGACATGCCGCCCATTGTCCCGTTTCGTCCGACAACGGCCGAATCGAGCCTCCGGTGGTTTCGAGACGGTTGCTGCGCAACCTCCTCAACCACCGAACCGGCTGCATTCACCACCGACCTCGGGGGCATTCAACGTGCTGAGCAAGTGCCAGGCCGCCCGCTGGCATTCCGTGACGCCAGGTCGAGGCCGGCCTGCGCTCAGTCGCCCTGCGGAGCCGTTGCTGCTCCGTGCCCGGTCTTGTCGTTCTTCTTGTCGCCGGTCTTCTTCGTCGCGGCTCGGGCGGCTGGTGAGCTTCGTCACCTCACCGACCCAGATGATCGGGTCGAAGTCCTCGGTCGGGCGGAAGCTGACGGCGGTGAGGTCGCCCTTGTCCGGGGCCAGGTAGACCAGGCAGAAGAGACGGTGTCGCCGGTCTTGAACGACTTGGGGAACGGCGCGCTCGGGCAGGGCTTGAAGGTGCTCGCGAAGGTCGACGACTCGATCAGCTTGTTGTCGCCGTCGACGGCGTAGAGCGGAGGCCGACGGCCGCCGAGGTCGGTCGCGCCGACGTTGCGGATCCTGGCGTGCACGAAGTACGGCTGGGTCTTCTTGGTCTCGGGCGACAGCTTCCAGCCGGTGAAGTCCTTGAACGACGCCTTGTCGAGCCGGGTGACGGTGATGTCGAGCGCGCCGACCTCGCCCTGTCGCGGTTCGTAGGCGACCGTCGCCGACTCCTCGAGGCCGAGCTCGGTGCCCTGCGTGGTCAGCTCGACGCCGTCGGGGACCGGGAGGTAGGGCTTCACGGTCGCCCCCTCACCCGAGGGGCTCGTCGCCCCCGGCCTCCGCGGATCCGCCGTCGTCGGAGCATCCCGAGAGCAGGAGCGCAGTGGCGAGCGACAGCCCGAGCAGGGCGCGACGAAGGCGCCGAAGGGCAGGGGTGGGCATGCCGACATTGTGCCTGAGCATGGTCACTCAGCAGCCGACGAAACGCTCGGCGAAGTAGGACGTGATCGAGTCGAGACCGATCCGCTCCTGCTTCATGGTGTCGCGCTCGCGCACGGTCACGGCGTGGTCGTCGAGGGTGTCGAAGTCGACGGTGACGCAGTACGGCGTGCCGATCTCGTCCTGGCGGCGGTAGCGGCGGCCGATCGCACCGGAGTCGTCGAAGTCGACGTTCCAGTTGCGGCGCAGCTCGGCGGCCAGGTCGCGCGCCTTCGGCGACAGGTCGGCGTTGCGCGACAGCGGCAGCACCGCCACCTTGACCGGCGCCAGTCGCGGGTCGAGCCGCAGCACGGTCCGCTTGTCGACGCCGCCCTTGGTGTTGGGCGCCTCGTCCTCGGTCTAGGCGTCGATCAGGAACGCCATCAGGCTGCGGGTCAGGCCGGCCGCCGGCTCGATGACGTACGGGATGTAGCGCTCGTCGGTGGCCTGGTCGAAGTACGACAGGTCCTGGCCGGAGAACTTGCTGTGCTGGGTGAGGTCGAAGTCGGTGCGGTTGGCGATGCCCTCGAGCTCCTCGAAGTCGCGGCCGGAGAAGCCGAAGCGGTACTCGATGTCGACGGTCCGCTTGGCGTAGTGGCTGAGCTTCTCCTCCGGGTGCTCGAAGTGGCGCAGGTTGTCGGGGTTGATGCCGAGGTCGATGTACCAGCGGGTGCGCTCGTCGATCCAGTACTGGTGCCACTCCTCGTCCTCGCCCGGCTTGACGAAGAACTCCATCTCCATCTGCTCGAACTCGCGGGTGCGGAAGATGAAGTTGCCGGGCGTGATCTCGTTGCGGAAGCTCTTGCCCTGCTGGGCGATGCCGAACGGCGGCTTCTTGCGGCTCGTGGTCACGACGTTCGCGAAGTTGAGGAAGATGCCCTGCGCGGTCTCGGGGCGCAGGTAGTGCAGGCCGGACTCGTCCTCGATGACGCCGAGGTAGGTCTTGAGCATCATGTTGAACTGGCGGGGCTCGGTCCACGCGCCGCGGGTGCCGCAGTTCGGGCAGGCGACGGACTCGTTGATGTCGACGGTGTCGGGGTCGTCGATGCCCTTCTTCGCCGCGTAGTCCTCCTGCAGGTGGTCCTCGCGGAACCGCTTGTGGCAGGACTGGCACTCGGTCAGCGGGTCGCTGAAGGTCTTCAGGTGGCCGCTGGCCTCCCACGTCTTGCGTCGGCAGGATGACGCTGGAGTCGAGGCCGACGACGTCCTCGCGGCCGGTGACCATCGACTTCCACCACTGACGCTTGATGTTCTCCTTGAGCTCGACGCCCAGCGGGCCGTAGTCCCAGGCGGAGCGGGTGCCGCCGTAGATCTCGCCGCACGGGTAGACGAAGCCCCGGCGCTTGCAGAGGGAGACGACGTGGTCGAGGGTCGATGCGGGCGGCTTGGCCACGGAGAGCTCCTTGGGACTGGCCGGCTGGCTGCCGGTCGGGTCGTGGTGAGGGCTCAGCCTAACGACCGGGTGGCGGCGACATTGAGGTCGGCTCCCGGCTCGACCGACTCGTAGGCGCTGCGGCTCGTCGATCGCGCGGCTCAGCAGGGGCACGGCGTGCAGCTTCACGTCGTACGCCGACAGCGCGCGCCGGTAGGCGCCGACGTGCTCCCACGTGGTCGCCAGCACCCACAGCGTCGGGTCGTCGACGTTGCGGCCGATCGTACGCCGCCGACGTACCCGGGCCGCGCGGCCAGCGGTCGCGTGCGCGAGCTCGAGGCCGACGCGGAACTCCTCGCGCCTCGCCGACTCGGGCACCCGGAACCTGTTCACCACCAGCACGGCGAGCCGATCCGTAGGTCCGCAGCGCCAGCAGCGTCATCGAGTTGACAATCGTTCTCAACTGATCTGAGAATCGTTCTCATGCGGACTCGTCCTGGCCTGCTGCGCTCGCTCGCCACCTCCCTGTCGGGGTGCGCGGCGCTCCGGCGTGGGTGACGGGCGACGACCGGCGACGGGCTGCAGGTCGCGGCGGCGTTCTACCCGCTGCAGTACGTCGCCGAGCGGGTCGCCGGCGAGCAGCGACGGTCGACAACCTCACCACCCCCGGCGGCGAGCCGCACGACCTCGAGCTCACCATCCGGGAGACCGCCGAGGTCGCGGGCGCCGACCTGGTCGTCTACGAGCGCGGCTTCCAGCCGGCCGTCGACGACGCGGTCGACGAGACCGCCGAGGGCGACGTCCTCGACGCGGCCGAGGTCGTCGACCTGCGTCGAGGGAGCACGACCACGAGGAGGCCACGAGGACACGAGGGCGACCACGACCCGCACTTCTGGCACGACCCGCTGCGGATGGCCGACCTCGGCGACGCCGTCGCCGAGCAGCTCGCCGAGCTCGACCCCGAGCGCACGCGGACGAGTACGCGCGCCAACGCCGCGCGACCTGCGCGCGGACCTGGAGGCGCTCGACCGCGACGTACGCCGACGGGCTGGCGGCCTGCGAGCGCGACACCGTCGTGGTGAGCCACGACGCGTTCGGCTACCTGGAGAAGTACGGCCTGCACTTCGAGCCGATCGCCGGCCTCTCCCCCGACGCCGAGCCGACGCCCGGCCGACCTCGCCGAGCTGCAGGAGCTGATCCAGCGACGAGGGCATCACCACGGTCTTCTACCGAGACGCTCGGCAGCCGCGAAGATGGCCGAGACCCTCGCCGACGACCCCGGCGTCGAGCACGCGCGTGCTCGACCCGATCGAGGGCCTCACCGGACGGACAGCGACGAGGACTACCTTTCGCTCATGCGCAGCCAACCTGGCCGCCCTGCAGGAGGCGAACGGATGTTGACGCGAGCCCGACCACGGACGTGCCGGTGCGAGCTCACCGAAGGCGCGGTCGCGATCGCCGGCCGCCCGATCCTGCGCCGCATCGACCTGACCGTCCGCGCCGGGCGAGTTCGTCGCGCTGATGGGCGCCAACGGCTCCGGCAAGTCGACGCTGGTCCGCGCGCTGACCGGCCTCCGGCCGCTGGCGACCGGGTTCCCTCGAGCTGTTCGGCACCCCGTTCGCGGACTTCCACGACTGGCAGCGGATCGGCTTCGTGCCGCAGCGCGGCGGCGCCGGCGTCCGGCGTACCCGCCTCGGTGTGGGAGGTCGTCGCCTCCGGTCGGCTCACCCGCCGCCGGCTGCTGCGGCCCGCTCGTCGCGCGCCGACCGGGCCGCGATCGACGACGCGCTCGAGCGTCGTCGGCCTCGACCGACCGCGCCCGCGACGGGCGTCTCGCCGCTCTCCGGCGGCCAGCAGCAGCGGGCGCTGATCGCCCGGGCCCTGGCCGGCGAGCCGGACCTGTTCTTCCTCGACGAGCCGACCGCCGGCGTCGACCTGCCCAACCAGCAGGCGCTCGCCGACACGCTCGAGGCAGCTCAAGGAGCGCGGCAGCACGATCGTGCTGGTCGCCCACGAGCTCGGCCCGATGGCGCCGCTGGTCGACCGGGCCGTCGTGATGCGCGACGGCCGGGTGGCGTACGACGGCGCGCCGCTCGCCGACCACGAGGTGCACCACCCCGACTTCGGCGAGGCGCACACCCACCACCACCGCACCGACCCGGCCGCCACGACCACGCGCCGCACGGTCGGCTCGCCGCTCGACGGAGGCCAGCGATGATCGAGCTGTTCAGCCTGCCGTTCATGCAGCGGGCGCTGATCGCGGCGGTCTTCACCGGCCTCGCCGCCCCGGCCGTCGGCACCTACCTCGTGCAGCGCCGGCTGGCGCTGATGGGCGACGGCATCGGCCACGTCGCCGTCACCGGCGTCGCGATCGGCCTGCTCACCGGCACGTCCCCCGACCTGGACCGCGGTCGTGGTCGCCGATGCTCGGCGCGATCCTGATCGAGGTGATCCGCGAGCGCGGCCAGCACCAACGGCGACGTCGCCCTCGCGCTGCTCTTCTACGGCGGCCTGGCCGGCGGCGTGCTGATCACCGGGCTCGCCGGGCAGAGCGCGGCCCGGCTCCAGGAGTACCTCTTCGGCTCGATCACCACGATCTCCGTCACCGACGTGCTGGGTCACGATGGCGCTGGCCGCGGTCGTGGTCGCGATCTGCGTCGGGCTCTCGCCGCAGCTGTTCGCGGTCGCCCAGGACCAGGAGTTCGCCCGGGTCGCCGGCCTCAACGTCCGGTTCTACAACCTGCTGGTCGCGGTGCTGGCCGCGGTCAGCGTCACGGTCGCGATGCGCACCGTCGGGCTGCTGCTCGTCTCGGCGCTGATGGTGGTGCCGGTGGCGACGTCCCAGCAGCTGACCCGGTCGTTCCGCACCACGCTGGTCGCGGCGATGGGGCTCGGGACGCTCGCGTCGGTCGGCGGGCTGGTGCTGTCGGCGTTCGCGTCGTTCCATGCCGACGGGTCGCACCGGGCCGACGATCGTGCTGCTGGCCCTGGCCGGCTTCGCGGTCGCCTGGCCGGCTGGGCGCCGTGCTGCGCGGCGCGGCGGCGGGTCCGCGCGCCGTTCCCGCGAGCTGGAGCCCGCCTCGCACGAGGTCACCGACGAGCACCCCCACGAGCACGGGACGGACTGCGGCCACGTCGCGGTCGACGCACGGCGACCACGTCGACTACGTCCACGACGGCCACCGGCACGCCGCCCACGGGAAGCACTATGACGAGCACTGACCCGACTCCCCCGCCGCTGCCGGTGCCCGACCGACCCGGCAGCGCAAGGCCGTCGTCGAGGTGCTGGCGTCCTTCGCCGACTTCCGCTCCGCGCAGGAGATCCACGAGCTGCTCGGCAAGCGCGGCGAGCAGGTCGGGCTGGCCACGGTCTACCGGACCCTCCAGCGGCTGGCCGACGCCGGCGAGGTCGACATGCTGCGCACCGAGGACGGCGAGGCGATCTACCGCCGCTGCTCCGACGCCCATCACCACCACCTGGTCTGCCGCGCCTGCGGCGCCACCGTCGAGGTCGAGGGACCGGCCGTCGAGCGGTGGACCCGGGCGATCGCCGACCGAGCACGGGTACGACGACGTCAGCCACACGCTGGAGATCTTCGGGACCTGCCCGGCCTGCCGCTGACCTCAGCGTCGCCAGGCGCCGCCCAGTCCGACGATCAGGATCGACCCGACCACCAGGTGCAGGCTCAGAAGCACGGCCAGACCCGCTCCGGTGGTCGCCGCCAGCGGACCGGTCAGCGACAGCACGAGGACCGCGCACGCCACGATCCGCCAGATCAGCCGGGGCCGTCGGGTCCACCGCTCGAGCAGCTCCAGCAGCAGCCAGGCCGCCAGACCGACGCCGAGGCTGGTGAGCGTCACCGCCAGCGGCCCGACGTGGGTGGTACCGGAGCCGCGCTCGACGGTGAGGTCGGCGCCGGCCTGGACCGCGATCGCCCAGCACTGCGTTCGCGGCCGACATGGCGCCGAGCACGGTGAACCACCGGCGGCGGCGGACCCGGGCCCTGGGCGGGCAGCAGGTGGTTTGTTCGAGAGGGGAGGTGGTGGTCGAAGTCATGCCCCGACCCTCGCCGGGACGGCCCCTCCGGCGGATCGGCCGGCTGGCTACTTCGGGTCCCCGATCGGCTCCCCCGGCTACTACTTTCGGCCGTGTGCGGGCAACGGTCGGCTCCTCTAGCCTGACCCGGTGCCCGAGCCCGATCCGCGACCAGGAGCGACCGCAGCCCGGCCGTCGTCGCATCGGTCGTCATCGCGGTCGGCGTGCTCGTGGCACTCCAGGTCGTCGCCGTGGCCACCTCGGACACGTCGCAGGCGGTCCTCGCCGTCGACGTCGCGGTCGGCGTCGTCAGCCTGGCGCTGCTGCCGCTGCTCTGGTCCCGGCCGGCTGCCACGGCGGTCGTCCTCGGGTTGTTGGCGGCGGTCTCCCCCGCGGCCACCCCGCCGGCCACCGTGGCGGTGTTCCACGTGGCCCGGTGGCGCCCGTTCCCGACCGCCGTCTGGGTCGCGGTCGTCGGCGCCTCGGCGCACCTGGTCCTGGGCGCCTGGCGGCCGATCGACGGCCTGCCGTACGGCTGGTACGCGCTCCTGGTCGTGATCGCCTACGCCACCCTGGTCGGCTGGGGCGCCTACTCCCAGGCGAGGCGTGAGCTGCTGTGGTCGCTGGCCGCCCGGGCGCGCCGCGCCGAGGAGGAGCAGGCCGACCGGGTTGCCGAGGCGCGCCAGCTCGAGCGAGCCCGCATCGCTCGCGAGATGCACGACGTGCTCGCGCACCGGATGTCGCTGCTGGCGACGTACGCCGGTGCGCTGGAGTACCGGCCGGACTCCTCACCCGAGCGGATCGCGCAGGCCGCGGGGGTGATCCGGGCCGGCATCCGCGAGGCACTGGCAGAGTTGCGCGACGTGATCACCCTGCTCCGGGAGGACGACGGGCCGGACGGCCCCGCTTCGCTGCGACCGCTGCCGACGCTGGTGGACCTGCCGAGACTGGTCGCCGAGTGCGAGGAGGCGGGCATGGTCATCACCGTCGACGCCGCGGCCGACGCGGCGGTGGACGTGCCGGTCCAGATCGGGCGGGCGGCGTACCGGGTCGTCCAGGAGGGCCTGACCAACGCCCGTCGCCACGCGCCGGGACAACCGGTCACGGTGGCGGTACGCCGCGACGCGGCGCAGCGAGCTCCACGTCGAGGTCCGCAACCCGCTGCCGGTCTCCCCGGAGCGATGCCGAGCCGGGCTTCGGCCTGACCGGTCTGGCCGAACGGGTCGAGCTCGTGGGCGGCAGCCTCGCGGCGGGGTCGGAAGATCGCGAGTTCCGGCTGGACGCGGACTTCGGATGGGCGTCGTGACCCGGGAGCTCAAGGTGCTGATCGTCGACGACGACCCGATGGTGCGCGCCGGGCTGACGATGATGCTGGACGGCGCCGCGTCACTCCGGGTGGTCGGCGAGGCCGGCGACGGGAGCGAGGTGCCGGACGCGGTGGCGAAGCATCACCCCGACGTCGTACTGATGGACCTCCGCATGCCCCGGGTCGACGGCATCGCGGCCACCCGCCGGCTGCGGCGTGGGTCGGGAGCCCCGGTGGTCATCGTGCTCACGACGTTCGACGCCGATGAGAACGTCGTCGCCGCCCTGCGGGCCGGAGCCAGCGGCTTCCTGCTCAAGGACACCCCTCCCGAGCAGATCGTGCACGCGGTGCACCGCGCGGCGGCGGGCGAGCCGATCCTCTCGCCGGCGATCCTGCAGCGGCTGATGGACCAGAAGGTCGCGTCCGCAGAGAGCAGGCGCGAGGCGCTCGCCGCGCTCGCCGTCCTGTCGGAGCGCGAGTCGGAGGTCGCCGTCGCGGTCGCCCGTGGCCGGACGAACGCCGAGATCGCCACCGACCTGCACCTCAGCCTGGCCACCGTGAAGGCCCACGTCTCGAACATCCTGGCCAAGCTGGGCATGGACAACCGCACGCAGCTGGCCGTGCTGGCCCACGACGCCGGCCTGGTCTGAAGCTCTGCTGACCTAGCTGGCGCGCGCGATCGCTGCCTCGTGGACGTCCACCGGCAGCCGGACGCGGAACACGCTGCCCCGGCCCACCTCGCTGTCGACCTCGATCCGGCCGCCGTGGCTCTCGACGATCGACTTGGTGATGCTCAGGCCGAGACCGACGCCCTGGATCGAGAGCTCCTCGGCCGGTCGGGCGCGGAAGAAGCGGGTGAACAGCCGGGTC
This sequence comes from uncultured Alphaproteobacteria bacterium, assembly GCA_963839985.1. Taxonomy (GTDB): domain Bacteria; phylum Pseudomonadota; class Alphaproteobacteria; order Rhizobiales; family Xanthobacteraceae; genus PALSA-894. The sequence goes on along the minus strand of CAWIXG010000021.1, from coordinate 6,464 downwards.
AGGTCCGGCGGTGAGATGCCGATGCCGGTGTCGCTGACCGCCAGCTCGACCCGGGCGCCGTCGACGGTGAGCGCCACCCGGACCCGTCCGCCCTCGGGGGTGTACTTGACGGCGTTGGAGATCAGGTTGTCGACCACCTGGGACATCCGCTGGGCGTCCACGAGCACCGGCAGCGAGTCCGGTACGTCGACGTCGACCGTGATGCCCGCGGCCTTCGCGCCGGGCGCGGCGGTCAGCACCGACTGCTGCACGATCGCGCTGAAGTCGGCCTCGGTCCGGACGACCTCCATGGGTCCCTCGTCGATCTGGGCACTGTGCAGCAGGTCCGCCACCAGCCGCCGCAGCCGGTCGCTGTTGCGGGACACCACCTCGAGGTGGGCGGTCTGCTCGGGCACCAGGTCGGGGCGCTCGAGCAGCAGGTCGACGTACCCCATGATCGAGGTGAGCGGGGTGCGCAGCTCGTGGGACACCGAGGCGACGAACTCGTCCTTCACCCGGAGCGCGCGCATGAAGTCGGTGACGTCCTTGTACGCCAGCGCGGCGCCGGCGAAGCTGCCGTCCTTGCCGCGGACGGAGCGGGCCGAGACCGACAGCGCCCGCTTCGACAGCGGGTCGTCGCCGACCCAGATCCGGCAGTCGTCGAACTCCTCGCCGTGGGACGCGCGGTACGTCGGCATCTCCTCGCGGGTCAGCTTGGTGGTGCCGTCGGGTGCGTACACGTGGCCGAGCTGACCGGCCTTGCCGCCGTGCCCCTCGGGGTAGGCCAGCCGCATGAAGTCGACGTGCCGCTTGTTCAGGGTCCGGTAGGCACCGGTGTGGTCCAGGAGCACGAGGCCCACGTCGACGGTGTCCAGGATCGCCTCGGCGAACCGGCGCTGCTCGTCGATCGTGTGCATCGCCAACGCGAGCTCGGCGCGCCGCTTGGTGGCGTCGGCGTACCCCGCCTCGATCTTCTCGAGGCCACTGGCGAGGGCGAGCGCGGCCCAGGCGGCGATGAACGGGACCATCAGCGAGCGCGACAGGTTCACCCCGCCGGTGCCGAGGTACAGGACGGAGGGGATGCCGATCAGCACCAGGCCGGCGACGCACACCACGATCGCGCCGCGCTTGCCGTAGAGCCGCGCCAACCAGAGGGCGGGGATGATCATCGAGCGCGGCGGCGGCGCTGCCCCGGTCGTCCAGCCGGGCCAGGCTCAGGGCCGCGATGTCGAGCACGGGCACGATGCCGATGGCGATGCGGGGCAGCCGGCGCCACGGCACCACGACGGTCGCGACCATCAGGACGAGCGCGAGCGCGTAGCCGAGCGCCGGCCAGGAGCGGAGCCCGATCGGGGTGCCGTCGACCGAACGCAGGAGGTAGTCGAGGCTCAGCAGCGCGAAGAAGACCCCTTGGAGGACGCGCGGGTCCGGGTCATCGGCGAAAAGTAGCCGACGACCGACCTCGGTAGCGTGCACGCGCACGCGTTCAGCCCGCATGAGTGTCTCCCCCACATGGAGTCCATCCGCGCTCAGGATGGCACGCGTCGTACCGAAATGTGGGTAAATCCCACGTCTGGAGCCGGGACCTTCGACCCGCCGGACACCCGTATCCTGCACGCGTGAAGCGATCCGTGCGCCCGCCGACGCCACATCCCTCCGGCGCCCGGCCGCCGCAGGTGCCGCGGGAGCTCGTGCCGCGCCACGTCGCGATCGTGATGGACGGCAACGGCCGCTGGGCCAAGGAGCGCGGGCTCCCCCGCACGGCCGGCCACGAGCAGGGCGAGCACTCCCTCTTCGACGTGGTCGAGGGCGCGATCGAGATCGGCGTGAAGGCGATCTCGGCGTACGCCTTCTCGACCGAGAACTGGTCGCGCTCCGCCGACGAGGTGAAGTTCCTGATGGGCTTCAACCGCGACGTGATCCGCCGCCGCCGCGACGAGATGCACGAGCTCGGGGTCCGGGTCCGCTGGGCCGGGCGGTCGCCGCGGCTGTGGAAGTCGGTGATCCGGGAGCTCCAGGTCGCCGAGGACCTGACCCGCGGCAACGACGTGCTGACGCTGACCATGTGCGTCAACTACGGCGGCCGCGCCGAGCTCGCCGACACCGCTCGCTCGATCGCCCGTGAGGTCGCCGCCGGTCGGCTGAACGCCGAGAAGGTCGACGAGAAGACCTTCGCCAAGCACCTCTACGTGCCCGAGGTCTCCAATGCCGACCTCGTCTGGCGCACCTCCGGCGAGCAGCGGCTGTCGAACTTCATGCTCTGGCAGGCGGCCTACTCCGAGCTCGTCTTCTCCGACGTGCTCTGGCCCGACGTCGACCGTCGGCACCTGTGGGCCGCGATCGAGACCTACGCGAGCCGCGACCGCAGGTACGGGTCGGCGTAATGCGACTTGCCAGCCCCGCCGCGCCACCGGGAATGCGCCCCGGCGGCTGGTTCGTGGGTCATCATGGCTCGTGCTCGCCATGACTGACGCGCCCGAGGCACTGGAGCCCGAGGTGGCACGCCGGAAGCTGGTCGCCGCGGCTCGCCGGGTCAACCGGATGTGGGCATTGACGGTCTACGGCAGCGCGGCCTTCTGCCTGTTCTGGCTCCTGCTGGGCGTGGCCGCGTGCGTCGCGGGCGAATGGGTGGTCGGCGCGATCTGTCTCGTGCCGGCGATTCCGCTGGGCTACAACGTCGCCCGGTTCCTCCCGCGCACGCCCGAGATTCCCCGCTCGTGGTTCGCGCCGTCCGTGGAGGACGAGCAGCTCCTTCAGGACTGGTTGGCGGCTCACGCCGGCGGCTGGCGGCCGGAGGTGGCGCTGGCCGCGGATGTTCGGGTCGAGGTCGCCGAGGGCCGGCTCGTGCTCGGCCTGCCGTTGATCGCCTGCCTGCGCGCGGAGGAGATCGCCGTGCTGGTCAAGGACGCCCGCGACCTGCACGAGCCGGACACCCACCCCGCGGTCGCTCGCGCCGACGGTCTGGTGCGCCGCGGGGTTCCCGGCCGCCACCTGGCGCTGCAGCGGGCTCGCGAGGCCTGGGCACAGGCGGTGCGCTCCCGCTACGACGACCGCTGGCCGCGAGCGGTCGCCGCAGCCACGACGGTGGACGAGGCCCAGCAGATCCTCCAACAGTGGCTCGACCCGGCGCTCGACCAGGGCAAGTGGCACGCCGACGCGTTCTCGGCGCTGCGCGCCTTCCTCGACGGGTGGGAGTCCGTGGGGGCCGACGTCTGGGGAGGCCCGCGGCTGGGCCCCAACGACGCGCGTGTCGTGCTCCCCGTGGTCGCGGCGTACGAGCGCGAGATCATTGAGCGGACCCTCCGTGGCGTGCCGCACGAGACCGAGCCGATCAGCTGGGACGACCACGCCCGGGTGGTGGACGTCGCCCTCTGGCGTCGCCAGCTGTCCGCCGGGCTCGAGGCCGCCGAGCGGGCGACCGGCACCACCCAGCCGGCGACGCTCGACGCGGTGCTGACGCTGCTCGACGGCGGGTGGGGCGCGTCCATCGCCGCCGTCCTGCGTCCCTGCGATTCCGCCGCCGACGCGGAGTCCGATGGGAGTCCGACGGGAGCCGACGGGAGCTCGCCGAGATCGCGGAGCCGGCGCCGCCGGAGGTCCAGGCGGTGCTGCTGAGGGCGGCCCTGGCCCTGGCCCTCACCGACGCCGGGATCGCCACGCCCATCTGGTCCTGGCCGGACGGCACCGTGCTCGTGGACCATGAGGCCCACCCGATCGACGTCCGGGCACTGGCCCTCGACGCCCTCGAGAGCGCCCCCGGCGAGCCCCACCAACTGGCCCGTCTCCGCACCTTGCTGGAGGCTCAGGGGCTCGACCTCACCGCCCCACTCTGGCTCGACGGGGGCAGCGTGGACCTGCCCGAGCGCGCGCTGATGGCCTTCCCGTCGTACCACTGGCTGGTGCGGGGGGACGCGGTGATCTCGGACCGCGGCGTACGCGTCTTCTCGAAGGGCGGGCTGGCCGCCGGCCGGCAACCCAAGGTCCAGGTGCGCCACGCCGAGGTCGTCGGGGCGACGATCGGGCCGGGGCTGCTGTGGGGTCAGTGGCGGCTGAAGCTCCGGACGCCCGAACGGGTGGTCCGGGTCCGGGGCATGGGAGACGGCCGCAAGCAGGCCCAGGCTGCTCCGGGTGCTCCTCGGCGACCGGCTCGTCGTCCGCTGGCTCGACGCCCCGCGCGCGGTCCGTGGGGTGCGCTCGCTCCTGGGGATCGTCGCCCTCCTGTTCGGGCCGATCCTGATCGGTATCGCTGCCGTCACGGTCGCCCTGCCGACCCCGCAGCTTCTCCCGCACCGACGCCGCCCTCCTCGGCCTGGTCGGGCTGGGCGTCCTCTGCCTCGCCGCCCTCCCGGACCTGCTCGCCGCCCCCCTCCGCCGCAAGCGCCGATAGTCCGAGACGTTTGGGTTGGTTGACGGGCTCGAAAACCCAACCCGACGTCTCGGACTATCGCGATTTCAGCGTTCGAGGTACTCGAAGGAGCGGAGGCCGCGCTCGAGGTGCCAGGAGAGGTACGCCGCGACGACGCCGCTCGCCTCCTTGAGGTGCCGGGGGTCGGCGGCCTCGACGGCCGGCCAGTCGCCGGCGAGCAGGGCGCCGAGGACCGCAATCGACTCGGGCGCCGGGCTCGCCGAGCCGGGGACCCGGCAGGTCGCGCACAGCACGCCACCGGACGCGGGGCTGAACCACCGGTGCGGGCCCTCGTCGCCGCAGCGGGCGCAGTGCTCGAACGACGGCGCGTAGCCGGACACGGCCAGCGACCGGAGCAGGTAGGAGTCGAGCACCTGGTTGGGGCCGCGCTCCCCCGACGCCATCGCGCGCAGCCCGCCGACGAGCAGCAGGAACTGCTGGAGCGACGGCTGCCGCTCCTCGACGACCAGCCGGTCGGCGGTCTCGAGCATCACGGTGCCGGCGGTGTAGCGCTCGTAGTCGAGCCCGATCTCGGCGGAGAACGGGGTCAGCGTCTCGGCCTGGGTGATCGTGTCGAGGTTGCGTCCCTCGGCCAGCTGCAGGTCGACGTGGGTGAACGGCTCGAGCCGGGAGCCCCACCGCGAGGTGGTGCGGCGTACGCCCTTCGCGACCGCGCGCACCCGCCCGTGGTTGCGGGTCAGCAGGGTGATGATGCGGTCGGCCTCACCCAGCTTGTGGGTGCGCAGCACGATCGCCTCGTCGCGGTAGAGAGGCACCGTCCCATTCTGCCGCCGTGACCGGGCGTCAGCTGCTCGTACGCCGCCGCGGCGCGGCGTTTTCCAGCAGGCCAGGGCGAACTCGGCCGCGGCCTGGTTGAGCCGGGCGGGCGTGGCACGCCACTCGAGGATGTTCCGGGCCTGCACGAAGGTGGCGTTGGGCATCTCCTCGGCGAGCATCGCGGCGTCGGCGGCCGGGTGGATCGGGTCGGCGGGGTGGCCGACGACCAGCGCGGGAGCGGCGATCGCCCGGCGCTGCCGCGACGACGGCGCGACCCGGCCGAAGAACATCCCGTGCACGACGGCCGCCACCGAGTCCGGCCGCTGGTCGCAGCGTGTCGAGCACGATCCCGGCCCAGAACGGCACCAGCCCGCGCGGCACCGGCCGGGTCAGCAGCCGGAGCCCGTCGACCGTGAACGGCAGGAACCGGGCCGCGAACATCAGCGGCCCGAACACCAGGATCCCGGCCTCGACGCGCGTTGTTCAGCACCGGCATCTCGATGATCAGCCCGCGCACCCGCTCGGGCGCGAGCACGGCCACCTCGAGGGAGACGTTGGCGCCCAGCGACGTACCGCCGATCACCGCCTGCGGCGGCGCCGAGGTGGTCCAGCAGCGCGACGACCTGCTCCGCGAAGGCCTGCATCGAGTACGCATGCGGGTCCGCCGGCCGGTCGGAGCGGCCGTGGCCGAGCAGGTCCAGCGTCACGACGTGCAGCCCCTCGGCCGCCAGGGCCCGGGCCAGGGCTGGTGCATCCGGCGCGGCATCAGCTGGCCGTGCAGCAGCACGACCCAGGCGTCGCCGCCGCCGTACTCGGTGTACTCCAGGCGGTCCGGGCGCCGTCGCCCTCGACGAAGAACTGCCCGATCCGCTCCGAGACCAACATGGCGGCAATGTAGCCGGAATCCGTGCCGGGCTCCCCGGATACCGGACAGATCGCGTCGTGCTCCACCAGATCGTGATCGACGGCCCTTCTGAAAACGGTCACATGGCGGCTTCATTACCTAACAATGTCCCTCCATGACCGTCTCGGGTCCGACCTCGGCCGGCAAGCTCGCTGCGCTTGTCACCCTCGTGGCCATCTACCTGTCGCCGGCGTCGGCGCGGTCATGTTCGCGCCCGCACACGGCTCCGTCGCCTCGTGGTGGCCCGCCGCAGGGCTGGCGGTCTCGCTGATCGCGCTCGCCCCCCGCTCCTGGTGGCCGCTGCTCGCGGTCGGCATCGTGCTGTTCAGCGGCGCCGCGAACGTCACCGGCGGACGCGACCTCGACGTCTCTGTTCTTCGGGATCTCCAACGCGGCCGA
>CAWIXG010000020.1:0-42226 GCA_963839985.1 uncultured Alphaproteobacteria bacterium | reverse complement strand
TGATGCAGCTTGCCGCTGACCCGCGCGGTCGCGGGCGTGCCGGAGAGGTAGAAAATGAGGTGGCCTTCGCGGTGCGCATGGGTGGTCATCGGACGGTTGAGCTCATAGAGCGTCGCCCGGCCGAAATGACCATGATAGACCGACAGTGCACTGCTCACGTCGCCCTCCCGCAGTCTTCTTTTTCTTTTAGAATCCCGCAAGGTGGCACGCTTGGCAAGGGAGCCGCGCGGTGGGCAGCGCCGATCCTTCAACCTTGGCGCTGCACTGCGGCAATAACCCGCAGCATTCATCTGTCATCCCGGAAGCCGCGAAGCGGCTATCCGGGACCATCAACGCACGGGGCAAGATGGATCCCGGCTCTCGCCATAGCGCGTCCCAGACGCGCGTGAACGCGCTTTTGGACGCGCGTTCACGCGCTTATGGCTCGGCCGGGATGACACCGGAGCGCATCGGGCGTCCGCCAAAAACAAATCGGGCGGCTCGAAAGCCGCCCGTTCGCCGCCGCTCGCGCTGACGGGTCAGTTATAGGTCTTCTTGCACTCCGGATTGGTGCGGCTCGGCAGGCCGAGCTTGGCGAACTGCTCCGGCGTGAACCCCAGCGTCTGCTTGACGTCGGGAATGAGCTTGACGGCCTTGTTGACCAGGTCGCCGTTCGCCTGTTCGACCACTTCGGTGATGAAGTTGGTGCCGATGGCCTGGCGGTTGGCGTCGAGCTTGATCTTGCCGTTCGGCGCATCGAGCTCGATCTTGGCAAGGCCCTCGCGCAGCTTCTTGTGGCCGTCGCTCAGATCGCCCTTGATGTCGTTGAGGATCTGGAACACCGCGTTGAAGTCGTTGTAGTAGGCGGTGCCGGTGAGCGAGGGCGAGGTGAAGCGCTTATCGGCCGGGAACGAGTCCTGATAGAGCTTCACCCACGCGTTCCACTTCGCATTGTCCCACACGTCGGCCTGCGGGCCGGCGGACGGGATGCCGATCGCGATGCGCTTGGCGGCGCCCTTCGAGGACAGCACGGTCTGGTCGACCAGGATCGAGCCGCCGATCAGCTTCGCCTTGCCGCCGGCCTGGGCATACTGGTTGAAGAAGTTGACCGCGTCGCCGCCGCCGAGGCCGAGATAGATCGCGTCGACGTCGTCCGGCAGCTTGGCGATGACCGAGGCGAAATCCTTGGTTCCGAGCGGCACCCAGAACCTCTCGGTGATCTGCCCGCCGAGCGAGCAATACTCCGGAACGAAGCCGAACAGCTGGGTGTAGGGGAACGAATAGTCTTCCGCGACGGTCGCGATCTTGCGCCATTTCTTGTCGTTGTAGATGTAGCTGCCGAGGCCGGAGAGCCACTGCGAGCCGTCGAGGTTGAAGCGGTAGAAGTTCGGCGACGGCGTCACGTAGGTCGTCTCGAGCGCGCCGGACGAGCCGTTGAGGAACGTGACCTGCGGCTGGGTCTTGGAATAGTCGCGGATCGCGATGCCTTCCGAACCCGACACCGGGCCGATCAGGATGTCGACCTTGTCCTGCTCGACCAGCTTGCGCGCGCCGCGGATCGCCGAGTCGGGGCTCGCATTGGTCGGGAAGGTGATGACCTCGATGGTCTTGCCGCCGGCCTTGGCGCCCGCCTGCTTCATGGCGACTTCCATGCCGCGGATCGCGTCTTCGCCCAATGTGGTGAGCGCGCCCTCGAGCGTGGCGAGCACGCCGATCTTGATCTTCTCCTGCGCCTGCGCGGCGCCCGCGGTGAGCGATGCGCCGAGCGCGGCCGCCATCAGCAGCTTGGTGTGCATGGGTTCTCCTCCCTGAATTTTGTCGCCGTTCGCGCCCGACATTGCGATCCGGGCGCGGTAGTGCCGAAGGCTCGATCGTCCTGTCGCAAGTTGACGAAATTATAGAAGCAAGCGCCTGCGGCAGGCGCATCCTGCGCCGCCTGCGCCATGACCGACAGTCTCATTTTTGCCGCAGCGACACAGCGGGCGGAGGGGTCGGTGCACGCGCGTCCGCGTGGCTGCAGGCATGCGGCGGACCGGAATATGGCGGCTTTGTGCGGGAAGAATGGTCGGAGTGCCGAGATTTGATCGCGGTCTTGTGAGACATTGATTTTATTTAGCTTTTCTGTGCGCCGGGAGCCATGTGTGTACGTGCGTCGTGTACGTGCGTCAACGCTATCACCACCAGTGTTCTCCGGGTCGAGTCACAATCCGGGAAAAGGGTCGTCGTGGGAGATGTCGTCCGTCGAGTGCAAGTACCGTACATCGAGCAAGCGCTTGATTGCGTCGAAATCTGGCGTTTTGCGATGGTTAGCCAGCCCCCAAGTTTGCATAGCAGCGGCGGTGCTTATCTTGTGCGCCATTCGCGCCGTTTCCAGCGTAAACGCTTCTAAGTCATACGGAGGATCGTCGTCGCGCTCGACACGGTGCAAGCGGTCGAACAATTGCTTGCGCATCTGGTCGAACGACAACTTTCCGGCGCTTCGGTTCAGCTCATAGTTCGCGACCATACCCGAGATAACGTTCAGGATTTGCCAATCGAGCAAACCTTCTCGACGCAACTCACGGATCACGCTCCGGCAGCGCTGGTCGTTTAACAGTCTGGGCAGAGTGAACTGAATTGCCTGCGAAGAAATCCGGTAGCGATTGTGGAGGAACGTAGTTGCGCGGGCGCGGCTGTATCCGGGACCAAGGTCTGTTCGCCATGCCAGCTGTGGTGCTTCCTTCGGTTGGACGTCAAGAGCTGGTCGCTGCAACGCCGCAAGATCACCAAATTTCGGCAACTCTGGTTGCGCAAAATGTAGGAGTTCTCGCGCCGGCCGAACTGAGAATAGACGGTTCGATAGGCCGCGTTTCATCCGGGCTAGAACGAGACTTTGAAGGCCAGCATCTGTAAGCGCTGTTGACTGCGCGAGTACCATAATCGCCACGGCAGCGACCGCTTCATTGTAATCGTCGCTACTGGTTTTCGGCATCGTAATGTTCCAGGTGAGCCGGCCGTTGTCGGGCAGTTGTTCGGTCTTGGGTTTCTGTATGTCGCCGACGGCAATCTCGATCAGCACCTGTGACGGAATGATCAACAAATCTGCGTCAGAGAAGTCTACTTGTGCTATTTGAAGAGTTGCGATGACCTCCGCTGCCGCGAGCCAACTCTCTCGGTCTGAGCCGCTCTGCACCGTCCAAACGATTCCGAGAGCCGCCCAAGTCACTGAGCGCTGCTTGCCGAGGTCATTGAACGGGGTCTGTCCGAGGTCTTCGTTGATACGTTGCTGAATCTCCTCGGTGGGGATCGAACGCCAAGGCTCGCCTTCGGAAAGTTCGATGAATTTGGCTCTCTCGTCTTCAGAAAATGGGAACTGTCCGATAGCCTCGTCCGCAAATGGCACCAAATCGGGGGCTATACGCTTCAGTACTGCTCGCAAAATTGCTGCATGTGCGGCCACATGCTGCGCGTCTGGATAGCGGCTCCAGTCGAATGCGTCGGCAGACACCGCTTCGTGACTCTGCAATGCGCGTGCGGCGCTATGCAAGAACGTCAAACCCTCGCCTGCGGCATAGTAGGTGTTGGCCAACTTTACTTCGGCCTGCGGTACACGCTTCTTTATCGCTTCGTCCTCGTGCTTCAGTGCGACGAATAGGGCGCCCGCAGCGTAGTAGCGCGCAGCAAAGTGAAGATGCAGTCGTTCGTATGCCTCGCTGATAAGCAGCATCGCGAGGATTGACCCATCAATCGTTTCGCCAGTGAACCAACCGATCTTCGCTTCTTGCAGCTCGTTTATTGCCTCGGCATACTGCTCCACTTCGAAGTGTGCGACCGCCCTTCCGCGTGCAAGGTCTGCGGCTGCGGCCGCCCCGGCTCTTTCGCTAACAAGTTTGTCCACGTCTCTTGTCAGCTCACGGAATAGCGGCAAGCTGCCGAAGATCGGTGCGAGCTGTTCAAGAATTCTTGCGACATCTCTCGTCGAGTAGTAGGGCGTCTTCTTTATCTCCTTAACGAGAGCACGCCAGTGGCCAAGGTAGCGTGTCTTGGCGACTTCCGATCCGTGATCATCGTGAGAAGGTAAGGTTTCGAGCATCGCACGGGCCGTCAAAAGAAAGCATCGCGCACCGCCAGTGGTCGCAGTTTTCAGTGAGGTATTCACGGCCCGCTTAACCAACTCTCCCCAAGCAGTGATCTTCTCGCGAGACAACGTGGTATGACCTCGCGCAACCGCCCCTCGCATGTAGACCACGAGAACTGCCGCATCCATCAGTTCGGCAGGCGCGATGTCGTGCGAAACGGAGGCGAAGAAATTCTCGATATGATCCGCGGCCGGGTCCAAAGAGCCGTGGCCCCTCAGCTCCGCCACGGAGATTTCGTAGTTCGCTTTCCGTATGAGACGATCAGCGAAGGCGATACCAGCAAAGGTCTTCATCCGAGCAATCCAGGCGCTCAAGTCGGGTCTTGCGTATTCTTCAAATGTTGCAATCCTCAGGCCCAATTTAATTTCCAGAAAGTCCGCGTACGTTTGCGGTGACGCTTCGGAATTCAGCCAGCGAGTTTTCAATTCGTTGTATCGCGCGTCGCCAACCTCTTCGGGCCACAGCTCCGACGGCACGGAAAGGTACCGTTCTGCTATCCAGAACGTATCAGGATTTGCTAGTAGTCCGGCAATTGCCTGACCATCAAAAATGTCAAGCTGCGCTCCGTAAGATTCGCTGCACAACTTTTGCAGATTGTGTCGCCTTGCGACCGGCACGTCGATTTCGCAGAAGTAAACGATATGAGTGGGTTTCGAACCTGATCCAAAGATTGATTTTAGATCGCTCTTGATCTTCGAAATGGCTTTTTTGTTGAGTGTGCACGCGCCGACAATCAGTTCTTGGCTTGCCATTCCCGTGAACGTCGAAGAACGCAGCGATGTGCTCGCCAAATAGGTGCGGTAACTCTCAAAATCGCGACCTTGATCGCCTCCAGCTTGAACAGGTCCGGTGGCGGGTATCAGGTTTGACGCTATCCGCAGTTTTGCTATTTCGAGCGCGAGAATTTCGAACTCGTGCTGCGCATTTCGTGCCGACAATTGCGACAATTGAAAGCGAATGAAGGCCATGAGTTCGGCGCGATTGCGTACTGGCATCAGTCTTGGTTCTCGCCTGCGGGCGTCTACGACTCGTGGCTTGCAAGTATTAGGCGCTTAGTCGGGCGAGTACACGCGAAACCTGAACAGCCGTCCATTCTGACCCGCCACGCGATGGTGCTGCCAGCCGGGGCCTTCGCGACGACCCACGCCTCGAAAAGCTGCCAAGGCGTTTCGCCGCTGTCGCGCTTCTCAATGGCCGGAAGACTTGCTGCGTAGGCATCCGGCGTATAGTCGCCGCGCGCGTGGGAGGACAGCCGCCGCAACGCCGCGCCGAAGTGATCGAAAACCGCCCGCAGAAAGAGCCGATGCGCTTCGGGAGTGAGCGTCAGCCGCTGCTGCGCCAAAAACTGCTGCGTCTCCGCGTCGTCGGCAATGCGGGGGAGCGCTGCTGCAATCGCGTGGTCGGACCAGTCCTCGTCGCGTTCGTACTCGCGGGGCGACGCAGCTTCCTTCAGAAGGTCCTGAACATCGTCCCGCATCGTTTCCCAGTCGCGGGCGCTCGGATTGTCGCGATTACGCGAGACGAACCAGCGATACCAGTCCGCCGCGAGCAGATGCGCCTGACGGTGCGTGAGCGGTGAGCCGTGGCCATTGCGTTCGGCGAGAATGGAAGCGACGCGGGCCTCGTGCTCAGCAATCCACTCTCCATACAGCCGCTTGGCGTCGGTCTCTTTAGTCCCTGCCGGTGCGAAGAACTTGGCCTCGTGGCGCGGCCCGTGATGCCGCGAGTACTCGTCCTGAACCGCCTTCGGGATGCGAACGCGAGCGCTGAAGCCGCCTGATTTGGTGCGCCTGATGGCAGGCATTCTTAGGTGCCCTGTGTACGCGCGCGTGTACGCAGGCTTCCCAAAAGCGTCAATGACGCCAAAAGGTTGTTGGTGCTCCGACTTTTCAACGATGTGATGGTCGGAGTGCCGAGATTTGAACTCGGGACCCCCAGTCCCCCAGACTGGTGCGCTAACCGGGCTGCGCTACACTCCGCCGCGCGAAGCTCTACGCCGCGCGGGGATGAGGCGCAAGAGCGGGCGGGGCCGCGCCATCGCGCGGGTGGGCGCGCACGCCGCGCCGGTAGGGCTGCGACACGATCATCAGGCCCCACACCACGCCGAGCAGCAGGAAATAGTGGCGCCAGTGATCGCTGTCGATGATCGCGCTCTCGGCCGCCGCGCCGACGAACGCGCAGTAGACCGCGATGTAGGTCGCGCGCCACGGCGTGTCGACGAACACGTAAGCCAGGCCGCGGACCAGCGTGGTGAACACCAGCGTCAGGTACATCAGTCCGGCAAGCCAGCCGCCCGAGATGAACGCGTTGAGGTAGGTGTTATGCGGGTCCTCGGGAAACAGCTTGTGGAACTGGAGCGGTCCGATTCCGAACGGGCGCTCCAGCGCGAGCTGCGCGCCCAGGATGTAGCGGCCGAAGCGGCCGAGATGACCGACATCATAGGATTGATCCAGGCTCGCGCGTTCCTTGAACAGGTCGGCGACGCGATCGATCGAGAGCAGCGCCGCGAGGATCAAGGCCAGCGCGGCAAGGCCGGCAATCGCGATCAGCACGATGCGCAGCCGTGCGTTGCCCGAGCGCGTGGTGACGAAGGTGAAGAACATCAGCAGCGCGGCGGTGAAGGCGAACTGGCCCCAGGCGGCGCGCGAGAAAGTGAGCAGCACCGCGATGGCGAACAGCGCGAGCAGCGCCGCGCCGCGCATCGCGTCGCCGGCCCGGTTGTTGAGCACGCGCTGCAGCGCGAGCAGGGCGGGCAGGATCAGGAACGCGCCGAGCACGTTCGGATCGTTGAACGTCGCGTGCGCGCGGTCATACATCAGGAACAGGTCGGAGGCGTTGCCGAGCAGGCGGAAGTAGGAGAGAACCGCGATCACGGCGGCCGCCGCCGCCGCCATCGTGGTGCCGCGCATCAGGAGCGACAGTCGCTCGGCGGTGTTGGAGCTCAGCATCGCGGCGAAGAACACCGCGGTCAGCGAGAGATACCAGGAGACCGCGACCCAGGTGAACGGCTTGCTCTCGCCGCTGATCTGCAGGACCGCCAGCGAGAAGCCGGTGTTGTAGAGCAGCAGCAGCACGAACAGCGGCATGATCGCCGGCCGCAGCGCAAGCCCGGTGGCGGCGAAGACGAAGATCGTCAGCAGCGAGGCGACTTCGTAGGGGCTCGGCTCCATGAACACGATGGCGCCGGCGAAACCGGTGAGCCACAGCAACGCGCCGCGCAGCCGCTCGACCGAGCGGAACAGGCGCGGCGCCTGAACGGTGGACCCGTTGTGACTTTCGTACGTGACGCTTGTCATGTCGTCCGCTCGTCCCCGTCCCCGATCAAGTCGGGGATAAACTTCAGCGTGGGACCCAGGTCTTGATCCAGCTCCGGGCCCTGGATGCCCGCTTGCGCGGGCACGAGCGGAGTTGGACTAGTACGCATTCTCGGTCTTCAGCAGCGAGAACGGCGTCATCGCCAGGATGTAGAGGTCGAACAGCAGCGACCAGTTCTCGATGTAGTAGAGATCGTGCTCGACGCGCGCCTGGATCTTCTCCTGGCTGTCGGTCTCGCCGCGCCAGCCGTTGATCTGCGCCCAGCCGGTGATGCCGGGCTTGACGCGATGGCGCGCGAAGTAGCCGTCCACCGCCTCGTCATAGAGCCGGTCGACCGCCTTGGCGTGCACCGCATGCGGGCGCGGGCCGACCAGCGACAGGTTGCCCTTGAACACCACGTTGAACAGCTGCGGCAGCTCGTCGAGCGAGGTCTTGCGGATGAAGCGGCCGACGCGGGTGACGCGCGGGTCGCCTTTGGTGACCAGCCTTGCGGCGGTCGCATCGCTCTGCTCGACATACATCGAGCGGAACTTGAACACTTCGATCAGCTCGTTGTTGAAGCCGTAGCGCTTCTGTTTGAACAGGACGGGCCCGCGGCTATCCAGCCTGATGGCGAGCGCGGTGAGCAGCATCACCGGCGAGAGCGCGATCAGGGCGAGCGCGCCGATGACGCGGTCGAACATCGATTTCATCACGACGTCCCAGTCCGCGATCGGGCGGTCGAACACGTCGAGCACCGGCACCTTGCCGATGTAGGAATAGGAGCGCGGCCGGAAGCGGAGCTGGTTGTTGTGCGCCGAGAGGCGGATGTCGACCGGCAGCACCCAAAGCTTCTTGAGCATCTCGAGAATGCGGCCCTCGGCCGAGATCGGCAGCGAGAACAGCACGAGATCGACGCGCGTGCGCCGCGCAAACTCCACAAGGTCGTCGACGGTGCCGAGCTTGGGCAATCCACCGCAGAAATTCGGCGCGCGCTCGTCGCCGCGGTCGTCGAACACGCCGAGCAGGCGCACCTCGGAATCTTCCTGCGTGCGCAGCGTGTTCACCAGCGTCTCGCCGGGATCGCCGCCGCCGACGATGACGGCGCGGCGGTCGAGCCGGCCCTCGCGGCTCCAGCGCCGCACCTTGCCGTAGAGCATCAGGCGGTAGGCGAAGAGCGCGAAGATACCGAGGCCGAAGAACCCCGCCAGCCACACCCGCGAATAGAGGTCGCCGAGCCGCGCGAAGAACAGCATCGCGACGGCCGAGAGAACCACCAGCGCCCACGCGACCGTGAGCTTGGCGAGCTTGTTCACCGGGTTGCGGAAGGCATGGATGTGATAGATGTCGACGATCTGGAACGCCAGCACGGCGAGCGCCGCGATGCCGAATGCCGTGCCGATGTAGTAGAGGTCGAAGATCTGCCCGTACTGCGGATAGACATAGGCGAAGTACGACACGATGCCGATGGCGGCGATCAGCGCGAATTCGGTGATGCGCACGATGCCGGCGAGCACGATCGGAGACTTCGCGTCGATGGTCGGCTGGGCTGCGACCATCAAGGCCAGCGGCGAAAGCTGGCGCGGTCCGGCCGGCTGTCCCGCGGCCGCGCTTGCGCTCACGGCCTGCATTACCTGCTTGGCATCGATCATGACTTAACGCACCCACACAACGCGGTACCCTACGCCTTGAGCGCTAGCGCAAAAGGTTCAAGAAATGCTTAGGCGGCGAGGATTTTGTTAACGGCGTTTGGCGGCGAGCGCCTCGCCGCAGGCGGCGAGCACCGCGTCCGCCATCGCGTCGGCGGAGAACTGCGCCTCGACGCGCCCACGCAGCGTTAACGTTTCGTTACGCAATGCGGCCGGGTCGGCCAGCGCATTGCGGATCGCCGCCGCGAGCGCGCCCGCATCGCCCGGCGGGATCAGCCGCGCGGCTTGCGCGCCGAAGACTTCCGGGATGCCGCCGACATTGGTGGTGATCAGCGGAACCGCGGCCGCCGCGGCTTCCAGCACGATATAGGGGAGCGATTCCGCCCGCGACGGCGCCACCATCACGTGGCCGCGCGCAAAGCCCGCGCGCGCCGGCATGGCGCCGAGGAAACGAATCGAAGAACTCAGGCCAAGCCGCTCCGACTGCGCGCGGAATTCCTCTGCGTCAGGGCCGGCGCCGATGATCGTCGCGCTGGTCGGACGCCCGTCACGCGCGAGCCGCGCGAGCGCGTCGAGCAGCACGTCGACACCCTTGAGATGTCGCAGCTCGCCGATGAACACGACGTCGGTCGCGTCCGGCGCCGCGGTGACGTCGGCGAACTCATCCGGCGTGACGCCATTGTGCACCACCCGCACCAGCGCGCGCGGCGTGCCGATCTTGGCGGTGAACGCATCGCGGCCGTAGGCGCTCTCGAACAGGAACAGCTCGGTGCGCCGCATCAGCACCTGTTCGAGCGTCAGGTAGAGCAGGCCGACCGGCGACGCGCGGCCGTAATGCAGGCTGCCGCCGTGCGGGGTGTAGACGCGGATCGCGTTGCGCGCGCTCGCCAGGCGCGCGTAGGCGCCGCCCTTGGCGCCGTGGCCGTGCAGCACGTCGGCCTGCGTGTCGCGTGCGCGCTGCGCCACGTGGCGTTGCGCCGAGATGTCGCTCGCGCCGATATGCCGGCTCATCGGGACGCGGGTCAAACCGAGCGCGAGATGCGGGGCGAGCGAGGCAAACGCCGCATCGGCGCGCGCGCCGCCGGTCGTTGCATCCGCAACGATACCGACGTGATGTCCGCGCGCGGCTTGCGCACGCGCCAGGTCGAGCACATGGCGAAACAGCCCGCCGACGGGCGAGCGCAGGACGTGCAGGATCTTGAGGGGTGATCGAGTTCGATCGGCCGGCATCTAGAGCGTGCTCCGCTCATTCCCGCGCAAGCGGGAATCCAGGGGCCAAACTCAATCAGGAACTTAATCAAGAACCGGGTCCCCGCTTTCGCGGGGACGAGCGGAAGCGGGAGGTCAGAACCAGCGTTCCGCGATGTGCACGGTTTCGCCCGGCCGCACCGGGAAGTTCGGCGAGACCACGCGCTTTTCGGTCAGGCCGTTCACCTGCCGCGAAATCTCGATCTTGTGCTTGAAGGCGCGCGGCGTGTAGCCGCCCGCGATCGCCACCGCGGTCTCGACCGTCATGTTCGGCACGTAAGGATACTGGCCGGGCAGCGTGACCTCGCCGAGAATGAAGAACGGCCGGTAGAGCTCGACCTCGACCGCTACGTGCGGCTCGCGCACGAAGCCGTTCCTGAGCTTGGCGGCGATGGCCAGCTGCAGGCCGGCCGGCGTCATGCCGCGCGCGTTGACCGCGCCGATCAGCGGCATGGTGATCTTGCCGCTGGTGTCGACCGAATACGACGCGCTCAGTCCTTCCTGGCCGAACACCACGACGCGCAGCTTGTCGCCGGAATCGAGCGCGTAGGACGGCTCCGGCTCGGCCACCATCGCGACCGGCTGCGGGGCAAGCGGCATCGGCTCGCCCATCATCGGCTGCGGCGCCGGCTCGGCATAGAGGGGCTGGGCGACGACGGCGCGACTGGGTTTCAGCGCGGCGGGCAGCACAAGCTGCTGCTTGTACAGCGGCGGGGCGTTGCGCGCGAATGGACCGACGCCGCCGGTCTGCATGCAACCGGCGAGCGCGAGGCCCGTAACTGCCAACAACATCAGGCGTGCCGACCGCATGAAGAGAATCCGCGCAAACGAGTGACTTTAGGTGGGCCGATTAACGCTTCTCATGGTTAACAAACCCTCTCCAAAGCGGCCGCGCGGCAGGACAATTAACGCGGCGGCAACCTTAATCGTTTCTAATCGGGCTGAACGATCGCGTGGTCGCGTAAAGTTGCGGAGTTGGCGATGAGTGAAGGTCGCATTGTGATGAACGATGCCGCACGGGATGGCGAGCTCGATCTCGGTGTCGTCGGGCGCACGCTGGTGCGCAAGAAGTGGTGGATCCTCGGGCCGGCGATCGCGGTCGCGGCGCTGACCTTCGTCGGCGTCAACCTGGTCACGCCGAAATACAAGTCCGAAGCACGCATCATCATCGAAGCGCGCGAGAACGTGTTCCTGCGGCCGGAGGCCGAGAAGGGCGCCAACGAGCGCGATCGCACCGTCGACCCGGAGGCCGTGACCAGCCAGGTGCAGCTTGCGCTGTCGCGCGACGTGGCGCGCCAGGTGATCAAGGAGCTGAAGCTCGGCGAGCGTCCGGAGTTCGAACTCCGCGCTGCGCGGCGTGTCGCTCATTCGCTATTCGCTCGGTTTCCTCGGGTTGACCAAGGACCCGCTCAGCATGACGCCGGAAGAGCGCGTGCTGGAGGCCTATTATGAGCGGCTGACGGTGTTCCCGGTCGACAAGTCGCGCGTGATCTCGATCGAATTCCAGTCGTCCGATTCCGGACTTCGCCGCCAAGGTCGCGAACACGGTCGCGGACAGCTATCTGTCGATCCAGCAGTCGGCGCGGCGCGACCAGACGCGCGCGGCGAACCGGTGGCTCTCCGGCGAGATCGAGGTGCTGCGCAAGCAGGTGGCCGAGGCCGAGGCGAAATACGAGGACTTCCGCGCCAGGACCAATCCGGTCGGGACCAACGGCATGACGCTGTCGAGCCAGACGCTCGGGGAATCGAATCGCGAGCTTGCGGCGGCGCGCTCGCAGAAGGCCGACCTCGAATCCAAGGCGCGCGTCATCCGCGAGCTGATCAAGCGCGGCGGTCCGCTGGAGTCCTCCGAGGTGCTCAATTCGGAGCGGATTCGCCGCCTCAACGAGCAGCGCGTGGCAACGCGCGCCCAGCTCGCCGAACAGTCCTCCACGCTGATGGACAATCATCCGCGCATCAAGGAATTGAAGGCCCAGCTTGGCGAGATCGACCGTCAGGTCCTCGCCGAGGCGCAGAGCGTCGCGCGCTCGCTCGAGATCGACGCCAAGATCGCGGGCGACCGCCTCGAGTCGACGCAGAACAGCCTCGACCAGCTCAAGCGCCAGGCGGCGTCCAACAGCGGCGACGACGTGCAGCTGCGCGCGCTCGACCGCCAGGCCAAGGCGCTGCGCGACCTGCTCGATTCATATCTCGCGAAGAACACCGAGGCGACCGCGCGCGACAACCTCGGCGCGGTGCCGAGCGATGCGCGCATCATCTCGAACGCGGTGGTGTCGAACACGCCGTACTTCCCGAAGAAGCTGCCGATCGTGCTGATCGCGACGCTGGCGACGCTGTTCATCTCGGCCGGCTTCATCACCACCGGCGAATTGCTGGGCGGCAACGTCTATCGCGGCGCGCCGGTCGCGGAGCAGCAGGCGGTCGAGCCGCGCTTCGATCCCGCGCCGATGATGGTCGTCGCCGCGCCGGCCGAGCCGACCGAGCCGGCGGCGCAGGCGCCGAAGAAAGGTTGGCTCCCCTCGTTCTCGCTCAGGAAGCGCACGGCGGAGGTTGCCGCCGAGGCTCCGATGCCCGAGCCGATGGCTGCGGCTGCGCCGGCGCGGCCGGACGGACTGTCGGTCGCCGATCTCGCGCAGGGCGTGCGCGATGCAGGCGACGTCGGCAGGCGGGTCGCGGTCGTCGGCGCCGCGGCCGGCATCGGCACGACGATGACGGCGGTTGCGCTCGCGCGCGATCTCGCGCGTGACCGGCGCGTGGTGCTGGTCGACCTGGCGCTCGACCGGCCGAAGCTTGCGACCCTCACCGGCGACCCGCGCATGCCGGGCATCGCGGATCTTGTGCGCGGCAATGCCTCGTTCGGGCAGATCATCGCGCGTGACCGGCTGTCGCGCGTGCAGGTGATCCCGGCCGGCCGTCCCGGCATGACTGCCGCCGACGTGATCGGCTCGGAGCGGCTGAAGACCGCGATCGATGCGCTGTCGCGCAGCTACGATCACGTCATCATCGACGCGAGCGCCGCGCCCCACGCGATGGACGACCGGCTCGCGCGGCTCGCGCCCTGCGCCGTGCTGGTCGCAAGCTCGCTTGCGGCGAGCAAGGCCGCGGCGGTGCGCGATCATCTCGCCAATGCCGGGTTCACCGACATCGCGGTCTTCACCGGCACGCCGCCGGCGCTCGACGCCGAAGCGATGCGGGGCGTCGCGGCCTGACCGGAGGCGATCGTGGCGGGTAAAAAGAAGGCGGTGCTGCGCACCGCGCTGGAGACGCTGTATTTCACCGGCGCGCACCGCATGCTGCGGCCGCTGATCGGCGGCGTCGGCACGATCCTCACGCTGCATCACGTGCGGCCGCCGCGCGCCGATGCGTTCCAGCCGAACCGGCTGCTCGAGGTCTCGCCGCAGTTTCTCGACGACGTGCTCGCCGGCCTGCGTCGCGCCGACACCGACATCGTCACGCTCGACGAGATGCATCGGCGATTGACCGAGTGCGACTTCCGCCGTCGCTTCGTCTGCCTCACCTTCGATGACGGCTATCGCGACAACCTGCAGCATGCGCTGCCGATCCTGCGCAAGCACGCTGCGCCGTTCACGCTCTACCTGCCGACCAGCTTCCCGGACCGGGCAGGGGAGCTGTGGTGGCTGACGCTCGAAGCCGTGATCGCGAAGCGCAGCCGGGTCGCGCTGACGATGGACGGCGAAGACCGCCGCTATGATTGCGACAGCGTGGAGGCGAAGTACGAGTTGTACGAGCACATCTACTGGTGGCTGCGCAGCCTCGAGAGCGAGGACGAGCTGCGGCAGGTGGTGCGCGACCTGGCGTCGCGCTACGGCGTCGACGATGCGGCGTTCTGCCGGGATCTGTGCATGACCTGGCCCGAGATCGGCGAGATCGCGGACGACCCGCTCGCGACCATCGGCGCGCACACGGTCAACCACGTGATGCTGCGCAAGGCTGGCGACGAGGCGGTGCGCAACGAGATGCGCCAGAGCGCGGCGGTGATCGAGGCGGCGCTCGGCGAGCGGCCGGCGCATTTCAGCTATCCGGTCGGCGACCGGACCTCGGCCGGCCCGCGCGAATTCGCGATCGCGGCCGAGCTCGGCTTCAGGACCGCGGTCACGACGCGGCCGGGCGTGCTGTTTCCCGAGCACGCCGCGCATCTCACCGCGCTGCCGCGCATCTCGCTCAACGGCGAGTACCAGCAGCGCCGCTATGCCGAGGTGCTGATGTCCGGCGCCGCCACGGCGCTGTGGAACCGGTTCCGGCGGGTCGACGCGGCGTAGAGCTACTTACTCCGCTCGTCCCCGCGAAAGCGGGGACCCAGTTCTTGGCCCTGGATTCTCGCTTGCGCGGGAATGAGCGGAGCGTGGTCTCTAGACCTTATCCGCCCGCTGCATCCAGCTCACCACCGGCATCGCGGGCAGCACCCAGCCGAGCCCGGCGATCGCGTAGAACAGCGCGGCGACGAACGCGTTCGCCGAGGTCAGCGCGAACTGCGCGAACGCCATCGCGAGCAATGCCCATACGGTAACCAGGATCAAAAGCGCGATGGCGCCGAGGAACTTGCGCGTCCGAATTCGCATGCAGGGTTCGCCTTGACGGTGCACCGCCGGTCTATATGGTCCGCGCCGGTCTCCGCAACATGCACGCAACGCCGCACTCCCTCGCACCCGGTCAGCGCATCATCCGCCTGTGGCTTTATGCCGTGGCGGCGCTCATTTTCGCGATGGTGCTGATCGGCGGCGCGACGCGGCTGACCGAGTCGGGCCTCTCGATCGTCGAGTGGAAACCGGTCACCGGGACGCTGCCGCCGCTGAGCGAGGCCGCCTGGCAGGCCGAGTTCGACAAGTACAAGACCATTCCGCAATTCACCCAGCTCAACCACCAGATGACTCTGGCGGAGTTCAGGACCATCTTCTGGTGGGAGTGGACGCACCGGCTGATGGGCCGCGTGATCGGCGCCGCCTTCCTGCTGCCGTTCCTGTTTTTCCTGGCGAAGGGCTGGGTCGGGCCGGGGCTGCGCTCCCGGCTGTGGGTCATCTTCGCCCTCGGCGCGCTGCAGGGCGCGGTCGGCTGGTGGATGGTGGCGTCGGGCCTCACCGAGCGCGTCAACGTCTCGCAGTACCGGCTGGCGACGCATCTCATTCTCGCCTGCGTGATCTTCGCCGCGATCCTGTGGACCGCGGCGCGGCTGCGCGGACGCGAGGGCGTCCGGAATCGGCCGAATTGCCGCCGCGCATTCGCGCGAGCGCGATCGCGCTGCTGGTGCTGGTTATGGTGCAGCTCTATCTCGGCGCGCTGGTCGCGGGCCTGCGCGCCGGGATGATCTACAACACCTGGCCGCTGATCGACGGCGCGCTGGTGCCGGACACCGCGCGGCTGTTGTTCGAGCAGCCCGTGTGGCGCAACTTTTTCGAGAACGCGCTGACGGTGCAGTTCATGCACCGCATGGCGGCGTATGCGCTGTGGCTGTTCGCGGTGCTGCATGCGGTCGATGTGGCACGTACGGTCGGGCGCGGGGCGGCGATGACGCACGCGCTGGTGCTGGTCGGGCTGGTGACGCTGCAGGCCGCGCTCGGCATCGCGACATTGGTGCATCAGGTGCCGATCGGGTTGGCGCTGATGCATCAGGCGGGTGCGATTTTGGTGCTGGCGCTCGCGGTGGTTCACGCGCAGAGGCTCAGCTCAAGCCGCGTCACGCAGCCGCTCGCGTTCAGCACGACATCGTAGGGTGGGCAAAGGCGCCGCAGGCGCCGTGCCCACGGCAACACGGCATCTCGTTGCGTGGGCACGGCGCGCAAGCGCGCGCCTTTGCCCACCCTACATTGGCTAACGCGTCACCCCGCGCTCAGCGCCTGCTCCAGGTCGGCGATGATATCGGCCGGATCCTCCAGCCCGATCGACAACCGCACCACGTCGGGGCCGGCGCCGGCCTGCACCTTCTGCGCATCGGAGAGCTGGCGGTGCGTCGTGGAGGCGGGGTGGATGATCAGCGAGCGGGTGTCGCCGATGTTGGCGAGATGCGAGAACAGCTTCACCTCGGAGACGAGCTTCACGCCCGCCTCGTAGCCGCCCTTCAGGCCGATGGTGAACACCGCGCCGGCGCCCTTCGGGCACGTATTTCTTGGCGAGCGAATGATACTTGTCGGTCGGCAGGCCGGGATAGCTCACCCACGCGATGTTCTTGTTGGTCGACAGCCACTCGGCGACCGTCTGGGCGTTGTCGCAATGGCGCTGCATGCGCAGCGACAGCGTCTCGATGCCGGTGAGGATCAGGAACGCGTTGAACGGCGAGAGCGCCGGCCCGATGTCGCGCAGGCCGAGCACGCGGCAGGCGATCGCGAAGGCGAAGTTGCCGAAGGTCTCGTGCAGCACCATGCCGTTATATTCCGGGCGCGGATCCGACAGCATCGGATAGCGGCCCTCGCGCGACCAGTTGAAGGTGCCGCCGTCGACGATCATGCCGCCGATCGAGTTGCCGTGGCCGCCGAGGAATTTGGTGAGCGAGTGCACCACGATGTCGGCGCCGTGCTCGAACGGCTTGCACAGATAGGGCGTCGCCAGCGTGTTGTCGACGATCAGCGGCACACCCGCCTTGCGCGCGATCGCCGACACCGCCGCGATGTCGGTGATGACGCCGCCGGGGTTGGCGATCGACTCGATGAAGATCGCCTTGGTCTTCGGCGAGATGGCGCGCTCGAAGGTGGAGATGTCGTCCGGGTCGGCCCACACCACGTTCCAGCCGAAGCTCTTGAACGCGTGGTTGAACTGGTTGATCGAGCCGCCGTAAAGCTTCTTCGAGGCGACGAACTCCTCGCCCGGCATCATCAGCGCCTGCATCACCAGCACCTGCGCGGCGTGGCCGGACGCGACCGCAAGACCGGCGGTGCCGCCCTCGAGCGCGGCGACGCGCTCTTCCAGCACCGCATTGGTCGGGTTGCCGATGCGCGTGTAGATGTTGCCGAACGCCTGCAGGCCGAACAGCGAGGCGGCGTGGTCGACGTCGTCGAACACGAACGACGTGGTCTGGTAGATCGGCGTCGCGCGCGCGCCCGTGGTCGGGTCCGGCTGCGCGCCGGCGTGAATGGCAAGCGTGTTAAAGCCGGGCGTGCGGTCGTCGCTCATGGGTCGCCTCGCATATGGGGGGAGTTCGTCGAACCCGTCGGGTTCCCATGTATCGAACCGAAAGGGGGCGTCAAGGCGGCGAGGGGTCGCGAAATTGTATCGTGTGTAGCGCATTCGAACTCGACATGTTCATCCTGCGAGATGGGCTGCGGCCGCGGTTTGTTCGCCGGGCCATCGTGAAAGTGCGGATTTACTGGCCCGGTCTTGGGTGCTAAGCGCCCGACGAGGTTGGGGGGAGCAGATGCCGAGCCTGTTGTCGCGCGTGGGTGCGATTGTCTTTGCCGTGACCGCGCTTGCGGGCTGCGTGACAACCGCAGTCGAGCCGCAAAACCAGCCGCTCGCGGCGCGCAATGCGCGCATCTACGTGCTTCGGCCGCCTGCGATGGTCTCTATGGCCCTCCTGGCCAATGTGAAGGTCGACGGAAGCGAGGTCGGCGGGGTCGCGAACAACTCGTATCTATCGATCGATCGGCCGCCCGGCCGGTACGAGCTGGAGGTTGGATCGCCTGGCTATTTCGGATCGAGCGCAGTCGAGGTGCAGGTGGAGGCAGGCCGCAGCTATTACTTCACCTTGAACATGCTCGCGACGCAAATCCCGCTCGGCACGATCCCCATCCAGACCGGGGCGGGCGTGGCGGGACAACCGGTCGGGCAGTCGGGGCTTCTTGCGGGAAGCTCGCTCGGCCAACTGGATGCGAATGCCGGCACCACGATGCTCGCGCGGCTGAAGCCGCCGAAATAGAGGACGCGATCAATAGGTCGCGACCCGCGGCGCCCGATCTGCCGGCGCGGCGGGTGGTCGGCGTTTGAAAGGTTCCGCGGACTCAGTCGATCGGCTGACCGGCATCATCTTTTGTCGGGTCGCGCATGCGGTCCCGACCATAGGCTTGGCAGCCTTCCACGTACGACTTTGTCGGCCCACTGCACTGCGACGGATCCTTGAGCCGCATTTGCCTCGCCCACTGGAAACCAGCCGCATGATCCCGACAGCGGTCGGCGCACTGATATCCGCCAAAGTATCTGGGCGTGTTTCCGACGTGAATGACGATCGCAGGGATCAGCAGGATCGGCGATACCGCGCAGATGACGGCGTGGCGTGCTGGCATCAGGCGAGGGTCCCGGTCGTCAGTGCGGCAGAACGGTTTGCGACCGCCGATCTACCCAAGCGGGTCGCATCCATCCGCACGCGTGCGCGTTGAAGCCGTGCTCCTCTTGTTGTAAAATTCGTTCGATCTGGATCGGCTGTCTCGGCACTCCAAATCGGCTGGTTCGGCACAGTCGGAGACGACGATGGAGCGGCTGTTTTCGACAGACACTGTCCATCCTCGCGATCGGTTCGACTATTGGCACGATGTCGCGTGCCAAAACGTCCTCAAGCACGATTCACAGCCGGAGTGCCGGGTAAAGTTTCAGGCCGCGATCTACGCGGGTCGATTAGCCGACCTCGGCCTCGTCCTGTTCGATAATTCGCCGATGGACGTTTCGCGTACATCGCACCACGTCGCCCGAGCGACCAGCGACGAAATATTCGTTTGCCGGCAGATGTCGGGACTGTTGGAGCTGGAGCAAAATGGCCGCCAGGCCGCGATAGAAGCCGGCGACGTCACGTTGATCGATCCGCTGATACCGTACCGCGGGCGATTTTCGCGAGGCTCTAGTCTTCTCGTTCTCAAGGTTCCGCGGCGCGCGCTCGAAGCACGCGTGGGCAGAACGCGGGAGATGGTGCTTCGTCCGATCAAGCCATCCCAGCCCGAGGGCAGCCTGCTATCGACCTTCGCGGCCGCGCTGCCGCCTGTCGCCGGCCGGATGAGCCCGGTCGCGGAGGACCTCGCAAAGGAACACGTCCTGGACTTGCTGGCGGTATCGTTGACGATGGCGGTCGGGGCGTACACGCCGAGGATTTCATCCGCGCATTCGCTTGCCCTGATGAACGTGCGCGCGGCGATTGAAGCGCGCCTGACGGATGCAAGGCTGGACGCCGGCGCGGTGGCAGCGGCCGCCGGGATCAGCATCCGCTACGCCAACGCCGTGCTGGCGCGAGAGGGCACATCGATCATGCGTCTCGTTCTGGCGAGACGACTGGCGCGCTGCCGGGAAGCGCTTCGCGACCTGTCACAGGCGCATCGGACGTTGAGTGAGATTGCTTATGGTTGGGGATTTTCCGACATGACTCATTTCAGCCGACGGTTCAAAGCGGCCTACGGCGTCCTGCCGAGTGAGGATCGGGTCGCTGGCATTCCTCCGGGCTGTACTGGATGAAGGTGGCGATCGTTTCGACGGACGCTTTGCGTGACTCGACGGCACCCTGCGCTTCCCCGTTCCGCCTCTCTCAATACCGCGCACCGCTTTTCTATTGGTCGGCCATGGAACCGTGGGGAGCGGATGACGTTCGATCCTCAAGCCGAGGAAGGCATGGCAGCGCCACGCACAAGACAATCCCGTGTCGTACCAACCCGCACGCAGGCGCGGGCGCGGCGCAAACGGGTCCGGGCCCAGGCCGCAGCCCCTGCCTTGTCAAAGGGCGCACGCCGCTGCCGCGCCAAGTTCCGCGCGTATTTTCCCGACGGCTTCCGAGACGCGAGCTATTGCGACTCCGAGCGCGGCTACAAATGGAATGCCCATACGCGCTGGGAAGAGGTTCTCGGACAGGAAACATTCCGCGCGCGCCTGAAAGCCGGCGACTATGCGGCGATTGCTGCGCAAGCCGTGGCGATCGAGTCGCGGACCAACCTTCTATTTTCCTTCGAGAAGATGGCTCTACGCGACGCCGTGAAATCAGCGGCCGGCGCCCGCGCCTTCGCAATCGGGCTGTTTGAATTTCTGCATGGCGATGGCGACATTGATGCGCGTTTCGAGGCCTGGTGCCAATTGATCGCGGAGTTGCCGCGCCGGAAGACTCGCGTCCTGACATGGCCGGTTGCCACTGTGTTTGGCTTCATTGCGCAACCGAACCGGCACTTCTTTCTGAAGCCGAACGTGACGCGGCGCGCATTTGACGCCTACGGCCTGCCGTTTGCCTATCGGTCGCGCCCGAACGGCGAGACCTACCGCGAACTTCTGAATCTTACCCGGACGGTGAAGCGCGATCTTGCCGCGATGCATCCGCGTGACCTGATCGACATTCAGTCGTTCTTGTGGGTTCAAGGTTCCGAAGAGTACCCGGGTTAGCCGCGATGTTCAGCGCGCGTGATCAGGGCTGCGCTGTCATCCCGGCCAAGCCCGCGCAGCGGGCGCGAGCCGGGACCGATGTTTTCCGCTGGCGCTGATCTCGCAATGGGTCCCGGGTCTCGGCCTGCGGCCTCGCCCGGGATGACACCGATCATTTACGCCCCTGCGCAGCGCGCTCAGTACGCCGCGATACCATCGCGCACGCGGCGGTCGTCTTCCGCCGCCATCATGGCGGCGAGCTCCGCGACGCCGGTCTTGTGCCGCCAGCCGAGCGTCGCGGCCGCCTTCTTCGGCGAACCGACCAGGTCGTGGACTTCGGCCGGCCGGTGATGACGCGGGTCGATGCGCACCAGCACGCGGCCGCTTTTCGTGTCGGTGCCGATCTCGTCTGCGCCTTTGCCCGACCATGCGACGGCGAAGCCGTAATGCGCGGCGGCAAGCTCGACGAAGCGGCGCACGCTGGTGGCAATACCGGTCGCGAGCACGAAGTCATCGGCGGCATCCTGCTGCAGCATGCGCCACATGCCCTCGACGTAATCTTGCGCGAAGCCCCAGTCGCGCTTGGCGTCGAGATTCCCGAGCGTGACGTGATCGCGCCGGCCGTGCTTCACCTCGGCGAGACCCGTGGTGATGCGGCGCGTGACGAACTCGCGGCCGCGCAGCGGCGACTCGTGATTGAACAGGATGCCCGAGGCGCAGAACAGCCCGTAGGCGCGATAGTTGACCGCGAAATGATGCGCCATCAGCTTGGCGACGCCGTACGGGCTGCGCGGATGAAACGGCGTCGTCTCGTCCTGCGGGGCGGGCGCGTTGCCGAACATCTCCGAGGTCGAGGCCTGGTAGAAGCGCGCCGCGGGGGCGGCGAGGCGCAGCGCCTCGAGCAGGCGGACCGCGCCGAGCGCATTCACTTCCACGGTAAAGATCGGCTGGTCGAACGAGGCGCCGACGAAGCTTTGCGCCGCGAGGTTATAGACCTCGTCGGGTTTCACGCGCTCGATCATGCGCACGATGTTGGACAGCTCGAGCAGCTCGCAGTCGCATGGCTCGACGTCGTCCGCGATGCCGAGATAGGCGAGCCGCGCTGATCCCGATGATGCGCTGCGCCGCGACGCGCCGACGACGCGGTAGCCTTGGCCGAGCAGCAGCTTCGCCAGATACGCGCCGTCCTGCCCGGAGACGCCGGTGATCAGCGCGGTCCTGCCCACGGTGTCAGCCGGGTTTTATGTCTTGGCGCGCGGCGCCGCCGAATGTCGGCCGGTTGAGCGACATGCGCTGCACGCCCTTGCCGAAACCCTGCGCGCGCTTCGACGTGATGGTGCGCGAGTTGACGCCGATCCAGCCGATCTCGGAGGAGAGACGGCCGTATTCGATCTTGGGGCAACGGTCCATCACGACCTTCATGCCATTCGCCTCGGCGAGCGCGGCGGCCTCGTCGTTGCGCACGGTGAGCTGCATCCAGATCACGCCCGGGCGAGGGCTCATCGCGAGCGCCTCCTGCACGATCGGGACCGCGTAGGGCGCGGAACGGAAGATGTCGACCATGTCGACCGGTTCGGGAATGTCGGCGAGCTTGCCGTAGATCCTGCGTCCGAGCAGCTCCTTGCCGGCAAGGCCCGGATTGACCGGGATCATGTTGTAGCCGCGCTCGCCCAGATACTTGAACGCGAAATAGCTCGGCCGGTTGTCCTTGGCGGACGCACCGACCATCGCGATGGTCTTCACGGTGTTGAGGATGCCGCGGATGTAGCTGTCGTCGTAGCGGTCGTGATTCATGATGCCGTCCGGTCACGGCATCATATGGCGCTCACGCGATCAAAGGTCCAGCGGGGGCGGAGCTGAGTTGGACTCTCAGCGCATCAGGATGTTGAGCGGCCGGCCCGGGCGCTGCATGGTCGCGGTCCTGACCGGCTTGAGCGAGGCGTTCTTGACCGTGCGCACGGGCGCGGCGACCGGTGCGGGCGCCGCGTATGCGGTCGCGGTGGTCGGCGCGGGCGAATACTTGTCCATCACCATCTGGCAGCTCGGGCTCAGCTGGCTCTTGTTCTGCACCATGCAGGCGACGGTGCGGCCGCGATCCGGGATGGTGTGCGAGCAGACGCGGAAGGCGTCGTTCATGCAGAGGTTCTGCTCCTCGGAGCTCTGGGCAAATGCCGAGGCCGACAGCACGACGGTGAATGCTGCCGCGAGAGCGATCTTGTGCATGGCGTGTCCCCTTCGGTCGGGGACTGGTCGGCGCTCGTGCCGCCCCGGCGCGAGTGTTCCGTGTCCCCTTCACCCGGTTAGACGCGCCGGGCCACAAAAAGGTTCAATCGGTGGCGAATAAATGGCGGCGGGGGCCAAAAACCGCGCCGGAACGATGTTCGGCACAGAGCACAGCTCTTGCGGCCAAGATCATGCTCGGCCAGTGAAATCAGCCCTGAGCGGCGGTTTGGTACTCTGTCAGCGCAGAGCGCAGCCGCGCGTTCTCGGCCTGCAGCGCCGCGATGCGCTCCTGCACGGTGCCGAGCAGGGCTTCGACCTCGTCCACGGTCAGCCGGGCGGTGATATGCTGCGAGCAGTTCACGTCCCACGCCGCGATGGTGAACAGGATCACCCGCTCGGGCTTGGCCTTGTAGCCGTGGTCGAACAGCTTTTCGGTCAGGGCATCGTCGTTCTCGACCGCGCGGGCACGGCCCCACAGCTTGATTCGCTGGCGACGCGAAAAATCCAGCAGGAACAGATAGGCGCGGTCGTTTTCTGAGAGATTGCCCAAGGTGATGAACTGCCGGTTGCCGCGATAGTCGGCAAACCCCAGGGTGCGCGCGTCGACGACCTTGATGAACCCCTTTGGACCGCCGCGATGCTGGATGTAGGGCGCGCCCTCGGCCGACGCGGTCGCGAGGAAAGCGGTGTCCTGCTCGGCGATGAAGGCGGCCAGCTCCGGGGTGACGGTGTCCGGGAAGCCCTGCTCGGTCTTGCTGGCGTAGGCTTGCGCGCTCCCGTGCTCGGCCTGCGCGCGGCGCACGGCGGGCGGGAAAACCAGCTCGCTGTTGTTCATGGCTTCGCTCCTCGCGGCGAATGTAGCCGAGGAAGATCATTGGAATAATAGGTGTTGTTTGCAAAGTATTGTTCCGATAATCGCAATGATATGGATCGGGCCGGCGATATTGAAGTATTCGTCGAGGTGGCCGGGCAGGGAAGCTTCACGGCCGCGGCGCGGCGGCTCAATCGCTCGCCCGCCGCGGTGACGCGCGCGGTGGCGGAACTGGAGGCGCGGCTCGGCGTGCGGCTGCTCAACCGCACCACGCGCGCCGTCAGCCTGACCGATGCCGGGGAGCGCTTCCTCGGCGGCGCGCGGCGCGTGCTCGCGGACCTGACCGAGATCGAACAGGCGGCGGCCGGACAAGGCAGCGCGCCGCGCGGCGAGCTCGCCGTCACGGCGCCCATCCTGTTCGGCCGGCTGCACGTGCTGCCGATCGTGACCGGCTTCATGCGCGCATTCCCCGAAGTGACGGCGCGGCTTGCGCTGCTCGACCGGTCCGTCGACCTGGTCGAGGAGCGGCTCGATGCCGCCATCCGCATCGGCCCGCTCGCGGACTCAAGCGCGATCGCGACAAGGCTCGGGGCGTTACGCCGCGTGGTCGTCGCCGCGCCGGCCTATCTGGCACGGCGCGGCACGCCGCAGCGCCCGGGCGATCTTGCAAGCCACGACATCGTGGTGTTCGGCGGGCTTGGCGCGGGGCAGTGGGATTTCGGCGCGGACGGTGCGGTGCGCTTGTCGCCGCGGCTGACGGTCAACACGGCAGAGGCCGCGATCGACGCGGTCGCGGCAGGCGCCGGCCTCACACGCGTGCTCGGTTACCAGGCAGTCGACGCGTTACGGCGCGGCGCGGTGGTGCAACTGCTCGAGGCTTTCGGACGCGAGGAGAGCCCGGTGTATCTGCTCTATCCCGCCGGGGCGCATCCGCCGCCGAAGCTGCGCGCGTTCGTCGACTTCGCGGCACCGAAACTGCGCGCGCAGCTTGCGGAGATCGATGAGGCGCTGGACTAAGGAGCTACTTTTCCTCGATCACCTTGCGGCACTTGTCGCTGATCTTGTCCTTGTTGGTCTCGAGACAGGTCAGCAGCACGCCGGGATCCTCACCCTTGCCCTTGCAGAACTTGGCGACGTCGGGGCGGCAGGCGGCGCGCTGTTGCGGCGTGCCCTGCGCGAAGGCGAATGAGAACGGCGCCGCGATGAGAACGGCAACGAGGCTGAAGCGAAGGAACATCCGGTATCCTCATGGGTCTGGGCGCGCGTTATCAGCCGCCAAAAGTGTCACCATCGTGACGGGCCGCATCAGGGCTAACGATCTTCCCAAGTCGGAGTTCGCTTTTCGATGAACGCGCCGATCCCTTCCTCGGCGTCGCGCGCCAGCATGTTCTCGACCATGACGTCGGCGGTGTAGCGGTAGGCGTCGGCAAGGCTCATTTCGATCTGCCGATAGAACGCTTCCTTGCCGATTTTTGCCGTGAGCGCCGACTTCGAGGCAATTTGCCGCGCCAGCGCCAGCGCCGCCGCGCGCTCGGTGCCGGGCTCGACCACGCGATTGACCAGCCCGATGCGGCGCGCCTCCTCGGCCTCCACCATCTCGCCGGTGAGCAGCATGTCCATCGCGTGCTTGCGCGCCACATTGCGCGCGAGCGCAACCATCGGGGTCGAGCAGAACAGGCCGATATTCACGCCCGGCGTCGCGAACGCGGCCGCGCGCGACGCCACCGCCAGGTCGCAGCTTGCGACGAGTTGGCAGCCTGCGGCGCTGGCCGGTCCCTGCACGCAGGCGATCACCGGCTGCGGCAGATGCACGATCGCCTGCATCATCGCGGCGCAGGCGTCCATCAGCTGCTTGAAGTAGGCGCGGCCGCGATCGGTGTCGCTGCGCCGCGCGGTCATCTCCTTCATGTCATGTCCGGCGGAAAACGCCGGGCCGTTCGCCGCCAGCACGACCGCGCGCACGCGCGCGTCGGCGGCGATGTTGCCAAGGCTCGCGGTCAGCGCGGCGATCAGCGCTTCCGACAGGCTGTTGCGTGCCTGCGGGCGATTGAGGACGAGAACCGCGATCTCAGCCGTGTCCTCGCGCAGCAAAACGGGCGCATTGGTGCGGAGCGGTGCGTTCATCCGGGCAACTTAAACCCCCGTCCGGTGCAGGCAAGCGGGGCGGTCATCTCCCGATCAGTATCCCTGTGCGAGGTCGACCTGTTCCAGAAGCGATCCTCCGGCCTTGAGACTTCGGATGTTCGCGGCGATTTCCGTGACCAGTTGCGCGACGGTCGGGCGCCGCGCCACGTGCGGCATCACGGTCACCTTGGGATGGAGCCAAAGCGGACTCTCGGGCGGCAGCGGCTCGGGCCACAGCGCATCCAGAGCCGCATGGGACAACTGCCCCGAGTCGAGCGCGGCGATCAGATCCTTGTCCACCACATGCCTGCCGCGTCCGACGTTCACCAGCATGGCGCCGCGCGGCATCATCGCGAAGGTGCGCGCGCAGAAGATGCCTTCGGTTTCCGCCGTCAAAGGCAACAGGCAGACCGCGATGTCGGTCTGATTGAGAAACGGCTCGAGTTGGTCACGGCCGTGGAAAATGCGGACTTGCGCGTCCTGCCGCGGCGAGCGGACCCAGGCGGAGACATTGAAGCCGAGCGATTGCAGGATCGACGCCGGCGCCTTCGCCATCATGCCGAAGCCGAGAAAGCCGACGCGCCTTTGCTCGGGCCGGGCGATCGGCACCCTGAGCCATTCGCTGCGGGCCTGCGCCGCCTGATAGGCGGGCATGTCGCGATGCAGGCGCAGGACATGCATGACGACGTATTCGGTCATCATCGGATCGCCGCCCGGAGGCTCCACCTTGCCGAGCGGGACCTTCGGCAATTTCGGATGGTGGACGATGTCGTCCACGCCGGCCGCACGGCTGAACATGGCTCTCAAATTCGGGAAGGCGGGGAGGGCGTCGAAATCAGGATGCATGAACGCGAGGTATTCGATGTCGCGCACGTCGCCCGCATCGGGCCAGACGCGGATCGGCAGGTCGGGAAGCTGCTCCTTGAACGTGTCGCGCCATGCCTGCGCGCTGCCGATTTTGTCCAGATTGATGACCAGTAGCGTCATGCGTTCTCCAGAGTGATGTGAGCAGAGTGAACCGTCACCGCGTCGCCTGGTTGGTGACCGAGCCGCCCGTCGAAGTGCGGCCGCCGTCGACGACGAATTGCCCGCCTGTCGTATTGGACGCGAGGTCGGAGCAGAGGAAGAGCACCATGTTGGCAATTTCTTCCGCGGTTGTGTAGCGCCCGCTCGGTATTGCGGCCTGATAGCGCTCGCCGACCGCGGCCGCATTGCCGGGTGAGATCTGCTCCTCGAGCGCATGGATCATGCGCGTGTCGACCGGCCCCGGACACACGGCGTTTACCCGGATGCCCTGGCGCGCGACCTCGCCCGATGCCGCCTTGGTCAGCCCGATCACCGCGTGCTTCGATGCCACATAGGCGGGCATGCCGGGGGTCCCCACCAGGCCTGCGACAGACGCGGTGTTGACCACGGCGCCGCTGCCCTGGCGGATCATCTCCGGCAGCACGTGGCGCAGGCCGAGGAAAACGCCCTTCACGTTCACGCCGATGACCGCGTCGAACACCGCCTCATCGTACTCCGCGGTCGGCGCAACTTTGCCTTCGATGCCGGCGTTGTTGAAGAAGCAGTCGATCCGGCCGAATGTCTCGATCGCCATGCGCACATAAGCCTTCACGTCGTCGGACCGGGTGACATCGGCGGTCACCGCGATGGCCTCGCCGCCGTTCTGGCGGATGATGCCCGCGGTGGCTTCGGCCCCCGCGCCGTCGCGGTCGACGACAACCACCTTCGCGCCGTGGCGGGCGAATGCCGCGGATGTGGCGCGGCCGATCCCGTTGCCGCCGCCGGTGACCAACGCAACCTTGCCGGTGAAATCCATCTGACCAGCCTCCATCCGGTCAGCCTGCAGCCTGGCACCAGTCCGATGCAAGCACGGAACGCGCCGCCGCGGCGGGTGTTTCACCGCGAGGGCGCGCGCCAGAATGAGGTCCGGTCATGGCCAGAACCGCAGCGAAGAAATCCACCGGGCGAGCCGCCGCGAAGAGATCGTCTGTGCGGCGCAAGACAGGCGCGACGCACAATGGCCGGCGCTGGTCGAAGCGGGTGACGGAAACCAGCGACGCACTCGATCTCAAGGGCGGCGTGTTTACCTCGCGCGACCCGAAGAAGATCGCGGCATCGTTGAAGCGGTCGGCCGAGCGCAGCAAGCGGCGCAAGGCGAACCCGTACCGTTCGGCGCTCTCGATGCTGACCTTCTACATCAACCGCGCCGGCAAGAACCTGCCGGCCGCGCGACGCAAGGTGCTCGACCGGGCCAAGGACGAACTGAAGGCGCAATTTCACCGGGATTGAACGCGTCCGTGGTCCGGCTTATCCGTGAGTGGTCACGGAGAGCGGAGATGGATGCAACGGGGCGAAAACCCGGCGTGCTGTCGGCCACGCAGGTCGGCGAGCTGCTGGAGCGCGAGTTCTCGCAGATGTTTCATCGCGACTCCGGCACCACGATCGAGGATGCTTGGCACGGCGGCTGCCGGATTCGCCGCGCGTTCAGCGAACGGTTCCTGCGGCCTGGCGGCACGATCTCCGGGCCGACCATGATGGCGATGACGGATTTCGCGATGTATGTCGCGATCCTCGCCTCGGTCGGGCCGGTGCCGCTCGCGGTCACCACGTCGCTGAACATCAACTTCCTGCGCAAGCCGGAGCAGCGCGATCTTGTCGCGGAAGCGCGCCTGATCAAGCTCGGCAAGCGGCTCGCGGTCGGGGAGGTCGAGATCTATTCGGATGGCGACGACGACATGGTGGCGCACGCGACCGCCACCTATTCGATCCCGCCGCCACAACATCGCGTGTGACGGTTATATAATACCTATTTCATAAGCTCTTGTTCTGGCTTTTGTTTTATCTTCCAAAGTGCGTTGACGCGCTAACCGGCGCTGTGTAGAACGCAGCCCCATCGGCCGGCCCGCGTGGCCGGCTCTCGCTTTACGGGATGATCCCATGTCCACCTATTCGGCCAAGGCCGCCGACATCGACAAGAAGTGGGTGCTGATCGACGCCAAGGGTCTGGTCGTCGGCCGCCTCGCCACGATCGTCGCGATGCGCCTGCGCGGCAAGCACAAGCCGACCTACACTCCGCATGTCGATGACGGCGACAACGTCGTCATCATCAACGCCGAGAAGATCGTGCTCACCGGGCGCAAGCGCGAGCAGAAGATCTACCATCACCACACCGGTTACATCGGCGGCATCAAGGAACGGACCGCGAAGTACATTCTCGAGAGCCGCTTCCCGGAGCGCGTGGTCGAGAAGGCGGTGCAACGCATGCTTCCGCACGGGCCGCTCGGCCGCAAGCAGTTCGG
This sequence comes from uncultured Alphaproteobacteria bacterium, assembly GCA_963839985.1. Classification (GTDB taxonomy): domain Bacteria; phylum Pseudomonadota; class Alphaproteobacteria; order Rhizobiales; family Xanthobacteraceae; genus PALSA-894. The sequence goes on along the minus strand of CAWIXG010000020.1, from coordinate 13,206 downwards.
CAACCTGCGCGTCTACAAGGGGCCGGATCATCCGCACGCCGCACAGCAGCCCGAGATGATCGACATCGCCGCCATGAACCGCAAGAACTCAAGGAGCGCCTGACAATGGCCGAATCCATGCAGTCGCTCGAAGACCTCGGCACGCTCAAGCCCGCCGCGGCCGAAGCGCCGAAATACACCCAGAAGCTCGACAAGCAGGGCCGCGCCTACGCCACCGGCAAGCGCAAGAATGCGGTGGCGCGGGTGTGGATCAAGCCCGGCGCGGGCAAGATCGTCATCAACACGCGCGTGATCGAGACGTATTTCGCCCGTCCGGTGCTGCGCATGCTGATCCAGCAGCCGATCGTCGCCACCAACCGCAGCGGCCAGTACGACGTGACCTGCACGGTCTCGGGCGGCGGACTTTCCGGACAGGCGGGCGCGGTGCGCCACGGCATCTCCAAGGCGCTGACCTATTTCGAGCCGGATTTGCGCGGCGCGCTCAAGCGCGGCGGTTTTCTCACCCGCGACAGCCGCGTGGTCGAGCGCAAGAAGTACGGCAAGGCCAAGGCGCGACGCTCGTTCCAGTTCTCGAAGCGCTGATCTCACGTCGTATCGAGGTTACCGAAGGGCACGCGCAGGCGTGCCCTTCTTTTTTGTTGTTCGTGATCACCCGCCATCCACCCGCATCCGGAATTGTACCGACCCATTAACACTCCCGCAGCGTTTTCCGGTCACCAATGGGCCGGGGCGGTGCCGCTTTCGGGCGGTGGTTGGGTCGCATGCAGCTTCACATCCCGACATTGGCGCTGGTCGCGGTTTTCGTCACCGTGATCCTCGGCGCATTGCTGCTGTTCGCCTGGCGGCGCGACCAGAGCACCGACGCGCTGGTTTGGTGGGGCGCCGGCTATCTGGTCGGCGGCATGTCGTTCGCGCTGCTCTCGGCGCGTGGCGAAATCGCGAACGTATTCTCGATCGAGATCGCCAACGGGCTGCTGCTGCTCGGCTACAGCTTCCTGCTGGCGGGTACGCGCGCGTTCGGCGGGCGCGAGACACCCGTGACCGCCTTCCTCGTCACGCCGCTGATCTGGCTGACCGCGATGCGGGTGCCGGCGATCGCGAGCGACATCAATGTGCGCGTGGTCGTCGTCTCGAGCCTGCAATGCACCCTTGTTGCCCTGATGGCCTACGAGCTGTGGCGCGAGCGCGGCGAGGCGCTGCTGTCGCGCTGGCCGACGATCATCCTGCTGGCGACCCATGCGGTCATCCTCACCGGTCGCATGGTCATCGTCATGGCGACGCCGATCACGTCGCATGCGGACTTGTTCCGCAGCCCGACCTTCGCGTTCATGGCGCTCGGCACGGTGCTTTACACCATCGCATTTGCCTTCCTGCTGCTGTCGATGACCAAGGAGCGCACCGAGATGCGCCACAAGATCGCCGCGCTGGTCGATCCGCTGACCGGACTCGCCAACCGCCGTGCCTTCATGATCGACGCGGAAGCCGTGATCGCGCAGCGGTCGTCGCGCAGCGAGCCGTTCGCCGTGCTGCTCGCCGACCTGGACCGCTTCAAGCGGATCAACGACATGTATGGCCATGCGGTCGGCGACCGGGTTCTCACCGTCTTCGCGGCGTCGCTCCATCGGTGCCTTGGCGCCCACGACCTGGCGGCGCGCATCGGCGGCGAGGAGTTCGCGATCCTTCTGCCGGAGAAAAGCGAGGCAGCGGCGCTCGCGCTCGCCCAGCGCATCCGCACGGTGTTTGCCGATGCGGCGGCCGAAATCGGCGGCCATGCGGTGGCCGCGACGGTCAGCATCGGCGTCGCGGCCTCACGGATCGGCGGACACGATCTTGGCGGTCTGCTCGCGCGCGCGGATGGCGCGCTCTATCAGGCCAAGGAAGCCGGACGCAATCGCGTCGCGGCGTTCGCCGGAGAGGGCGGCGCCGGTGAGGCGGCGCTGGTCGCGGCGGCGGCCTAGAGCCTGCCGGCTCGGCACCGACGACAGTCCAGGCGCGGCCGCCGATGCAGCGCGGAATGAAAGTTTAGCTGTTGTTAACCGGCACGTTGGAGCCGTGGAACTTGCGCAGGTGGGTGCGAAACCTCCCGTTTACCATGTTGCGGTTAGCATCGTGCGGATGAGCAGCCGCACCATCGCGCAACTGGAAGCCGACATCGTGGCGCTACGCGCCGCGGCTGAGCGCGCCGGAACTGCGCTCGCCTGTCTGTTCTCGTCGTCGGACGAATTTGAGGCTGAGGTGGTCCGCGTGCGGCGCGAGCAGGGGGCCTATCGCCGGCACGATCACGCGCGCCGCCCACTATGGATCGCTGCGGCGGTTGCGGCGCTGGCGCTCGCCTTCCTTCTGATCTGACCTTCTTCGCTTCGTAGAAACGAAACGGGCGGCGATTGCGCGCCGCCCGTTCGTATTCCTGTCTGGCGCCGCTTATTTCAGGTTGGTCATCGCCGTCAGGTCGAAGGAGAACTTGCCGATGATGCTCGCGCCGCACCAGCGCGACTGAGCCGTCACAACGCCGCCCGGGTCGCTGGTGAGCAGGAAGCACGCGTTCCGGCTCAGGTCGGTGTCGTGATAGCGCAGGTCGAAGGTGAAGATCTTGTAGGTGATCGCGCCGCCGATGTTCCAGTAGGTGTAGTCGGGCAGGTCGAACGGAGCGCCGAACGCCGTGAACGTGCCGATCCAGTAGTGCGCTGCCTCACCCGAGACGTAGGCGCCCCAGTCGGACGGGAACCAGGAGCTCGGCGCGGTCAGCTTCACGCTGCCGCCGGCGTAAGTGGCTTTCGCCCCGCTCCCCAGCAAATTCGGCGAGTAGTAGACGTACGGGCTGATCGCGAGCCAGTCGGTCACGGTCCAGGTCAGCTTGCCGTAGACTTCCCAAAAGTCGGTCTCGTCGACCGTGAAGCGGCCGAAGCCGAAATTGGTCGGGCTGAGGGTGGTGAACGCCGGGTCGGCGGCGAACAGGGCCCGCTCGCGCGGGTAGTAGTAGTACATGCCGCCGAAGTCGAAGGCGAAGTTGCCGAGCGTAATGCGGATGCCGCCGTAGATGTCGAACTCGCCGGTCGGCGTGGTCGGCAGCTTGGTGCTCCAGCCCCAGACGCCGGCGTAGATCTGGATGTCCTTGGTGATGTTGCAGCGCGGCTCGACATAGGCCCAGACGCCTGGGCCGCGGTCGGTCTGCGAGATGCCGCGGAAGTTATAGTCGCTCTGGATGCCGCCGCCGACCGCGAGGTCGAAGCAGGAGGCAGGTGCGGCTTCGGCCTTCTTGATCGGCGCCTTGCGCACGATGTCGGCCGCGAGCGCGGACGAGGTCAGAATTCCGAAGGCGGCGATCGTTGTTGCGATGGTCTTGGTGATTGTCATTTTCTTTCCCCCGCCCACGCGGTTTGTGGCCCCAAGGATATCCGTGAATTTCAACGCGGCTGTTGTCCCCGGCAATACGCACCGAACAACCTGACAGCGATTGTGACTGGGAATGAACAAAACCTGCGAGCACAAATAATCGACAATTGCCGCCTGTTTGAGCGGAATCCGGGTTTCTCAGATTGAATGCTTTGGCGTGTGACTCAAACGCAACAGTTGCAGGGGTTTTGCGCGCCGGCGTCATCAGTTTTCTGATGGCCGATAAAGGAAATCCGCGGTCGGCAACGCCCGGCGGCGCTCGTCGAATCACCTGCCGGGCGAAGCGGTCTGCCCAACAAAAAGAGCGCTCCCGAAGGAGCGCCCCGATGGCTGGGCCGCTTGGCGGCCCTGTTCAGGCGGCGACCGACACCCTGGCGGTGGCAACCGATGCGATCGTCTTCAGGATCTGCGAGGCGATCTGGTAGGGGTCGCCCTGCGAGTTCGGGCGGCGGTCTTCCAGATAGCCCTTGTAGCCGTTGTTGACGAAGCTGTGCGGCACGCGGATCGAGGCGCCGCGATCGGCGACGCCGTAGCTGAACTTGTTCCACGGCGCGGTCTCGTGCTTGCCGGTCAGACGCTTGTCGTTGTCCGGACCGTAGACGGCGATGTGGTCCATCAGGTTCTTGTCGAACGCCTTCATCAGCGCCTCGAAGTACTCCTTGCCGCCGACCTCGCGCATGTACTCGGTCGAGAAGTTGGCGTGCATGCCCGAGCCGTTCCAGTCGGTGTCGCCGAGCGGCTTGCAGTGGAATTCGATGTCGATGCCGTACTTCTCGGTGAGGCGCAGCATCAGGTAGCGCGCCATCCACATTTCGTCGGCGGCCTTCTTGGAGCCCTTGCCGAAGATCTGGAATTCCCACTGGCCCTTCGCCACTTCGGCGTTGATGCCTTCGTGGTTGATGCCGGCGGCGAGGCAGAGGTCGAGATGCTCCTCGACGATCTCGCGCGCGACCGCGCCGACGTTCTTGTAGCCGACGCCGGTGTAGTAGGGGCCCTGCGGCGCCGGATAGCCGGCCTCGGGGAAGCCGAGCGGACGGCCGTCCTTGTAGAAGAAGTATTCCTGCTCGAAGCCGAACCAGGCGCCGGCATCGTCGAGGATGGTCGCGCGCTTGTTCGTGGAGTGCGGCGTCTTGCCGTCCGGCATCATGACTTCGCACATCACGAGCACGCCGTTGGTGCGCGCGGCGTCCGGGATAGACCGCGACCGGCTTGAGCACGCAATCGGAGGATGCCCTTCGGCCTGCATGGTCGAGGTGCCGTCGAAGCCCCAGAGCGGAAGCTGCTCGAGCGTCGGGAAGCGTCGAATTCCTTGATCTGCGTCTTGCCGCGCAGGTTCGGCACCGGCGTGTAGCCGTCGAGCCAGATGTACTCGAGCTTGTACTTTGTCATTCGGTTCTCTCATGAGTTGATGACGCGAGTTGTGAGTGAGCCCTGTGCGCCCGGCAACCAACGGCGCGTCCGGCCGCCAACTGCTGAGCGTTAACGCAAGCATTTCACGTGCCAACCGGGCGCGAACAACGCTCCGCAGCGCGAACGCAGTGCAGCAACAGAACTTCGCTACCGGCAGCGATGCTAGCCAAAGAAGCAAAAACGGCACGTGCTGATATTGTAGCCAAATGCTGATTTTTCATGAGGCATGCTGAGCAATCGGCGTGCAGCAGCGTTATATTCGGTTCCAACACGAGTGACTTGCGTGCGCAGCCGGTTCGTGACGGCGCGCGCAGCGGAGACGAACGATGACAGCGAATGCTCAAGCGCGGATCGGCGAAGATCTATCAGTTTCCCGCGCGGGGTCGTTACGCGGTCAGCGGCGCGAGCCGACGAGGCGGAGCGCGCGACGATCGCGCTGCAGCCGCGCGAACATCGTGTTCGGCAGCGGCTGGTATCACGACGAAGCGATCGAAGACGAGCGCACGCGCAAGAACTAGCGCGACCTGCGCGCACGATCTATTCGAAGACCGGTACCGACTTCGATCGTGCGCTACGCGCCGAAGATCGACCAGCCCATCCGCTTGGTCAGCGCCTCGAGCGCGACGCGCCCGAGATGCGAGTTGCCGTTGGCGTCGAGGCCCGGCGACCACACCGCGATCGACGCCTTGCCGGGCGCGATCGCCAGAATGCCGCCGCCGACGCCGCTCTTGCCCGGCAGGCCGACCCGATAGGCGAATTCGCCCGAGCCGTCGTAGTGGCCGCAGGTCAGCATCAGCGCGTTGATGCGCCGCGCGCGCTCCGGCGTGCACGACCGAAAGGCCGGTCGACGGGATTGCGGCCGAGATGCGCGAGAAAGCGCCCGGCCATCGCGAGCTGCCGGCACGACATCGCGATCGCGCAATGATGGAAGTAGACGCCGAGCGTGAAGTCGACCGGGTTGTCGAGCACGCCGAACGACTTCATGTAGTTGGCGAGCGCGATGTTGCGAAAGCCGGTGCGCTGCTCGGAGGCCGCGACCGCCTCGTCGATCGTGATCGACGGATCGTCGGCGACGAATTGCATGAAGCGCAGGATTTCGCCCAGCGCCTCGCGCGGCTGATGGCCGGACAGGATCAGGTCGGTGACGGCGATCGCGCCGGCATTGATGAAGGGGTTGCGCGGGATGCCGCGCTCGTATTCGAGCTGGACGATGGAGTTGAACGGGCTGCCCGACGGCTCGCGGCCGACGCGCTGCCACAGCCGGTCGCCGACCTTGCCCAGCGCCAGCGTCAGCGTGAACACCTTCGAGATGCTCTGGATCGAGAACGGCGTGTCGCTGTCGCCGCCGCCGCGACGTTGCCGTCGGCATCGATCACGACCAGGCCGAAGGCGTTGGCATCGACGCGGCGAGTTCGGGAATATAGCTCGCGACCTCGCCGCGGTCCGGCCGCTGCCGCATCTCGTCGGCGATCTCTTTGACGACTTGATCGAGATCGGCCACGGCGCTGCTCATCGGAAGACGGTTTCGCCCCTGACGAGCAAATCCCGCACCAAGAAAAAGGGCGTCCCTTGCGGGACGCCCTGTCAGTTCGCATCGCTTGGGAGCGATACCTGGGAGAAACGATCAGCCGGAGTAGTACATCACGAACTCGACCGGATGCGGCGTGTGCTCGAATTTGATGACCTCGGTCATCTTCAGCTCGATGTAGCTGTCGATGAAGTCGTCGTCGAACACGCCGCCGGCGGTGAGGTAGTCGCGATCCTTGTCGAGGCTGCCGAGCGCCTCGCGCAGCGAGCCGCACACCGTCGGAATCTTCTTCAGCTCCTTCGGCGGCAGATCGTAGAGATCCTTGTCCATCGCAGGACCCGGATCCATCTTGTTCTTGATGCCGTCGAGGCCGGCCATCAGCATCGCGGCGAAGCCGAGATACGGATTGGCGAGCGGATCGGGGAAGCGCACTTCGACGCGCTTGGCCTTCGGATTGGTCGTGAACGGAATGCGGCACGATGCCGAACGGTTGCGCGCCGAGTAGGCGAGCAGCACCGGCGCCTCGAAGCCCGGGACCAGGCGCTTGTAGGAATTGGTCGACGGGTTGGTGAAGGCGTTGATCGACTTCGCATGCTTGATGATGCCGCCGATGTAGTGGAGGCAGGTCTCCGAGAGGTCGGCGTATTTGTTGCCGGCGAACACCGGCTTGCCGCCCTTCCAGATCGACTGGTGGCAGTGCATGCCCGAGCCGTTGTCGCCATAGATCGGCTTCGGCATGAAGGTGGCGGTCTTGCCGTAGATGTGCGCGACCTGGTGGATGCAGTATTTGTAGATCTGCAGGTGGTCCGCCATCGTGACCATCGGGCCGAACTTGAGGCCGAGCTCGTGCTGGGCCGAGGCGACTTCGTGGTGATGCTTTTCCACGACGCAGCCCATCTTCGCCATCGCGGCGAGCATTTCGCCGCGCATGTCCTGCGCCGAGTCCTGCGGCGGAACGGGGAAGTAGCCGGCCTTGGTGTTGATGCGGTGGCCGAGGTTTCCGCCTTCGTAAGGCGTGTCGTAGTTGGTCGGCAGTTCGATCGAGTCGAGCTTGTAACCGGTATTGTACGGGTCGGCCTTGAAGCGCACGTCGTCGAACACGAAGAATTCGGCCTCGGGGCCGAAGAAGATCTGGTCGCCGACGCCCATCGACTTGACCATCGCCTCGGCCTTCTTGGCGATGCCGCGCGGGTCGCGGTTGTACGGCTCGCCGGTGGTCGGCTCGAGCACGTCGCACACGATCGACAGCGTGGTCTCGGCGAAGAACGGATCGATGCAGGCCGACGCCGGATCCGGCATCAGGCACATGTCGGACTCGTTGATCGCCTTCCAGCCCGCAATCGAGGAGCCGTCGAACATGATGCCTTCGGCAAAAGTGTCCTCTTCGATCATCGTCTTGTCGAACGTGACGTGCTGCCACTTGCCGCGTGGGTCGGTAAAGCGGAAGTCGACGTATTTCACGTCGTTGTCCTTCATCGTCTTGAGGACATCTTTAGCCGTCTTCATGGGTCGCTTCCCTTGTTGAACAAATCGCCGGTTGAGGACGCCGCGCCCGCGCCTCAGATTGCGTCGATGCCGGATTCTCCGGTCCTGATCCGGATTGCTTCCTCGATATTCGAGACGAAAATCTTGCCGTCCCCGATCCGACCGGTCTGCGCCGCGCGGCGGATCGCCTCGACGGCTTTTTCAACCATGTCATCGCCGAGAACAACTTCGATCTTCACCTTGGGGAGGAAGTCCACGACGTATTCGGCGCCCCGATAGAGCTCGGTGTGTCCCTTCTGGCGGCCAAAGCCCTTGGCCTCGGTGACGGTGATACCCTGCAGGCCGACCTCCTGCAGCGCCTCCTTCACCTCGTCGAGCTTGAACGGCTTGATGATCGCCTCGAGTTTCTTCATCGCGTCTCTTGTCCTCCCGGGCCGCGAGGCAAAGCGCCATTCACGCAGCCGCGCCCACATTTAGCAGGGTCCATGCCAAGGCGGCGGGACCCTCGAAACCCAAGTGTTCTGAGCAAGTTCTGCCTGTTGCGCGTGCCTGTGCCGAAGTTTTGCTTCTAGCTTTCGGTGAAAAAATAGGCAACTTGCCTATTTCGTGGGCGGAGCTGCCATGTTGCGGCCAGCACGTCGCGTCCGGCGTTTTCCGCTCCATGCCCACGGTGCGCTATCCTGTCGGGCGATGATCGAGCTTTTGACCCCCGACGACATGGCGGCTTGCGACCGGCTCGCGATCGCGGCGGGCACTCCCGGCATCACGCTGATGGAGAAGGCGGGCAGGGCGGTCGCGGACGCGGTCGCGCGGCATCCGCTCGGCACGCGCGTCACGGTCGTGGCGGGACCGGGCAATAACGGCGGCGACGGGTTCGTGGCGGCGCGCGTGCTCGCCGACCGCGGCTATCCGGTGCGGCTGATGCTGTTCGGCGATGTCGCGGCGCTCAAGGGTGACGCGGCCAAAGCCGCCTCGCGGTGGAAGGGGCCGGTTGAGCCGGCGGCGCCCGCGGCGGTCGCCGGCGCCGGCATCGTCGTCGATGCGCTGTTTGGCGCAGGGCTCAATCGTCCGGTTGACGGCGAAGCGCGTGCGCTGATCGACGCGATCAACGCAAGCGGCGCGACGATCGTCGCGGTCGACCTGCCGAGCGGCATCAACGGTGCGAGTGGCGCCGTGATGGGCGCGGCGGTGATGGCGAGCGAGAGCATCACGTTCTTCCGCCGCAAGCCGGGACACCTGCTGCTGCCCGGCCGTCTGAATTGCGGGAAGGTGCGCGTTGCCGACATCGGAATTCCGGCGGCGGTGCTCGCACGCGCGCAGCCGACGATATTCGCGAACGCCGTCGCGCTCTGGGGGCAACAATTTCCGACTCCCAGGCCCGACGGCCACAAATATTCACGCGGACACGCGGTGGTCATGTCCGGCGGGATGTCGTTTACCGGCGCCGCAAGGCTGGCCGCTCGCGGCGCATTGCGGGCGGGGGCGGGGCTGGTGACGCTCGCGAGTCCGCGCGATGCGCTGATGGTCAACGCGGCGGCGAGCCTCGCCGTGATGGTGCGTGCCGTGGACGGCGCGGACGCGTTGCGAAGCCTGCTCGCCGACAAGCGGCTCAACGCGGTGCTGCTCGGGCCGGGCCTCGGCGTCGGCACGGCGACGCGCGATCTGGTGTCGGCGGCACTCGACGGTGAGCGCGCGGTGGTGCTGGACGCGGATGCGCTGACCAGCTTCGAGGCCGATCCAGCCGTCCTGTTCGCCGCAACCGCACGGAGCTCCGCGGTGCTGACGCCGCATCAGGGGGAATTCGCACGATTATTCAAAACGATGACCCAGGATTCTCGGCAGCTTTCGAAGGTCGGGATGGCGCGCGTGGCGGCAAAAGCCTCCGGCGCCGTCGTATTGCTGAAAGGCGCCGACACGGTGATCGCGGCTCCCGGCGGGCATGCGGCGATTTGCGAGAATGCGCCAGCCTGGCTCGCGACTGCGGGTTCTGGCGACGTGCTGGCCGGGATGATCGCCGGGCTGCTCGCGCAGGGCATGCCGCCGTTCGAGGCGGCCTGCGCCGGCGCGTGGCTGCACGGCGAAGCCGGGACCGAAGCAGGTCCCGGGCTGATCTCCGAGGATCTGCCGGAGGTGCTGCCGCGGGTCTACCGCCGGTTGTTCGAGCAATTGACTAGCTGACCTCGAACCAGGTCAACGTCTGGCCTGCGCCGCCGATGCTCCGTGCGTGCAGCATCCATTTGCCCGGGTTGTCGGCCACGAAGGCAACGCGCGTCGTCCGCTGCGGCACGCACAGGATGGTGTCGAGCCAGAATGGCTTCCACCCATCGTCCAGCGCATCGAGCAGGCGCACATGATGACCGTGGATGTGCAAAATCCGCGGCAGCGCGGTTCGGTTCGCGATCGCCAGCACGGTGGTGCGTCCGCGCTGGACCGTAAAGTGAGGTCTCGCCGGCAACGTATTGGTGTCGGCGTCGAGGATCAGATCGACGCGGCGGGCGCCGCGAAAATCCATCCGTTCGGGTAGTGTGTTCAGGGGCAACGGCGCCGCAGCACCGCGCGGCTCGGATCGCGCGGGTCTGCCCGCGGCATAAACGAGGCGCGCGACCGGAATGTCGGTGCCGTCGTTCTGCACCACGATCGGCGCGATGGTGCCCGGCTCCAGCACCGCATCGACGAACAAATCGGCGCGGTTCCCTGGCGAGAGCGTGATGCGGCTCTCGCGCGCCACGAACGGCTCGGCCGGCTGTCCGTCGATCGCCATCACCTGCACCGGATGACGGTCGATGCGCAGCGCGATGAACCGGTCTGAAACGTTGAGGAGGCGGAGCCGGACGCGCTCGTTCGCCGTAACCGGAATATCGAGGGTCGTCAGACCGTTTGCGGTCGCCTGTGAACCCGACGCATCAAGGGTCAGCGCGACGTCGCGATCGACCTCGGCCGGTTGTGGCTCGTCCACGATCAGCAAGCCGTGCAATGGCCGATTCTGCGCCGTGACGAGGGGCGGGTGGTACCAGAAAGTTCCTGCGTCCGGGGGCGTGAAGCGGTACTCGAAGGTCTCGCCCGCCGCGACCGCCATCTGGGTCAGCGCCGTTCCGTCCATCGTGTTTGGCAAGCGCACGCCGTGCCAGTGGATCGTGGTCTCGGTCGAAAGCTCGTTGACCAGGCGTACCCTCAGTTCCTCGCCGCGCCTGAGCCGCAGCACGGGGCCTGGAATTTGGCCCTCGTATCCGCTTTCGCGCGCCCGGATGGTGCGGAACCCGCTGTTTTGCGCCATCGCCGGAAGGCCCAGAAGCGCCAAAGTGGCGGCAAGGCCGGTGCCGGCGATCACCGCGCGTCGGGTCAGCGGATTGAAGGGGCGCATCCGGCGTCCTACCTACCTCGGCAGCAGTCCCGCGGCACCCCCATTTTCATGGTGCGTGGGCGCAACAGCATGATATAAGCCGCGCCGCCCGAGGGCGGCCTTGGCTTTCTCGGCTTCCCTTTGGCGGGCGTGGCGGAACTGGCAGACGCACTGGATTTAGGTTCCAGCGCCGCAAGGCTTGTGGGTTCAAATCCCTCCGCCCGCACCAGCCCGTTAGGGCAGATTTCTCGCACGACGACGCAACGAGCAACACGAGATCGATTCCACCATGCAGGTTACCGAAACACTCTCCGATGGATTGAAGCGCGAGTATCGCGTGGTGGTCTCGTCAGGCGATCTCGACACCAAGGTCAATGCCCGGCTTGACGAGCTCAAGGGCACGGTTCGCATCAACGGCTTCCGTCCCGGCAAGGTGCCGGTCGGGCATCTCAAGCGCATGTATGGCCGCTCGGTGATGGCCGAGACCATCGAGGCGACGGTGCGCGACGCGAACGCCAAGATTGTTGCCGATCATAATCTACGCCTCGCGATGGAGCCGCAGGTCAAGCTTCCGACCGAGGAAGACGCCATCAAGGCGGTGGTCGAAGGCAAGGCCGATCTCGACTACTCGGTTGCGATGGAAGTGCTGCCCAAGATCGAACTCGCCGATTTCAAGGGGCTGAAGCTCGACCGCCTCACGGCCGATGTTGCCGACGGGGAGATCGATGAGGCGATCGGCCGCATCGCGGACCAGAACAAGCCATATGCGCCGAAGGGCGAGGGAGCCGAGGCGAAACTCGGCGACCGCGTGACGATTTCATTCAAGGGCACCATCGACGGCGTGCCGTTCGAAGGCGGCACCGGTGACGATGTGCCGGTCGTGATCGGCTCGCAGTCGTTCATTCCCGGGTTCGAGGAACAGCTCGCCGGCACCAAGGCAGGCGAGACGCGCACCATCAGGGCGCCGTTCCCGGAAAACTACGCGAAGGCCGAGCTGGCCGGGAAGATCGCCGAATTCGAGGTGACGGCGAAGTCCGTCGATGCCCCAGGAGAGGTGACGGCGGATGACGCCTTCGCCAAGCAACTCGGGCTCGAGTCGATCGCCAAGCTGCGCGAGGCGGTCAAGGGCCGCATCGGCCAGGAGCACGCCGGCGCGAGCCGCGCGAAGCTCAAGCGCCAGCTGCTCGACACGCTCGACGAGCGCCACAAGTTCGACCTGCCGCCCACGCTGGTCGACCAGGAATTCCAGAACGTCTGGCAGACCGTCGAGAATGATCTCAAGCAGCAGGGCCGCACCTTCCAGGACGAAAACACCACCGAGGAAGAGGCGAAGGCGGAATACCGCAAGATCGCCGAGCGGCGCGTGCGGCTCGGCCTGGTGATCGCGGAGATCGGGGACAAGAACCAGATCAAGGTCACCGACGAGGAGGTGCAGCGCGCCGTGGTCGAGCGCGCCCGCCAATTCCCCGGGCAGGAGCAGCAGGTGTGGGAGTTCTATCGCAACAATGCGAATGCGCTCGCGAGCCTGCGCGCTCCGATCTACGAGGAAAAGGTCGTCGATTTCCTGGTCGAGCTCGCCAGTGTCACTGAGAAGAAGGTGTCCCGCGAGGAGCTCTACTTGCAGGACGACGACGGCCCTGGCGAGAAGCCTGCGGCCTGACCGCGGTTAACCCACGGCGCGGCGTATCGTGCCAGTCTGGTGTCCTGATTCCGCAGTCCGCAAGACATTGCGGCAAGCTCTTGATGTGGAGTTCGGGTTCGCGGCACTGCCGGCGAATCGGCTAAGCCCCGGTGCCGCCCTTCTCTTGCGGCGCCTGCATCCCTAAATGAGTGCCGGTCCGGCCGGAGCGCCGGACCGCGAACCAGAACAGGTCACCCGATGCGCGATCCCATCCGGACTTACATGAATCTCGTTCCCATGGTGGTCGAGCAGACCAATCGCGGCGAGCGCGCATACGACATCTTTTCCCGGCTCCTGAAGGAGCGGATCGTCTTCATCACCGGCGGCATCGACGACGGGGTGTCGACGCTGGTGGTCGCGCAGTTGCTC
>CAWIXG010000019.1:0-27750 GCA_963839985.1 uncultured Alphaproteobacteria bacterium | reverse complement strand
TTACACCGGCACCCGCACCGTCGCGCGCAAGCCGCCGAGCGGGCTGTCGCCGAGCGTGATGTCGCCGCCATGCGAGCGCGCGATGTCGCGCGCGATGGCGAGGCCGAGGCCGGTGCCGCCCTCGTCCTGGTTGCGCGCGTCGTCGAGGCGCAGGAACGGCTTGAACACCTCCTCGCGCATGTCGGCCGGAATGCCCGGGCCGTCGTCGTCGACGGTGACGGTGAGCCAGCGGTGGTCGCGGTGGCCGGTGATCGCGATCGCCTTGGCGAAGCGCGCCGCGTTCGACACGAGGTTGGCGAGGCAGCGCTGGAACGCGGCCGGCCGCACCGTGACGATCGGATGGCCGTAGAACGTCGACGCTGGTCTCGTGGCCGTGGCGCTCGGCGTCGGCCTTCAGCTCCTCGAGGAACGCCGCCATGTCGGTCGGCGCCGGCTGCTCGCCGGTGTCGCCGCGCGCGAAGGCGAGATAGGCCTCGAGCATGCGGCCCATCTCGTCGACGTCCTTCTTCATCGCCTCGATTTCCGGGCCGCTCGCCGAGCAGCGCCAGCTCGAGCTTGAAGCGCGTCAGGATCGTGCGCAGGTCGTGCGACACGCCGGCGAGCATCGTGGTGCGCTGCTCCATCGTGCGCTCGACGCGGCGCTTCATCTCGATGAAGGCCTGCGCGGCGCGGCGCACCTCGCGCGCGCCGCGCGGCCGGAAGCCCGGCACCTCGCGGCCCTTGCCGAAGCTTTCGGCGGCGTCGGCGAGGCGCAGGATCGGCCGGATCTGGTTGCGCAGGAACAGGATCGCGACGCGCGAGCAGCACCAGCGAGGTGCCGACCATCCAGAGCAGGAAGATCTCCGAGTTCGACGCATAGGCGGCGCTGCGCCGCGCGAACACGCGCATCACGGTGTCGTCGAGCCGGATGCGGATCTCGACCAGGTTCGAGCGCCCGACCGTGTCGATCCAGAACGGGCGGCGGATCTGCGCGCGCTGATCTCCTGCGACAGCGCCTGGTCGAGCAGCGAGAAGAACGGCTTCGGCCCGGGCGGCGGCATTTCGGTCGCGGGCAGGAAATCGACCGACAGGCCGAGCCGCTCCTGCGCGATCGCGCCGGATGATCAGTGCGCTCGGGGTCCTGCGGATAGCTCGCGATAGATGTCGATCAGCGCCGCGATGTCCTGCGTCACCGCGGCCGAGAGCCGCCGCGTCACCGTGTTCCAGTGCCGCTCCATGAACACGAAGGCGACCACCGACTGCAGCACCACCATCGGCGCGATGATGATGAGCAGCGCGCGGCCGTAGAGGCCGGTCGGCATCATGCTCTTGAGCCAGCGCGCGAAGCGCGTCCCACGCCGCCGACACATGCCCGGCCGCGGAGCGCAGCGTGGCAAGGCCGGCGTCGAGCGACGTCATGGCGACGACCACCAGCCGGTAGCCGATGCCGCGCACGGTCTGCACGAACAGCGGGTTGGCGGGATCGCGCTCGATCTTGCGGCGCAGGCGGTTCACCTGCACGTCGACGGCGCGCTCGTTCGCGCCGCCGCCGTTGCCGGCGAGCGCCATGCGCGGCACGGTCTCGCCCGGCGCCGCGGCGAGCACGCGCAGCATGTCGCGCTCGCGGTCGGTGAGGTGCACGATCTCCTCGCCGCGCTTGCAGTTCGCCGCGGCCGAGATGAAACACGAAATCGCCGAAGCGCACCGACTCGATCGCCGGCGTCGGCGCCGGAATGGTGCGCTTCAGGATGTTGGCGATGCGCAGCGAGAGCTCGCGCGGCTCGAACGGCTTCGGCACGTAGTCGTCGGCGCCGAGCTCGAGCCCGGTGATGCGGCTCTCGGTCTCGGCCTTCGCGGTCAGCATCAGGATCGGCACGGCGGAGTTCTCGCGCAGCGACTTCGCGAGCTGGAAGCCGGTCTCGCCCGGCATCATCACGTCGAGCACGAGCAGGTCGAACGACAGGCTTTCGAGCTTGGCGCGCGCATCGGCGGCGTTGTCCGCGGTGGTGACGCGATAGCCTTCGCGCATAGAGGAAGCGCGACAGCAGATCGCGGATGCGGCGGTCGTCGTCGACCACCAGCAGATGCGGCGCGTTGTCGGGCAGCGCGAGCGCGGGCTCCGCCATCGTGCCTCCTTCAGCGCTTCGCGGCGCGCGATCCGCCCGGGCGATGAAGCGCAGCACCTCGTCGCGGCTCGTCGGGATCGATCATGGCGGCGAGGAAGTCGCGCGCCGACTGTGCGCGTTCGGCCCGAGGCCGGACAGCGCGCGCGCGATGCGTTCGGTCTGCAGTCCGGCGAGCTTCATGGCGAGTTGCTCGCCCTTCGGCGTGACGAAAAGGAGGCGATGGCGCCGGTCGTCCGGGCCCTCCTTCTGCAGCACGTAGCCTTCGTCGACGAGCTGCTTGAGCACGCGGCCGAGCGACTGCTTGGTGATGCGCAGGATGTCGAGCAGGTCGGCGACCTTCATGCCGGGATTGCGATTGACGAAATGCAGCACCCGATGGTGCGCCCGGCCGAAGCCGAACTTCTCCAGCACGTGGTCGGGTCGGACGACGAAGTCCCTGTAGGCAAAGAACAAAAGCTCGATCAGGTCCCAGATCGGCTCGCCCTCGGCGGGCGCGGCCGCGGGCCCCTGCGGCGACGAAACGCCGGCCTGCGGAGAAAAAATTATGTCAGCCATGTTGACATATTTCTGTTTGATTGTTACTCCACAGCTACGCATTAACGAAAGGATCGTGCGCGGAAGCCCCGTGGCGATCGAACCCTCAGTTCGGCAAGCGCAAATGCGCCGGACACGCTAAGACAATAGCCCAGAGGCACCCGGCGAGGCAAAACGCCGGACCCCGGGACGGAAACAGGACCGCTTTGATGAACGCCCATCAGAAGTTCGAGACGATCGCCTTTTCCCGCAAGCCGACGAGCAAGCCCGTCGCAGCCGATGCGCGGGCAGAGCTGCTGAAGGATCCGGGATTCGGCCGTGTCTTCACCGATCATATGGTGACCATCCGCTGGACCAAGGACCGCGGCTGGCACGATGCGCAGGTGGGCGCCCGCGAGCCGATCTCGCTCGATCCTGCCGCCGCAGTCCTGCACTACGGGCAGGAAATCTTCGAAGGCCTCAAGGCCTATACCCGCAGCGATGGCAGCATCGCGCTGTTCAGGCCGGACCAGAATGCGCGGCGCTTCCAGGCCTCCGCCGCGCGCATGGCCATGCCGG
Source organism: uncultured Alphaproteobacteria bacterium (assembly GCA_963839985.1). GTDB lineage: Bacteria > Pseudomonadota > Alphaproteobacteria > Rhizobiales > Xanthobacteraceae > PALSA-894. Next base: position 24,553 of record CAWIXG010000019.1, on the reverse strand, counting down.
AGCTGCCGGAAGCCTTGTTCCTGCAGGCCGTCGAGGAGCTCGTGAAGATCGACCGGGCCTGGATTCCGGGCGGCGAAGGCAGCCTCTATCTGCGTCCCTTCATGTTTGCGACGCGAGGCCTTTCTCGGCGTCCGCCCGTCCCACGAATGTCTCTTCGTGCTGATCGCCAGCTCGGTCGGCTCCTATTTCAAGGGCGGCGCGAAGGCCGTCACCGTCTGGCTCAGCGATCGGTACACGCGCGCCGCCGAGGGCGGCACCGGCGCAGCCAAATGCGGCGGCAACTATGCCGCCAGCCTCCTCGCCCAGGCCGAGGCGATCGAGCAGGGCTGCGATCAGGTCGTGTTCCTCGATGCCGCCGAGCATCGCTGGGTCGAAGAACTCGGCGGCATGAATGTCTTCTTCGTCTTCGACGACGGCTCGATGACGACGCCACCGCTGAGCGGCACGATCCTGCCCGGCATCACCCGGGACGCGATCATCACGCTCGCCCGCAAGGAAGGCCGCACGGTGCGCGAGGAGCGCTACAGCATCGAGCAATGGCGCGCCGACGCCGCGAGCGGCAAGCTGCGCGAGGCTTTCGCCTGCGGGACGGCCGCGGTCATCTCGGCGATCGGCAAGATCAAGAGCACGAACGGCGACATCGTGATCGGCGACGGCACGGGCGGCCCGATCACGGCCGCATTGAAGGCCAAGCTCGTCGGCATCCAGCGCGGCGAGATCGCCGACACCGAAGGTTGGGTGCGCAAGATCGGCTGATCGATTGCGCGTCATCCGATTGTGCCCGATCCCCCTTCGAGGATCGGCCTTCGGCAGATCACCGGGTGACGGCGGCAAAGGCTGGTCGCGTCGCCAGCTACTCCGCGGTCAGCCCGCCGGCCTTCATCACCTGCGCCTGCCGTTCGACCTCGGGCGGCAGGCTTTTCAGATAATATTCGCGCGTGCGCCGCTCCGGCGGCTCGACCGCGACGCCGAGCGTGTCGAACCGCTCGCGCACGAAGGCGCTTTCGACCACCTTGTTGGTCGCCTCGGCGAGGCGCCGCACGATCGCCTCGGGCGTCCCCTTGGGAAACTCGAACGCGCTGAGCGAGGCGCAATTGATGTCGAAGCCCTCCTCCGCGGCGGTCTTCAGATCGGGCAGCACGTCGGAGCGGCTCAGGCCCATCGTGGCGATCGGCTTCACGGTGCCGGCCTTGATCTGCTGCATGGCGGTCGAGACCTGCTCGCAGATGTAGTCGATGCGCCCGCCGAGCAGGTCCTGCATCGCCGGACCGGAGCCGCGATAGGGCACGTGCGTGATCTTCACGCCCATCGCCTGGTCGAGCAGCAGCGCGCAGATATGCGCGCCCGCGCCGGTGCCGGACGAGCCGTATTGCATCTTGTCGACGTTCGCCTTGGCGTAGGCGACGAACTCCTTCAGCGAATTCGCCGGAAAGTCCTTGCGGGCGATCAGGATGCGCGCCGAGTCGGCGAACTGGATGACGTGCTCGAAATCGGTGAGCGGATTGTACAGCGTCTTCTTGCCGTTGAGCGCCGGCACGGTCGTCATCGTGGCGCTGCCGCCGAGCAGGAACGTGTAGCCGTCGGGCGCGGCCTTCGCGACGCGGTTCGCGCCGGTCATGCCGCCGGCGCCGCCGATGTTCTCGATGACCACCTGCTGGCCGAGCGCTTCGCTCAGGCCCTGCGCCATGATGCGGCCGACCGTGTCGACCGGCCCGCCCGCCGCGTAGGGCACGATCATCGTCACCGGCCGCGCCGGCCAGTCCTGCGCGGAGGCCGCTGCCGGACAGCGCCAGCAGCGTTGCGAGCGACGCGAGAGCCTTCATGGCCACCTCAATAGCGCACCACCACCAGCCGGTCGGTGCCGGATTCCGCGCCCCACACCTCGCCGGCGCGGCCGAGCATCTGGCGCACCGCGGCGCCGCGCTTGTTCGACTGGAACGCTCTCGAACTTCTCGGTCGCCGGATCGAAGCGCAGGATCGCGTTGGCGACGAAATCCGTCACCCAGACCTTGTCCTTCTCGTCGACGTAGACCGAATAGCAGCCGCTCTTGCTCTTCGGCAGCGCGAACACGTTCCAGAGTCTTCTGCGCCGGATCGTAGCGGCCGACCTCGCCGGAGTGCCAGAAGCTCACCCACAGCATGCCTTTCGAGTCCGACCAGATGCGGCGCGGACCGACGCCGGGCTTCGGCGGATCGACGATGGTCGCGGCGCCGGTCGCGGTATCGACGCGCGCGATGTGGTCGCCGGCGAGCGAGGCGTACCAGACTCGCCCGACGGCGTGGTGGTGATGCCGTAGGGGCCCGCGCCCTTCGGCGCCTTCCAGGCTTCGACCTTGCCGCTCGCCGGATCGACGCCGGCCGTAGACGCCGTTCTGGCCGGTGAACCAGAGCGTGCCGTCCTTGTCGAAGGTCGCGGTGTTGAGGTTGGCCTTCTCGAAGCCCTTCGGCAGCGGGAACAGCTTCACCGTCGCGGCTCTTCGGATCGACGCGCGCGATCGCGTTCAGTCCGCTCTCGGTGATCCAGGCGGCGCCGTCCGGCCCGCGATCACGCCGTGCGGCGCCGCGCCCTTGCCGAGCGGGATCTGCTCGACCTTGCCGGTCTTCGGATCGAGGATGCCGAGCGCGCCCTGGCGCTGCGCCGTGTACCAGACCGTGCCGTCGGGCGCGGCCGCGACGTCGTGCGGATGCGCGCCCGAGGTCACGGGAAAATAGTGCACCGTATCGGCAAATGCCGCCGCAGCTTGCCAGCGCCGCGAGCACCGCGGCGATCCAGCGGATCATGACTCCCTCCCCCAGCTTCAGCGCCGGCTTTTCACCGGTCGTCTTGTCATTCGGCGGCCTCAGGTCTGCGGCGGCTCCAGCGCGCCGCGGCGGCGTCGTCGCTTGCGCGGCCTCGACCCAATCGCCGCCCCCCGCGCGCTCCTCCTGCTTCCAGAACGGCGCGCGGGTCTTGAGATAGTCCATCAGGAATTCGGCGGCCGCGAAAGCCGCCTCGCGATGCGACGAGGCGGTGACGACCAGCACGATGTTGTCGCCGGGAACCATGCGGCCGTAGCGGTGGATCACCGTGACGCCGAGCAGCGGCCAGCGCGCCTGCGCCTCCTCGACATGGCGCGCGATCTCGGCCTCGGCCATGCCGGGATAATGTTCGAGCGTCATCGCCGCGATCGCCGTCGTCCGCGGCAGATGCCGGTGAAGGTCACGACCGCGCCGATGTCGGTGCGGCCCCGCGCTGAGCCGCGCGATCTCGGCGCCGACGTCGAAGTCCTCGCGCTGCAGGCGGACGGTCACGTCAGCCGCCCGTCATCGGCGGGAAGAACGCGATCTCGCGCGCGCCGGCGATCTGCGGTGTCGGGCTTGCACGTGGGTGCGGTCGATCGCGGCGCGGATCACCTTCGCGTTCTCGAACGCGTAGGCGTATTCCTCGCCGCGCCCGCTGCAGCCAGCGCGACCAGTTCGCCGACGGTGCGCACCGACGGCCGGCAGCTCGACCTCCTCCTCGGGCTTGCCGATGCGCTCGCGCACCCAGGCGAAATAGAGCAAGCTTCATGTCAGTCGTCGATCAGATGCCGCACGCCGGCGCGGAAATAGTCCCAGCCGGTATAGAGCGTCAGCAGCGCCGAGAGCCAGAGCAGCGCGATGCCGATCTCGGTGGTGATCGGCAGGATCGTGTCGCCGGCCTCGCCGGCGATGCAGAAGCCGACCGCGACCAGCTGCAGGACGGTCTTCCACTTGGCGAGCCGCGTCACCGGCACGCTGACGCGCAGCTCGGCGAGATATTCGCGCAGGCCCGAGACCAGGATCTCGCGGCACAGGATGACGATCGCGGCCCACAGCGACCAGCCGCGGATGGTGCTCGTCGGCCGCCAGCATCAGCAGGCAGGACGAGACCAGCAGCTTGTCGGCGATCGGATCGAGCATGCGGCCGAAGCGTCGACTGCTGCCCGTAGGCGCGCGCGACATAGCCGTCGAGCACGTCGGTGATGCCGGCGGCGATGAAGATCGCCAGCGCGACCCAGCGCAGCCACAGCCCGTCTTCGAGGATCGACTGCCAATACATGCAGCCGACCACGACCGGCACCGCGGCGATGCGCGCGTAGGTCAGCAGGTTCGGCAGCGCGAACGCCCGCGCCGACGATGCGGGATTCGTCGTCGTGGTCATGGCCGGAAAAGAGCACTTGGCGCGCGGCGGCGCAACCGCCGAAAGCGGATGGCGGCCGTGCCGCGCACACAAACGTGCTGACATCAGGTCAGCGCCGCGGCGCGGATTCATGGAAGAAATCTAGATCTTGCGCGCGGTCTCGGCGTTGATGCCGGGAACCTGCTCGAGGTCGGCGACCGAGGCGCGCTCGATCGCCTTCAGGGTGCCGAAATGGTGCAGCAGCGCGCGCTTGCGCGTCGGGCCGATGCCGGGGATCTCCTGCAGGCCGGCCTCGCGGATGTCCTTCTTGCGCTTCTGCGCGGTGCGAGCCGATGGCGAAGCGGTGCGCCTCGTCGCGCAGCCGCTGCACGAAATAGAGCACCGGATCGCGCGGCGGCAGCTTGAACGGCTCGCGGCCGGGCACGAAGAAGGTCTCGCGGCCGGCGTCGCGGTCCGGTCCCTTGGCGATGCCGACCAGCGGCACGTCGGTGACGCCGAGCTCGGCGAGCGTCTCGCGCGCGGCGGTGAGCTGGCCGTGGCCGCCGTCGATCAGCACGAGATCGGGCCAGGGGGAGTCGGCTATTTCCAACTGCTCATCCGGCTCCGAGTCGTCGGCCGGAGCCGCGAACTCCGCGCCCCTCTCCCCTTGCAGGAGAGGGTGCCGAGCGCAGGGAGGGCGGGAGAGGGGGTTCTTCAGAGAATCCTTGCGAAGAGGCCCCCTCTCCCGCCTCACCATCCTGGCTTCGCTTCGATGGTTCGGCACCGTCCCCTACAAGAGGAGAGGGGAAAGCACCGAGGCTGGCGCGCGCGGCGCCTCCGCCATCAGCCGCTTGAAGCGCCGCGTCAGCACCTCGCGCATCATGCCGAAGTCGTCGCCCGGCGTGAGGTTCTCCGACCGGATGTTGAACTTGCGGTACTGGTTCTTGCGGAAGCCCTCCGGCCCCGCGACGATCATCGCGCCGACCGCGTTCGATGCCCTGGATGTGGCTGTTGTCGTAGACCTCGATGCGGCGCGGCGGCTTGCGCGCAGCCCGAACGTCTCGCCGAGCGCGCCGAGCAAGCTTCTGCTGCGACTGCGGTCTCGGCGAGCTTGCGGCCGAGCGCCTCGCGCGCATTGGCGAGCGCGTGGTCGACCAGCTCCTTCTTCTCGCCGCGCTGCGGCAGCGAGACCTCGACCTTGCGGCCGCTCTTGACGCCAAGCGCCTCGGCGAGCAGCGCGCGGTCCTCGATCTCGTGCGAGAGGAAGACGCAGCGCGGCGGCGGCTTGTCGTCGTAGAACTGCGCCAGGAACGCGCCGAGCACCTCGCCCGGCTCGAGCGAACGGTCGGCGCTCGGGAAGTAGGCGCGGTTGCCCCAGTTCTGCCCGGTGCGGAAGAAGAACACCTCGACGCAGGAATAGCCGCCCTGCTGGTGCACGGCGAACACGTCGGCCTCCTCGACGCGTGCGCGGATTGATGCCCTGGCGCGACTGCACCGCCGAGAGCGCGGCGAGGCGGTCGCGATAGACCGCGGCGCGCTCGAAATCGAGCGCGCTCGGACGCCTTCTCCATCTCGCCGGCGAGCTCCTCCTTCACGGCGCGGCTCTTGCCGGAGAGGAACGCCTTCGCCTCGCGCACCAGCTCGGCATAGTCGGTGTGCGAGATCTCGCCGGTGCAGGGCGCCGAGCAGCGCTTGATCTGATGCAGCAGGCACGGCCGCGTGCGGCTCTCGTAGACCGTGTCGGAGCAGGAGCGGAGCAGGAACGCGCGCTCCAGCGCGGTGATGGTGCGGTTCACCGCCTGCGCCGAGGCGAACGGGCCGTAATAGTCGCCCGGCCGCGAGCGCGCGCCGCGGTGCTTGACGATCTGCGGCGCGCGTGGTCGCCGTGATCAGGATGTAGGGGAACGACTTGTCGTCGCGCAGCAGCACGTTGAAGCGCGGACGCAGCCGCTTGATCAGGTTCGCCTCGAGCAGCAGCGCCTCGGTCTCGGTCGCGGTCGAGACGAACTCGATCGTCGCGGTCGCGGCGATCATCCGCATGATGCGCGCGGTGTGGCCGGCCATGCGCGCATAGGACGACGATGCGCTTGCGGATGCTCTTCGCCTTGCCGACGTAGAGCACCTCGCCCTTCGCGTCGAACATGCGGTAGACGCCGGGCGAGGCCGGCGCGTGCTTGGCGTAGCGCTGGATCGCCGCGACGCCGCCCGCGAGCGCGCCGCGCCGGGCGCGTCCTCGTCGATCGCCGGCAGGCTCGATTCCTCCTCGTCCTCCTCGAGGTCGAGCTCCGGCTCGATATTGGCTTTGGGGTCGTCGGACATCCGCGACATGGGCGGAAAATAGGGATTCGCCCATGCCCGGCGGCTAGCTACTTCGCGTCGTGGAAGATGACCCCGAGCGTGTGGCGCTTGCCGGACGCGCAGCCGGCTGACGCCGTGGCGCATGTTGACCCGGTAGACGCCGCGCGTGCCCTGCACCGGGCGGTGATGCACCGGGAAGATCACGCCCTCGCCCTGGCGTCAGCGGCACGACCTCGGCGCGCGACTGCATGCGCGGGCGCTGCTCGGTGAGCACGAACTCGCCGCCGGAGAAGTCCTCGCCGGGCCGCGACAGCAGGAACGCGACCTGCAGCGGGAACACGAGTTCGCCGTAGACGTCCTGATGCAGGCAATTGTAGTCGCCGGCGCCGTATTGCAGCAGCAGCGGCGTCGGCTTGCGCCTGCCCGCCCGCGTGGCAGCGCTTGAGCCAGGCGGCGTGATCGGCCGGGAAGCGCTGGTCGATGCCCATCTGCTCGTTCCAGCGGTTCGCGACGTCGGCGAGCGGCGGATAGAGCGCAGCCGCGCAGCGCCGCGACCGTGTCGGGCAGCGGATAGGCGAAATACTTGTACTCGCCGCGGCCGAAGCCGTGCCGCGCCATGATCACGCGGCTGCGGTAGAGGCCGTCGTCGTCGTAGCGCGAGGACAGCGCCGCGCATTCGTCCGGCGTCAGCAGCGCGCCGGTGGTGGCGCAGCCATGCGCGTCGAGGTCGGCGCCGATGCGCGCCCAGTCGAGCGCGGCGACGCGGTCGGCGATGTCGTCGGTTTCGGGTTTCCGGGCGTGGGCGGAGCGGGGCATGACGGTCCTCCGTTCTCGCCCGATATGGCGCGCGCGCCCGGGCGCAGCCACCCGATTTCCGCAGAGCTTCGCCGCAGAGGTTCCGGCAATCCGCCCGAACACCGTCGCGGTGAGCAGCCCGTTGCCCGACAGATAGCCGGACGCCTGCGCGCCGGACACGCCGACCGCCGCGCCGCCGGCCGCGAACAGGTTCGGAAACGGCCTGCCGTTCTTCTGCAGCACGCGCGCCTGCGGCGTCGATCGCAAGTCCGCCCTGGGTGTGGAACAGCGCGCCGGTGACCTTGATGGCGCAATACGGCGCGGCGAGCGTCTTCTCGATCACGCGGCCGAAGCGGTCGGGCTTGCCGACGCTCGATCGCGTCGAACTCGGCCTGCAGCGCATCCGCCGGACACGCCGATGCGTGCCGCCAGCGCCGCGATCGCTGTCCGCGCCGATCACCGCGCCCGCCTTCTCGGCGGTCTTGAAATCCTCGAACTGCCGCGCGATGGCGGCGATGCGCGCGTCGAAAATATCGAACGCGATTCCGCCCGGCTGGCGCAGCACCTCGGCGGCGGCCTCCGAGTAGCCGCGCGCCTCGTTGGAGAAGCGCTTGCCCTCGCGATTGACCTGAAAGCCGCCCTCCATGATCGCCGCCCAGGTGATCAGGATATTGTGCGGCGTCGCGACCGAGCCGTGGCCCTGATAGCCGGACAGCGCGCCGAGCCGCGCGCCGAGCGCCTCGCCCCACAGCACCGCGTCGCCCTGATTGCCCGGATGGCCGAAGTAGAGCGCGTCGCCCATCTCGGGAATGAAGCGCCGCACCAGTTCGGCGTTGCCGCCATAGCCGTTGCAGGCGAGCACCAGCGCGCCGCAGCCGATCGTTTCGCGCGCTCCTTCGCCGCCGATCGCGACGCCTTCGATGAAGCCGTCTTCGTCGGCGAACAGCGTGTCGCAGACGCGCCCGGTCAAAATCGGAATCTCGCGCGCCTCGGCGGCGGCGCGCAGCCGGTCGATCAGTTCGGCGCCGGTGCGGCTCGGCAGCCCGTGCATGCGGTGCGCCGAATGGCCCGGATAGTTGAAGTCGGTGATGACCTCGAACGGCATCGCAAACGAGTCCGCGAGCCACTCGACCGTCGGTCCCGCGCCGTCCGCGGCCGCGCGCACGAGTTTTGCGTCCGCCTCGCCGTGCGCCTTGCGCGCGATGTCGTCGGCAAACAGCGCTGGCGGTATCCTCGATCCCGCGCGCGCGCTGGAAGCGCGTGCCCGCCGCCGGGATCAAGCCCGGCCGACAGCGCGGTCGATCCGGACGGCACCGCATCGCGCTCGATCACCACCGGCTCGATGCCGGCCTCGCTCAATGTGAGCGCCGCGATCAGGCCGGCCGCGCCGGCGCCGACGATCAGCACCGGCACCTCGCTGTCGAACTCGACGTCCTCGGACGAACGGACCTCGCTCATTCGGCCACGCTCGCGTCGGGCGTGTTCCAGGCAAGATGCTGTCCGCCGTCGACCGTCAGCGTCACGCCGGTCACGCTGCGCGCGCGCGCGAGATAGACCACCGCGGCGGCGATCTCCTCCGGCGCCGGCCCGCGCCCGAGCGGCACCGCGGCGGACTGGCGCGAGAAATCCTCCGCCGATTGCCGCGCGCTCGCCATGGTCGGCCCCGGCGCGACCGCGTTCACCCGCACCTTCGGCGCCAGCGCCTGCGCCAGCATCCGCGTCGCGGCATGCAGCGCGCTCTTCGCCAGCGTGTAGGACACGAAATGCGGCGTGAGCTTGAACACGCGCTGATCCAGGATGTTGACGATCGACGCACCCTCACCCGCCTGCGACGGCGAACGCCTCGCTGAGAAACAACGGCGCGCGCAGGTTCACCGCCATCTGGCGGTCGAAGCGTGCGGCGTCGAGCGCGCCGATCTCGTCCGGCTCGAAGCTCGCCGCGTTGTTGACCAGCAGCGCGAGCGGCCCGAGCGCTTCGGCCGCCGCGCCGATCAGCCCGGCCGCCGCGCGATCCGCAAGGTCCGCCTGCACCACGCAGGCGCGCCCGCCCGCGCGCACGATCTCGTCGCGCAGCGCCTCGGCCTCGGCGGTGGAGCGCTGCGCATGGATCGCGACCGCGTAACCGGCGTCGTGCAGCGCAAGCGAAATCGCGCGGCCGATGCGGCGCGCGCCACCGGTCACCAGTGCGGCTCCATCCGTCATTTCACTTACGTAGCGCCTCTCGCATGGTGAATCGAATCCCGGCGCGATCGCTCGCGCGAGTAGCGAAGTCTTAAGCCTGTCCGCGACGATCGTTCGCATTTTAGGAAAGCTTAACTCAAAGGCCGCGAAAGTGCGCAAGACACGGGCGGGGAACGGTCATCACGGGGCGGAGATGACCACCAAGGCGCGGGCGGCGGCTCCGGTCAACGAGGCACCGCCCGCGGGCCCTTTCAAGGCAAACGAGTGAGCAGACCAATGAAGATCGACCTTCCGCGCCACTGGCCTTTGCGGCAGCGCTCATCACCACGCCGGCGGCGGCGGCGGACCTCTACGGCCGCGCGCCGGGCCCGCTTACGCGGCGGCCCCGTTCAGCGGCTACAACTGGAACGGCGTCTATGTCGGCGCCAACCTCGGCTACCAGTGGGGCAAGGTCACCAACTGGGGGCCGACCGAGCCGAGCGGCTTGATGGGCGGCGGCCAGATCGGCGCCAACTGGCAGTTCGGCACATGGGTGCTCGGCCTCGAGGCCGACATCCAGGGCTCGGGCGCGAACGACACGTTCGCGGGCTACAAGTTCTCCAATCCGTGGTTCGGCACCGTGCGTGGCCGTGGCGGCTACGCGATGAACAACGTGCTGCTCTACATCACCGGCGGTCTCGCCTATGGCGGCGGCAAGGTCGATTTCGGCCTGGCCAGCGAGTCGCAGACGCATCTCGGCTGGACCATCGGCGCCGGCGTCGAGGTCGGGCTCACGCCGAACTGGTCGGCCAAGGCCGAGTATCTGTATGTGCGGCTGGAAGATCGCGGCTATGTGCTCACCGGCGTCAACAACGGATTTCAGTCGAACGTGTTCCGGCTGGGTGTGAACTACCGGTTCTGACGCGAGCGATACAGCGAACGAAAAAGCCCCGGTTCGCCGGGGCTTTTTTTTGTTGCGAAGCTCGCTCCGTCCGTCGCCCGCGACTTACCGCGCCAGCGGCTTCAGTCCAGCCTTCGTGATGACGCTCGCCGCCTCCGCGGAGGAAAGAAAGCGGAGCAACGCCACCGCCGCATCGGGCTGCTGCGAATTCTTCGGCAGCGCGCCGACGAAGAAGGTCGGCGGCTGAATGTCGGACGGCACCGTGCCGACAAAATCAACGCCCGCAACATGGATCAGCTCGGCGACCTGCTGGAAGCCGATCTCCGCCTCGCCGCGCGCGACCACCGCGGCCACCGGCTCGCCGGTCGGCGGTCCGCGCACCTTGCGCGTCTTGCCGGCGATCTCGTCGGCGACGCCGAGTTTCTTGAAACCGACGGTCGACAAATAGGTGCCGCTCGAGCTGTCCGAATAGGCGATGGATTTCGCGGCGAGGAGTGTCTTCCGCAGGGCGTCGAGCGTGCTGATGTCGGGCCTCGGCTGACCCGTACGCACCACCATGCCGATGAACAATTCTGCGAGCGGCACCCGGCTGCCGGGGCGCGTCATGCCGCGCGCGTCCAGGATATCGGCGCCGTGCCCGTCCATGATCACGACGTCGGCTTCCTCGCCGCGCGCCAGACGAGTCGGGATCGCCTCCGGTGAATCGCCGAGCGAGGGTCCGCGCGTGGTGATGAGCTTGTGCCCGGTCGACGTCTCAAAGGCGGGACCAAGCTGCGCATACACGTTGAAGAACCCGGCCGAGATCATCACCTTGATGTCGGCGGCTGTCGCGGCCCCCGCCGCAACGACGGCGGCGAGGCAAACGATCGCGCAAAGGAAATGCCGCCGCATGTGGAGCTCCCGTGAACGCAAGCGAGCGCGAGTGTGTGATGGACGCCGGCACGCGTCCAGTGCCACGCCGGCGCGGCGCAATCAGGCCGTGACGCGCGTCTTCTCGAACGCCGGCACTTTCGCCGCGAACGCGTCGAGCCACTGCACCAGCTTCGGATAGCTCTCGCGCCATTTGCCGCCGAAGCGAAGATCGCCGTAGCCGAGCGCGCAGGCGAGCGTGATCTGCCCGACGTCGGGTATCGCGGTGAGCGCGGGCGGGTTCGCCTCCAGCACGTCCATCGCGCGCTGCACCTTGCCGGTCTGGTGATCGAGCCACTTCTGCTCGTGCTTCTCGGCCGGACGCCAGCGGCCCTCGTAAACGAGCAGAATGCCGGCATCGAGAATGCCGTCGCACAGCGCCTGCAAGGTGAGCGCCTTGATGCGCGCGTCGGCATCGCGCGGAATGATCTTGCCGCCGCCGGCGCGCTGATCGAGATATTCGAGGATCACCGGCGAGTCGTAGAGCACCGTGCCGTCCTCGATGATCAGCGCGGGAATCTTGCCGAGCGGATTTTGCTGGCGGATCGAGTCGCTGGCGTCGGTCGGATCGGCCTTCTCGATCGTCACGTCGTTCTCGAGCGCCGAGAATGCCGAGCGCGAGCTTCACCTTGCGGCCGAACGGCGAAGGCGGGGAGGAACGCAGGATCATCATGTTTGCGGAATCCAGGAGTGCGGCGCACAAGCGCGCAGGTCAGTCGCGAGACACGAAACGCTCAGCCTTCAGCCCGTGATGACGAGGTTCACGGCCTTCGGCCCCTTGCCCTTCTTGTCCGGTTCGACATCGAAGGAGATGCGCTGGCCTTCGTTGAGCGATTTCATTCCGGCCCGCTCGACCGCCGTGATGTGCACGAACACGTCCCGCCCGCCGTCGTCCGGCTTGATGAAGCCGTAGCCACGCTCGCGTGTTGAAGAACTTGACGGTACCACCCTGCGCCATCGGGAAGCTCCCTTTTCCCAACGTTGCCCCACCACCGGCCCCCACGGCGCGGCGGCTCGGCCGGACATTCACGCAACGAGAAAAACGTCGGCACCCCGAGTCATTTCCGCCGGCCCCCGATGGAGGCGGAACGTCAAAGCCAGCGCGTCAAGTAGACATCAACCGTGCGGCGCTGGAAAGGGGCGGTCGCGCCGCACCCCGCTCATCCGCCGGCAAGCCAGTCGAGCCGGGTGCGGCCGGCCGGCGCCGGCGAAGGACCGGCGCCAGCGCCGGCAGCAGGACGGCGAGCTCGTCGGGGAGCGTCCAGGGCGGATTGACCACGATCAGCCCGCTTCCGGCGAGCTTTGGCGCGGTCGCGCGCCGGCGCAACGGTCGAGCTCGGCGCGCAGCATGCGCGGCGATGCCGAGCCGCGACAACCGGCGGCCGAAGGCCTCGGTGCCGCGCGCATCCTTGAGCGGATACCAGAGCAGGAAGATGCCGGTCGGCCATTTGCGGTGGGCCGCGGCGAGCGCCTGCTCGAGGCGGGCGAACTCGTCCGGCTGCTCGAACGGCGGATCGATCAGCACCAGGCCGCGCCGCTCCTTCGGCGGCACATAGGCGTTGAGCGCGGTCCAGCCGTCGATCGCGACCGCCTTGACGCGGTTGTCGCCGCGCATGCGGCTGGACAGCGCGCGCGCCGCGCCCGGCTCGGCCTCGCAGGCGATCAGGCGGTCCTGCGCGCGCAGCCAGTGCCGCACCAGCGCGGGCGAGCCGGGATAGACCTTGAGAGCGCCGTCCGCCGCGCCGGATTGAACGCCGCGACCGCGTCGAGATAGGGCGCGAGCAGCCCGCGCGCGGCCGGCGCGCAGCTCGGCGCCGAGCAGCCTGCCGATGCCGTCGCGCCATTCGCCGGTGCGGCTCGCCTCGGCGCCGGCGAGATCGTAAAGCCCGCCGCCCGCATGGGTGTCGATCACGCGGAACGCGGCCGGCTTGTCCTTCAGGTAGCGCGACGATGCGCGCCAGCACCGCGTGCTTGACGACGTCGGCGAAGTTTCCGGCGTGGAAGGCGTGGCGATAGTTCATCGCCGCATTATAGCGCGGCGCCGCTTCAGGACGCGCGCGGCCTCACCCGCCGCGCACCGGCGGCATCACCAGTTTCTCGCGGCGGCAGGCGCGCCGTTCGCCCTCCTGGCAGTCGCGGAATTTCAGGTCGCGCGTGAGACAGATGCGCACCTCGTTCAGATGCGTGCTCGAGCAGGTCACCGAGACGCCGGCGCGGCTCAGGCCCGGATTGGCCTTCACGAAGGCTTCCTCGACCTCTCCGGCGACACCGTCAGCGCGGTCTTCGGCTCGAGAAACTCCTCGGGGATCTTCACGCCCGCGCGCGCCTTGCGGATGGTCTCGAAATAGGCCGCGCGCCGGCAGGCCCGCGCAGACGCCGTGCTTGCGCCATTCGTGGATCACCAGCGGCCGCGCCGGCATCAGGTCGAGCATCCCGTTGATGATCGGGCTGTCGATGAACGGCGCCGGCTGCTGGCAGAACTCCGGGAAGCCCCGCTCGTATTGCGGCCACAGCCCGTGCACCACGAAGGAGAACGGCCGCGCGCCGCACTGCTGCTGTGCGCTCTTGCGCTCGCCGGCCTGCTCGCAGAACGACGGCGACCACGACAGCGCCAGCACGTAATAATCGAACTTTCCGGGCTCGTTCTGGCGCCGGTCCTGCGCCCAGGCGGGCGGACCAAACATCGGCGCGAAACACAACAACGCGACGAGCAGCACTCCCCACGACCGGCGCATCGACGCCTCCCTGAACTCGGTTGCACCGGATGACAGGCTAACTTATAGATGAGAACATTTCAAGAACATTTAAACCACAAAGCGTGGACATCCACAGGACGTGCTGCGGATTGCGGGGAAAGCAGGGATAAATCCTACGGCCGCGCCATGCGGCAGGCGGGATTGTAGGCCCAGTTGCGGTCGAGCCCGACCACGCACCACTCGATCCCCCAGCTGACGCCGAGCCAGCTTCCGGTCTCGTTGATCGAGTAGTGGATCGGCCGGCTCGAGCCGTCCGAGATGCGCGCGACGCCGCTGCAGAAGCGGCGCGGGATCGCCTGCGCGGCCCACGGCCGGAACGCGGTCTCGCGGATGCGGTCGATGCCGACGATCTCGAGGCTGGGACGTCCAGTGGACCGCTTCCTTCTCGGCGAACTTGGACGAGATCTGCCCGAGCACGCCGCCGTCGCCGCACAGCGGCACGGGGCGTCGTAGCGCGGGCCGGACAGGCCGAAATTCAGCTCGAGCCAGCTCGCCGCCGACGCGGGCGCCGCGCAGGCGATGAGCAGAACGGCCGAGACGAGCAGGCGGCGCATTGGGACTCTCCGGACGCGACGGTGCCGCGCGCCATCGCGAGAATCAAGGGGCCGAGCGCGAAACCTCGGCGAGTGTGGCTTGCGCGCCGTGGGCGTGGCCGTGCGCATGGGCGTGCGCGCCGGCGGTTCGGGGAAGCGCCTGCGGCACAGCGAAACCGTGCACGGCGTATCGGTGAACTGCCAGGAGGTGTTGTTGAGCACCATGCCGCAGGTCGCGATCGCGCGCGCCCTTCGGCGATTGCAGGCACACGCTCTGCCCGAGCTCGTAGTCGCGGCCCTGCGAGCGGCAGGTGCAGTCGGCGGAGGCGGGCGTCAGCACGTCCGCGGCGATGAAGCCGCATGGCGATCAGGCTCATGATCGAGGAGGGGCCAGCGCATGGCGCCAGCATAGCACGAAACGGGCGGCTGGATCAGCCGGCGTTGCGGAAGGTGGCGCAGATTTTCGCGGCGGTATCCGACTGCTGCGCCTCGAACTTCTCGAAGCTCGCGCGCAGGCCGGGGTCGCGGATCTGCACGATCGCGCCGCCACAGGAGGCGGTCGCCGAGGAACCGGCCGGACCGGTCACCGCGGCGATGACGAGAGCTGCGAAGCCTGCGAAAGCGATGGCGCGAAACACGGTCATGGCGGTCCCCTTCAGAGCCAAGACGACATGGTTAACAAGTAGTCGCGCGGGGCTGCCGGAAGGTTCAACGCCAAAGCGCAAATGTTAACGCGAGCGACGGTCGCTTTGTCTCAGCTCTGTGGTTCTGGCCAGTTTTGGCCGCACGGTTTCTCGGTATAACTTTTTCAGATCAATGGCTTAAATGGGATTCTTACAGAACGCGCCACAGAGTGGCTCGCGTTAACTTTCCGCCCCGTGAGCCGCGCCGCCGCGGCGTCAACCCTTGCGTCCGGCGGCGAGCCGCGCGGCGTCCTCGGTCAGCGCGATCAGCGCGCGCCGCACCACGCCGCTCGGGATGCGTGGCGAAGGCCTGCGTGAGCCGCATCTGCCCCGGCGTCATCACCACCCCGGCGGGCGCCGGCGCCTTGCGCACGAGGCCCGGCACGCCCGCGAGCAGCGTCATCACCGGCACGCCGAGCGCGGCCGCGATCCCGCACCAGCCGCCCCGACGCCGACCCGGTTCGCGCCCTTCTCGTATTTCTGCACCTGCTGGAACGAGATGCCGATCGCGACGCGCGAGTTCGTTCTGCGACATGCGCCGCGCGAGGCGATGCAGGCGGATGTTGCGGCCGACGATCGCGTCGCTGGCGTCGGCGCGGCGCGCGGATGTTTTCACCTGCTGCTCACTCCCGCGTCACCCCTGCCACGCCCTGCCCGACCCCTGCCCGCCACGCCTGCCGGCCTCCTGCGCCGAGAAAGCGCGCTATGGTAGCGTGGCGGCGGCGCAACTGCGCCGCAACCCTCGCTCGGTTCATCCCTCTCTTGCACTTTCCAATATAAGAAAGCTAAGGGTGATGCAAGTCGAACTCTCGCGCCAGCGGCTCCGCATGTTCATCGAGCGGATCGTCAACAAGGTTTTCGTCAGGGAGACCGGCGCGCTGCGCATGCAGCAGATCGGGCTGTTCACGCTGATCTATGTGCTGCAGAACGGCGAGGAGCCGGTGACCGCCTCGCGCGTCGCCGCGATGATCGGCCAGTCGAACGGCCAGGTGCACCGGCAATTGCAGAAGCTGCTCGACCTGAAGCTGGTGAAACGCAAGCGCGTGCGCAACCGCGCCGGCCGCGGCCACGCCTACGCGCTGACGATCAACGACACCGCGGCGACGCGCAAGCTCGCGAAGGCGATCACGGACGCGTCGGGCGCGAAGAGTGCGCGGCGCGGGAAGAAGAAGGGCTAGCGCCGCGACAGCGGCGGCGCAGCACTTTGCGCGCCGGTCTGTGCTAGAGGCTTTCTTTTTGTTTGCGCATGATCTTTTTTCGAAAACCGGTGTCCATCCCCGATCGGGGTCGAGGACATGCTTTCGGGATCATGCGCGAGGCAGCGGCGATCTCCGTCCGGCACCCGCAAACCATACGGACCCATGACCTGGCGCGACCAATTCCGCGAAGACAATGCGCTGCTGTTCAGGCTCGTCGGCGGATGGCGCGCGCACCTCTATCTGTACGCGGGCGTGCTGACCTTCGCGTTCCAGCTCGGCGAGCGCTGGGCGGCATGCGCGGGCGCCGCGGCGTGCACGCTGTCCTTCCTCAAAGGCGCGGTCTGGTCGCTGGTGTGGCCGTTCTACTGGATCAATTTCGCGACCGACTTCATCCTGTTTCATCCTTACCGGTGGTGACGGCGGCGCTCGCGCCCAGGATGACGGCGTGAGAATTTTCGGCTGCGCGCTAGCGCGCCGAGCCCCGCGCTCCCCTCGCCGCCTTCACCGTGCCTGCCTCTTCCGCGGTCCCGCCCGGCTCGGTTGTCGGCGTGCAGGCGCCCTCGCGGCGGTCGCGCTTGCTGCGGCAGGGCAGCAGATAAGCCGGCAGCCGCGTGATGTTGTGGTCGTCCCCGAATGAGCCGCGCAGGTCGTCGACGCGATAGACCGCCGCGGCGCGGCAATGCGTGCAGCTCACCGTGACGGCGGGCGCGGTGCAGCGATCGAGGCGCAGGCACGCATCGCGATGATCCGGGGGAACGCGTTCCATGCGCGTGCGCCGCGCGCGCGGATCGGCGAGCACGTTGTTCCACCACGCCTCGCAGGCCTCCGCATCGTTCTCCGGCCACAGGCCGGTCGTGCCGCGCAACAGGCCGAGCACTGCCACGAGCTCGGCGACCGTGCATTTTGGATGCACGCGCCTGATGTTGTCGGTGACGAGCCGGCGCCGCCGGGGGTGAAGGGGCATCGCGCGATTCCGGCGCGCTTCGCGCCCAAGAGTCTACGCGTTTTAAGTTGCGCGCGGCGGCTGCAATTCTCCCTGCGCGTGCGCGCGCTCCGCCCGCTGCCGCAAACAAAAAAACCGCGGAGGCCGGCCGGCCTCCGCGGGTCTGATCGTGTGGACCGGCCGGCTGTCCGCCGGCGCGATCGCCTGGTGTACTACAGCGGCGGAACCGCGCCGCCGTTCGGCGCAGCGCCCGCAGGCCCGACGACCGAGTTGTTGCTCGCCGTCGACACCGTGCCGCCGCCGGCGAACGCCACCGCGGTGCCGTTGTCCTGGAACGCGTTGCGCGTGATGCGGATGCTTCCCGCCGCGACGCTCGAGTTCACGCCGGTGGTGTTCTTGGCGATGATGTTGTTGTCGGCGTTGATGAACCCACCGCCGGTCGTGATCAGCGCGGTGCCGCTGTTCATGACCACCGAGTTCGAGATGCTCGCGGTCGTGCTGCCGCTCGCGACCTCGAGCGCGTTCGTGGTGACGCCGTCGATCGTCGTATTCTCGATCTGGGCGTTGAGCGTGCCCGCGCCGGTGAACAGCCGGATCGCCTTCGGCACGTTGGTGACGTAGGTGTCGCGGACGTAGAGGTTGCCGGTCGCGGTCTTGTTGACGTCGATGCCGATCGTCTGGAAGCCGGAGATCTTCACGTTCTCGACGGTGAGGTGCGCACCGGCAAGAAAGCGGATGCCGTTGAAGCCCGTGCCGGTGCCCTGGATGCTCAGATTGCGCAGCACCACCCGGTCGTTCACGCCGGCGTTGACGATGACGCCGTTGGTGCCGGCCGCGAGGATGCCGCCGGTCACGCCGCCGCAATCGATCGTGATCGCCTTGATGATGGTGACGGCGCCGAAGCCGCCCGGATCGAGACAGTCGATCTCGCCGCCCGCCGCGGTCTTGCTGATCGCGCCGGAGAAGGTCTTGCACGGCGCGGTGCGGCTGCACGGGTCGGAGTCGTTGCCGACACCGGAGACCCAGGTGCGAGTTGCTTGCGCGCTCGCGGGGAGGACCGAGAGTCCGAGGCCCGCAGTCGCGATGAGGATCGCAATTGCCTTGTTCATGTGAGGTCGCCTTTCACTGGTTTGGCGAAGCCGCGCCCGATCGCGTCGAGGCCGGCGGATCGCACTGCATCGGTTGAGGTCTGTGACGCCTGCGCCGTTTCCCGGCGCGCGGCTGTTCGGCTCAGAGCGGATTGATCGCACCGCCGTTCGGAGCAAGGCCTGCGGCCCCGATCACGGTGTTGCTGCCGGCGGTCGAAACCGTGCCGCCGCCCGCAAACGTCACCGCGGTGCCGTTGTCCTGGAATGCGTTGCGCGTGATGCGAATGCTCGAGCCAGCCACGCTCGCGTTCACGCCCGTCGTATTCTTGGCGAAGGTGTTGTTGTCGGCATTGATGAAGCCGCCGCCGGTGGTGATGAGCGCGGTGCCGCTGTTCATGATCACCGAGTTGGAGATGCTCGCGGTTGTGCTGCCGCTGGCAACTTCGAGGCCGCTGGTGGAGGCCGAGTCGATGCGCGTGTTGTTGATCTGCGCATTGACGGTGCCCGCGCTGGTGAACAGCCGGATCGCCTTCGGCACGTTGGTGATGTAGACGTTGCGGACGTAGAGGTTGCCGCTTGCGGTCTTGTTCACGTCGATGGCGACGGTCCCGAGATTGGCGATCTTCATGTTCTCGAGCGTCAGGTGCAGGCCGCCGAGGAAGCGGACGCCGTTGAAGCCGACGCCCGCGCCCTGGACGTTCACGTTGCGCAGCACGACGCGGTCGCTCGCGGTGGCATTGACGATGAACCCGGAGGAAAGGGCCGGCGCCAGCGGTCCGCCGGTCACGTCGCCGCAGTCGATGGTGATCGCCTTGGTGATGGTGACGGCGCCGAAGCTGCCGGGATCGAGACAGTCGATCTCGCCGCCGGACGCGGTCTTGCTGATCGCACCGGCAAACGTGATGCACGGCGCGGTGCGGCTGCACGGATTGGCATCGTTGCCAACGCCGGACACCCAGGTGCGAGTTGCTTGCGCGCTCGCGGGCAGGGCGGACAGGACGAGGCCTGCTGCCGCAATGAGGAAAGCAACGCTCTTGTTCATCTCAGGTCGCTCCTTGGGGTTTGATGAAACCGCACCCGACCTGGTCAGGCAGCGGCTTTCCCCTTCCAGGACTCAACCTGACGGAGCATTCTGACTCAGGCAATACCCGCGCGCGTTACAATGTATTCGGCAGTCATATGATTGTATCGCGCGCGATGCACGACGGCCCCGCACGCGAGCGCAACGATACAATGTGGCGCGGGACGGCGGCGCGGCGTCAGCGCCGGCGCAAGGCGCCGTAGGCAAAACCGATCAGCCCGGCGATCGCCAAGGTCGTATAGGGACGCGTCCTGACCGACGTCAGGACCGCATCCGAGATCGAATCGCGCACGTCGCGCGCGCCGCGCAACGCCTCGCGTCCGGTTTCGCCGAGGTCGGAAGCGGCCCGTTCGGCGCCGGCCTTCACGCCGCGGATCGCCGCAATGCCTTGTTCGGTGATCTCGTCGAGCGCGGCTTCGTAGTCCGTGGCGGTGCGCATGTGTGATCCCTGCTGTCGAGAAGCGGAGAACAAGCGGACGGCGCGATGGTTCCGCTTTGGTCGCGAGAAGGCAAAACTTGCTCTCGACACGGCAGATTTGGCTGAATGCGCCCGTCCATGGAACGCGCTATACGGCGTGTGAACCGCCGTGCGGCGAGCGCGTTGGTGCTCGGGACCCGCGGGGCGCGGGCCGCAGCCACGACCGCCATTTTGGATGCCGGATGCACAGACCTCTTCTCATCGCGCTCGCGATCGCGCTGGCCACGGTGTCGACGCCGGCCGGCACGCAGTCGGCGCGCACCGGCAATGTCCGCGCGGTCTACCTGACGCCCGACGATCCGAAGCACCAGCCGATCCACGACGCACTGCAGGAGCGCAAGGTGCTCGAGATGCTGCGCGCGCTGTTGAGCGCGCTGCGACTGCCGCGCGAACTCACGCTCGAGCTGAAAGGATGCGGCGGCAAGGTCGACGCCTATTACTGGGAGGGCACGGCGACGGTCTGCTACGAGTATGTCGAGCTGATCCAGCACCATGCGCCCAAGGTCGGCACGCCGGGCGGGTTGACGCGCGCCGACGCGATCGTCGGCGCGGTGGTCGACACGTTCCTGCACGAAGCGGGACACGCGGTGTTCGACATCCTGGCGATTCCGGTGTTCGGGCGCGAGGAGGATGCCGCCGATTTCTTTTCCGCCTACATCCTGCTGCGCTTCACGCCCGAGGACGCGGCACGCCTGTTCCAGGGTGTCGGCTTCATGATGGCGAGCGAGGCCAAGGCGGCGCTGGAAAAGCCCCCGAGCCTGCGAACCTATGCGGGCCCGCACGGAACGGCGGCGCAGCGCTACTACAATCTGCTGTGCATGGCCTACGGGTCGGACCCGAAGACCTTCGCCGACGCCGTCACCACCGGCGGCCTTCCGAAGGAGCGCGCGGAGGGCTGCGCCGAGGAGTTCGCGATGCTGGATCGCGCGTTCCGGACGCTGATCATGCCGCATGTCGACATGGAATTGCTCGGGCGGGCGCGCTCCGAGGTGCGCTTCAATTGGGGACCGCTGATCTCCTCGCACAACGGGCTGGACGCGTTGCCGCTGGCCGAATAGAGCGCCATTTGCGATGGTGCGGCGCGGCGCACGGTGCGTGCCGGGGCGCAAAGCCGGTGATCGTGATGCGAAAGGTCGCAGTGTTCGGCAATGCCGGCGGCGGCAAATCCACGCTCGCGCGGCGGCTCGCCGAAATCACGGGCCTGCCGCTCCATACGCTCGACATCGTCCAGTTCCGCGGCCGCTACCGGCCGGACCAGCCGGACGGCGGCAAGATCCCGCCGGACGAGTACCTGGCGCTGCATGCCGCGCTGATCGCGGGCGATCGCTGGATCATCGACGGCTACGACACCGCCGCCGCAGCCTTCGCGCGGTTCGCCGCCGCCGATACGCTGGTCCACGTCGACCTGCCGCTGCTGACGCACTACCGGTGGGTCACCAAGCGCCTGCTCAAGGGGCTGTTCGCCAACCCGCCGGGCTGGCCGGACGACAGCCCGCTGTGGGCGAGCTCGCTCGACAGCTACCGCGTGGTGTGGCGCTGCCATCGCCACCTCACACCCCGCTACCGGAAGCTCGTCGCCGAGGCATCATCGGCCAAGCGGGTGCACCATCTGCGGTCTCCCGCGCAGATCGACGCATTCCTGGCGGCGGTGCGGCGCGAGCATGCGGGCGGCTCGCCGGGGTTGCGACCGGGCAGCGCGGAAACAAAACCCGCCGTAAAGACTCCGCCCATTATGATGCCGTAGAATGCGACCGTTGTTCCCGTGCGTAGGAGTAGACCGTGGCGCCGCGTCCCTACTGGAAGGGCTATCTCAAGCTCTCGCTCGTCTCCTGTCCGATTGCGCTGCATACCGCGACCAGCGGCGGCGAGCGCATCGCGTTCCGCCAGATCAACAAGCAGACCGGCAACCGGCTGCGCCAGCAACTTGTCGATGAAGTGACGCGCGAGCCGGTCGAGAGCGCCGACAAGGGCCGCGGCTACGAGTACGCCAAGGGCGCCTACATCCCGGTCGAGGACGAGGAGCTCGACGCGATCGCGATCGAGAGCAATCACACCATCGAGATCGACGCGTTCGTGCCGCGCGCGCAGATCGACGAGCGCTATTTCGACGGCACCTATTACGTCACGCCGAACGACGAGGTCGGGCAGGACGCATTCGCGGTGATCCGCGACGCGATGCGCGGCAAGGACATGGTCGCGCTCGGCCGCGTCGTGCTGGCGAAGCGCGAGCGCGTCATCATGCTGCAGCCATGGGACAAGGGCCTGATGGGCACGACGCTGCGCTACGCCTACGAGGTGCGCAACGCGCAGCGATTACTTCGACGAGATCCCGGAGATCAAGGTGCCGGGCGAGATGCTCAAGCTCGCCGAGCATATTCTCGACACCAAGAAGGACGACTTCGATCCCGCGACCTTCGTCGACCACTACGAGGAAGCGGTGGTGGAGATGCTGCAGAAGAAGCAGGCCGGCGCGATCGTGCCGAAGGCGAACGGCCCGGCGGCGGCGCGCGAAGAACGTCATCAACCTGATGGACGCGCTGCGCCGCAGCGTCGACTCGGGCAAGGCGCTGGAGCAACCCGCAAAGCCCGCGAAGAAGGGCAAGAAGCGCATCGAGGGCCAGCGCGAGATGTTGCTCCCGATCTCCGGCAAGAAGAAAGACCAGCCGAAAGAGGCCGCAAAGCCCGCCGCGCGCCGCAAGGCATCGTAACGGGCGCGCGGCGATCGAGGCGGCAATAACCCCGCGCCATTCGGACGCGCGCGACCATTACGGGCGGTCGGCCTCGTTCTGCGGCTTGCTGCCTTTGCCCGGCCTGGCGGGCTTTTCCTTCTCGCCCTGCGTCTGCGGCAGCGTTTCGCGGGCGTCTTTCGGCTTGTCCGCCTTGCGCGCGTCGCTCATGAAGAGACCTCATGAAAAGACCCCGGCTCGCGCGCGGGGTCTCTTTGGCCTGCCCGGTCTATCGCCCGACAGGTCACTTGAGGTGTAAGACGCGCGGGCCGGCTTTTCGTTCCGGCAGATGCGCCTTGCAGCCTGCTCGCACTCGCCGCCCGACAAGGGCATAATGCCGGCCCGGCGCAAGACGCCGCACCCTCGACTGGAGCATGCGCCGTGGCGGTCCCGCTGTCCGAGAAGGTTTACGTGATCGAGACCGGAGGCGTCGCGGTCCTGGCGTTTGCCGCGACCTCGCATCGCGAGGCGCAGAGCCTGCTGCGCGAGGACTGGCTCAAGGCCGACCTGCGCGCACTCAGCGTCGGCGGCAAGCTGGTATGGGACGGCGTCACAAAGCTCGCGGTGCGGCATGCCGGCGTCGAGGAGGCCGAGCGCTATGCGGCGGGCGCGGGCGCGACGGAGGACTCCGACGACCTGCAGCTGGTCTACCTGGTGGCGCGCGACGGCTGACGCTCCCGCAAAACCTGGCGCATGGTCCCGAAAAGCTTGTCCCGCACGTGATGCGGGATGGACGCCGGTTTTCGGAAAAGATCATGCGCAAAAAGGAAAGCGGCCGGAGTTTGATTTAACACAGTTGAATCAGACCCTAGTGTCCCTCGAACGACACCAGCGTGCGCACCGGCACGTCGAGCTTGCGCAGCTTGTCGGCGCCGCCGAGCTCCGGCAGGTCGATGATGAAACAGGCCGCGAGCACCTCGGCGCCGACCTGGCGCAGCAGCTTCACGGCCCCCTCCGCGGTGCCGCCGGTCGCGATCAGGTCGTCGACCAGCACGACGCGGTCGCCCTTCGTGACCGCATCGACATGCATCTCCATTTCGTCGGTGCCGTATTCGAGCGCGTAGGCCATGCGCACGGTCTGGTGCGGCAGCTTGCCCTTCTTGCGGATCGGCACGAAGCCGGCCGAGACCTGGTGCGCCACCGCGCCGCCGATGATGAAGCCGCGCGCCTCGATGCCCGCCACCTTGTCGATCTTCGAGCCGGCCCACGGCTGCACCAGCTCGTCGACCGCGCGGCGGAACGCGCGCGGATTGCCGAGCAGCGTGGTGATGTCGCGGAAGACGATGCCGGGCTTGGGATAGTCGGGGATCGAGCGGATCGCGGCGCGCAGGTCGTTCTCAATTGCCGGAGAGTTCATCAGAATCTCGCTGAGCATCATTTCGGGGCGCGAGCGAATGCCCGCGAGCCCGAAATCCATAACCACGAACGGTGAGAACAATCCACTCCCGTGGTTATTGATCCGGGCGGCTACTCCGGCAGCCAGCGCCGCGGCGTCTCGCGCTTGTCGTCATAGGCCGCCTCGAACACCGGCGCCGCCAGCGTGGACTGGATGTGCAGCATCCCGCTGCCGCAATTGGAAAAGCCGTGCTTCACGCCGGCCGGCACCATCATCAGCTGGCCCGGCGTGCAGCGTCGCATGCTCTTCGCCGACCCACACGTCGGCCTCGCCTTCGAGCACATGCAGCACCTCCTCGACCGCGTGCAGATGCGTCGGCGCGCCGTGACCGGGCTCGCACCATTGCTCGAACAGGCAGAGCTGGCCGCCACCGTTCGCGGCCGAGACGCGCATGCGGGTGAGCACGCCCTTGCGCCATTCCTCGCGCGGGACGGAAGCCAGGTCGACGATGCGCATGAGGCCATTCCGGAAAATCAGTTGCGAAGGC
>CAWIXG010000018.1:0-102966 GCA_963839985.1 uncultured Alphaproteobacteria bacterium | reverse complement strand
GCACGGCTGCCTTCACCGGCATCGGCAACGCGGTCAGCAATGTCATCACGGGCGGTGTCAGCGACGATACGCTGAGCGGTGGGGCGGTAACGACACGCTGAACGGCAGCACTGGCGACGATACGCTCGACGGCGGCAGCGGCAACGACACGATGGTGGGTGGCGTCGGCAACGACACCTACATCGTCGACTCGACCGCCGATGTGGTGACGGAAGCTAGCGCCGCCGGCACCGACGAGGTCAGGACGTCGCTTTCGAGCTACACGCTGGGCAGCAACGTCGAGATTCTACGCTATACCGGCAGCGGCAGCTTTACCGGCACCGGCAACACGCTCGCCAACGTCCTGATGGGCGGGATCGACAACGACACCCTGAACGGCGGCAGCGGCTCCGATACCATGATCGGCGGCGCCGGCAACGACACCTACACGGTCGACGCGTTAACGACGTGGATGACCGAGAATGCCGACGAAGGCACGGACGAAATCCGCACCGGCCTGACCAGCTACACGCTGGGCAGCCAATGTCGAGAACCTCACCTTCACCGGGACGGCGGCGTTCACCGGCACCGGCAACGCGCTCGACAACGTCATCACCGGCGGCAACGGTGACCGACACGCTCACCGGCGGCGACGGCAACGACACGCTCAACGGCAGCGCCGGCAACGACCGGATGACGGGCGGCACCGGCGACGACATCTATGTCGTCAGCGCGGCCGCCGACACCGTGACCGAGAATGCCGGCGAGGGCACCGACGAGGTGCGCACCTCGCTCGCGAGCTACACGCTTGCCGCCAACGTCGAGAACCTCACCGGCACCGGCACCGGGCAGACGCTCACGGGCAACACACTCGCCAATACGCTGAGCGGCGGCGCGAACGAGACGCTGGTCGGCGGCGGAGGCTACGACAGCTACAAGGCCGGCATCGGAATGGGCAGCACGGTGGTGAACAACGCCGCGTCGGACGGCGTGACCACCGCCCGGGGCGAGGTCGATTTCGCGGCCGGCGTCGGCAATACGCAACTGTGGCTCGAGCGCGTGGGCAACGACCTGCAGATCGATATTCTGGGCAGCAGCGATCACCTCACCATCAGCGGCTGGTATGGCGGCAATGCCCGCGCCCAGGTGCAAAGCTTCAAGACCGCGGATGGCCTGACCCTCGACGGCCAGATCGAACAGCTGGTCTCGGCCATGGCTACTTATGCGGCCGAGAATCCAGGCTTCAACCCGGCGACCTCATCGCAGTTGCCGAGCGATCCGACGTTACAGAACACGGTTGCGGCTGCATGGCATTGAATATGTCCCGCAAAAGCGGGCCAGCAGGGCGGAGGATCGGTTCGCGAAGCAGGAGGCGCTCGAGCCAGGGCTCTCAAGGACGACGGAAGGTATCGGGTGCGAGTTGTTGCCGTAGACGCGTATGACGAACGAGCTTGAACCGAAAAGCGCCGCGCCGATCGATACCGGTCTCGTCGCGCTGGTGATGGTATTGCGCTTTCTCGGCGTGCCGGCCGACCCGGATCAGATTCGGCATCAGTTTGGCGGCGCGCCGCTCGGCGTTACGGAAATATTGCGCTGCGCCAAGCAGCTCCAGGTCAAGGCGCGCGCGATCAAGACCAAATGGGAGCGGCTCGCCGCGACCCCGCTCCCGGCCATTGCGGTGCTGCGCGAGGGCGGCTTCCTCCTGCTCGGCAAGGCGGTCGACGATAAGGTCCTGGTCCAGTCGCCGGGATCGCCGAAGCCGGCTTTCATGACGCGCGCCGAGTTCGAGGCGGTATGGGACGGGCGCCTCGTGCTGATGACCCGGCGGGCCAGCCTCTCGGACCTCGCGCGCAAGTTCGACATCACCTGGTTCGTCGGCGCGATCCACAAATACCGCAGGCTCCTCACCGAGGTCCTGGTCGCCTCGTTCTTTCTGCAGATCTTCGCGCTGGTGACGCCGCTGTTCTTCCAGGTGGTGATCGACAAGGTCCTGGTGCATCGCAGCCTGAGCACGCTCGACGTGCTGGTGATCGGGCTCGCGGCAATCTCGCTGTTCGAGGTCATCCTCGGCATCCTGCGCACCTACCTGTTCGCCCACACCACCAACCGCATCGACGTCGAGCTCGGCGCGCGGCTGTTCCGCCATCTGCTGGCGCTGCCGATCGCCTATTTCCAGGCGCGGCGGGTCGGCGACACGGTCGCGCGGGTGCGCGAGCTGGAGAACATCCGCAACTTTCTGACGGGCTCGGCGCTCACGCTGGTGATCGACCTGTTCTTCACCTTCGTCTTCCTCGCGGTGATGTATCTCTACTCGCCGTTCCTGACCTTGATCGTGCTGCTGTCGCTTTCCGTTCTACATCGCGATTTCGCGTCGATCGCGACGCCGATCTTCGCGAGCCGCCTCGACGAGAAATTCGAGCGCGGCGCCGAGAACCAGGCGTTCCTGGTCGAAAGCGTGACCGGCGTCGAGACCCTGAAGGCGATGGCGGTCGAGCCGCAGATGCAGCGGCGCTGGGAGGAGCAGCTCGCCGGCTATGTCGCGGCAAGCTTCCGCGTGCTCAGCCTCGGCAATGTCGCGAGCCAGGCAGTCCAGCTTGTCAGCAAGTTCACCACTGCGGCGATGCTGTACTTCGGCGCGAGGCTGGTGATTAGTGGCGCGCTGACGGTCGGCGAGCTCGTCGCGTTCAACATGCTGGCGGGCCGGGTCAGCGGCCGCCGTGCTGCGGCTCGCCCAGCTATGGCAGGACTTCCATCAGGCCCGGCTGTCGATCGCAGCGGCTTGGCGACATCCTCAACACCGGCCCGAGCCGGCCTTCAGCGCCGGCCGCGCCGCGCTGCCGACGATCCGCGGCGACGTCACCTTCGATCATGTCCGCTTTCGCTATCGGCTCGACGGGCCCGAGGTGCTGCAGGACGTCAGCTCTCGATGCCGGCCGGGCAGGTGGTCGGCATCGTCGGCCCATCGGGCTCGGGCAAGATCGACGCTCGCCAAGCTGGTGCAGCGGCTCTACGTGCCCGGAGAGCGGCCGCGTGCTGGTCGATGGCGTCGACCTCGCGCTGGTCGACCCGGCCTGGCTGCGCCGCCAGGTCGGCGTCGTGCTGCAGGAGAACGTGCTGTTCAATCGCTCGGTGCGCGACAACATCGCGCTCGCCGATCCCGCCATGCCGATGGACCGCGTCGTCGCCGCCGCCAAGCTCGCCGGCGCGCACGAATTCATCCTCGAGCTCCCGCGAGGGCTACGACACCGTGGTCGGCGAGCGCGGCAGCGAGCCTGTCGGGCGGCCAGCGCCAGCGCATCGCGATCGCGCGCGCGCTGATCACCAATCCGCGGATCCTGATCTTCGACGAGGCGACCAGCGCGCTCGACTACGAAAGCGAGCGGATCATCCAGCAGAACATGCGGGAGATCGCCGCCGGCCGCACCGTGCTGATCATCGCCCACCGGCTCTCGACCGTGCGCATGGCCGACCGCATCATCACGATCGAGCGCGGCCGGATCGTCGAGGACGGCACGCATGACGAGCTGATGCGCACCGGCGGACGCTACGCCACGCTTCACCGCATGCAGGCAGGCATCCATGACGCTGCGTCTGAGCGCATCGTTCCGCCGTGGCTGCGCGCCGGATCGCGCGGCGACGAGCTCGCGTTCCTTCCGGCGGCACTCGAGATCGTCGAGACAGCCGCCGTCGCCGGTCGGGCGTGCCGTCGCGGCGACGATCGCGGCCGCGGTGTGCGGCGCGCTCGCCTGGGCCTGCCTCGGTCACGTCGACGTCATCGCGACCGCGCAGGGCAAGATCATCCCGACCGGGCGCACCAAGGTCATCCAGCCGCTCGACACCGGCATGGTCCGCGCAATCCGCGTCCGGACGGCGACCGCGTGGTCACCGGCCAGGTGCTGATCGAGCTCGACCGCACCGTGACCACGGCCGAGCGCAACCGGCTCCGCCAACGATCTTTTGCACCTCCGGCTCGACGGAGCGCGGCTGCGGGCGTTGCGCGCCGGGCTCGACGGCGATCTCCTGCCGGTCGGCTTCGCCCGCCTGCCGGCGTGCCCGACTACGAGGCGGCACGAACCCGCGCCGTGATGATGTCGCAGGCCGGACAGCAGCGCGCCAAGATCGGCGCGCTCGATCAGCAGATCGCGCAGAAGCAGGCGGAGGCGGAGTCGCTTGCCGCGACGATCGAGAAGCTGGAGGCGGGGCTGCCGCTGATCGCGGAGTCCGCCGAGGTGCGCCGCCAGGCGCTGAAAATGGAATACGGCAACCGGATCGCCCATCTCGAGGCGCAGCTGAAGCTCACCGAGCAGCGCGACGAACTCAACGTGCAGCGCCGCCGCACCGTCGAGATCGACCGCCGCGAGAACCGCGCTGGAGCGGCAGCGCGAGCAGGTGCAGGCCGAATACGCGCAAAACATCGTCAACGATCTCGCCGAAGCCGAACAGAAGGCCGCCGGACTCGCCGAGGATCTCGTCAAGGCCGAGAAGAAGATGGAAGACCAGGTGTTGCGCGCGCCGGTCGACGGCACGGTGCAGCAGCTCGCGATGCACACGGTCGGCGGAGTGGTGACGCCGGCGCAGCGCTGATGGTGATCGTGCCGACCGACAGCCGCGTCGAGACCGAGGCCATGATCCAGAACAAGGACATCGGCTTCGTCGCGTCGGGCCAGAAGGCCGAGATCAAGATCGATACCTTCAATTTCACCCGCTATGGGCTGCTGCACGGCGAGGTCACCAGCGTCTCGCAGGACGCGATCGTGCGCGAGCGGCCGGGCGACCGGGGCAATCCGGCAAAGTAGCCCTCACCGAGACCAGCGAGCGCAGGGGCAGGAACGTCTTTGCCGCGCGCATCTCGCTCGGTGACACCCGCATGCAGATCGACGACAAGCTGGTGGACCTCGCGCCCGGCATGGCGGTGACCGTGAGATCAAGACCGGGCGCCGCCGCATCATCGAGTATCTGCTCTCGCCGATCATGCGCTACCAACACGAGAGCCTGCGCGAGCGGTAGAGCACGATCCGGTCGGAAAGGATCTTGCGCCACCAGGTTCGTCGGTCACGCGACGCCGCGCGCGCGTTCAGGTGGGCGCGCCCGGCTTCGCGGCACCGATCTTTTCGGCGCCCATCTTCTTCAACGTCTCCGCGTCGACCAGGCGGGTGACGATCGGATGGAGGCGGAGCGAGCCTTCCTTCACGACCTGGCGGAAATTGGCGATCACCGCGGCGGTGGCCTGGGGTTCGGCGCGATCACGTCGAGCAGCCAGTTGATCGAGCCCGAATTCCAGTCCTCGGCCTTCAGCCGCACCGGGAAGCTCGCCCGCCTTGATCTGGTCCCGGATCCGCTGCGTCGACCTCCTCCGACACGCTCGCCCAGATCGCCACGCCGGCAATGTCGGCGAGCGGATTGTCGGTCCTTGGCCGGCTGGGCGATGGCGATGCGGTCGCGGATCAGCGGCTCGAGCACGAGATGCTGGAGATCGCCCAGCGTCTGGTGGCGGTAGCGCGGCAGCATCATCATCGCCATCGCGACCTTGCCGAAACTCTCCCGGACATGGGCGCGCAACGCGGCGATCTTCTTGGCGATCTCCGGATCGAGCTGGTCTCCGCTGGGCTCGGCGGCTGCATTCGCGCCGGCAAGTTTGGCGGCGACGCTGACCGCGGCGCCGTTGTCTTCCTTTTTTCCGTTCCGCGCGTGCCGCGATCTTGGTCTGCTTTGCCACAAAAAGCATCCTGGATCGGCGAACCCTGCAACTAGAAGAATGCCGCAAGCCGCGTGTCAACACCCTGTGAGTGCGCCGGTCGTCAAGCGGGTCCGGCCCAGTCGGCGCGGGCTTTGCGGGTTGATTTCCGCTGTTCGCGCCGAAAATCTCCTACTTCTTTTCAGAGGGAATTATGCTGTAAGCCTTTGATTTTTATGGTGAAAGAAGGCGCGGGTTCTCGCGAAGGCGCGCGAACGCCGGGGCTGGGCGATGTTCGAAATCACCCCTCAATTGCTGGTCGAAACGACCTTCAGCGATGCCACGGCGGCGCGCCGATCGGTCAACGGGCGGCATGTTGGCAACGCGATCGGCATCACGCTTCAACCGTCGTGACGTTGCTCGCGTCTAGCCTAGGCCTTCGGATACGGCGTCGAATGAACCGCCAGTACCTGCCAGCGGTCTTCGTCCCTGATCCAGACCGTCAGGGCGACTGAGTTGACCTGTTGCGGATGCTCTTTGGTTCAGGTCGATCTGCAAGCGGCAGTGAACCAGCGCGGTGTCGCCATGGACCGACACAGTCTCGTTGCTGGTATTGACGCTCTGATAGTCCCACAGCTTCTCGCGGACGCCGCGGATGTAGCTCTCCTTGCTGTTGACCGCGCCGCTTGAGTGGGTGTATTTCAGGTCGCGGTGCAGGAGCGTCTCAAGTGCACCGGCATCGCCCGCGATCATCGCCTTGAAACGGCGGTGCTACCAGCGCGAGGACTTCGTCGTTGGTTTCATCGCTAGTTCTTCCCCAGCGTCTTCCACACGCCGTTGGCGGTGCCGACGATGCGCTCGCCGACCACCAGCTCGGCGCTCATGAAGATCAGCGAGCGGGTGCGGCGCATGACCTTGCACTTTGCTTCGACGAACTCGCCGACCTGAACGGCATCGACGAAATGCACGTCGAGATGCACCGTCGCCTGCGGCTGCTTGCCGTTCGCGTACCAGCAGGTCATGCCCATCGAGCGGTCCGCGAAGGTCATCAGCATGCCGCCCTGCACCACGCCGCGGCGGTTGTGATGCTTGTTCTCGACCAGGAAAGCGTAACGCAAACCATCGCCCTCGGGTTTCGACCAGAACGGGCCGACCAGTCCGATGAAGCCGTCGTCGGTGTAAGCCTCCCAGCCGTGCGCGGCGGGATCGAAAGGCTCAGTCTTCTGCTTGGCGGTCATGGCGGCGATCTAACGCATGATCTCGAAAGGTGGATACCGGTTTTTGGAAAGGAGCATGCGCAATAGCCGAATACGAGGCGCGCTGAACAGGGGGTGGTGCGGATACGCCCTGCATGCGTATCATTCGCGCCATGCAATTCTCGCCCGCGCCGCACACCACCCAGAACTGGCAGCTTGAAAAGCCCGCGGCGTCGAGCAGGCGTGGCGTGGTGGTCGCGCAGGCGAAAAGCGCGGCGGAGGCCGGCGTCGCGGTGCTCGATGCCGGCGGCAACGCGATCGATGCGGCGGTCGCGGCCGCGCTCGCGCTCGCAACGCTCGAGCCGTGGAATTGCGGGCTCGGCGGGATTGGCCATGCGCTGGTGCATCGCGCCGGCGAGGCGCGCGCCGATGCGGTCGATTTCGGCCCGACGGCGCCGGCTGCGCTCGATCCGTCGCATTTCAAGCTGACCGGCAAAGTGGCGGCCGACTTGTTCGGCTGGCCGCAGGTCGAGGGCGACGCGAATATCCATGGGCCGCTCTCGTTCGTGATCCCGTCGGCGGTGGCGGGCTATGGCGAACTGCATACGCGCTGGGGCAGGCTGCCGCTGCGCGACATCGCTGCGCCGGCGATTGCGCTCGCCCGGCGCGGCCTGCCGCAGGACTGGTACACGACGCTGAAGATCGCGAACTCGGCGGCGATCCTGCGGCTTTATCCGGAGAGCGCGCGGGTCTATCTGCGCGACGGCCTGCCGCCGATCGCGCCCTATCAAGGTGGCTTGAGCTGCTTCCCGCAAGGCCGTCTCGCCGAGACCCTGGAGCGGCTGGCGCAGGCCGGCTGGCGCGACTTCTACGACGGCGAGATCGCAGCGGCGCTCGCGGCCGACGTGAAACACATGGGCGGCGTGCTGTCGGCCGACGATCTGCGCCGATGCAAAGCGCGCGTGTTGCCGGCTGCGGAATATTCCTGGCGCGGCCGCACGCTGCAGCTCACCGGCCCGCTGACCGCCGCGCCGACCGCGGCCGAGGTGCTGCGGCAAATGGAGGGCGCCCGCTTCGGCAAGGCGCCGGACGCCGAATGGTACGTCGCGCTCGCGCGCGCGCTGAAGGCGGCTTACGCGCGCCGCCTCACCTCATTGGGCGATGCCGAACCACAGGCGGCGGAAAGCTGCACCACGCACATCACGGTCGCGGATGCCGACGGCACGATGGTGGCCCTGACAACGACGCTGCTCTCCTCGATGGGCAGCCGCGTGGTGCTGCCGCAGACCGGCATCCTGATGAACAACGGCGTGATGTGGTTCGATCCCTCGCCGGGCAAGCCGAACTCGATTGCACCGGGCAAGCGTCCGCTGACCAACATGTTCCCGATCATCCTGCGCGAGGGAGGAAGGCCCTGGATTGCGGCCGGCGCGTCCGGCGGCCGCCGCATCATGGCATCGGTGCTGCAACTGATGTCGTTCGTGGCGGATTTCGCCATGAGCCCGAGCGCCGCTGCGCACCAGCCGCGCATCGACGTGTCCGATCCGGACAAGATCACCGCCGACCGCAAGCTCGCGCCGGAGATCATTCGCGCGCTCGAAGCCGCCGGCCCGGTCGAGCTGGTCGAACACGGCGTGCTGCCGCTTAATTTCGCCTGCCCCAACCTGATCGCGCAGGCGGACGGCAGCCGCATCGGCATCAGCGATGCCGCATCGCCGTGGTCGGCTGCTGTTGCGCAGGCGTAGCGGCTCTTTATCGCAGTTTTGCCATCCGCGTCGGGTTGACCGCGTCGCCCGTCTCCCCATAGCCTGCCTGCGGGCGACATAAAAACAAGGCGTCCCGAGGGGCGCGGAGGGGGAGTGCTCTGGACACGAGCGTGCAGAACGCGCGTGCCGTTGCCCGCGAGATCATCGCGATCCGGCATCTGTCGAAGGTCTATGGCGGGCGCGGCGGAAACGTCACGGCGCTCAGCGACATCGATTGCAGCATCGGCGACGGCGAGTTCATGGCGATCGTCGGCCCATCCGGCTGCGGCAAGTCCACCCTGCTGAAGATCCTCGCCGGTCTGCTGCAGCGCTCCGGCGGCGAGGCGCTGCTCAACGGGACGCCGATCGACGGGCCGCGCCACGACATCGGCGTGGTGTTCCAGTCGCCGGTGCTGTTCCCGTGGCGTAACGTGCTCGGCAATGTGCTGCTGCCGGTCGACGTGCAGAAGCTCGGGCGCGAGAAGATGCAGCAGCGCGCGCTCGACCTGCTCAATCTCGTGGGGTTGAAGGACTTCGAGCATCGCTACCCGTGGGAATTGTCCGGCGGCATGCAGCAGCGGGTCGCACTGGTGCGCGCGCTGATCCACGATCCGGCACTGCTGCTGATGGACGAGCCGTTCGGCGCGCTCGACGCACTGACGCGCGAATTGATGAACGTCGAGCTGCAACGCATCTGGATGGAGAGCCGCAAGACCGTGGTCTTCATCACCCATTCGACCAGCGAAGCGGTGTTCCTCGGCGATCGTGTGATGGTGATGACACCACGCCCGGGCAAGGTCGAGGACATGCTCGAGATCGATCTGCCGCGTCCGCGCTCGCTTGACGTGATGACCACCGAGAAATTCGGCACCTACGTGCGGCGCATCCGCAAATCGCTCAACGCCGGGGGAGGGCTGGAATGATCGGAGGCCCGAAGAACTTCGTGCTGCGGCTGCTGCTGATCGTGGCCGTGCTGGCGGCGTGGGAGGCGGTGGTCGTTTTCTTCGCGATCCCGCAGTTCATCCTGCCGGCGCCCACCAACGTGTTCGTCGCCTTCTATCGCGGCTTTGCCAGCTCGCTCTACATCGACCATATCTGGATCACGGTGACCGAGACGCTGATGGGCTTCGTGCTCGGTACCGCGCTTGCGTTCCTGCTCGGGACGGTCATCGCGCTGTCGCGGCCGGTCGAATACTTTCTCTATCCGTTCGTCGTGATGTTCCAGGCGATGCCGAAGGTCGCGCTCGCGCCGCTGATCATCGTGTGGTTTGGGCTCGGGCTCACCTCGAAGGTGGTCAACGCCGCGCTGGTCGCGTTCTTCCCGCTGATGGTCAACACCATCGTGGGATTGCGTTCGGCCGAGGAAGACAAAGTCAATCTGATGCGCTCGCTTGCGGCCTCCAAGAGCCAGATCTTCTGGATGCTGCAACTGCCGAACGCGATGCCCTACATCTTCGCGGGGCTGGAGATCGCGATGATCTTCGCGCTGATCGGCGCGATCGTTGCCGAGTTCGTCGGCGCCCAGGCCGGTCTCGGCATGCTGATCCAGAGCATGAACTTCACCATGGACGTGGCGGGCCAGTTCTCGGTGCTGCTGCTGTTGTCGATGATCGGGCTCGCGTTGAACTGGATCGTCATCGGCGTGCGCAAGCGCGTCCTGTTCTGGGATGCGTCGCAGAAGTTCACCGACGAAGCTGCCAGGAAAGAAGCCGCGTAGGCGGGGGCCGCAAAGGGAGAGTGACATGAAGCGAACAGCCATCTTGTTGTCGGCGCTCGTGCTTGCAGGCTTCGCGAGCGCCGCCGAGGCGCAGACGACGGTGAGAGTCGCGTGGTGCGCGCGCACCGTGTCATCCGCGGCGGCGCCGTTCGCGATCGCCACCAAGATGGGCTGGTTCGCCAAGGACGGCATCAAGGTCGAACTGGTGCCGATGCCGGGCTCGACCGACTGCGTCAAGGCGGTCGCCACCAAGGACGTGCAATACGGCCTGCCGTCGATCGAGCCGCTCGCGATCATCCGGCCGCAGGGCGTGAAGGTCAAAAACTACTACACCGCCTACCAGGCGAACATCTACGGCATCGCGGTGCCGGACGATTCGCCGATCAAGACGTTCGCCGACCTGAAGGGCAAGAAGATCGGTGTCACCTCGATGGCGTCGGCCGGCGTGATCGTGGCGCGCGCGCTCGCGAGCAACAACGGCTTCAATCCGGACAAGGACATCCTGATCGTCGTTGCCGGCGAGGCGGCGCAAACGGCGGCGCTGCTGCGCGGCAAGCAGGTCGACGCGCTCTCGCAGTTCGACACGCAATATGCGCTGACCGAGAATGCCGGCGCCAAGCTGCGCCTGCTCGACACCAGCGACATTGCGAAGTTTCCCTCCAACGGGCTGATCGCGCTGGAGGAACGGCTTGCCAATAACCGCGCCGAGGCGGTCGCGCTGGCGCAAGGCTATGCCAAGGGCACGGTGTTCGCGATCGCCAACCCCGAGGCCGCGATCCGCATCTTGTGGGAGGTGTTCCCGCAGACCAAGGCGACCGGAAAGACCGAAGCCGAAGCGATGCGCGACGACGTGAAAACGCTCGAGGCGCGCGCGCGAAGCTGGCGGCTTGAATCGGTCGGCGCCAGGAAGTGGGGCGACAATTCGGTCGAGAACTACGGCGCCTATGTCGACTTCCTGGTGAAGAACGGCCTGCTGAAGGAAAAGACCGCGACCACCGATCTCATCACCAACGACCTGATCGACGACATCAACAAGTTCGACGTGAAGGAGATCGAGGCGATGGCGAAAGGGTGGAAGGGGTAGCGGACCCCACCCGGCCGGCCTGGCGGCCGGCCACCCTCCCCGAAGACGGGGAGGGATGGACCGAGCGTGAGGAGACGGCGCGAAAGCAGCAAACTCGTCTATCCCTCCCCGTCTTCGGGGAGGGTGGTCGCCGAAGGCGACCGGGTGGGGCCTTACTTCTTCATCACCCGCACCGGACTTCCGGCAAGCCACGCTTTGATGGCTTCGACCATCTGCGTGTAATAGACCTTGTAGCCCTCCTGGCTGACATAGCCGAGGTGCGGCGTCAGCACGACATTGTCGAGCTTGCGCAGCGGGTGGCTCACCGGCAGCGGCTCGATGTCGAACGTGTCGAGGCCTGCGCCGGCGAGCTTGCGCTGGCCGAGCGCCGAGAGCAGCGCCGGCTCGTTCACGATCGGCCCGCGCGAGGTATTGATCAGGAACGCGGTCGGCTTCATCAGCGCGAGATCCTTTGCGCCGACGAGGCCGCGCGTGCGCGCGCTGAGCTGGAGGTGGATCGAGAGGAAATCCGACTGACGGAACAAGTCCTCTTTCGACACGTGCGCCGCGCCGCCGGCTTTGGCCTTTTCGTCGGTGAGGTTTTCGCTCCACGCGATCAGGTTCATGCCGATCGCCTTGCCGATCGCGCCGACCTTGCTGCCGAGCTTGCCGAAGCCGAGCAGGCCGAGCGTCTTGCCGGCGAGTTCGATCCCCAGCGTCGATTGCCAGGGTACGCCCTGCTTCATGCGCGCGTTCTCGTAGCCGATCTTGCGCGCAAGCTCGAGCATGATGCCGATGGCAAGCTCGGCGGTCGGCTGGCCGGCCGCCTCCGTGCCGCACACCGTGATGCCGCGCTCGGCCGCATAGTCGAGGTCGATCGAGGCGTTGCGCATGCCGGAGGTGAGCAGCAGCTTGAGGTCGGGCAACTGCTCCAGCGTGGGTTTGAGGAAGGGCGTGCGCTCGCGCATCATGCAGATGATCGAGAACCCCTTCAGCGCCGCGACGGCGGCCTTCTGATCCGCGAACGGCTCGGTGAACACCTTCACCTCGACATCCGGGATCGACCAGTCGGCAAGCCTGGTGGCGGCGTTCTGGTAGTCGTCGAGGATCGCGCAGCGGTGCGTCATGGGGTTGCCTTGGGCTGAGTGTCTTGTTGTTTGCGCATGATCTTATCCGAAAACCGGTTTTTCACTTTTCGGGATCATGCGCGCTTGCGGATACGGAAGACGAACAGGCCGGGCTCCGCCTTCTGCTCTTCGAGCACGTCGCCGGTCTGGTTGATCAGATTCGGGATGTCGAGGGTCGACAGCGGATCGGTGCACTCGACCACGAGCAGGTCGCCGCCAGCAAGCCTGCTCAGCGCCTTGCGGGTCTTCAGCGCGGGCAGCGGGCAGCGCAGGCCGCGCAAGTCGAGCGTGGTGTCGGGCATCGCCGCAATGGACGGTCTCGGCTGACCGGCGTCAAGGGCATGCTTGACCTTTCGGCGGCCGCGCGCCCACAACGGGGGCATGAACGCCTCGCAGCGCATCTCCAGCCTGACGCCTATCGGCGACGTGCTCGCACGCGTGGCCGTGCTGGCGCGCCCGGTCGCGCCGCGCGAGATTGCCCTGGCGGATGCCGAAGGCCGCGTGCTGGCGCAGGATGCCGTCGTCGCCGCGGCGTGGCCGGCAGTGCCCACGGCGCTGCGGCCCGGGTGGGCGGTGCAGGCCGATACCGTGACGGATGCGGGACCTTATGCGCCGGTGCTGCTCGACCCCGCGCCGGTGTGGGTCGACGCCGGCCAGGCGTTGCCGCCGCGCGGAGACGCCGTGCTGCCTGCGGACGCGGTGACCGGTGCCGAGGTGCATGCAGGCGCGACGGCAGGTGACGGCGTGCTCGGCGCCGGTGCGGATGCGGCCGCAGGCCACGCGTTGCGTCACGCCGGGGAAATCCTGCGCGCGATCGATGTCGCCGCGCTGCAAGCGGTTGGAATTGCGCGTGTCCACGTGCGCGAGCCGCGGGTGCGCGTGGTCGCAATGCCCGGCTGCGATGCGGTCGCACTGGCGATTTCGCGCGGCGTGGCGGCCTGCGGCGCGAACGTGATTTTCGTGCGCGCGCTCGAACGCGCGCTTGCCGACGAGCACACCGATCTCGTCATCACCATCGGCGGCACCGGTGCGGGAGCCGGCGACGCAAGCGTCACGATGCTGCAACGGATGGGCGAGGTCGCGGTCCATGGCTTCGGACTCACACCCGGTGAGGATGCCGCGCTCGGCACCGCGAAAGGGCACCCGGTGCTGATGCTGCCGGGCCGGCTCGATGGCGCGCTCGCCGTCTTCCTTGTCGTTGGCGAGGTCCTCTTGCGGCGTCTGACCGGCGCTGCCACATCCACGCCAGCCATGCCGGTCACGCTCGCGCGAAAAATCGTGTCCACCGTCGGCCTCTGCGAGGTGGTGCCGGTACGGAACGCGCCGAATGGCGTCGCGCCGCTCGCGTCCGGATACTGGCCGATGCAAACGATGACCCGCGCGGACGGCTGGGTGCTGGTCCCGCCGGACAGCGAAGGTTTCCCGGCCGGGACGCGGCTCGAGATGCGGGCGTTCCCATGAACGACGCCAGCCGGACGCAGCCCGGAGTAGCGCTGCTCGACGCGGTGCGTGCGGCCGCGCGGCAGGAGCAATTCCTCGAGGTCGTATCCGCTGACGATGCCAGGGCGCGGTTCGAGAAGCAGCTTGATCTGTCGCCTCTTGCCGCCGAAGCCGTGTCGCTCGATGCGGCGCTCGGCCGCGTGCTCGCGCACGACGTGGCGGCACCGATCGACGTGCCGCCGTTCGACCGCTCGAATGTCGACGGCTTCGCGCTGCGCGCCGCCGATAGCGTCGGCGCAAACGATGCGGCGCCGCGGCGCCTCACGCTGAACACCGAGGTGCTGGCGTGCGGCCATGCGCCGAAGCTGACCGTCACACCCGGCAGCGCCACCGTGATCGCGACCGGCGGCATGATCCCGCGCGGCGCCGACGCCGTCGCGATGATCGAGCACACCGAGCTGATCGATGGATCGCCGCCCGCGATCGACCTGCGTCGTCCGGTGGCGCCCGGGCAGTTCGTCTCCTATGCGGGGTCGGATATTGCACGCGGCGAAACGTTGCTGCGGCGAGGCGCCGTCGTGTCCTCGCGCGAGATCGGCATGCTGGCGGCATGCGGCTTCGCGCAGGTCGGTGTCGTGCGACGCCCGAGCGTCGCGGTGCTGTCGACCGGCGATGAGCTGACCCCGCCCGGCGCCCCGCTGCGACCCGGCGCGGTCTACGATTCGAACGGCGCGATCATCGCGGCGGCCGTGCGCGAGGCGGGCGGCGAACCGTTGTCGTTCGGCGCTTTTCCGGACGACGAGATTGCGCTTGGCGCAGCCGTGCGCGACGCGCTGACCCAATGCGACATCGTGGTTCTTTCGGGCGGCACGTCGAAAGGCGCGGGCGACCTGTCGCACCGCATCGTGTCGCGTCTCGGCGCCCCCGGCGTGATCGTGCACGGCGTCGCGCTCAAGCCGGGCAAGCCGCTTTGTCTCGCGGTGGCGCAGGACAAGCCGATCGTGGTGCTGCCGGGATTTCCGACCTCGGCGATCTTCACCTTCCATGCGTTCGTCGCGCCGGTGATCCGCGCCAAGGCGGGCTTGCCGCCCGAGGCGGCCGTCAAGGTCGATGCCGCAGTGCCGGTGCGCATTCCGTCCGAACTCGGCCGCAAGGAGTTCGTGCTGGTCGCGCTGGTCGCAGGCGAGCGCGGCCCGATCGCGTTTCCACTCGCCAAGGGCTCCGGCTCGGTCACGACCTTCTCGCAAGCCGACGGCTTCCTCGAAGTGGATGCGCTGCGAACATCGGTCGATCCGGGCACGCAGGCGCAGGTCACGCTGATCGGACGGGCGCGCGCGCCCGACCTGGTGATCGCGGGGAGCCACTGCGTCGCACTCGATGCGGTGCTGTCCGCCCTCTCGGCGCAGGGCTTTCTCGCGCGCACCATCGCGATCGGCAGCATGGGCGGCGTCGCAGCGGCGCGGCGCGGCGAATGCGACCTCGCGCCGATCCACCTGATGGATCCGCAGACCGGCATCTATAACGAGCAGTATGCGAAGGACGGGCTGACGCTGGTGCGCGGCTGGCAACGCATGCAGGGCGTCGTGTTCCGCAAGGGTGATGCGCATTTCGAGGGCAAGAGCGCGCGCGTCGCGGTGAAAGCCGCACTCGGCGACCCCGACTGCATCATGGTCAGCCGCAACGCGGGCGCCGGAACGCGGATCCTGATCGACCAGCTGCTCGGCGCCGCGCGCCCGGCCGGCTACGGCAATCAGCCGCGCTCGCACAACGCGGTCGCGGCAGCGGTCGCGCAGGGCCGCGCCGACTGGGGCGTGGCGATTGCCCCAGTGGCGGCGACGTACGGCCTCGGCTTCCTCGAGCTTGCGCCCGAGCACTACGATTTCCTGCTGGCCGAGGCGCGTCGCGAGCGGCCGGCGGTCGCGGCCTTCCTCGCGGCGCTCGCCGACGGACATGTGCGCGCGCAGATCGCCGCGCTCGGCATGACAGTCTGATAGGCTGCGGACATGAAGGTCATCGGGATCGCGGGCTGGAGCGGGGCAGGCAAGACCACGCTGCTGACGCGCGTGATCCCGCGGCTGACCG
The DNA here is from genome assembly GCA_963839985.1 of uncultured Alphaproteobacteria bacterium. Classification (GTDB taxonomy): domain Bacteria; phylum Pseudomonadota; class Alphaproteobacteria; order Rhizobiales; family Xanthobacteraceae; genus PALSA-894. The sequence goes on along the minus strand of CAWIXG010000018.1, from coordinate 86,943 downwards.
CGCGCGGCCTGCGCATCTCGACCATCAAGCACGCGCACCATGCGTTCGACGTCGACCGGCCGGGCAAGGACTCGCATACGCATCGCGAGGCGGGCGCGACCGAAGTGCTGGTCTCGTCGGCCGCACGCTTCGCGCTGATGCATGAACTGCGCGGCGACCGCGAATGGACGCTCGATGCGCTGCTGGAGAAGCTGTCGCCGGTCGATCTGGTGCTGGTCGAGGGATTCAAGACGCAGGCGCATCCCAAGCTGGAGGTGTTCCGCGCGGCCGTGAACAAGCCGCCGCTGCATCCGCAGGACGACAACATCGTCGCGGTCGCGAGCGACGAGCCGCTGAACGCGAAGGTCCCGGTCATTGCGCTCGACGATATCGAGGCAGTGTCCGACATGCTGGTCGCGAAGGCCTTGCCGCGCGATATCGTGGTCGCGCGGGTGCGGGGCGCCTGATGGCTCAACTCACCGACGACTGCTTTGCGTTCGGTGGACCGCTGATGGCGATCAGCGAGGTCGAGCGGCTGATCGGCGAACGCGTGGGGGCGGTGGCCGAGACGGAAGACGCCGTGCTGCGGGACGCGCGCGGACGCGTGCTTGCGGCCGACATCGCGGCGCCGATCGATCTGCCGCCGTTCGACAATTCGGCGGTGGACGGCTACGCGGTGCGCCATGCGGAGATCGGCGCAGAGCATGAGACCAGGCTCGCCGTCGTCGATCGCCTGACCGCGGGACGCGCGGCGGCGCGCGAGATCGGCGCCGGCGAGGCGATCCGCATCTTCACCGGCGCCCCGATGCCGCAGGGCGCCGACACCGTATTCATGCAGGAGGACGTGCGCCGCGATGGCGCGGCGGTGATCGTGCCGCCGGGCCTCAAACGCGGCGCCAATCGCAGGCTTGCCGGAGAAGATGTCGCGCGCGGCGCGATCGCATTGCATGCCGGCCGCCGGTTGCAGCCGCAGGACCTGAGCATGGCGGCAGCGCTCGGCCTGCAGGCGCTGCCGGTGCGACGCCGCGTGCGCGTCGCGATCTTTTCCACCGGCGACGAGATCGCCGAGCCGGGTGCGCCGCTTCCCGCGGCTTCGCTCTACGATGCGAACCGCGAACTGCTGCGCGGACTGCTGGCGCAACTCGGTGCCGAGGTGAGCGATCTTGGAATTCTGCGCGACGATCCGGACAAGCTTGCGGCGCGGCTCGGCGAGGCGGCAAGCGGGCAGGATCTGGTGCTCACCTCGGGCGGCGTTTCCACCGGTGAGGCCGACCACGTGCGCGACGCGATCGAAAAGGCCGGCCGGCTGGTGTTCTGGCGCGTCGCCATCAAGCCCGGGCGGCCGGTCGCGATGGGCGTGCTGAAAGGCACGGCATTCGTGGGGCTTCCCGGCAACCCGGTCGCGGTGTTCGTCACTTTCGCGCGCGTGGTGCGGCCGCTGCTGTTGCGGCTCGCGGGCGCTGCGCCCGAGCCGCTTGTCGCGCTGCCGGTCGTGTCGGGCTTTGTCTACAGGAAGAAGAAGGGGCGCCGCGAATACGTGCGCGTATCGCTGACGCGCCGTGCCGACGGGACGTATGAAGCGCACAAGCATCCGCAGGATGGAGCGGGCATCATCTCCTCACTCACCGCGACGGACGGGCTCGCCGAGCTTGACGACGATGTGACCGAGATCGCGATTGGCCAGACAGTCGGCTTCCTGCCGTACTCGGTGCTGGCGGGCTAGAGTTTGATCCACGAACATTGAAACACACCTCCGCTCATTCCCGCGCAAGCGGGAATCCAGGGGCCAAGAACTGGGTCCCCGCTTGCGCGGGGACGAGCGGAGGTCAGTGATTTAATCGCGTGGGATCAAACTCTGGTCTAGACGCTCTCCGAGGCCGCAAGCCGCGCGGCCATCTCGACGTCCTCCGGCGTATTGACGTTGAAGAACGGATCGACCGGCTCGGTCGGCCAGTCGGCCAGCGCAACACCATGACGCGCGGTCCACACCTCGATCTTGCGCAGATCCTCGACCGTCACGGCGCGGCGCAGGTCTTCGCGCAGCGCGACCTGCCAGAGCCCAACCACAGGATGGCGCCAGTCGCCGGAATGGGCGCAGGCGAGCGCCTTTCCGTCCGCGCGGCGCGCCGCGTGCAGCCGTGCCACGAGGTCGCGCGGCAGGAACGGACAGTCGCCCGGCACGCTCACGACCCACTCGAGTCCCGGCCTGTTCGCCGCGACCCAGTCGAGCCCCGCGAGGATCCCGGCGAGCGGGCCGGCGAAGTCCGGCACGCTGTCCGCCGCAACCGGCAATCCGAACGGCGCGAAGCGCGCCGGATCGCCGTTCGCGTTGAGCACGATGCCACTCACCTGCGGCGCAAGGCGCGCGAGCGCGCGCTGCAGGATGGTCTGGCTGCCGATGCGGATGAGCGCCTTGTCGCCGCCGCCCATGCGCCGCGCGAGCCCGCCCGCAAGGACGAGGCCGCAAGTCTCAATCGTCATGCACCGCCGCCTTGCGCCGGTGCTTGCCGCTCTCCTCCTCGACGTGGGCGAGGTCCTGATCGAACATGATGCGCTCGTCGCCGGCGAGCGCGACGAAGCGCTTGCCCCTTGCACGGCCGATCAGCGTCAGTCCCGCTTTGCGCGCAAGCTCCACGCCCCAGGCGGTAAAGCCCGAACGCGAGACCAGGATCGGGATGCCCATGCGCACGGTCTTGATCACCATTTCGCTGGTGAGGCGGCCGGTGGTGTAGAAGATCTTGTCGTGCGCTGCCACCCGGTTCTGGAACATCCAGCCGGCGATCTTGTCGACCGCGTTGTGGCGGCCGACGTCCTCCATGTAGACCAGCGGGCGATCCTCCTGCGCCAGCACGCAGCCGTGGATTGCGCCGGCCTCGAGATAGAGCGAGGGCGTGGTGTTGATCTTGTGGGTGAGCGCGTAGAGCCATGAGGTGCGCAAGGTCGCGGCCGGCAGGGTCACGCCCTCGATCAATTCCATCAGGTCGCCGAAGGCGGTGCCCTGCGCGCAGCCCGAGGTCTGCGTGCGCTTCTGCAGCTTGTCCTCGTAATCGGTCTCGCGCTCGGTGCGCACGATCGCGACCGCGAGGTCCTCGTCGTAGTCCACACCGGTCACCACGTCGTCGGCGTGCAGCATGTTCTGATTGAGCAGGTATCCGATCGCCAGATAGTCCGGGTAATCGCCGATCGTCATCGCGGTGACGATCTCCTGACGGTTCAGGTAGATCGTCAGCGCGCGCTCGACCGTGACCGATGTGGTCACCGGTGCGCCGGTCTGGTCGACGCCGGAGACGCGTTCGGTCAACCGCGGGTCCGCCGGGTCGGGGCGGATCAGGTAATCGGCTGCGTTAACGGCTGTGGCGGTCTGGCTGGCCATGTCTGCCGGAATATAGGGCAGGCGAGGCCATGCTTGCGCGCCTGCCTTCGAAATTGTACGTTATAATAATTGTTATAACACGAGGCGGCCATGATCAAGCTCAAGGTCACGAAAATCGGCAATTCTCTCGGCGTGGTGCTGCCGAAGGAAGCCCTTACGCGCCTCAAGGTGGAGCAAGGGGGGGCATTGTTCCTCACCGAGTTGCCGGACGGCTATCGGGTAATCGCGTTCGATGAGACCATCGTGGAGCAGGTCAACGAGGGTCGCGACTTCATGCGCGAGTTTCGGGAGACCTTTCGGGCTCTTGCGAAATGACCGAGCCGCGCTGGATCGACAAGCGCGCACTTCTGCTCCTGCACGACGAAGACCTCACGGAACACGGCGGTCTCCCGGGCTTGCGGGATGAAGGGCTGTTGGATTCGGCGCTGTCGAGGCCGCTCAACTTGCTCGCTTATGGTGGCGAGCCGAATATGGCCGAGCTTGCGGCGTCGTACGCATTCGGTATCGCCCGCAATCATCCGTTCTCTGACGGAAACAAGCGTGCAGCCCTGCTGGCGACGGGTCTGTTTCTCGGGATCAACGGGATCAGCTTCAGGCCCGACAAGGTCGATGCTTACCGGGTCTACTTCGCGCTCGCCGCAGGAGAGGTGACGGAAGAAGAACTCGCGGCTTGGATCGGCCGCAACAGCCGCAAGCGGGAGCCGTAAAGGGTCAGGCGGCGATCTTGGCCATGCCGCCGAGATCGGGTTCCGACGTCACGGCCGGGCGGGCGTGCTTGGCGCGCCACTTCGGGCCGGGGCCGCGCATGTAGTGACGCTCGGGACGGTAGGTGCCGAAAAGGTCGGTGGTCACGCTGTGCCACAGGTCAGCGACGGCTCTGCCGATGCTCGGTGCTCTGTTGCGTGCCATGACACATTCCCGTCCTCCAGGCGGGGCCCGACTGCCGGGTCCGCTTTTTGGTCGCGACGGAATGCCGCCTGGTTCAGGGCACTATGCGGGCGAATTCGTTAAAAATTGTTTCGAATAAGCCCTGCGTATTAGTCCTGATCTGCAAACAGCGTTTCCGAAGTTTTACCGACCGTGCAGACGCTTTCGTGCCTGCCGCCGAGCTACGCTGTGATGCGAGTCACGTTTTGGCGGGACGATCTGCTCGCGCGCATGTGAGCGCGCGTGAACGCGGCCGATACAACATTCCTTTGCAGGCGATACATTGTAGCGGACGCGGCGACGGCGCCGCGGTGGTCGGCTATTCGACCTTGGCGCCGGACTCCTTGACCACCTTGCCCCACTTCTCGATCTGCGCGCGCAGGTGCTCGCCGAAGCGCTCGGGCGAGCCGCCGACCGGGTTCACACCCTGGTCGGCGAACTTCTGCTTCACGTCCGGCATCGCCAGGATCTTGTTGAGTTCCGCATTCAGCTTCGCCAGCACGTCGGGAGGCGTCGCGGCGGGAGCCACCATGCCGAACCACACCCCGACGTCGTAGCCGGGCACGCCGGCCTCGCCGACGGTCGCGAGATCCGGGATCGACGGATCGCGGCTTGGGCTGGTGACCGCCAGCGCGCGCAGCTTGCCGGCCTTCACCTGCTGGATCACGTTCGGCACGTTGTCGAACGCGACCTGGACGTGGCCGCCGAGCAGATCGGTCACCATGGGCGCCGAGCCCTTGTAGGGGACGTGGATCAGGTTGGTGCCGGTCATCAAACGGAACAGCTCCATCGAGAGGTGGTTCGAGGAGCCGCTGCCGGTCGAGCCGTAGCTGATCGTGCCGGGCTTTGCCTTGGCGATATCGATCAGCTCCTTCACGGATTTGACCGGCACGTCGTTGTTGACCACGAGGATGTTCGCGGACTGGCCGGCAAGAACCAGTGGAGCGAAATCCTTCAGCGTGTCGTAGGGGAGCTTGGCGTAGAGGCTGGGGTTCACGGCGAACGGGAACGCGACGACGAGCAGCGTGTAGCCGTCGGCCGGCGCCTTCGCGACCGTGTCGGTGCCGATCAGCGTGCCGCCGCCGGGGCGGTTCTCCACCACGGCCGCGACGCCCCAGTCGTCGGTGAATTTCTGCGCCACGATGCGGCCGAGCGTGTCGTTGAACCCGCCCGGCGTGTAGGGGACGACGATGCGGATGGTCCGGTCGGGAAAGTCGGCGCGCGCGCCCTGATTTGCCACCAGTGCCGCCAGAAGACATCCGAAGAGCCACATTGCCCGCATGGTCGCCCACTCCCGTTTGGTGTGTCGGTGAAAATCCTAGACGTATCCCGGCCCCTCGATCGGCGGATGCTTGACGAGGAAATCCTCGTTCACCTCGACGCCGATGCCGGGCCGCTCGAGCGGGTGTACGTTGCCGTCCTTGTCGACCGTGTAGGGCGAGCTGGTCAGCTCATCGCGGAACAGGTTGTTCTTCGACACGTCGCCCTCGAAGTAGCCGCCATTGTCGATGGCGCCGAGCAGGTGGATCGTCGCCGCCATGTTCAATCCGGTCATGCAGGTGTGCGGATTGATCGGCAGCTTGTAGGCCGACGCCATCGCGGCGATGCGCAACAGCTCGGTGATGCCGCCGGTCTTGGAGAGGTCGGGCTGGAGAATGGTGATCGCGCCGTCCTCGATCACGCGGTTGAACTCGAAACGCGTGAAGTGGTTCTCGCCCGAGGCGAGCGGAACCTGGCCGAAGCCGGTCGCCAGCTGATAGCTGCGATAGTCGTGCGGCGGGAACGGCTCTTCGAGCCAGCCGACATTGTACTCGTCCAGGCCCGGCATCACGGCGCGGGCATCCTTCACCGTGTAGGCGGTGTTGGCGTCGACCAGAATGTCGATCCCGTCGCCAACCGCCTTGCGCACCGCGGCGACGCGCGCAAGATCGCGCGCCGGCGTGTCGCCGACGCGCAGCTTCACCGCCTTGTAGCCGGCATCGAGATGCGGGCGCACTTCGTCGACCAGCGCGCTCGGCTCCTGATAGCCGAGCGAGACGCCGCCGGCGTAGGCCGGGATCGGCTTTTGCGCGCCGCCGAGCAGGCGGTAGAGCGGCCAGCCGACCGCCTTGCCGCGGATGTCCCACAGCGCCATGTCGATGCCGCTCATCGCCATGGCGCAGCCGGCGCCCATGCCGTGGCTTGCGAGCTGGCGCGAATAGATCCGGTTCCAGCAGCCGACGACGTCGGCGGCATTCATGCCGAGGATAAGCTGGCGCAGCGTCGTGTTCACCAGTTGCGCGATCGCCGTGTGCGCCCGGCCGTGATGCGACTCGCCGTAGCCGGTCAGGCCGCCCTCGGTCGTCACCTTCACGACCACCGCGTCGCGCTTCACCGCGCGGCCGATGCCGAGCGTGACGCTTTGGCCGGGCGGGATGGGATAGGACGTGGCGTAGGCCTTCACGTCCCTGATGCGCAAATCCTTGTCCGTTGAGCCCGGATCTTGAGCCGCCATTGGTCCTCCCGCGCGCTATTTTTCCGAGTTATCGCATTCGGGCGCGCCGACCGCCAGTGTGGCGGTTCAGAAGTCCGCATCGTCCCAGCCGCGCGCTCATCATGCGGACTTCTGAACCTAAGCCACACTGGATCAACAGGTTGCCAGTGTCCTTCGATTCCGAAGTTCGCACACGAGGGTACGGCAGGATGATGCGAACTTCGGAATCGGGACACCAGGGGGCGCTTGCTCTTATCGCCCGCCGTCGTTACATCAGCCCCGAATTCCCGACATTTTCAGCGAGGGCAGGGCAGAATGGCCCGTCAGTTCATCTATCACATGCAGGGTCTGTCCAAGACCTATCCGGGCAACCGCAAGGTGCTCGACAACATCCATCTGTCCTTCTACCCGGACGCCAAGATCGGCGTGCTCGGCGTCAACGGCTCGGGCAAGTCCACCTTGCTGCGCATCATGGCCGGCATCGACACCGACTATGTCGGCGAGGGCTGGGTCGCCGAGGGCGCGCGCGTCGGCTATCTGCAGCAGGAACCGCATCTCGACGAGACGAAAAGCGTGCGCGAGAACGTGATGGAAGGCGTCGCCGTCAAGAAGGCGCTGGTCGACCGCTACAACGAGATCGCCGCCAACTATTCCGACGAAACCGCCGACGAGATGTCGCAGCTGCAGGACGAGATCGACAGCAAGAACCTGTGGGACCTCGACAGCCAGGTCGATCTCGCGATGGACGCGCTGCGCTGTCCGCCCGACGACGCCGACGTGACCAAGCTCTCGGGCGGCGAGCGGCGCCGCGTCGCGCTCTGCAAGCTTCTGCTGGAACAGCCCGAACTGCTGCTGCTCGACGAGCCGACCAACCATCTCGACGCCGAGAGCGTCGCATGGCTCGAAGGTCACCTGCGCAACTATCCGGGCGCGATCCTGATCGTCACCCACGACCGCTACTTCCTCGACAACGTGACCGGCTGGATCCTCGAGCTCGATCGCGGCAAGGGCATCCCCTACGAGGGCAATTACTCGTCCTGGCTCGTGCAGAAGCAGAAGCGGCTGGCGCAGGAGGGCCGCGAGGAAGAGTCGCGCCAGCGCACGCTTGCACGCGAGCAGGAGTGGGTCGCGTCGTCGCCCAAGGCGCGCCAGGCAAAGTCCAAGGCGCGCTATCAGCGCTACGACGAGCTGCTCCGGCAGGCCGCCGAGAGGCAGACCACGACCGCGCAGATCGTCATTCCGGTGGCCGAGCGGCTCGGCCAGAACGTCGTCGATTTCGAGGGCCTGAAGAAGGGCTTCGGCGACAATCTGCTGATCGACGACCTGACCTTCAAGCTGCCGCCGGGCGGCATCGTCGGCGTCATCGGCCCGAACGGCGCCGGCAAGACCACGCTGTTCCGCATGATCACCGGACAGGACAAGCCCGACGACGGCACCATCACGGTCGGCGAGTCGGTGCAGCTCGGCTACGTCGACCAGTCGCGCGACTCGCTCGACGGCTCCAAGAACGTCTGGGAAGAGATTTCCGGCGGGAACGATCAGCTCATGCTCGGCAAGCGCGAGGTGAACTCGCGCGGCTATGTCTCGGCGTTCAACTTCAAGGGCGCCGACCAGCAGAAGAAGGTCGGCACGCTCTCGGGCGGCGAGCGCAACCGCGTGCATCTCGCCAAGATGCTCAAGTCCGGCGCCAACCTGCTGCTGCTCGACGAGCCGACCAACGATCTCGACGTCGATACGCTGCGCGCGCTGGAAGAGGCGCTGGAGGATTTCGCCGGCTGCGCCGTCATCATCAGCCACGATCGCTGGTTCCTCGACCGCATCGCGACGCACATGCTCGCCTTCGAGGGCGACAGCCATGTCGAATGGTTCGAGGGCAACTTCCAGGACTACGAGGCCGACAAGATGCGGCGGCTGGGGACGGATTCGACCATCCCGCACCGGATCAAGTACAAGAAGTTCACGCGGTAGGGAGCGGCCGCGGCGGCCGCAGTCAGTCCGACGGGTTGGCGCTCAGCCTGTCGCCAAGGCGTCGACCTCGGCGTCGGTCGGAAAGCGGCCGACGGCGTGCTTGGAGAATTTCAGCGCGCCATTGACCGTGATGTCGAACACGCCGCCGCTTCCGCGGACGAGCTCGATATCGGCGCCGGTCAGCTTTTGCAGTCGTGCCCTCGCACCGAGGGCTTTGGGCTCGTAGCCTCAACTGCCGCAGTAGTGGATGACGATCTTCATCGGGCGCTCCAAGGTTGCGTCGAGAATAGCGACTGATTGAACGATCCGCCACCGGGATCGCGTATAGTGTTGTCGCGGTGATCGCGCGGGGAGATTGCGGTGACGGCCTCGGACCAGGTTCATGTGACGCTCGACCGTTCGGTCGCGCTGGTGCTGTTCGAGTTCCTCTCGCGCACGACCGATGAGGAAGATGGCGAACCGCTGGCCGATGCGCTGCAGTTCAAGGCGGAACTGCCCGCGCTGTGGGCGACCCTGGCGGCGCTGGAAGAGGTTCTGGTCGAACCGTTCGCGGCAGATTACGGCGCGCAGGTGAAGGCCGCGCGGACGGAGGTCGTCAAGAAATTCGGGAGCGCCCCGAAATAACGGCGCTGCCGGCTGTGCGTCATTCCGGCGCAGAGCGGCGCCACTCCCTTCAACGCCGCGGCATCGAATCAAATATAACCGGGCGCATCGGGACGCGGGTCCCGCACACGTCGGTGATCTTCCATGAGCATGGCTCCCGAAACGCCCATCCCCCCGCATGCGGGCCTGCGGCCGCTGCCGCAGCTCATCTTCTCGTCGCGCTGGCTGCAGCTGCCGCTCTATCTCGGCCTGATCGTGGCGCAGGGCGTCTACGTCATCCTGTTCCTGAAGGAACTGTGGCACCTGTTCACGGAGGCTTTCGAGATCACCGAGCAGGAGATCATGCTGGTGGTGCTCGGCCTGATCGACGTGGTGATGATCTCGAACCTGCTCGTCATGGTGATCGTCGGCGGCTACGAGACGTTCGTGTCGCGGCTCGATCTCGAAGGGCATCCGGACCAGCCGGAGTGGCTGAGCCACGTCAACGCCAGCGTGCTGAAGATCAAGCTCGCGATGGCGATCATCGGCATCTCGTCGATCCATCTGCTGCGCACCTTCATCGAGGCCGGCGCGCTCGGCACGGCCGAACGCGAAATACACCGAGACCGGCGTGATGTGGCAGACCATCATCCACTGCGTGTTCATCCTCTCGGCGATCGGCATCGCGGCCGTGGACCGGATGGGACAGGCGCCGCGTCCGCAAGAGCATCATTGAGCGGATGACGGCGCGCGCACTCGCGGCAGCGCTGTGGCTGTGCCTGCTGCTGCGTCGTCGCCGGCGCGCGCGGCCGACGCGGCGTTCACGCGCTGGCTTGAATCGCTCTGGCCCGCCGCGCAGCAGCTCGGCGTCTCGCGCGCGACCTTCGATGCCGCGACGCGCGGGCTTGAGCCGGATCTGTCGCTGCCCGATCTCGTCATCCCGGGCCGGCCGGACCGGCAGCCGTCGCAGGCCGAGTTCGTGCAGACGCCGGCGCAATATCTGCAAGGAGTCCGCGTTCGACGCGTCTCGCCGCGCAGGGGCGCAAGCTCGCGCGAACAGCATCGCGCGACGCTTGCGCAGGATCGAGCAGCGCTTCGGCGTGCCGGGCGTCGATCGTGCTGGCGATCTGGGCGCGCGAGACCAACTACGGCGCCGCGAAGCTGCCGCACAGCGCGATCCGCGCGCTGGCGACGCAGGCCTATCTCGGCCGGCGCAAGGAGCAGTTCCGCGAGGAATTCCTGCTCGCGCTGAAGATGCTGCAGGAGGGCCACGTCACGCTCGCCGCCATGCGCTCGTCCTGGGCCGGCGCGATGGGGCAGCCGCAGTTTCTGCCGTCGGGCTTCTACAAATACGCGATCGATTTCGACGGCGACGGCCGGCGCGACATCTGGACTTCGGTGCCGGACGTGCTCGGCACCATCGCGAACCACCTGGTCGAACTCGGCTGGCAGCGCGGCCAGCGCTGGGCCTACGAGGTGCGCGCGCCGCGCGGCGCCGACTGCACGCATCGCGCAGCCGGGCGTGAAGATGACGATCGGCGAATGGCTCAAGCGCGGCTATGCGCCGGCGTTCGATCGCAAGCTGTCAGCCGGCGAGCTTGGCGCTCGAGGCCTCGCTGCTGATGCCGGCCGGGCCCTACGGTCCGGCCTTCCTCACGCCGACGAACTACTTCGCGCTGAAGGACTACAATTTCTCCGACCTCTATGTGCTGTTCGTCGGCCATCTCGCCGACCGCATCGCGGGCGCGCAGGCCGTTCGAGACAGCCGTGGGGCAAGGTCGACGCAGCTTCGCGACCGCGTCGCTCGAGCGCATGCAGCGCGAGCTGACCGCGGCGCGGGCTCTATCAGGACAAGATCGACGGCAAGGCCGGCATGCTGACGCGCGCGGCGCTCGGCGCCTATCAGAAGGCGAACGGGCTGACAGCTCGATTGCTGGCCGACGCAGGCCGTGCTCGACCACATGCTGAAGCGCGCGAACTGACACAAAAGCAAAACCCGGCCACGCTTGCGCGGGCCGGGTTCGGATCAAGCGCTTATGCGCCGATCAGATCAGGGGCAGAAGAAGCGCGGACGGCCGCGCCAGCCGACCACGTTGCCGTACGGGTCATACACCGGGCGGCGCGCCCAGTAGCCGCCGGGGCAGCCGACCGGAGCGCCGGCGTAGTAACCCGGATACGCCGCATAGCCCGGCTGAACCACATAGGCCGGCCCATACGAATTCGCGATCGCGCCGCCGACGATGGCGCCGGCGGCGATGCCGCCCAGAATGCCGAGGCCGATCGCGGCGCCGCGGCGCTGCGCGAACGCGTCGGTCGGCGCGACCGTGAGCGCGGCCGCGATGGTCGCGGCGGCAGTAAGGGTGGTGAGGGTCTTCATCATGGAGTTAGGACCTCATTGGGGCGGTCGGCCGTGCGCCGAACGCGTGTGCCTGATAAACGATCCGCGACGCGGGTGCCACAGTATTGTGACGCGGGTCAGTATGCGCTGGGCAATTTGTCCGAATTTTGGAGCCGCAACGCGAAAAAGATGAACGAATATGCAGATTTAGCCGGGTTCCGGCGGCCGGACAGGCTCGAACGCCGCGCGGTCGCGATTGCGTCGAATCAACGCACGAACGCGCGCGGTCCTTGACCGCCGCGGCGATTTCCGCGGCGCTGGTTCGGGTGTTACGCGTGCCGCAAACCGATCTGGAGGAAACCCGATGAAGATTTGCCGCACGCTGGCGCTTCGCTGGCCGCGCTGCTGATGATCACGCAAGCCGCATCCGCGCAGGATTGGCAGCAGAGAAAGCGCGACCGGCCGCAACGGCAGCCGCAACAGCAGCAGCAGCAGCCACAGCAGCAGCAGCAGCAGCCGCAGCAATTCGCCCCGGGAGGCGGCGGCGGCGCGTGCTCGCCGAGCGGCTTTGCGCGGCTGTCGCGCAACTGCTCGGTCAACACCGGCGGCTGCCAGCGCATGCCGGAGACCTGCAATCGCGGCTGGTGCTGCCCCTGAACCTTCGCCGGAGATGTGACGTGATCGACCGACGCTCTTTCGCCGCGGGCGCGCTCGCGCTCTGCCGCCGCGCCGCGCGTCGCGCAACGCGCAAGGCCCATCCGCATCCTGGTCGGCTATCCGGCCGGCGGCGGCGTCGACATCGTGGCGCGCCTGCTCGGCGAGCCGATCAAGGCCGCGTTCGGCCAGTCGCTGATCGTCGAGAACCGGCCCGGCGCGAGCGCGATGATCGCCGCCAACGCGGTCGCGAAAGTCGCCGCCCGACGGCCTCACGCTGCTGATGGCGGCCTCCGGCGAGGTCGCGATCAACCAGCATCTGCACAAGGACAAGATGACCTACGATCCGCTGCGCGAGCTCGCCGCCGTCGCGCTGGTCGGCATCGTGCCGTGCGTCGTGGTGGTCGCGGCCGCGACGCCGGTGAAGAACGCCGCCGAGCTGATCGCCTATGCGCGCGCCAATCGCGGCAAGCTGTCGTTCTCCTCCTCCGGCATCGGCAATCCGCAGCAGCTTGCGGGCGAACTGATGAACCACATGGCCGGCACCGATGTGCTGCATGTGCCGTATCGCGGCTCGGCGCCGGCGGTGACCGACGTTGCGACCGGCGCGGTCACGATGAGCTTTTCGAGCCTCGCGGCCGCGCTGCCGCTGATGCAGGACGGGCGCCTGCGCGCGGTCGCGGTGACGTCGCGCGAGCGCATGCCGCAGTTGCCCGACGTGCCGACGCTCGCCGAAGGCGCGCCGGAACTGAAGGGCTACGAGCTGCTCAACTGGTTCGGCCTGTTCGCGCCGGCCGGAACGCCGGAGCCGATCGTCACGCGCCTCAACGAGGCGGTGAACGGCGGCCTGCGCGACAAGTCGATCGCCGAGAAGCTCGAGGTGCAGGGCATCGTGCCGCGCCTCATGACGGCGCCCGAGTATCGCGCCTTCGTGGTTGCGGAGGCCGAGAAGTTCGGCAAGATCGTCGAGCAGGCGAACATCAAGCTGCAGAACTGATCGTGCGCGCCGAGGGCTGATCGCATGCCGATCCTCATCGCGCTCGGAAGCCTGCTGCTGCTCGCGCTGGTGTTCGGCCCGCAGCTCTGGGTCAGGCGCGTCCTGCGCCAGCACGGCGCGGACCGGCCCGACCTGCCGGGCACCGGCGCGGAGCTCGCGCGCCATCTGCTCGACGAAGCCGATCTGCAGTCCGTGACGGTCGAACAGACCGATCTCGGCGATCACTACGATCCCGAAGCGCGCGCCGTGCGCCTGTTGCCGCAGCATCACGACGGGCGCTCGGTCGCGGCGGTCGCGGTCGCGGCGCATGAGGTCTCGCACGCGGTGCAGCACGCGCGCGGCGAGACCGGCCTTCATGCGGCGCCTCGAGCTCGTCCGCAGCCTGGTCTGGGTCGAGCGGGTGGCGAGCGTCATGCTGATGCTGGCGCCGATCGTGTTCATCGTCGTGCGGTCGCCGGCGCTGGCCGATCCTGCAGGTCATCGCCGGCATTGCGCTGCTCGGCATCCGCGTGGTGGTGCATGTCGACGACGCTGCCGGTGGAATTCGATGCAAGCTTCGGCAAGGCGCTGCCGGTGCTGGTGCGCGGGCGCTATCTCGGCGCGGGCGACATGCCGGCCGCGCGCAGCGTGCTGAAGGCTGCCGCCTACACCTATGTGGCGGCGGCGCTCGCGACGCTGCTCGACGTCGCGCGCTGGTTCCGGATTTTGAGATTTTGAAGCGGCTGCGATAGAACCGGCCGAATGAACGGAGAGAACCAGATGATTTCACGCCGCGCGCTGCTCACCACGATCGCGGCCGCGCCGCTCGCCGGCGCGCTGCCGCGCCGCGCGTTCGCCGCCTATCCGGACAAGCCGGTGCGGCTGATCGTGCCGTTCGCGGCCGGCGGCAACGCGGACTTCGTCGCGCGGCTGTGCGGCGAGGGCATGAGCCAGGCGCTCGGCCAGCCGTTCGTGGTCGAATACCGCACCGGCGCGGGCGGCAGCCTCGGCGCCGAGATGGCGGCGCGCGCCGCGCCCGACGGCTACACGCTGTTCACCGGCTCGAACGGCCCGCTCACCGTCAACCCGTTCGTGCAGGCGAAGCTCAACTACGATCCGCTGAAGGACTTCGTCGCGATCGGGCTCGCCAACCTCGCGCCGCATTGTCTCGTGGTGAACGAGGCGGTGCCGGCGAAGACCCTGGCCGAGCTGATCGCGCTGTCGAAGAAGCAGGCGGTCAATGTCGGCACCTCGGGCGCGGGCAGCGCGTCGCACATGACGCTTGCGCGCTTCAACGCCGCGACCGGCGCGAACATCACGCACGTGCCCTATCGCGGCGGCGGCGCGCTCATTCCGGACCTGCTCTCGGGCAGCATCAGCGGCGCGATGACGGAGCTCTCCACCGCGCTGCCGCAGGTCGGCGGCGGCAGGGTGCGCGTGCTCGGCGTCGCGTGGAGCAAGCGCTCGCCGCAGGTGCCCGACGTGCCGACCATGATCGAGCAGGGCGTGAAGGACTTCACCGCCGCGAGCTATGTCGGCATCCTGGCGCCGGCCGGCGACGCCGGCCGACATCGTGAAGACGCTCGAAGGCGCGCTCGCCAAGGCGCTGAACGCGAAGGACCTGCAGCAGAAGATGCTCACCAGCGGCGCCGAGCTGGTGCCGGACGACCTGATGACCTCGAAGGGCTTCGGCGACTACATCCAGAAGGAATTCGACCTCACCCGCGAGGCCGCGAAGATCGCCGGGCTGACGCCGACCTGAGGCGCGGTTCACGATGACGGTTTGCGCAGCGGCCAGTCGATCACGCCGGCGCAGAACAGCGGCCACCAGACCAGCACCGGCTGAAACGCGAGCCGCGGCGCGTGGTACCACCAGCTGTCGGGGATGGGCGAGAGCGGGATGCCCGTCGATCGCGTGCTTGATATTGGCGGGGAAGACGCACACCGCGTAGGCCGCCAGCATGATCGCCGCGAAGCGGCGCCAGCGTTCGGTCAGGAGCGCAACCGCGCCCGCGATCTCGCACAGGCCGGTGAGGAAGATCACCGTGACGGGCGCCGGCACCCAGGCCGGCGTGATGGCGAGGAACTTGTCCGGAACCCAGAGATGCCCGATCCCGGCCGCCAGATAGACCGCCGCGAGCGCCCACCGCAGGATCGTTCGCGCCTGTTCGCGCTTCGCGGTTCATGCGATTGGCTAGCACGGCACGGCCGGGCGCACGAACCGAATTCGTCGCATGTCGCGCCGGCCGAAATTCCTGTGCCGCGACGGGCCGGGTGACATAGAATGAGCGCAGGCGGGGCGAACCCGCAGCAAGAAAATCGGGAGAAACGCATGGCGTCGCGGCGCGCATTCATCAACGGCGGCATCGCGCTGACGGCATCGCCGTTCGTGTCGCGCATCGCGCGCGCGCAAGCCTATCCGAACCGGCCGGTGCGCTTCATCGTGCCGCTCGCGGCCGGCGGCGGGCTCGACTTCATCGCGCGGCTGGTCGGCGAATACATCTCGCGCGGGCTCGGCCAGCAGGTGTTCGTCGAGAACCGCACCGGCGCCGGCGGCACGATCGGCATCGACCTGGCGATCAAGTCGCCGCCGGACGGCTATTCGCTGCTGCTCACCAACGACAACGTCGCGGCCGCGCCGCACGTGATGAAGCTGAACGTCGATTACCTCAAGGACCTGATGCCGGTGAGCCTGCTCGGGCGCCAGCCGCAGGTGTGGGCGGTGCATCCCTCGTTCGACGTGAAGTCGATGGCCGAACTCGTCGCCGAGGTGAAGAAGGCCGGCACGATGGGCTGCGCGACCTCCGGCGTCGGCTCGAACCAGCATGTGCTGATGGAGTGGTTCGCCAAGGTCGCCGACATCAAGCTGGAGCACGTGCCGTATCGCGGCGCCGGACAGGCGATCAACGACCTGCTCGCCGGCCATGTGAAGGTCGCATGTCTCGGGCCGACCGCGACCTTGCCGCAGGCGCAGGCGCAGAAGATCCGCCTGCTGGCGCAGTCCGGCGATGCGCGCTCGCCGAGCATGCCGGAGGTGCCGACCCTGCAGGAGGCGGGCTACAAGGGGTCGCGCTCGAATCCTGGTACGCGGCGTTCGCGCCGCTCGGCACGCCGAACGAGATCATCGCGCGGCTCAACGCCGAGATGGACAAGGCCTGCGCCGACCAGCCGACGCGGGATGCGCTGTTCAAGACCGCGACCGATGCGGTCGGCGGCACGCCCGAGAAGCTGGCCGCCGCGGCGCGCGCCGACTCGGAGAAGTACGCGCGGCTGGTGAAAGAGCTGAACATCAAGATGGGATGAGCGCCATGAAGCTCGCCGGACTGGCCGCGCTTGCGCTGACGCTCTGCGCAAGCAATGCGCTCGCGCAGAAGAGCCTGAAAGAGCAGATCGTCGGCACGTGGGACTTCGTGGTCGCCGAAGTGACGGCGGCGGACGGCAAGAAGTCGTTTCCGTTCGGCGAGACGCCGAAGGGCATCCTGATCTTCACGCCCGACGGCCGCTTCGCGCAGATCCATGTGGCGAGCGACGTGCCGAAAATCGCCTCCGGCAACCGTCTCACCGGCACGGCCGAGGAATATGCGGCGATCAACCGGCGCAGCCTGTCGGTGTTCGGCACCTACACGATCGACGAAGAGAAGAAGACCGTGACCTACAAGATCGTCTCCTCCACGTTCCCGAACTGGGAAGGCGAAGCGCAGACGCGCACGATCGACAAACTGACGCGCGGACGAGTTCGTCAACACCAATCCGAACGTCGCGGGCGGGCGCGGCAGCGCGGCGAATTATTACAAGCGCGCGAAGTAGCGCTTGTCCACAATGGTCGTCATCCCGGGGCCGGCCGAGGCCGGAGCCGGATCCATGGCCACGGCTGGTCCTGATCGCTGGTCCTGATCGCTGGCCCTGGATCGCGCGCGTTTCATGGTCATGGATTCGGCCGCGCTTTGCGCGGCCGGAATGACGGCAAGGCCGTCAAGGCGGCAGCCCATGATCGCAAACGGCGAAATCTGATCCATAAACACGTCCCATTCCGTGGTATGAGCGGCTCGCGCTGGCGCGGCGCCCCGGAATGACAGTGCCGCTATAGCTACATCGCGCGCTGCGGCACCTTCTGCAGGAACTCGGCCAGCTCCTTGGCGTAGAACTTCGCGAACGCCGTGGTGCCGTGGCCGCGCGTCGCCTCGCTCGCCGGAATGAGCAGCAGCTGCACGTTCTTCACGCGCTTCAGCGCGGCGTCGGTGATGCCGGTCTCGGGCGGATTGCGCTCGTCGTCGGCCGCGTTGATCGCCAGCACGGCAGCCTCGATCTTCTCCAGGCCGGGCGCCGGATCGTAGTCGCGCGAGGATTCCCAGGCGTAGAGATAGTTGTTGGCGTCGACATTGAGCGGCGCGGCGAGCCGTTCGTCGATGAACTTGTCGGCCTGCGCGCTGGTCGGCGCCTGCTTCTGGTAGGCGAGCGTGCCGCCGTTGGTGCCGACCGCGTACATGGTGTTGGCGATCTTGAGCGAGCGCGGCTGCGCGGTGTAGTTGCCGTTGGCGTAGTCGGGATCGTTGCGGACCGTCTCGATCAGCAGGCGGCGCATCATCCAGTTGCGGCTCGCCATCGCGGTCGGCTGCGAGGCCATCGGCGCCAGCGCGTCCATGTAGCCGGGATGCTTCACGCCCCAGATCCAGGCATGCATGCCGCCCATCGAGTTGCCGATGATGAGACGCAGACGCTTGATGCCGAGGCCTTCGCTGAGCAGCCGGTACTGCGCGTCGACCATGTCGTCGTAATTGTACTTGGGGAATTTCGTCTTCAGTCCGTCGGAGGGCTTGGCGGATTTGCCGTGACCGACCGAGTCCGGAATGATGATGAAATACTTCGTCGCATCGAGCGGCTGGCCGGCGCCGAACAGTTCGCCGGCGAAGGCCGGCGTCAGCATCGAGCCTGCATTGCCGGTCGTGCCGTGCAGCACCAGCACCGGCTGGCCGGTCGGCTCGCCGACCGTGGTGTAGCTGATGCGCAGCTCCGGCATGCACCTCGCCGGTGTGGAACTTGAAATCGCGCGCGATCCACTCGGCCTGCTTCGGCGCGGGATAATCGGCGGCGAAGCGCCGGAGACGCAGACAAGTACGAATGCAAGCGTTGCGAAAGCCCGAACAGGCTTCATGGCGATCCTCCCTGGCCTCGATGCGCGCGAATTGCCGCGACTATAGCAAGCCGGGCGCGCGCGGGGAGGGGGTTCACGCGCCGCATACGCGTTCGTGACAGCGCGGCAACGACCATGCCGGCGGGCGGTTGAGCGCCAGGCCGCAGCGACTATATTGACTGCAGCGAAGGTCGAGGAGCCGGAACAATGTGCCGCAATATCAAGACGCTGTTCAATTTCGAGCCGCCCGCGACGGAGGACGAGATCCAGGCCTCGGCGCTGCAATTCGTGCGCAAGCTGTCCGGCTTCAACAAGCCGTCGCAGGCGAACGCCGAGGCGTTCGAGCGGGCCGTGGAGGAGGTCTCGACCGCCGCGCGAAAGCTGATGAACGTCGCTGCACACTCACGCGCCGGCGCGCGACCGCGAGATCGAGGCCGAGAAGGCGAGGGAGCGAGCGCGTGCGAGATTTGCGTAAGGGCTAGCGCCCGCGCGGGTCGAGCGCGCCATAAAGCGTGAGTTTGTCGGATGGTCCGTGGACCAGCAGCGTCCAGTCGGTAAAATGCCCGGCATCGGTGCAGCCGATGCCGCGGCCGTGCAGCACCAGCGTGATCTTCTGCCCGGCGCCGACGACGCGGCGGAATAGTCCGTCGCCCGCCGCGTTCGCGGTCAGCTTCCACTCCTTGTAAAGCGATGGGCCGAGCCCCTTGTCCTTCTCGTCGCCACGCGGATCGACCTCGAAGATCGAGATGGTTCTGGGGATCGCCAGCGTGAGAGTTCCGGCGCGGCCCTTGCGGTCGCGGAACGCGAACACGATGCGGTCCTTCTGCCGCGCGACCGCGAGTTGATAATCCGTATCCGGATTTTCGATGCCCTTGATCTGCGGGTCGGCTTCGCCGGTGCTCAGCGTGGCCGCCCCGGCGAACGCCATGCGGTCGATCTGGACCAGCCGGCGCTCGCTCATCGGCTCGATCTCGACATAGCGCCAGCCGGTGTGCGTGCAGCACGCACAGGCGAATGCGGACGTCGCGAAGGCGAGGATGCAGGCGGCCGCCAGCGCGCCGCCGCTGCAGCGTAACCAGAGCGTGCATCAAATCGCCCGGTAGCCGCCGTCCGCCATCAGCATCGCGCCGGTGACGTAGGACGCAGAGGTCGGAGGCGAGGAAGATCGCCGGTCCGACGATGTCCTCGGGCTTGCCGGCGCGGCCGAGCGGCGTGTGGTCGAGGAAGATCTTGATCAGCTCGGGATTGTTGGCGCGCACGGTCGGCGTTCAGCGGCGTCTCGATCAGGCCGGGCCCGATCGCGTTGACGCGCACGCCGTCCTTGCCGAGCTCGGCGGCGAGCGCGCGGGTGAAGCCGAGCACGCCGTGCTTCGAGGTGGTGTAGGCGGGCGAGTTCGGCGTGCGCACGTGCACGAACGACTGGATCGAGCCGATGTTGACGATGCGGCCCCTTGGTGGCGCGCAGCTGCTCGATGAAGGCGTGCGTCACGTTGAATACGCCGTTGAGATTGATCGCGATGATGTCGTCCCAGTCCTTGATCACCGCGTCGGCGTCGGCGGTGAAGGCGTTGCGGCGGTTGATGCCGGCGTTGTTCACCAGGATCGAGATGTTGCCGATCTCGCCCGCAACCCTGCGTCGCCGTGACGCGGCAGGCGTCGCGATCGGTCACGTCGAGCGCGAAGGCCTGCGCCTTGCCGCCGGCGTTGAGGATCTGCTGGGCGGTCTCGGACGCGGCATCGCCGTTCACGTCGAGCACGGCGACCTGCGCGCCCTCGCGCGCGTAGCCCTGCGCGATCGCGCGTCCGATGCCGGAGCCCGCGCCGGTGACGGCGGCGATGTGGTTGTCGAGAAGCCCGCTCATTCATTCCTCCCAGTGGTTTGCGGGAGGATAGCAAGCACTTGGACGGACGCGAAGAGCGGAGCGGCCGAAGCCGCTCCGCGTGCATGTTTTTTAGTGAAGCACGGTCTTGTCCGAAAACCGGGCTTTGCTTTTGCGACCGTACGCTAGCGGAACAGGTTCTGCGGCACGCCCGCCTTGGTGAAGAGGTAGTCGCGCGAGTCCTCGAGGTCGCGGCGCAGCCGGGTCAGGTCGACATCGAGCAGCTTGCCCTTCCACTTGCGCACCTTGCCGGCGACGATCACCGTCTCGACATTGGTGCGATCCATCATCGACACGACCGCTCCCGGCACGTTGTTGAGCGGCGCCACGTTGAGCGCGGTGCGCGTCGAGGATGATGATGTCGGCCTCCTTGCCGGGCTTGAGCGAGCCGGTCTTGCCGTCGAGCCGCAGGTGCTTGGCGCCGTT
The DNA here is from genome assembly GCA_963839985.1 of uncultured Alphaproteobacteria bacterium. Classification (GTDB taxonomy): domain Bacteria; phylum Pseudomonadota; class Alphaproteobacteria; order Rhizobiales; family Xanthobacteraceae; genus PALSA-894. The sequence continues at coordinate 66,236 of CAWIXG010000018.1, read as the reverse complement.
GATGGTGGCGAAGCGCAGCACGTCGCGCACGTTGAGCAGCGCCGGCGTGCCGGGCGCCGGGGTCGGCCACTGGTTGGGCGGATTCGAAGTTGCCCTGCTCGAGGACCATCTGGTTCACGACCATGCGCTGCATGGTCATGGCGGAGCGCATCTGGGTGAAGAAGTCACGCCGTCATCGTTCACCTCGACGTCGAGTCGAGAGCGACGGCTCCATGCCGAGGCTCTGCATCTTGAGGATCGGCGGAATGCCGTGGCGCATGTTCATCTCGATCGGGAACGCGAGCGAGACCTGCGCGCCCTTGTCCTTCACCTTCTGCCAGGCCATGTCCGACATGCCGGTCATGTGGATGAACAGGTTGTCGGATCCGATGCCGATGTTGTTGTTGACGCCGCCGGTGCCCTGCGCGAGGTCGTCGAGGATCGGCCGGATGCCGAACGGCGAGAGGATGTGCGCCGCGACCTGCAGGCCGAGCTGGCGGCCGATGGTCCAGGCCTGGGTGTAGGTCGGCTCGCCGAGATAGACCTCGCCGCCCATGGTCATGCTGGTGAGCTGGTCGGACGAGGCGAACCAGCGCTGCTTGATGCGCGTCGCGTCCTGCGGGTACTGGTTGCCCGACACGCCGCCGGCGCTTTCGAAATAGCCGAGCACGCCGCGCCGTCCGGCATCGATCAATCCTTTCACGGCCGCGTCGGAATGCTGCGGCGAGTGATGGATCTGCGAGATGTCGTGCACGGTGGTGACGCCGTTGTCGAGTTGCGCGAGGCCGCCGAACAGCTCGCTGATGTAGACGTCCGACGGCCGGTAGTGCCGGGCGAAGCCGGTCGTCCCCTTCAGTCCGGCCATGTAGTTGCGATAATAGTTCTGTTCGCGCGCCCGGCGTGCCCGTGCCGTCGTTGATCAGGATGCTGTTGGGAAGGAAGCTTCGCATCGCCGTCCGACCTGGTGGTGATGCGTATCGATGAAGCCCGGCATCACGATGCGGCCGCGCGCGTCGATCACGTCGGCGCCGCCGGCCGAGAGGTTCGGGCCGATCGCGAGGATCCGCTTGCCTTCGACCAGCACGTCGCCGCGCACGAGGTCGCCGACCTGCGGGTCCATCGACATGATGGAGCCGCCGCGGATGAGGTAGCGCCGGCCCGGCCGGCCGCTGTCGCGCGGCGGATCGTCGTCGCCGTCATGCGCCGCGCGCGGGACGCGGATCGAACAGGCTGAGCGCCGATGCGGTGACGGCGGTTGCCGCCGCACCTTTCAGGAAACTGCGTCGCGACGCGAAATGGTTCAGCCGTCCTTGGCACAGGATGCACATGTTGCGTCTCCCCGCTTCGAGCCGTTCGTTGCGATGGCTCTGCGGGCATTCTGCCATCGCGAGCGACCGGGGCGTATACGTTCGGTTGAATATGCGAGCGGCGCTCCCACTTGCGGCGTGGGCAAACGCGGTGGTGCAGGGCCCGCACGGCCGCATCATATTTACTCAAAGTTGAATCATCCGAAACGCGGCGCGCGTTGAGGGTGCGGATGGTGCGGCGATGGATACGCGGATCAGTGCATGGCGACGGGAGATCGAGCGCGTGTGGAACGCCGCGGCGCGCAGGACTCCTCGCGCCGGCCCGGCCGGGTTACGCTGGGGTGCGCGCATTCGACGGGAGGGCGGGATGGCACGGCATGTGAGAGGGGATTCGCGTTCGGAGGCCGAGAAGGCCTTCAAGGCCGCGACCACCAAACCGCCCGAGCTGCCGGCGGCGCCGCCGCCGTCGCTCCCGGGCATCAAGGAAACGGTATCGCTGCGCATCGACCGCGACGTGCTGGATGTCTTCCAGGCCGACGGGCCCGGCTGGCAGGAGCGCATCAACGCGGCATTGCGCAAAGCCGCCGGGAAGTAACATCGGATCGACCGTCGCGGTCCCGGAACGTTGCGGAAGGCGTGTCGCCTGGAACTTTGTGTTGCGCCGGGACCACGCTCATGACGCCTGGCGCCAACTTTGGCGCGGCCGCCGCAGGTTCGTCACCGAAGCGCCTTCATTGACGGCGAAGCGTCGCTCACTCAACGCACAGAAGGAAAAATGATGACACGGGCTTCAGTATGGACGGGCGTATTCGTCGCAATGCTCGCGCTTCCGGTGGCGGCGCAGGCGCAGGGCGTTCCGGGCGGCGCCGCGCATGGATTTCATGAAGGCAACCGGATCGCGGGTCCGGTCGGCGCCGTGGTCGGCACGGCAGTCGGCGGCGTGATCGGCGGCGTCGAAGGCGTGCTCGGCATCAACCAGCGCCACGCGGCCGTATACCGACGGTTACGAGGAGGCGCCCCGGCCGTCGTACCGCCACCGCAAGGCGTACCGCGGCAAGGCGAAGTATTCGCGCCGCGCGCATCGCGTCGCTCGCGCGCAGCGTGTGCCGCGCGCGCCGGAGCCGGGCTTCGTGACGCGCTGATGACTGCCGGGCGAGCGAGCACGCGGGCTTGCTCGCCCGCATCATTCGCCTGATCTCCTTGCGGAACGTCGGCAGGCCGATGCCGATCGCATCGAAGCCGCCGTCGACCGCGAGCGTCTGCCCGGTGATGTAGCTCGCGCGCTCCGAGCACAGGAAGAAGACCGCCTCGGCGAGCTCCTCCTCCAGCCCGTAGCGGCCGAGCGGAATGGCGTCGTGATAGTCGGCGCGGATCGCCGCCGAGTGCACCGCCTTCGCCATCGCGGTATCGACCGGGCCGGGCGCGACCGCGTTCACGCGGATGCCGCGGACCGACAGCTCCAGCGCGAGCTGCTTGGTCAGGTGCGCGAGCGCGGCCTTGCTGGTGCCGTAGGCGATGCGCAGCGCCGAGGCGCGCAAGCCCGAGATCGACGTGATGTTGACGATCGCTCGCGCCGCTTGCGCATCAGCGGCACGGCCGCCTTCGTCATCAGGAACGGGCCGGTGAGGTTGACGTCGAGCGTGCGCTGGAATTCGGCCAGCGAGGTCTCGAGCGCCGGCTTGAACACCGCGTGGCCGGCATTGTTCACCAGCGCATCGAGCGAGCCGAAGCGCGCCTTCGACCTGCGCGACCGCAGCCTCGATCTGATCGGCCTGGCCGACGTCGCAGGTCAGCGCCAGCGTGCGCGTCGGGCTCGTTCAGCGCCGCGACGGCGGCGCTGCAGCGTCTCGCCGTCGATGTCGAGCAGCGCCACGCGAAACCCGTCGGCGAGAAAGCGCTTCGCGGTGGCGAGCCCGATGCCGCGCGCGGCGCCGGTGATGAGGGCGGATCTGGTCATGCGAAAGCTTGCCGCGGTTGGATGTCGCGCGGCAAGCCCGGGCGCACGGTCGGGGCGATGGCCGTCGCCTTGGCGTGCGTTCGCTACAGCGCCTTGATGTCGACCTTGCGGAACTTGATGACGCCCTTGTCGTTCACGTTGCCGCTCGCGTCCTTGTTGCCGAGCCCGTGCTGCAGCGCGATCTTGCCGCTCGCGTGCTTGCTGTCCTTCGCGCCGTCGACGGTGGTCTTGCCGTTCACCACGACGGTGAAGGTCCCGTCCTTGGCGGTGATCTCCATCACGCTCCATTGCCCGACGGTCTTCGGCATCGGATCGACCTTGGCGACGCCGACGATCGCGCCGGTGGCGTAATCCTTCTCGGGGCGGTCGTCCCAGATGTTCACCTCGTAGCCATTGGTCGCGGTGATCTTCTCCGGATCGGTGGCGCGGATGAAGATGCCGCTGTTGGCGTCGGGGCCGCCCCAGAATTCCACCCGGAGCTGGAAGTTGCCGTAGGAATTCTTGGTGACGAGGAAGCCGTTGCCCTTGTCGGCGACGACGCCGTCACTCTCGATCCGCCAATTGGCGTCGCCGACCTTGTTGAAGTTGTCGAGGCTCTTGCCGTCGAACAGGGCGGTCCACCCGTCCTGGCCGGTGGCGGGCGCGTGGGCGACAGCGAGCCCGAGCAGAACGAGCGCGAACGCGGTGAATGAGCGCTTCATGGTGTCCTCCCGATGATGGTTCTTGTTCTGGTAGATGGCCGGAGCGCGGGTCGTCGCTTGCGGGCCAGCCTATCAGGCGTCGCGCCGGCGCCGCAACGAGGTTGCGCGCCGTGATGTCGTCCTGCGGCTGTGGCGCGCACGCGCGATCCTTCATATGGATTACGTCATTTGGATGAGGGGCGCGTGCTGAAAACCTCTGGTTGATGCAATCGAACGCAGTTATGATTTGTCCGCGTCGCCGGCGGCGCGCGCCCGTTCGAATGCGCGGCCCGCAGAGGACTTCGGCATGAAAACCTTCGCGTCGAAGGCTCAGCGGAAGGCGTCGACAAAATCGGCGCCACGCCTTCAGGCGCAGGTCGAGCAAGGCCGTGCGCAACACCCGCCTCATCGCTTGCACCGCGCGACCGGCAATCAGGCGCTGCAGCGGTTGCCGCAGTCCAAAGCAGGCAACACCGAGAAGAGCCCGGCGTTTGAACCACGGGGACTGACGTCAGCAGAGAAAGCCTATGCCGTTGAGGTGTTCTACGAAAGCGTCGACTACAGTCAGATCCGGATTAAGCGCGATTCCCTGGCAGCTACCTTTTCGGCCACAACGACGGGCAACACGATCAATCTGCAGGCGCCTCATTTCGTCGGCCAAACGATGGAATTAAGCCAGCAGGGGATGGAGACTCTAATCCACGAAATGGGCCATGTGTGGCAATATCAACATGGTGGGCTGGCCTACATTCCCAAGGCTTTGTATGCGAACTTGGAGGCTTGGTGGGAACACGGCGATCGAAACAAAGCCTACGATTGGCTGTCCGCCGCCAAAGCCAAAACGCCCTGGGAGAAGTGGAATCCCGAACAGCAGGCAGAGTGCATTTCCGATTTCAATCAATCATTGCGGCGGATCGAGGCTGGCAAACCGAGCCTGCACGGCACCGGGGGATATAGCGACTACGCGCTTGTTTCTATTGCCAGCAACTACATGGCCAACGTGTGGCAAGGGAAAGGAGCGCCCGGTCAATCGCAGTCATCAGGTAAATCGAAACCGAAGAAATAGGAAATTCCTGCGGCTGCCTTTCGATCGGTGAGTTGGGGCGAATTGCTGCGCCGTACTAGATGCCGGTGCCGCGATTGTAGGCCTCGACCAGCGCATTGTAGTCGCGCATCAGGCGCGGCGGCGAGCCCTCGACCATCCAGCCGCCGCCGCCCGAGAGCATCATCCGGTCGCCCTGGCTGTACGGGACCTTGTCGCGGATGCGGCGCATCAGTTGCTTCGCGCTGGTGAGATACGATTTCGCGTTGCCGATGAAGAACGAGCCGATCTTCGACTCGCCGGCGGGCAGCGCTTCGAGCGCCTTCACGCTGTTCTCGTAATCCGTCAGCGCTGTCGTGATCGCCGCGACGTCGGGCTTGTCGGCGTTCTGCGCGCGCAGCACGCGCTTGGCGTGGATCATCAGCGCCTCGACATGGTAGCGCGCCTTGCGGCCTTCGGCGGCCTCGATGGCAGCGAGCCGCTCGGCCGCGCGCTTGTCGTTGATCGCTTCGACGCCGCCGCGCAAATTTTTGTCGGCGCTCGCGAACGCATCCCACGCGGCGACGAGCCGCGGATGCAGCGATCTGCCTTTGGCCATGCGGTCGTCCTTGTAGTCCTCCTGCCGGTAATAATCGTCGGTCTCCTTGAGCAGCGGCTCGAGCGCCGTCACCGCGTCCACGTAGGCGGAGGCCGCGGCTTCGAGCGCGGCGTCGCGCGGCTCCAGCGCGTTCGCCGTCTCGACGGCTTTGCGGCAATCCGCCGTGTCGTAGATCGTGTAGGTGCCGTAGATGATCCGCTCCTTGCCGGTCGGTCCGCTTTTGGCGGCCCATGAGAAATAGCGGCTGCGCGAACTCGTAGGAGCGCTCCGACAGCCGGTTGATGCAGCCGACGTAGGCGTTGAGCTTTTCGGTGAGCGAGGATGGCGGCGGAGTTTGCGCGGAGGCGGGGCGCGCGAGGAGAGGGGCGGCGAGGGCGGTTGCGATGATGGCGAACGCGCGGAACGGGCTCATGCTCACACCTCCAATGCCGATGGCGGCGCCGATGCGCGCCGCCAGGCCCTGGGTGTTGGTCGTTTGAGGAGCGAGGTGGGTTCAGAGGGCGGTGGAACGATCTGGAGAGTGCGCTCATCCGGCTAAACTTGGCCGTCCGCCGTCGCGTTGGCAACGTAGGGTGCGCCGAGCGCAGCGAAGCCTACGCGACCGCATCAAGGTGCGAATATGCCAGCTCGCTCAGTTGCGTCCCGGATATCGCTTTCCCCACCCAACTCTACAGGCCGCGCTAACAGAACCTCGAAGCCTGCGGTGGATTGCCCCAATCCGATGTTGACCGAATCAAGGTAGATACCTAGAGCGATTACAGCTTACGCGTACAGAGCGCGGTAATACGTGCTTGGTCTGGCGCCTTCGCTGGACCTAATCATATTGTGGAGTCTTGCTGCCGTGGGTGTTAGCGCCAAGCTATCGCCCCTGGCGGGGACGCTCCGCTCGATAGCTAGCCGCCAACACCCACGGCTTCAAAGGTAAGCTGACCTCCGTGCTACCCTACTCAGAAGACCTAGATGCAGGCCGGATACATGTTCAAGCTGCGTCAGATGTAATATTTCTTTGCGGGGGCCCCTTTTCCGACTTATCGGAACCAATTCCTCTTTCGCTAAGAGATGCATTTCTCAAGATTATCGACTATCCTCCGCTTCGCGAGAAGGTCTTAATTCAAGCGGAAGATATTACTCAGGATTACGAGTTCTTTGATTATTATGACAATATTTTGGACTTTGAGACGCACTTAGCTCAGATAGTGGAGCTAATCATACTGTTTTGTGAAAGTGAGGGGAGCCTCGCTGAGCTTGGCGCTTTTGCAATGATCGATGAGATCGCGCAACGCCTCTTTGTGGTCGTCCAACAGAAGTATTGGAATGCTCCATCCTTTATCAGGCTTGGGCCGTTACGTCGCATTGAGCGGAAATATGGCCGAGAAGGCGTTCACGTGATCGAGGACGATTACGTGGGAATAGCAGGCGACTCAGCGGCGGGCGTCGACAAAAACAAGTTGGGAGACCTTCTTAAGGGCGCTTTGACAATCCGATTTCAGCGACCTCGGGACCCCACCACATTTGATGGCGGCCGAGCGGGGCACGTCATTAAGCTAATCGTTGGCCTTGTTCAAGAGTATGGCGCCCTCGATCTCCGCGAGATAGAAGCGTTGCTAGCGTTGCTGAACGCTAGGCAGCAATCGAAAGATGTACAAGGGTACTTGCTGTGCGCCACCGCTGTTGGTTGGTTGACGAAGGTTTCGCGAGGCTCGAATGACTTCTTTGTAGCAAAGAGAACTAAGTTGGACGCCGCGACCATTCCTTCGAAATCTACGGCCGAGATAAGGAACAAGTTGCGACGACGGACGCTAATTCGGGAGCACTGGAAACGCACTGACACGCCGCGGTACAGGGGTATCGTTCAGGTATTTGGAGGTGGCAGTGATGGGTAAGCTTGTCCAAATATTAGTAGGCGAAAGCGGACTCTCAGAGCACGACGTCTTACGAATTGTGAGTAATGCTCCCGTCCGATATAAAACGTATGTGATTAAGAAACGGAACGGGGATGGCCGAATAATTTCCCAGCCGGCGCGTGAGTTGAAGGTGCTTCAGAGAATTATTGATGAACGCATCTTGGCAGCATTGCCGGTGCACCCATCGGCTACCGCTTACCGGACTGGTATGTCTATAAAAGTTAATGCGCAGGCGCACGCCGCCAGCGGACCCATTCTGAAATTCGACTTTAAGGACTTCTTTCCATCCATTACCTCGAAGGACTGGATCGCTTACTGTCAAAAACACTCATTGTTTGACAATGTTGATGACATTCGAATCAGTTCGAACCTCCTGTTTCGAAGGCCAGGCGGATCCTCTGTTTTGAGGCTTGCGATCGGAGCGCCTTCATCCCCATCTCTGTCAAACGTACTGATGTATGAATTCGACACCAAGGTCGCCGAGTTTGTAGCCAAAGATCGAGTTGTCTACACTAGATATGCTGACGATATGACGTTCTCAGCGAAGCGTACTGGGTTCCTGAATGTGGTCGAGCCTGCACTCAAGCGGATTATACGAGAGATTGAGTCACCTTCCTTGACGATAAATGAATCTAAGACCGTGCTAGCGACCCGAAAATATAAGCGAATGGTCACCGGCCTAATTCTGACTAATGACGGGGCAGTATCAATCGGGTACCGAAGAAAACGACAGGTACGAGCGGCCCTTCACAATCACAAGCATGGTCGTCTCGCCCTGCCCGGGCAAGCACGCTTGGCAGGGCTGCTAGCATTCATCAATGATGTCGAGCCCTTATTCTTGGCTAGGCTCAGATCGAAATACGGCGACGAGCTAATTAATCAACTGAAATCTCTAAGAGTTTCGCGTTATTCGTTGGGATAGAATAGCTTCCTTGACCGCTTAGCATCGGGATAGATCGCGCTGCCCTTCTCCGAACTTGTCGTTCGCCGCGCGACCCTATTTCTTATCCAAGATCGTCTTCACATGATCCAAGAAGGCCGTGGCTTTATCAATTGTAGCTTGCCGATCAAGCTCATCCAATTCGTCATAGCCCTCGTAACGATACTGTACGGCGAAAACCGTATAGTCCTCCAACTCAGGGAACTGTTTCAAGCTCTCCCCTGCATCTTCAAGAATCCGTATCAGGATACTTACGTCGTGTGACTTCGGATAAGTAAGCTGCTTAATTGCAATCCATGCCTTGAGGCCTTTTTCAATCGCTTGTTGGGCGTGGAATCCGAACACCTCCTCAGCAAAGCTCTCTATATTTGTCATATTTCGCAAAGCTTGAAGGTCTTTGCGAGCCATCTCGAGTAACTGTCGTGCATGATCCTCGTCAGATTTGGCCATAGAGAAGACGCCCCTCTCGGCGCGCGGCAGCAACCATGTGATTGGTTGTGTCTTTCCAGTCCAGATACTCGTTCCTTGAAAACAACACTATGTCTTTGGGTGCGTTGCACCTCTTCGATATTGAGCGATAAAGAAGGCCAAGTTCTCGACGGCGACTTTCACCGCGCTCAAACTCGCGATCTCTAATTACAAGCAAGTCAACATCGGAAAATTCGTGGGTGTCTCCACGTGCATATGAACCGAACAGCAAGATGGCCGCGGGCTTTGACACGGCCAAGATTGCTTCGACTATGTCTTTAAAGTGATTGCTATCCAGGGTCACGTCTTCTCGTCTCTCCGTACCATCTTTACAGCACCTTATTACTCTCCTTCACCGCGTCGCGGCATCCACATACACCTGCTCGCCCATCGCCCGGAACTTCTCGCTCATCTGCGCCATGCCATCCTCGATGACGCCCGACATGCTCATCCCCACCGAATTCGGATCATTCAACGTCGCCGCGTAATCCCGCACATCCTGCGTGATCTTCATCGAGCAGAACTTCGGGCCGCACATGGAGCAGAAGTGCGCGACCTTGTGCGCCTCCTTCGGCAGCGTCTCGTCGTGGTAGCTGCGCGCGCGTGTCGGGATCGAGCCCGAGGTTGAACTGATCGACCCAGCGGAATTCGAAGCGCGCGCGTGACAGCGCATCGTCGCGCAGTTGCGCGGCGGGATGGCCCTTCGCGAGGTCCGCCGCATGCGCGGCGATCTTGTAGGTGATGACGCCTTCCTTCACGTCGTCGCGGTCGGGCAGGCCGAGATGCTCCTTCGGCGTCACGTAGCAAAGCATCGCGCAGCCGAACCAGCCGATCATCGCGGCGCCGATGCCGGAGGTGATGTGGTCGTAGCCGGGCGCGATGTCGGTCGTGAGCGGGCCCGAGCGTGTAGAACGGCGCCTCGCCGCACTCCTTGAGCTGCTTGTCCATGTTGATCTTGATCTTGTGCATCGGCACGTGGCCGGGGCCTTCGATCATCACCTGGCAGCCCTTCTGCCACGCGATCTGCGTCAGCTCGCCGAGCGTTTCGAGCTCGGCGAATTGCGCGCGGTCGTTGGCGTCCGCGATCGAGCCGGGGCGCAGCCCGTCGCCGAGCGAGAACGACACGTCATACTTGCGCATCAGGTCGCAGATCTCGTCGAAGCGCTCGTAGAGGAAGCTCTCCTTGTGATGCGCGAGGCACCACTTGGCCATGATCGAGCCGCCGCGCGACACGATGCCGGTGACGCGGCTGGCGGTGAGCGGCACGTAGGCGAGGCGCACGCCGGCGTGGATGGTGAAATAGTCGACGCCCTGTTCGGCCTGCTCGATCAGCGTGTCCTTGTAGAGCTCCCAGGTCAGCTTGACCGGATCGCCGTCGCACTTCTCCAGCGCCTGATAGATCGGAACGGTGCCGATCGGCACCGGCGCGTTGCGCAGGATCCATTCGCGCGTGTTGTGGATGTTGCGCCCGGTGGAGAGGTCCATCACGGTGTCGGCGCCCCAGCGGATCGCCCACACCATCTTCTCGACTTCCTCCTCGACCGACGACGAGACCGCCGAGTTGCCGATATTGGCGTTGATCTTCACCAGGAAGTTGCGGCCGATGATCATCGGCTCGAGCTCGCCGTGGTTGATGTTGGCCGGGATGATGGCGCGGCCGCGCGCGATTTCGTCGCGCACGAATTCCGGCGTGACGAACGCCGGCACCGACGCGCCGAAGCTCTCGCCGTCGGCGAGCTTCGCCTCGGCGTTCTCCAGCATCGTCTTGCGGCCGAGGTTCTCGCGCTCGGCGACGTAGATCATCTCCTTGGTGATGATGCCCTTGCGCGCCCATTCGTACTGCGTCATCGGCGCGTCGCCGACCGCGCGCATCGGCTTCGGCGTGTTGGGGAAGTTGCGCGCGAGGTGCTTGCCGCTGACGTTGCCGTTGTCGACCGGCTGGATCGGGCGGCCGTCATATTCCTCGACGCCGCCGCGCTCGCGCACCCATTCGACGCGCGCGCGCTTCAGCCCGCGCTCGACGTCGATCGCCAGATTGTCGTCGGTGTAGGGGCCGGACGGATCGTAGACCGGCACCGGCGGCTCGCCCGAGGAGGGATCGAGCACGATCTCGCGGATCGGCACGCGCAGCTCGGGCGCGGCATCCGGCGCCGAATAAACCTTGCGCGAACCGATGATCGATCCGGTCGTCACCTTCGGGGTGGCGAGGTCGGCTTGCGAGAGGGGCTTGTTCATGGGGCGCGCTCCTGTTGCGTCTGCGCATGGCCGGGCCCGAAAACCGGTGCCCACTTTTCGGGGCCATGCGCCTTCGAATGCGGGGCGACCCGGAATACACGTCGGCTGGGGATAACGCTCCTGTCCCTTCGCCGGCATGACCCGGATCAGGTTCAAAGGGTCCTCGCGATCAGCGAGATCTCAGCCCGGACGGGGCACCCCTCGGAACGCCGCTAATGTAGGCCGATGCGGGCAGGGTGTCAATGCGATGACGGCGCACGGCTGTCATCCCGGCCGACCGCGCCTCGAGCCGGCGGAGAGCCGGCGAGAGCCGGGATCCATGTTTCGACGAACTGCGCGCGTGCAGTCATGGGTCCCGGATCAGCCGCTTCGCGGCTGTCCGGGATGACGGCGGAGCAGATTTCTCGATGACAGCGGCGCTAGAACTTCGACACCTCGACTTCCTTCGTGGTGATGAACTCGAGCAGCGCCGGCTTGCCCTCCTGCGTCGCCTTGATGCCGCGCTTGATCGCCGGGATGATGTCGGCGGGCTTCTCGATGCGCTCGCCGTAGCCGCCGAGCGCCTGCGCGAACTGCGCGTAGTTCCCCGAGATGTCGGTCGAGCGATATTTCTCGGTCGAGACCGGCATCACCTTCAGCTCGATCGCCATCGAGAAGTTGTTCAGCAGGATCGACAGGATCGGGATGCGCTCGCGCACCGCGGTCTCGAAGTCCATGCCGGTGAAGCCGATCGCGGCGTCGCCCCACACGTTGATGCAGAGCTTGTCGGGCTTGGCGAGCTTCGCGCCCATCGCGAAGCCCGAGGCCGTAGCCGAGCTGCGTGGTCTTGCCCCAGCCGATGTAGGAGAGCGGCGTGGTGCAGCGCCAGAACGGCGAGAGCTGGTCGCGCGGCGAGCCCGCGTCATGCGTGATGATGGTGTTGGCGATGTCGACGGTGTTCTGCAGGTCCCACAGCACGCGATAGGGCGAGAACGGCGCCTCGTTGTGGGTGAGCTTCGGCATCCATTTGGCGAGCCAGGGATCGTAGATGTCCTTGATCTCCTTCGCGACGGCCGACGGATCGCGCGGCGATTTCTGCGTGCGCGAGACTTCCTCGATCAGCGCCGCGAGCGTGAGCTTGGCGTCGCCGAGCACGGCGAGCGCGCAGGCGACGTCCTTGTTCACGTCGGTCGCATCGAGCGTCGTCGTGGATGATGGTCTTGCCCGCCGGCATCGTGACGCCGAAGTTCGTCGTCGTGAACGAGCAGCCGATGCCGAGGATGAGGTCGGCCTCTTTGAGGAAATGATGCACCGTCGCCGGATAGGCGAGGCCGCCGGAGCCGAGCGCGAGCGGATGCGTCTCGGGAAACGCGCTCTTGCCCTGCAGGATGGTGCAGACCGGAATGGCGAGCAGCTCGGCGAGCTGCTTCAGCTCGCCCCATGCCTTCGCCCAGTGCACGCCCTGGCCGGCGTAGAGCACCGGGCGCTTGGCGGCGAGCAGCATTTTCGCGGCCTCGCGGATCGCGTCCGGGTCGGGGCCGGTGCGCAGCACGCGCGACGGCACGTATCGGACGAGACTCCGTCTCCTCGTTCCAGACGTCCTGCGGCACCTCGACCAGCACCGGCCCGCCGCGCCCGGAGCGCAGCCGCGTGAAGGCGCGCCGCATGATCGCGGGCAGCTCTTGCCGGCATCAGGACCGGCTCGGCCGACTTGGTGACGCCGCGCATCTGGACGCTGGCATTGTAGTTGCGGTCGATCCAGGCGCTTCTGGCGCGGATAGCCGCCCGGCATCACCAGCACCGGCACCGACTTCGCCGTAGGCCTGCGCGACCGCGCCGTAGGCGTTCTCGGTGCCGGGGCCGTGCTGCATCACGAACACGCCGATCTTGTCGCCGCGAGGTCACGCGCGACATCGCGTCGGCCATGTGCAGGCCGGTGCGCTCCTGGCGCACGAGGATCGGGCGGATGCCGGCGGCCGCGCCGCGCTCGAGGATGTGGTTGACCGGATAGCCGATGACGATCTCGACCCCCTCCCGGCGCAGGATTTCGGCGATGGCGTCGGAGACTTTCATGGCGCGCTTCCCCTTGTGTGTTGGCGGAAGCGTAGCCCGGATGAAGCGCGGCGTCATCCGGGTCGGTCTGCGCTCAGCGCATGGGGCGGCCGCGGATTTCGCCATAGCGCGTAACGCGCACTAGGCTCGATCCCGGCCAGGCGTTATTCAAGCATCATGAAACGCCTCGCGCTCGCCGTTCTCTTCGCCGCTTTCGCCACCGCCGCGCAGGCGCAGGGCTTCTACACGCTGAAGAAGGGGTCCGAGGCGTGGTGGCTGCGCGCCTCGTTCAATCCGATGCACACCGAGGTGCGCGGCATTCCGGTCAAGGCGATCCGTCGCAACTGGTGCAAGGCGACCGAATACACCGGCGAGCTCCTGAAGGACCTGCTGGCCCAGGAACAGGCCGGGCAGACGATGAAGGAGGCCAGCCTGGCTTTCGCGGTCGAGGGGCATTTCGACCGTTCGACGGTGAAGCAAGTCGCACTGGTCGGGGTCTATCAGGCGTGCGGCGGCAAGAAAGGTTCGTTCCTGCTGATCATCGACGCAGGCACCAAGAAAGTCCGCTTCGTCGATCCGACGCCGGGCGAGGCGCAATTCGCCGCGGTCGGCGCCGACAAGCACGATATCATTTTCACATCCTGCCTGGAGTGCGACGGCGGCAGCGTGCTGCGCTGGAACGCAAAGCGGAAGATGTTCGCGTGGGTGCCGCAGCGCGGGCGGGACTAGCTTCGGGCTGTCATTCCGGGGCCGGCCGAAAGGCCGGAGCCCGGAAACCATAATCACGACCGGTTCAAGTTCGCTCAGCCGGTGGTTATGGATCCCGGGCTCCTCGCTGCGCTCGGCCCCGGGATGACAAATTAAAACGCCGGCCCGGAGAACCGGGCCGGCGTGGCCGCCTTGCAACCCACTTCTCGTGACGCTTTCGGCGTATCTCTGGAATTAGCGCATACGGCGCAGGCTGGCCGGCGAAGACATCATCGGGGCCTCGGCGCGGCTGTCGGCGTTGATCACGATCACCTTGGTGCCGACGTTCACGCGGCTGGCGAGATCGGTGACATCCTCGTTGGTGAGGCGGATGCAGCCCGACGACACGCGCTGGCCGATGGTCGACGGCGCGTTGGTGCCGTGGATGCGATAGATCGTGTTGCCGAGATACATGGCGCGCGCGCCGAGCGGGTTGGTCGGGCCGCCGGCCATGAAGCGCGGCAGGTAGGGCTGGCGGGCGATCATTTCGGCGGGCGGCGTCCAATCCGGCCACTCGGCCTTCTTGGTGATGTGCTGCACGCCCGACCAGCGGAAGCCGTCGCGGCCGACGCCGATGCCGTAGCGCATCGCACGGCCGTTGCCCATGCACGAGGTAGAGGAAGGTGTTCGGGGTGTCGATGATGATCGTGCCGGGCGCTTCGCTGCCGTTGTAGGCGACGACCTGGCGCTTGAACTGCGCGGGCGTCTCGTAGCCCTGCTCGGTCTGCTCCTCGACCGGCGCCATCTGGTCGGCGCGCATCAGGTTGTGCGAGAGGCCGAGCGGCGCTGCGACCGCCCAGTCGGCGACCATCACGGACGCCGCGACGAGAGCACCGGTGAAAATGTAGGAGAGCTTGATCATGGCCTAACCCCTGTCTTCCGCCTGTTTAAGCTGCGACGCCCTCATGTTGTTCCCCGGGCGTGCTTGCTTGTTTGTCGCGGCGGGCGGGGCGGGGGTTCAGGGTCCGGTCACGGTCTGCGTTAACCGCCGTGTATCGCGCCGGTTCCAATTAGATTTGAATTTTCAATAGTTTAGGCCGGGGCAAGGGGTGCCCCGACATGAAGCGCAATACAGGAGATACACGATAGTCGGCCGGCCGTCCGGCCCGCGTCTCAGACCTTTGGCGGGGGCGGCGGCGGCGCGGAGGCCTCGAAAGCTCGGCCGGGCGAAGTGGCGCTCCATGTAGGCGGACAGGTTCCTGGCGGCGCCGAGCAGCGCTTTTCCTTCCTCGAAGCGGTTCACGTAGAACAGCATCGGCAGGATGTTGATGTCGGCCAGCGTGAAGCCGTCGCCCGCCAGATAGCCGGTCGGCGCGACCGCGCGGTCGAGCACCGCGACCTGCGGCTTCATCTTCTCGGCCGCGGCGCCGATCGCCACCATGTCGGGCTTGCCGTCCTTGGCAAACGCGTAGCCGACCACGTATTGGCGGATCATGAGCTTGTCGAACTCGACATTGCCGAGCGAGACCCATTGCTCGACCTTCGCGGCGGCCTTGGGTCCTCGGGGATCACCTTCGGCCCGTCGAAGACGCGGTCGATATAGGTCGCGATCGCCTTCGACTCGCACAGCTCGACGTCGCCGTGGCGCATCACCGGAATCTTGCCGAACGGATGGATCGCATCGACGTCCGGGCGTGTGCGGCCGCTCGGCGCTTGTGCTCGTAGGCGACACCCTTTTCGGCACACACCATGCGCACGGCCCAGACGTAGTTCGACTGCGGCGCTCCGATGATCTCCAGCGTGGGCATTGGTGTCCTCCGGCTTGCCGGCAGCATGTCGCGTCCGCCGCCGCGGCACAACCTCCCGCACCTTGCGCTCGGCGTCGGCCTGTCGTTCCATGGCGGCAACAGCGGCGCGCGGCCGCGCCACAGACAGGGGATCACCGATGAAAAAGCTCATTATCGCGGCGCTGCTGGCGAGCGCGTGCCTCACCGTCGCCAAGGCGCAGGATGTGCAGACCATCCGGGTCGGCTGGACCATTCCGGCCGAGGAATCGAAATACTGGATGATGCGCCGGCCGGAGAAATTCCCGAACCTCGGCAAGGGCTACAAGATCGAGTGGTCGCAATTCCAGGGCACCTCGCCGATGGCGCAGGCGCTGATCGCGGGCGCGCTCGACTGCGCGACGCAGGGCGTGCTGCCGATCGCGCAGGGCATGGACAAGGACACGCTCTCGACCTACGTGGTCGCGCAGCACGTCGGCGAGCGGCCGGGCAGCTTCTCGGTCTACTGGGCGGTGAAGGACGACTCGCCGATCAAGACGGTCGCGGACCTCAAGGGCAAGACGGTCGGCATCTCGATCATCGGCGGCGGCACGCACGGGCCGTTCGCGCTGATGCTCAAGCGCGCCGGCGTCGATCCCGAGAAGGACATCAAGCTGGTCGAGGTGTCGTTCTCGCTCTCCGAGGACGCGCTGCGGCAGGGCCGCGTCGATGCCGTCAACATGAACCAGCCGTTCGCGGCGCGCGCCGAGGCGAAGGGCGGCGTGCGCAAGCTGTTCGCGCTGTCAGAGGCGGTGCCGAACATCGTGCACATCGTGGAAGCGTGCCGGAAGGATTTCGTCGACAAGAATCCCGAGCTGGTGAAGCAGTACGTGAAGGACATCACCTCCGGCCTGAAGATGGCGCTCGCCGACCGCGACGAGACCATGAAGGTCGTGAGCGAGATCACCAAGGCGCCGATCCCGGTGCTCGACACGTATCTGCTGAAGGGCAACGACTTCGCGCGCGAGCCGGGCGCCGCGCCGAACTTCGCCGCGATCCAGGCGATGTTCGACGTCTACACCAGCGAGAAGATGCTGAGCAAAAAGCTCGATGCGGGTTCGCTGAAGCATCCGACGATCGTCGCGCCGATCGAGTAAGCTGACGGTGTCATCCCGGCCGAGCCGCGCACAGCTGTCATCGCCGGTCGAGCCGCGAGCGCAGCGAGAGCCGGGATCCATGTGCACGGCTAGGTCAGCGCTCGGGATAGATGGGTCCCGGATCGCAGCCCTTCGGGGCTGCGCCGGGATGACGCGTCGGATGCGCGGAGTCAGGCCACACCACGCCGCCCGCGTGCGTCACCGCGCCGGTCGGCCTGTCCGACCGACTGCGCGTACTTCGCCAGCAGCCCCGCGCGGTGGCGCGGCGCCGGCGCGACCCAGGCGGCGCGGCGGCGCGCCAGTTCGGCATCGTCGATCAGCACATCGATGCGTTTCGCGTCGGCGTCGATGCGGATGCGGTCGCCGTCCTGCACCAGCGCGAGCGGCCCGCCGATCGCGGCCTCCGGCGCGATATGCCCGATGCAGATGCCGCGCGTCGCGCCGGAGAAGCGGCCGTCGGTGAGGAGCGCGACCTTCTCGCCCATCTGCTGGCCGTAGATCAGCGCGGTGACGCCGAGCATCTCGCGCATGCCGGGCCCGCCGCGCGGGCCTTCGTAGCGGATCACCAGCACGTCGCCGGCCGCATAGGCGCGCTTGCGCACCGCGGCGGCGCAATCGTCCTCGCAGTCGAACACGCGCGCGGTGCCCTCGAACGACGCGCGACTTCAGCCCGGCGACCTTCAGCAGCGCGCCGTCGGGCGCGAGGTTGCCCTTCAGCACCACGAGCCCGCCGTCGGGACGCAGCGCATTGTCCTGCGCGCGCACCACCGCGCCGTCGGGCGACGGGCGCCGCGCCATGCTCCTCGGCGCAGCGTGCGGCCGGTGACGGTCGGCAACGTCGTGCAGATGCCCGCTGTCGAGCAGCGCGCGGATGATCACCGACGACGCCGCCGATCTCGTAGCACGTCCTTCGCGAGATACTTGCCGCCCGGCCGCAGGTCGCCGATCAGCGGCGTGCGCGCGAACACCGCGGCGACGTCGTCGACCGTGAAGCGGATGCCGGCCTCGTGGGCGATCGCCGGGATGTGCAGCGCCGCGTTGGTCGAGCCGCCGGTCGCCGCCACGATGGCGCTGGCGTTCTCCAGCGACTTGCGCGTGACGAGGTCGCGCGGCAGCGGCCCGCCGCGCTGCAGGATCTCCATCACGATCTCGCCGGCGCGCTGCGCGATCGCCAGCCGCTCGGCGTAGACGCCCGGCACCATCGCGGAATTCGGCACGGTCAGGCCGAGCGCCTCCGCCACCATCGCCATCGTGTTGGCGGTGAACTGCCCGGCGCAGGCGCCGATGCTCGGCTTGCAGGCGCGCTCGAGCGCGGCGAGGTCGGCCTCGCTCATCGTGCCGGTCTGCACCGCGCCGACGCCCTCGTAGGCGTCGAGCACGGTGACGTCGCGGCCCTGGAAGCGGCCGGGCAGCGCGGCGCCGCCGATACACGAACACGCCCGGCACGTTGCAGCGCACCAGCCCCATCATGGCGCCGGGCAGGGTCTTGTCGCAGCCGCCGAACGCCACCAGCCCGTCATAGGCGTGGCCCTGCACCACCGCCTCGATCGAGTCGGCGATCAGCTCGCGGCTCACCAGCGAGAACTTCATGCCCTCGTGGTTCATGCCGATGCCGTCGGACACCGAGATGGTGGTGAACTCGCGCGGCGTGCCGCCGGCCGCCGCGACGCCGTCCTTCGCGGCGTCGACCTGCGGGCCGTGCGTCATGTTGCAGGGCGTGGTCTCGCCCTTCTGGCTCACCACGCCGATCATCGGCTTGGCGATGGCCGCGTCGTCGAGGCCCATCGCGCGCATGAAGGCGCGGTGCGGCGTGCGGTCGAGGCCGTCGGTGGTGATGCGCGAGCGCAGCCGCATATCAGCTCGCCGGCCTGCGCTTCGGCGCGCGCCTTGCCGTCCAGGATCTGGCGGATCTTGCGCGTCAGCGCGTCGGCGGTGAACGGCTTGGTCAGCAGATCGATGTCGGGATCGAGCCGGCCGTGATGGATGATCGCGTTGCGGGTGTAGCCGGTGACGAACAGCACCTTGATGCCGGGCCGCCGGCGCAGCACCTCGTCGGACAGCTGGCGCCCGTTCATGCCGTTCGGCAGCACCACGTCGGTCAGCAGCAGGTCGATCTGCGGCGCGTCGTCGAGCATGCGCAGCGCGGTCGGCCCGTCCGGCGCGGAGAGCACGCGATAGCCGCGCTCCTCGCAGCGTCTCGACCGCGAGCTTGTTCACCTGCGGATCGTCCTCGACGACGAGCACGGTCTCGGTGCCGCCGGTGCTTGCGGGCGGCGGCGCCGGCTCGCGCGCGCTCCAGGCCGGAATGTCGTGCTGTCCGGTGAGCCGCGGGAAATAGAGCTTGATGGTCGTGCCTTCGCCGACCTCGCTGTAGATGCGGATGTGGCCGCCGGACTGCTTGGCGAAGCCGTACACCTGGCTCAAGCCCAGCCCGGTGCCGACGCCGGCCGGCTTGGTGGTGAAGAACGGCTCGAACGCGCGGTTCATCACCTCCGCGCTCATGCCGCTGCCGGAATCGCTCACCGCCACCATGACGAACTGCCCCGGCGCGATCTCGGCGCCGGTCTGCTCGATGTAGTGCTCGTCGAGATGGCAGTTTGCGGTCTCGATGGTGAGCCGCCCGCCGTCCGGCATCGCGTCGCGCGCATTGACGGCGAGATTGAGGATGGCGTTTTCGAGCTGGTTCGGATCGATCGCCGCTTTCCACAGGCCGCCGGCCAGCACGGTCTCGATGGTGACGGTCTCGCCGAGCGTGCGATGCAGCAGGTCGGACATGCCCTGCACCAGCCGGTTGATGTCGACCGACTTCACCTCGAGCGGATGCTGGCGCGAGAAGGCGAGCAGGCGCTGCACCAGGGTCGCGGCGCGTTCCGCCGCCTGGCGGCAATTGGACAGCCAGGTGCGGACGCGATCCTCGGCCGGCGACGCGGCGCAGCGCGAGATCGAGATTGCCGATGATGGCGGTGAGCAGATTGTTGAAGTCGTGCGCGATGCCGCCGGTGAGGCGGCCGACCGCCTCCATCTTCTGCGACTGGCGCAGCGCTTCCTCGGTCGCCTGGCGCCGCGCGATCTCGTCGCGCAGCATCCGGTTGGCGGCGGCTTCGCGCCGCGTGCGGCGCAGCGCCAGCAGGCAGAGCGCGATCATCGCGGCGGTCGCCGGAAGGCCGAAGATCAGATGGCGCGACATGCCGGCGAGCCAGGCCTCGCGTGATGTCCGCGGTGTCGACGCCGGCCGTCATGTAGACGTCGACGCGCGGAAGCTTGCGGAACGCGAAGATGCGCTCCTTGCCGTCGAGCGACGGATACGATCGTCAGCGTGCCGGACTCCTGGCCCTCGCCGAGCGCCTGACAGGAACGTATTGCCGCGACGAGAGCCGGGCCGGGTTGCGGCACCTCGCGGATAGCGCGCCAGCACCACGCCGTCCGCGCGGATCAAGCGCCGCGACGATCGGCTGGGTCAGCGTGGCGTAATAGTCGCGGAAATAGTCGGGCGAGATCGACATCACGATGACGCCGGCGAAGCGGCCGTCCGGAGTGGTGCGCTTGCGGCTGAGCGCGAAGAACGCGCGGCTGGCCGCGCTGGTTGGTGGCGCGCGAGGTGACGACCTCGCCGACGTAGAGGCCCGTCACCTCGTCGTTCTTGTGCGCGCGGAAATAGTCGCGGTCCGACAGGTCGAGCTGGCGCGGGATCGGAAACACGGTGCCGGACACCAGCGGATGGCCGTCGGCGTCGACGATCCAGATGTCGGCGAATTGCGGCAGCGTATCGGTCAGCGCCTTGATGCGGCGGTTGAAGTCGGCTTCGTTGTCGCGGATCTGGTCGTCGGTGACGTTTTCGAGCACTTCGTCGAGATAGCGGGAGGAAAGCTCGATGGTTTCGAGCACCTTCAGCGCGTGCTCGTAGACCGTGCCGAGATTGCGCTGCAGGCGGTCTTGCGCCTCGGCTGACTTGCTGGCGGTAGGAGATCGCCGCGCCGGCGACGAACACCGCGACCGGCAGCACGATCACGGCCGCGAGCAGCCAATGCATCGGCCGGTCGGCGCGCTCGGCGCCGTTCCGGCGCAAGGGCGCGACGACGTCCAGCAGGAATTGTTTCATTGCGGTTTGGTGCGCCCCGGATGTTGCGATTCGCGAAACTACGGGGAAGGCGTGCGCAAACTCAATCAGTGCTGCCATGCGTCAAAGTTCCAGCTGGCGGCTTTCTTCCGCGCCGTCCGGGCGATAGGCTCGGACGCAAAGCAAGACTGGAGGAAAGCGATGGCCCAGGCCCAACGCAAGGAGACGCAGCGCGCGACTGGCCGTTCCAGGTCGACGCCGCTGCATGACGCGCTCGGCTGCGAGATCTCCGGCATCACGCTGGCGCAGGCGGTCGAGCCGAAGATGTTCGACAAGGTCTACGAGGCGTTCCTCGATTACGAGCTGATCCTGTTCCGCGACGTCGATCTGCCGCCCGCCACGCAGGTCGCGTTCGCGCGCTCGTTCGGCGAAATCCAGATCCACGTGATGAACCAGTACCAGAAGTACCCGGAGCATCCCGAGATCTACATGCTCACCAACGCCGACAAGGACGGCAAGCCGACCGGCAAGCATCCCGACAAGGGCACGCTGCACTGGCACACCGACGGCTCGTGGCGCGAGCGCACCGGGCAGGCGACCATGATGTATTCGGAGATCGTGCCGCCGGTCGGCGGCGAGACCGAATTCGCCGACATGTATGAGGCCTACGACAACCTGCCGCCCGAGATGAAGAAGAGGATCGAGGGCAAGCGCGCGATCCACAATCTCGATTTCTCGCGCACGCGCCGCCACGGCGAAGACCCGATGACCGCGGAGCAGAAGGCCAAGGTGCCGCCGATCGCGCATCCGATCGTGCGCACCCATCCCGAGACCGGCCGCAAGGCGATCTTCCTCGGCGACCACGCGCAGGAAATCGAAGGCATGGACTACGACGAAGGCCGCGCGCTGATCGAGGAACTGAACGTGCTGATCACGCCGCAGGACGCGCGTCTACACCCATGTGTGGAGCCCGCGCCAGTGCATCGTGTGGGACAATCGCTGCACCTTGCACCGCGCGACCGGGTTCGACGAGGCGAACCATGTGCGCGTGATGCGCCGCTGCACGATCAACGGGGATCGGCCGTTTTGATCCGAACCTGATACGTGACAACGCCTGTCATCCCGGTGAGTCGCGCACAGCTGTCATCCCGGCCGAGCGTAGCGAGAGCCGGGATCCATGGAGCGCTGTCTCGAATCCGGCTTCCGGCATGGATGGGTCCCGGATAGCCGCTTCGCGGCTTCCGGGATGACAGTTGAGTAAGTTTCGCCGCCCCAAAAGGAAGAAAAATGCCCCCCAAGATTCTCGTCTCCTGCCCCTCCGCCGAGGTCGCCAACATCGCGCGCGATATGGCGCCGAAGGGCTTCGAGACCGTCGTCGTTCACAACGATGCCGAGGTCGTCTCCAATCTGCCCGGCATCGAATACATGATCAGCTATCCGCACATCCCGATGAAGGATGAGTTCTACAAGGCCGTGCCGAAGCTCAAGCTCGTGCAGCTGCTCAGCGCCGGCTACGACAATGTCGATCTCGAAGCCGCGCGGCGCGCCAAGGTGCCGCTCTCGAACAATGGCGGCGCGAACGCGATCTCGGTGTCCGAGCACGCCATCATGCTGATGCTCACCGTGGCGCGCAAAGTGGTCTGGCAGCACGGCAGCGTGTCGGGCGGGCGCTGGCGCGGCAACGGTCCGGCGCCGCGCATGTATGAGCTGCACGACAAGACGCTCGGCATCATCGGCTTCGGCACCATCGGCAAGAAGGTCGCGCGGCTGGCGCAGCCGTTCGGCATGCATGTGCAGTATTTCGACATCGCGCGGCTGTCCGAAGGCGAGGCGGACCGGCACAACGTGAAATTCCGCCTGCTGCGCGAATTGCTGCGCACCTCCGACGTCGTGTCGCTGCACGTGCCGCTGAACGACTCGACGCGTCACATGATCGGCAAGGACGAGCTCGAGCTGATGAAGCCGAACGCGATCATCGTGAACACCTCGCGCGGGCCGGTGATCGACGAGGCGGCGCTGCATGCGCATCTGGCGGCCGGCAGGATCTTCGGCGCCGGCCTCGACGTGTTCGACCAGGAGCCGCCGCCGTCGAACAATCCGCTGTTCCGGCTCGACAACGTGGTGCTGACCGCGCATTTCGCCGGCCCCACCTGGGACAATCACGTGGCGCGCTTCCGCAACGCGTTCGACAACGTGCAGCGCGTCGCGCGCGGCGAGCCGGCGCTGTGGGTGGTGCCGGAGCTCGCCGGCGCGTTCTAGGGTCGGATCCAACGCGATTGAATCACTGACCTCCGCTCGTCCCCGCGGAAGCGGGGACCCAGTTCTTGGCTCTTGGATTGCCGCTTGCGCGGGAATGAGCGGGCGATGATCTCCGGGGCTTGGCGCCACGAAACGGCAGATACGCCCGCAAGTTGTATCAAATCCTCCGGAAAACAGCGCCTCCAAATCGCCGGCTTGTTGCCCGACCGTTCCAGAGTCGGGATGATGGGGCCATGCGTATCACTGATGCGGCGCATCTTGGGTTGATGCTGTCAGCGCTGGCGCTGACCTATATCGTCCCGTTCGAGCTGCTGTTGCTTGCCTACGTGGTTCTCGGCCCGGCGCACTACGCGACCGAAATCTCCTGGCTGCACGACCGGAAGTATTTCCTGCCGCAGCGCGGCATCGCGCTCGGCCTCGCCGGCGTCGCCATCGTCGCCGCGCTGATCGACAATGCGACCTGGTTCGGCTTCGTGATGTGGACCGCGTTCGTGGTCTGCGCCCTGATGACCGTCGCCACGACCGCGATGCAGGCGACGCTGCTGTTCGTCGGAGCGCTGGCGCTGACCGCCGTCATGCTGTCGTCCGGCGCATCGATGGCCGTGCTCGGCATCCTGCTGCCGACCCTGATCCATGTGTCGCTGTTCACGCTCGTGTTCATGGCGCTCGGCGCCTACCGGTCCGGACAGAAGGTGCAATGGCTGCTGATCGCGATCTATCTCGCGGCGATCGCGCTGATCCTGGTCATGCCGCCGACCGCTGCGACGCTGGTGCCGTCCTTCGCCAAGGCGGCGAACGACTACTTCGCCAATGTCGCGCCAGCACTGAGCCGGCTGTTCGGCATTGCGGATCTGAGCCTCGACAGCCGGCTCGTGAGCCTGCTCGCCTTCGTCTACACCTACCACTACCTCAACTGGTTCATCAAAGCCGACGTGATCCGCTGGACCGACATCTCGCGCGGACGGCTCGCGCTCGTCGCGGCCACGAGCGCGTCGGCCACCGCGCTTTATTTCTACGACTATGCCTTCGGCTTCAGCGTGCTGCTCGCGTTCAGCCTCGCGCATATCGTGCTGGAGTTTCCGCTGAACGGCCTTGCGCTGCGCCAGCTCGGCGGCGCGGTCGGGCAAAGCGCCGCCAAGGCGATGCGGCAGCGCGCGCGAGCGTGACGGGTGCTGTTTCCGTCGGTCACGTTCCTGTTCTACTTCCTGCCGCTCTTCTTCCTGCTGTACTGCGCCGCGCCCGGCACCACGGCGAAGAACATCGTCCTGCTGGTCGCGTCGCTTCTGTTCTATGCATGGGGCGAGCCGCGCTTTGTGCTGCTGCTCGCCGCCCAGATCGTGCTCAACTACGGCTTCGCGCTGCTGATCGGCGGGGCGCAACCCGAATGGCGCCGGAGCGCAATCGCCGCCGGCGTTGCCGCCAATCTCGTCCTGCTCGGCGTATTCAAGTATGCCGACTTCGCGGTCGGCGCGCTCAATGCCGCGGCCGGGCGCGAGGCCTTCGCGCTGCCGGGCATCGCGCTGCCGCTTGGGATCTCCTTCTTCACCTTCCACGCGATCTCGTATCTGGTCGACGTCTACCGCGGCGGGGTGAAGCCGAACCGCAGCCTGCTCGACGTCGCGGTCTACATCGCGATGTTTCCGCAACTGGTCGCCGGGCCGATCATCCGTTACCACACGATCGCGCGACGGCTCGCCGAGCGCCGCATGACGCTCGGGCGGGTGTCGGCCGGATTGCGCATCTTCATCATCGGGCTTGCGCAGAAGGTGCTGATCGCGGACGAAGTTTCGCGCATCGCCGAAGCCGTGTTCGACAAGCTCGCGCAGCCGAGCATGGCCGAAGCCTGGCTCGGCCTCTCCGGCTACACGATCCAGATCTATTTCGATTTCGCCGGTTATTCGAACATGGCGATCGGCCTGGGCCTCGCGCTCGGCCTGGCGTTTCCGCGCAACTTCCGTCTGCCCTACGCGGCGCGCTCGGTGACGGAGTTCTGGCGCCGCTGGCACATCAGTCTGTCACAGTGGCTGCGTGACTACCTCTACATTCCGCTCGGCGGCAGCCGCGGACCGGCGCTGGAAACCTATCGTAATCTCGGTCTCGTTTTCGTCGCCTGCGGGCTGTGGCACGGCGCCAACTGGACCTTCGTGATCTGGGGCGTGCATCACGGCGCGTTTCTGGTCATCGAGCGCGCAGGCCTTGGGGCCGCGCTCGTGCGCCACGCCTGGCTTGCCCGCGCGTACCTGTTGTTTGCCGTGATGACCGGCTGGGTGTGGTTTCGCGCGCGCGACCTCGAGCACGCGCTCGCGTTCTTCGGCAGTCTCGCGGGCGCTCATGGCGTCTCCGGCCTGAGCCCCGCGACAGCAATGCTCGTGCATCCGGTCACCATCGGCGCGCTGCTGGCCGGTGCCGTGCTCGCGACCGTCAGGCTCAACCTGCATTGGGCGCTGCATCGCGCATTCCGGCGCGCCGCGGGTGCGACGTTCGCGCTCGGCGATACGGTCGCGACCGTGGCGCTGTTCGCGCTTTCGGTCCTCACCGTCGCGGCCGGTTCGTACAGTCCGTTCCTCTATTTCCGGTTCTGAGCATGAATACGCGCCCGGGCCTGCTTGCGCGCTATCGGCGGCCCTGGGCTCTCGTGCTGCTCGCGGCGCTCGCCGTTCCGTCGGCGGTGCAGATCATGCAGCCGGCGGAACACGCCTCCGAGGGCGAGGCGCGCATGCTCACCCCGCCACCGGACTGGCCGCGCACGCTGGCGCAGTGGCGCGCATGGCCGCGCGCGGCCGACCGCTTCCTTGCCGATCATTTCGGATTGCGCACCGAACTGGTGCGCGTGCATGGACGGCTGCGCTACGCCGTCGACCTGCCGAGCGATCTGCGCGTGGTCATCGGGCGCGACAACTGGCTGTTCCTCAACGGTGACGGAACCATCGAGCAGTCGACCGGCAAGGTGCTGCGCGAGGCACGAATTGCGTCGTTCGCCGACAAGGCCGCAGCGTTGCACAACCATCTTGCGGGGAAAGGCGCGCAGCTCATCGTCGCGATCCCGCCGAACGGCTCGACCATCAATCGCGCGCGCCTGCCGGCCTGGGCCGGAGAGGCGCCGGGCGTCACCGAATATGACCTGATGATGCGCGCGCTGGTGCAACGCGGCGTCACGGCGATCGACCTGCGCGTCGCGCTCTCGGCCGCCAACGCAACGGCGCCCACCTACCGCCGGACCGACACGCACTGGAACAAGCTCGGCGCGCTCACCGCCTACAACGCCGTCGTGCGCGGCGCCGGCAACACCGGATGGACGATCGATCCGGCGCATGCGCTCAAGGGGTTCGAGCGTGTCGAGGGCGGCGATCTGGCGCGGTTGCTGGCGGTCGCCGCGGACGTGAGCGATGAGGATGCGGTGATCGATCTCTCCGCCTACGGTCCACCGCCGCCACCCGCGATGGCGCTTGCCACGCAGTTCGAGAGCGGCGGCGATCTGGTCGAGACCGGCCGCGCCGGACCGACCGTCATGGTGATCGGCGACTCGTTCACGCGCGGCTTCTGGCAGGATTATTTCGCCGTCCATGCCGGACGCTATATCTGGATGCACCACGAGCTGTGCGCCTTCCAGGTCGCGCTGATCGATGAGTATGCGCCGCAGCTCGTCGTGCTGGCGCCGGCCGAGCGGCAGATGTTTTGTGCCGGCGGTTAGCTTTGTTGATTGCGCATGATCTTTTCCGAAAGCAGTTGCCGCTTGCCGGATCATTCGTCCGTCTTGTTCCATCCGACAATCGCATCCGGCACCGAATCCACCGACGCGAAATACGGCTTGATGTCGATCAGCGGCGTGCCGTCGAGGCAATCGAGCCCGACGACGGTGAGTTGCGTACCGTCGATGCGGACGAGCCGCACGACGCTCATCGCGACCGGGTTCGGGCGTACCGGCGAGCGCAGCGCGAAGGTGCCTCGCCGGCCGCCGTGGCGCGGCGCCTGCACCAGAAGGTCGCGCCGCGCTTCGTGCATGAAATAGAGCACCACCAGATGCGTGCAGCTCGCGACGCCATCAAGCGCCGCCGCGTAGCGCGCATCGAGCGCGATCACGCATTCGGCATCCGAGCCGCGCGCGTTTTTCGGGCACGCGTCACGCCGCGTCCACGGCGTGTGGATGCGGCCGATGAAATAGAGCCCGGTATCGAACGCCTCGGGCAGGGCGACCGCGATCTCGCCGGCGCGAATGTCCTCAGTCATGCGAGATCGCCAGCCGCCATGCGCGCGTCAGGGAAGCAACTTGGTGCCGCCTTCCGCAGCTTGCGGCGGCGTCTTGAGTGCGATCGCCTTGATCGGGGCGCTGCCGGCGTCCGGCTTGGTGGCGCCATGCGGGGTGCCTTTCGGAATCACCACCAGATCGCCCGGCTTCACGTTCACTTCCTTGTCGCCGAGCCAGATCGCGCCGGTGCCCTCGAGAATGTACTGTATCTCGTGAGCGTCCGGATGCATGTGTTTCGGCACGTTGCCGGCCTGAACCGAAACCGTCATGCCTTCGGCCATGACGAATGTCTTGGAGCGGAAGCCGGTCGGATTTGCGGGACCGAGTGCGTCACCCTTCAGGTCGGGGACGTGAAGGATCTGCGTCGTCATCATGGTGTCGGCCGCGATGGCGGCCGCGGGCAGCAGGCGCGTTGCGCCGCAGCCGACCGCGAAGGCGAGCGCGATGGAGCCGAGGAAGAGTGCGCGATTCATGGAGCCTCCCTGATATTGATTTTGTCGTGCGGTGAACGGTAAGCCGCAGTCGGCCGCAGACACAAGGACGAACCTTGCACATCTCCATCGCCGATATCGCCGATGCGTTTCCGGATTACCGCGTCGCGGTCGTCGTCGCCGAAGGGCTGACGATCGCGCCCGAGCGTCCGCCCGCGCTCGATGCGCTGATCGCCGAGCGCGAGGCCGCGGCGCGGGCGCGCTGGGGCGGCACGGAGCTCGTCGCAAATCCCCGGCGTCGCGGCGTGGCGCGCCGCCTACAAGGGCTTCGGCATCAAGCAGACGCGCTACCGCTCCTCGGTCGAGCGGCTGGTCAAGAACGTGCTGGCCGGGCCGGGCGCTCGCGCGGGTGAACGCGTTCGTCGATCTCTACAATGCGGTCTCGCTCGCCCACGTGCTGCCGCTCGGCGCCGACGATCTCGACAAGGTGACGCCGCCGCTTGCGTTCCGCTACGCGCGCGAGGGCGACAGCTTCCTCGACATGGCGGAGGAGGGCGAACAGCCCGAGGCGCCGAAGCCCGGCGAGGTGGTCTATGCGGACGCCGCCCACGTCCTGTGCCGCCGCTGGAACTGGCGCCAGGATGCCCGCACGCTGATCACGCCCGGCGACGCGGCGCGCGGTGGTCACCGTGCAGGCGCAACGGCGCCGGCGATGTGGCCGCGGCGGCCGACGATCTTGTTGATTTGATTGGGAATTCTGTGGCGGCCGCTGCCGCGTCGCAATCCTCGACGCGGCACGCCGGGAGGCCGACCTGTAGGACTGCGCCCACGCGGCGCGTCGAAAACTGCGAGTTCCCTCCGCTGCCCGCTTGCGCCTGCCCTTCCACCGACATAAAGATATCCTTATATGTTTATGTCCAACGGTTGGGACTGATCCCATCATGCGTCCGGCGCCGCTCGATTTCGACACCCTGCATGGCGCGCTGCGCGCGGCCGGCGAAGGCACGCGCCTGCGCATCCTGGCGCTGCTCGCCGAGGCCGATCTGACGGTGTCGGACCTCACCAAGATCCTGCGCCAGTCGCAGCCGCGCATCTCGCGCCACCTCAAGCTGCTCGCCGAAGCCGGGCTGGTCGACCGCTTCCGCGAGGGCAGCTGGGCGTTCTATCGGCTCGGCGAGCGCGGCGGCGTCGCCGACATCGCGCAGACGCTGGTCGCGCGGCTCGATCCGAACGATCCGGTGGTGATGCGCGACCGCGGGCGGCTTGCCGCCGTGCGCGCCGCGCGCGCCGCCGCGGCGCAAACCTATTTCAGCCAGCACGCCGCCGAGTGGGACCGCATCCGCCGCCTGCATGTCGCCGACGCGGCGGTCGAGACGCGCGATCGAGACCGCGCTGGCGGACCGGCCGATCCGCTCGCTGCTCGATCTCGGCACCGGCACCGGGCGCATGCTCGAGCTGTTCGGTCCGCACATCGAGCGCGGGCTCGGCATCGACATGTCGCTCGACATGCTGTCGCTCGCGCGCGCGCGGCTCGAGCGCGCCGGCCTGAAGCATTGCAGCGTGCGGCAGGGCGACATCTACGAGCTGCCGGTGCCGAAGGATTCCTTCGACGTCGTGCTGATCCATCAGGTGCTGCACTTCCTCGACGACGGCGGCGCGCGATCGCCGAAGCCGCGCGCACGCTGCGCCCGCAGGGGCGGCTGCTGGTGGTCGACTTCGCGCCGCATGATCTCGAGTTCCTGCGCGAGGAGCACGCGCATCTGCGCCTCGGCTTCGCGCCCGAGAGCGTGACGCAATGGATGAATGCCGCCGGGCTCGACGTGGCGCTGCACCGCGTGCTGCCGCCGGAGCCGGATCGGAAGGAAAGATCGCCGTGTCGTTGTGGCTCGCGCGCGATCCGCGCCTCGCGGTCGTGTCGTCGGCACAGGGAGTTGCCGTGATGAGTGACATCGAACGCGCCAGCCGCCATGTCGGCGCGCCGCGGATCAACGTCTCGTTCGAGTTCTTCCCGCCGAAGACCGACGAGATGGAGCGCACGCTGTGGGAGTCGATCGAGCGGCTCGCGCCGCTGCGGCCGAACTTCGTGTCGGTCACCTACGGCGCGGGCGGCTCGACGCGCGAGCGCACCCACGCGACGGTGAAGCGCATTCTGGCCGAGACCGCGCTGACGCCGGCCGCGCACCTCACCTGCGTGAGCGCGACGCGCGACGAGGTCGACGAGGTCATCCGCGGCTATCATGACGCCGGCGTGCGCCACATCGTGGCGCTGCGCGGCGATCCGGTCGGCGGCGTCGGCGAGCGATACGCGCCGCATCCGGGCGGATACCAGAACGGCGCCGATCTGGTCGCCGGGCATCAAGCGCATCACCAATGCCGAGGTGTCGGTCTCGGCCTATCCGGAGAAGCATCCGGACATCGGCGTCGGTCGACGCCGACATCGACATGCTGAAGGCCAAGGTCGACGCGGGCGCGACGCGCGCGATCACGCAGTTCTTCTTCGAGAACGATCTCTACTTCCGCTATCTCGACCGCGTGCGCGCGCGCGGCATCGACGTGCCGGTCACGCCCGGCATCCTGCCGGTGCAGAACTTCAAGCAGGCGAAGAGCTTCGCCGAGCGCACCGGCGCCTCGGTGCCGGACTGGCTCGCGGCGCGCTTCGACGGGCTCGATGACGATCCGGCGACGCGCAAGCTGATCGCCGCCGCGATCGCCGCCGAACAGGTGTTCGACCTGGTCGACCGCGGCGTCAGCGATTTCCATTTCTACACCATGAACCGCGCCGATCTCGTCTACGCGATCTGCCATCTGCTGGGCTTGCGGCCCGCCGTGAAGGAGGCCGCGTGATGGACGCCGAGCAGACCCTGCGCGAGGCCGCCGCGCAAGCGCATCCTCGTGCTCGACGGCGCGATGGGCACGATGATCCAGGAGTATCAAGCTGGACGAGGCCGGCTATCGCGGCGCGCGCTTCGACGCCTGGAACCGCGAGGTGCGCGGCAACAACGATCTGCTGAACCTCAGCCAGCCCAAGGCGGTGCGCGACATCCATCTCGCCTACTTCCGCGCCGGCGCCGACATCGTCTCGACCAACACGTTCTCGTCCACGTCGATCGCGCAGGCCGACTACGGCATGCAGGAGATCGCCTACGAGCTGAACTTCGAGGGCGCGCGGCTGGTGCGCGCCGCCGCGATCACGGCGGAGAGCGAGGATGGCCGCAAGCGCTTCGTCGCGGGCGCGCTCGGACCGACCAACCGCACCGCCTCGATCTCGCCGGACGTGTCCAATCCGGGATTTCGCGCGATCACGCTTCGACCAGTTGCGCGACGCTTACGCCGAACAGGTGCGCGGCCTGCTCGACGGCGGCGCCGACCTGCTGCTGATCGAGACGATCTTCGACACGCTCAACGCCAAGGCGGCGATCCACGCGATCCTCGACGAGACCGAGGCGCGCGGCATTCGCGTGCCGATCATGATCTCGGGCACGATCACCGACCTGTCGGGCCGCCTGCTGTCCGGGCAGACGCCCGATGCGCTTCTGGAATTCGGTGCGCCATGCGGCGCCGTTCTCGGTCGGGCTCAACTGCGCGCTCGGCGCCAAGGAAATGCGCGCGCACGTCGCCGAGCTCTCGCGCATCGCCGACACGCTGGTGTGCGCCTATCCGAACGCCGGCCTGCCGAACGAATTCGGGCTCTACGACGAGAGCCCGGAGTTCATGGCCTCGCTGCTGGAGGAGTTCGCCAGCGCCGGCCTCGTCAATATCGTCGGCGGCTGCTGCGGCACGACGCCCGCGCATATCCGCGCCATCGCCGACGCCGTGAAGGACAAGCCGCCGCGCAAGATCCCCGACATCGAGCCGCTGCTGCGCCTGTCGGGGCTGGAGCCGTTCGCGCTCACGCCGGAAATCCCGTTCGTCAATGTCGGCGAGCGCACCAACGTCACCGGCTCGGCCAAGTTCCGCAAGCTGGTCACCGCCGGCGACTACAATGCGGCGCTCGCGGTCGCGCGCGACCAGGTCGAGAACGGCGCGCAGGTGATCGACGTCAACATGGACGAGGGCCTGCTCGAGTCCGAGCAGGCGATGGTCACGTTCCTCAATCTGATCGCGAGCGAGCCGGACATCGCGCGCGTGCCGGTGATGATCGACTCGTCCAAGTTCGCCATCATCGAGGCCGGCCTGAAATGCGTGCAGGGCAAGGCGGTGGTGAATTCGATCTCGATGAAGGAAGGCGAGGCCGAGTTCATCAAGCACGCCAAGATCGTGCGCCGCCACGGCGCCGCCGTCGTCGTCATGGCGTTCGACGAGCAGGGGCAGGCCGACACGTTCGCGCGCAAGACCGAGATCTGCGCGCGCGCCTACGAGATCCTGACCGAGCAGGTCGGCTTTCCGCCCGAGGACATCATCTTCGATCCGAACATCTTCGCGATCGCGACCGGCATCGAGGAGCACAACAATTACGGCGTCGACTTCATCGAGGCGACGCGCTGGATCCGCGCGAACCTGCCGGGCGTTCACATTTCCGGCGGCGTGTCGAACCTCTCGTTCGCGTTCCGCGGCAACGAGCCGGTGCGCGAGGCGATGCACTCGGTGTTCCTCTATCACGCGATCAAAGCCGGCATGGACATGGGCATCGTCAATGCCGGCCAGATGGCGGTGTATGACGATCTCGATCGCGGAGCTGCGCGAGGCCTGCGAGGACGTCGTGCTCAACCGGCGCGACGACGCGGCCGAGCGGCTGCTTGCGCCTCGCGCAGCGCTTCACCGGCAAGGGCAAGGAAGCCAAGGAGGTCGATCTCGCGTGGCGCGAATGGCCGGTCGGCAAGCGGCTGTCGCACGCGCTGGTGCACGGCATCACGGATTTCATCGCCGAGGATACCGAGGAGCGCGCAGCGGCTCGGCGCGCGCGCTCGACGTGATCGAAGGCCCGCTGATGGCCGGCATGAACGTGGTCGGCGACCTGTTCGGCTCGGGCAAGATGTTCCTGCCGCAGGTGGTGAAGTCCGCGCGCGTGATGAAGCAGGCGGTCGCCTATCTGCTGCCGTTCATGGAGGAAGAGAAGAAAGCGAGCGGCGATACCGCGCAGAAGTCGGCCGGCAAGATCGTGATGGCGACCGTGAAGGGCGACGTGCACGACATCGGCAAGAACATCGTCGGCGTCGTGCTCCAGTGCAACAATTACGAGGTGATCGACCTCGGCGTGATGGTGCCGGCGACGAAGATCCTCGAGACCGCGATCAGGGAGAAGGCCGACATCATCGGGCTGTCCGGCCTGATCACGCCGTCGCTCGACGAGATGTGCCATGTGGCGGCCGAGATGGAGCGCGAGGGCTTTGCGCTGCCGCTGCTGATCGGCGGCGCGACGACCAGCCGCGTGCATACCGCGGTGAAGATCCACCCGAACTACCGGCGCGGGCAGACCATCTACGTCACCGACGCGAGCCGTGCGGTCGGCGTCGTGTCGCAGCTGATGTCGAAGCAGCTGAGCGGCGCCTATGTCACCGAGGTGCGCGAGGAGTATGCCAAGATCGCGGCGGCGCATGCGCGCGGCGAGGAGAACAAGCGCCGGCTCTCGCTGAAGGATGCGCGCAAGAATGCATTGGCGCTCGACTGGGCCGGCTATCAGCCGCCGAAGCCGGCGTTCCTCGGCACGCGCGTGTTCGAGGATTATCCGATCGCCGAGCTGATCGACTATATCGACTGGTCGCCGTTCTTCTCGACCTGGGAGCTGACCGGCAAGTTTCCGGCGATCCTCGACGACGACAAGTTCGGCGAGGCGGCGCGCTCGCTCTATGAGGACGCGCGCGCGATGCTCGATCAGATCGTCAGGGAGAACTGGTTCAAGGCCGCCGCGGTCGTCGGCTTCTGGCCGGCCAATTCGTCCGGCGACGATATCGTCGTCGACGCCGGCGAGCCGCTGACGCTGCACACCCTGCGCCAGCAGCTGGCGCGGCGCGAGGGCCGCGCCAACGTGGCGCTGGCGGACTTCATCGCGCCGAAGGAGTCGGGACGGCAGGACTACATCGGCGCGTTCACGGTCACGGCCGGCATCGGCGAGGACGTGATCGCGGACCGCTTCAAGCACGCGAACGACGACTACTCCTCGATCATGGTCAAGGCGCTGGCCGACCGCCTCGCCGAGGCTTTCGCCGAGCGCATGCATCAGCGCGTGCGCAAGGAGTTCTGGGGCTATGCGGGCGACGAGACTTTCGCGACCCGCGAACTGATCGAGGAGAAGTATCGCGGCATCCGTCCGGCGCCGGGATATCCGGCGCAGCCGGACCACACCGAGAAGGCGACCCTGTTCCGGCTGATCGAGGCCGAGCGTGTCGGCGTGAAGCTGACCGAGAGCTTTGCGATGTGGCCGGGCGCGTCGGTGTGCGGGCTCTATTTCAGCCACCCCGAGGCGCACTATTTCGGCGTCGGCAAGATCGAGCGCGACCAGGTCGAGGACTATGCGGCGCGCAAGGGCTGGACCGTGCGGGAAGCCGAGCGCTGGCTCGCGCCGGTGCTCAACTACGATCCGCTCGCGCTCGCGCGCGAGGCGGCGGAGTAGGGCAGGTTGTCATTCCGGGGCCCACCGCTGCGCGGCGTCCCGGAATGACAGCTAATCCGGCAATGAATCCACGCTCGGTGCCACGATCGCAAATCGGTCCGCGATCGCCGCCAGCGCATTGCGCTGCACTTCGTCGGCGCGGCAGCGCGGCGCCGCCGAGCGGATCGGGCAGGGACGCGTGTCGCGGTCGCGCTTGCGACCACCGTCGCCTTGAAGCCGAGATCGATCGATGCGCGCGCCGTCGCCTCGACGCACAGATGCGTCATGAAGCCGACCAGCAGCACGTTCGGCTTCTTCAGCGCGGCGAGGCGGCTCGCCAGGTCGGTCGAGGCGAATGCGTTCGGCAGCGACTTGTGCACCACCGCTTCGCCCGGCGCCGGCTTCGCCGGCGATGCGACCTCGAAGCCCGGCGTGTCCGGCCCGAACGCGCCGCCCGGCTTGCCCTGATGCACGATGTGGATCACCGGGATCTGCAGCGCGCGGGCGCGCTTGAGCAGCTTGCCGATCTCGTCGAGCGCCGGCTGCACGTTGGCAAGCGGCAGCTTGCCGTCGGTGTATTCGCGTTGCGCGTCGATCACCACGACGGTGGAGTCCGACAGCGGCGGCGGCGCGTTGCTGGCGCCGGCCATCTGCAACAGGGTCTTTGGTTCAGCCATGTGTTGTCCGTTCGCGCGTTGACGCGCCACCCTTAAACGACGAACACCGGGATCGCCATCCCGGTGTTCGCTGATCTGGCGACAGGCTCGTTGGACCGATCTCGAAACCTAAAACGCACCGATCAGGATTGCGCCAACCAAAGCGAACGCGGCGCACACCGCCACGACATTCAGCCTCAAGGCTATGTCCACGCGCGGCCTCCTTCGCTGTT
The DNA here is from genome assembly GCA_963839985.1 of uncultured Alphaproteobacteria bacterium. Lineage (GTDB taxonomy): Bacteria > Pseudomonadota > Alphaproteobacteria > Rhizobiales > Xanthobacteraceae > PALSA-894. The sequence goes on along the minus strand of CAWIXG010000018.1, from coordinate 31,077 downwards.
GAACACGACGGCATTATACCAAAGTCCAAGACGGGACCGAAGCGGATAACGTGCTGCGGCGCGAAAAGGTCCCGCCGGCGCTGACCGGAGGCCGCCGCACGACATGCTCCCAAACAATTGAAAATGATCGGATAATTCTTCCGGGCTGCGGCCGGCGCGGCGCGCTATGAGTTTCCGGCCTCGACACCCAACGTCGCGATGGCTTCCCTGCCGACATGGTATCCGCCGATGGCCAGCGTGGCGGCGATGGCCACGCAAACCGCAATCGCAACGGCGGCCGGTGCATAGCCGACGTGACCGGGATACTCGGTGAACACCTTGTCGTAGATTTGCTTGATCGTCATGGCTGAACCTCGGATCGGGTTACCGGGCAGCCGGACAACGCCGGCACGGCGGAGCGGTTCGGCCCAGCTACGGCGGCTGGCGACGATCCGTAGCGCTGCCGATACCAGCCGCGTGAGCCAAAGACTGGATGCCCGCTTTCGCGGGCATGAGCGGCAGTGAGACGACATCAAACCAGCTCCGCTCGTCCCCGCGAAAGCGGGGACCCAGTTCTTTTTGAGTTCCTGGCTCTTGGATTCCCGCTTGCGCGGGCATGAGCGGAGCGCGGTTAGCGTCGCGCCAGCGCCCGTTCGGTGAACAGCGCGGCTTCGAGCGCGGCGCGGTCGCGGCCGAAGCGCCCGACGATCTGCACGCCGAGCGGCAGTCCCGAGGGGTCCGCGAGTCCCGGCACGTTCACGCACGGCGTGCCCATCAGCGTCCACAGCCAGTTGAAGTTCGCGACGCCGGTCGCGCCGATGCCGTGCGGCGCGGCGCCCGGTGCCGAGGGCGTCAGGATCACGTCGTATTGCGCCCATCAGGTCGGCGAGCGCGAGACGCGCGCGCTTGGCGGTGCGCCGCGCGTCGTCATAGGCGTCGACGCCGACGTTGCCTGCCTCATCGAGCATGTCGCGCGTCTTCGGACCGAGCAGGTCGCGCTTGTGGTCGTACTCGAACGCATAGGAGCGCGCAGCCTCGAACAGGATGATCACCTTGTGGGCGCGCCACGCATCCTCGAGCAGCGGCGGCAGCGTCACATCCTTCATGCTCGCTCCGGCCGTCTCGAGCGCGCGCGCGGTCGTCTCCACGGCGTTCTGCATGTCGGCGCTGGCATCCGCCCAGATGTGCGTGCGCACCAGCGCGACGCGCGGCGCAGCCGGCGATGCGCGGTCGACGCGCAGGTCGCGCCCCGACATCGCGGCGGTCGCGAACGCGACGTCGGCGACGCCCGCCCCGTACAGCCCGACCGTGTCGAGCGACCACGCGTAGCATTTCACCCCGATGGTCGGCAGCAGCTTGTAGGACGGCTTGAAACCGGCGACGCCGCAATACGCCGCCGGCCGGATCACCGACCCCGCGGTTTGCGATCCGGTCGCGATCGGCACCATTCCGGCGGCGACCGCGGCGGCGGAGCCGGAGGAGGAGCCGCCCGGCGTGTGCTCGAGGTTGTGCGGATTGCGCGTCTTGCCGGTCTGCTGATGCGCGAACTCGGTGGTCACCGTCTTGCCGAGCACGACCGCGCCGGCGCGCCGCAGCATGGTGACGGTCGAGGCGTCGCTCGCGGGCCGGTGTCCCTTGTAGGCGGCCGAGCCGTATTCGGTCGGCATGTCGTGGGTGTCGTAGATGTCCTTCAGGCCGACGGGGAGCCCGCGCAGCGGCAGGCTGCGCGAGACGTTCGGCGTTTTGCCGCGCGACCGCGCGCGCCCCCTCGACGTCGAGATAGGTGAAGGCGCCGACGTCCTCCTCGCGCGCCGCAATCGCGGCGGCGCACAGATCGACAAGTCCCTCCGGCGTGAGGTCGCCCGCCTCGACGCGGCGTGCGAGGTCGAGCGCGGAGAGCAGGCGGTCGGGACGCGAGAGCATGGTGGATTCCCCGTTGGCCCGGCAGCGTAGCGCGGATGGGGCGTCAGCGAAAAGCGGGGCGTCAGCCAAAAGCGGGTCTTGCGCGCAACTGTCCCGCGATGTCCTCGACGCGCTCGAAGATCATGTCGGGCGCGTGCGCTTCCAGCGCCTCGCGCGCCGCATAGCCCCACATGACAGCGCCGCAGGCGATGCCGGCCGCGCGGGCGGCCTCGATGTCGCGCACTTCGTCGCCGATGGCGATCGCATGCGCGGGTGCCACGCGCGTTTCGCGCAGGACGCGTTTGAACTTCGCGGCCTTGCCGAACAGCGAGGCGCCGCAGGCAAAGTGCGAGAAATGCGCGCAAGCCGCGCCGAGCTGGCGGCGCGCGTTGGCTTCGCTGTCGGAGCTGACCAGCGCGAGCGTGATCCGCGCATCCGCGAGCGACTGCAGCATCTCGTGCACGCCGGCAAACAGCGGGATGCGTTCGATCTGCTCCTGTTTGAGCGTGCGCATCCGCCGCGCGATCGCCGGCAGCTTCCACAACGGCACGTCGAGGCGGCGCAGGATCTCGCGGCTGCCGGCGCGGCGCAGCAATTCGATGTCCGCGTCGGCGATCGGCCGGAAGCCGTACTCGCCAGCAACGCCGTTCACCACGCTGAGGAACCAGGGGAAGCTGTCCGCCAGAGTGCCGTCGAGGTCGAAGACGACAAGCGAAAACATGGACTTGCTCCCGATCTCTGTCGGCGGATCGCTTTGTTTGCGCAGAGTGCCGCGCGGTGCAATTCCCATTTGCCGGCCCAGCAGACGATCGTGCAATACGCCGCCGCGGGTTCTTTGCATGCGGTTGTTTTGCAGTTTTTTTTCTGCGCGCGCCCGGCGCGGTTCGTTAAGCCATTGCTAAAGAATTTCTTCGCATTCTGCGGACATGACGCGTGGAGTAGCCCGGTATCTCGTCGGCTCCGTCGTCGTCCTCGGTCTCGCTGCCTGCGGCAAGGTCATGTTCGCGGAGCGCGACGCGTGGCGGCATGACGCCGAAATCGCGTGTCTCAAGACCGGACAGGTGAAGGAAAGCGCATCGCTGGTGCGCATCCAGCCGATCACCGGTCCGGGCATGTGCGGTGCGGATTTTCCGCTGAAGGTCGCGGCGATCGGCGAAAGCTCCGCGATCGGCTTTGCGGATGACCTGCGTCCGCCGGGCGGCATTCCCAACGGCGGCCCGCGCCAGCCGCTCGCCGAGGCGCCCTACACGCCGCGCGTGAACGCGCCGCCGTATCAGGCCTATCCGCCGCAACAGTACCAGCAGCCCTATCCGGCCCAGCCCGCGTATCAGGCGCAGCGCGCCCCGCAGGCGCCGGTGCCCATGTCGATCTACGCCCCAGGGGTGGCGCAGCCGGAGCAGGATCCTGTCGAGGATGACGGCGACGAGGTCGACCAGATGCAGCCAGCGCAACGCGCGCCGTCCTACGGCGCGCCGCGCTATCAGGCTGCGCCGCGGGCGCCGGCCTATCCCTATCCACAGACATCGCAGCCGCAGACGGTTCCGGCACAACAGTATCCGCCGGCCGAGCCCGTGCCGCTCGGCCGCGAGCGCGCTCCCGTGATGACGGGGGCCGTCAGCGTGCAGCCGGCGGCGACGCTCGCCTGCCCGATCGTCTCCTCACTCGACACCTGGTTCGCAAGCGGCATCCAGCCGGCGGCGATGAAGTGGCTCGGCGCGCCGGTCGCCGAGATCCGGCAAATCTCGGCCTACTCCTGTCGCGGCATGAACGGGCAGCCGGGCGCGAAAATCTCGGAGCATGCGTTCGGCAACGCGCTCGATATCGCGTCGTTCACGCTGGCCGACGGCCGCAAGATCACCGTGAAGGACGGCTGGCGCGGATCGCCGGAGGAGCAGGGCTTCCTGCGCGACGTGCACGCGGCTGCCTGCCAGCATTTTTCCACCGTGCTGGCCCCGGGTTCGAACGCATTTCACTACGACCACATCCACGTCGACCTGATGCGGCGCGCAAGCGGCAGGCAGGTGTGCAATCCCGCGCCGATCCCGGGCGATGTGATTGCAGGCCGCGCGGGCTCTCGCTTCGCGCGCGGGGAGCCGGGGATCACCGGCTCGGTCGCAAGGCCGGCGCGCAAGCCGAGCTTCTTCAAGATGCGCGGCCGCGACGAGGTCTACGACGGGCTGCCACGGGCGGTCGCGGGCGAGGACTGAAGGCCCGGGCGGGCCGCGATTACCATTTGGATACCATAATCCAGCCTGCCGCCTCCGTGAGTTGTGCCGGGTCTCGGTGAACACGGCAAGGTTTTGGCTACGGTTTTGTGGTTCTTTCCGTTGCGGCAAGGCTGGGATGCCGATGCGGATTGTGCTGGTTGATCCAAGCCGCACCATGCGGCTTTTCGTGACGCGCCTTCTCGAGGCGGGTGATCACGAGGTGCGGCCCTTCGCGGAGGGCGCGCAGGCGCTTGCCTGCATGCGCGACGACCCGGAGGTTGCGGCTCTGGTCACGTCCGGCGAGATCGGCGCCGGCATGTCGGGCCTCGAGCTGTGCTGGGAAACGCGCGTGCTCGCGGGGCGCGACCGGCCGATCTACGTGATCCTGATGTCGTCGAGCATCGACCGGAACCGGCTCGGCGAGGCGCTCGAACTCGGGCGCCGACGATTTCATCTCGAAGCCGCCGGTGGCCGACGAACTCTACGCGCGGCTGCGCGCCGCCGAGCGGCTCGGCGCGATGCAGCGCGAACTGGTGCGGCTCGCATCCATCGACCCGTTGACCGGCGTGTTCAATCGCCGCGTCTTCTTCGAACAGGCCGAGGCCGCGCGCGACCGATGTCGCGACGGCGGCACGCTGACGGCAATCATGTTCGATATCGATCACTTCAAGCGCGTCAACGACCTGTACGGCCACGATGTCGGCGACCTGGCGATCGCGTCGGTCGCCCAGCTTGCGGCCGCGGTCGGGGCCGTGGTCGGTCGGCTCGGCGGCGAGGAGTTCGGCATCCTGACCGAGGGCCAGCATTTGAGCGACGGGGTCAAGCTCGCCGAGCGCCTGCGCGCCGCCATTGCGGCGCTTCGACTCAACACCCTGAACGGAAAGCTGACGCTGACCTGCTCGTTCGGTGTCAGCGAACACAAGGCCGGCGAGAGCATCGACGACCTGCTCAAGCGCGCCGACGTCGCGCTTTACGCGGCCAAGACCGGCGGGCGCAACCGCGTGGTCGCGGCGGATGCGCATCACGCGGGCGATGTCGCTCTCGCGAGTTGAACCTTTGGACTGATCGCGCCGACTAAACGGCGCACAGGGGAATTCCATGCGCCGCTTTGTCATGCCCGGACTGGCCGCCGTCGCGGTGCTGGGGCTGATGCCGGCCGCCGCATCCGCGCAAGCGGGCGAGACGCGGCCGGTTGGCGTCAAGTCCGTCGGCCCGTGGGAGATCGTGCAATGGGCGCGCGGCGGGACGATCAGTCGCTGTACGGTGATCCGCGACAAGCGGCCGGCCGGCGCGCCGAGCTACGGCATCCTCACCGACCGCGAGGGCATCCTGCTCAGCGTCGAGACCAATGCGTGGACGCTGACGCCGAACAGTACGGTCGCAGCGACCCTTGCGCCAAAGGGTGCAGCGCCGCGCCAGGCGACGGCACGCCCGGTGTCGCCGCAGCGCGCCAATGTCGATCTGGGAAAAGGCGAACTGCTCGCGACGCTTCAGGCCGAAGCGCCGCTCGACGTTACCATCGGCGCCGTCAAGGTGAGCCTGCCGTTCGACGACTTCAACGCGGCGCGCGTCGTGTTCGAAAGCTGCGTTCAGAATCTCGGCAAGGCGCAGCGCGGCAAGTAGCGCCTGCTACCACCGCCAATGGCGTGATTTCAGGGCGCAGCGGCGATAGCCCCACTCCCACCAGCATTCGCGGTAATAGCGCCGCGCGTCGACCAATGCGGGTCCCTGCACGTATTCGTCGCCGGGCTGATAGGCCGGCTCCGACACTTCGTAGGCCGGGCCTTCCGGCGCCACGATGATGCCGCGCGGACGCGCATAGACCGGCGGTCCGTAAGCGACGACCGGCGGCGGCCCGTAGACCGGCGGCGCCGCGCCGTAGATCGGCGGCGGAGGTGGCGCTGCGCCGTAGATCGGCGGCGGATAGACGTCCGCGGCGTGAGCGAGCGACGACGCAGCGACGGCGGCAGCAATACCAAGCACCCAGGTGCGCATGGGGTTCTCCTGTGCGCACATGCTTATCATGCTTCACGGTGAATCTGTGGCCGCAAAACGCCGCCGCGGCGTTCCGCGGCGGCGTTGATGAGAGGCGACTACCACCAGGGCTTCAGCTCGCAGCGGCGGCGGCCCCAATCCCACCAGCAGTCGCGGTAATAGCGCTGGCCGTTCATGTAGATCGCCTGGTCGTCGTAGGCCGTTCCCGGCGCGACGTAGGCCGTGTTCGGCGCCAGATAGACCTCGCTCTGCACCATCGGTGCGCGCGCATATGGCGTGGGCGACGGCGTGACATAGACGGTCGGCGGCACGTAGGCGTCGGCCGCGTCATAATAGTATTGCGCGGACGCGGCGCCCGGATAGGCAAGCGCCGCGGCGGTTGAGACGGCGAAGAGAATGTTTCGCATGCGAGTCTCCTGCTGATCGGCAACCCCGCGGCAAAACGCCGGTGGGCATGCGCCTGTTCCGCAGCCGCGAACAGTTCCGTGCGACACAAAAAAGCCCCGCGTCTGACGACGCGGGGCCAAGGTGTCTGATCCTCGAGGGAGGGTCAGCAAACCGAAGGTGACGTCACGGCCCGACCACGATCATGCCGGTGAACACGTAGGCCTGCAGCATCACGAGGCAGCCGACGAGGCAGGCCAGCACGATCGAATGCCAGAACACGAAGCGCAGGATGGTGCCTTCGTGCCCGAACCACTTGGTGGCGGTCGACGCGACAACGATCGACTGCGCGTCGATCATCTTGCCCATCACGCCGCCGGAGGAATTCGCGGCGCTCATCAGGATCGGCGACAGGCCGAGCTGCTCGGCGGTGATCTTCTGCAGGTTGCCGAACAGCACGTTCGAGGCGGTGTCCGAGCCGGTGAGCGCCACGCCGAGCCAGCCGAGCAGCGTGCCGAAGAAGGGATAGAGCACGCCGGTTCCCGCAAAGGCGAGGCCGAGGGTCGCGTCGATGCCGGAGAGGCGGGTGAGCGTGCCGATCGCGAGCATCGCCGAGATGGTGATGAGCGAATAGGCGCACACCTTGATGGTCTGCGCGTAGGCCGTCACCAGCCGCACCGGCGAGAAACCCATCAGCAGCCCGGACACGATGGCGGCGATCAGCATTCCGGAGCCGGTGTAGGACAGCCAGGTGAAGGAGAAGACGGCGCCTTCCGGCGTCGGCTTGGCGACGATCGGCGCAACCTTGTTGATCATCTTGTCCAGCTCGGGCACGGCATAATTCCACGTCGCCCACGGGTTCACGTGTCCCTTGAACCAGTTCGTGCCCCAGATCAGCAGCACGACGCACACGATGATCCACGGCAGCAACGCGAGCCACACCTGCGCGGTGGTCGGCTTGGGGCCGGGCGCGGGAGGCGGAGGAATGTCCTTCGCCGAGTCGTCGCGCGTGCGCAGCGTGGCGGAGAGCCATAGCTCCTTGGGCTGCCACACCTTGAGGAACAGGATCAGGCTGGCCATCGAGATCAGCGACGCGCCGATGTCGACAATCCACGGATTGACGAAGTTGGAGATGACGAATTGCGGGACCGCGAAGGAGACGCCGGTGACCAGGATCGCCGGCCAGACCTCCTTCATGCCTTTCCAGCCCGCGAAGGCCCACACCACCCAGAACGGCACGATCAGCGAGAAGAACGGCAATTGCCGGCCGACCATCGCGCCGAGCAGGAACGGGTCGATCCCGGTGACGCTCGAGAAGTCCGGCGATCGGCGTGCCGAGTGCCCCGTAGGCGACCGGCGCGGTGTTGGCGATCAGCGACAGGCCGGACGCCGCGAGCGGCGAGAAGCCGAGACCGATGAGGATGGCGCCGGTGATGGCGACCGGCGTGCCGAAGCCGGATGCGCCTTCAAAGAAGGCGCCGAACGAGAATGCGATCAGCAGCAGCTGCAGCCGGCGGTCCTGCGTGACGCCGCCGATGGTGGTCTGCAGTGTCTGGAACGCGCCTTTCTCCTCGGTAAGCCGATAGAGAAAGATGACGTTGAGCACGATCCAGCCGATCGGGAAGAACCCGGTCGCGACGCCGAGCAGGGTCGCGCGCAGCGACATGTTGGCCGGCATGGTGAAGAGATAGATCGCAACGAGGTTGGCGACGATCAGCGCAATGATCGCGGCGATGTGCGCCTTCACCTTGTTGGTCGCGATCAGCACCAGCAGCATGACGACCGGCAACGCGGCCGCGAGCGTCGACAGGGTCTGATTGGAAAATGGATCGTAGTGTTGGTCCCACATGGCGTTTCCCCTTTGCCGCGCCCTTCCGCTTCACGCTGGAAGGCTGCTGCGACAAACTGCCCCTATTGCGACAAAATAGCGCAGGGCGCGGGAAGGGCAAGGGGCCTCGCAGGCGCGAAGATATTCGCCAATGCCATGAGCGGCTTATGCCGGGATTCAGGGGACCATCAGTGTGTCGAGTCCACGCCGCAGGCCGGGCGTCTCGCTCACGCGGCGGATCGCCAGCAAGGTGCCGGCGACGTAGGGCGCGGCGGAGCTTCCGGCATCATGGCGGATGACGAGGCGCTCATTGTCGGCGCCGAACACCGCCTCGACCGACAACACGAAAGAGGGCATGCGCAGCGCGTGCAGGCGCACGCCGCCGTTTGGTCCCGCGCCGACCGCCGCGCCGCGGGTCTCGCGGATACCACCGAGCTGATCGACCGGCTTCGACGTCGCGGCGCCGCGCACCGCGGCGAGCATCTCGGCAAGTTCGCGGCCGGTCCCGGACGGCGTGTCCGGCTTGCCCGCGCTCGCATAATCGATGATCTCGACATCCGGGACGTAACGTGCGGCCTCGAGCGCGAACTTCTTCAGCAGCGTGGCGGTGATCGAGAAATTTCCTGCCGCAAGCACGCCGACGTTCTGCGTGCGCGCGGCTTTGTCGATCGCCGCGTAGTCGTCGGCGCCAAGGCCGGACGTCCCCACGACAACGTGACGTCCGGCCGCGATCGCCTCCAGCGTGTGCCGGCCGACGACGTCCGGCTTGGTGTAGTCGACCAGCACATCGGAAGGTGTTGCGAGCGCTTCGGCGAGCGTCGCGACCGTGGTGACGCCGATCGCGGCGGTGCCCGCGGCTTCGCCTGCATCGCGGCCCGCGGCCTTGCGCGATACCGCGGCGACGAGCTTCAGATCGTCGGATGCGACGATCGCGGGAAGCAATGCGCGGCCGACCCAGCCGGTGACGCCTGCAAGCACGACGCGGATCATCGTGAACGCTCCAGTTTGCCGTAACCACCCGCCGTCGGCGTCTGGATGATGATCGCCTCGCCGGCGCCGATCTCGGTCGCGTCGCAGCCCTTGAGCTTCTCGATCGAGCCGTCCTTGCGGCGGACCGAGTTCTGCCCGACCTGGCCGTTCTCGCCGCCGGCCAGGCCGAACGGCGGGACGACGCGGTGACCGGTGAGCAGCGTGCAGTCCATCGTTTCGAGGAAGCGGATGGTGCGGCGGATGCCGTCACCCGCATTCCATCGGCCGCGTCCGCCCGAGCCCTTGCGGATGTGAAAGTCCTCCAGCACCACCGGATAGCGGAATTCGAGGATCTCCGGGTCGGTGAGACGCGTGTTGGTCATGTGCGTGTGCACCGCGTCGGTGCCGGGGAAGCCGGGACCCGCGGGCGACCCCGAGCAGATCGTCTCGTAGTACTGGTACTTCGCGTTGCCGAAGTTGAGGTTGTTCATCGTGCCTTGTGCGCATGAAATTGCGCCGAGCGCACCGAACAGCGTGTTGGTCACCGCCTGGGAGACCTCGACGTTTCCGGCGACCACGGCGGCCGGATACTCCGGCGTCAGCATCGTGCGCTTCGGGATGACGATGTTGATCGGCCGCAGGCAGCCGGCATTCATCGGGATGTCGTCGTCCACCATCACGCGGAACACGTAGAGCACCGCGGCGCGCGTCACCGGCTCGGGCGCGTTGAAGTTGGTCGGCTGCTGCTCCGAGGTGCCGGTGAAGTCGACCGTCGCCTCGCGCTTCTTCTTGTCGACCGAGATCTTCACCCGGATCGTCGTGCCGAGATCCATCGGGTATTCGAACGAGGAATCGTGCAGCCGGTCGATCACGCGCCGCACGCTCTCCGCCGCATTGTCCTGCACGTGCTTCATGTAGGCCTTCACGACCGGCAGCGTGAAGTGCGTCACCATCTTGCGCAGCTCGGCGACGCCTTTCTCGTTGGCGGCGATCTGCGCCTTCATGTCGTTGACGTTCTGCAGCGGGTTGCGCGCCGGATATTTCGCTCCGGTGAACGCGGCGTAGAGCTCCTTTTCGCGGAAGCGGCCGCGGTCGATCACCTTGAAATTGTCGAACAGCACGCCTTCCTCGTGGATCGTCGTCGCGTTCGGCGACATCGAGCCGGGAGAAATGCCGCCGACATCCGCATGGTGGCCGCGCGAGGCGACCCAGAACAGGATTTTCCCCCTTCCTTTCCCTTTCCCGCGTAGGGAGGGGGTTTCGAAGACCGGCGTGCACACCGTGATGTCGGGCAGGTGGGTGCCGCCGTTGTAGGGCGCGTTGATGACGTAGACGTCGCCGGGCTTGATCCTGCCCTTGTTGTCGCGGATGACGGTCTCGACCGAGCGGTCCATCGAGCCGAGGTGCACCGGCATGTGCGGCGCGTTCGCCACCAGCGTGCCGTCGTGCGCGAACACCGCGCAGGAGAAGTCGAGGCGCTCCTTGATGTTCACCGAGTAAGCCGTGTTCTGCAGCGCGACGCCCATCTGCTCGGCGATCGACATGAACAGGTTGTTGAACACCTCGAGCATCACCGGGTCGGCCTTGGTGCCGATCGCGGTCGCGCGCTTGAGCTTCACCACGCGCGTGAGCACCAGGTGGTTCTTGGCCGTGACGGCGGCCTGCCAGCCCGGCTCCACCACGACGGTCTGGTGCGGCTCGATGATGATCGCGGGGCCTTTGACCTTGTGGCCGGGTGCAAGCTGGTCGCGGGTATAGACCGTGGCGTTGTGCCATTTGCCGTCCGAGAAGAACCTGGTGCGCCGCGCAGGCGGGGGAGCTTCGCGCCGGTGAGCTTGAGCTTCTTTTCCCTGAATTTGGCGCCGCCGCCGACCGCCTCGACCGAGACTGCCTCGATGACCAGGTCCTTCTTGCGGTCGATGAAGCCGAACTGCGCCTTGTGGGCCTTCTCGAAGGCCGACTTCATCGCGGCGAGCGTGCCCGCCTTCACCACCAGCGCGGTGTCGGTGCCGGCGTAGCGGATATGCGCGCGAACGTGCACCTTGACCGCCTTCGCCGGAACGCCCTGGCCGGCGACTTCGCCGCTGACGTCTTTCGACAGCCGCTTGCCGATCCGGTTCAGTGCGGCGAGCGATTTTCCGCCGAACGCCTCCTCGATCGCCTGTTGGCGCGTCGCGCGGATGTCGGCCAGGCCCATGCCGTAGGCGGAGAGCAGCGACGAGAATGGATGGATCAGCACGGTGGTCATGCCGAGCGCATCGGCGACGAGGCAGGCGTGCTGGCCGCCGGCGCCGCCGAAGCAGTTGAGCGCGTAGCGCGTCACGTCGTAGCCGCGCTGCACCGAGATCTTCTTGATCGCGTTCGCCATGTTCTCGACCGCGATCTTGATGAAGCCGTCGGCGATCTCTTCCGGTGCCTTGCCGCCGACCTGCTGCGCCAGATCGGCGAAGGCCGCGCGCACCGCGTCGGCATCGATCGGCTGGTCCTGCTCGCGGCCCGAAGATCTTCGGAAAGAAATCCGCAATGAGCTTGCCGGCCATCACGTTCGCGTCGGTGACCGCGAGCGGACCGCCGCGGCGGTAGCATTTCGGTCCCGGGTTGGCGCCGGCCGAGTCCGGACCGACGCGGAAGCGCGCGCCGTCGAAATGCAGGATCGAGCCGCCGCCGGCCGCGACGGTGTGGATCAGCATCATCGGCGCGCGCATGCGCACGCCCGCGACCTCGGTCTCGAACGCGCGCTCGTACTCGCCGGCGTAATGCGACACGTCGGTCGAGGTGCCGCCCATGTCGAAGCCGATCAGGCGCGCGAGGCCGGCCTCGCGCCCGGTCTCGGCAAGCCCGACCACGCCGCCGGCGGGGCCGGAGAGGATCGCGTCCTTGCCCTGGAACAGTTCGGCGGCGGTCAGCCCGCCCGAGGACATCATGAACATCAGCCGCGCGCCGGAGTTGCGCGCGTCGAGCTGCTCGTCGACCTGGGCGACGTAGCGCCGCAGGATCGGCGAGAGATATGCGTCCACCACCGTCGTGTCGCCGCGGCCGACGAGCTTGATCAGCGGCGAGACCTCGTGGCTGACCGACACCTGCGCGAAACCCATCTCGCGCGCCAGCGCGGCGACCGCCTGCTCATGCTCGGGATACCGATAGGCGTGCATGAACACGATCGCGACCGCCCTGATGCCGTCAGCGAGCGCGGCCTTCGAGCTCGGCGCGCACAGCCGCGGGATCGAGCGCGCGTTCGACCGTGCCGTCGGCGCGCACGCGTTCGTCGACCTCGACGACGCGCTCGAACAGCATCTCGGGCTTGACGATGTGCTTGGCGAAGATCTTCGGGCGCGTTCTGATAGCCGATGCGCAACGCGTCGCGAAAGCCCTTCGTGGTCACCAGCAGCGTGCGGTCGCCCTTGCGCTCCAGCAGCGCATTGGTGGCGACCGTGGTGCCCATCTTGACGGCGCCGACCCGGCCGGCCGGGATCGTCTCGCCCTTCTTGCAGGCCGAGCAGGTCGCGGATGCCCTGCACCGCGGCGTCGCGGTAGGCCTCGGGATTCTCCGACAGCAGCTTGTGCGCGGTGAGCGTGCCGTCCGGCCGCCGTCCGACCACGTCGGTGAAGGTGCCGCCGCGGTCGATCCAGAAATCCCACGTCCCGCTCATTGCCCCTCGCTCGTCCTGGACCGTCCGGCCGGCTCCCTACAAACAAGACCGCGGCGGCCGCGACAAGTCCGGATGTGACGGAAGCAGCTTGCCGTCATCACGTCCAATCGCGATTTCGGATCGAATTCGATAAGTCGAAATTATCAGGCCGTCTCGCGCGCAACCTGCACGGCGATGTCGGCGACCTTCTGGGCGGCGAACAAATCCGGCGAGGCGGGCCAACTCACCACGAAATTCAGGCTTGGCAGTTTTGCGGTCGTCTTCACCGGCCGCAGCTTGCCGACCGCCGCGACGTTGTCGAGGATCGCGGGCGGGATGACGGCGATGCCGATGCCGTCGAGCGCCATGCGGACGACGGTGGCGAGCGAGGCGCTGGCATGGATCGTCACCGGCAGACCGGCGCGGGCGAACATTTCGCGCACCACGATATAGGGGTGCGTGTTGCGCGAGAACGTGACGATCGGAAATTTCGCAATGATGTCGAGGCCGACCGGCTTTGCCGGCAGCTTCACCTTGGTTCCCGCGACGAAGGCGAGCGGAAACGAGCACAGCGGGCGGCTGTGGATGTTCGGATCGCTCACCGGCCCGAGCAGGAGCGCGAGGTCGAGGTCGCGCGCCACCAACCGCTCGCGCAGGTTCGGCGTGATGTCGACCTCGATCTCGAGTTCGAGGTTGGGATAGGCGGCGTTCACGCGCTCGATCAGCGCCGGCAGCCAGGTGTGCACGATCGTTTCGGAGCAGCCGAGCCGCACGATGCCGCGCATGGTCGAGCGGTCGCCGACCGCCTCGATCATCTCGGCGCGCAGCCGCATCAGCCGCTCCGCATAGCCGACCAGTTCCTGGCCCTTCGGCGTCGGCGCGACGACGCGGCGGTCGCGCTCGAGCAGCCGCACGCCGAGCAGGTCTTCGAGCTGCGCGATGCGCATCGAGACCGCGGGCTGCGTGGTGTTGAGCTTTTCGGCCGCGCCGCGGAAGCTGCGCAGGCTGGCGACCCAGAGGAACGTCTCGATGGTGCGGAAGTCGATCATGGCCTCCCGTCCTGATAAGATCAGCTTATCAAAATCGATCCGTAAAGACGATTGGACAGGATCAGGGCGGTACGACGAGTCTGGCAGCCGCGGCATACTCCGTTCATGCCCGCGAAAGCGGGCATCCAGGAGCCAAGAACTGGGTCCCGGCTGTCGCGGGGACGAGCGGCGAGGGGAGAAGCCATGCCAGGCAGTGCGGCGGTCGCGAGCGGCGTGACGCTCGATAGCGGCCTTGATGTCCGTCTTGCGGCGCGTTCTGGCGCGCTGGATGCGCCGACCTCCGGCCTCGCCCCCGGCTACGTGCAGGGCAACCTTGCGATCCTGCCGCAGGACTACGCGGAGGATTTCCTGCGCTTCTGCCAGGCCAATCCCAAGCCGTGCCCGTTGCTCGGCGTCTCGGAAGCGGGCGATCCCGGCGATTCCTGCGCTCGCCGCCGATCTCGACATCCGCACCGACATTCCGCGCTATCGCGTGTGGCGCGACGGCGCGCTCGTCGACGAGCCGCGCGATATCAGGAGCGTGTGGCGCGACGATCTGGTGAGCTTCGTGCTCGGCTGCTCGTTTTCGTTCGAGGAAGCGCTGCTCGCCGCCGACGTGCCGGTGCGCCACATCGAAAACGGCACCAATGTGCCGATGTACCGCACCAATGTGCAGACCGCGCGCGCCGGCCGCTTCCACGGGCCGCTGGTCGTCTCGATGCGGCCGATGACGCCGGCCGACGCGATCCGCGCGGTGCAGATCACCACGCGGCTTCCCTCGGTGCACGGCGCCCCGGTCCATCTCGGCTTTCCCGAGGCGATCGGCATCGCCGACATCGCCAGGCCCGACTACGGCGATGCGGTACCGGTCGAGCGCGGCGAGCTGCCGGTGTTCTGGGCCTGCGGGGTGACGCCGCAGGCGGCGATCGCGGCCGCCAGGTGCCGTTCGCGATCACGCATGCGCCCGGCTACATGCTGGTCACCGATCTGAAAAACGCACAGCTCGCCGTGTAGTTGCGCGATAAGCTTGCCGCGCCGGCCCGCAAGGCCGCCGCGCAAAATGGCGCACGAAGCGCCGAACATTGGGGGAAGGCACATGTCGACGACCACCGTTAAATCGACCGAACATCATCCGACCGCCTGGTATTCGGAGTTGAAGCCGCGCGAGAAGAACACCTTCTGGGCCTGCACCGGCGGCTGGATCCTCGACGCGATGGACGTGCAGATCTTCTCGTTCGCGATCCCCGCGATCATCGCGGCGTTCGCGATCACCAATGCCGAAGCCGGCCTGATCGGTACCGCGACCTTGCTCACCTCGGCGTTCGGCGGATGGTTCGCGGGCGCGCTTTCGGATCGCTTCGGCCGGGTGCGCACGCTGCAGATCACCATCCTGTGGTTCGCGTTCTTCACCTTCCTGTGCGGCTTTGCGCAGAACTACACGCAGCTCTTCATCTTCCGCGCCCTGATGGGGCTCGGCTTCGGCGGCGAATGGGCCGCGGCCGCCGTGCTGATCGGCGAGGTGATCCGTCCGCAGCATCGCGGCAAGGCGGTCGGCGCCATGCAGAGCGGCTGGGCCGTCGGCTGGGGCATCGCGGCGCTGCTCGCGACGCTGTTCTTCACACTGATGCCGCAGGAGACCGCCTGGCGCGCGCTGTTCTGGGTCGGGCTCTCGCCCGCGCTGCTGGTGTTTTTCGTCCGCCGCTATGTCGACGAACCGCCGGTGTTCGCCGAAACGCAGAAGAACCTGGCGGCGGCCGGCACGAAGGCGAATTTCCTCGAGATCTTCTCGCCCGGCATGCTCAAGACCACGCTGCTGACCTGTCTGCTCTCGATCGGCGCGCAGGGCGGCTACTACGCGATCACCACCTGGCTGCCGACCTTCCTGCGCACCGAACGCAAGCTCACGGTGCTGTCCACCGGCGGCTACCTGGCGGTCATCATCATCGGCTCGCTCCTCGGCTACTGGGTCTCGGCCTGGCTCAACGACCGCATCGGACGGCGCATCACCTTCATCATCTATGCGTGCGCGTCGGCCGCGACCGTCATCGTCTACACGCAGCTTCCGATCGACAACACGATGATGCTGTTCCTCGGCTTCCCGCTCGGCTTCTTCGCGTCGGGCATCTTCTCCGGCATGGGGCCGTTTCTCACCGAGCTGTTCCCGACCCGGATGCGCGGCTCGGGACAGGGCTTTGCCTACAATTTCGGCCGCGGCATCGCCGCCATGAACCCGCTGTTCGTCGGCATGCTCAGCTCGAAGCTGCCGCTCGGCCAGTCGATCGGCATATTCGCGCTGATCGCCTACGGGTTGCTGATCCTCGCGGCGCTGTGTCTGCCGGAGACAAAGGGCAGGGCACTGACCGCCGAAGCGGGCTGATCCGCCGCGCCACGAGGCTCTCTGGCACGGGACGTGCACGCCACGTCCCGTTCGCCGCTTGGAGCACGCGGCATCTCGTGCACAATGGGGCCGGGCTCCGAGGGGAACATGCTGCGCAAACTGCTGGACGGTCTTTATCTCGGCGCCGGTTATGCGGCGGGCGCGTTTCTGGTCATCATCTTCGCGATCATGATGGTGATGTCGGTCGGCCGGCAGTTCGCCGCTCAACATTCCGGCCGGCGACGACTTCGCCTCCTGGGCGATGGCCGCGATGGCGTTTCTCGGCCTCGCGCACACCTTCAAGCGCGGCGAGATGATCCGCGTCGGCCTGCTGCTCGAAAAGCTGCATGGACGGAAGAAGCAGGTCGCGGAGGTCGTCGCGCTGACGGTGGCGCTCGGC
The DNA here is from genome assembly GCA_963839985.1 of uncultured Alphaproteobacteria bacterium. GTDB lineage: Bacteria > Pseudomonadota > Alphaproteobacteria > Rhizobiales > Xanthobacteraceae > PALSA-894. The sequence goes on along the minus strand of CAWIXG010000018.1, from coordinate 14,379 downwards.
TTCATTCTCTATTTCACGCGCCACGCCATCCAGATGACCTACGACTCGTGGCGCTTCAACGATCATGGCGACCGGCGTGCTCGCGGTGCCGTTGTGGATTCCGCAGACTCGGATTCTCCGGCGGGCTCACGATCCTCTCCATCGCGCTGGTCGACGAGTTGGTGAACGTCGTACGCGGCAACCGGCCGAGCTACGAGCAAGAGCCAGCCGGACGAGTCGCCGGAGGAATTCGTCGAGCGCATCAGCCAGGGCGGAGGCGGCTGATGTTCGCGACGCCCGGAATGGTCGAGCTGTCGCTCATCCTGCTCGGCTTCATGATCCTCGTGCTGGCGAGCGGCGTGTGGATCGCGGTCTCGCTCGGGCTGGTCGGCTTCGTCGCGATGGCGCTGACGACCAGCGTGCCGCTCGGCACCGTGCTGGCGACGACGACGTGGAGCGCGAGCTCGTCAGTGGACGCTCGCCGCGCTGCCGCTGTTCATCTGGATGGGCGAGATTCTGTTCCGCACCAAGCTGTCCGAAGAGATGTTCCGCGGCCTCTCGCCGTGGGTGCAGTGGCTGCCGGGACGGCTGACCCATGTGAACGTGATCGGCTGCGGCATCTTCGCGGCGGTGTCGGGCTCGTCGGCGGCGACCTGCGCGACGATCGGCAAGATCTCGCTGCCCGAACTCGACAAGCGCGGCTACGACAAAGGACTGAGCCTCGGCTCGCTCGCCGGCGCCGGCACGCTCGGCCTGCTGATCCCGCCGTCGATCCCGATGGTGGTCTATGCGGTGACGGCGAACGTCTCGGTGCTGCAGGTTTTCCTCGCGCGGCTTCCTGCCGGGCCTGCTCGTGATGGCGCTTTATTCCGGCTACATCATCGGCTGGTCGCTGCTCAATCCCGGCAAGGTGCCGCCGCGCGATCCGCCGATGCCGTTCCGGCAGAAGATGCGCGAGTCCGCGAAGCTCATTCCCTGCCTGCTGCTGATCCTCGCGGTGTTCTTCTCGCTGGTGCTCGGCTTCGCCACCGCGACCGAATGCGCCGCCTGGGGCGTGACCGGCGCGCTGCTGCTCGCGTGGTGGAGCGGCACGCTGACGCGCGAGACGTTCTTCCAGAGCGTGATGAGCGCGACGCGGCTCACCTGCATGATCATGCTGATCCTGGCGGGCGCCGCGTATACGACCGCCGCGATGGCCTACACCGGCATCCCGGCGGCGCTGGCGCAATGGGTGCAGGGACAGAACCTCACGCCCGGCATGCTCGCGCTCTATCTGAGCGTCATGTACATCATCCTCGGCTGCCTGATCGACGGCATCTCGATGATCGTGCTGACCGCCGTGATCGTGCTGCCGATGGTCAAGACCGCCGGGCTCGACCTCGATCTGGTTCGGCATCTATCTCGTCATCCACGTCGAGATGGCGCAGATCACGCCGCCGGTCGGCTTCAACCTGTTCGTGCTGCAGAACATGAGCGGGCGCGACACTTTTACCGTCGCGAAGGCGGCGTTTCCGTTCTTCGTTCTGCTGCTGGTCGCGGTATTCATCATCACGGAATTTCCGCAGATCGCGCTGTTCCTGCCGAAACTCGCTTTTCCCGATTGAGCGGGCTAGATTTTGACGCAATCCACCGAAGGAGAAACCTCGATGAAGTCATCGTTTGCTTGCTGCCGGGCTGGCGCTCGGCGCGCTGCTCGCGGCGGCGCCCGCATCGGCGCAGACCAAATGGAATCTGCCGGCCGGCTATCCGGCCGACAATCCGCACAGCGAAAACCTCGTGCTGTTCGCCAAGGACGTCGAGGCGGCGACCGGCGGCAAGCTGCTGATCACGGTTCATCCGAACGCGTCGCTGTTCAAGGCGCCGGACATCAAGCGCGCGGTCGCGACCGGCCAGGCGCAGATGGGCGAAGTGCTGCTCTCGATCCACGAGAACGAGGACCCGGTGTTCGGCATCGACGTGATCCCGTTCCTCGCGACCAGCTTTCCGGATGCGATGAAGCTCTACAAGGCCTCGAAGCCCGCGATCGAGAAGAAGCTCGCCGCGCAGGGCCTGATGCTGCTGTTCGCCGTGCCGTGGGCGCCGCAGGGCATCTACGCCAAGAAGGACCTCAACACGATCGAGGACATGAAGGGGCTGAAGTGGCGCTCCTACAATGTCGGCACCGCGAAGATCGGCGAGATCGTCGGCGCGCAGTCGGTGACGATCCAGGCGGCCGAACTGCCGCAGGCGCTCGCGACCGGCGTGGTCAACTCGTTCATGTCGTCGGGCGGCACCGGCTACGACACCAAGGTGTGGGAGTCGCTCGACCACTTCTACGACACGCAGGCCTGGATCCCGAAGGACTACACCTTCGTCAACAAGGCGGCGTTCGACGCGCTCGACAAGCCGACCCAGGAAGCGATCCTGAAGGCCGCCGCCGCCGCCGAGCCGCGCGGCTGGAAGATGTGGCAAGACAAGGCGCAGTGGTATCTCGACCAGCTCAAGGCCAAGGGCATGAAGGTGCAGGCGCCGAGCCCGGCGCTTGCCAGCCGGCTTCAAGAAGGTCGGCGAGCAGCTCACCGCGGACTGGCTGAAGAAGGCCGGCGCCGACGGGCAGGCGATCGTCGACGCCTACAAGAAGATGTAACGAGCGGCCGCCATCCTGAGGTCGAGCCGCGCTTGCGGCGAGCCTCGAAGGATGGCGACACCGCGCCCTTCGAGGCCCGCGCATGAAGAATGCGCGGGCACCTCAGGGTGACGGAGAGTGACATGCCCCTCGGCGTCCTGATGCTCGACACGCGCTTCACGCGCTTCGTCGGCGACATCGGCAATCCGCAAAGCTACGGCGAACCGACGCTGTTCGAGGTCGTGCGCGGCGCAACCGTCGACAAGGTCGTGCCCGCGAAGGCGCCGCCGCTGATCGAGGACTTCGTCGCCGCCGGCAACCGTCTGATCGCGCGCGGCGCGGACGCGATCACCACCGGCTGCGGATTCCTGGTGCTCAACCAGGCGGAGCTTGCGGCGCGGCTGTCCGTGCCGGTCGCCACCAGCGCGCTGCTGCTGATCCCGACGCTGATGAAGCTGCTGCCGGCGGGCAAGCGGCTCGGCGTGCTGACCTTCTCGGCGCGCGATCTGACGCCCGCGCATTTCCTGGCGGCCGGCGCGCCGGCCGATACGCCGGTCGAAGGCGTGCAACAGGACGGCGTGTTCCAGAGCGCGATCTACGAGCAGCCGTGCGACGACAGCGTTTCCGCGCGGGAGACGGAGGTTGTCGCCGCCGCGCGCCGCCTGCTCGCGCGCCACACGGACATCGGCGCCATCCTGTTCGAGTGCACCAACTTTCCGCCGCATCGTGCCGCGGTCGAGCAGGCGACCGGCCTGCCGGTCTACGACGTGTTCACGCTGATCGGATTGCTGCGTTCGGGTCTACGCTAGCGCAGAGCAGGCGCCGGTCGTAAAATACAATATTTATCAATTACTTGTGCGCCGACGTTGCTCGGTGCTGCTTTGCGCCGACAGAGCTGTGGCAGGGTGTTGCGGGTCAAGCCCGTGGCGACAGGATTCCAAGCCAAGCGATTGGCAGGACTGGATAATGCCGGGGTGACCGGCGGCCGCGCGGATGCGTGCATCCGGAATTTATGTACTGTGCATGGGGTTGTTCTTCGATTTTTTTTTTCCTGGCTCCGGCGTTGTCGCCGTTACGGCGCGCCCGCCAGGAACGCGTCCACGATCCGGTTGAACTCGGCGGCGCGCTCGAAATAGACCGAATGTCCGGCGGCCGGCACGCGGGCGACGCGCGCGTTCGGCATCAGCGGCGCTAGCGTATCGGCGACGAACGGCGGAAACACGAGATCTTCCGCACCGGTGAGCCAGAGCGTCGGGACATTCAGCGTGCGCAGCCGCTCCACCGGATGACGCAGCGCCGCCATCAGGCGTGGCCGCAGTGCGGCCTTGTCGAGGCCGGCGCTGAGCGCATCGATCGCGCGATAAAGATAGTTCAGTGCGGGCTGCTCGCGCGACATGCGTTCACCGCCGGCGGGATGGATGCCGCGCGCGAACAGATCGGCACTGGCTTTCTCGCTGTCGGCGCGCCAGCGCGCGAGCTTGTCCGGTTCGGGAAACGGGAGCCCCGGCCACGCGATCGAGCCGCCGGTCGAGGCGAGCACCAGCGCGCGCACGCGCGCCGGATTTGCCAACGCGTAGTCGAGCGCGCTCCAGCCGCCCATCGATTGCGCCACGATGCGCACGTCGGGCGCGCCGAGATGATCGATCAGCGCTGCGAGATCGTCGCCGTATGCGTGTGGGTCGGGACCGTCCGCCGGCGCGCTCGAGGGCGAGAAGCCGCGATGCGAGAACGTCACGCAGGTGTAGCGGTCGCGGAAATGCGGCACCTGCTGCCACCAGCTCATGTGATTGCCGCCGAGCCCGTGCGCGAAAATGATCACCGGGCCGGCGCCTTCCGTCTCGTAATAGACACGGCAATCGGGGCGGTCGAGAAAGCCGCGGGTCATGAATTTGTCCTGGAGGGCAAGCGAGGCGGGAGCCGCATCTTCGATGCCGCGCCCGGGACTGTCGAGAGGGATGCGGTGAACCGATATGGCGGGGGCCCGGCGCTGTTCACGCCGGGCCCCCTCAACATATCAGCCGGCCTGTAAGCCGGGTTTTGTAAGGCGGCGGGCGAACCCGCCGCGTGACGGCCATTCCTCTGGGACGCCGGTTACCCGGCGCCTCCAGCAACCTACCCGGACGACAGGACCTAGACACAAGTCCCGCAGCTTGCGCCGCGCGCCGCCCCTATTCGGTCTTGCTCCCGGTGGGGTTTGCCGTGCCGCTCCCGTTGCCGGAAGCGCGGTGCGCTCTTACCGCACCGTTTCACCCTTACCTGCCTTCGCCCTTGCGGGCTTCGGCGGGCGGTCTGTTTTCTGTGGCACTGTCCCTGGAATTCGCCGCGCTTGCGCGTGGTTTCTTCCGCCGGACGTTATCCGGCACCGCATGTCCATGGAGCCCGGACTTTCCTCCCGCACCGCCTTTCGGCATTGGCACGAGCGGCCGTCCGGCCGACTGATGCGCCGGACCTAGGCGCTTTGCATGCGCAAATCAAGCCAGCGGCGGGGACGCCGCTAACAACCGCTGCAGCGTCGCGACCGTCGATCGGTCTGCGATGCCGTCGTGGCGCGCGGGACGGTAGTGGCGCTGAAAGGCGGTGACGATTTCGGTCGTCGCCTGGTCGTAGAGATGAGTGATGTCCGCCGCATAGCCGAAGCGGGCGAGCGCGCGCTGCAATTCGGCGACCTGCGGTCCGCGATCGCCCGGCTTGAGCGCGGTCCCCTCGGCGAGAGGGGAGGGCTCGACCCACAGGCCGGCACCCGACGCGGCGAGTCGTGCCCAAGGAAATTTTTCACCCGGATCCTGCTTGCGCGCGGGCGCGATGTCGGAATGGGCAAGCACCCGTGCGGCGGGGATCCTGTGGCGCGCAAGAATGTCGCGGCACAGCGCGATCACCGCGTCGATCTGGACGCCGGGAAAGTCACGGTAGTCGAGGTCGTGGCCCGGATTGACGATCTCGATTCCAATCGAGCAGGAGTTGATGTCCTCGACGCCTTTCCACGACGACAGGCCGGCATGCCACGCGCGGCGTGCTTCCGGCACGAGTTGATCGATGCGGCCGTCTTCGTGGATGACATAGTGCGACGAGACGCCGGAGGCCGGGTCGATGAGGCGCGCCAGCGCTTTCTCGCCGGACGCCATGCCGGTGTAGTGCAGCACGATCATGTCGATCGGGCTCCTGCGCTCGCCGTGATTGGGCGAGGGGACGACGTGCGCCGGTTTGTGATCCGCGAGGAAACTCATGGATCGACAAGAACGCCGGGATTGAGCAGGCCCTGCGGATCGAGCGCCCTCTTCGCGGCGCGCAACGCCTGCGCAAACAACGGCGGGCGCTGGCGGTCATACCAGGGACGATGATCGCGCCCGACGGCGTGATGATGCGTGACCGTTCCGCCATTCTCGATCACCGCATCGAGCGCCGCGCTCTTGATTGCGAGCCACTGCGCGCCGAGCCTGCCCGGCTCGCCGAGCGCGTGGAATGTGAAATACGGCGCCGGCCCGTCTGGATAGACGTGCGTGAAGCGGCAGGTGACCTCGCCGTCGCGGCCGGTCGCGTGCCGGATGGCGTCGGCCGTCGCAGCCTTGATCGCATCATGGAATTGCTCGAAGCGATCCCAGGTGATCGAGGTCTCGAACGTGTCATTGACGACGCCGTGCAGGATCAGCCGCTCCATCGCATATGGCATCCGGATGAAGGCGTTGCGCCAGACCCCGGCCGCGCCCGCAAGATGCGCGTCGGCACCGCTCGCCTCCGGCGTGCCGCCGTGGTCGGCACAGCATTCCCGGGCGCGCATCATCCACGGCTCGACGTCATGATCGGCCGACTCGAAGGCCAGCACCATGATGGCGACCGAGCCGTCCGCCGCGCCGGTGTTGTACGCCTCGGCCGGATCGAGGATGCGGCAGTTCGACGGATAGAGGCCCGCTTGCGAAATCGCGCGCACGGCGCGCGCCGCGGTGAAAAAATCGTTGAAGCGCACCGCGCCGCCGGCGCGGAAGGTTGGGCGGTCCTGCAGCCGCATCCACGCCTGCGTGATGATGCCGAGAATACCCTCCGAGCCGATCACCATGCGGTCGGGGCTCGGTCCCGCGCCGGAGCCGGGCAGGCGGCGGCTCTCGATCACGCCTTGCGGCGTGACCGTGCGCAGCGATTGCACGAAGTCGTCGATGTGCGTGTAGAGCGTGGCGTAATGCCCGCCGCCGCGTGTCGCGATCCAGCCGCCGAGCGTGGAGTATTCGAAGCTCTGGGGAAAGTGCCGAAGCGTGAGGCCGTGCGGACGCAGCTGCGCCTCGAGCGCGGGGCCGTAGGTGCCGCCCTCGATCAGCGCGGCGCGCGAGGCTTTGTCGACTTCCCTGACTTTGCCCATATGACGCAGGTCGATCGTCACCGCGCCCTTGTGCGTGCCGCGATGTGGTTCGACGCCGCCGCAGACGCTCGAACCACCGCCGAACGGCGTGACGGTCGCGTCGGCGGAGCCGGCCCAGTCGAGCACCGCGGCGATCTGATGTTCGTCGCGCGGATAGGCGACGACGTCGGGCGCGTTGGCGTAGTCGCGCGCGATGCCGCGGACAAGGTCGGGATAGGACTTGCCATAGGTGTGGGCGGCGCGGTCGTAATGCTCGCTGGTGCAGCACGACAGCGCGGCGGGCGCAGCGATGCGCGGCGCGTGCAGCGTGATGTCCTCGAGGCGCGGCGCGGTCGCGCTCCGGCTCAAGGCGGTGCCGAAGCGCGCTTGCGCGCGCGACAGCACGAATTCTTCTTCCTCCGCGCTCAGGCCTTCGCCCTCGCGGCCCCAGCCGAAATGTTTGAGCCGCGGTGTGGCGGACATTGTTGTTCTCCCGGCGCGCGTCCGGTGAAACAATAGGTCGCCCGAAACGGTTCGTCACTCCGGAGAATGCCATGGCCGCGATCAGGCAGGTCCGCACGCCGACGCTCGACATCGCCTACGAGGAAAGCGGCAACGCCGGCGGCGTACCGGTCGTCCTGCTGCACGGCTTTCCCTACGCTCCGCGCGCGTTCGACGAGATGCTGCTGCAGCTCGCCGCCTGCCGCGTCATCGTGCCGTATCTGCGCGGTTATGGTCCGACCCGCTTCCTCTCCGGCGCGACGATGCGCTCGGGCGAACAGGCCGCGCTCGGCAACGACCTGAAGGAGATGATGGACGCGCTCGGCATCGCGTCGGCGGTGCTCGCCGGGTACGACTGGGGCGGGCGTGCGGCCTGCATCGTCGCGGCGCTGTGGCCGGAGCGCGTGCGCGGGCTCGTCAGCTGCGGCGGCTACAATGTGCATGACGTCGCGGGCTCCGCCAGGCCGGCCTCGGCCGAGCAAGAGCATCGTTACTGGTACCAGTACTATTTCCATACCGCGCGCGGGCGCGCCGGCCTCAGCGAAAACCGCCGCGGCATCGCGAAGCTGCTGTGGAGACTGTGGTCGCCAAACTGGACATTCGACGATGCGACCTTCGAGGCGAGCGCGGCCGCGTTCGACAATCCGGATTTCGTCGATGTGGTGATCCACTCCTACCGGGTGCGTTACGGCTATGCGGCGGGAGATCCCGCGCTCGCGGCGATCGAAGAAAAGCTCGCCGCAAAGCCGCCGATCACGGTGCCTGCGATCGTGCTGCAGGGCGAGGCGCCAGGCACCGTTCCGCCGGAGGCCTCGGTGGCGCACGCGGCGCATTTCACCGGGCCGTATCAGCGCCGCACGCTGCCGCGCGTCGGCCACAACGTTCCGCAGGAAGCGCCGCACGCGACGGCCCGCGCCGTGATGGAACTGGCGCAGGCATGAAATCATCGCAACTGTTGCCGCGCGGCACTTCACAAACCGGTCAACCGCACTTACCTTCCGAATCGTCGTCAACAACTGAAAGGAGGTGATCCAGTGTCTCATTGTCATTCGCCGATCACGGCAAGCTGGATCGAAGCCTCGGCGGGAGTCACTCACTCCTGAGTGCTTGCGGATTCAGCCAGACAGCCGGTTCTCGGCTAGGCAATGCGGGGTCATCCGAAAGGGTGGCCCCTCTTGTTTTGTGTGGGATGCCTGCCCACGGATTGTCGCGCGGTGCGATGCAGCGCTAACCTGCGGCAACGTCGGGAGGGCGCGATGAGGCTTGCACGCTGGACGCTTGCGCTGTGCGCGCTGTTGTTCGCGCATCACGCGTCCGCGCAGGGCGCCGACACGATCCTGCTCAACGGCAAGATCGTCACGCTGGAAGCAGCCGGCACCGTGGAGGCGCTCGCGGTCACCGACGGCAAGATCGCCGCGGTCGGCCGGTCCGACGACATCCGCAAGCTTGCCGGTCCCGCGACGCGCGCGATCGACCTTGCGGGCCGCACCGTCATCCCCGGCCTGATCGACTCGCACATGCACGCGATCCGCGCCGCGCTGTTCTATGCCACCGAGGTGAACTGGATCGGCGCCAGGACGCTTCCCGAGGCGATGGCGCGGGTCGCCGACAAGGCGACGAGCGCGAAGCCGGGCGAATGGATCATCGTGGCGGGCGGCTGGACGCCGGCGCAGTTCGCCGAGAAGCGCCGGCCGACCCAGGCCGAGCTTGCCGCCGCCGCGCCGAACAATCCGGTCTACATCCAGTTGTTCTATTCCAACGTGCTGCTGACGCCGGCTGGTTTTGCAGCGCTGAACATCACGAAAGATGAGGACGTGCCGCCGCGCGGCAAGCTGGAGCGCGACGCCGACGGCAAGCTCAATGGATGGATTTCAGGCGACAATCCAACGGTCTCCGGATTGTTCGACAAGCTCCCACTGCCGACGTTCGAGCAGAGCGTTGACGGCACGAAGCAGTTCTTCCGCGAGCTCAATCGCCTCGGGCTGACCGGGGTCAGCGATCCGGGCGGATTCAATCTCACCGCCGAAAGCTATCGGCCGCTGTTCAAGGTCTGGCAGGACCGTCAGCTCACCGTGCGCGTGATCTACTCGCTGTTTGCGCAGCGGCGCGGCAAGGAGCTGGAAGACATCCAGGCGATGACGCAGATGCTGCCGATGGGCTTCGGCGACGACTGGCTGCGCTTCAACGGCATCGGCGAGAACGTCACCTGGGGCATGTACAACAACGACGCGCCGACCGACGCGCAGAAGCAGCAATACTACGAGCTCGTCAAATGGGCGGCCTCGCGCGGCATGACGCTGACGCAGCATTGGAACAACGACAAGTCGGTGTCGCACCTGCTCGACGTGATCGAGCGGGTGAACAGCGAGATCCCGATCGCAAAGCTGCGTTGGTCGGTCGCCCATCTCAATGACGCGACGCAGGAAAGCCTGCGGCGCATGAAGTCGCTCGGTCTCGGCTGGCTGATGCAGAACGCGATGTACTTCCAGGGCGAGGCGTTCCTGCGCGAGCGCGGCAACGAGCTGATGCGGCTGACGCCGCCGATCAGGACCGCGATGAACATGGGGCTGACCATCGGCGGCGGCACCGATGCGCACCGTGTGATGTCGTACAATCCGTTCGTGTCGCTGCAATGGATGCTCGACGGCAAGACCGTGGGCGGCACGCCAACGCGCGACGTCGACGAGCAGCCGACCCGTGAGGAAGCGCTGCGGCTCTATACACTCGGGAGCACCTGGTTCACCCATGACGAGGGCAAGCGCGGCTCTCTCGCGGCCGGGAAGCTTGCCGATCTTGCAGTGCTGTCGAGGGATTATACGACGATGCCGGTCGGCGAGATCGGTGCGCTCGAATCCCTGCTCACGATGGTCGGTGGGCGGATCGTTTACGCGGCCGGACCTTACGCGCCGCTGCAGGAAAAATGAAACGGCCCCGGCTCGTGAGAGCCGGGGCGCGGCAGATTGGCGGTTCGCCGAGTTCCTGCTTCGAGAAGTTACTGCTTCGAGGTCGGGCCTGTCGGCGAGGGCGCGCCCATCGGACGGGTCGGCGTGTTCTGGCTGCTCACCGGACGCGGCGGCTGATAGGGCTCGAACGCCGGCGCAGCCTTCAACTCGTCCTTGGTCATCGACAGCCGCAGCTTCATGTCGGTCGCGTCCTTGCCGGGCACGGCCTGGAACGAGGCCGGATCGATCGCGACATCCTTTGCGCCGATGCCGAGGAAGCCGCCGACGCCGACGACAAACGCGACGATCTTGTGATCCTTGTCGAACACCATGTCGCTGACGTCGCCGATCTTCGCGTCATCGGTGCCGATCACGTCGGTACCCTTGAACTTGGATGCGAGATGCTGGTCGGGGGATTGCTTGGTCACGAACTGGGCCTTGCCGGCCGGGTTTGCGGCCGGAGCCGCCGCGCTCGAGCTCGGCGCGGGATTCGAAGCGGTCGGCGCCGGGGTGGCGGGCGGGGTCGTGGTCGACTGCGCGAGCGCACTGGTCAAAGCCAGACCGCTCACGGCCGCGACGGCCATGATTTGTTCGAGCATGTGAGCCTCCTTGAGGGCGATTGTGCGAAAGGTTCCTCGGTCGCCGAAGGGGTGCCGGCGTCCTGGGAGGGAAACGCGGAAACCAGACGAGCGTTCCCATTCTGCGACACATTTGCGCCGCGAAGTTCGCGCCGCCGCGGCGTGCGCATCGACGTCGTGCGTTGTTCGGGCGGCGCTCGGCAACGCTTTCTTAAGTTTATCGACCGTTAATCGGGATCGGCGTGCGCTGTTCCGGCGGCGTGCGCGGGCATCGTTTGACGACCATAAGGTCCCATGATATCCCAAAAATTCCCAGCCGCCGTCGGGAGGGGATGTGCGAGCCGTATGGGCCGCACAATCCTGACTGTGCCGGGAACGCTTTCCGCCGAGAAACCTCAGGCGGAACAGGGGATTGCGCGCGGGAATGGATCGGTTCGTCTCGAACTTCATCTTGCGCCTCGACGCGAAGGGACGCGTCTCGATCCCGGCCTCCTATCGTGCCGCCTTGGCGCGCGACGGCTTCGACGGACTCTACTGTTATCCGGCGATCGACCAGCCGGCGGTGGACGCCGGCGGCAATGCGCTGCTTGCCGAAATCGAGACGCTGATCGCGACCTTCCCACCCTATTCGGACGAGCGGGACGCTTTCACGTTGTCGCTCTACGGCACGAGCGAGACGCTGAAGATCGACAGCGAGGGGCGCGTGATCCTCTCGGACACGCTCAAGACCCATGCCGGTATCACGGCGGAGATCGCCTTCGTCGGCCTTGGGCACAAATTTCAGATCTGGGAGCCTGGACGCTTTCGCGCGCAACTCGCGGGGGCCACCGGGACGGTGCGCGCACTGAAGAAGCAACTGGGCTCCCGGGTGGCGGCGCACGACGCGCACAAAGCACGGGAATGATGGCGGGCAGCGATGGCACACGCGCTGTCGCTGGCGGACTGGCCCGTCATATTCCCGTGCTCGCCCGCCAGACGTTCGAGCAACTGGCGCCGCACGCCGGCGTCTACATCGACGGCACGTTCGGCGCCGGCGGTCATGCGCGCGCGATCCTGCAGGTCGACGGCACGGCGGTCATCGGCATCGACCGCGACCGCGACGCGATAGCGGGCGGCTTTGCGCTGGTGGATGAGGCCGGCGGGCGGCTGACGCTCGCCGAGGACCGCTTCTCCAGTCTCGAGCATGTCGCGCGCAATCTTGGCCATGATGCCGTCGACGGCATCCTGCTCGATCTCGGCGTCTCGTCGATGCAGCTCGACCAGGCCGGACGCGGGTTCTCGTTCCGCAATGACGGGCCGCTCGACATGCGCATGGGCGCAGACGGCGAGAGCGCCGCCGATCTGGTGAACGCGGCGTCCGAGCGCGATCTTGCCTTCATCATCAAGACGCTGGGCGAGGAACGCTTCGCACGCAATGTCGCGCGGGCGATCGTGAACGCGCGTGCGGAGCGCGCCATCACGACGACGGGCGCGCTCGCCGAGGCCGTGTCACGTGCCGTACGAAGCAAGCCGGGCGAGGTGCATCCGGCGACGCGCACGTTCCAGGCGCTGCGCATGTTCGTGAACGATGAGCTCGGCGAACTCGTGAGTGCGCTCGGCGCGGCCGAGCGGATGCTGAAGCCCGGCGGGCGCCTTGCGGTGATCTCGTTCCATTCGCTGGAAGACCGCATCGTGAAGACCTTCCTGAACGAGCGCGGCCGCGTCGTCGCCGGCTCACGCCACCAGCCGGACGTCGCGCATGCGCGGCCGAGCTTCGAGATCCTGACGCGCAAGCCGCTGATCGCCGACGATTTCGAGACCGCGTCCAATCCGCGCGCGCGCTCCGCCAAGCTGCGCAGCGCAGAACGCACCTCCGCGGCTCCGATCGGCGGCGACCTCTCGCATCTGTTGCCGCGGCTGCCGGCGCTCACCGACGTGATGAGGGGACGCTGATGCTGTGGCGGCTTCTGCATCTCGTCGTGCTGGCCGCGCTCGTGCTGGCGGCGGCGGACGTCTACAAGATCAAGTACGAGTCGACGCTGCAGGCCGAGAAAGTGGCGAAGCTGCGCGCCGACCTGCGGCGCGAGCAGGATGCGATCGCGAACCTGCGCGCCGAGTGGAGCAAGCTGGACCGCCCGGACCGCCTGCAGGATCTCGCGCAGCGCCACCTGACGCTGAAGCCGGTCGATGCGCGGCAGTTCGATACGCTCGACCGTCTGCCCGAGCGGCCGCCCGAGCTCGTTCCGCCCGGCACCGCAGACCCGATCGGCGCGCTGGTCGAGACCTTTGCGGACACCGAGGCGCTGACCGGCAGCCTGCCCGATGGCGGAGCGAAACCGCAATGAGCGAGACCGCACCCGTGAAGGCGATTTCGGCGCAGCCGACAGAACCGTTGCGCCGCCGCATCATGCGCGCGATGCTCTACGGCAAGGCCGACCGCAGCATGAAGGCGCGCGGCCGCATCGCGCTTGCGATGCTCGCGTTCACGTCGATCTACGCCATCATCGCCGGCCGGCTGATCGTCTATGCGCTCACCCCCGACAGTCACGGCGCGCGCCGCATCGGCACCGACGCGGTGGCGACCGCGCGACCCGACGTGCTCGACCGCCGTGGCGAAGTGCTGGCGACCGACGTGCGCACGCCCTCGCTGTTCGGCGAGCCGAAGCGGCTGATCGACGTCGACGAGGCGGTGGAGCTGCTCACCGCGGTGATGCCCGATCTCGATTCGAAGGAAGTGCGCGACCGCCTCGGCAACCGCAAGCGCGGCTTTGCCTGGCTGCGACGCGAGATTTCGCCGAAGCAGCAGCAGGATATCTACAAGCTCGGCATTCCCGGCATCGGCTTCCTGAACGAGAACAAGCGCATCTATCCGAACGGCGCCGAGGTCGCGCACCTGATCGGCCTCGTGAACGTCGACAACCAGGGCATCGCCGGCATCGAGAAGTGGCTCGACGGCAACGGCCTGGCGGCGCTGCACGCGGCCGGGCTGGCGACCGACCGGCTGCAGGAGCCGGTGCAGCTCTCGATCGACCTGCGCGTGCAACATGCGATGCGCGACGAACTGGTCGCGGCGCGCGACAAGTTCAAGGCGAAGGCGGCGGCCGGCGTCATCACCGACGTGCGCACCGGCGAAATCCTCTCGATGGTGTCGGTGCCGGACTTCGATCCGAACAATCCGAAGGAAGCGAGCGACCCGACGCGGATCAACCGCCTCACCACCGGCGTGTTCGAGATGGGCTCGACCTTCAAGGCGCTGACCATCGCGATGGGGCTCGACAGCGGCAAATACAATCTCAACTCAATGCTCGATGCGCGCGCCTCGCTGCGCTACGGCAAGTTCAACATCAGCGACTATCACGCGCAGAAGCGCGTGCTCAGCCTGCCCGAGGTGTTCACCTATTCGTCGAATATCGGGACGGCCAAGGTCGCCCTCGGCATGGGCGTCGAGCACCACAAATGGTTCCTGAG
>CAWIXG010000017.1:0-54275 GCA_963839985.1 uncultured Alphaproteobacteria bacterium | reverse complement strand
CGCACTCCAGGACAAAACGTCCAAAGGACAAAACGTCCAAGGCATCGTGCACCTAAAAATGCTGCGGTGCAATATCGATGGTCTCACGCCGAGTATAATAAAGCCCGGAGATCGCCGATCCGGCGACAGTCGCAGTGCGCGCCGTCAGGCTGCCTTTTCGCGCCGCACGCCCTTGAACTTGGTCTTGCCCTTCTTCACGTCGAGGAATTTGCCAGTGGTCTTGTCGCGCTTGGTCCACTGCGCCTTGCCGGCCATCTTCGTGGTGAGCTGCGAGCGCTTCTTCACCGCGCCCTTGCGCGCGTTGTCGCCGACCGGCTTGTTGACAGCCATGATGGATCCTCCTCGCGGGTCTTGTCAGGCCGGCCGCGCCGGCACTTCGATCGAGAGCGAATGTCCTTCTCGCATGGCCATGCTTCCCGCGGCGACGATCGCCTCATAGGCGGCTTCGCGCGTCTCGTAGGGGCCGACCGTTTCGCCGTCGTGCTCAACGCCCCAGCCTTGCTGGTAGGGCAGCACCTTGTATGCGGCATGTCCCATGCGATGCTCCATTTGCCTGTGCGGAAACGGCCGCGCCAAACGAAGGTTCCGCTGCGCGGCCGCGGCGGCTGAGGTTTCTGCCAAACGCGATTCGGGCCTGCGCCAGGTCAGGCACACAGCCCGAACCCGGGACAGGCCCGAGGCGATACAGTCCGCGTCAAGCCGCTGATGTTATCAGCCTAGTCGCAACGCCGAATGCGCTTCACCGAGCCGTCGTCACGCTGGATCGTCACCGTGCGGCAATCGCGCAGGCCGACATCGCGCTCGCGATAGACGCGACGCTCGCGAACGACGGGACCGTCGTGATCGCGGTAATGGTGGCGGTAGCCGGGTTCACCGATGCGCACGCCGCCGATCGGCGTGTCGACTGCGATTCCCTGCGCCATCACGGCAGCGGGAAAGAAAACAGCGGCCGCGACGGCCGCGATGACAAGCTTCTTCATGGGCGTTCTCCTCTGTTTGCTTGGTGGCATAACGGAGTGAGCCAGCCGACGTTCCAATGGAACCGCAGGATGCGCGCCGAACAGCGTCCGGCAGTGCCGGCCGATGCGGGATGCGACCGCTGCGATCGCGACGTCGCCCGGGCGCGTCGCACGCGCGGTCGAATCGAGGACGTTGCAACGAAAAGGCGCGGAACGCGGAGGGCAGTGCCGCCCGCGTTCGCCGCGATCGCCGTTCAGGAAAAGCTAGGTTGCTTTCCTGACCAGACCGATGATGACGAGAAGAATGACGGCGCCGATGACCGCATTGATGATCGCCGCAACGATGCCGACCCCGAGACTAATTCCCAGCCGCGGCAGGATCAGGCCCGCAATGACGGCGCCGACAATGCCGACAACAATGTTGCCGAGCAGGCCGAAACCGAAACCCTTCACGATCAGGCCGGCGAGCCAGCCCGCGATCGCTCCGACGATAATCCAAGCAATAAAACCTTCGACCATGTCTGCCTCCCCCGGCCTGCGCCTCGCGGGCGCACGCGAAGGCTAGCGCCTCACCCGGTCCGTTGCCAGCGACGCAACCGCGCGGGCGGAACTTTGCTGTGTGCAGAAGCTTGTCTGTGCGCCGCAGCGTAGGCCTGTTGCATTGCAGCATCCGTTGCGGCAGACTTCGTCGCAACGGGATCCGCACACAACCGGGAGGCCGGCATGTCGACCGTGGTGCAGCTTTCGAGCTCCAACGCAGCGCCCAAGACGGCGCCGTCCAAGACACCGGCGGCGGCGCCGCCGAAAGACCTTTATGAGATCGGCGAAATCCCGCCGCTCGGACATGTGCCGGCGAAGATGTACGCTTGGGCGATCCGCAAGGAGCGCCATGGCCCGCCGGAGACCTCGTTCCAGGTCGAGGTCCTGCCCACCTGGGAGATCGCCGATGACGAGGTGCTGGTCTTCGTGATGGCGGCGGGCGTGAACTACAACGGCGTATGGGCGGGACTCGGCACGCCGGTCTCGCCGATCGATAGCCACAAGAACCCCTATCACATCGCGGGCTCCGATGCGTCCGGCCTGGTCTGGGCGGTGGGCGAGAAGGTGAAGCGCTGGAAGGTCGGCGACGAGGTGATCGTCCACTGCAATCAGGACGACGGCGACGACGAGGACTGCAATGGCGGCGATCCGCTGCTCTCGCCTTCGCAGCGCATCTGGGGCTACGAGACGCCGGACGGTTCCTTCGCGCAGTTCTGCCGCGTGCAGTCGCGCCAGCTGATGCCGAAGCCGAAGCACCTCACCTGGGAAGAGTCGGCCTGCTACACGCTGACCTTGGCGACGGCATACCGCATGCTTTACGGCCACGCGCCGCATACGCTGAAGCCCGGCGACAACGTGCTGATCTGGGGCGCCAGCGGCGGGCTCGGCGTGTTCGGCGTGCAGTTGGTCGCGGCCTCGGGCGCGAACGCCATCGCGATCGTGTCGGACGAGAGCAAGGCCGAGTACGTGTTCAACCTCGGCGCCAAGGGCGTGATCTACCGCAAGGAATTCAAGTGCTGGGGCCAGATGCCGGCGGTCGGCACGCCCGAGTACAACGAGTGGCTCAAGGAAGCGCGTAACTTCGGCAAGGCGATCTGGCAGATCACCGGCAAGCGCGACGTCGACATCGTGTTCGAGCATCCGGGCGAGCAGACCTTCCCGGTCTCCTGCCTGGTGGTGAAGCGCGGCGGCATGGTCGTGTTCTGCGCCGGCACCACCGGCTACAACATCACCTTCGACGCGCGCTATGTGTGGATGCGCCAGAAGCGCATCCAGGGCTCGCACTTCGCGCACCTGAAGCAGGCGAGCGCCGCGAACCAGTTCGTGCTCGACCGCCGCGTCGATCCCTGCATGAGCAAGGTGTTTCCGTGGAGCAAGATCCCCGACGCGCACCAGATGATGTGGAAGAACCAGCATCCGCCCGGCAACATGGCGGTGCTGGTAAGCACGCCACGCCCGGGATGCCGCACGCTGGATGATGCGATGGAGCCGGGGGAGGAGTAGTTCCGGTCCTCCCGCCGATCCTCTAGAATTCGTACCTGGACAACGTCAGGCCGGCTTGATGCCGGCCTTCTTCATTGGGGGGAACAATGAGCCTGTTCGATCTTTCGGGCCGGGTCGCGATCATCACCGGCGGCAATGGCGGCATCGGGCTCGGCATGGCCGAGGGGATGGCGGCGGCCGGCGCGACCGTGGTGCTGGCCGGGCGCAACGCCGACAAGGGCGCGGCTGCCGTGAAGCAGATCGCGGACGCGGGCGGCAAGGCCGAGTTCGCCACGGTCGACGTCGCCAACGACGACTCGTGCCAGGCGCTGATCGACGGCGCCGCGGCGCGTCACGGCCGGCTCGACATCCTGGTCAACAATGCCGGCATCAACATCCGCAAGCCGCCCGACGTCGCGACCCCGGCCGAATGGCGCAGCGTGATCGAGACCAATCTGTCGAGCGCATTCGTGTGCACGCACGCCGCGTATCCGCACATGAAGAAGGCCGGCGCCGGCAAGATCATCAATATCGGTTCGATGATGTCGATCTTCGGCGCAGCGTTCGCGCCGGCCTATGCGGCGAGCAAAGGCGGCATCGTTCAGTTCTCGCGCGCCTGCGCGACCGCGTGGGCGAAGGACAACATCCAGGTCAATTCGGTGCTGCCGGGCTGGATCGACACGGACCTCACCAAGGGCGCGCGGCGCGAGGTGCAGGGCCTGCACGAGCGCGTGCTCGGCCGCACGCCGGCCGGGCGGTGGGGCGACCCGAAAGACTTCGCCGGCATCGCGGTGTTCCTGTCGAGCAAGGCCTCGGACTTCGTCACCGGGACGGCGATCCCGGTGGACGGCGGCTTCTCGGTGCAGGGTTAGCGCCTGCGCTTCTCGTACCCGAGCTTGCGCATGAATTTCTGGAACAGCGGCTGCTGCGCCAGCGCGGCCTTCTCGGCCGCCGCGGCGGCCTCCGCGGCGCGCCGCAATTCCTCCTCGGCGCGTCTGTTCTCGCGCGCGATGATGATGACGGCGTTGAGCTCGCCGCCATAGACGAAGATCGTGGCCGACCAGTAGAGAAACACCAGCGCGATCATCGCCGAGGCGAGCCCCGCATAGGTCGTCACGTAGTTGTTGGCGAACTCGGCGAGGTAGCGCCCGAAATAGATCGCGCTGGCGAGCCACAGCACCAAGGTGACGATTACGCCGGGCGCGATGTCGCGGAAGCGGCGGTGGCCGCCGGGCAGCCATTTGTGCGCCACCACGATCGCGATGACGATCACGGTGCCGGCGACCGCATAGCGCGTGTAGGTGAACTGCTGCTCCTGCAGGACGAGCCACGGCGCGTATTTCACCGCGGTCGCAAAGGCGAGCGGTGCCAGCACGATCAGGAAGCCGAGCGCGAGCAGCGCGAGGGCGGCGACCAGCACGTAGCCGATCGACTCGAGCTTCAACAGCCAGAACGCCCGTGTTTCGGTCACGTCATAGGCGCGGTTGAGCGCGATGCGCAGGCTGTCGACGCCGCTCGATGCGAAAAAAACCGCCAGCACCACGCCGACGGTGAGCACGCCGCCGCGCGTCGTGCCGAGCACGTTGTGCACCTCGCGTGCGATCGGGTCGGCGACCTCCTTCGGCCAGGTCTGCAGCAGCAAGGTCGCGACGCTGTCGGCGAGATCCCTCGAGCCGGCATAGCCCGCCAATGCGGTGAGCACGATCAGGAACGGGAACGCCGCGAGGATGGTGGATAACGCGATGTGGCTCGCGAGCGCCCAGCCGTCGTCCTCGCCGAAGGCATAGACCGCGTCGCGCGCGATAGAGTAGGTCCGGCGCAGCAGGTTCACGGTGGCTCCAGACTACGACCGGAACCAATTCGCGGATTGACGCGGGCTTGGCAAGCCCGGGCGGCTATTCGGGAAGCATGATCTTTCCCGAAAACCGGTCCCATCCCGGATCACGTCCGGGACGGGCTTTTTCGGGATCATGCGCTAAGCCGCGCGCACTTCGCTCAGGAAACGGCGCACCTCGTCGTCGAGCCGCTCGGCATCGCCCGCGAGCTCGCCGGCCAGCGCCTTGACTTCATCGGCGGTGTTGCGCGCGCCCGCGCTCGCGCCGGCGACACGCGTCATCGCTTCGGCGCCGGAGCGCGCTTCGGCCGAGGCGCGGTTGACGCCTTCCGCGATGGTCGACACCGCGGAGTTCTGCTCCTCCACGGCGGACGCGACCCGCGCCGCGATGCCGGACATTTCCGAGATGATGTGGTTGACCTGCTCGATCGCCTGCGTGGCGTCGCCCGCCGCCGACTGGATCGCGCCGATCTGGGTGGCGACCTCCTCAGTCGCCTTGGCGGTCTGTCCGGCGAGGCTTTTCACTTCCGAGGCGACGACCGCAAAGCCGCGCCCGGCTTCGCCGGCGCGCGCCGCCTCGATGGTGGCATTGAGCGCCAGCAAATTGGTCTGGCCGGCGATCGCCTGGATCAGGCCGATCACCTCGCCGATGCGGCTTGCGGCCTTCGCCAGCTGCGACATGGTCTCGACCGTGCGCTGCGCTTCCATAACGGCGCGGCTGGCGACCTCGGTCGAGGTCGCGGCCTGGCCGGCGATCTCGCCGATCGAGGCGGCGAGCTCTTCGGCCGAGCTTGCCGCCGACGCGACGTTCATCGAGGCGGCGCCGACGCGCTCCTCGGCGGCGCTCGATTCCGCCGACACCGCATCGGCCGCGCCGTTCAGCGCCGTCGAGGCGGTCTCGAGCCGTTCGGCTGCGCCGCGCACCTTGGCCAGCGCGTCGTCGATGGTGTTCTCAAACCGCGCGATCATGCCGGCGACCGTCTCGGTGCGGCGCTCGCGCTCGCGCACAGATTTCTCCTGGGTGGCGGACAGTTGCTCGCGCTCGAGCGCATTGTCGCGGAACACGATCACGGTGCGCGCCATGGCGCCGATCTCGTCGCGCGCCTCGGTCGCCGGGATGTCGACCGAGGTATCGCCAGTCGCGAGGCGCTTCATCGCGCCGGAGAGCCGGTGCAGCGGCTTGGTGATGCCGCGGCCGATCAGGAAGTTGAGCAGCAGGCCGACGCCGACGATCGCGATGCCGATGCCGATGATCAGCATCTTGGTGCGCGCTTGCGAGGCGGCGACACGGTCGGCGGCCTCGCTCGCCCTGCGCCCGGCGGCCGCGATGATCTCGTCGGCGGCGGGCAGCATCTGGCGCGTTTCGGCCGTGATGATCGCGGCGGACCGGGAAATCTTGCCGGAGTTCGCAATCCATTCGGCGAAGGCATCGGTATAGGTCTTCACCTGGTCGGTCAGGCTCTGCTTCATCACCGACGCGGCGATGATGGTGGTGAAGCCCTTCTCGAACTTGTCGCGCTCGTCGCGGAACAGGGAGGCGGCCGAATCCTCGCGTGTGAGGCGGTATTCCACCTCGAAGCGGCGCATCAGCATCAGCGGGACCAGGATCTTCTTCTGGTCGGCGTCGGACAGCCATGACATGTCCTCGTTGACGATGCGCTCCATCGTGTTGCCGCCGTCGCGCAGCTTGCCTTGCGTGCCTTCGAACTCGGTCAGGCCGAGTTCGTCCTGGTCGGCGGCGAGCGAGGCGAAAATCTTCTGCAGATTGACGACGCGGCCTTCCAGCAACGTGAGATTCTGCCGTTCGGATTCGCTCGCTAGTTCCTTGATGATCGCCAGGTTCGCGGTCGCGGCGGCGTGCGCCTCGCCGAACCGGGTAACGAGCACCGGCTGCGGCTGTGTGACGAATTCCTTGGTGCGCACCTGCATGGTGGTGAGCGCGTCCTTGAAGGCGCGGCTCGCATCCGCAAGGCGGGCGGACTGCTGGACGCTGGCGAAAGCCGCCTCGACGGTATGCTCGCTCGACACGTAGGCGACGCCGACCGCGACGAAGCCGATGACCGGAATGACCGAGAGGACGATCAGACGCATGCGCACAGACAGTGCGCCGCCGAGGCGAGACAGCAGCATTTCGAAAGACCCCACAACGAGCCGAAAATCCCGTGCCGTATGCAACGCCGGAATGGTTAATAAACCGATAGAAATTCAGTAAAATTGGCTGCACCGCGCGCTGGCCGGCGGCGCTTTTCAGCGGCTGAAAAATGCCCGCCGCCGGCCCTGCGTCCGGGCCGCCTCTTGTGCGGCGCACACAGATGGTGTTGCAGTGCAAATAACCCGTGATTTTCGGAGGGCCGTCATGCCGCTCGCCAACCGTTCCGACACCGGAGGCGACCTCGTCGCCAGCGCGCTTGAGGCAACCGCCGCCGTGGAGGCGCTGCTGGCGGACGCCACCCGCGCGGTCGGCGAGCGCGTGCGCAAGGACGGACGCGTTGCGGGCGATCTGCTCGACCGCGAGCAGCGCGCCGCGCATGGGCTGTCGTGGTTTGCGACCTACGTGGAAGCGATCCGGCAGCTTGCCGCCTACACCGGGCGCATGCAGGACGCCGGACGTTTCGGCGAGCTGGAAGAGCTGCTCGTGCGCATCGGGCTGGGCGAATTCCTCGCCCAGATGACCGGCGGCATTCCGATGAGCCAGGGCGAGATGGTGCGCCCGGCCGATCTCGGGCTGTCGATGAAGCAAGTCGCCGCGCGCATGACGCCCGCGGTCGAGGAGCTGATCGCAAGCGGCAATACGACGGAGAACCGGGCACGCCTCGCGACGCTGATGCGCGCGCATGGCGCCACGGTCGGCGATTGCGGGCTCGACGAAACGCTCGAGGCGATCCGCGACGAGATGCGCAAGTTCGCCGACGCCGAAGTCGTGCCGCACGCGCACGAATGGCACCTGACCAACAGCTACATCCCGCTCGACGTCGTGGCCCACATGTCCGAGCTCGGCGTGTTCGGCCTGACGATCCCGGAAGAGTTCGGCGGCATGGGGCTCGGCAAGGAGTCGATGTGCGTCGTCTCGGAAGAGTTGTCGCGCGGCTATATCGGGGTCGGCTCGCTCGGTACGCGCTCGGAGATCGCCGCCGAGCTCATTCTGGGTGGCGGCACCGAGGCGCAGAAGAGCCGATGGCTGCCGAAGATCGCGTCCGGCGAGGTGCTGCCCACCGCCGTGTTCACCGAGCCGAACACCGGCTCGGACCTCGCCTCGCTCAAGACGCGCGCCGTGAAGAAGGGTGACGTCTACAAGGTCTCCGGCAACAAGACCTGGATCACGCACCCGGTCCGCGCCGACCTGATGACGCTGCTGGTGCGCACCGATCCGAAGCAGCCGGGCTATCGCGGGCTCTCGATGCTGCTGGCCGAAAAGCCGCGCGGCACCGACGCGGATCCGTTTCCCGCCAACGGGATGACCGGCGGCGAGATCGAGGTGCTGGGTTATCGCGGCATGAAGGAATTCGAGATCGGCTTCGACGGCTTCGAGGTGAAGGCCGACAACCTGCTCGGCGGCACCGAGGGGCAGGGCTTCAAGCAGTTGATGCAGACCTTCGAATCGGCGCGCATCCAGACCGCGGCGCGCGCGGTCGGCGTGGCGCAGGCCGCGATGGAGCTCGCGCGGCGCTACGCCGAGGAGCGGGTGCAGTTCGGCGAGAGCCTGATCGCGTTCCCGCGCGTCGCCGACAAGATCGCCATGATGGCGGTCGAGATCATGATCGCGCGCCAGATCACCTATTACGCGGCGCGGCAGAAGGACTCCGGGCGGCGCTGCGATCTCGAGGCCGGGATGGCCAAGCTGCTCGCCGCGCGCGTCGCGTGGGCTGCGGCCGACAACGCGGTGCAGATTCACGGCGGCAACGGCTTCGCGCTGGAGTATCCGGTGTCGCGCGTGCTGTGCGACGCGCGCATCCTGAACATCTTCGAGGGCGCGGCGGAAATCCAGGCGCACGTGATCGCCAGGCGTTTGCTGGACGGCAGCAACTGACGCTGCATGTTGTGCCGGCCCGGCGATGAACCGGGCTGATCCGCCGCAGCGAACCGAATCCGGCCTTCCGGAGTTGATGCAGAGCGCCCACTTGGCGCGTTGTGCAGTCCGGAGGTTTTTTCATGGCCATTCTGAAAATCCATCAAGGCGATTGGGTCGTCGTGTGCGACGGCGCGAAGGCGCTGATCCTCGAGAACGCCGGCGACGGCATGCATCCGAATCTCAGGACCAAGGAGGTGCACCGACACGCCGACGCCAAGACGCACGAGCAGGGGACCGACGCGCCCGGCCGCTCGGTCAACTCGGTCGGCGCGCGGCGCAGCGCCATGGAGCAGACCGACTGGCACGCGCAGGACGAGCAGCGCTTCCTGACCGATCTCGCCGGGCGGCTCGATGCGGCGGTGACGGCGGGCGAGACGAAATCGGTGATCGTGGTGGCGCCGCCGCGCGCGCTCGGTGTGCTGCGGCAGGCTTACTCCAATGGATTGCGCGGCGCGGTGCGCGCCGAGATCGACAAGGACTATGTCAGGATGCCGGTGCACGAGATCGAGAAGGCGCTCGCCGCATAGGCTTTTTCGTGGAGCATGATTTCCGAAAACCGGTATCCATCCCGGATCAAGTCCGGGACAGGCTTTTTCGGGATCATGCTCTACGCATTTGCGGCCCGCAGCGCGCGATCGAGATCGTTGTAGAGATCGTCGACATCTTCCAGCCCGACCGAGAGCCGCAACAGGTCGACCGGGCAGGGCGAGCCTGCGCCCTCGATCGAGGCGCGATGCTCGATCAGGCTCTCGACGCCGCCCAGTGACGTCGCGCGCTTCCAGACCTCCACGCGTGCGGCGGTCGAGATTGCGGCCTGCTCCCCGGCCTTCACGCGGATCGACAGCATGCCGCCATAGCCCGACATCTGCTTCACCGCCACCGCGTGACCGGGATGCGACGGGAGCCCGGGATAGAGCACGCCCGAGACCGACGCGTGATTGGCGAAACGATGCGCCAGCAGTGCGGCGCTCTCGGCCTGCGCGCGCACCCGCACGTCAAGCGTGCGCAGGCCGCGCAACAGCAGCCACGCCTCGAACGGCCCGAGGATCGCGCCGTGATGGCCGCGCACTTGCCTGATGCGCGCCCACAGCTTGTCCTCGCGCGCGGTCGCAAGCACGCCGGCGATCACGTCGGAATGGCCGTTCAGGTATTTCGTCGCCGAATGCATCACGATGTCGGCGCCAAGCGCGATCGGGCGGGTGAACACCGGGGTGGCGGCGGTCGAGTCGATGCCGAGCGCGGCGCCGCCGGCATGCGCGATCTCGGCGACCGCCGCGATGTCGGTGATGTTCCAGAGTGGATTGCCGGGGGTCTCGATCCACACCAGCTTCGTGTCCGGCTTCATCGCCGCGCGGACCGCCGCGAGGTCGGCGAAGTCCACGAGGTCCACTTTGTAGCCGAACAGCGGAGCTTCATGCAGCAGCCAGTCGCGCAAACCCCAGTAGCAGACCTGCGGCGCGAGCACGTGCGATCCCGGCGGCAGCGCCAGCACCACGCCGGTCGCGGCCGCCATGCCGGAGCCGAACAACATCGCCTCATGCGCGCCCTCGAGCGCCGCGATCACGGCTTCGGTCTGCCGCACGGTGGCGTTGTCCGGCCGGCCATAGATGTAGCCGGTGCGATACTGATTGTCGGGATCGCGAATGTAGGTCGTGGAGACATGCACCGGCAGTGCGACCGCCTGGGTGGCGGGCTCGATCGCGCCCAGCGCCTGCGCCGCGATGGTGCGGGGTTTCAACGACTGCGGCTTGTCCGACATGGTGCGCTCCCGGTCCGATCGCGTCGGAACCACGGCTTGTAAAAACATCGCGGCGAAGCGATATGCAAGGGCGTCGGTTTGCGAGGAGGCCTCATGGGGAGCATTCTGTCGACTTACGCGGTGACCATCGCGATCGTCGCGGTCGCGATCGTGCTCGTGCTCGGCCTCGCCAACATGATGCGCGGCGGCTCGCCCGCCACCTCGCAGCGGCTGATGCGGCTGCGCGTGCTGCTTCAGTTCGTCGCCGTCGTGGTGATCATGATCACCATCTGGGCGATGGGGCGATGACGAGATTTTTCGGTTGACGCGTTTTCTACAGCGAACCGGTGCCCATCCCGGATCAGGTCCGGCCCAGGCTTTCGCCGGAAAACGCCTCAGTACTTGGTGGCAGGACCGCTCGGTCCGGTTCCCGGCGCGGCCTTCAGGTTCTCTTCCTTCTTCTTCACGGGCTTTTTCTTCGCTTTCGCAGCCGACAGGTCGGTGACGCCGCGCGCGGCGCCCGGTCCACCACCCGCATGAGCCGTCAGCGCAGCGGGGAGGATGAGCGCGGCGGCCGCGACGAGGATGGTCAGGCGCATGGCTGGCTCCTTGTTTTACCCCATATCGATATAGGATAGACCGTTCGCGGGAACGGCGACAGGGGACTTCGGCATGGTGGTGCTCAATCGCATCTATACGCGCGCCGGCGATGCAGGCACGACGATGCTCGGCAACGGCGAGCATCGCAAGAAATATGACCTGCGCGTCGATGCCTACGGCACCGTGGACGAGGTCACCGCCGCGATCGGCGTTGCACGGCTGCACACCGCGGAGGCGCCGGCAATCGACGCCATGCTGGCGCGCATCCAGAACGACCTGTTCGATCTCGCGGCCGACCTGTGCTCACCCGACAAGGGCAAGGGGCCGGGCGGTGCGCGGCTTGCCGTCAATGCCGTGCAGGTGAAGCGGCTCGAAGACGAGATCGACGCGCTCAACGCGGAGCTTGCGCCGCTGCGCACCTTCGTGCTCGCCGGCGGTTCGCCTGCCGCCGCGTATCTGCACCTGGCACGAACCATCTGCCGTCGCGCCGAGCGCGGGATCGTGCAGTTGAAGGATTCGGGCGAAAGCGTTTCTGCGGAACTGATGAGCTACATCAATCGCCTGTCGGATTTCCTGTTCGTGGCAAGCCGCTACCTTAACGACAAGGGCGCGCGCGACGTCTTGTGGGTTCCGGGCGCGAACCGTTAAGGAACTTCCGTGGTCATTCCGATCTACGACAACGATCCGCTCGATCGCAACCCTTACGCGTTCGTCACCTGGACGCTGATCGCGATCAACATCGTGATCTTCTTCGTGACCATCAGCGTGTCGGAAGACGAGCTGCTGGTGCTGGTGCGCGACTATGCGGTGATCCCGGCGGCGATCATGGGCAAGCTCGAGCTCGGCGGAG
Source organism: uncultured Alphaproteobacteria bacterium (assembly GCA_963839985.1). Taxonomy (GTDB): domain Bacteria; phylum Pseudomonadota; class Alphaproteobacteria; order Rhizobiales; family Xanthobacteraceae; genus PALSA-894. Next base: position 42,203 of record CAWIXG010000017.1, on the reverse strand, counting down.
TCCTGCCGCCGTTCACGGCGCTGTTCACCTACATGTTCTTCCATGCCGGGTGGTCGCACGTCATCGGCAACATGCTGTTCCTCTGGGTGCTCGGCGACAATATCGAGGACGCGTTCGGCTCGGTGCGGTTCTTGATCTTCTACATGCTGTGCGGCGCGGCCGGCGGGCTCGCGCATGTGCTGAGCGCGCCGGATTCGGTCGCCTACCTGATCGGCGCCTCCGGCGCGGTCGCCGGCGTCGTCGCCGCCTATCTGATGCTGCGGCCCTGCGCCAGGATCACGATCCTGCTGTTCGGATTCATCCCGCTCACGTTCGGCTCGGCCTGGGTGCTCGGATTCTGGATTCTTGCCCAGGTCTGGAACGTGCTGAGCGCGGCCGGCGGCGACACCGCGTGGTGGGCGCATATCGGCGGATTCCTCGTCGGCGCCGTGCTGACGCTCGTCTTCCGGCGGCCCGACGTCGCGCTGTTCGAGTGCATCCGCCCGGGCGACGTGATCGTCGCGAAGGCAGCGATTCCGGGCATGAAACGGCGCTGGGGATCGCGTTGACACGCCGGGGGGTGGGCCATAGTTTGCCCGGCGCGCTGCGGGGAGTTCGCACAGCATGAAGATTTTGGTGCCCGTGAAACGGGTCGTCGATTTCAACGTCAAGATCCGCGTCAAGGCGGACGGATCGGGCGTGGAACTCGCCAACGTCAAGATGTCGATGAATCCGTTCGACGAGATCGCGGTCGAAGAGGCGATCCGGCTGAAGGAAAAGGGCGCCGCGACGGAAATCGTCGCCGTCTCGATCGGCCCGCAGCAGGCGGCCGAGACCATCCGCACCGCGCTCGCGATGGGCGCCGACCGCGGCATCCTGGTCAAGGTCGACGGCGTCGTCGAGCCGCTGGCGGTCGCGAAGATCCTCAAAGGCGTGGTCGAGGAGGAGAAGCCCGGCCTCGTCATCATGGGCAAGCAGGCGATCGACGACGACTGCAACCAGACCGGCCAGATGCTCGCCGCGCTGCTCGGCTGGGCGCAGGGCACGTTCGCCTCCAAGCTCGCGATCGAGGGCAAGCGACGTCAGCGTCACGCGCGAGGTCGACGGCGGATTGCAGACCGTGAAGCTGAAGGGCCCGGCGATCGTCACCACCGACCTGCGGCTGAACGAGCCGCGCTACGCCTCGCTGCCGAACATCATGAAGGCGAAGAAGAAGCCGATCGCCGACAAGGCGCCCGGCGACTACGGCGTCGACGTCGCGCCGCGGCTCGAAGTGGTGAAGACCACCGAGCCCTCGGGCCGCAAGGCGGGCGTCAAGGTGAAGACCGTCGGCGAGCTGGTCGAGAAGCTCAAGAACGAAGCCGGGAGTTCTCTAGATGGCCACGCTCCTGCTCGCCGAGCACGACAACAAGTCGCTGAAGGATTCGACCAACAAGGCGCTGACCGCCGCCAAGGCGATGGGCGGCGAGGTGCATGTGCTGGTCGCCGGCTAGCGGCGCCAAGGCGGTGGCGGACGCGGCCGCCAAGCTCGACGGCGTTGCGAAAGTGCTGCTGGCGGACGCGCCCGCCTACGAGCATGCGCTGGCCGAGCCGATCGCCGCGCTGATCGTCTCGCTCGCCGGAAATTACGATGCGATCGTGTCGCCCGCGACCACCACCGGCAAGAACGTGATGCCGCGCGTCGCGGCACTGCTCGACGTGATGCAGATCTCCGACATCGTCAAGGTGGTCGCGCCCGACACGTTCGAGCGGCCGATCTATGCCGGCAACGCGATCCAGACCGTGAAGTCGAAGGACGCCAAGAAGGTCATCACGGTGCGCACCTCGACCTTCCAGGCGGCGGGCGAGGGCGGCTCGGCCGCGATCGAGAACGCGACGGCGGCGGCCGACCCCGGCCTGTCGAGCTTCGTCGGCGAGGAGCTGTCGAAGTCCGAGCGTCCCGAGCTGACCTCGGCGAAGATCATCATTTCCGGCGGCCGCGCGATGCAGAGCCGCGAGAACTTCACCAAATACATCGAGCCGGTGGCCGACAAGCTCGGCGCGGCGGTCGGCGCGTCGCGCGCCGCGGTCGACGCCGGCTATGCGCCGAACGACTGGCAGGTCGGGCAGACCGGCAAGGTGGTGGCGCCGGAGCTCTACATCGCGGTCGGCATTTCGGGCGCGATCCAGCATCTCGCCGGCATGAAGGACTCCAAGGTGATCGTGGCGATCAACAAGGACGAGGAGGCGCCGATCTTCCAGGTTGCCGACTACGGACTCGTCGCCGATCTCTATCAGGCACTTCCCGAGCTTGCGGCCGAACTCGGCAAGGCCGGCAAGTAGCGGTGCCGGTGGTATCGGGACCGAGATCGTCGTAAAAGGCTAAGATGGCAGCCACCGAAGTTCAGGAACGGCCCAGGGCGCGCGACCAGGCGGAGAAAATGTCCCCGATAATTCGCAAGATCGGCGTGATCGGCGCCGGCCAGATGGGCAACGGCATCGCGCACGTGGCGGCGCTCGCCGGCATGGATGTGTTGCTCAACGACATCTCGGGCGACCGCATCAATGCCGGGCTCGCCACCATCAACGGCAATCTGGCGCGCCAGGTGCAGCGCAAGCTGATCGCCGAGGAGGATCGGCAGGGCGCACTCAAGCGCATCGCCGGCGCCGAGACGCTCGACAAGCTGTCCGACTGCGATCTGGTCATCGAGTCGGCGAGCGAGAAGGAAGACGTCAAGCGCAAGATCTTCGCGGATCTCTGTCCGCACCTGAAGCCGGAGGCGATCGTCGGCACCAACACCTCGTCGATCTCGATCACGCGGCTGGCCGCCTCGACCGACCGGCCGGAGAAGTTCATCGGCATTCATTTCATGAATCCGGTGCCGGTGATGGAGCTGGTCGAGCTGATCCGCGGCATCGCGACCAACGACCCCACGTTCGATGCCTGCCGCGTGTTCGTCACCAAGCTGAAGAAGACCATCGCGGTGGCGGAGGACTTCCCGGCCTTCATCGTCAACCGCATCCTGCTGCCGATGATCAACGAGGCGATCTATACGCTGTACGAAGGCGTCGGGAACGTCGAGGCGATCGACACCGCGATGAAGCTCGGCGCGCATCACCCGATGGGCCCGCTCGAGCTTGCCGACTTCATCGGTCTCGATACCTGCCTCTCGGTCATGCAGGTGCTGCACGAGGGACTGGCGGATTCGAAATACCGCCCGTGTCCGCTGCTGGTGAAGTACGTCGAGGCCGGCTGGCTCGGCCGCAAGGCGAACCGCGGCTTCTACGACTATCGCGGCGAAAAGCCGGTGCCGACGCGGTAAGCCAGTTTCAGCGCTCGTCCATCGATCACCGCCAGTCCGATCCCGATCGCCGCCATGCCGATGATGTGGCGCGGCTCAAGCTGTTCGCCCAGTATCAGCGTGCCGAGCAGGATCGCGCTTACCGGAATGAGGAACGTGACCAGCAGCACATTGGTCGCGCCGGCGCGCGCGAGGATGCGGAAATAGATCAGGTAGGCGAGCGCGGTCGAGACAGCGGCGAGCGCGACCAGCGCCGCGATCGTGGCCGCGCCGGGCGGGGGAAGCGTCCACGGCCTGTCGATCAGGATCGCGACCGGCGCGAGCAGCAGGGTCGATCCCGCGAGCTGCCCGGCCGCGACCCGCAGCGCCGGCTCGCCACGGAAGCGCCGCCCGAAAACGCCGGCGAAAGCGTAGCTGACGGCTGCGAGCAGAACAGCCAGCTGTCCGAGCACGCTGGTGCCGAGGTCGTGCAGCAGGTCGGGACCGACCATCACGACGACGCCCGCGAGGCCCGCCGCGACGCCGGCGAGGCGCGCCGCGGTCAGTCTTTCGTCCGCGGTCGCCCAATGCGCCACCAGCACGGTGAACAGCGGTGTGGTCGCATTGAGGATCGCCGCAAGCCCGCTGGGGATGTGGGTCTGGCCCCAGAAGATCAGTCCGAACGGAATCGCGTTGTTCAGCAGGCCCATCACGAGGTAGGGGCGCCAGGCGGCGACCCGGTCCGGCAGCGCGACGCCGGTCGCGCGCGCCAGCACGACCAGGATCGCAGCCGCGATCGCGACGCGGGCGAACGCGACGGTGAGCGGCGGCAGCACCATCACCACCAGCTTGGTGAAGAAGAACGAGCCGCCCCACAGGATCGAGAGCGTGACCAGCAAAAGCCAGTCGGTCGCCGACATCGTGGGACTGGCGGGTCTCATGAAAAAGTACTTTGCATGGGGTTGTTTTGCGATTTTTTTTCCGCCGGCCCGGGATGAAGCGACGATCGCAGCCCGGCAGCGGCCGCCGCCACCCGATTTGCGGTAACCTCGCGTTAACGTTCGGTCCCGAAGTCACAATTCGTTCGGCTTTCGGAAACCATCGCAGGCGACGTTGGCGCGTTGTCTGCGGCTGGAGAAGCCCATGGACCCGATCGCCACCGCACTGACCGCCGCCTGGCTCGACGCGGTGCGCCGCGTCCAGTCCGAGCGCATCCAGCGGCTGGAAGCGATCATGCCGCAGCCATCGTCGGCAGATGGCGCGCTGCCGCTCACCGAGGCGATCGAAGGCGGCCTGAAAAGCGGCGGGGCCGCGCCGCTCACGAAGAGCGATACCGATCAGCGGACCACGCCCGACGTGCGGCCCTCGATCCATCTGGTCGACGTGCTGGTGTAGCGTTCGCAAATCGTTAACCGCGCCGCTTCCATAGTGGCGGCGCCATGCCGATGATCAGCGGGCGCTATTATGCCGGGTTCGGGTACACCGGCTACAAGTCGCTGGTGATCCAGCGCGCGCGGATGGCGGAAGCCAATCAGCGTAGCGCCACCGCGGTCTCAACCCTGACCAGCACCTTCAGCACGGTTTCGAGCAATCTGGCGCAAGGGCTGGCGGAACTTGCCACCAAGGCCGCGATCAAGCGCATGTCGGATCAATCGGCGGCCAAAGCCACGGCGGCCAAGAGCGGCCTCGATCTGACCACCTAGACCGCGGCGAGCGCGGAGTTTTCGGCTACCGCCGCCAAGCGAATATTAACCCGCGGCTGGCAGGGTTCCGGGCCATTCGGAGCGTGCAATGGATGTCACGGCTGTCGCCAGTGCCATGGTCGGCGCCCAGGTTGGGCGCGCGCAACTCGCCATGGCGGCGAAGATGATGAAGATGAATGCCGACAATGCGGCGTCGATCGTCCAGGTGATCGAGGCGGCGCAGAGCAATCTCGATCAGCTCGCCGGGCTCGGCCAGAACTCTCGACATCACGGTCTGACAGGCGGCAGGGCCGGATGACGGACATCCACGATTTGCGCGCGCAGATGCGGGAAGGCCGGACGATCCGCCCGGTCGTGACGCAGGGCGGCGGCTTTAAAATTCCGTTCGGACTGCTGGCCGGCGTTGCGGTGATTGTCGGCTTCGTCCTCGTGCTGTTCACGCCGAAGATCTATTCGGTGCAGCGCACCGCCGCGCTGCCGGTCTTCAAGGACGTGCGGCGCGATGAGGCGCCTGCGCCACCCGCGGCCGCCGTCGCGCCGACGCCGGTTGCCGCCCCGGCGCCGCCGGCCGCGAAATCCGTCTATGCCTCCAAAAGCGTGGACGAAGCCGGCAAGATCGCGGATGGGGTGTGCGAACATCGCATGAACAACGCGCCGCAGCGCGGACAGGCCGCCGTCGAGGTGAAACTGCACTGTTTCCTGAGTGAAGGGACCGCGCGGTTTTGCAACGGCGCTCAGGCGCGCAAGGCGACCGCCGACATCATCAATTATTTCAAGGGCATCGAGTACACCAACAAGGCCATGGTGATGGCTGCGAACATGCCATTCCGTTCGCCCTCCGCCGACACCGCGCAGCCGCCGCAACCCCTGACGCCCGACCCGCGCGTGGCGGATGCGGTCGAGGGGCTGATGCGCGCCGGATATCTCAACCGCGGACATCGCGAGGACATCGGGGCGAACGTGCCGCGCGACTACAAGGAGCGCTTCGCGCGCGTCGTCGGCATCAAGTCGCCGTGTCCGGAGCCGCCGTGGTGGGCGGTGTGGAAGTAGCGCGTCAGGACGACTTTCCCAGCGCAGTCTCGATCAGCCGGATGGCATCCTCGCTCGCCCACTCGGCGGGGCCCGCCAGCGTCCCCAGTTCGCAGCCTTGCGGGTCGACCAGCAGGGTCGTCGGCATGCCGAATGCCTTGCCGACGGCTTTGAGGTCCTGAAACACCTTGGCGCTCGGATCGGCGTAATAGCCAAGTTGCTTGATCCCGACCTCCTGCAGCCAGGCTTTCGGCTTGTCGAGGTTGCGCGTGTCGATGTTGATCGCCACCACCTCGAATGTGTCGGAGCCGAGCCTCGCCTGCAATGCGTCGAGCGCTGGCATCTCCTTGCGGCACGGGACGCACCAGGTCGCCCACAGGTTCAACAAGACGGTCCTGCCCTGGAAATCGGAGAGCTTGCGCGGCTTGCCGTCGGGATCGGTGAAGGACAGTTCGGGCAGGCGCTTGGGATCGGACGCGATCCCGACCGCCGCCACCTCGCCGCGCGCCAGCGGCGCGAGCCGCCTGGCAAGCTCGCCGGCCGCCTTGCAGGAGGCTTCGGCCGGATTGCGCTGCATCGCGCCGATCCCGTATACCGCCGCGAGCCCAAACGCTGCACCGGCGGCGACACCGAGAGCGATCACGGTGAAGCGATTGAGGCGTTTCGGTCGGTCGGTCATCAGGCAACTTTCGGCAGTGTCATGAGCAACAAGATGTGGGGCGGGCGGTTCGCCGCGGGTCCCGGCGCCATTATGCAGGAGATCAACGCCTCGATCGACTTCGATCGCCGCCTGTACCGCCAGGACATCGCGGCCAGCAAGGCGCATGCGGCGATGCTCGCCAAACAGGGCATCATCCCGCGCGACGATGCCGCCAGGATCGCTCACGGTCTAGACACGATCCTGTCAGAGATGGATGCCGGCAAGTTCCGCTTCAAGCGGGAGCTCGAAGACATCCATATGAACGTCGAGTCCCGGCTGGCCGAGCTGATCGGTCCGGCGGCGGGGCGGCTGCATACCGCGCGCTCGCGCAACGACCAGATCGCGACCGACTTCAAACTGTGGGTGCGCGACGCGATCGACGAGATGGACGCGGCGTTGGCCGCCTACCAGAAAGCGCTCGCCGAGAAAGCGCTGCAGCACGCCGCGACCGTGATGCCGGGCTTCACCCATCTGCAGACCGCGCAGCCCGTGACGTTCGGGCACCACCTGCTCGCCTATGTCGAGATGGCGGCGCGCGATCGTGGGCGCTTTGCGGACGCGCGCAAGCGGCTGAACGAAAATCCGCTCGGCAGCGCGGCGCTCGCCGGCACCTCGTTCGGGATCGACCGCGCGATGACGTCGAAGGCGCTTGGGTTCGAGCGGCCCGCCGCGAACTCGCTCGACGCGGTGTCGGACCGCGACTTCGTGATCGAGACGCTCGCCGCCGCATCGATCGCAGCGGTGCATCTGTCGCGTTTCGCCGAGGAGATCGTGATCTGGTGCTCGCCGCTCGCCGGGCTGGTCAAGCTCTCCGACAAGTTCACCACCGGCTCCTCGATCATGCCGCAGAAGCGCAACCCGGACGCCGCCGAGCTGGTGCGCGCCAAGTCGGGCCGCATTTTCGGTGCGCTGCAGGCGCTGCTGGTCGTGATGAAGGGCCTGCCGCTCGCCTACCAGAAGGACATGCAGGAGGACAAAGAGGCCGCCATGGAGGCGCTCTCGGCGCTGATGCTGTGCGTCGCGGCGATGTCCGGGATGGTGACGGACCTCGTGCCGGATACGGCGCGCATGACGGCGGCGGCCGGCGCCGGCTACGCGACCGCGACCGATCTCGCCGACTGGCTGGTGCGTACGCTCAAGATCCCGTTCCGCGAGGCACACCATGTCACCGGCCGCATCGTGGCGGCAGCGGAGAAAGCCGGCGTTGCGCTCGACCGGCTGCCGCTCGAGGCGATGCAGGCGATCGAGCCGCGGATCACCCGGGCGGTGTTCGGCGTGCTGTCGGTCGAACGGTCGGTTGCGAGCCGGGTTTCATTCGGCGGGACCGCGCCGAAGAACGTCACCCGCGAGGCCAGGAAGTGGCTCAAACGCCTCAGTTAATGGAAGAAATCCGGCGCGCCTCTCCCCTGCCGCACTTGATCTGCTATAGGTGTCGCCGAAGGAGTGTTTTCGTGAGCCGTTTCGACCGTCCTCTCATCCGTGCCGCGGCCGTCGCCGCGCTTTTTGCGCTTGGGCTGACGCTGTCGGCTTGCGGCCGCAAGGGACTGCTCGATCCCCCGCCCGGCGCCATGGCGGGCCCCGGGGGCGTGCTGATCGAAACGGATCAGGAGGGACGGCCGCTCGCGCCTCCCGGCCAGAAAAAACGCATCCCCCTCGACGTCCTCCTCGACTAGGCCGGCCATGCATCACTTCGCCTACCGGGCCGGTGTCATGCACGCCGAAGACGTCGATCTTGTGCGGTTGGCACAGGAGGTCGGAACGCCGTTCTATTGCTATTCGACCGCAACGCTGGAGCGGCACTACCGCGTGTTCGCGGACGCCTTCGCCGACGTGCCCTCGCTTGTCTGCTACGCCATGAAGGCGAACTCGAACCAGGCGGTGATCGCGACCCTGGCGCGGCTCGGCGCCGGCGCGGACGTCGTGTCGGGCGGCGAACTGAAGCGCGCGCTCGCCGCCGGCGTGCCGGCGAAGAAGATCATGTTCTCCGGCGTTGGCAAAACGGCGGACGAGCTCGCCGCCGCGATCGATGCCGGCATCCTGTGCATCAACGTCGAGTCCGAACCGGAACTCGCGCTGTTGTCGCAGATCGCTGCCGCGAAGGGGCGCACCGCCTGCGTGTCGGTGCGCGTCAATCCGGACGTCGATGCGAGAACGCATGCCAAGATCGCGACCGGCAAATCGGAGAACAAGTTCGGCGTGCCGATCAGCCGCGCGCGCGACGTCTACGCGCACGCCGCCAAGCTGAAGGGGCTGCATGTCGCGGGCGTCGACATGCATATCGGCAGCCAGATCACCGACCTGCAGCCCTTCGACGACGCTTTCGCACTGCTCTCCGACTTCGTGCGCACGCTGCGCGCCGACGGCCATGCGATCGAGCATGTCGATCTCGGCGGGGGGCTCGGCATTCCCTATCGCGAGGACAACGAGCCGCCGCCCGATCCGGCCGCCTACGCGGCGATCGTCAAGCGCGCGACGCGCGGCCTCGACTGCAAGCTGATCTTCGAGCCGGGCCGGATGATCGTCGGCAATGCGGGTATCCTGGTGACGCGCGTCCTCTACGTGAAGCACGGCGAGGCAAAGCCGTTCGTGATCGTCGACGCTGCGATGAACGACCTGATCCGCCCGACGCTGTACGAGGCGCATCACGATATCCGCCCGGTCAAGGAACCGCGGCCGGACGCGCCGCGCATCGTGGCCGACCTGGTGGGGCCGGTCTGCGAGACCGGCGACTTCTTCGCGCACGACCGCGAGATGGCCGAGCCGGCTCCAGGAGACCTCATCGCGGTGATGACCGCGGGTGCCTACGGGGCGGTCCAGGCCGGCACCTACAACACCCGCGCGCTGGTGCCGGAAGTGCTGGTCAGGAATGCCGAATGGGCATTGGTCCGCCCGCGGCTGGAAGTCGATGCCTTGATCGCGATGGATCGCCTGCCCACGTGGTTGTAGCGGCCGCAATTTGGCCCGCGACAGGGCGCCGCATCGGGCCGTTGCGCTTGTGGCTGAAATGGAACAGCGCGGCCTGAAATTTGCTTTAGTTCACGGCATTGTTCATGGGCATTGCTTGTTAGCCTCGGCCAAATCGGGCTAGGACTGACAACCGGAGAAGCAGGTGAACGAGCGACCTACGGATCCCGAGGCCGAGACCCGTCAGCCCGCGGGCGCGCAAGCCGCCGACCCGCTTCTGGCGCACGCGCTGCGCCGCGCATGGTGGACCATTCTCTGGGAGCGGCTGTGGCCGGCTCTCGCGTCTCTCGCGGTCGCCGTCGGAATTTTCCTCACCGTTTCATGGGCTGGCCTGTGGCTGGTGCTGCCGCCGATGGGACGCGCGATCGCGCTGTTCGTCCTCGTCGTGATGATCGCGGTCGCAACCGTTCCCCTGCTGCGCTTCCGCCTGCCCAGCACCTTCGATGGCCTGCGCCGGCTCGATCGCAGCAGCGGGCTCGCGCACCGTCCGGCCACCGCGCTCGCCGACGAGCTCGGCGCCGGTGAGCAGGATCAGGTATCGCGCGCGCTCTGGCGTGCCCACATCGAGCGGGCGCTGCGCGCCGCCGGTGCGTTGAAGGCCGGCACGCCGCGCCCCCGCTTGCACCTGTTCGACCCGGTCGCGGTCCGCGCGCTGGTCGTGTTGCTCGTCGTTGCGACGTTCTTTGCGGCGTCGGGCGAGCGGGTGAAGCGCGTCACCGCGGCGTTCGACTGGGCCGGCGTCGTGCAGGCGAAGAACTTCCGCGTCGACGCATGGGTGACGCCGCCGACCTATACGGGGCGGCCGCCGCTGATCCTGCCCGGCATCCGCGCCGGCGAGCCGCATCAGGCCTCCGCGCTGCAGACCGTCCCGGCCGGCAGCGTGCTGGTCATCCGTGCGAGCGGCGCGAACGGACTTCACGTCGTCACCTCGGGAGGCCTCGCCGAGGCGAGCCGCGAAGGCGCGCCGACCCCGCCGGCCGGCACCGAAGAGCACCGCTACACGATCACCGATCGTGGCACCGCGACGCTGAAGGGCGCGCTCGACGAAGATGTGACCTTCACGTTTGCGGCGGTTCCGGATCGCGTGCCGACCATCGCGCTGACCAAGGAGCCGGAGCCGCAGGCGCGCGGTTCGCTGCTGCTCGCCTACAAGATCGAGGACGATTACGGCGTCACCGGCGCGAATGCGAACTTCGCGCTGAAGCAGAAGACCGCGCGCGACGGGCGCGCGCTGCGCCCGCTTTATGGCGCGCCGGACTTCGCGTTGGCCCTGCCGCAGGCGCGCACCCGCAACGGTGCAGGGCAGACCACCAAGGACCTCTCGGACCATCCCTGGGCCGGCGCCGAAGTGACCCTGACGTTGACCGCGCGCGACGAGGGCGGCAACGAAGGCGCAAGCACGCCGACCGATTTCAAGCTGCCCGAGCGCGTCTTCGTAAAGCCGCTCGCGCGCGCGCTGATCGAGCAGCGCCGCATCCTGGCGCTCGATGCCGAGGCGAAGCCGAAGATCCTGCAGGCGCTCGAGGCGCTCTCGATCGCTCCCGAACGCTTCATGCCGCAGCTCTCGCACTATCTCGGATTACGCTCGATCTTCTTCGAACTGACCCGCGCGAAATCCGACGATCAGCTGCGCGACGTGGTGGGGCGGCTGTGGTCGATGGCGGTGACGATCGAGGACGGCATGCTGTCCGACGCCGAGGCCGCGCTGCGCGCCGCGCAGGAGGCGTTGCGCCAGGCGCTCGAACGCGGCGCGACCGACGAGGAAATCAAGAAGCTGACCGACGATCTGCGCGCCGCGCTCGACCGCTTCATGCAGGCTTTGGCCGAGCAGATGAAGCGCAATCCGCAGCAGCTTGCGCGCCCGCTCGATCCGAATACGCGCATGCTGCGGCAGCAAGACCTGAAGAGCATGATCGACCGCATGGAGCAGCTTGCGCGCTCCGGTGCGAAGGATGCGGCGAAGAAGCTGCTCGAAGAGCTGCAGCAGATGCTGGAAAACCTGCAGATGGCCCAGCCCGGCCAGCAGGGCGACGACATGGACGACGACATGATGTCGGCGCTCGATGAGCTCGGCAACATGATCCGCGAGCAGCAGAACCTGCGCGACAAGACCTTCCGCCAGGGCCAGGAGCAGCGGCGCAACCAGCAGGGACAGCGCGGACAACGCGGGCAGCAGGGTCAGCAGGGGCAGCAAGGCGACCCGAGCCAGTACGGCGAACTGCGGCAGAACCAGCAGGCTTTGCGCGATCAGCTCAAGAAGCTGCTCGAGGAAATGCGCAAGCGCGGGCAGGCCGGCCAGCAAGGCCAACAGGGACAGCAAGGCCAGCAGGGACAAGGGCAGGGGCAGGATCCGGGCGAGGGTCTCGGCCAGGCCGACGGCGCGATGGGCGATGCCGAAGGCCAGCTCGGGCAGGGCAGCTCCGACGGCGCGGTCGACGCGCAGGGGCGCGCGCTCGAGGCGTTGCGCCGCGGCGCGCAAAGCCTCGCGCAGCAGATGCAGCAGGGACAAGGCCAGGGGCAGGGGCCGGGCAATCCGGGCCGCACCGGACAGGCGCGCGCCAACAACGACACCGACCCGCTCGGCCGCCCGCTGCGTGGGCGCGACTACGGCGACGACGTGACCGTGAAGGTGCCGGGCGAGATCGACGTGCAGCGTGCACGCCGCATCCTCGAAGAACTGCGCAAGCGTCTCGCCGACCCGCTGCGCCCGCAGCTCGAGCTCGACTACATCGAGCGGCTGCTGAAGGATTTCTGATCAGACGATCGTCGCAGGGCGGGCCCTACGTTTTGCGCGCCGCCAGCGCGTCGGTCACCGCCGCCTTGATCTCGGCGAGCGTGAACGGCTTGAGCACCACGTCATGGATGAGCGCCTCGAGATTGGCGGCGCGTTCGCGCTGGTCCGCATAGGCGGTCATCAGCAGGATCGTGATCTTCGGGTGGTCGCGCGCGACGCTGAGCGCGAGCGCGATACCGTCCATCAACGGCATGCGGATGTCGGTGAGCAGGAGATCGAAACGGCCGCCCGCGCGCGTCACGATGTCGAGCGCGTCGGCGCCGTCCACCGCGGTGGCGACCTCGTGCCCGAGGTCCGTCAGCGCGCGTGCGGCGAGCATCCGCAGCGGTTCGTCGTCCTCGGCGATCAGAATACGCGCCATGAATTATGTCTCTGTCGCGATGCGGGTTTTCGCCGGCATTCTGGTCAGAGCTTCTCGACCACGCCGACGAACGGCAATTGCCGAAACGCATGGGCGACGTCCATGCCGTAACCGACCACGAACAGGTCCGGGCATGTAAAGCCGACGAAATCCGCATTGAGCGAGACCGCGCGCTTGCCGGGTTTTTCCAGCAGCACGCAGGTGAGCACGCGCTTGGCGCCGCGCGCCGCGAACAGGTCCTTGGCATAGGCGAGGGTGCGGCCGGATTCGAGGATGTCGTCGACCAGCAGCACATCGCGGCCGCGCATCTCGCTCTCGACATCGTGCAGCACCGTCACGGTGCCGGACGAGACCGTGCCGTCGCGGTAGCTCGACAGCGAGACGAACTCGACCTCGGGCGCGAGGCCCTTGGCGTGCAGCGCCCGGATCAGGTCGGCGGCGAAGATGAAGCTTCCCTTGAGCACGGCGACGACAAGCAGGTTCTCCAGCGCCGCGGCCTTGATATCCTGCGCCAGCGCAAGGTTGCGCGCCGCGATCGCGTCGGCGTCGAACAGCACGCGGATCCTGGTATCGGCCGAAACGCTCAAGCCACCCTCACGAGCCGAGGCCGGCGTCGCGCCGGCTGAAGAAGCGGACGATCACGTCGCGGCCGTCGGGCGGCGGCGATGCGAGGCGGCTGCGGAACGGCAGGCCGTCGCCCGATCCTAGCACTGTTTGGGTCGGCACGGTCGTCCAGGCGTATACCTCGTGCCCCGTGGCGTTGCGCAGGCCGAAGCGCAGTCGCGGCACGTCGAGTGGCTTCGGCGTCAGGTTGACGATGGTGCCTTCGACCACCAGCACCATCGCGCCGTCGACGAATTCGCCCCGGCTCTTCACATCCATGAAGGTGAGCCCGCGCAGGTTGACCGGCAGGCCGATCATGGCGAACAGCGAGGCGGTCTGCGGAAACTGGCGCACCAGCGCGACGCGCCCCTGCAGCGCGCCCAGCACGATGACCAGCAGGACGCCGATGGCGACCGGCATGTTCGTGAGCTGGCGCAGCGCGCCCCGCTTCTGCTTGCGCGCGGAATATTTCTGGCGTGCGCGTCGCGCCGCGATGGTTTCGATGTTGTCCGGCTCGCCGGGCTCGAACCTGGCGGCGTCGCCCTCAGGCCCCTGCGGCGCCAGCGGCGGCGCATCGATGATGGGCGCCGCGCCGGTCCTGTCGTCCGACGGCGTGAAGGTCTCGACCGCGAAAGCCGTCACATCGCTGGCGAAATCGTCCGCCGACGGTGAGGCGGCGGGCGCGGCCGCGACAGGACGCGGGGGCGCGGCCGGGATGGTCGCGAGCGCCGTTGCGGCCTCCAGAGTGGCGCTTTCCGGCGTCGCGAACCAGGTGTTCTTGCAACCCGCGCAGCGCACCGTGCGCCCGGCCGTGCCAAGCGCGGCAAGCGTGATCTGGTAGGCGGTTGCGCAGGTCGGGCAGACGATCAGCATTCGGGCGCTCGGGGTGCGGCCGGGGAAAAGCAGCGATTCGACCCTAAAGCGCTTCCGTTAACGAACCGGAAACCATAAAAGTCCGCGGCTTGTCCGTGACTTAGCCACGATCCCGCCCGATATCGTTAATGCCTTCTTAATTCCGGGTGCGTGACAACAAGGTGCCGGGTAGGACATCTGCCCAGGCGCCAATTCGGAGGATCAGGTGGTCCGCTTCGAAAATGTCGGCTTGCGCTACAGCATCGGGCCGGAGGTTCTGCGCGACGTGAGCTTCGAGCTTGCGCCGCGCTCGTTCCAGTTCCTCACCGGCGCCTCGGGCGCGGGCAAGTCGTCGCTGCTGCGCATGCTGTTCCTTGCGCTGCGCCCGACGCGCGGGCTGATCAACCTGTTCGGCCACGATGTCGCAACCCTGTCGCAGGATGCGCTCGCGACCCTGCGGCGGCGCATCGGCGTCGTGTTCCAGGATTTCCGCCTGCTCGACCACCTGACGACCTACGAGAACGTGGCGCTGCCGCTGCGGGTGATCGGTCGCGAGGAATCGAGCTATCGCAGCGAGGTGGTGGAGCTTCTGGACTGGGTCGGGCTCGGCGAGCGGATGGCGGCGCTGCCGCCGATCCTCTCGGGCGGAGAGAAGCAGCGCGCCGCGATCGCGCGCGCGGTGATCGCGCAGCCCTCGCTGCTGCTCGCCGACGAGCCGACCGGGAATGTCGATCCCAATCTGGCGCGCCGGCTGCTGCGCCTGCTGGTCGAACTGAACAAGTCGGGCACGTCGGTCGTGATCGCGACCCACGATATCGCCCTGATGGACCTTTACGACGCGCCGCGGCTGGTCCTGCACGAGGGCCGGCTGCAGGTTTACGCGTGAGAGCCGAGATGGTGGCGCAGGCTGACTATGACGACGCGCAGCCGCCGGCCCGCCCGGAGGCGGAGGCGCAGGATTTACCGAGTCGCGAAGCCTCGATCGTTCCGGCCGACTCCATTTCCGGCCGCGCGCTGCTCGCCGTCATTGCCATCATGACGTTTCTCGCGGCGCTGACGCTCGGCGCCGTGGTGCTGGTGCGCACCGCCTCCGGCGACTGGCAGGCGGCGGTCGCGCGCGAAGTCACGATCCAGATCCGCCCGTCAGACCGGCGCGACATCGAGGCCGACGTCCAGCGCGCGGTCGCGATTGCGTCGGCGGCGGCGGGCATCGCGTCGGCGCGCGCCCACAGCAGGGAGGAGTCGGCGGCGCTGCTCGAGCCGTGGCTCGGCACCTCCCTCGCGCTCGGTGAATTGCCGGTGCCGCGCCTGATCGTCCTGAAAGTCGACGGGGGGGATGCGCCCGACTTCACGAAATTGCGCCAGCAGCTCGCCGAAATCCCCGGCGCCAGCTTCGACGATCATCGCGGCTACGTCGACCGCATGCGCTCGATTGCGCGCAGCGCCGTCGCGGCGGGCCTCTCGGTGCTCGCGCTGGTGCTCGCCGCCGCGATGATGTCGGTGATGTTCGCGACGCGCGGCGCGATGGCGGCGAACCGCCAGGTCATCGAGGTGCTGCACATCATCGGCGCCAAGGACGGCTTCATCGCGGCCGAATTCCAGCGTCACTTCCTGCTGCTCGGGCTGAAGGGCGCCGCGATCGGCGGCGGAACCGCGATGGTGCTGTTCGCCATCGTCGGCTTGACCTCCGGATGGTTCGGCGGAACCAGCGACGCCGTCGGGCTGTTCGGCAATCTCTCGCTCGGCGCGCAAGGCTATGGGGCGATGCTCGGGCTGATCGTGCTGATGGGCGCGGTGACGGCGGGTGTTTCGCGCTTCACCGTGACGCGCACGCTGAAGGAAATGGAATGAGCCCGTGCCACGCCGGGGCGGTGCAGCTATGATGCGGCCATGACCAGGCCGGACTTGCCGGAGCATCCGCCCGCCGCGCCGACATGGCGCTGGCTGCGCTGGACGCTGCGGATTGCGATGGCCGGCTGCGTCGCCTGCGCCATGCTGATCTGCGGCGGGTTCGTCTGGTTCATCTATCATGTGCCGGCCGAGGAGGTGGCGCTCACGCGCAATGCCGACGGCATCGTGGTGCTGACCGGCGGCGCCTCGCGCATCGCGGACGCGATCGATCTGCTTGCGGCCGGGCGCGGCAAGCGGCTGCTGATCAGCGGCGTGCACCGCAGCACCACGACCGCCGAGATCGCGCGCATCAATCCGCGCTACGAGGGGCTGGTCGCCTGCTGCGTCGACCTCGACCATTCGGCGATCAACACGGTCGGCAACGCGATCGAGACGCGACGCTGGGCGCGCGATCGCGGCTTTGCCTCGCTGATCGTGGTGACGTCGGCCTATCACATGCCGCGCACGATGGCGGAGCTCGAACGGCAGATGCCCGATACCGCACTGGTGCCGTTTCCGGTCGTGACCGACAAGCTGCGCAACGAGCCGTGGTGGGCGAGCGCGCCGACCGCGCGGCTGATCTTCTCGGAATATGCGAAGTTCGTGATGGCGCAGTTGCGCATGCGGGTCGGGCCGCCGGCGCTGACGCATTCGCTCGGCGAAAGCAAAAAGAGCTGACAAGCCGGCGCTCAAACCGGCCCGGGCATGATCCCGAACACGCCTGTCGCGCACTTCATGCGGGATGGGCGCCGGTTTTCGGAAAAGATCATGCTCCGTCAAGGAGGGAGGCGGACTTGCTGATCGTGCGCTCGGTCGCGTTCAATCTCGCGTTCTATCTCAATCTCATTTTGCACGTCATCGCCGCAATCCCGACCTACGCGATGCCGCGCCGCGCCTTCATGGCGATGGCGAAGTCGTGGGGCTACACCAGCAACTTCCTGCTGCGCGTCGTCGCCGGCACCAAAGTCGAGCTGCGCGGTCTCGACAGGATCCCGCCCGGCGCGCTGCTGGTCGCCGCCAAGCATCAGTCGGTGTGGGAGACGTTCACGCTGCTCACGCTGTTCGACGATCCGGCCTACATCTTCAAGCGCGAGCTGCAATGGATCCCGATCTTCGGCTGGTACGCGTGGAAATCGCGCATGATCCCGGTCGACCGCGGCGCGCGCGGCGGTGCGATCGCCGGCATGATCGCGCGGGCTCGCGAGGAGTTTGCGCGCGGACGGCAGATCCTCATCTTTCCCGAAGGCACGCGCACGGCGCCCGGCGCGCCGGCGGCCTATAAGGGCGGCGTCGCGCAGCTCTATGCGGCGTGCGGCGTGCCCTGTGTGCCGGTCGCGCTCAACTCCGGCCTCTACTGGCCGCGGCGCAAATTCCTGCGCCATCCGGGAACGATCGTGCTCGAGGTGCTCGATCCGATCCCGCCAGGGCTTTCGCGGGAGGAGTTCGCGGCGCGGCTGGGGCGGGCGATCGAGGAGGCGCAGGGGCGGTTGATCGCGGAGGCCGCAGCAGACGGTCGCGCGCCGGATACGCCGGCGGCGCTCACACCCTGACCTCCTCCGGCCTCATCCCGACAAGCTCCGCGTAGCGCGCCGGGTCCGTCGCACCTTCCGTGTTGATCACGAAAACCCGCGACGCCGCGCTCAGTCCAAGCTTCCCGCGCATTTCCGCGTCGCTCGCCGCCCGGATCGCGCCCGCCAGCCCGGCGCCGCCGCTTTCGCCCGCCACGATAGCCGGATCGCGGCCGCCCGGGCGCGCGAGGCGGTTCATCACCGCGACCGCCTCCGCATCCTCGACCGTCATGAAAGCATCCGCGGCGCGCGACAGCACGCGCCAGGCAAGCGGGGAGGGTTCGTAGCATTCGAGCATCGCCATCACGGTGGGTGCGCCGTGTGCGATTTTCACCGGATGTCCCGCTCTGGCGGTCTCATAGATGCAGGCCGCGCGCGCCGGATCGACCACCACGAATGTCGGACGCTGCTCGCCGAACACGATCGCCAGATGGCCCGCGACCGCCGCCGCGACCCCGCCGACGCCAGCCTGCACGAACACATGGGTCGGCGCGTCGCCGATCTGGCGCAGCGTCTCGCGCACCAGCGCCGTGTAGCCCTGCATCACCAGCGCGGGAATGCGCTCGTAGCCCGGCCACGAGGTGTCGGACACGACGGTCCAGCCGTTCTCGGCCGCAACCCGCGCGGCCTCGGTGACCGAGTCGTCATAGGTGCCGGCGACGCGGATCATCCGCGCGCCAAAGCGCGCGATGGCGGCGACGCGCGCATCGCTCACGCCGCCATGCACGAAGATCACGGATGTCGCCCCGAGGAACTGGGCGCCCTGCGCGACCGAGCGTCCGTGGTTGCCGTCGGTCGCGCAGGCGAACGTCATGCCGCGCGCGACCGCGCGCACCTCGTCGGTGTGGAGATCCGCGATGTCGAACGCGCGGCCCCGCTGCCGCGCAGCCTCCTCCTGCACGAGCTGGGTCACCGCATAGGCGCCGCCCAGCGCCTTGAAGCTGCCGAGGCCGAGGCGGAGGCCTTCGTCCTTGATGTGCACCGCGCCGAGGCCGAGGTCGGCTGCGAGCGCAGGAAGCGCGTGCAACGGTGTCGCGACGTTGTCGCGCTGGACGAGATAGCGCTCGGCCGCGGCGCCACCTTCCAGCCCCAGCATCGCGGCATCGGCCGGGTCGAGCGCGGCGCGGTAGTCGGGGTGGCGATTGAGGAGGAGCATCTAGGCGACCAGCCCCCCGCGCGTCCCTTTCAGCCGCTCCGCCAGTCGATGCAGCTCGCGATCGCGCAGGCCGAGCGCTTCCAGCGCGTGCACGGTCGAGAGCACATACTCGCGGTTCGGGCCGGATTGGCCGTGGCCCTGTCGCACGAGGTGAAGCTGCTGCGCGAGGTCGAGCCGCCCGGCATATTGCACATGACCGCGGTCGATCATGTAGACCAGCGCGTTGACGCGCCGCTCCGGCTCGCCGAGCAACGTGACCGAGCGCAGCGTCTCGCGATAGACGCTGGTCGCCTGCTCGCGTGCGCGCAGGTAGGCGATCGTGGCGGCGCGCTGCTTTGCCGCCACGCGGTAGGCGACCCCGCGGCAGGCGCCCCCGAGGTCGAGCCCGAGCACGAGGCCGGGACGCTCGGGTGTGCCGCGATGCACATGCGAGAACACGCACAGCGCGCGGTGCGCGCCGGTCAGCCGTGCAGGCGCGCGCTCGAGGTAGTCGAAGCCCGGCCGCCAGATCAGCGAGCCGTAGCCGAACACCCACAGATCCTGTCGCAGATGCTCGATGGGGAGTTGCATGCGTGTTGAGGTAAGGCGTTGACAGGACAGGCGCAATCCGGGCCTAACAGCGCGGGCGTGCCGGCGCAAGGCGCGCCATGATAGAGCCATATCGCGCGGCCAATCAGCCGTGAACGGAAAGCCGATGACCCACCTCGCCGATCTCGAACCACGCCGCCCGCGGCACTGGTTGATCGCCCTGCCGCTGGCCATCCTGGTCGCGCTCGGCGTGGCGTGGACCGCGCTGTGGTTCTACGCGGCGGGCGAGGCCGAGAAGCGGCTCGCCGACTGGCAGGAGCAGCAGGCCAAAGGCGGGCGCGCGTTCACCTGCGCCAACCGCTCGGTCGGCGGCTATCCGTTCCGCATCGAGGTGACCTGCGCGGGCGCCACGGTCGAGCTGAAAGACGCGCAGCCGCCGGTCGCAATCAAGCTGCAGCAGATCCTCGCGATCGCCCAGGTGTGGGACCCGAAGCTGATCATCGCGGAATTCACCGGGCCGCTGACGGCGTCGGATGCCGGCGGCGCGCCGTACCTTACCGCGACCTGGGGGCTCGCGCAGGCGAGCGTGCGCGGGACGCCGAAGGCGCCGGAGCGTGCCTCGGTTGCGGTCGACGGACTGCGGCTCGGCGGCGCGCAGGGCAATCTGTTCGGTGCGAAGCGCGCGGAGTTTCATGCGCGCGTGCAGTACGGCTCGTGGCCGCATAATCCGGCGTTCGACCTCGCGGTGAAGCTCGGCGGCGCGGTTGCCCCGGCGGTGCATGCGATGGCGGAGCAGCCGTTCGATGCCGACATTCTGGCGGTGCTGCACGGCATCAAGGAGCTTGCGCCGAAACCGCTGCCGGTGTGGCTGCGCGAATGGCAGGCGGCGGGCGGTCGGCTGGAAATCCAGAACGCGCGGCTGGCGCAGGCGGAATCGCTCGCCAACGCCAACGGCACGCTGGCGCTGACGCCGCAGGGGCGGCTCGACGGCGCGCTGAAGCTGACGGTCGCCAACATCGAGCGCTTCATGCCGGCCATCGGCGGCGAGAAGGGTGCCTCGCTCAGCCTCGACCGCGTCGCGCCTGCGCTCAACGCGATCGAACGCGCGGTGCCGGGCCTCGCCCAGCGCGTTTCTCCGCAACGCCAGCAATCGTTGCAGACCGGGTTGCTGGCGCTGCTCGGACAGCCAGCCGAGATCGAGGGCAAGCCGGGCATCGCGGCACCGCTGCGCTTTTCCGACGGCAAGGCCTCGCTTGGTCCGTTCCCGCTCGGACAAGTGCCGCCGGCGTTCTAGCGCGATGCGGGATTTCGCTGCGGCATCGCGCTAGACTGAACCATGCATGACGCCGTCATCATCGGAGGCGGCCACAACGGCCTGACCTGCGCCGCCTATCTGGCGATGGCGGGACTGAAGGTCGTGGTGCTGGAGCGCCGCGGCGTCGTCGGCGGCGCTGCGGTGACGGAAGAGTTTCATCCGGGCTTCCGCAACTCGGTCGCCGCCTACACGGTGTCGCTGCTCAACCCGAAGGTGATCGCAGACTTGCGCCTCACCGAACACGGCCTGCGCATCGTCGAGCGCGGAATCGCGAATTTCCTGCCGCTCGACGACGCGCGTTATCTCAAGGTCGGCGGCGGACGCACGCGCGAGGAAGTCGCGAAGTTCTCCAGCCGCGACGCGGATCGGCTCGACGCCTATCAGCTGCGGCTCGAAGCGGTCGCCGACGTGCTGCGCGCACTGGTGCTGGAAACGCCGCCGAACGTCACCGAGGGTCATCCGTTTGCGGCGATCTCCGAACTGGTGAAGAGCGGGCGGGTCGCGAACCGGTTGCGCCATCTTGGGCTCGAGCTGCAGCGCGAGCTGCTCGACCTGTTCACCAATTCGGCAGGCGACTATCTCGACCACTGGTTCGAGAGCGCGCCGATCAAGGCGGCCTACGGCTTCGACGGCGTGGTCGGCAACTATGCGAGCCCCTACACGCCCGGCTCGGCCTACGTGCTGCTGCATCATAGCTTCGGCGAGGTGAACGGCAAGAAGGGCGTGTGGGGCCACGCCATCGGCGGCATGGGGGCGATCACGCAGGCGATGGCGAAGTCGGCGGTGTCGCATGGCGCGGACATTCGCGTCGACGCGGCGGTGCGCGAGGTGATCGTCGAGAAGGGCCGCGCCGTCGGGGTCGTCACCGAGAGCGGCGAGGCGATCCGGGCGCGGGCCGTCATCTCCAACCTCAACCCGAAACTGCTCTATGGCGCGCTGATCGACCGCACGGCGCTGCCCGCAGCGTTTGCGCAGCGGATCGATAAATGGCGTTGCGGCTCCGGCACGTTCCGCATGAACGTCGCGCTGTCGGAGCTGCCGGATTTTTCCTGCCTGCCGGGGCGCGACCTCGCCGAGCATCACACCGCCGGCATCATCATGGCGCCGAGTCTCGCTTACATGGAGCAGGCTTACTTCGATGCGCGCACGCACGGGTGGTCGAAGCAGCCGATCGTCGAGATGGTGATCTCGTCGACACTGGACGATACGCTGGCGCCGCCGGGACAGCACGTCGCGAGCTTGTTCTGCCAGCACGTCGCGCCGCAACTGCCGGGCGGCCGGTCATGGGACGACCATCGCGAGACGGTCGCCGACCTGATGATCGAGACGGTCGATGCCTACGCGCCCAACTTCAAAGGCGCCGTGATCGGACGGCAGATCTTCTCGCCGCTCGATCTCGAGCGCACCTTCGGCCTTGTCGGTGGCGATATCTTCCACGGGGCGCTCGACCTCGGGCAGATGTTTTCCGCGCGCCCGATGCTCGGCCACGCGAATTACCGCGGGCCGTTGCCGGGCCTGTATATGTGCGGGTCCGGGACGCATCCGGGCGGCGGCGTGACCGGGCTGCCGGGGCACAACGCGGCGCGGGAGATTTTGCGGGATTTCAGGAAACGCGCGTGACTGTCGTCCCGGACGGCCGCAGGCCGATCCGGGACCCATATCTCACGTCACGAATGTTGATCTATGGGTCCCGGCTCTCGCGCTTCGCGCTCGGCCGGGATGACAGCGATGTTACTCATTGTCCGCCGCGTAAGGCCGCGCGATCGGCGCCACATCCTTGGCCGGATGCGCACGGCCGAAATCGGGCGTGGCCGAATCCTGCCCGATCTGCACGATGCCGCGGCGGATCGCGCGCGTCTGGGTGAAGTGATCGAACAGCACGTCGCCGTCGCCGCGCCGCATCGCGCGGGTGAGCTTGGCCAGGTCCTCGTTGAACTGCGCGAGCATCTCCAGCACCGCATCCTTGTTGTACAGGAATACGTCGCGCCACATCGTCGGATCGGAGGCGGCGATGCGGGTGAAGTCGCGGAAGCCGCCGGCGGAGAATTTCAGCACCTCGGAGCGCGACACCTGCGAGAATTCTTCTGCGGTGCCGACGATGGTGTAGGCGATCAGATGCGGCAGATGGCTGGTGATCGCCAGCACCATATCGTGGTGCTCGGCGGTCATGATCTCGACATTGGCGCCGAGTGCGCTCCAGAACGCGCGCAGCCTTTCCACGGCTTGCGCGTCGGCGCCCTCCGGCGGCGTCAGGATGCACCAGCGGTTGACGAACAGCTCGGGGAAGCCGGAGTCCGGCCCTGAATTCTCCGTGCCGGCCACAGGATGCGCGGGAATGAGATGCACGCCCTTCGGCAGGTGCGGCGCCATGTCTTTCAGCACCTGGCTCTTGACCGAGCCGACATCGGAGACGATCGCGCCGGGCTTGAGCGACGCGGCGATCTCGGCCGCGACCGGCCCGCTCGCGCCGACCGGAATGCAGACGATCACCAGATCGGCGTCCTTGACCGCCTCGGCATTGGTCGCGACCACCTGGTCCACGATGCCGAGCTCGACCACGCGCTTGCGCGTCGCTTCCGAGCGCGCCGTCGCGACGATCGAACGCGCAACGCCGTATTCGCGCGCCGCGCGTGCGATCGATCCGCCGATCAGCCCGACGCCGACCAGCGCGAGGCGGTCGATGACCGGGCTCACCCCTTCTTCCCCATCAGGTCGGCAAGCGTCGCGACGGTGAGGCGGTTCGCCTCCTCGGTGCCGATGGTCATGCGCAGCGCACTGGGCAGGCCGTAGGCGCGCACCGCGCGCATGACGACGCCGCGCGAGGTGAGCAGCGCGTCGGCCTCGGCCGCGGTCTTGCCCTTGGTCTCGGGAAAATGGATCAGGATGAAATTGCCGACGCTCGGCGTGACGGTCAGGCCCAGCTTGCGGATTTCCTCCGTGGTCCAGGCGAGCCATTTCTCGTTGTGCTGGCGCGCCTGCTCGACGTGGGCGGCATCGGCGATCGCCGCAACGCCCGCCGCGATCGAGGGCGCGCCCACGTTGAACGGCCCGCGGATGCGGTTGAGCGCATCGGCGACATGCGCCGGCGCGTAGAGCCAGCCGAGCCGCAGCCCGGCGAGGCCGTAGATCTTGGAGAACGTGCGGGTCATCACGACGTTCTCGGAGGTCGCCACCAGCTCGATGCCGGATTCATAGTCGTTGCGCCGCACGTATTCCGCGTAGGCCGCGTCGACCACGAGCAGGACATGCTTCGGCAGGCCGGCATGCAGCCGCTTGACCTCGTCGAACGGAATGTAGGTGCCGGTCGGATTGTTCGGGTTCGCCAGAAACACCATCTTGGTGCGCGGCGTCACCTTGGCGAGGATCGCATCGACGTTTGCGGTGTGCTCGGTCTCCTCCGCGACCACCGGCGTCGCGCCGGCGCCGAGCGTGGCGATCGGGTAGACGAGGAAGCCGTGCGTGGTGTGGATCGCCTCGTCGCCGTCCTGCAGATAGGCGCGCGCCAGCAGGTTGAGCAGGTCGTCCGAGCCCGCGCCGCACACGATGCGGCTTGGATCGAGGCCGTAGGCGCGGCCGATCGCTTCGCGCAACTCGGTGGAGGCGCCGTCCGGATAATCCTCCAGATGCTTGCCGATCGCCCCATAGGCGGCGATCGCCTTCGGGCTCGCGCCGAGCGGCGTCTCGTTGGACGAGAGCTTGAACACTTTCGCCACGCCGGGCGCGCTGCTCTTGCCCGGCACATAGGCCTGGATCTTGAGCACGCCGGGACGCGGCTGCGGACGCTCTGACACAGTCATTCCAGTGCTCCGGGGGAAGGGGGCGCCTAGCGGCCGGCCGAGACCGGGCCTTCGGCGGTGACGGTATAACGGGTCGCGTGACCGCCGACGAGGGCTTTTGAGCGCACCGACGCGCCGGCCTTGACCAGCGTGGCGGTGAGCGCATCGATCTGCCCCTTCGGCACCGAGACGAGCAGCGCGGCGCCGTCGAAACCGCGGTCCGGCACCGCCACGACCTCGGCCGGCGGATCGAGCGCGCGCGACACCGCCGGACCCCACCCGGCGACCCGCACGCTCCAGGTCTCGACGTCGGACACGAGCGCATCCGGGTTTGGACGCGCGATGCCGAACACCGGCAGGCCGGCCGGATGGTCGGCGCGCTCGACGAACGGAAAGCGCGCGATGATCTTCGGCGTCGCCGTCGCCTTCCAGCGCCGTCCACCAGGCGCCCGGACGCGCCGGCGGCCGGCACGAAACCGATATCGCCGCGCGAGGCCGCGACCGCCGCGACCACGCCGGCCGCGCCGATGTGAGCGATGAACGGCACCGTGAAGCCGAAATGGAAGCGCGCGCGAGTCGCGCATCGCGGCTTCGCCGACCGAGACATCGGCGTGCACCGAGAACGGCGCCTGCACGTAGGTGAACGTCGCGATGATGACGCGCCAGATGCTCTCGGCGGTATCGAGCGGAAGAATGCCCTTATGCCGCTCGACCAGCCGTCTCATCATGTCGGCCTCGCGTGCCGGGCGGAACGCGGAGCCGGAGTCGGCGGTCTTCTTGGTGGCGATCAGCGTGTCGATGATGTCGCCGCGCTCCATCAGCAAGCGGTGCATCGCCTCGTCGATGCGGTCGATCTCGCGGCGCAGGTCGGCGAGCGTGGGCGGCGGCTTTGTCATAATGGACCGGTTCTAGGTGGAGGGTTGCCCGAAATCAAAGAAAACGTTGACTTCTCAGCCGCATGGCCCTATGTAACGCCCGCTCCAGTGCGGCAAGGTCGGTCGAGCTTTTGGCGGACCCGGGAAGCGCGATGGTCGAGGCCCAGCTCAGCGAAAAGCCGGACGTGACCGGCCACGTGCGCGAGGCGGACAACCCGCGCTCGCCGGTGGTGCGCTTCGGCCGCGACAAGCCGCTGCGGCTCGACGCCGGCGTCGAGCTTGCACCGTTCCAGATCGCCTACCAGACCTACGGCACGCTGAACGCCGATCGCTCCAACGCGATCCTGGTGTGCCATGCGCTGACCGGCGACCAGCATGTCAACAACGTGCATCCGGTGACCGACAAGCCGGGCTGGTGGGATTCGATCATCGGCCCCGGCAAGCCGATCGATACCGAGCGCTATTTCGTCATCTGCCCGAACGTGGTCGGCGCCTGCATGGGCACGACCGGACCGGCCTCGACCAATCCGGCGACGGGCAAGCCGTGGGGCTTGGATTTTCCCGTCATCACGATCCGCGACATGGTGCGCGCGCAGGCGATGCTGCTCGATCATCTCGGCATCGACCAACTGTTCTGCGTCGCGGGCGGCTCGATGGGCGGCATGCAGGTGCTGCAATGGGCGGCGAGCTATCCGGAGCGCGTGTTCTCGGCGCTGCCGATCGCGACCGCGACGCGCCATTCGGCGCAGAACATCGCCTTCCATGAGGTCGGCCGCCAGGCCGTGATGGCCGACCCGGAATGGCGGCAGGGACGCTATCTGGTCGAGGGCACCAACCCGCGCCGCGGGCTCGCGGTCGCGCGCATGGGCGCGCACATCACCTATCTCTCGGACGCCGCACTGCACCGCAAGTTCGGCCGCAAATTCCAGGATCGCGACCAATCCGACGTTCTCGTTCGACGCCGATTTCGAGGTCGAGTCCTATCTGCGCCACCAGGGCATCACCTTCGTCGAGCGCTTCGACGCCAACTCGTATCTCTATCTGACGCGCGCGATGGACTACTTCGACCTCGCGGCCGACTACGACGGCGTGCTGGCCAATGCCTTCAAGGGCACGCCGACGCGCTTCTGCGTCATCTCGTTCACCTCGGACTGGCTGTTCCCGACCTCGGACTCGCGCGCGATCGTGCATGCGCTCAATGCCGGCTCGGCGCGCGTGTCGTTCGCCGAAATCGTCACCGACAAGGGCCACGACGCGTTCCTGCTCGAGGAGCCGGAGCTGTTCGCGATCGTGCGCGGTTTCCTCGGCAGTGCCGGCGAGGCGCGCGGCCTGAAGGCCAAGTCATGAGGTCAATCGAGGACGTCATGATGCTGCTGCGTCCCAAGCGCGACCTGACCATGGCGGAAGCCGCGCGCGCGCCGGGCGGCGCGCGCGTCGACCATCTGCTGGTGTCGGCGATGGTCGAGCCGAAATCGCGCGTGCTCGACGTCGGCTGCGGCGACGGCGAACTGCTGCAGCTGCTGGAGCAGCGCGGCGTCGACGGGCGCGGCATCGAGCTCTCGCGCGAGGGCGTGAACGAATGCGTCGCCAAGGGCCTTGCGGTGATCCAGGGCGACGCCGACACCGATCTGGTCGACTATCCGGACGATGCGTTCGACTACGTGATCCTGTCGCAGACCCTGCAGGCGACGCGGCGCCCGCGCGAGGTGCTGGAGAACATGCTGCGCATCGGGCGGCGCGCGATCGTGTCGTTTCCGAATTTCGGCCACTGGCGCATCCGGCTGCAGCTCCTGCTCAACGGCGCGATGCCGGTGACCGACAATCTGCCGGACAGCTGGTACGACTCGCCGAACATCCACTTCTGCACCATCAAGGACTTCCGCGAGATGTGCCAGGCGGCGGGCTTCAAGATGGAGAAGTCGGTGGCGCTCAACCCGTGGGGTGCGCCGCTGCGGCTCAACGCGCCGTGGTGGTTCTGGAACCTGTTCGGCGAACAGGCGGTGTTCCTGCTCAGCCGCAAAGGGCTGAGCGGCGGCCGCTAAATCCCCAGGCGGAATTGTAACGAATTCTCAATACAAGCGATGTGTCCTGCGGTCGAGGAAGCCTCATGACCGAGACCATTCGCCCGATCGTCGAGGCGTTCTACCAGGCCTCCGCCGCGCGCGACATTCGCACGCGTCGTGTCGATGATCGACGACGACGTCGACTGGCTGGTGCAGGGACCGGTCGATATCTTCTCGTTCCTCGGGCAGCGTCGCGGCAAGGCGGCGGTGCTGGAGGGCTATCGCGAGATCGCGCAGCGCCTCGAGATCACCGGCTATCGAGGTCGAGAAGCTGCTGGTCGATGGCGACCGCGCCGCAGCATTGATCCGGCTGACCTCGATCGTGCGCGCGACCGCCAAGGTGATGAGCATCCGGACCTCGCAGTTCTCGCGCTTCCGCGACGGCAAGGTGGTCGAGATGCACGCCGTGATCGACAGCTTCGACATGGTCGAGCAGACGCTCGGCCGCCGCTGACCGCGGCGACCGGCGAAAGCGACCTGATGTTCGGCCTGAACCAAGCCGCTCGGCTGTGCGTTCTAGGCCTGATGCGCCGCCGCCGCAATCGTGCAGCTCCGCCGGCACGCCGACGGCCCGATCGTCGAGACCGACATTCCGGCGCGGCTCGACCGGCTGCCGTGGGGCCGCTTCCACACGCTGGTCGTCGTCGCGCTCGGCATCACCTGGATCCTCGACGGGCTGGAAGTCACGCTCGCCGGCACGGTCGCGGGCGCGCTGAAGCAAAGCCCGGTGCTGCAGTTCAGCAATGCCGACGTCGGGCTTGCCGGCAGCGCGTATCTTGCCGGCGCGGTGCTCGGCGCGATCTTCTTCGGCTGGCTCACCGACCGGCTCGGGCGCAAGAAACTGTTCTTCATCACGCTCACCGTCTACCTGGCTGGCGACCGCCGCGACCGCGTTCTCGTGGAACCTGTGGAGCTTCCTGCTGTTCCGCTTCATCACCGGCGCCGGCATCGGCGGCGAATACGCGGCGATCAACTCGACCATCCAGGAGCTGATCCCGGCGCGCGTGCGCGGCTGGACCGATCTGGTCATCAACGGCTCGTTCTGGGTCGGCGCGGCGCTCGGCGCGGTCGCGCGCCATCGTGCTGCTCGATCCGGCGGTGATCGATCCGGAGCACGGCTGGCGCGCGGCGTTCCTGATCGGCGCGGTGCTGGCGCGGATCGTGTTCTTCATGCGGCTGTGGCTGCCGGAAAGCCCGCGCTGGCTGATGACGCACGGCCGCGCCGACGAGGCCGAGACGCGTCGTCGCCGGCATCGAGGCAGCGGCTGCGCGCCGAGGGACATGCGATCCCGGATGTGCCGCTCGCCAAGGTGCGGCTGCGCACCCGCACGCCACACGCCGCTCGGCGACGTCGTGCACACGCTGATCCACCGGCATCGCGACCGCACCCTGGTCGCGCTCGCGCTGATGGCCGCGCAGGCGTTCTTCTACAACGCGATCTTCTTCACCTACGCGCTGGTGCTGACCACGTTCTACGGCATCCCGAGCCAGCATGTCGGCTGGTACATCCTGCCGTTCGCGGCCGGCAATGTGCTCGGGCCGCTGCTGCTCGGGCGGCTGTTCGACACGATCGGGCGGCGGCCGATGATCGCCTTCACCTACCTGATGTCCGGGCTGCTGCTGGCGCTGACCGGCTGGCTGTTCGCGCAACGGGATGCTCAGCGCGCGCGAGCAGACGCTGGCGTGGAGCGTGATCTTCTTCTTCGCCTCGGCGGCGGCGAGCTCGGCCTACCTGACGGTGAGCGAGACCTTCCCGCTGGAGATCCGCGCGCTTGCGATCGCGGTGTTCTACGCGGTCGGCACCGGCATCGGCGGCATCGTAGGCCCGCTGCTGTTCGGCGCGCTGATCGACACCGGCTCGCGCACGAGCCTGTTCGGCGGCTATCTGCTCGGCGCGGCGCTGATGATCGCTGCGGCCGCCGTGATGTGGCGCTGGGGCGTGGCAGCCGAGCGCAAGCCGCTCGAGGAGGTCGCGCGGCCGCTGGCGTTTACCGATTGAGTGTCGTCCGATGCTGTCCCGGCCGAGCCATAAGCGCGTTTACGCGCGTCTGCGACGCGCTATGGCGAGAGCCGGGACCCATGTAGCAACGGGCTCTGCTGCGAGTGTGGGGATATATGGATCCCGGATCAGCCCTTCGGGCTGTCCGGGATGACAACCTCGCTTCCGGGCCTGATCTCGCCGCCTGCGATCACCTGCGCGTAAATTCCGCAGTCGATGTGATCGAAGGTCTTCATCAACGTCGCCGGGATCGCGAGGTCGCGCATCGCCGGTATCGGGATCGACATTGGTCGCCGCGCAGCGCATGATGCGCTTCGTCACCTTGAGCCGCGCCTCGCCGATGGCGATCTCGCGCTCCAGCAGCTCGAATTCGTGCCAGGCGGGCCAGCCGTCGACGTAGAGATTGGCGCGGAAGCGCAGCGGGTTGACGGGAACGCCGACGACGGTTTCGAGCGCCGACACGGACGCCAGATTGATGATCGACACGATCCTCTGCGGCGACATCGGAGAAGCTGTAGCCCGGCGGGGCCGTAAGCACCTTGGGCGGTCCGCGCAATTCAGCCGGCATGAAGCGGCGGAAGAACGCCTCGACCGCGAGCCGCCCGTCCTTGCCGGCGAGGTCGGCGCGGACCGCGCTGCGGCCGTCCTGCTCGATCGACAGGATGCCGGTCGCGTCGTCGTAGCGGGTGCGAGCGCCGCCAGGCGCTCGTTGCGCATCAGCATCAGGAACTTGGTTTTCGGCTCGTAGTGCGGGTGCGGCAGGATCGAAGCCGGAGGGCCCGTTCTCGACCGCGAACATCCGGTCGGCCGGGAACTCTGCGCCCGCGGTCAGCGTGGCGCGGTCGAGCCGCTCGGGCGAGAGGCCTTTGACCGGGTAGCGGTAGATCGACTCGATTGTCGCGCTCATGGCCGCGTTTTAAGGCCGCGCCTTAACCGTGGCAACGGCGAACCCCTTTCGCGCTCGTGACACCCCTTTCGGCGCCGGCGCGGCTGCTTCCTACATTCCGGCTGCAACCCAATGACGATGTCCGATCCGTGCCTTCGGGGCGGTCCGGACAGGCCGAGGGAGCAAGGGATGAATATCGAGAAGTACACGGACCGCGCCCGCGGTTTCGTCCAGTCTGCCCAGTCGCTGGCCCTGCGCGAGGGCCACCAGCAATTCGCCCCGGAACATCTGCTGAAAGTCCTGCTCGACGACCCGGAAGGGTTGGCGGCGGGCCTGATCGACCGCTCCGGCGGGCGCTCGCGCGAGGCGCTGAGCGCGGTCGAGGCGGCGCTCGCCAAGCGGCCGAAGGTCGAAGGGGGCGGGGCCGGGCAGCTCTACCTCGAGCCGGCGCTGGCACGCGTGTTCGACGCCGCCGAAAAGACCGGCGAGAAGGCGGGCGATTCCTTCGTCACCGTCGAGCGGCTGCTGCTGGCGTCTGGCGCTCGAGAAGGACAACGAGGCGGGCCGGATCCTGAAGAATGCCGGCGTGACGCCGCAGACCCTCAACGCGGCGATCAACGCGCTGCGCAAGGGCCGCACCGCCGACAGCGCGTCGGCCGAGAACGCCTATGACGCGCTGAAGAAATACGCGCGCGACCTCACCCAGGCGGCGCGCGACGGCAAGCTCGATCCGGTGATCGGACGCGACGAGGAAATCCGCCGCACCGTGCAGGTGCTGTCGCGCCGCACCAAGAACAATCCGGTGCTGATCGGCGAGCCGGGCGTCGGCAAGACCGCGATCGTCGAAGGCCTCGCGCTGCGCATCCTCAACGGCGACGTGCCGGAGAGCCTGAAGGACAAGAAACTGCTCGCGCTCGACATGGGCGCGCTGATCGCCGGCGCCAAGTACCGCGGCGAGTTCGAGGAACGGCTCAAGGCGGTGCTGAACGAGGTGATGTCGTCGGACGGCGGCATCGTGCTGTTCATCGACGAGATGCACACGCTGGTCGGCGCCGGCAAGGCCGACGGCGCGATGGACGCGTCGAACCTGCTGA
The DNA here is from genome assembly GCA_963839985.1 of uncultured Alphaproteobacteria bacterium. Lineage (GTDB taxonomy): Bacteria > Pseudomonadota > Alphaproteobacteria > Rhizobiales > Xanthobacteraceae > PALSA-894. The sequence continues at coordinate 10,808 of CAWIXG010000017.1, read as the reverse complement.
AGCCCGCGCTGGCGCGCGGCGACCTGCACTGCATCGGCGCGACCACGCTCGACGAGTACAAGAAGCACGTCGAGAAGGACGCAGCGCTGGCGCGGCGCTTCCAGCCGGTATTCGTCTCCGAGCCGAGCGTCGAGGATACGATTTCGATCCTGCGCGGGCTGAAGGACAAATACGAGCAGCATCACGGCGTGCGCATCACCGACGGCGCGATCGTCGCGGCGGCGACGCTGTCGAACCGCTACATCACCGACCGCTTCCTCCCCGACAAGGCGATCGACCTGGTGGACGAAGCGGCGGCGCGGCTCAAGATGCAGGTCGACAGCAAGCCGGAGGAGCTCGATTCGATCGACCGCGAGATCGTGCGGCTGAAGATCGAGCAGGAGGCGCTCAAGCAGCGAAAGCGATCCGGGCTCGAAGGAGCGGCTGAAGAACCTCGAGAAGGAGCTGGCCTCGCTCGAGAAGCAGTCGGCCGACCTGACCGCGCGCTGGCAGGCGGAGAAGAGCAAGCTGTCCGACGCGCAGAAGCTCAAGACCGAGCTGGAGCAGGCGCGCATGGAGTTCGCCGACGCGCAGCGACGCGGCGAATACCAGCGCGCCGGCGAGCTCGGCTACGGCCGGATTCCGGAGCTGGAGAAGAAGCTGAAGGAGATCGAGGGCAAGGGCGATGCCGGCGCGATGGTGGAGGAAGCCGTCACCGCCGATCACGTCGCGCAGGTCGTGTCGCGCTGGACCGGCGTGCCGGTCGACCGCATGCTCGAAGGCGAGAAGGCAAAGCTGCTGCGCATGGAGGAGATGATCGGCAAGCGCGTCATCGGCCAGGCCGAGGCGGTGCAGGCGGTCTCGACCGCGGTCCGCCGCGCGCGCGCGGGCCTGCAGGATCCGCACCGGCCGATCGGCTCGTTCATGTTCCTGGGGCCGACCGGCGTCGGCAAGACCGAGCTCACCAAGGCGCTCGCCGAATACCTGTTCGACGACGAGACCGCGCTGATCCGCATGGACATGTCCGAGTACATGGAGAAGCACTCGGTCGCGCGGCTGATCGGTGCGCCGCCGGGCTATGTCGGATATGACGAGGGCGGCGCGCTCACCGAGGCGGTGCGGCGGCGCCCCTACCAGGTGATCCTGTTCGACGAGATCGAGAAGGCGCATCCGGACGTGTTCAACGTGCTGCTCCAGGTGCTCGACGACGGTCGCCTGACCGACGGGCAAGGCCACACCGTCGACTTCCGCAACACGCTGATCGTGATGACCTCGAACCTCGGCGCCGACTACCTGGTGAATCAGCCCGAAGGGCAGGACACCGACGCGGTGCGCGATCAGGTGATGAGCGTGGTGCGCTCCGCGTTCCGGCCCGAGTTCCTCAACCGGGTGGACGAGATCATTCTGTTCCACCGCCTGAAGCGCGACCAGATGAGCCGCATCGTCGACATCCAGCTGCGGCGGCTGTCGCGGTTGCTCGAGGAGCGCAAGATCACGCTGGCACTCGATCCGGCGGCGCGCGAGTGGCTCGCCGACAAGGGCTACGACCCGGCCTACGGCGCGCGGCCCTTGAAGCGCGCGATCCAGAAGGCGGTGCAGGATCCGCTCGCCGAATTGATCCTGTCGGGGGCCGTGAAGGACGGCGAGGCCATCGCGATCTCGGTCGCGCCGGGCCGCCAGGCGCTCGCCTTCAACGGCAAGGCGGCGGAGCAGGCGGCGGCGTAGCAATCGTGCACGCCCGGCTGAACGCGTTCTGCCGAGCGTCAGGGGCGAGAGCTACCGAGCTAGAGTTTGATCCGCGAACATTGAGCGGAGGGTCAGTGATTCAATCGCGTTGGACCAGACTTTAGAGACCCGCCTCGAAGAGACCGGCTTCCTCGTCGCGTCGCGACCGCAGACCGGCGACGTCGGGCCATAGTCTTTTCATTGCGCGTATCTGGCCCGGAATCTGATTGAACTTCTTGTCGCGCATGAGCTGCTGGATCGCGTGCATTTCGGCGAACCGCGGCTTCGCGCTGGAGTAGCCGCCGGCGCCCCGGTTGTAGGTCAGCGAGACGAGCGCGCCGAGGCTGTCTTTGCTCAGCAGTTCGGTGTTCGCCAATTGCTTCTTCACGAGGCCGACCCAGCGCGGGATGCCCTTCTGGCGGAACAGGTCGAGCGCCTTTTCCCACGAAACCTCGACTCCGCCCATTGAGCTTGCGAGCGCGCTGGCGGGACTGCCGGTTACGCCGCAGGCCCGTGCGAGCGTGCCGATCGCTGCGTTATCGAGGATACCTGTACAGTCCGACGTGAGCTGCGCGACGCTCTGGTGGCCAACGTCATACCCGATGCCGATCGTGACGCCTGACTGGCCCCGGGGCCAGATCGGATGGATGTATTTGCGCTCGTACGCCTTCTGACCGGTGACCTCGAATCTGATCAACATGTCGAAGGCTTTTTGCGAGATCGGCATGTCGGACGGGTCGATCGGTCCGGCAGCCTGCAGTTCTTCCGCCGCAGTCGGTGCGGTCTCGACCCAGCGGATGGCGGCGACGCGCGAGGTCTTGAAGACCGAGTGTTTGACGCTCTTGCTCTGATTGCCGCCGAGCAGTTCGATGCCCGCGCCGTTGTTCACGAACTTGCTGAAGAACGCGACGTGACCGCTGCCGCCGGTACCCGGTCCCGGGGCCATCACCACCACGGCGCCTTCCGGCACCTGTCCCGGTGTGATCGGGATGCCGACGCCGAAGCTCTTCCAGCTTGCTGCGCGCGCTGCCCCATCCGGAATGAGCGCCTTGTTGCCGCTCACCTCCATGCAGTGCGCGGCGAACGCGCCGCACCACGGCAGCCGGTTCTGCTGCCGGCCGAGGCTGGTCGAGGCGAAATACTGCAGGATCGTGTTCAACGAGCCCGGCTCGGCGGTGGGCGCCGCTTCCGCTTTCATGGCTTCGTCGAACCACGGGGCGTCCGCCTCCTTCAACTTCGGCAGCTCTTCGGGCACGTTTTGCGCGACCAGCTCGATCGCTTTCTTCAGCGCCGCATTCAGGGCCGCTTCGGTGGCGGCGATAAAATCGTTGAGCGACTTCGGCGCATCGAACGTGCCGGTGAACGCGCTGCGGGCGGCAAACACCGCCTTCAACTGGTCGTCGGTCAGGACGCCCGTCAGGATCTCCTTGAGCGTCTTGGTGTTGCGCGCGGGATCGTCCTGCGCATTCACGATCGCGACAGCGGCGGCCGGGCTGTCCAGCAGATAGGCGTGCAGGACGTCGAGGTTGCTGGGCTGGAACGGTCCATCCGCAGCCTGCGGGTCCGCCTTCGACTTTTCCTTGCTGATCGCCTCCATGTCGGCGTGCATGCGATACGCAGCGGCCCAGATCTGCTTGAGCCAGTGGTCGAAGCCGTTGGGCTCGTCCTTGAACGGGTCCTTGAGCTCGAGGCCGTTCGCCAGGAACGCATTCCATTCCTTGCTGGAGACTTGCAATGGACCGACGGCGTCGGAACCGGCGAACTTCGGTCCGGCGTTCACGATTTCGGTTTCGATCTGCGCCCTGGCGATCAGGAAGTCAGCCGACACGAACCAGGGGGCAAACGCCGCCACGCCGTTGAAACGGCGCTCGACATTGATGCAGTCGATGAGGAAAAACGCGATGTTGACGGCAGCACGCTCTTGAGCCCCCACGAGCTCCACGTCATCGTTGAGAACCCAGCCCTTCGGCCGCACGATTTCGCGATACAGTCCTTTGCCGGGGACGTCCTGTGTCGCGCCCGTTGCATCCACTTCCTCGTTCGGGTTGAGGGAGTCGATGACCGCGCCCGCAGGTTTGTCGAGAACGTCGGTGATGCCGATCGACCGAACTTTCATCTTCCATCCCTCGCTCTAGCTATCGCCCCGACGCGCCGCCGGAGCCTCCGGTCCCGGGCGCTGCACTGTTGGGCACGGGCGATGTCGTCGTGGTCGAGGGCGCTGGATTCGTGGTCGTGGGAGTGGTCGCGGGCGATGTCGAGGTAGAGGCGGCACGCGGTCTCGGCAGAGCGCGAAGCAGGTCGGGCGTGACGCTGGTCAACAGCGAGTTGGGCAGGCGTTTGACCTTTGCCCTGATGTCCGGATCGTTGCGCGCCTCGCTGATCGTGGTGCGCAACAGCGCGAGGCCAGAGCCGGCTATCGCCTTTGCTCCCACTTTCGTTTGCTGGAGCGAATCCACCAATTGCGCGACAGCACGCACCCCCCTGGGGTCGTTCGGATAGGTCTGCCGCTCGAAGTAGTTTTGAAATGGCGGCTCGCACTCGCCCAGCCCCTTCATTTCGGCGGCTTCGTTCTCGTCGACCTTCCCGTTGGCATTCCGGGCGCGCGCGGTGATCTCATAGATCTCCACCAGCGCCGTCGTGACCGCCCCCGGTTGTCCGAATTCCTTGCTGCCGCGCGGAAGGCAAAGTGCCTCCTGAATGCTTTCGACGTAGCTGCTGCTGTGCTCCTGCGGCTTGTAGGGGTCGAGCAGCAAAGCGAACTTGGCGTTGTTGTCGGTCGGCTTGGCGAAGCTGGAGCCGCCGCCTTTCGAGGGGCCGGCAATATCTTTTGCCGATTGCGAGCCGCGCGCTGCGCCGGCCCGGGGCCCCGCGCCGATGCCGGACAGCACCAGGGTTCCGCCGCCGCCCCGACCCGACAGGTTCACGACGGGAATCTTCTGCGTCAGATCGGGCTGCGCGCAGTCCGTGAACGCCGGGTCCGTCTGGGAAACGATCTGCCCGCAGATGTATCCGATGATGCCGTAGAGCTGGACGATGAAGCGCTGCTGCGGAATGGGCTCGAGCCCCCTTGCGCGCAGGGCTCCGATGGCGGCACGCCAGGCCGGAATGTCGTCGTTTCCGCGCGCGTAGATGCGGCGCAGCGTGGTGATCGCCTCGTCCGCCAGGACGTCTTCCGAGGCGAGCCAGACCTGCACCTCCAGCTCCAGCGTGTCGCGATAGATCGCACCGACGACACGGCCGTAGCGGAACGCCTCGCGACCGATGTCGAGCAAGGCCTGAACGAGCTGCAGGGGATTGACCGAGACCTGTGCGATGCCTCCGGTCACCCGCGAGATCAAGCTCTTCGCGTCCTCGATCGGCAGAGCAACCAGTGCGAGATCAAACAGCGCGTTCTCGTAGTCGACCATCACGCTGTCGAAGAAGAAGCAGGTTTCGCCCGGCTGCTGCCCGGCGAGTTGCAGCTCGCCGAAGGCGCAGCGTCGCACCATGTCGGCGCGCTTGGTGGTCTCACCGATGCGCCGGGCCAGGAGGCTGCGATCGGCCGCGCTCTTGGGCGCGATCATCGAAATGCGGGCGAGCGAAGCCTCAAGCGTGATCGCCCGCAAGGCGCGCATCCGCTTGGAGTTGGCCTTCATCCAATGCTCGTCGGCAATCTCGTCGAGATAGCCTCCGCGGTTGTTCTTTTCGGCTTCGATGATGGCGCATCCGCTCACCGACACCGCGATGGCGAGCGCAAAGATCCGTGCGACCCAGCGCATGTCAGCCTCCACCTTTCGGGCTGAGTTTGCGGACATCCTGGTTGGGGAAGCGGCCCGCCGGGCTGCGGCCAGCGCCGCGGTCGGGTCGAGGGCAGGGGGCCAAGGCCAACGGTGCGTGGCGGAATCCGGAGCACGGGACGACCTCGCCCCCGGACAAGCACACGCCCGCCACAACTTGCACGATAGACCCCGCCGCTACAGGACGCCACAGACACCACAACAATTGTGTGATCGAAACACGGGGTCGGGCCGGAGACAACGTCAAGTCAGAGGATTGGGCATCAAAAGCCAGAAGCAGAACACGAATTCCGTAACGCGTGGCAGTTGTGCCACATGGTTCGTCATGCGGCGGACGCACGTCCCGCAGAACGGCTGTCTTCACCCCTCGTGTGCTGTCGATGTCCGCGAGCGGCGTGCGGTCAGGACTGGGCGAGCGCTGCTCAGTTGCCTTGCGCCTGCGCGGTGCGTGCCGGCGTGCCCGCCTTGCGGTTCATGATCCCTTCGATGCGTTCGCGTTCCTTCTCGAAGGTCGCGAGCATCGGGCCTTCCAGCACGCGGCCGCGCGGAAGACGGATGCGCATCGGATCGACGAAGCGGCCATTGACCACGATCTCGTAGTGCACATGCGCGCCGGTCGAAAGGCCGGTCGAGCCGACGAAGCCGATCACCTGGCCCTGGCGCACGCGCTTGCCCGGCTCGATGCCGCGCGCGAACGCCGACATGTGGCCGTAGGCGGTCTCGTAGCCGTTGTTGTGTTTCACGCGGATGTATTTGCCGTAACCGCCTTCCCAGCCGACCCTTTCCACCGCGCCGTTTCCTGACGCAAAGATCGGCGTGCCGTACGGTGCCGACCAATCGACGCCGGTGTGCATCTTCGAATAGCCGAGGATCGGATGGCGGCGGAAGCCGAAGCCGGAGCGCATGATGCCGGCGCCGACCGGCTTGCGGACAAGGAATTTCTTCGCGCTCTTGCCGGTCTCGTCGTAGTAGTCGACGACGCCGTCGTCGGGCGAGAGATAGCGGAAGAACCGCTTGGTCTCGCCGCCGACCGTGAGCGCGGCGAACAGCACGTCGTTGTTGCGCGCGTCCGCGTCGTCCTCGCCCGAGTACAGCACCTCGAACGAGTCGCCCGGCGCGGCGCGGCGCTGGAAATCGACGTCGTAGGAGTAGATGCGTACCAGGTCGTCGATCACCGGCCGCGGAACCTGGTTGCGCATCGCGGTTTCGTAGATGCTTTGATAGAGGCGCACCGCGGAGGTGTCATTCTCGTCGTCCTCCTCCGCTTCCGCAACCTCGGTGCCGCCGCTGCTCAGGCTCTGCACGTCGACCGAGACGTATTTGCCGGTGTCGGAGAGCGCGACGACCGCTTCGACCGCGCTGTCGCCGACCACGATGACGCGCACGACGCGCAGGCGTCCGCCGTCGGGGGCGAACATGATGCGCAGCTTCTGTCCTTCGCGCAGGCCGCCGTCGCGTCCGCGCGTGCCGAGCACCGCGGCGAGCGCGCGGATATCCTCGGCGGACGCGCCTTGATCACGCAGGATGGCCTGCGCGGACTCGCCCTTCTTGACCGCAACCGCGCGTTCATTCCATGCGTCGGGCGCGTTTGCCCGGCCGGCGCTCTTCGGCAGCAGCGTGATGTTCTCCGGCACGATGCGCGCCTCGAAGCCCGCATACGGGTCCGGCTCGCCGCCGCCTTCGGCCGCATAGGCCGAGCGCGTGCTGCCGGTCGTGTCCATCACCCCGAGGCTTGCGGTCATCGGCCGATTGGTGGGGCCGCCCGACCACGCCGCAGCGTCGCGTACCTGCGCGATGATGTCCTCGCGCGCGACCGCGGCGGCGATCTTCGCGCGCGGCAGCACCGAGATGAGGTCGCGCGTCACGAAGGAGACTTCCGCGTCCGGCTCGGCGCCGGGCGTATCGTCGGCCGTGACCGCATTGCCCCGCCCGTTGTCCATCATCAGGCGCGCCGGATTGAATTTCGGGACGCCGGCGGAGAGCTCCGACGTCGTCAATGAGAGGTTTGACGCGACGCGCACGAACGCGCGCTGGCGCATGAACTCGCGATCACCGGAGCGGACCGGGGCCGAGATGCGGATCACGTGGCGCGCGGCGTTGGTCTCGCCGGAGGCTGGAAGCTTGTCGGTCTTGCGGGCGATCTGGGCGGCGCGTTCGCCGCCGGTCAGTGTGCCGCGCAGTGCGGCCTCGACGCGCTCGGGCAGGGCGGCGAAGTTGGCCTCGCCGTCGAGCGCAATGTAGACGGCGCCGCCCATCAGCGCGGCGCCGCACAGCGCGGTCAGGATCGTGCCGGAAAACCACTGAACCGAGACACGGCGGCGGTCGACGATCGCGGGAGCCGCGCCATCGACAAGCAATGGCGGTTCATTGCCGAGGTCGATCGGCTCCGACATTCCGCGCGGACGATTTGGATCGCGCCTCTTGCCTTGATCCAAGCGCCTTGTCCCCTCCGCTCACCGCTGCGCAGCGCGCGGCGGTCCCACCCGATATCCTGGCGCGTCAGCAACGATCGCCCGCCGACGCAGAAGCGTCAACGTGGCTGCCCGGTACCCTTGATTCGAACTGTAATCACTGGCCTTACCCCGATGCGAACAACGCGGTAGGAATGTGGCGCCAGTGCGGCATGGCGGGTGACCCAAGGTCGTTGCGAATACGGATGAAATCGCGGCTTTCCACAGGAGCGATTTCGTTCGCGATGGGCGATTTCGAGTGTTGACAAGCCTGTGACCCCCCGACTATATAGCCCTCACAACGGCGCGCCGCCCGCCTTTCGGCGCGATGACGCGCCTGCGAAGCACCTCATCCATCGTGATGACCAGACAGCCGATTTCGGTCGGGCGTCTCGTTTCGGTCGGATGTCTTGGGCTTCGGCGGCTCTCCGGTCTTCGGAGAGAGGGGACCACACGGTTCCCGGGCTGTTTGACAACTGAATCGGAAGAAAGAGAAACGTGGACGGCGGAGTCCTTGCGGGCCGCCTCGTTCAGCGAGCAATCGTTGTGCGATGCGGTCGGACGAGACTTCGGCGGTACACGTTTCTAGGAACAACACTTGTCGGATGTGTGAGCAATCACGCAGACGATTACATGTTGGACCTCGTCAAAGTGAATGTGGCGGCGCGCAAGCGTCGCTACGCGCAAAACGTGTGATCGCCAGATCAAAATCTCAGTCCAACTTGAGAGTTTGATCCTGGCTCAGAGCGAACGCTGGCGGCAGGCCTAAAACATGCAAGTCGAACGCCGTAGCAATACGGAGTGGCAGACGGGTGAGTAACACGTGGGAACGTGCCTTTTGGTTCGGAACAACACAGGGAAACTTGTGCTAATACCGAATAAGCCCTTACGGGGAAAGATTTATCGCCAAAAGATCGGCCCGCGTCTGATTAGCTAGTTGGTGGGGTAACGGCTCACCAAGGCTACGATCAGTAGCTGGTCTGAGAGGATGATCAGCCACACTGGGACTGAGACACGGCCCAAACTCCTACGGGAGGCAGCAGTTAGGAATCTTGGACAATGGGCGCAAGCCTGATCCAGCCATGCCGCGTGAGTGATGAAGGCCTTAGGGTTGTAAAGCTCTTTCAGCGGGGAAGATAATGACGGTACCCGCAGAAGAAGCCCCGGCTAACTTCGTGCCAGCAGCCGCGGTAATACGAAGGGGGCTAGCGTTGCTCGGAATCACTGGGCGTAAAGCGCACGTAGGCGGATCTTTAAGTCAGGGGTGAAATCCTGGAGCTCAACTCCAGAACTGCCTTTGATACTGGGGATCTCGAGTCCGGAAGAGGTGAGTGGAACTCCGAGTGTAGAGGTGAAATTCGTAGATATTCGGAAGAACACCAGTGGCGAAGGCGGCTCACTGGTCCGGTACTGACGCTGAGGTGCGAAAGCGTGGGGAGCAAACAGGATTAGATACCCTGGTAGTCCACGCCGTAAACGATGGATGCTAGCCGTTGGCGGGTTTACTCGTCAGTGGCGCAGCTAACGCATTAAGCATCCCGCCTGGGGAGTACGGTCGCAAGATTAAAACTCAAAGGAATTGACGGGGGCCCGCACAAGCGGTGGAGCATGTGGTTCAATTCGAAGCAACGCGCAGAACCTTACCAGCCCTTGACATGTCCCGTATGGACTTCAGAGATGAGGTCCTTCAGTTCGGCTGGCGGGAACACAGGTGCTGCATGGCTGTCGTCAGCTCGTGTCGTGAGATGTTGGGTTAAGTCCCGCAACGAGCGCAACCCTCGCCCTTAGTTGCCATCATTTAGTTGGGCACTCTAAGGGGACTGCCGGTGATAAGCCGCGAGGAAGGTGGGGATGACGTCAAGTCCTCATGGCCCTTACGGGCTGGGCTACACACGTGCTACAATGGCGGTGACAGTGGGACGCAATGGAGCAATCCTGCGCAAATCTCAAAAAGCCGTCTCAGTTCGGATTGGGGTCTGCAACTCGACCCCATGAAGTCGGAATCGCTAGTAATCGCAGATCAGCACGCTGCGGTGAATACGTTCCCGGGCCTTGTACACACCGCCCGTCACACCATGGGAGTTGGTTTTACCTGAAGCCGGTGCGCTAACCGCAAGGAGGCAGCCGACCACGGTAGGGTCAGCGACTGGGGTGAAGTCGTAACAAGGTAGCCGTAGGGGAACCTGCGGCTGGATCACCTCCTTTCTAAGGATGATCCTTCAGGGCGACATCTCGCTCGTCTATCGGATCGTTTTAGAAACATCAGGGGCTCAGTCATGAGTTCCATTGGCGGGATTTCGCCGTCTTCGTTTCTCTTTCTTCTCGGACGAGCCTCGGGCCGCATTGTGCGTGCGCGATCGTACGGTCGTTGCGCCGGCGCGGCCGGTTATCAGGATCAGGGCTTGTAGCTCAGTTGGTTAGAGCGCGCGCTTGATAAGCGTGAGGTCGGAAGTTCAAGTCTTCCCAGGCCCACCAACCTTCGCTGCTCCGCGGCCTCGCCGCAGGTGGCAGGTTGAAGGCAGGAAGAGAGACCGACTTCTGGGGCCATAGCTCAGCTGGGAGAGCGCCTGCTTTGCAAGCAGGAGGTCGTCGGTTCGATCCCGTCTGGCTCCACCAGTCGGGATCAGGTTCGTCCGTAGAAAACAAATTCGTGTTTCATCGCATGATGGACCCGTGGGCATGTCCTGCGGGGCAGGCGAGAGATACGTGTTATCTGACATCGTGAAGAGGAGATCGTTCCGAGTATCGATCGTGGTCGAAAGATCATGGCCGGTACGCACTCCCGGCATTTCGCCTGATCGCAAGATCGGATGAAATGCTTTGTCAGCCTTTTGCTTGACCGCAGGGGGTTGTCGGTTCGATCTTGCAAGCTGGTCTT
>CAWIXG010000016.1:0-61982 GCA_963839985.1 uncultured Alphaproteobacteria bacterium | reverse complement strand
GCGGTTCCGCCGCTGGAAACCGGCCGAGGGAGGGACTGCCTCCCGCGCGCGCCCGCGAGGCGCAGGACCATTTGCCGGGGGAGGCCATCGTGGTCGGAATAGACAGCATCATCATCATGATCGTCGTCGGCGCCATCGCGGGATGGCTCGCCGGGCAGATCATGCGCGGCTTTGGATTCGGGCTGATCTGGAACATCGTGATCGGCATCGTCGGCGCGTTCATTGGCGTCTGGCTGATGACCACGCTTGCGCATCATGCCGTTCGCCGGCTTCCTCGGCTCGATCATCAACGCGACCATCGGCGCGGTCGTTCTGCTGGCGATCGTCGGCTTGATCCGAAGGCGCTAGGCCGCGTCCGGCGCAGCGCACGGCCTCACGTTTTCGCTTTCTCCGCGCGAAGCGCGAGCCACAAGCGCGCGGCGGCAGCGTCCGGATCTGCGGCCCGGCATGTCTGCGTGAGGGTCGCGGCGGTCCATGCGCCGGCCCGATGACGCAGGCGGAAGACGCCGCCGTCCGACAGCGCGACGCATGCCGCAACGAGTTCGGCAAGCGCCGGCTCATAGGCACGCAGCGTTACGCTCTCGCGCCGCCCTTTCAGGGTGCGGGGATTGTGCCCGGCCGGGAACAGCAGCGGGCCCCGCCGTTGCGGGTAACCGGCGTCTCGTAACCGTTTCGCGAGTTCGTAGTCCATGCGAACCGCCCGACTGCAATGACCGCAGTGATCGTGCGTCCGTCGCTCTCGAAAACCCTGACGCCAATACCGCGGTTCCGCGGAAACACCCGGCCGGCTCAGTCATGCGCGCAAGCACGCAGAGGGGAGCCGGTTACTCGGCGAGCGGCAGCGCATCGAGCCCGGTATTCGAGGTGAGCAACGGTCCCCAATTGAACCGCACCTCGGCGCGCGCCTTGCCGAGAACCTCCTGATCGACATAGGGCATGACGAGCTTGCGGAACGCGCGCTCGAGCAACGCGAATTCCTCGGCACAGTCGTCGGCACGTTCCTTCGGCAGCCCGCCCTTCGAGACGGCATCGGCGAAGGTCTTCGGATCCGACCCGTAGGCCATGCACAGCAAGTTGTAATAGCGCTGCGGCGCCGTGCCATGCGGCCCGGCATAGGCTTGCAGGCTCGCCGGCTTCTCCAGCGCCGCCTTCGCCTCGCTCGCCATCATGAACCCCACGCCCTGAAACAGGCGCGCCGCATCCTCGGGCGCAAACTTCAACAACACATAGGCCGAGAAGAAGTCGGCGGCATCTTCCTCGCGTCCGAACACCGGAATTTCGAGCAGATCGAACACCGCATGCCCGGCTTCGTGCAGGAACGTGTCGACGATGGCGCCGATGATCGCGTCGGCGCGCGTGACGCCACCGGGCGTGGCGACCTTGGGGGCATGCTGTTGAATGAGCTCGACGTATTCGTAGCAAACGGTCGCGGTGGCTTGCCAGTAATAGGCATCGACCTTGCCGCCGCAGCTCTTCAGCTCAAGCGTCAGCTCGCGCGGCAGACGGAGCGGATTCAAGATGGAGCGCAACGTCTCGAGCACCCGGCGCTCCTGCAGCGCTTCATAGATGGGCTGATGCTTTTCTTCGCTGGGCTGCACATAGGCCACGCGGATCTGATGCGTGGAGAGCGCAGGTGTCTGCGCTGCGGCGGGGCCCCACGCGAACAGGCCCATCAGGAACGCCATGACGGCTGACATCATCCAGGGTTCTCGTCGATTCATGTTCTGCGGCTCTCGCCCTGCTCCGCACCGGAGCGCCTGCCGGGAGATGGTGCGCCGGCGCGACAGCAGGCACGATGCGCGAGTTAACGTCACGACATTGCGCCGGTTCCATGGCGGGCCGGCGCGGCCGCGCGCGAGCGCGATGTCGGTTTGCGCGCGGCGACTGCCGCACGATCACCATCCAGCGCGACGACGGCGCGATGAAGCGCATCCGGCGCTGCGACCGACCTGAAGGCGGAAACCCCGCCGCTTCGTCAAGAACTATCTCGCCTTGGCCTTGCCCGGGGGCTCGGGCTGCGGATTTAACTGGACGCCGCCAAAGCCGCCGCCACCGCCCATCCGGTCGCTGCTGTTCGACTTGCTGCTCTTGACCGTGGTCCGGCCGGCCGCTCCCTTGCCGCCGCCGCCACCGCCCATCCGGTCGCTGCTGTTCGACTTGCTGCTCTTGACCGTGGTCCGGCCGGCCTTTCCCTTGCCGCCGCCACCGCCCATGCGGTCGCTGGTGTTTGACTTGCTGCTTTTGACCGTCGTTGCCGCCTCCGCTTCGGAAACGCCGAAGCCGTTCAGAGGTGGCACCATGAGAGTTGTGAATGCGAAACACGCGGCCGTCAGCACGGCCGGAAAACCACGGGACATCGCTTCCTCCAATCGTGGCCCGGCTGCTTATTGGCAGCCGTCCGGTCATGGGGCGCGCTTGCGATGAATGGGGTGTGAATGCGCGGGCAAGCGTAGCCGCGGCGCTGAAGACGTCGGTGCGCGCTGTCGCTGGCCCCGTCCGCTCTCGCAAGAGACCGAAGAGCGCGTGAGGAGCGTGGGAAATGACCGGCGCGCGCCGAACTGCGTTGCGTGGCAACGCCGCGCCGACGCCGATCAGTGAACTATTTTAGAATGTTTTTGTACAATTTACAACTTTTCATGGTAACATGGGAGCTTCTCAAATGTGGGAGAACATTCGTGACCATCCTATTCAGGCAAACCGCAGGTAATCTGAACACCACGTCCGGCAGTTGGTCTCCCATGGCTGGGTTTGAACCTGACGTTGCCCGTGATATCGGGCAGCTTGAACCAGGCGCTGATAACCCTGACCGTGCCCAACCCGTATGCCACCGGCAACAACAACCCGGGTGGCATGTTCGGAATCTCCGTCAACGGTGCTGCCCTGGTGCCGTTCGCGTGTTTCACCTATTGCGAAACGGCGCCCGCAAGCTTCGGGAGAGTGCCGACGACCTTGGCGGTCCTGGTCAGGCTCCTACGAACAACACACAGGCGGTCAGCGCTGTATGGCAATCGGTGCGCGGCAGTAACGTGATTATCGATACGCCGGCATCGTTGAGCGCCATCATCGCGTGATTGCATCGTCCCAGCGGCGAGGTAAGCGTAGGCCCGAGTGGAACGCAGCGAAACCCGGGCCGCTGCATCATCGAACGTCCTGCTATCGCCGCGCGGCACTCCGTTGCCGCGCCAGCCGCGCGGCATTTTCGGTGAGCGCGATCAGCGAGCGCCGCACGCGCCCGTCCTCGATCGCGGCGAACGCCTGGACCAGTCGCAGCCGTTGCGGATGCGCCAGCAGCCCGGCCGCCGACACGTCCACCTTGGATGACCGTCAGCGACGCCCTTGAGCAACGCCATCACCGGCACGTTGAGGGCGGCCGCGATCCCCACCAGCCGCGCCGCGCCGATGCGGTTTGTGCCCTTCTCGTATTTCTGCACCTGCTGGAACGAGACGCCGATGCGCGCGCAAGGCCGGACTGCGACAAGCCGCGGTGGAGCCGGTGGAAATGGACGTTGCGGCCGACCACGGCATCGCCCGCCTCGGCCCTGCGCTTGGACATGGCTTCGCCCTTCCCGCCCCGGCGCGGCAATATGGTAGCGTTGTCGCGGAGGCGAATCCCGCCAGCGCAACGGTTGTTAGAGCAGCTTCTATGTTGAAACCTACCATATATTAGGAATAAGATTGATGCAACAGGACGGCAGTCGCGAACTGATTCGAATGCTGGTCGCGCGCATCATCGAGAAGGCATTTCCGAACGAGACTCCTGCCGCGCGGCTGCAACAGGTCGGCCTGTTCACGCTGATCTACATGCTCGAGGGCGAGGAGGAGCCGGTCACGGCCGCGCGGCTTGCCGAGATGACCGGCCTCGCCGACGCACAGGTGATCCGTCATGTGCAAAAGTTGATCAAGCGCGATCTCGTCGAACGCACAAAAATTCTGAACAAGCAAGGCCGCGGCCGGGCGTTCGCGCTCTCGATCAAGCACACGCCGCAGACCAGGCGCCTGCTCGGTGCGATCAACAGGGCGACGGCGAAGAAGAAGCGCTTGTAGGGTGGGCAAAGCGTAGCGTGCCCACCATCGGCATGCGGGTTAAGCTTGCTTCACAACGGCGAGACGTGCACGCCGCGAAGAACCAGCACATACCGCAGCGCTATCGGCAGGCGAGCGAGGAGCGGCCTAGAGTGCCGATTTGTAGGGTGGGATTTGAATGCTACAGTTAGGCGCCACTATCTCGGCGCTGCAACCACTTAAACAAGTACACTAGCGCAAGGACGCTTCCGCCCATGAGGTAGGTAGGTATCGTGTCCGCGCCCTTTAGAACGGCAGTCACGCAAATTGTTAGGACTATCACGCTGAGAGCGGAATCGGCGTCCAAACGATTTCAACACGCCGAGGCAACCCCTCCAAAATCCGTCAGGCTCGCGGGTACATTCTCGGTTGTTCGAGTCGCCAACGAGCCACGAACGAGGCTGTCTGCGTCTTTCCCTCCCCTGCTCATTGTTGTGGCCCTCCCAATCCTACCGCTAGAGAGCCGCGCGGGTTACGCTCCTGCCAAAACCAGCCGCTACTCCGAGTACGATTTAACGTCTCGCAGGCAAGGCGGTACATTTCCGGTACTTTCTGCATCCCCTCATAGCGCTCAATCGTGCGGGAATGGATGCCGAGAAGCTTCGCAAGCTCGGGGCGTGAGGCTTTGAGTATCTGTTCACGCCACCAAGCAGCGTGCTTTCCTTCCAGCTCTTCAAACGATGGCCGAGACGCCAAGGCTTGCGTGTTCGAAAGCCGCCACGATGAGCCATTCCGCAACCCCGTGTACTAATCGCACACAGATAGCCGTTAGCGTATACTACGTCGAATTTCGCGCCATGTCAACTCTATATAGCAACATTTTGTCATTTCTGATGATGATCTAATAATTCTTATATACACTTTTTGGCAATCAATGTCGCGCTCGCTAAAAGGGCCCGCGTGGAGCGATAGGCATATTGCACTGCAACAAAATTAGGCGCACCATCCCTCCCGGCCTAACCCAACGCCGGTGGACAGCGCTCGTGCGCGACAAACCCTGGATCTTCCGCACCTATTCGGGGCATTCGAACGCGCGCGAGTCGAACGCGCTCTATCGCAAGAACCTCGCCAAGGGGCAGACCGGCCTCTCGGTCGCCTTCGATCTGCCGACCCAGACCGGCTACGACTCCGACCACGTTCTCTCGAAAGGCGAGGTCGGCAAGGTCGGCGTGCCGATCGCCCATCTCGGCGACATGCGCGCGCTGTTCGACGACATCCCGCTCGCCGAGATGAACACCTCGATGACCATCAACGCCACCGCGCCGTGGCTGCTCGCGCTCTACATCGCGGTCGCCGACGAGCAGGGCGCGCCGCGCGCGCAAGCTGCAGGGCACCACGCAGAACGACATCGTGAAGGAATATCTTTCGCGCGGCACCTACGTGTTTCCGCCCGCGCCCTCCATGCGGCTCACCAAGGACGTGATCCTGTTCACGACCGCCGAGATGCCGAAATGGAATCCGATGAACGTGTGCTCCTACCATCTGCAGGAGGCCGGCGCGACGCCGGTGCAGGAGCTCGCCTACGCGCTCGCGACCGCGATCGCGATCCTCGACACCGTGAAGGCCTCCGGCGAGGTCGCGCCGGACAAGTTCGGCGAGGTGGTCGGGCGCATCTCGTTCTTCGTCAATGCCGGGCCTGCGCTTCATCACCGAGCTGTGCAAGATGCGCGCCTTCGCCGAGCTGTGGGACGAGATCACGGCGCGAGCGCTACGGCGTGACCGACGCCAAGCAGCGGCTGTTCCGCTACGGCGTGCAGGTGAACTCGCTCGGGCTGACCGAGCAGCAGGCCGAGAACAACGTCTATCGCATCCTGCTCGAGATGCTCGCCGTCACGCTGTCGAAGGGCGCGCGCGCGCGCGCCGTGCAGCTGCCGGCGTGGAACGAGGCGCTCGGCCTGCCGCGCCCGTTCGACCAGCAATGGTCGCTGCGCATGCAGCAGATCCTCGCCTACGAGACCGACCTGCTCGACTACGGCGACATCTTCGAAGGGTCGACCGAGATCGCCGCCAAGGTCGGCGGAGCTCAAGCGCGAGGCGAAGGAAGAGCTCGCGCGCATCGAGCAGATGGGCGGCGCGGTCGCGGCGGTCGAGTCGAGCTACATGAAGTCGAAGCTGGTCGAGAGCAACACCGCGCGGCTGGAGTCGATCGAGCGCGGCGAGCAGATCGTGGTCGGCGTCAACAAGTTCATCGAGACCGAGCCCTCGCCGCTGTCGACCGGCGAAGGCGCGATCCTCACCGTGCCGCATGAGGTCGAGGCCGAGCAGATCGAGCGGCTCAACGCCTGGCGCGCGTCGCGCGACGCCGAGCGCGGTCGCGGCGGCGCTGAAGGAGTTGCGCGCCGCGGCGGCCGAAGGGCGCAACGTCATGCCGCCCTCGATCGCGGCCGCCAAGGCCGGCGTCACCACCGGCGAATGGGGCGCGGCGCTGCGCGAGGCGTTCGGCGAATACCGCGCGCCGACCGGCGTCGGCCGCGCGGCGCGGCAGGATTCCGGCGGCGCTCGACGACGTGCGCACCGACGTCGAGCGCGTGTCGCAGCGGCTCGGGCGGCGCATCAAGTTCCTCGTCGGCAAGCCGGGCCTCGACGGCCACTCCAACGGCGCCGAGCAGATCGCGGTGCGCGCGCGCGATGCCGGCATGGAGGTGGTCTACGAGGGCATCCGCCTGACGCCGGCCGAGATCGTCAACGCGGCGCTCGAGGAAGGCGTGCACGTGGTCGGGCTGTCGATCCTGTCCGGCTCGCACGTGCCGCTGGTGAAGGACGTGGTCGCGCGCATGCACGCGGCCGGGCTCGACGACGTGCCGGTGGTGGTCGGCGGCATCATCCCGCCGGAGGATGCCAGCACCTTGCGCGCGGCAGGCGTCGCGGCGGTCTACACGCCGAAGGACTACGAGCTGAACCGCATCATGGCCGACGTGGTGCGCATCGTGGACGCCGCGAACCCGGCGTTATCGTAACGCCGGCGCGAGCGCCGCGATCGTCTCCGCCAGCGCCGCCGGGCTCACCGGCTTCACCAGAAACGCGTTCATGCCGGCCGCGAGCGCGGCGTCGCGCTCGCGCGGCTCGCTGCGTCCCGAAATGCCGATGATCGGCACGCGCGCCGCCGCGCCGTCGAGCGCGCGGATCGCGCGCGTCGCCGCGAGCCCGTCCATGCCCGGCAACGTCACGTCCATCAGCACGAGATCGTGACCGCCGCGCTCGACCGCCGCGACCGCGGCCTCGCCGCTGCCGGCGAAATCGACCGCGTGGCCGAGCTCGGTCAGCATCGTTTTCAGCACCACGCGCGCATACGGATTGTCCTCCGCGCACAGCACGCGCAGCGCTTTCGTCGCCGCCGTCGCTGGCGCGCGATTTCGCTGCGCGGATTGCGCGGCGCCGCCGCCTCGACCGTCACGCTGAGGCGAAACGCGCTGCCCTCGCCCGGCGCGGCTCTCCACCGTGAGATCGCCGCCCATCGCCTGCGCCAGGCGCCGCACGAACACGAGCCCCAGCCCGGCGCCGCCGTAGCGCCGCGCGACGTCGTTCGCCTGCGCGAACGGCCGGAACAGCCGCGCGATCTCGGCGCTTGCTCAGACCGATGCCGCTGTCGGTGAAGGTGAACGCGATCGTATGGCGCTTGCGCGCGCGCCGGCGCGCGCGCTGACCGTCATCGCGACGCGCCCGCGCTCGGTGAACTTCACGGCGTTGTCGGCGAGATTTTCCAGCGCGGCGCGCAGCCGCACGCCGTCGCCGACTCACCGCATCGGGCAGGTCGGCCGCGATCGCGATGTCGGCAGTCAAGCCCCTTGGTCTCGGCGCGCGCCGCCAGCGTCGCGCCGACCGCCTCGGCCAGCGCGCGCAGGCGGAACGGCTGCGCGCGCAGCGCGAGCCTGCGCCGTGTCGGCGCGCACGCCGTCGACCACCAGGGTCGAAAGATGCGCCAGATGCTCGGCCGCGCTTTTGACCTGCGCGGCCCATTCGCGCTCGCGCGCGGGCAGATCGGCCGCGGCGATCAGTTCGCTCATCGCCAGGATGCCGTTGAGCGGCGTGCGGATCTCGTGCGCCAGGCTCGCGAGCGCGAGCTCGGTCGCATCCGGCGCGCGACGACGTCGGCGCGGGCGCTTCGATCTTGCGCCGCGGCTTTCGCAGCCTTCGCACGCTTGGCCTTACGCATCCCACGCTCAGCCCCGGCGGCTGACGGCTATCGCACAATCGACGCGCCGGATGTCGAAGCCCGGACCATCGCGGCGGATCGTCGGCGGGCGTGGCGCCGTCGGCGCGCAGTTCGCGCAGCGCGGTCGCCCGCGTCGACTTCGACAGCTTGCGCCCCTCGGCATCGAGGATCAGCCGGTGATGATGGTAGTGCGGCGCCGGCAAGCCGAGCAGCGCCTGCAGCACGCGATGCACGCTGGTCGCCGGCTGCAGATCCTGCCCGCGCACCACGTGCGTCACGCCCTGCAGCGCGTCGTCGACCACGACCGAAAGATGATAGCTGGTCGGCGTCTCCTTGCGGGCGAGCACGACGTCGCCCCACGCTTCCGGCTGCGCCATCAGCGTGTCGTGATCGTCCTTCGGGATTTTCGCCGGTCTCGACCCAGGTGAGCGCGCCGGTGCGCTCGACCGCCGCGTTCATGTCGAGCCGCAGCGCGTAAGGCTCGCTCGCGCCATCCGCGCCGCGCTGCTCGTCCGCGCTGAGCCGTCTTGGCGTTGCCGGGATAGAGCGGCGCGCCGTCCGGATCGCGCGGCCACGGCGCCTTCGCCTCGCGCTCGGCGACGAGGCGCGCGATCTCGGCGCGGCTCTCGAAGCTCGGATAGACGAGGCCCTGCGCTTCGCAGCTTCGCAAGCGCGTCGCGGTAGGCGTCGAAATGCTCCGACTGGCGCCGCACCGGCTGTTCCCACGCGATGCCGAGCCAGGCGAGGTCCTCCAGGATCGCCGCCTCGAATTCGGGCCGGCAGCGCGTCGCGTCGATGTCCTCGATGCGCAGCAGCAAGCGCCCGCCCGCCGCGCGCGCCATCTCGGCATTGAGCAGCGCCGAGAGCGCGTGACCGAGATGCAGGTGGCCGTTCGGGCGACGGCGCGAAGCGGAAAACGGGTTGCGTCATCTTTTGCAACAAGCTCGGTGCAACCCTCTCCCCTTGAGGGAGAGGGTGGTACGTTGCGAGCGGCAGCGAGCGACGTACCGGGTGAGGGGTCTCTTTACACTGCAGGCGATCGAAAGTTACCCCTCACCCGGCCGATCCTCACTTCGTTCAGATTGTCCACCCTCTCCCGCCGAAGTCGGATGTTTCCGATTCGGCCAAGATAACGATGCCGAACTCGGGTAAACCCGAGTTCGGTGGAGAGGGTTGCACCGAGTACGCCGCAGGAATGATCACCCACATCCACACCGAAGCCGACCTCGACCGCGGCATCGCGGCGCTGATCGCGCTCGATCCGCGCTTTGCCGCCGTGCTGGAGCGCGGCGGGCGTCCGCCGCTGCGGCGCCGCGACGGCGGCTATGCGGGGCTCGCGCAGATCATCGTGTCGCAGCAGGTGTCGGTCGCGAGCGCCGCCGCGATCCACGGCCGGCTGGTGGCGATCGCCGATCCGTTCGACCACGCCGCGGTGCTGCGCGCGCGCAAGGACAAGCTGCTGCGCGTCGGCCTGTCGAATGCGAAGATCAAGACGCTGAAGGAGATCGCCAAGGCGATCGAGAAGCAGCACATCGATCTCGACGCGCTCGCCGACATTGCCGGCCGACGACGCGCATGCGCTGCTGACGCAACTGCACGGCATCGGCCCGTGGACCGCGGACGTCTATCTGCTCGCCTGCCTCGGCCATGCCGACGCGTGGCCGGCCGGCGATATCGCCCTGCAGGAGGCCGCGCGCGTCGCCTTCGGCCTGTCGCGCGCGGCCGACGACCAAGGAGATGGGCCCGCTCGCCGATCCCTGGCGGCCCTGGCGCGCGGTCGCGGCGCGGCTGTTGTGGACCTACTATCGCGCCGTGAAGACAGCGCGAAGGCGTGTTACTGCAAACGGCGATACCGGCGGCCGTGGTGAAAGCCGCCGCGACAAAGAAGCGAGGCAAGAATGGCTGAACTCGACGGTCCGCGCCTCGCACCGAAGCACGGTCCGGCGCGCCAGCTTGTCGTGTTCGTGCACGGCTACGGCGCCGACGGCAACGACCTGATCGAGATCGGCCGCGCCTGGCAGGTGTTCCTGCCGCATGCCGCGTTCGTCTCGCCGCATGCGCCGCACCCGTGCGGACAGGCGCCGATGGGACGCGAGTGGTTTCCGCTCACGTTCCGCGATCCGGACGAGCGCTGGATCGGCGTCAACGCCGCCGCGCCGGTGCTCGAGCAATTCCTCGACGCCGAGCTTGCGCGCCATCAGCTTGCCGCCGTCCGCGCTCGCGCTGGTCGGCTTCTCCCAGGGCACCATGATGTCGCTGCATGTCGGCCTGCGCCGCGCGGTGCCGCCGGCCGCGATCGTCGGCTATTCGGGCATGCTGGTGCTCGAGGGCGATTCGGACCTCGAGGGCTACAAGCCGCAGGTGCGCGCCCGCCCGCCGGTGCTGCTGGTGCATGGCGACCAGGACGATCTCATTCCGGTCCAGGCGCTGCTCCACGCCACGCAGGGGCTCGCCGCGCTGGAAGTGCCGGTCGAATGGCACATTTCCGCCGGCATCGGCCATGGCATCGACGACGAAGGCCTGCGCCACGGCGGGGAATTTCTCGCCCGCCGCTTCCGCGCCGCGCGCAGCCCCCAGATGACGGCCTAACCTCCTCCCCCTGCTTCACAATCCCGTCACGCTCCCTGTAGACTATTCGCCTGGCCGCCCTGCGGCGGCGGTGCAAGGAGGACGGGAAAGCCTTGAACGCGCATGTGCCCAACAGCGGTTGGCCCGCATTGGTTCTCAATGCGGACTTTCGGCCCTTGAGCTACTACCCGTTGTCGCTTTGGTCATGGCAGGACGCCATCAAGGCGGTGTTTCTCGAACGCGTGAACATCGTCGCGCAATACGACAAGGCGGTGCACTCGCCGAGCCTCGAGATGATGCTGCCGAGCGTCGTCTCGCTGAAGACCTACGTGAAGCCGACGACGCATCCGGCGTTCACGCGGTTCAACGTGTTCCTGCGCGACAAGTTCTCCTGCCAGTTCTGCGGCACGCGCGACGATCTCACCTTCGATCACCTGATGCCGCGCTCGCGCGGCGGGCTGACGATGTGGGACAACGTCGTGGCGGCGTGCTCGGCCTGCAATCTGAAGAAGGGCAACATGACGCCGGACGAGGCCGGCATGTGGCCCTCGCAGATGCCGTTCGCGCCGAGCGTGCAGCACCTGCACCGCAACGGCCGGCTGTTCCCGCCGAACTACCTGCACGATAGCTGGCTCGACTATCTCTATTGGGACACCGAGCTCGAGCCCTAGCGCATGCGCCAAGGATAACTCGCTTCTGCGCGCGCCACGGCGTAGGCTTGAGTCTCAATAGGGGTTCGAGCCAATGAATGACGTTGCGGGCATTGCACCGATGATCGCGCAACCCGGTGCGCCGGCGCCGAAGGCATGCCAGGCCTGCACGCGCGTCGACATCGGCGTGCACTACACCAAGGTCCCGGCCTGGCGCGTGTTTCTCGGGCTGCCGTTCGTGTATCTGCCGATCCTGGCGATGCCGTTCATCCTCGCCGGTTCCGGCCTCGTCTACATCCATCTGCGCCTGCTCGGCGCGCAGAACCTCAAGACCCTGCGCGACTTCCTGCCCGCCTGGGAGAGCCATCGCTACAGTTACAAGACCCAGATCGTGAAGGACGACTGCCATCCGTGGGCGCGCTGGACGCGCACGCGCGCCTATTGGATCTTCAATTGCACGTTCTATTGTCCGTTCAGCGTCGCGTCGCTCGAATGGGCGAGCTACCTCACCAAGGTGGTGGAGATCTGGTGGTGTCCGTTCGGCCACGCGCAGAAGCAGAACTATGCGGGCTCGGCGATCGACGCCTCGTTCTGGCACGTCTCGAAGGACGTCGCCAAGCTGCACCCCGAGGATCGCGAGAACCCGATCTGGAACAAGGACGCGCGCTGAGCGTGATCCCGAAAAGCGGGAACCGGTTTTCGGACAAGATCACGCTCGAACGAAAAGCGCTTCAGCGCGTAGCGCCCTTCGCGCCCCACGCCGCAACCGCAGCGAGCGCCAGCGAGATCAGCGCGTTGTAGCCGGCCAGCGAAATCCCGAGGAAGCGCCACGCCGCTTCGTCGCAGCGCATGATGTTGATCGTCTTCAGGCGATCGAGCAGGCCGCCCGGCGCTCCGAGCTGTGGTGCGCCGCCGGAGCATTCCTGCGGGCCGAGCCAGAGTTTCCATTCGACGCCTGCGTGGAACACGCCCATGTAGGCGCCCCACAGCATCAGCAGCGCGAGAACCGCGAGCCCGCCCACGACGATCATGCGCGGCGCCTTGCGGCGCGCCGCGAACGCGACGGCAAGCGCCAGCGGAACACCGAGGTAATAGGGCCAGCGCTGCTCGAGACACATCGGGCACGGGTTGAGCTTGATCACCAGCTCGAAGAACCACGCGCCCGCGATGGTGAGCGCGCCGGCGACGGCGACGATCAGCGCGGCGGTCAGCGCCGGATCGGCGCGACGCGCGCCGACTGCGCTGTGGTCTCGTGCGGGCGCCAGCATGGACGCTCCCATACAAGGCGTCCCGCCCGCTGTCGATTCACCGCTGCGCACCGGCCTTCAACAATCGTTGACCGGGCGCGCCTCGGCTGTATGATCCCGCGCGCCTTGCCCCTGTGGCGGAATCGGTAGACGCGCCTGACTCAAAATCAGGTGGCCGCAAGGTCGTGCTGGTTCGAGTCCGGCCAGGGGCACCAAACTTGACATCTGATGCGCTGTTGGTTCTTGCCGCCGGGCCATTTCCATGGCGGGAAGCCGATACCGCGTTTGACTTCTTAGCTTCCGGCGATGCCTCAAATCCGGGCTGGCCGCGCATCGACTGCGGCCAAAGCCTCAAACATTTCTTACACTTGACAGTCAACGGACTTGAAGCGCTGGCTAGTCGCCCTCGGAGCACGCGTTTATCCCCGACGGACCCGAGATAGCGCGCGAGCGTAGCGCACGTTCTTCAACATTGGGGCCCCGCTCTCCGCCACGAGAAATCAACTCTGACCCTATCAACTCGCACATAGACGTGGCTCGAGCCTCCCCGAAGGAGGGGAGGATCCAGCGGGTCGTTAAGACCCTTGTTCTTGTCGGCCACGAGTAGCGGATCGGGTCTGCTGGGGCTGTGCTTGTTCTACTGATGGCTTATATTGCTCCCCAAGAGCGGCCGCCATCACACCTACCGTGTTCTCTAGGCGATCGATCCGCTCGCTGAGGCTACCGCCCAACGCGTTGCACATGGATTGCGTTTCTTTGAGAGCGTCTAGGCGGACCTCGCTCTTCATAGTCCTCAATTCCGCTTCCAGCGCCACGGTGCGTTCGTTCATGCGGCTGATCGAATTTGCCAGTTCTCTTTGAGCTATCTCGATAGACTTGGTCGTCTCGACGAGTTGCAAGTGACGCGCAACGTTTCCTGCAGCCTCAGCAATCCTGGTTCGACTAAAAAACATTCCGTGACGCCGCTCGAGGAACTCTCCGGCTGGTTCGGTCACTCCTGCGTTTTGGGCCATCTGGGGAAACGGGTGCAGACGATTGAAAACACGGACCGCAATCACGCACCCTGCTGCCAAGACAACTGGCACCACAACGAACGCAAACATCTCGATTCCTGTCATGGCGCGGCGGCTAGCCTTTGTAGGGCGCGTTGTGAACTGACATAGAAGAGCACGGCAACCAACATAAACGCCATTGAGCCACATATAACATTCAGTGGGTCCGGAATGAACCCTGGAACGCGAAAGGCTGCCGCAGCGATAGGCGTGAAAACGCCTACGGTTAGGATGGCGGTGCCGATGCGTTCCAAACAGGCCGCAAAGAGCTTGACCTGTTCATTGTGAATTGTAGCGGAGGATGCGGGTAGCATGAGTGCTATGCTCGCAAAAGTGCAAGGCCGAGTCGATAGGCGGTCCTTGTGTGCGAAGCCAAGTCCGCAATTTGCGTGGACAGCACGTCATGGGCAGATGGGGGATCGTTTGAAGAATCTCCATGCAAGGCCTCTCGGAGCAATCAGGATAGACGCTGATGTCGGTTCGCCGCAGGCTAATGAAAACGCGTCAGTGCGGGGCTCAACGCGCCGGGTCACATATAAAGGCGCCAGCGTAACAAGCCGAACCGCAGCGGACGGCCCAGGCACGAGGTCCAAGATTTCTTTACACACTCTCTTATACACTACACACTTCCGCACGAAATCGTCATGTAACAACAAAGCCTTGTAGTAGCCTCGCCTGACTCAAAATCAGGTGGCCGCAAGGTCGTGCTGGTTCGAGTCCGGCCAGGGGCACCACCATTCAGTCCGGCTGTTTGCGCAGGATCGCGGCAAGGCCCGCGGTCGTGCGGCGCCGCTCGCATGCTGATGAGCGCGGCGACGTTCCGCCGTCGGCCGTCGCGGCGGACCGGCCGAGCCTCCGCGCCGGCCAGGCTTCGGCGAGATCCAGAAATGACCTCGCGGTATTGCGTGCGGCAATCACATGCCGATGAGGATTATGTGGCGCACGTAAAATGCGCCGCGGTTTTACGGCACATAAGAACAATTTTGGCAGATATCGGCTAAAACAACTCCCCGCGTCGCCTCACGTCACATGCGCGACGACATCATCTCACGTGCCATGAGAGGCGCCTTCCTCGTCTTGACACTCCTCCCAATAATCGCCGCGCGATCCCAGCCCCGAACCCTCGCGTTAGTTCTTCTGCGCTTTGGCCGAGAACTTCTGCTTTGCCGCGCTTCGGCACGCCGGGGTACCTTTCGCGTTGCTCGATATCAAGCTGGTGCGGCAAGCAGGGAGAAGAGCATGGAGGTGCAGTTTCAGCGCGAGGCCGTCATCCAGGACGAGGAAGGTTACACCGTCCGCCGGCTGTATCCTTGGCGTGGCCGGGTCGAAATCCCCGTGGGGCAGCGCGTGGATCATTATCAGCCCCGGCATGTTCAGCACGCCTCACTGGCACGACGAGGAAGAGACATTCCTCATCCTTTCGGGACGCGGCGAGATGGTCGTCGACGGCGAGACCAAGACGGTCACCAAGGGAGACGTGGTCTATCTGCCGCGCTTCTCCACGCACACGCTGAAGAATCCGGACGCGAGCGAAGACCTCGAGATGCTTTGCATCTGGTGGGGCGGCAACGAACGGACGGTCAACAACAATGTCTCGTTCGAGGACGCCCTGTCTCCGCCGGGCGAGGGGCATCATCGCGTCAAGCCGACCTGACGTCCCTGCAACGGCGAGCCTGAAATACCGCCGCTGACGCGCCCTGCTGACATTGAAGGACGCGGCAGCGGCCTCCGTGTCGCCAGCGCCAGCATCGACCGTCCGCCGGTGATAGCCGGCCGCGGTGAGAGACCACGTCGCGCCAACTCGACGCGCGCCGCAGAAACCTGAATGGCCGCCGGGACGCGCGAGCCGGCAAACGTAAAAAATCGCGCCGTTTTACAGGGGCCTGAAAAAATGAGTATCTGCGCACAGATATTCTCTCTGCTCGAAAGCGAGCAATGCCGTTACGAGGTCATTCGACACGCTCCGATGGGCGAGACGATCAGCGCCAGCCGGATTCGCGGCCATGACCTTCGGGAGGCGGCGAAATCGATGGTCCTCGAGGCCATCGATCGGGACGGCAAGACGAGGAGATATTATCTCGCCGTCGTCCCCGGTCACAAACGTGTCGACCTCAAGTTCCTGCGATCGGCGCTGAACGCCAAGCGCGTGCAGTTCGCGCCGGAGGAGAAGGCGATGGAGCTGACCGGCTGCGTGATGGGCGCCGTGCCGCCCTTCACCTTCCACAAGGACCTTCACGTGATGCTCGACATGACCATCACGGAGGTCGATCAGCTCGTGTTCAACGCCGGCGAACTCGACGTCTCGGTGGCAATGCCGACCCTGGACTATCTGCGCATCGTGCAGAATTGCGAGGGCTATTACGCCCGGAACTCCATCGCGACAGCAAGCTGAGAGGCAATCATGCCGGACAAATATATTATCATCGTTCCGCCGCCGACCCCCAACGGAAACCTGCATGTCGGACATGTCGCCGGCCCGATCCTGAACAGCGACGTATTCGCACGCGCGCATCGCGCGCTGGGGGATGAGGTTCTGTTCACCACCGGAACGGACGACAGCCAGAGCTATGTCGTCACCACGGCTGCAAGGCGCGGCATTTCGCCGGCGCTGCTGTGCCGGCGGTCGACCGACGAGATCATCGAAAGCCTGGAGCTGTTGGACATCAGCACCGACGGGTTTGCTCCGTTCGACGATGAATACCGGGGAACCTGCCTCACCTTCCTGACCGAGCTCTTCGACGCCGGGAAATTTACCTGGAAGGATAAGGAGTTCTTCGTTCGCCCCAACGGGGAGGCGGTGTACGAGGCTTACGTGAAAGGCCTCTGTCCGACCTGCCTGGCGCTGACCTCGGGCGGGCTGTGCGAAGGCTGCGGCCATCCCAACAATTTTACCGAAATCCTCGAGCCGTTCGCGGCGTTGAACCCGAAGGAACCGCTCACCAGGCGCACGTTCCACATCCTGGTGTTCGAACTGGAACGCTACCGCGCGCAGCTGGAAGCGTATTACGCCGCAAGGGCACGCCATCTGCGGCCGCACATTCGAAAGCTGATGGACGAGATGTTCGCCGGCGCCCTTCCGGACTTTCCCATCACGTATCCGGGGTCATGGGGCATACCGGCGCCATTCGAGGGAGCGGCGGGACAGGTCATCAATGCATGGGCCGAGGGAATGCCTGCCTCGATGTATTGCACGGCGGTCGCCGCACGGCGCCGCGGCCTCGACTGTTCGGCCGCCGACATGCTGTGGCGGACCGAGCACGGCTTCAAGCTGATCTACTTCATGGGCTTCGACAACTCGTACTTCTGGGGCATGAGCCACCTGGCCTTGTTGATGGCGTTCGACGGGCGATACATCCTTCCCGAAACGATGGTGACGAATGAATTCTATGAGCTCGAGAACGAGAAGTTCTCGACCAGCAAGGGGCACGTGATCTGGGCTCCGCAGATCGCAGAAGAATACGCCCTCGATGCCGCGCAATTCTATCTGTGCTGGACCAACCCGGAGCATCACCGCACGAACTTCGGCCGCCGGGAGATGGAGAAGCTGATCCTCGAGCGCGTCATCCCGGCGTGGAAAGGGCTGCGCGAGAATGCCGACGAGCTGCTGACGCAGCTGCCGCGCGCCGGCAGTTATCTGCAGTATGGCGGCACGAGCGTGCAGCGGGTCGAGCGCATGCGGCAAACCATACTGGCGTGCTTCGACGCGACGTCGTTCAGTATCAGGGACGCCGCCAACCTCATCCTGATGCACGTCGAACGGCTGCAGAATGTAAGCGAGCAGCTGGTCGAGGGACGGCGCGAATATTCGATCGAGGCGGTTGGCGATCTCTGGCACGAGCTGCTGAGTCTGATGCGCCTGGGATCCCCGGTGATCACCGACTGGGAATGCGCGGCGGACATCCGGCCGACGGCGGAGGGCTACGCACTCGACCGGCTGCACGAATTCAGCCTGCCCGAGTTCCGGCTGACGCCGGACGACCGGCCCGCGATGCTGGAAAGGGCTTCGGAGAAGCTGCAGGTCGCGTGAGCGGCCGGCGCAGCCGCGGCGAAAGACCGCGGCGCAACCCTGAGCGCGGCGGCCGGCGCAGTGCCGGCCTGCACGGTGGCGCGTCTTACCGGATGCCGCGGCCGCGATCGGCTGCGTCGGCCTGGGCGCCTGCACGGCAAGGCGCAGGCGGCCGACGCGACGGCGCATCCTGTTGCGCGGCGCGATCGCGCTCGCAGGCCCGGACCCCGGGCTTGTCGTACAGGACCGCATTCAAGAGCGAATTGTGTACCTCGATCTGTCCATCATAGGAAATGAAGCCGAGCTTGCGAAACTTGTTCATGAAATAGCTGACGCGGGAGCGGGTGGTACCGATCATTTCGGCCAGCGTCTCCTGGCTGATCTGCGGGGTGATCGCCTGCGACGCGCCGTTCTTGTCGAAGATTCGCAAGAAGCAACAGGAGGCGCGCAAGCCGCTTTTCGCTCGAATTGAATAGCTGGTCGATCAGATCTTCTTCGATGCGGCTGTTGCGGCTGAGCAAATACGCGATGAACAGGTCGGAAAATTTTGGCTCATCCTTGAGGGCCTTGAGCATCGCGTCCTTCGCGATCGACGTGATCAGGCATTCCTCCATCGCAATCGTCGTTGCGGTCCGCCAGGGGTGGCCGTTGAGGCATCCTTCGCCGAAGAACTGTCCCGGCTCGAGGATGCCGATCACCGCTTCCTTGCCCTGTTCGGACACGACGAGAACCTTGACCCGTCCCGTCTTGATATAAAAAATAGTGTCGGCGGCGTCGCCTTGCGTAAAAACCACTCTATTTTTAGCGAATTTTGATGTGTTTTTTCCTTCACCGACCCGGGCAAGAAAAAATTTTATATCGGACACACCTTCCTCCGCTTCTGCCATAATCCCTCCGCATCTGTTGCAGACCTGAGCCTGGCAGGTCGATTTACCTTAGGTTGTCTGCAAAGTTGGGTTTTTGCGAGGCGATTCCTTTTTGTGATGGCGGCAAGACAATGTGCCGCAAGCTCTCGAACGGCGAGAATTTATGATCTTGCAACCAGTGGAGTATACGTGCGGAGCGCGACGGTCGGCTGTCTGCGGCGGTCGGCGTGCCGGGGCAGATCCTCCCTCGACACGGACGCCGGACCTGGGCTCAAGCGCACGCCGCCGCCCGGTCAGACGTCACTCGCGCGAGCAGGCCATGATCTTTTGCGCAGCAATGGCCGCACCCATTCGTGGCGTACCGATCCTTTCGGCCCGCACGGGATGAGGCGGGGCAAGGGATTCACTCGACCATTGCGCGGAAAATGCCTGCGCGGTCGCCTCCTTGATCAACCTGGAGAAACAGGCTGCCTTGCGGTCAAACCATTGCCGCAGCATTCGCTGGACGGCGTCGCGGTCGCCGGCGGCGAGGAGGTCCGTCACCGCACGAACGTAGTCGAAGGTGAGTTCGGGCGTCTCCAGCTGCTCGACGAAAATGAGCAGGACCGCGTGAACGCGATAGTTGTAATTTTGGATGGCCTGCAACATTTGCGCGTTTTCACTGGCCAACACAATTCGCTGGTAGAGTTGTTCGACCGCACGCGCGGCCGCCTCCGCGGATTGACGGGTCCGCACCAGGCCGTCCGGTCCGCAGATATCGGCCGGCTGTTCATTGTCGAATTGGACGGCGCGGCCCTGCAGGCTGGACCTCAGCAGCAAATGCGCGAACTGCGACAGGTCGCTGAGTTCGGCGACCGTCAGGACCTTCGCGAAGAAGCCCCGGTGCGGATAGGAGTTGATCAGGTTTTCGGCGGTCAGCCGGATGAGCGCTTCGCGCAGGGGCGTAACCCCTACCCTGAGACGATCCGCGAGGTTGGTGATCTGAAGGTGCTCGTTGGGCCGCAATTGATTGGCGAGCACAAGGGATTTGAGTTTTTCATAAGCGGCTTCGACTTTGCACACGCTCTTGTCTGAACTCATCATGACACGACTGCCTCTTTTCATCGCCTGCCGAAGCAGCGATTGACCCGTTCTGAACCCGCTTTCCATCGCCCCAAAATCGGACGCAACGTCCGACCGCTACTGAACTTAGCGATGCTCTTCCATCATCGCTGATCAAAATTGCACATTGAAAATAAAACATCTTGAGGTCGCGCACGAGAACGTGATGCCGGACCGTGTCGATGCGAGGTTGCCGATGCAGCAGACAATCGTCGGCTATTGAAACGAAGTCCCTGCGCTCATCGGCACGAGCAATCCGGATGCACGCGCGTCGGCCGCCGACGCAAACGTGCGTCACATTGCGCTGCCGCTGCATCCGCGCCGTGCAGCCTATGAGCGCCGGATGTCACGACGTCCCCGACCGCGACGGGATCGTCCATCTCGCTGGCATTGCCGGCACGAGCGGCGCGTCACCGGAGACTTCGCGCCGCGCAGGCGAGTGGACCAGTCATGTCCCGGCAGTCGCAAGCCGACCAGCGTCGCCGACCACTACGATCCGGCGCAACACAACCTTGAATGTAGATGACGTCAGGAACGTGGCGGCGCCGCGGGAAGCGCCGGCGCTGGCGGAAGCGGCAGCGCCGGACGAGGCGACTTCCTGAAGATCGCCATCTCTTCACACCGCGATGTGAAGCTCATCAATGCGGGAAATTCATTCGCGAGATCAAGGTGCGACCTTATCGTATTGATACAGCTGCAGACGACGGTCGTGGTGATATCGGCCTGGCTGATCGCCGGCGTTCCGGCGAGCCAGTCGCCGGGACCGAGCTTCGCGGCGAGTTCCATCCAGGAAACGCAGGCCTCCGGTGACCTGGTTGTCGTTGTGACGGACCCAGGGTTCGAACACCTTCTCGTCCGGCCTGAAACGGCCCTCGTAAAACGCCCATTGCGCCTTCTCCATGCAGGCCAACGCGAGCGCGGTCACCTGCATCACGCGGCGGCGCGACGCACCGGAGTGCGGGATCAACGCCCTGTCCGGTCCCACGCGCTGATCGATCTCATCCAGAATCGCATAACTTTCGATCAGCACCTCGCCGTCCGGCATCAATACCACCGGGATCCGGATCACGGGATTGTGCGCCTGGACTTTCTGCTGCTCGGCCATCACCGAGACAGCCTCGAACTCATACGGTTGATCGAGCGCATCCAGGCTCACCGCAACGCGGCGCGTATAAGGAGAAAAATAGCTGCCAATAAGCTTTAATTGTGTCGGCTTGCGAAACTCGCGCGTTTCACCTTTATTCATGGCGTCGCGGTCCAGTGTCGATGTTGCGGTCAAGGCGCGCTCCTGCGTTGCGGACTAAAACCTAATTGCTTTGGAAATCGCCGGCCGAAAGACCAAGCCCCAGTCGTGCGCCCTCCGCCACCAGGGCATCGATCGTGGGCCGGGCGAGGGTGATGCCGTCCTGCCGGCTCGATTCGCGTGCCGCTCGCAGCCGCTCTCCCGGAATGGCGACGGGCCGGTTGTCGTGCAAAGGCTTACTTGCCTTGATGTATTTGATGTACGACCGCGCTTCTTCGGCGTAACGCTGCGCGCCGGGAAATCTGGCCGGGTCGATCAGGATCCCCGCAATGTTGGTGATCGACACGTCGCGCGCGGTATGGGTGCAGATCGAGTTTCCGCCGGACAGCGCGACGGCCAGGAGCTCGGAGAATACCGCAAGACCATAGCCCTTGTGATCGCCGAACGGCAGCAGCGCGCCGCGCGGACTTCGCATCAGCACGTGCGGATCCGTCGTCGGCTGCCCTTCCGAGTCGAGCAACGTCCCTTCCGGCGCGGGCTTGCCCTGGGCGGCGCAATCGAGGGTCTTGAAGTAGGATGTCCGGCTCGAGGCGATGTCGAGGAGGAAATAACGGTCCTCATCCATGGTCGGAATCGCGAAGCACATCGGGTTGGTGGAGAGGCGGGCATTCTGGCCGCCGAAGGCCGCGACCAGCGGCTCGTGCCCGACGGAGTTGCAAAAATAGATCGAAATGAGGCCGGCCTCCGCGGCAATTTCACCGTAGGCGCCTGCCCGTCCGATGTGATGCGCGTTCGAGACCGAACAGATCGCCACACCGAGCGACCGGCACTTCGCGATCGTGGCTTCAAGCGCCGTCCCCAGGACGCGCCGGCCGTAGCCGAGCCCGCCGTCGAACGCCAGGACCGAACCATTGTCCGCCAGCAGCCTGGCATTGGTGTTCGGCTTCAGCCAGCCCGCTTCCAGCGTTCGCATGTAAACGGGAATCAGGCGAACGCCGTGGCTGTGATATCCGACCGCGTCCGAGTTGACCAAATGGCGCGCGACAAGGTCGGCTTCGTCCGGATCGCTTCCCGACCGGGCGAGCAGACTGGCCGCAATGCTCTGCAGCTTGGTCGGCATCACGACGCAGGGTTCGGGTGGATGCACGGCGTCCCTCCAGAAGTGGATCCGGCGCGAGAGGACAGCTTGATCAGCAACATCCGCAAGCCGGCGAAACATCAATCAGCCTCGACCGGCAACGACGTCAGCAGCGGGAGACTGTCACCCATCTTGATGACGCAACAAGGCGCGTGACGCATCTTTTGGTAATATATTTACCGCCACGCGTACGAATATATTCTCGGCGGCGCTCAGCGGTAAATATATTCGGCCGGCGCGCAATTTCCATTGCGGCAGATGTTACGATGCAGGAATGGCCACTTTCGTGCGCCGGCATTGGAAATACATCGGGAGACCACGTGCCGCGCGCTCAGGTCTCACGACGCAGAAACGCCGTCATCGTCGGCGACCGTAGCTGCGGGAAGACATGGTTGCGTTCGGACGGCCGCGCGTTGTCTCGCTGCTCAATCCGTTCGCCGCACCGAGGAGCGACTTGTTCCGGATACCGTCACCGCAATGATCCGATCTTGTCCTGCAACAGACAAAGGATGGGGCTCTAATGACCCAGGGCGAATATGATCTTGTCTCGATCGGCTTCGGGCCGGCGGGCCTCGCATTGGCCGCCGCGGTGGACGAAAGACAGCGGGAAGCCAAGACGGCCCAGAAAGCCCCGCCGCGGGCGGTTTTCCTCGAGAAGCAGGCGCGGACCGTGTGGCACGGCGGACTGCTGTTGCCGGGAACGCATGTCAATCATCACCTGCTCAAGGATCTCGTCACGCCGCGTAACCCGCAAAGCCCGCTGTCCTTCGCGTCGTACTTGCACGAGGTCGACCGTTTTTATGAGTTCTGCATCTGGAACGGGCCCGTGTCGCGCATCGAATGGTCCAATTACGTCACATGGGTTTCGACCAAGCTGCGGCACCTCGCCGAATATGACAACGAGTGCACCGGCATTGATATTTCAGACAGCGGTCTGTTTCGCGTATCCACGCGCAAGCGGCGCTATGAGGCCGTCAACGTCGTCTTGTCGGCCGGCTGGGAGCCCTTGATCCCGCACGCGTGGCGATCGGTTTCGCCCGAGCTGTTCGCGCATTCATCGACATTCCTGACCACCGAGCTGTCGATAGCCGACATGGTGGCCAAAGGCCGCTCGCGGATTCTCGTCGTCGGATCGGGGATGAGCGCGGCCGAAGTGGTCGGGAGGCTGTACGGGAAATTCGGCGGATCGATCGAGCTGACCTCGATGCACCGCGGCATGGCATTCAAGCATTTCAACGGTTCGGAGTACGCCAAGCCGGTTTTCACGCCGCAATGGAGCCAGGAATTCTATGCGGCCGAGCACGGCGAGCAGGCCAAGCTTCTCGACGCCTACCACACGGCAAATTATGGCGGCATACCGCCCGCGATGGTGACGTCGCTTTGGAAGTCGGTTTATGAAGAGCGATTGCAGGGCGGTCGTGGATTGTCGTTGATCGAACATGCCTCGATCGAGAAGGTCGAGAGCAAGAGGGATTCCCTGCAGGTTCATATCGAGCGCCGGCTGGCCGGGACGCGGGACACCTTCACGTGCGACTTCGCGATCCTGTGCAGCGGTTACACCGATGCGACGCCGTTACGGATCCTGTCGCCGATCGCGAGCGACATTGCCATGACAAACGGCCAGCTGCCGGTCGAGCAGAACTACCGGATCAACCTGAAGCGAAAGACCGTGGGCGACATTTATCTGAATGGGCATTGCGAGCAGACCCACGGCATCGCGGATTTGCAGAACTTCGGCATGCTGGCGTTCAAGGCCTCGGTGCTGGATGAGGCCATTTGGGGAAGCAGGAAAGCCGCCGGAATGCCGCGGGCGTCGGACAGGGCGGTCGCCTGAGCGTTCGCCGACGCTAACCGTCAGCCGCTGCCACCGTTGGCTTCACGGTCGCCTCGCCCGGCCGGATTACATCCGCGCCGCCGGCGGCCGTACCGTTAAATCCCCGCAAGCGCCTCACCCGATCGCGACTCATCGCCGCCACCACCACCCGATCACATATTTTTTACGGATGTTGACCGGCGATCGCTGCCCGGCGACCGCGGCTTTGCGACGTCGTCGCGGGCGGCGGGCAGCCGCGCCGCTTTACGGACTGGAGTGCAGCGCGCCGTTGCTGCGCGGCGGGATGACGTTGATCCGCATGTCGCTCTCGATCGCCGCCGGCGGTCTTGTTTTCCTTGCCGTCGACGTGATCCACCGGCGCAACGCGGAGATGTCCTTGCTGTCGGCGTTCCCCTCGAGGCAAACCAGATAATAGCCCTCATCCTCGACGGGTTGCATCTTGAACGGAAAGATGAGGCGACCCTCCGTGATGTCGTGATCGATCAGCGGGCTTCGGCCGAGCGCAACACCGACGCCTTCGATCGCGGCCTGCAGCGCGAGGCTCTCATCGGTGAAGGTCGGCCCCTTCGAGGTGTCGACGTGCTGCAGCCCTTGCGCGGACAGCCAGGTTCGCCAGCCTTGCTTGAACTCGTCGTGGATCAGCGTGTGCCGGCACAGGTCCTGCGGCTTGAGCAACGGCGCTTTGCCGGCGAGCAGAGCGGGGTTGCAGACCGGGTGCAGCTGCGCCGCCAGCACATGGAAGCTTTGAAAGCCCGGCGCATGCGCGGGACCATAGCGGATGACCGCGTCCACGCGCCCGGCCGTCAGATCGTCCAGCTCGATCGACGAGCTGAGCCGGATGTCGATCCCGGGATTCTCGTCGGTGAAAAGAGCAAGCCGCGAAAACAGCCATTTCACCGCGAACGAGGCCTGCACGCCGACCATCAGGATGTTCGGGCTATAGCGCGGAAAGATGCGCTCGGTCGCCTCGAACATCATCCTGAACGCGTCGCGCAGCACGGGAAAGTAGGCGTGCCCTGCGGCGGTGAGCTCGAGCGATTTATAACGGCGCAGGAACAGGCGTACGCCGAGTGTTTCCTCCAGGCACTTGATGTGCTGGCTGATGGCGCCCGCGGTGACGAACAGCTCGTTGGCGGCATGCTTGAAGCTGAGATGCCTGGCTGCAGCTTCAAAGGCGCGCAGCGTGCTGAGAGGCGGCAATTTGCGTGACATCGCGAAGGCCTCTTTGGTTTTTCCACCTGGTTTTTTGATCAGCTCGTTCGAGCTGCAGCTTCGTTCCCGCTCGATTGAACACAGAATTAAGGCAAGATACCACGAGCTTGGCCCGCGCGAGCCGCACGCCGATGAAAATATTCCTGAATATTTCCGGTGCTGGAAATATTTCATGTTACATCGACATGCATGACGACGCTGCATGATGATGTCGATACTGACGAATGTTCGACAAATTTTTCTACGAAAGTCGCCGGAGCACCGCTCATGCGTGTCGGGAAACTTCTGACTGCCTGACGTGGCGCTTCCTGAAGAGCTGGAGGTTAAACCATGCCCGAAATGGAAATCTGGCACGTCAATGCGTTCAGCTCGAGTCCGTTCGGAGGAAATCCGGCTGCCGTCGGCTTCTGCGACAACGCGCTTGACGGCGCGGTGATGCAGTCGATTGCGCGGGTCATGAATTTATCGGAAAGCGTATTTGTTTCTCCGCCGCTCGATCGCGCCGCGGATTATCGCGCGCGGATATTCACGACGCAGCGCGAGCTTCGCTTCGCGGTCCACCCGACCATGGCGGCGGCATTCGCGTTCGCCCAGAAGCACGAGCTTGCAGGAAGCGACACGCCGATCTGCCTGCGCCAGGAATGCGGTGTCGGAATCGTCGACATCGAGTTGCAGGTTCGCCCGGCCGGCTTGTCGTTGTTCGTCGCTCAGCGCAGTGCGACCTTTTCCGGGACGGATGCGGATCGCGAGACTGTCGCGCGCGCCATCGGCTGCGCGGCGGCCGACGTCTGCGACCAGCCGTTCACCGTCGTTTCGACCGGGGTGCCGTGGCTTGTGGTGGAGCTCGCCACACTCGAAGCCGTGCGCACGTTGAAGCTCGACTTTGCCCGCATCGCACAGCTCAGCATCGCCGCCAAAGCGGTCGGCGTCACGGTATTCACGCGCCAGACGTCCAGTCCGGCATCGAACGTGCATGTACGCGCCTTTGCGCCGGCCGGGGGGCTCTATGAGGATCCGGTGTGCGGATCGTGTCATGGAGCCCTGGCGGCTTATCTGAACGAAACCTGTCCGGAGACGTCTTCGGCGTTCGCGCGCGGGGAGCCGCTGGTGCTGGAGCAGGGTGAAGAGATGAACCTGCCGGGCATGTCCGAGGTGATCGCCCGCACGTCGGCCGCCGGCGAGATCGAATTCCTGGTCGGGGGGTTATCGGTGGTGACGCTGAAAGGAACAATAAGCTGGTAGCGCCACGATGCCGCCGGCGTGCGCTCATGTGCACGCTCGCGGCGGTCTCACGGCGGTCGGGGCTAACTGCGCACCGCGAGGCTGAACTCCCGCGCCGGGCGCTGCTCGAACGCCTCAGCCAGCCGGACGATCCGTTTGCACGCCGTGCGCAGCAGCACTTCCGGCACGGTCAGGCAGACCCGCAGCAGGCCGTCGGAGAACTTCCCGAACGACGCACCCGGCATGACGGCC
Source organism: uncultured Alphaproteobacteria bacterium (assembly GCA_963839985.1). GTDB lineage: Bacteria > Pseudomonadota > Alphaproteobacteria > Rhizobiales > Xanthobacteraceae > PALSA-894. The sequence goes on along the minus strand of CAWIXG010000016.1, from coordinate 35,377 downwards.
ACCTTCTCGTCCTCGAGCAAGCGCCAGGCGAAGTCCAGGCTGGACACGCCGAGCCGCGAGATGTCGACCATGCAGAACATGCCGCCTTCCGGCACATGGCAGCGCAGGCCGCGTGACGCGCCGAAAATGCCGCAGGCAATTGCGGCGCGGCGCTTCAGGCTCTCGCGCAGCCGTCTGGTTTCCGGAAACTCGTTATCGATCGCGAAGGCGGTCGTATCCCTGAGGAACGGCTGCGATCCGAAATAGGTCGAGTCTGCGATCGCGTTCAGCCGCTTGCAGGCATCCAGCGGCCCGACGCACCATCCGCAACGCAGGCCCGGCAGGGCGTGCGACTTGGAAATACTTGAGATCACGATCACGCGCTCGGCCAGACCCGGGTCATCGAACGGCGATGCGAACGGGACGAAGCAAAGCGACTCGTAGACCTCATCCGACACGATCCACAGATCATGCTCTCGGCAAAATGCGCCTATTTCGCTGAGCTCGGTTGCAGACAGCACGGCGCCGGTCGGATTGTGCGGGGAGTTGAGCAGCAGCACGCGACTGCGCGGCGTGACGGCCTGCTGCAAATCCTGAACGCGAAGGTGAAACCGGTCTTCATAGCGCAACGGCACCGAGACGACTTCGGCGCCGGCGGCGCGGATCGTGCCGTCATAGGTCGCGTAGTACGGATCCGGGACGAGAACCTCGTCGCCTTCCTGCACCAGCACCTGCATGGCGGTGAACAATGCGGCCTGCGTGCCCGGGACATAGACGCAGTTCTTCGCGGTGATCGGGCGGCCCGTGCGCCTCGCATACTTTCGCGCGAGCGTGCTCAGGAACGCATCCTCGGCTCCGAGCGTGGTGTATTTCACGCGCCCGGCGCGGATGCGCTCGCACAGATAGTCGATAATGCGCGGCGATGGCGGCACATCCGGCTCGCCGATCGTCATCTCGATGATCGATTCCCCTCGCGCCGCGCGCTCCCGCGCGGCGTAATGGACGGCCCATTTCTCCGCAGAACCGGTACCGGCCGTGCGCTCGGCGCTGGTGGCATATCGCATGAGAAACTCCCTGGCCGCCGATGCTGCGGGTCAACGTTTTGACGAATCCGGCGACATGATCGTCTCCTCAGCCGGCTTCGGCGTGGTTGCGTACGTCATGGTTCGCGGCGCTCGCGACGGAAAAGCCCGCCTTCCCGATCACGGCGCTTAAGGGATTGCGCTGCTCGACCAGCCCGACGATCGTGTCGGCAATCAGCGGAGCAAATTTGAAGCCCTGCCCGCTGCAGCCGCAGACCGCCCATGCGCGCCGCGTCTGCGCCTCGAGCGGCTCGATGACCAGCGTCCGCTCGACGCTCATCGAGTAGAAGCAGGACTTGGTCCGCGATATTCCGTACTCCGCCGCGTCCGTGAAATGCCGCGCGAAATAGCCGAGCACGCGGGCGCCTTCGTGATCTGCGATCGCGCGGTCGGCCGCCGCGGCCGGATCGCCCGGACGTCCATGGCACGACGCCGCGAGCTTGAGATCGGTCCCGCCGAGGGGAGGCGCGAGCCAGAGGCCCCGATCGCCTCCGAAATCGATAACGATCGGCGCGCTGCGCCATTGAGCTTCGAGATGTGCCGGAATGGCCGGAAAAATCGAGATCTGGCGATGCGCCCAGGCAAGACCGCGCAATCCGGGTACCAGCTTGTCGATCCAGGCTCCCGCGGTGACGACAACGCAATCCGCCGCAAGGGTGACGCCGCGCTGCAGCGTGACCGACGGCCGCGCCGGATTGATGCTTCGCACCGCGGCCTCCGGCATCACGTCGACGCCGAGGTCTTTCAGGCGCAGCGCCAGCGCCGCGAGCAGGCGATCGGCCAGCATCAATCCCCCGCTATCGCGGATGACGCCGAACCGCGCATCGGGGAACGCAAAGAGCGGAAAGCGGCGCGCCAGGTCCGCGGGTTCGAGCACCTCATGTTCGGCGCCCTCACGGGCGAACGCCGCGGCTGAGCGCTCCGCAAGATCACCGGCCATCGTCGACACCGCCAGAACCGGCGACGGCAGGAGAAAGCACTGCCCGAGCTCACGCCACAGCTGCGACCACCCCGCGCGCGAGGCGCGCAGCAACGCGACCGAGTCTCCGAGGCTCGAATTCGAAATCGTGCAGCAACCGCTGCTGATCGAACGAAGCCCCGTCGGGGTTGGGAATCCGGCCTGCGTCGACCAGCACGACGCGGTGGCCCTGGCGCGCGAGTTTCCACGCCGCCATCATGCCCAGAATGCCCGCTCCGACTATGGCGACTCGCATGTTCACCTGCCATTCGCCGCTCGCGCGCCAGGTGCTTGAACGCCGCCTTGACGCAACTCAGGCCGCGTTGGCTCGCTGCGACAACCCCAGAACGTCCCTGAGCGAATCCTCCAGGATGTTCAGTCCCGCGCTGAGTTCGCCCGGCTCGATCACCAGAGGAGGAAGCAGTTTCAGCACGTCGTTGCGCGCACCGCATGTCTCGGCGATCAGTCCGCGCCCGAAGGCATTGCGTGAGATCGCAGCGGCAACCTTGGCATCCCGCCACCGCAGCCCGCGCAGCATGCCGATGCCGCGGAGCTCGGCCCCGGACATCTGGGCGAGTTCGTCGAGCCGGGCCTGCAACATCCCGGTTCGTGACTTGAGATTGTCGGCGAACTCTTCACCCTGCCACAGCTTCAGCGCGGCCACGGCGGCGACGAACGCAAGGTTGTTTCCGCGGAACGTGCCGTTGTGCTCGCCCGGCGCCCAGACATCGAACTCCGGCTTGATCAGCGTGATCGCCAGAGGCAGGCCGTAGCCGCCCAGCGACTTGGACAGGCAGATAATGTCCGGCTCGATTCCGGCGCGCTCGAAGCTGAAGAACGGCCCGGTGCGCCCGCACCCGGTCTGGATTTCATCCAGGATGAGAAGAATCTTGTGCCGCCGCGCGATGCGGGCGATCTCGCGGAGCCATTCCGGCCGCGCGCTCAGAACGCCTCCCTCGGCCTGGACTGTTTCGAGAATGATCGCCGCCGGCAGATCGATGCCGCTTCCGGGATCGTCGAGATAGGCTTCCAGCAGCGCGGCGGTATCGACCCCCGGTCCCATGTATCCGTCGAACGGCATCCGCGAGACGAACGGGAGGGGAACCCCGGCGCCGGCCCGTTTGCGTGCGGTCGCGCTCACCGCCAGTGCGCCGAGCGACATTCCGTGGAATGCGTTGGTGAACGCCATGACGGTATGACGCCCGGTCACCTTGCGGGCGAGCTTGAGCGCGGCCTCCACCGCATTGGTCCCGGTCGGGCCGGTGAACTGCATGCGGTATTCGAGGTTGCGCGGCGCAAGCACGACCTCCTGGAACGCTTCGATGAATGCGCGTTTGGCCTGGGTGTGCAGATCGAGCGAATGAACGACGCCCGCAGACTCGATGTAGCTCACCAATGCGGCGCGAATGGCCGGATGGTTGTGACCGTAATTCAGCGTGCCGGCCCCGCTCAGGAAATCGATATATTCCTGCCCGGTTTCATCCCACATGCGCGCGCCGAGACTGCGGCTGAACACCGCGGGAAAACTGCGACAATAGGACCGGACCGCTGATTCATAGCGTTCGAACGATTCTGACTTCATCGCTTCCTCCGTTGTGGCAACACCATCATTCGTCGTGGTGCACGCCGTGGACTTGTTGCGATCAGAGACGCTAGCTCGCCAGCTCGTGTTGAACCCTCGCTTCGACCGGTCGGGACAGCGCGCCGGTTTTCATCAGCGCGCTTCTTGCGATGTCCATTGAGCGCAGCGCCAGCAGGCTGAACGAGCCGGCGTCGCCCAGCCCGTGCGAGGATTCGCACAGCCCGTTCAGATACAGGACGGGCGAGTTGGGGCCGCCATCCACGTCGACGGAATAATCGCGATTGACCTGCAGGACGCCGCCATCGTCGCGCGCCAGCTGCGAGATGACATCGCGCAGCAGCGCGGGGCAGCGCTCCGACGCCTCGCCGGTGCCGAAATCGAGAAAGCCGGTGGCCAGCACGATCGCGTCCGTGGCGAGGCTGCGAACTTCGCCGGTATTTTGCTCGCGCAATGTCAGGCGATAACCCTGCCCCGCCGCCTCGACCGCCATGACCTCGACGTTGCTGTGCAAATGCAGCCGGTCGTTTCCATCGAGACGGTCTTCATACATCTGGACATAGAGACGGTGGACGACGTCGATGTCGGCCGAGCTGTAGTTCGTGCTTCTCAGCTGCCGGTTCAGGTTGCGCTTGGCCTCCGCCGAGGCGTTATAGAAATAGTCGGTGAACTCGGGAAAATAGACATGGTCGCTGAACGGGCTGGTGTCTTTTTGCCGGAAGCCGAACGACCGGTGCACCGCCTCGATCTCGAGGGACGGAAAGCGCGCCATCAGGTCGAGCAGGATCTCCACGGCGCTCTGGCTCGCGCCGATCACCGTGACGCTGCGCGCACCCTCGGCGGCCAGGCGCCGCATGTTCGGCAGATAGTCGTTGAGATGGAACAGCCGCGGCCCCAGGTGGCGCCGGAAAACCTCGGGGATATTCGCGGTCCGGCCGGTTCCGACGACCAGACATTGCGCAACGTGCCCGACACCGTCCTCCGTCATGGCGCACCAGCGGGGGCCGCGCTTGAGCGTCCTCGACAGCAGGCTGAGTGACGCGACGCGCGACGAATAACTCACCGCTTGCTTGAAGTGCGACGCGCACCAGCGGATATAAAGGGAATATTCCTTGCGCAGCGGGTATTCGAGGCCGAGATTAAGATACTCGAATAATCTCCCGTTTTGCTTCAAATAATTTATGAACGTATAATGGCTGCGCGGATCGCGCGGCGTGACCAGATCGCGGATCGGATTGTTCTGGATGTCCGCACCGTCGAGCAACATGCCGCTTTGCCAGTGGCAGCCCGAGGCTTGCTCGATGAAATGGCTTTGCGCCAGTGCGCCAAGCTCCTCGAGCGCGATCGCGAGAGCAAGGTTCGACGGGCCGAACCCGATCCCGAGCACTTTGACGTCTCTAACCCTTGTTTCGCCTGGGATTTTTCGTTCATTTTGCACGTGAACTTCCTTCAGAAGCGAGACGGGAACGCTGCGCCGGATCGGAGTCGGTGCGGAGAACAAGACCGTTGGAGAGCAAGCCGGGTCCAGGGGCATGGTGACGAACCGTTCTGGATCGCGTTCGACCATCCTCCCGATGTGCCATCGACGCTTTCGATTGCTGTTTTTTCAGCGACCAAGATCAGGGGGATCGATCGCAACAGCAAACCAGAAATGCGCGTGAACCGGCGCAAGAAAACTAAGGCGTCATCCTCGCCGCATCCGCAAGCCGTTGATCTGCAAGCTGAAATGAGAGACCCGGGAAACCTCGGCCGCACGGCGCGGCGCATTGGCGCCGTCGGTTCTTGCGATCGCGCGAACCCGCTAAGCTTTTGGCGCCGACGAATCAGCCGGAGCGTCTTTGAGCAGGTACCTCGCGTCGAAAGGCACCATCATCGGTCCGGCAGCTTGTGGAAAATGAAAAAACGGCGTGCGGCGAAGAAGATAAAGACCGCGCCGCGCCGCGGCGTGGCGTTGCGGTCGTTCGCGTTCGACACCGTGACGCTCGACCCGGCCGGACGCGAGGTCGCACGCCGCCGCGGCCGCGCGCAACACTTTGCCGAGCGGCTCGACAAGCGCGCGGTTCTGCAGATGGTGCAGGTTCCGGGCGGCACCTTCACGATGGGCGCAGCCGCAAGCGAAGCCGACAGCCGCAGCTCGGAGCGGCCCCAGCATGTCGTGACCGTCCCGCCGTTTTCTCTCGGCAGATATCCGGTGACGATCGCGCAATGGCGCGCCGTGATGGGCGCCCTGCCGCCGGCGATGATGGCGCTGAACAAGGCGTTCAGGGCGAGCGGCCGGCAGCCGGTGGTGCGCGTGACGTGCGATGACGCGGAGGCATTCTGCCGGCGGCTGTCCGGCATCACGCGCCGCCGATACCGCCTGCCGACCGAGGCCGAATGGGAATACGCCTGCCGCGCCGGCACGACGACCCCTTTCGCGTTCGGCCAATCGATCACGCGCGAGGTGGTGAGCCATGACGGCGAGATGCTGCGCCTGCGAGGCAGCAGTGTCGTGACGACCCCGGTCGGCACGCTCGGCGTCGCGAACGGCTTCGGCCTGTGCGACATGCACGGCAATGTCTGGGAATGGTGCCGGGACTCCTGGCATCGCGACTATCAGGGCGCGCCGACGGACGGCAGCGCGTGGCGGAGCGACGAGAGAACGCGCGTGCTGCGCGGCGGCTCGTGGTACAGCGACGCCACGCGCTGCCGCGCGGCCTCGCGCGAGCTGGGCCGGGAAACAAATTCCGTGCGCAGCCGCGAGATCGGGTTCCGCGTGGCGACGAGCCGGCCAGTTCTTCCGGCGCAGCGAACCCGCTAAGCTCGCCGCGCCCACGAATCAGCCGGAGTAAAGCCAGTGAGCAAAGGTCCCTCGCCTCGCATCGACCAGCTCCGCGCCATGCGCGAGGCACGCTTCGCGCTGAACGTGGCGCGGCAGAAAGAGGCTGAGCCGGCCGAAAAGCCGGCAGCGGTGGCAAAACCGGCAGCGGCCAGATCCGCGCCTGCGCAGCAGGCAAAGACGGTGGCGGTCAAAAAGGAGCCGAAGAAGGCGCCTCCGGCCGAAAAGGCCAAGAAGAAGAAAGCCCGCAAGGCGACCTGACGCCCTGGCGCTACCCCGCGTGCAGCCGGTCGGGACGTGAGGAAATGGTGCCCAGGGGCGGGATCGAACCGCACCTGCGCGGCTCGTCAATAGCGTCCCTCTATGGAAGTCATGCCGACCCGGTATTTCCGTTGAGGCATCGTCACGGTGTTCCCTGTGCATCGACCGTTCCGCCCCCGTGAACGGCAAACGCACAGAGGAGAACCCAATGTCTCTCATCAAATCCGCTCTCGTTGCCGGCGGCATGTCGCTCGCGCTCGTGACCGGCGCGCTCGCCCAGGGCAACGAGCCGTGGGACATCAAGGAGCGCACCGCCTATGTCGTCATGATGGACGGCACCATGAAGACCGTCCGGCTCAACGACAAGGGTACGGCCATGCTGATGAAGAACGCGAAGCGCGTGCCGCGCGGCACGGCCTTCGTGATGAGCGGCGGCCAGCTCTACATGGTCAACGCGTCGAAGATGTTCGACCGCGCCGGCAACGCGATGTTCGGCATGTTCTGAACGTGCATTGCGCCGCCTTCTCCCGGCGGCGCGACAGCCGACGTCAAAAGCTACGTCGTGCCGCCGCATGACGTAGCTGCTTTTTTCGGTGCTGTCCGCCGGGCGCGCCGCGCCGGCACCGGCTTGATAGCCCCTTGCTATGCGGTACCGTGCTATCGGGGTCCATCACGCGCCGACCGTCGGCGCATCTGCGCGAGGAACAGCGAGTTGTCCGACGCCCCGTCGACGCTGCCCGAAGCTCTCATCGAGGCCGAAAGCCGCAACACGTCGCTCGGCGCGCGGCTTGCCGCCTATCGGGACAGCACGCGCCGCATCCGCCCCGACATCGCCAAGGCCTACGACGAACTGGTCGCGCGGCTCGATATGCTGGACAACGGCGCCATCGGCCCGCAAGTCGGCGAGCCGCTGCCCGAATTCAATCTGCCGGGCGAGAACGGGCGGCTCGTCGCGCTCTCGTCGCTGCTGCGATCCGGCCCGGCGGTCGTCAGCCTGAACCGCGGCCACTGGTGCCCCTACTGCAAGCTCGAATTGCGCTCTCTCGCGGCGATCCATGACGACATCCAGCGGCTCGGCGCGCGCATCGTATCGATCATGCCGGATACCGCGACGTTCACCGGCGACTACGTCGAGAAAAACAGGCTGCCGTTCCCGATCCTCAGCGACATCGACCTCGGCTATGCGCTCTCGCTCGGCCTGATCTTTTGGGTCGGCACGGAAATCCAGCGCCTCTACGAAGACGCCGGCGTGGAGTTGGAGCGCTATCAGGGCAACGGGGGACATTTTCTGCCGATGGGGGCGAAGTTCATCGTCGGGCAGGACGGGCGGATCAAGGCGCGGCAGGTGAACATCGAATTCCGCGAGCGGATGGAGCCGGAGGCGGTGCTCGCCGTGCTGCGCGAAATGCGGTCTTGATGCGTCCCGCCGGAAAGCGGACGCGCACCGCCGACGATAGCCGCCGTGCATGGAACAGATAGTCGAGGGACCCTTGCCGTTGCCATGCCGCAATGGTCCCCTGAGGCAGATGGATTGAGAGTTGCAGCCGCCCCCTCGGGAATGCCAGCATGGAGATGCACCAGGTCCGGTACTTTCTGGCCGTCGCCCGGACGCTGAATTTCACCAAGGCCGCCGACGAGTGTCACGTCGCGCAGCCCTCGCTGACGCGCGCCATCAAGCTTTTGGAAGGCGAACTCGGCGGCGAGCTGTTCCGCCGCGAGCGCCCGCGCGCCATGCTGACGCCGCTCGGCGAGCGGATGTATCCGCTGCTCAAGCAATGCTACGACAGCGCGCAGAGTGCCCGCTCGCTTGCCGCCATGATCAACGACGGCGAGGTCGGCTCGCTCAAGATCGCGGTGTCCAGCAGCATCGAGCTTGGGCTCATTCTGAACCAGGTCAACGAACTGCGCCGGAGCTTCAGCGAGATCGAGTTGAAGATCCTGCGCGGGACCGGGCCGCAACTCGTCGAGTATCTCAAGACCGGCGATGCCGAACTCGCCGTTGCGGCGTCGATCGGCGAGGCGTGGGACCGGCTCGACACCTGGAAGCTGTTCGACGAGCCGTTCGACATGGTGTTCAACCGCAGCAATCGGCTGGCAAACCACGAGACCATCGGCCTGGAAGACCTGAAGCGCGAACGTTTCCTGCTGCGCAGCCATTGCGAAAAAGGCGCCGATCTCGCCGAGCTGCTGCGCGCCAATGGGCTGAATGCCGACAATCGCCATGAGGTCGCGTCCGATCAGGACCTGCTGGCACTGCTCGACGCCAATATCGGAATCGGCTTCCTGCCGCGCACCGTGAGCACGCCGCCGAGTCTGGTGCGGGCCGCGCTGCCGGGTTTCGATCTCGGCCGCACCGTGTGTCTCTACGGCGTCGCGGGGCGGCAGCGCTCGCCGGTCGCCGCGACCTTCATGAAAATGCTGCGCGCCGCGACGTGGCCGGCGAGGACCGGCTGACGCGCGTTACTGCAACGCCTTGATCAGATCCTCGATCGTCATGCGCCGGCGATAATCCGGATCGGTGAAGCATGCCTTGATGCGCCCATCCTGTCCGACAACGAAGGTCGCCGGGATCGGCAGGATCCAGCTCTCGTTGCCTTGGTAGTCCGGGAGGATGCGGTTGATCGAGGTCATGTAGTCCTTCATCTCGGCGCCGACCCAGACCGCGAGGTTGAGCGACATCGCGTAGCCGTTGTCCATGTCGGTGAGGATCGGAAAATTCACGCCCGAATCGCTCTTCATCTCGGCGGCGAACTGCTGACGGTCGGGCACGATCGCCACCATGCGGGCGCCGAGCGACTGGATGCGCGTCTGTGCGCGTGCGAGCGTGTTGATGCTGATCCGGCAATACGGACACCAGTGGCCGCGATGGAAGGTGACGACGGCGGGACCCTGGGCCAGCAGGTCGGCGAGGCTGACCATCCGGCCGGTTTCGTCCGGCAGCACGAACGGGGGCATCGGGCTGCCGGGCTTCGGGGCGTTCTCGCCGGCCTTGTGTTGGTGCAGGCGCGCGACCAGCCGATCGACCACGGCTTCGGAGTGCGGGCGGATGCGCCGGACCGATTCGACGAACAACGCGAGACGTTCGTTCATCGACCCTTCCGCGTCACGGGCCTGCTCGAACGCCTGCTTCAGATCGGTGGCCTGTGGCTGCATCGGCGGTCACGTTCTTTGATTTCGACCAGCGTAGCGCATCTTACGATAGCCGAGGTCTATAGATCGCTGGAAATGGCGGGGGCGACAAAATGAAGCCCCGCCGGAGCGGCGGGGCATCACCTGACGGCCTGTCCGATCGTCATCACATGTTGTGGTCGTTCGGATCGCGGCGGACGTCGCCGATGAACAGGACCACCTGTGCGTTGGTGTGGTTCTTCCACCAGTGCGACGTGCCGTTGGTTTCCTTGCGCGTCTCGCCGGCCTTGTGCACGATCGGCACCGCGCAGTTGCTGGCGTATTCGACGATCTCGCCTTCCGCGACGTAGATCACCGCCGGGCGGTCGTCATGGCTGTGCCACGGCACCACGCCGCCGGCCTGGATCACCATCTTGCGCAGGCGCAGCTCGCGGCCGGTGATCTTCGCCTGCTCCTTGCCGAGATCGATCGCGCCGAGCGTGGTGTCGGTCACGCCCTGAGCGGCATGATCGACCGGCTTGGTGGCATCCGCCATGTGCTTGTCGGCCGGGCATTCTCCGGCCTGCGCCGTTCCGGCGAAAGCCGCGCAGGCGATGAAAGCGATCGCGGCGAGGCCGTGTGTCCTGTTCGTCAACATCGTCGTCTCCTGTCATGTGCGGCTCGCCTTGAGCCGTTGGGAGCCCGACGATGCGGCGAGGCTCCCGCGAACGGAAATGCCGCCTCGCTCTGAATTCGATAGCCAGCCGGTATTTCACGCCGGCGCGCGCAGCACGCATCTTCGCGGCGGGTCAGCCAAAGGGATCACGTCATGAACATGCACGCGCCGCTTGCCGCGATATCGGCCACGCCGTCGCTCGACGGCAAAGTCTCGCTTGTTACCGGATCGACCGGCGGCATCGGGCTCGGCATCGCGCGCGCGCTGGCCGCGGCAGGGTCGACCGTCGTGCTCAACGGCTTCGGCAAGCCCGAGGATATCGTCGAGACACGCGCGCGGATGATCGCGGAATTCCACGTCGAGGTGGTGCATTCGCCGGCCGACATGTCGAGCGCGGCTTCGATCGCCAGGATGATGATCACGACGCTGGAGGCATTCGGCCGCCTCGACGTGCTCGTCAACAACGCCGGCATCCAGCACGTCGCGCCGCTCGCCGAATTCCCGCCGCAGAAATGGGATTCGATCCTCGCCGTCAATCTCTCGTCCGCATTCCACACGACGCGCCTGGCGCTCCCCGCAATGCGGGCGAACAAGTTCGGCCGCATCATCAACATCGCATCGGCGCACGGCCTCGTCGCGTCGCCGTTCAAGGCGGCCTACGTGGCGGCAAAGCACGGCATCGTCGGCCTGACCAGGACGACTGCGCTGGAAAGTGCCGAAGACAATATCACCTGCAACGCGATCTGCCCCGGCTATGTCTACACGCCGCTGGTCGAGGCGCAGATCGAGAGCCAGGCGAAGGCCCACGGCATTCCGCGCGAGCAGGTGATTCGCGACGTGCTGCTGGCGCAGCAGCCGAACAAGCGCTTCGCCACCGTCGAGGAGCTCGGCGCGCTGTCGGTGTTTCTCGCGAGCGATGCTGCGGCGTCGATCACCGGTGCGGCGCTGAGCGTAGACGGCGGCTGGACCGCGCATTGAACGGGAGGACAGCATGGCGGCTTCAACCGAACGGCAGACCGTTCTCGTTCTGCAAGGCGGCGGCGCACTCGGCGCCTATCAGGCCGGCGTCTATCAGGCCTTGCACGAAGGCGGCGTCGAGCCGAACTGGATCATCGGCACCTCGATCGGGGCGATCAACGCGAGCCTGATTGCCGGCAATCCGGCATCCGAGCGCCTCGGCCGGCTCACGGAGTTCTGGCAACGCATGGCGCACCGCCCTGCGTTCGGCGTGCCGGCCTGGACCGGCATCCCGGACACGATTTCCTACTGGCAGACGCTGTTCCGCGGCATTCCGGCCTTCTTCGCGCCCAACCCCGGCGCGTTCCTCGGCACGCACGTGCCGCTCGGCGTCGATGCGGCCGGCTTCTATTCGACCGCACCGCTGGAAGCGACGCTCGGCGAGCTGGTCGACTTCTCGCTGATCAATTCGGGCGGCCCGCGCCTGACCGTCGGCGCCGCGCATGTGCGGAGCAGCACGATGAAATATTTCGACAGCCGCGACATGCCGCTCAACGTGCGGCACGTGATGGCGTCGGGCGCGCTGCCGCCGGCGTTTCCGGCCGTGCGGATCGACGGCGAGCTCTACTGGGACGGAGGCATCCTCTCCAACACGCCGACCGAGGCCGTGTTCGACGACAACCCGCGCCGGAGTTCGCTGATCTTCGCCGTGCACCTGTGGAATCCGGTGGGCGATGAGCCGGCCACGATCTGGGAGGTGCTCAACCGCCACAAGGACATCCAGTACTCGAGCCGCGTCACGAGCCACATCGCGCGCCAGCAACAGCTGCACCGGATGCGCCATGTCATCGACGATCTGGCGAAACTGCTGCCTGACGGCATGCGCTACTCCCCGCAGGCGCGCACGCTCACCGCCTACGGCTGCCCGACCACGATGCATGTCGTACGGCTGCTTGCGCCACAACTCGACAACGAGAACCACACCAAGGATGTCGATTTCAGCCCGGGCAGTATCCGGTTGCGCTGGCAGGCCGGCTATGAAACGACGATGCGCACGCTCGAACAAGCGCCGTGGGAGCGTGATGTCGATCCGCGCGAGGGCGTCATCCTGCACGAGCCGACGCTGCTCGCGGCCGAATGACCATGTCGCCGGCCGCCATAGCCGTCACGCACACGCGCACGATGACCGTCGCGCGGCGCACGATCGTCATCGGATCGACCGCCTTCCTCACGGTGGTCGACCTGTTCGCCACCCAGGCGATCCTGCCCTCGCTCGCGCGGGCCTATCAGGTGCCGCCCGCCGCGATGGGCCTCGCGGTAAACGCCAGCACATTCGGCATGGCGGTCGCGGGGCTGACTGTCGCGCTGTTCGATCGCCACATCGACCGGCGCCTCGGCATCCTCGTGAACCTCCTGCTGCTCGCGATCCCGACCGCGCTGCTCGCGAGCGCGCCGGACCTCACGGTCTTTGCCGTACTGCGCGTCGCGCAAGGGCTGTGCATGGCGACGGCGTTCACGCTGACCCTGGCGTATCTCGGCGAAGCGTGCAGCGCGATGGACGCGGGCGGCGCGTTCGCGGCTTACATCACCGGCAACGTGGCGAGCAATCTGATCGGCCGCCTGATCTCGGCGGGCGTTGCCGATCATCTCGGGCTTGCAGCGAACTTTTATCTCTTCTCCATGCTGAACCTGGCCGGGGCCGCGCTGGTCTGGTTCACGATCCACAGCACGGAGCCGGCGCCGATCGGCGCCGCCGGCCGGCCGGATCGGCTGCGGCATCTGCACGACGCCAGGCTGCGCGCCGCTTTCGGCATCGGTTTCTGCATTCTGTTCGCCTTCATCGGCACGTTCACGTACGTGAATTTTGTGCTGGTCGCCGCGCCGCTGTCGCCCGGGCCGATGAGCGTCGGCCTCGTCTACCTTGTCTTCCTGCCCGCCATCGTCACGACGCTGCTTGCCGGCCGCGTGGTAGAGGTGACCGGTACGCGGCCCGCGCTTTGGGGCGCCTTGCTATTGGCGGGCCTCGGTTTACGGCTGCTTCTGACCAGCCACCTCGCCGCTGTTCTGATCGGGCTCGCACTGGTCGGCATCGGCACTTTCTTCGCGCAGGCTGTCGCCACCGGCTTCGTCGGCCGCGCCGCGACCGAGGACAAAGGCGCGGCGAGCGGAATCTATCTGGCGAGCTATTTCGCCGGCGGACTCGTCGGCACCGCGCTGCTCGGCCAGCTGTTCGATCGCTTCGGCTGGAGCGCCTGCGTCGGCGGCATCGCGCTGTCGCTCGCGGTCGCAGGCGCGCTTGCCGTGAAATTGCGTCCCTCATAGCGCCGCAGGATCGAAACCAGAGCAAGCCGATATTTCATCCGGCTGCGCGGATTTCGCATCTTGAGCAAAGCGAAACCAAAGGAGCCACCCATGCCGGCCAGCATTCTGCGCACATCCTCGGCCGTCCTCTTCGCCTTCGCCTTGACGGTGACATCCGCGGCGGTCAGCAAGGCCGAAGACGGCATCGTCAAAGTGAAGAGCGCCTACCCGGTCGGCGAGACGATCGAGCGGCTGAAGAAGGACATTGCGGCGAAGGGCATCATCTTCTTCTCCGAGATCGACCAGTCGAAGCTGGCAGCGAATGCCGGCGTCACGCTGCGCCCCTCCACGTTGCTGGTGTTCGGCAATCCGCCGCTCGGCACGCTGTTCCTGACCGCGAATCCGAATTCGGGCCTCGACTGGCCGGTGCGGCTGCTGGTGATCCAGGACGAGAAAGGCGACGTCTATACGGTCTACACCGACTTCGACTGGATCGCGAAGCGCCACAACATCACGAACCGCCGGGAGCAGTTCGATACCGCGAACGAAGTGGTGGCATCCATCACGTCGAGCGTGCGGGCGAAGTAGGAACCGACAGGTGCGGCGATAATCCGCGCGAGGGTAACGGCGGCGACATGCTCCGCGATCTCACCGCCGCGCTTGCGGACGTCGCGCGCGAGGGCCTGCGTGGCGAGCCTGGGCGGGAAGCGCGGTGCGCTTTCGCGGACGGTATGGCCGACCCGCACGGGCCGGCTGACGATACCCGCAGGCTATCGTCGCAGGAACCAATCGATATTGGCCGCGCCACCTGTCGTCATGGTCCTATTCGACCACGCAGACGACTCGTCGTCGCGACCGGCAGATGGGGATCACCATGTCACAGCTCGCTCTTGCCTCGCCAAACGCGACCGGACCGTCGGCCCGCTGGGCGCATGATATCCGCAACGCGCTCGCGACCGTAGGCCTGCATCTGGAAACGCTGGAACGTCTGTCAGGCTCGCGCGGTCGCGAGATCGCGCACGCTGCACATCTGCTGATGTCGCGCGCCGCCTCGATGTGCAACGAAGCCATGGCGCAGGGATCGCAAGCCGAGGCGCAGAGCCGCCGCAAGCCGTTTGATATCGCCAGGACGATCGTGCAGGTCGCGAACTTGCTGCGCCCGACCGCGCCGGAAGGTTTCGAGATCCGGGTCGCCGGGAACGGCACCTTCATGGCGCTCGCCGATCCGCAGGACACATTCCGCATCCTGTTTAATCTCGTACACAACGCGATGGCGATCGCGCGCCAGCGGCACGATACGAGCGACCGGATGACCAACGTGACGCTGCTGCTCGAGCGCAGCGGCACGACTGTGAAAGTGCGCATCGCCGACGACGGTCCCGGCCTGCCCGTCGCGGTGCGCAGCAAGCTGTTCCGCCGCCAGACATCGGCAACCGGCGGCAGCGGCATCGGCCTTTCGATCGCGCGCGAACTGGCCGAACAGAACGGCGGCGTTCTGCGGCTTGCTGCCTCCGCGCGCGGCACGACGTTCGTGCTCGAGCTACCGGCAGGCACCGCGATGGCGGCGGCAGGCGGAACGCTGCGATCGCTCGGCAAGCGGGTGGAGCATTAGTGGCTAGTGAATGTTGGTGCCCAGGGGCGGGATCGAACCACCGACACCGTGATTTTCAGTCACGTGCTCTACCAACTGAGCTACCTGGGCGCCGAGCACCGCCGTATCGGCGGGGTTGGTCAAGGCGCGCGGTTATAGAGGCTGGGTTTCGGCCTGTCCAGACAAGGCGAAAGCTCAGTCCGCGCAGCCGTTTCGCGGCTATCCGGCGGCCGCCACCGCCTTGCGGAAGCGCAGTTTGAGTTCCACGCCGTCCTTGGAGGGCAGCACGCGCGTCGGCTCGTCCGCCGCGATGCGCACGCGCGCGAACAGCGTCTCTTTCAGGGAGGCGAGCGCGCCGGCCAGCGCCTTCAGGCCGGCCTCGTCGTCGACCTCGTAGGTCTGCTTGATGCCGCAGGCACGCGCGACGCCGACAAGGTCGACGCCGCTGTCGGTGTGGCTCGCCTGCATGCCGGTCTCGCCGTAATGCTGGTTGTCGAACACGATGATCGCGAGGTTTGCCGGCCGCTGCACCCCGATGGTGGCGAGCGAGCCCATGCCCATCAGCATCTCGCCGTCGCCGGTGATCACCGCGACCTTCACGGCGGGCTTGGCCAATGCGAGGCCGAGCCCGATCATCGCGGCGCCGCCCATCGCGCCCCAGAGATAAAAATCCGAATCCTTCTCGCCGAGCGAGGCCATGTCGTAGGTGGTCGAGCCGAGCCCCGGCACCACGAACAGATCCTTCGGCCGGTTCGCCATCAGCGTGGCGATCGCGTTGCGGCGCTCCAGCATCACTTCACCCACACCTTGCGGCCGATCATCTTTTGCGACAGCAGCACCGCGACCGCGAGATCCCCGCCGAAGGCGAGGTCCGCGGCGGCCTGCGCGGTCTCGGCGACCTCGTCGGCGCTGTTCACGCGGTAGACCTTCACGCCGGTGGCCGCGAGCACGGGCTCGACCGCCTGCGACATCGGCACCTGCCACGGATTGAACTCGGCCCATTCGCCGCGCATCGTGATGAAGGTGAGGAACGGGAAGCGGCAGGCCGAGATCAGCGACAGCATGTTGATGCAGTTGCCGACGCCGCTCGATTGCATCAGCAGCGCGCTGCGCTGCCCGCCGAGCCAAGCGCCGGCCGCGAGCGCGACGCCTTCTTCCTCGGTCGACAGCACCACATCGCGGATGCCGTTGTCGGCCTTGCAGCGCGCGATCAGGCGGGCGTGGCCGGCATCCGGCACATAGCCGACCTGGCGGATATCCGCCCCTTTGAGCACGTCGAAGAGCTGGTCCGGCCAGCCGATCTGGTTTTCCACGTCAGCGGCCTTCCTTGTCGCTCACATCGCTCCCATCGCCCAAATCCTCAGCCGATTCCACCGCCGGGATCGCGTAAGCGCCCTTGAACCAGCGATTGAGATCGACGTCTTTGCAGCGCCCGGAACAAAACGGCCGAAAGCGCTCGGCCGCGGGCTTGCCGCAGATGGGGCAGGACTTCGAAGGGTAAGGGGCTTCCGGCACGCCGTCCAGATAAGCCCTCCGTTGCCTCACGCAAAGCTGAAATCGCCGGACCGAATGCATGGACCCGGATGCATGGACCCGAACGCATGGACCCGAACGCATGGACCCAGAGCCGCCTTCAGGCGTTGGGAACCGGACGGGCACTGAATGAGGGAATGGCCATGCGGATGGTAGCTTGCGGCGTGCTCGGCGTGCTGGCGGCGTCCGCCGCAGTCGCGCAAATTCAGGACACCCGGACCTTGAACCCGCGCGATTTGCGCCCGGTCGCGTCGTTCTCCGGCATCTCGGACCAGGGTGAGCGCTCGCAGGCGCTGTTCAACGAGATCGCCAAGGTCGTCACGCATCCGCGCTGCATGAATTGCCACCCGGCGGCCGACCGTCCGCTGCAGGGCAACGACAGCCACGAGCATCTGCCGCCGGTGCCGCGCGGCGAGGCCGGCCTTGGCGTCGCCGGGCTGAACTGCGCCACCTGCCACACCGAGAAGAACTTCACGCTGGTCGGCGCCGCCACCTACAAGAGCATTCCCGGCCATCCGCGCTGGCAGCTCGCGCCGAAGGAAATGGCGTGGGAGGGAAAGTCCCTGCGCCAGATCTGCGAACAGATGAAAGACCCGGCGCGCAACGGCGGCCGCACGCTCGCACTGCTGCACGAGCATTTCGCCAAGGATGACCTGGTGGCATGGGGCTGGGCGGCGGGCGAAGGCCGCGAACCCGCCCCGGGCAACCAGCAGCTGCTCGGCGAACTGGTGCAGGCCTGGATCGATACCGGCGCGCAGTGTCCGTGAGTCTCAGTCGTCATCCTGAGGCGCCCTGCGAAGCAGGGCCTCGAAGGATGGCCATGCACGCCGTCGCCCTCGAGGCTCGCAAGGGCTCGCGCCTCAGGGTGACGGCTATCAGGAGACCTTCAGCGTCAGCCCGCCGTCGACCACCAGCTCGATGCCGGTGACGTAGCGGCTCTCGTCGCTTGCCAGGAACACCGCGGCCCACGCGACGTCCCAGCCCGAGCCGCCGAATCCCATCGGCACCTGCGCGGCGCGCTTCCGCCACATCTCCTCGACGTCGCCGCCGGCGTAGGATTTCGCAAGGCCGGCCGAATGCTCGACCATCGGGGTCTGCATCAGGCCGGGCAGGATCGCGTTCACCCGCACCTTCTTGCTCGCGTATTCGGCGGCGGTGGTGCGCGTGAGGTGGCTCAGCGCCGCCTTCGAGGCGTAGTAGCTCGCATAGGGCACGCCGGTGTAACGGATCGCCGCGACCGACGCGATGTTGATGATCGCGCCGCCGCCCTGCACCACCATGATCGGGATCACATGCTTCATGGTGAGGAAGGCGCTCTTGAGGTTGACGGTGATCACCCGGTCCCACGATTCCTCGGGCAGTTCGACCACGCCGCCGACCTCCGCGATGCCGACGTTGTTGTCGAGCACGTCGATGCGGCCGAAGTCCGCGATGCAGGCTTTCACCATCGCCTCGACGTCGTCGTTCTTCGACACGTCGGCGCGGAACGGCAGCGCGAGGCCGCCCTCCTCGGTGATCAGCTTCGCGGTCTCCTCGGCGGCGCTGTGATTGATGTCGACGCAAAACACCTTTGCGCCCTCGCGCGCGCAGGCGACCGCCGTCGCCTTGCCGTTGCCCCAGCCGGGACCGATCGATCCCGCGCCGACGATCAGCGCCACCTTGTCCTTGAGTCGATCAGACACCGGATGTCTCCCGCTTGGCATCGCGTTCGCGCAGATCGGTCTTGAGGATCTTGCCGTAGTTGTTCTTCGGCAGCGCGTCGACGAAGACGTAATCCTTCGGCCGCTTGAAGCGCGCGATCTGTGTCAGGCACAGCTCGTCGAGTTCGTGCGGGCGCGCATCGCCGACCACATAGGCGACCACGACCTCGCCCCACTCGGCATGCGGGCGGCCGATCACCGACACTTCGCGCACCGCCGCGTGCTTGAGCAGCACCTCTTCCACCTCACGCGGATAGATGTTCGATCCGCCGGAGATGATCATGTCCTTGGAGCGATCCTTCAAGGTCAGGTAGCCTTCGGCGTCGAACGCCCCGACGTCGCCGGTGTGCAGCCAGCCGCCGCGCATGGCTTGCGCGCTGGCCTCCGGATTGCACCAGTAGCCGGGCATGACGACGTCGCCGCGGCAGAGAATCTCGCCGGTTTCGCCCAGGGGCAGCGCGCGATCCCCGCCGTCCGCGACCATCACGTCGAGGCACGCATAGGGCTTGCCGGCCGAGCCGAGCCGTTCGAGCCAGCGCGGATGGTCGCGGTCCGCGATATCCTGCCGCGACAACGTGGTGATCGTCATCGGGCTCTCGCCCTGGCCGTAGATCTGCGCCAGGCGCGGACCGAAGCGGTCGAGCGCCTTCAGCGCGTCCTCGACGTACATCGGCGCCCCGCCCCACACCATCGTGCGCAGGTTGACCGGGTCGGCGCCGCCGCCGAAGTCGAGCAGCCGCTTCACCATGGTGGGCGCGGCGAACATCGACATGCCCTTCCAGGCGGTGAACAGCCGGAAGATCTCGTCCGGCTCGAACGAACCGGACTCCGGCACGACGTTGATCCCCATCCGCGCCACATGCGCCATCATGTAGAGGCCGGAGCCATGGCTCATCGGCGCGGCGTGCAGGATGGAGTCGCCGGGCGACGTCGCGTCGACTTCGGTCAGGTAGGCAAAGCTCGCCTGCGCGAGATTGCGGTGGGTCAGCATCGCGCCCTTCGGCCGCCCGGTGGTGCCCGAGGTGTAGAACAGCCAGGCGAGATCGTCGCCGTCGCGCGGCGCGACCGGTGCCGCATCGGCGTCAAACAGCGCCTGATACTGGTCCGAGCCGATGACGATCAGCCGTTCGAGGCTCGCCGGCGTGTACGGCGCGAGCTCCGCGTCGAGGCCCGCGGTTGCGAAGCACACGCGCGCGCCGGAATGCTCCAGGATATAGCCGAGTTCGCGCCCGTGCAGCTTGGCGTTCGCCGGCACCGCGGCAAAGCCGCCGTGCCACACGCCGTGGATGGTCTCGAGATACTCGACGCAGTTCTTCGCCACGATGGCGATGCGGTCTCCGGGCTGCAGTCCGAGCGCGCGCAATCCGTTCGCCAGCCGCGCCGCGCGCTCCGCGAGCGCGCCGTAGCTCTGCACGACGCGCGTCCCTCGCCCGGCCGCCGGCGCACCCGGATGGCTCAGGCCCGCACGAGAGAGCCACGAGGCGATATTCATCGGCCTACACCGCGTTCAGCCAGCCGAAATGCACCGGATAGCCTTCGCCCGACAGCAGCGACATCGTCTCATACAGCGGCAATCCGACCACATTGGTGTAGGAGCCGACCATCTTGACGACGAACGTGCCGGCGAGCCCCTGGATCGCGTAACCGCCCGCCTTGCCGCGCCACTCGCCGGATGCGAGGTAACCCTCGAGGTCCTCGTTGGAGAGCCGCTTGAAGCGCACCCGCGTCTCGACCAGGCGCTGGCGGAACGACTCCTTCGGCGTGACCAGGCAGATGCCGGTGTAGACGCGATGGTTGCGGCCCGAGAGGAGCCGCAGGCAGGCCGCCGCGTCCTCCAGCATCTCGGCCTTCGGCATCACGCGCCGCCCGACCGCCACCACCGTGTCGGCGGCGACGATGTAGGAGCCGCGCAGCTCTTCGTCGATCCGGATGCTGGCGAGCGCGACCTGCGCCTTCTCGCGCGCGAGGCGATTGGCGAGCGCCCGCGGCAGCTCGCCCTTGACCGGAATCTCGTCGATCTCGGCCGGCTGCAGGGAATCCGGCTCGATTCCGGCCTGATTGAGCAGGGACAGCCGGCGCGGCGAGCCGGAGGCCAGGACGAGTTTCGGACGGCCGATCATCGCGTTACCAAGCTTTACGGAAAATGCGGGTCGCGTCCGACGTAACCCAATCGCCGCCCGCCGACAACCGTCACTCGTTGCCGCTCTGCTGCGGCTGAAAACGCGCCTTGATGCGCCGCATCAACTGGTCGCGCACCTCGCGGTAGGCGTCCATGCGCTGCTCGCGCGTGCCCTCGACGGCGGTCGGATCCGGGGTCGGCCAGTACTCGACGTCGGCCGCCATCGTGCGCGTCAGTTCCAGCGCCTTGTGATGTGCCTCCGGCGCCAGCGTCACGATCAGGTCGAAGTTGAGCCCTTCCCACTCCTCCAGCTCCTCGAAGGTCATCGGCTTGTGCTTGGCGATATCGAGCCCGAGCTCGTCCATCGCGGCGACCGCGAACCCGTCGAGCTCGCCCTTGCGCACGCCCGCCGAGCCCACATAGGTGCGTCCGAAGAAATGCTTGAACAGGCCGGCCGCCATCGGCGAGCGCACCGAGTTCATCCCGCAGGCAAACAGCACCGCCTGCGGTCTTGCGGAGCGCGAGGGAGCCACGCTCAGCCCTTCCAGTGCAGCACGCAGATCAGCGTGAACAGCCGCCGCGCGGTATCGAAGTCGACCTCGATCTTCTCCTTGAGCCGCTCCTGCAGCAGTTCCGAGCCCTCGTTGTGCAGGCCGCGCCGGCCCATGTCGATCGCCTCGATCTGGGTCGGCGTCGCGGTGCGGATCGCCTTGTAATAGCTGTCGCAGATCAGGAAGTAGTCCTTCACGATCTTGCGGAACGGCGTCAGCGAGAGCAGGTGCGCCACCAGCGGTGCGCCGTCCTGGCGGCGGACGTCGAACACCAGCCGGTTCTCCGTGATGGCGAGATGCAGCGCGTACGGCCCCTCGCCGTGATCGGCGAGCGCGAACGAATTGTCCTCGATCAGGTCGTAGATCGCGACCGCGCGCTCATGCTCGATATCCGGACTGGAACGGCCGATCGAGCCTTCGTCCAGCGTGATCTTGACGAGACGCCGCGTCGAACCGCTCTCGTCCGCGCCGCTCATCTGCGGTTCAGCCGCATGGCGACGGAGCGGGCATGGCCGTCGAGCCCCTCGGCCTGCCCGAGCACGATCGCGGCCGGGCCGAGCTTGCCGAGCGCGTCGGCGTCGAGCCGCAGGATCGAGGTGCGCTTCATGAAGTCGAGCACACCGAGACCCGACGAGAAGCGCGCCGAGCGCGCGGTCGGCAGCACATGGTTGGCGCCCGCCACATAATCGCCGACGGCTTCGGGCGTGTGGCTGCCGAGGAAGATCGCGCCGGCGTTGCGGATTTTCGCCGCGAGCGGCTCGGGATCGTGCGTTTCGATTTCCAGGTGCTCGGGCGCGATCGCGTCGGTCAGCGCCACCGCATCGTCGAGCGCGCCGACCAGGATGATCGCGCCGAAATCGCGCCACGACGCCGCCGCGACCGCGCCGCGCGGCAGCGTCCTGAGCTGCCCCGCGACCGCCTGCTCGACCGTGCCCGCGAGCGCCGCATCGTCGGTGATCAGGATCGATTGCGCCGCCGTGTCGTGCTCGGCCTGCGCCAGCAGGTCGGCGGCGATCCATTCCGGATTGGCGTCGCGGTCGGCGATGATCAGCACCTCGCTCGGCCCCGCGATCATGTCGATGCCGACCTTGCCGAACACCAGACGCTTGGCGGCCGCCACATAGGCATTGCCCGGCCCGACGATCTTGGCGACCGGCGCGATGCGTCGCGGTGCCGTAGGCGAGCGCCGCCACGGCCTGCGCCCCGCCGACGCGATAGACTTCATCGACGCCGGCGAGCCTCGCGGCGGCCAGCACCAGCGGATTGAGCTTCCCGTCCGGCGCCGGCACCACCATGACGACGCGCGGGCACCCCGCGACCTTGGCCGGCACGGCGTTCATCAGCACCGAGGAGGGATAGGCCGCGGTGCCGCCCGGCACATACAGCCCGACCGCCTCTATCGCGGTCCAGCGGTGGCCCAGTTCCACGCCGAGCGGATCGGTCCAGCGGTCGTCGCGCGGCAACTGGCGGCGGTGATAGGCCTCGATGCGGTCGCGCGCGAGATTGAGCGCATCGAGCGCGGCCGGCTCGCAGGCCGTGCTCGCCGCCTCGAGCTCGTCCGGCCGCACGCGCATGCCGATGACGCCGAGGTCCACGCGATCGAATTTTTTGGTCAGCTCGACCAGCGCCGCGTCGCCGCGCGCCACGACATCGGCGATGATCGCACGCACCGCCTGCTCGACATCGGGCGAGGCCTCGCGCTTGGCATCGAGGAACGCGCGGAATTTGTCGGGAAAGTCGGCAGAGCGGGCGTCGAGGCGGATCGGCATAGCGGCTCTCTTCATCCCTCCCCCGCTTGGGGGAGGGTGGCCGCGAGCATTGCGAGCGGCCGGGTGGGGAAGCTTACCGGGAAAAGACCCCACCCGGCTCGCTTCGCTCGCCACCCTCCCCTTTCAGGGGAGGGATGTCACCGCTCAATGGCTTCTCGCAAAAAACCCGTCAACCCCGCCCGGATTCGACCTCATGGGCGGGACGCGCCTTGGCGGTCCAGCTCGGCCCCAGATCGGCCAACTCGCATTCGAGGCACTCGACCTCGAGCCGCAACGCCGTGCCGCCCGAGAAGATCAGCGTCACGATCCCGGACGGGGCGTCGGTCTCGTCGAATTCGACCGCCAGCAGGTTCAGCACGGCGTCCTTGGCGGCGGGATTCACGTTGCGGCAGCGGAACGACATCACCCGTTCGAAGCGCAGCGCGGTCCGGCGGCGCTGGTAGCACGGGGTCACCTCGCCGCAGGCCTCCCAGTCGAAGCGATTGAGGCCGAGGACGAGGCGCCGTTCCGACGGCAGCCAGACGATGTCGGCGACCTTGACCACAGCATCCTGCAGATGGGTCGACACGACCGCGACGTCGTCCTGATCGAGCGCAATCAGTTTGAGCGGTTGCATAGGGCCTGGCTTGATGTTCCGGTGTTGATGGCTAATTGGGGACTGCGCCCAAGCGACGCAAGGTTTGAGTTTGCTCATGGCGGCACCGTTTGACAACGCCCTCGTGGCGCCCGCCGCGGCGCGCAACCGCGATCCGATCCTGGCGGTATTGCGGGAGGTGCTGCCCGCCGGAACCGTGCTGGAAGTCGCGAGCGGCAGCGGCGAGCACGCCGTCCATGTCGCATCCGCGCTGCCCCGCCTGCTCTGGCAGCCGAGCGATCCGGACCCGGCGGCGCGGCGCAGCATCGCGGCGCATGCGGCGCTGGCCCAACTGCCGAACCTGTTGCCGCCGCTCGAACTGGACGCCGCGGCCGCGGCCTGGCCGATCGTGCATGCCGACGCGCTCGTCGCGATCAACATGATCCACATCGCGCCCTGGCGCGCCTGCGAGGGACTGATGGCGGGGAGCGCGCGTCTGCTGCCGGCCGGCGCGCCGCTCTACCTCTATGGGCCCTTCCGCGAGCAGGGCCGGCACACCGCGCCGAGCAACGCGGCATTCGACGCGAGCCTGACAGCGCGCAATCCGGAATGGGGCGTGCGCGATCTCGACGCGGTGGCGAGGCTCGCCGGCCTGCACGGGTTCGCCCTGCAGCGCACCGTCACGATGCCGGCGAACAATCTGAGCGTGATCTTCCGCCGCAACCCGTGAGTGAAAACCCTTGCGGCAGGCCGCTCGGCCGCTATATCCGGAGCATTCTGGCGAGCAATCCGGGCGGGAGATCATGAGCGACGCAGACGTCACGACACGCGAGAATGCCGAGACCCATTCGTTCCAGGCCGAGGTCGCCGAGCTTTTGCGCCTGATGGTGCACTCGGTCTATTCCGAGACCGACATCTTCCTGCGCGAGCTGATCTCCAACGCCTCGGACGCGTGCGACCGGCTGCGCTATGAGGCGATCGCCAGGCCGGAGCTCGCCGCTGACGGCGCAGCGCTCGCGATCCGCATCACGCCGGACAAGACCGCCGGCACGCTGACCATCGCGGATAACGGCATCGGGATGGACCGCCAGGAGCTGATCGACAATCTCGGCACCGTGGCGCGGTCGGGCACGCGCGCCTTCATGAACAAGCTGTCCGAGGCGAAGGACGGCACCGGGCTGATCGGCCAGTTCGGCGTCGGTTTCTATTCGGCCTTCATGGTGGCGGATCGCATCACGGTCACGAGCCGCCGCGCCGGCACCGATGAGGCGTGGGCGTGGTCGTCGCAAGGCGGCGCCGGCTTCGACATCGCGCGCGCCGACGACGCGCAGGCGGCGCGCGGCACGCGCGGCACCGAGATCGTGCTGCACCTGAAGGACGACGCGACGAAATACCTCGAGCCGCAGGAGATCCGCCGCGTCGTCTCGACCTATTCGGACCACATCCTGTTTCCGATCGAGCTGATCGGGGCGCAGGCCCAAGGAGAGTCAAAAGAGGGAGAGTCCAAAGACGGCGAGCCGAAAGCGGAGCAGATCAATTCGGCGAGCGCGCTGTGGCAGAAGCCGAAGTCGGAACTGAAGCCCGAGGACTACACGCAGGCCTACCAGACCATTGCGCACGCCTTCGACGACCCGGCGATGACCGTGCACTACCGCGCCGAGGGACGCTATTCCTACGCGGTGCTGCTGTTCGCGCCCTCGATCGCGGCCGTACGACCTGTTCGATCCGGCGCGCAAGGGCCACGTCAAGCTCTACGTGCGCCGCGTCTACATCACCGACGACGCCGACCTGCTGCCGACCTACCTGCGCTTCATCCGCGGCGTCGTCGACAGCGAGGACCTGCCGCTGAACATCTCGCGCGAGATGCTGCAGAACAATCCGCAGGTCGTGGCGATCCGCAAGGCGATCACCGGCCGCGTGCTCACCGAGCTGGACAGCCTCGCCGAAAAGAACGCCGAGGCCTATCGGCAAGATCTGGGACGCCTTCGGCCCGGTGCTGAAGGAAGGCATCTACGAAGACTTCGAGAAGCGCGAACAGCTGCTCGCGCTTGCGCGCTTCGACACCACCGCCGGCAAGGCGCGTTCGCTCAAGCAATACGTGGCGGACCTCAAGCCGAACCAGACCGACATCTACTACCTGGTCGGCGAGAGCGCCGAACGGCTGAAGTCGAACCCGAAGCTCGAGGCGGCGCGCGCCCGCGGCATCGAGGTGCTGCTGCTGAGCGATCCGGTCGACGCGTTCTGGACCATGATGCCGCCCGGCTTCGAGGGCAAGCCGCTGAAGTCGCTGAGCAAGGGCGAGGTCGATTTCGCCCTGGTGCCGCTGCTCGACGAGAGCAAGAAGGACGAGCCCGAAGTCGGACGACAGCGGACAAGCCGGACGAGGCGATCGTCATCGCGGCCGTCAAGCTCGCGCTCGGCGAACGCGTGTCCGATGTGCTGCGCCTCGCAGCGTCTCGCCGACAGCCCGGCCTGCCTGGTCGCCGCCAAACAGGGTCCCGATCTCGAGATCGAGCGGCTGCTGTCGCGCCAGAACCGCGGCGCCGGCATCAAGCCGATCCTCGAACTGAACATGAAGCACGCGCTGGTGAAGGCGCTGGCGCGTGCGCAAAGCGACCAGCACGACGCCGACGTGAACGACCTCTCGGCGCTGCTGTTCGAGCAGGCGCAGATCCTCGACGGCGAGGTGCCGGACGATCCGGCGGCCTTCGCGGCGCGGCTCAACCGGCTGGTGGTGCGGGGGCTTGGCGCCTGATCCAGGCTCCGCTCATTCCCGCGAACGCGGGAATCCAGTCCTTGGCCTGGGTCCCCGCTTTCGCGGGGACGAGCGGTGTCAGTTCATGCGCGCAGCCGCCCGCGCCGTCTCGATCGTGTCGCTGTAGCGCACGGCCGGCTCGCGCAATCCCGCGCCCATCAGCGCGCGCCGCACCGCGGGCCGCGCGCCGCTGAAATAGATCTCGGTTCCCGCGCGCTGCAGCTTGTGCACGATGCCGTGCAGCGCTTTCGCACCGGTGCTGTCGATCAGCGGCACTGCGGAGAAATCCAGGATGAACACACCGGGCCGCTCGCCGACGCGGTCGAGAATGGTGCTGATCCGCGCGGTTGCGCCGAAGAAGAACGCGCCCGAGATGCGGAACACGAAGACGTTCCCGCTCATCGGGCCCGCCAATGCGTGATCCTCGCTGGTGTCCGCGACGTCTTCGGTCCAGCGAGCCGCCTTCGACCTCGACGCTCTCCGCCATCCGATGCAGGAACAGGAACGAGCCCGCCACCACGCCGACCGCGATCGCGGTCGTCAGATCGACGAACACGGTGAGCAGGAACGTCGCCAGCAGCACGAATGCGTCGCCGCGCGACGAGTTGCAGCAGCGCGACGAACTCCTCCTTCTCGGCCATGTTCCAGGCGACCACCGCCAGCACCGCGCCGAGCGCCGCGAGCGGCACGTAAGACACCAGCGGCGCCGCGACCGCCATGAACAGCAGCAGGTAGAGCGCGTGGAAAATGCCGGCGATCGGCCCGCGCGCGCCGGCGCGGATATTGGTCGCGGTGCGCGCGATGGTGCCGGTGACGCAGATGCCGCCGAACATCACCGAGGCCGCGTTCGCCACGCCCTGCGCGACCAGTTCGCAGTTCGAGCGATGCCGCCGTCCCGTGAGCCCGTCGGCCACGACCGCCGACAGCAGCGATTCGATCGAGCCGAGCAGCGCGATCGCAAGCGCATCGGGCAGCACCGCGTGCGCCTTCTCGAAGGTGAAGACCGGCAGCGACGGGCTCGGCAGCGAGCCCGGGATGCCGCCGAAGCGCGAGCCGATGGTCGCGACGTCGAGGCCCGCTGCGGCCACCGCGGCGCTCGCGAGCACGATCGCGATCAGGAAACCGGGCCAGTGCGGGCGCGCGCGCCGCAGCCCCACAATGAGAACGAGCGCGCCGACCGCGATGGCGACGGCGCCCGGCCGCACCGTTCCGGCGGCAGCCCAGAGCGCGGCGAGCTTCGGGATGAATTCACCCGGCTCGTGCGCCACCTCAAGTCCGAACAGGTCCTTGAGCTGGCTTGCCAGGATGATGGTCGCGATGCCGGCGGTGAAGCCGGCCGTCACCGGATAGGGGATGTATTTGATATAGGCACCGAGCCGGAAGAACCCGACCGCCATCATGATCGCGCCGGCCATCAGTGTGGCGAGCACCAGCCCGTCATAGCCGTGGCGCTGCACGGTCGCGGCGACCAGCACGATGAACGCGCCGGCCGGCCCGCCGATCTGCACCCGGCTGCCGCCGAGCAGCGAGACGAGGAAGCCGCCGACGATCGCGGTGTAGAGGCCTCGCTCCGGCCCGACACCCGACGCGATGGCAATCGCCATCGAGAGCGGCAGCGCGACGATCGCGACCGTCAGCCCTGCGAGCGCATCGGCCCGCAGGTCCGCGAGGCCGTAGCCTTCACGGAACACCGTGACGAGTTTCGGTGTGAACAGCTCCAGCGCGGTCGGCTGGGCGTGCAGGCGGGCATCCATCGGCAGCTTCGGGACGGAGTGAGTCCCGATTATAGCAAAGTTTCCGCCGGCCTGCTGTGCGGGCGATCAGCCGCTGATCCGCTCCACCGTGGCGCCGCAGCGACCGAGCTTGTCCTCCAGCCGCTCGAAGCCGCGGTCGAGGTGATAGACGCGGTTGACCATCGTCTCGCCCTCGGCTGCGAGCGCCGCGATGACCAGCGACACCGAGGCGCGCAGGTCGGTCGCCATCACGGGAGCGCCCTTGAGCTTCTCGACACCCTCGATGGTGGCGTTCTGCCCGTCGAGCGTGATGCGTGCGCCGAGCCGCGCCAGCTCCTGCACGTGCATGAAGCGGTTCTCGAAGATCGTCTCGGTGATGCGCGCGGTGCCCTTGGCGCGGGTCATCAGCGCCATCAGTTGCGCCTGCAGGTCGGTCGGGAAGCCCGGATGCGGCTCGGTCGTCACCTCGACCGGCGCGATGCCGCCGCCATTGCGCGCGACGCGGATGCCTTCGTTGGACACCGACACCTCGCAGCCGGTCTGGGTCAGCGTGTCGAGCGCGGACTGCAGCAGCTCGGGCCGCGCGCCTTCAAGCAGCACGTCGCCGCCGGTCATCGCGACCGCCATCGCGTAGGTGCCGGTCTCGATCCGATCCGGCAGCACCGGATGGCGCGCGCCGTTGAGCCGCGACACGCCCTGCACGACGATGCGCGAGGTGCCGTGGCCGGAAATCTTCGCGCCCATCTTGATCAGGCATTCGGCGACGTCGACCACTTCCGGCTCGCGCGCCGCATTGTCGATCACGGTTTCGCCGTTCGCGAGCGAGGCCGCCATCAGCGCGGTGTGCGTGCCGCCGACCGTCACCTTGGGGAAATCGATCTCGCCGCCCTTCAGCCCGCCTTTGGTCTTGGCGATCACGTAGCCGGCGTCGATCTCGATGGTGGCGCCGAGCCGCTCCAGCGCCATGATCAGCAGGTCCACCGGGCGCGTGCCGATCGCGCAGCCGCCCGGCAGCGAGACCTTGGCTTGCCCCATGCGGGCGAGCAGCGGTCCCACGACCCAGAAGCTCGCGCGCATCTTGGAGACGAGCTCATAGGGCGCGGTGGTGTCGACGATGCGCGCCGCCGAGATGTGCAGCGTCTGCCCGCGATGGTCCTCATCGCCGGGGCGCTTGCCCTTCACCATGATGTCGACGCCGTGATTGCTCAGGATGTGCTGCAGCTGCGTCACGTCGGCGAGGCGCGGCACGTTCTCCAGCACCAGCACGTCGTCGGTGAGAAGGCTCGCGATCATCAGCGGCAGCGTGGCGTTCTTCGCGCCGGAAATCGGAATCGTGCCGTTCAGCGGCTTGCCGCCGACAATGCGTATTCGGTCCATGAAAGTCCCCGTGCCCGCGGTTCCCGGGGCTAAGCCTGATCCTGCTTGTCGGCGCCAATTCCGGCGGAATCGTGAGGTTCGTCCGCATCCGCCCGCTGTTCTGAGCGGCCACGCGCTTGCGCCTTGCGGCGCTTGAGGTTTTCCCGCAGGGCCGCCTGCAGGCGCTGCTCGCGCAAGGGATTTTCGGAGGGTTTCGGGCGGTTCGCCATGCGGGCTAAACTTAAAGCGTTTTCCGGCCAAGTGGATACCGGTTCGCCGCGGAAAACGCGACAATGCAAAGAATCTTAACGCTCGGCCGGCCGCGCAAAAGACCGGACCAGGAGGCGCCCGTGACCGACTTCACCGATCTGCTAGCGCGCTTCGCCGCGGCCGTCGCGGCCAACGACGGCGAAGCCTTCGCGGCCCTGTTCAGCGAGGACGGCGTCTACGACGACGGCTTCTTCGGCGAGTACCAGGGCCGTAACGCCATCATGGAGATGCTGCAGCATTTCCACGACACCGGCTCGAACTACCGCTGGGACTTCTTCGATGCGCTCAGCGACGGCCGCACCGGCTACGCGCGCTACCGCTTCAGCTATGCCTCGCGCATGCCCGGCGCCGCGGGCAAGCCGGTGGTGTTCGAGGGCATGTCGCACTTCGTGTTCCGCGACGGCGCGATCGCGCGCTACGAGGAGGCGTTCGATCGCGGCCTGGCGCTGGCACAGCAGGACTTCGCCGCCGAACGCATCAAGAAAGTGCTAAAGAAGCTCGCCGACCGGCAGAACGCGAGCCCGGCCGCACGCGAGCACCTGGCGCGGTTCGGGTAGCGCATGAGCCAGAAAAGCGATGCCGGCTTCGGAAAAGATCATGCGCCACCGATAACAGCCCACGCTTGCGCCGCCTCCCCCCTTGTGGCAAGGAACGGCGCGTTTCCGGCCGTCGATTTGCGTATCCGCGCCGTCAAACGATGCTGCCATAGCTCAGCGGTAGAGCACTTCATTGGTAATGAAGAGGTCAGTGGTTCAATCCCACTTGGCAGCACCATCGTTTCGCGTCTCCACCGCGCGACGGTTGAAACGCGGTTGGGAACATCCAGCCTCCCGCAGGCCGCGTGACTGCTGTCTGGCGCGTCCCGGCGTGTGGGCTGCCCCCTTCGCGGTATCCGCTCAGGCGCTCTGCGCCACCGACCGCTCCAGGATGCTGCCCGGCCCCGCACCGAAAATATCCTTCAGGAAGTCGCGCTCCACCGGTTTCTCCAGCACGGCCGCATGGGCGAAGCGGCGATCGATGCTCTCGGGTCCGTATCCGGTCACGAACACGAACGGGATGCCGCGCTCCGCGAGCAGCTCGGCGACCGGATAGACCAGTTCCTTGCCGAGATTGACGTCGAGGATCGCGGCGTCGAGATCGTTGGCCTGAACCGCCGCGGTCGCCTCCGCGACGTTGGCGCAGGGACCCACGACCGACAATCCGAACTCGGTCAGATGATCCGCCAGCACCAGCGCCACCAGCGCCTCGTCTTCGACGATCATGACGCGCCGCGCCGCAATCGGACGGACGACCGGGCTTGACGGGCGCGCTTCGCTCGCGGGCGGCGCGCCCGCGTCGAGCCGCTCGCCGCGCGGCACCGTCAGCGTGCAACGCAAGCCGGTGAGTGCCCAGTCGAAATCGGTCTTGCCGCCAAGCTGGCGCTCGATGCTTCCGGTGATGATCTTGGTGCCGAAGCCGGTCGCCGACGGCTTGTGCGTCTCCGGTCCTGCGGTCTCGTGCCACTGGATCACCAGCGCGGCGGCCTCCAGCGTCCAGCGCACCAGCAGCTTCCCGGATGCCGCCGACAGCGCGCCGTATTTCGCCGCGTTCGCCGCCAGTTCGTGCAGCGCGAGGGCGAGCGTTTGCGCCTTGGTCGGCTCGAGCAGGATTTCGGGGCCGGAAATGACGATGCGATCCGCGTGGGTCGAGCGGAACGGCGCGAGCTCCTCGTTGATGAGCTTGCCCAGATCGGCACCCTGCCAGCGCGAATTGGACAGCAGCACATGCGCGCGCGACAGCGCCTTTATGCGGCCGTCGATGATCGAGACGTAGTCCGCCTTGCTCGCCGCCTTGGTGAGACGCACGATCGATTGCACGATCGCCATCGCGTTCTTGGCGCGATGGTCCACCTCGCGCGCCAGCAGCGCCTGGCGCTCCTCGGCCTTCTTGCGCTGGGTGATATCCATCGTGACGCCGCTGATCCGCACCACCTTGCCGGCCTGATCGCGCGTCGCGGCCGCCGTGCTCTCGCACCAGCGCTCCTCGCCGTCGGGACGGCGCACGCGAAACTCCGCCTGATGCGGCTCGCCGCGCTCGAGCAGGCTCGCCATGCCCTGCTGCAGGCGGTCCCAGTCCTCGGGAGCGATCAGCACCTTCAGGTTCTCCGGCGTGATGCTGAACTGGCCCGGCACGACGCCGTAGATCTCGTGCTGGCCCGCGTCCCACATGACCCGGCCGCCGAGCAGGTCCCAGTCCCACGACCCCATGTTGCCGGCCGCCAGCGCAAAGCTGCGCCGCTTCTCGCTTTCCATCAACCGCAAGGTCGAGGCTTCGAGCTCGGCGGTGCGCTCCGCGACGCGCCGTTCCAGCTCCGCGTTGAGCAGCTCGAGTTGCCGGTTCTTGCGGTAGAGGTCGGTGAACACGCGGACCTTGGCGCGCAGGACCTCCGGCACCACCGGGACCGGAACGTAGTCGACCGCGCCCATCTCGTAGCCGCGCAGGTGATCGATCTCGGCGAGATGGATCGCCGAGATGAAGATCATGGCGATCTTCTGGAAGCGCGGATGCTCCCGGATCATGGACGCGAGCTCGAAGCCGTCCAGCTCCGGCATGCAGACGTCCATCAGGACGACCGCGATCTCGTTCTTGAGCAGATACTCGAGCGCCTCCTTGCCGGAGGACGCCTTGATGAGATTCTCGCCGAGTTCGCGAAGGATCACCTCATAGGTCAGCAGCTTCGAGGGCTGGTCGTCGACCAGCAGGATGTTGACCTTTTCATCCGGCGCCATGAGCTCCAATCCTAGCGGTGCAGCCACATCCGCAGGGCGGACAGCAGCTGCTCGGTGTTGACCGGTTTGGCCAGATAGTCGGAAGCGCCCGCCTCGAGGCACTTCTCGCGGTCTCCCTTCATCGCCTTGGCGGTCAGCGCGATGATCGGCAGCCGGCGGTATTCGGGCTGCTCGCGGATGACGCCCATGGTCTGGTAGCCGTCCATTTCCGGCATCATGATGTCCATCAGCACGATCGCGAGCTCGGGCGTGTTCTCGACGATCTCGATCGCTTCCTTGCCGGTGGTCGCGGTCAGCACGTGCATCCCGCGCCGCTCGAGCACGCTGCTCAAGGCGAAGATGTTGCGTGCGTCGTCGTCGACGAGCAGGACGGTACGGCCGAGCAGGTCGTCGTCCGAGCTGTTGAGCCGCTCGAGCATGCGCTGCTTCTCGGCCGGCAGGTCGGTGACGACGCGATGCAGGAACAGCGCGGTCTCGTCGAGCAGGCGCTCGGGCGATTCGACGCCCTTCACCACGATGCTGCGGGCCATGGTGTGCAGCCGCGCGTCCTCCTCGGCGGACAATTCGCGCCCGGTGAACACCACCACCGGCACGTCGGTCAAGCGCATCGTCGTGCCGGATTTCCTCCAGCACCTCGAAGCCGCTCATGTCGGGCAGCCGCAGGTCGAGCACCACGCAGTCGTACTGCTGCCCGCGCAGGCTCGCCAGCGCGTCGCCGCCGGTTCCCGCGGTGTCGATCTCGATGTCGTCGTAGCCGAGCAGCTCGCGGATGCTCAGCTGCTCGGCCGGATTGTCTTCCACCACCAGCAGCCGCTTGCGCCGCGGCCGGGCGTATTCCTTGATGCGCGCGATCGCCGCCTCCACGCCCTCGGTCGTGGTCGGCTTGGTGACGAACGAGAACGCGCCGCGCGCCAGCGCATGCTGGCGGTCTTCGTCGAGCGTGATGATCTGCACCGGGATATGACGGGTGAGCGGATTTTGCTTGAGCTGGCTCAGCACGGTCCAGCCGAGCATGTCGGGCAGGAACACGTCGAGCGAGACGGCGCGTCGGCTGGAACTGCTTGGCGAGGTCGAGCGCGTCCACCCCGCGCATCGCGATCAGCACCTTGAAGCCGTGATCGCGCGCGAGGTCCATGATCACGCGCGCATAATGCGGATCGTCTTCGACGATCAGCAGGATGCTGTCGCCCGGCACGATCTCGAGACGGTCGTCCGCGATGTGCTCGGCCACGCGCTCGGCCGGCAGCGCATACTCGCTGGCCTTCTCGGCGAGCGCCGGGGCGTCGGGCGCGACGCGCACGCCAAGCGACGGGCCGGCATATTTGAGCGGCACGTAGAGCGTGAACGTGCTGCCCTTGCCGGGCACGCTGCGCAGCTGGATTTCGCCGCCCAGCAGGTTGGCAAGCTCGCGGCTGATGGCGAGGCCCAGCCCGGTGCCGCCGTACTTGCGGCTCGTGCTCGCATCGGCCTGCTGGAACGCCTCGAAGATGATGCGCTGTTTCTCCAGCGGGATGCCGATGCCCGAGTCGCTCACCTCGAACGCCACCACGGCCGACTGGTTGAGCAGCGCGTGGTCGGGCGACCAGCCGCCCACGGCCGCCGACACCTTGAGCTGCACCGAGCCCTGATCGGTGAACTTGAAGGCGTTCGACAGCAGGTTCTTGAGCACCTGCTGCAGGCGCTTGGAGTTGGTCGTGATCGTGCGGCCGAGATTCTGGTCGATCTCGACGTCGAACACGAGCTGGCGGTTGTCGGCCTCGTGACGGAACGGCCGCGCCGTGGCGTCGACCAGGTTGCTCAGCAGTACTTCCTGCGCGTCGACCGTGACGGTGCCGGACTCGATCTTGGAGAGATCGAGAATGTCGCTGATCAGGTTCAGCAGGTCGGTGCCGGCGCCATGGATGGTGCGCGCGAACTCGACCTGCTTCGGCACCAGGTTGCCGTCCGGATTCTCCGAGAGCTGCTGGCCGAGGATCAGGATGCTGTTCAGTGGCGTGCGCAGCTCGTGCGACATGTTGGCGAGGAATTCGGACTTGTACTTCGAGGTGAGCGCCAGCTCGGTCGCCTTGTCCTCGAGCGCGCGGCGCGCCTGCTCGATTTCCTGGTTCTTGCGCTCGACCTCGACGTTGCGTTCGGCGAGCTGCTGCGCCTTCTGCTCGAGCTGCTCGTTGGTCTGCTGCAGTTCCTTCTGCTGTGCCTGCAGCTCGCCGGCGAGCTGCTGCGACTGCTTGAGGAAGCCCTCGGTCTGCATCGTGGCCTCGATGCTGTTCAGCACGATGCCGATGCTGTCGGTGAGCTGCTCGAGGAACGCCATCTGCAACGTGGTGAAGACGGTCACCGAGGCGAGCTCGATGACGGCCTTCACCTCGTTCTCGAACAGGACCGGGAGCACGACGATGTTCTGCGGCACGACCTTGAACAAGGCCGACCCGATCGGCACGGCGTGGGTCGGCATCTTGGTGATCAGCATGCGCCGCCGCTCGATCGCGCATTGCCCGATCAGGCCTTCGCCGAGCGCAACCCGCGCCGGGTGGCCGTTGGCGCCGTCGTCGGCAAAGGCCGAGAGCAGCCGCAAAATGGGAGTTTCGTCCGCCTCGACCTGGTAGATCACGCCGAGTTGCGCGTTGACCAGCGGCGTCAGCTCGCTCAGCAGCATCCGTCCCACGGTCTGCAGGTCGCGCTGGCCCTGCAGCATGTTGGTGAAGCGCGCCAGGTTGGTCTTGAGCCAGTCCTGCTCGGTGTTGCGGTCGGTGGTGAGCCGCAGGTTGTCGATCATCGTGTTGATGTTGTCTTTCAGCTCGGCCACTTCGCCGCGCGCCTCGGCCTGGATCGACCGCGTCAGGTCGCCCTTGGTCACGGCGGTCGCCACTTCGGCGATCGCGCGAACCTGCGTGGTCAGGTTGGTCGCGAGCAGGTTCACGTTGCCGGTGAGGTCCTTC
>CAWIXG010000015.1:0-87255 GCA_963839985.1 uncultured Alphaproteobacteria bacterium | reverse complement strand
TGCTCACCTACATCGCCGGGCGCCTCGCCTCGACCGTGCTCGTGATGGGCATCGTCGCGGTTTCGTGTTCCTGCTGCTGCATCTCTCGCCCGGCGATCCGGCCGCGATCATCGCCGGCGATAACGCGACCGGCGACCAGATCGCCGCGATCCGCCGCCAGCTCGGGCTCGACGACGCGCTGCCGGTTCAGTTCCTGCGCTGGGTGACCGCGGTGCTGCAGGGCGACCTCGGCATCTCGATCTTTTCCAACGAGCCGGTCGCCAAGCTGATCAGCCAGCGCGTCGAGCCGACGCTCTCGCTCGCGCTCACCACGATGTTCGTCGCCGTCACGCTCGCGGTCTCGTTCGGCGTGCTCGCGGCCTGGAAGGTCGGCACCTGGATCGACCGCGCGCTGATGGTCGTGTCGGTGATCGGCTTCTCGGTCCCGGTGTTCGTGGTGGGCTACATGCTGATCTACGTGTTCTCGATCAACCTGCGCTGGCT
Organism: uncultured Alphaproteobacteria bacterium; assembly: GCA_963839985.1. Classification (GTDB taxonomy): domain Bacteria; phylum Pseudomonadota; class Alphaproteobacteria; order Rhizobiales; family Xanthobacteraceae; genus PALSA-894. The sequence continues at coordinate 86,772 of CAWIXG010000015.1, read as the reverse complement.
TCCGGTCCAGGGCTATTCGCCGATCGAGCAGGGGCTCGGACCGTGGATCGAGCGGCTGATCCTGCCTTCGATCGCGCTCGGCCTGGCTTACGTGGCGCTGATCGCGCGCATCACCCGCACCTCGATGCTCGAAGTCCTTGCCGAGGATTACATCCGCACCGCGCGCGCGAAAGGCGTCGCGAACCACTCGATGCTGCTGAAGCACGCATTGAAGAACGCCGGCGTGCCGATCGTCACCGTGATCGGCATCGGCGTCGCGCTGCTGATCGGCGGCGTCGTCATCACCGAGACGGTGTTCAACATCCCCGGCGTCGGACGCCTCGTGGTCGACGCGATCTCCAAGCGTGACTATCCGATCATCCAGGGCGTGATCCTGATCTTCTCCGGCGTCTACGTGCTGGTGAATCTCGCCGTCGACCTCACCTACACGTGGCTCGATCCGAGGATCCGCTATTGAGCGCCGTCGCAGAGCCCGCGCTGGCTCCCGCGCAGCCGCGCGGCGCGCGACTGCGGCGCTTTGCGCGGCGCAATCCGACCATCGTGGCGGGCGGCATCATCCTCGGCATCATCGCGCTGCTCGCGATCTTCGCGCCGCTGTTTACCGGCGACGCCATTACGATGCATCCGGCGCAGCGGCTGCGTCCCCCCTCGGACGCCAGCCTGCTCGGCACCGACCATCTCGGCCGCGACGTGTTCGCCCGCACGGTTTACGGCGCGCGCGTCTCGCTGCTCGTCGGCATCTCGGTCGCCACGATGTCGATCACGCTCGGCCTGCTGATCGGGCTGATGTCCGGCTATTTCCGCAAGGTGGATCTGGTCGTGATGCGCCTGATGGACGGCCTGATGGCGATCCCGGCGATCCTGCTGGCGATCGCGCTTGTGGCACTGACACGCGCCAGCGTCCTCACCGTCATCTTCGCCATCACGATCCCGGAAGTCCCCCGTGTCGTGCGGCTCGTGCGCGCGGTCGTGCTCAGCGTCCGCGAGGCGCCCTATGTCGAGGCCGCGATCGCGGGCGGCACGCCGACCTGGAAGATCCTGCTGCGCCATATCGTGCCGAACACGATCGCCCCCTTGATCGTGCAGGCCACGTATATCTGCGCCTCCGCGATCCTGATCGAGGCCGCGCTCTCGTTCCTCGGCGCCGGCACGCCGCCGGAAATCCCGACCTGGGGCAACATGATCGCGCAGAGCCGCCTGTTCCTGTCGCGCGCACCGTGGACCATTTTCGCGCCCGGCATTGCGCTGGCGCTGGTCGTGCTCGCGGTCAACTTGCTCGGCGACGGCCTGCGCGACCGGCTCGATCCGCGGCTTGCGAGGCGGATGTGAGACAGGATCGCGTTGTCATCCCGGCCGGAGCGAAGCAGAGAGCCGGGACCCATCGGGCCCGCGCGCGGACTATGCAGCGGGGTCCCATGGGTCCGGGGTCTCCGTCGCTGCGCGACGTCGCCCGGGATGACAGCCGGGGGATGCCCTGATGACCCCCCTCCTCGCCGTCCGCGACCTGCGCACGCACTTCTTCACCGTCGACGGCGTGACCCGCGCGGTCGACGGCGTGTCGTTCGACCTGTTCCCCGGCGAAACGCTCGGCATCGTCGGCGAATCCGGCTGCGGCAAGAGCGTCACCGCGCTGTCGATCATGCGGCTGTTGCCGCCGCGCCTTGCGCGCACCGTCGGCGGCCACGTGACGTTCGAGAACCGCGACCTCGTCGCGCTCGACGACGCCGACATGCGCAAGCTGCGCGGCAACCGCCTGGCGATGATCTTCCAGGAGCCGATGACCAGCCTCAATCCGGTGCTCACCGTCGGCCACCAGATCGCCGAGTCGGTGCGCATCCACACCGGGGCCAGTGCCAGCGCCGCGCGCGTCCGTGCCGCCGAAATGCTGCGGCTGGTGAAGATCCCCGACGCTGAGCGGCGGTTGAACGACTATCCGCATCAATTCTCCGGCGGCATGCGCCAGCGCGTGATGATCGCCACCGCACTGGCCTGCAATCCGACGCTGCTGATCGCCGACGAGCCGACCACGGCGCTCGACGTCACCATCCAGGCGCAGATCCTCGAGCTGATGCTCGAGCTGAAGGCGAGCACCGGCGCCGCCGTCATCCTCATCACGCACAATCTCGGCATCGTGGCCGAGACCTGCCGCCGCGTGATCGTGATGTACGCCGGACGCAAGATCGAGGAAGCCGCCACCGCCGAATTGTTCGACCGGCCGGCGCACCCTTATACGCGCGGCCTGATGGCCTCGATCCCGCGCCTGCGCGCGAAGAACCGCAAGCGCCGCCTCGCCGAGATACCCGGCATCGTGCCCTCGCTGCGCGAGCCGATCGAGGGCTGCGCCTTCGCGCCGCGCTGCGCTTACGCGATCGAGCGCTGCCGCGTGGAAGCGCCCGCGCTGCGCCCGGTGGGCGAGGCGCATATCGTCGCGTGTCACCGCGCCGAACACGTGCTCGCCCAGGCGGTGGCCGCATGAGCGCGGTGGTCGAAGTCGAAGGCCTGAAGAAGCACTTCGCGCTCAAGCGCGGCGTGCTGGCGCGCACCGCCGCGATCGTGAAGGCGGTCGATGGCGTGAGCTTCTCGATTCAACCGGGCGAGACACTGTGCCTGGTCGGCGAGTCGGGTTGCGGCAAGTCCACCGTCGGCAAGCTGGTGCTGCGCCTGCTCGAACCGACCGAAGGCGCGATCCGGCTCGACGGCGAAGACATCACGCAGCTGTCGATCGGCGAGATGCGGGCGCGCCGCCGCCGCATGCAGATGGTGTTCCAGGATCCATATGCGTCATTGAACCCGCGCATGACCGCGGGCCGCATCGTCAGCGAACCGCTGGAGAATTATTCCGACATCGGGCGCGAGGAGCGCGAGCAGCGCGTCGCCGCACTGTTCGCGAAAGTGGGGCTTCGCCCCGACGCGGTGAAGCGCTTCCCGTTCGAGTTTTCCGGCGGCCAGCGCCAGCGCCTCGGCATCGCGCGGGCGCTTGCGCTCGAGCCCGCGCTGATCATCGCGGACGAGCCGGTGTCGGCGCTTGACGTGTCGGTGCAGGCGCAGGTGCTCAACCTGATGATGGACCTGCAGGAGGAGCTGGGCCTCGCCTATCTGTTCGTCTCGCATGATCTCGGCGTGGTCGAGCACATCGGCCACCGCGTCGCCGTGATGTATCTCGGCCGCATCGTCGAGATCGCCGGCAAGGAGGCGCTGTTCGAAAATCCGCTGCATCCCTATTCGCAGGCGCTGATGGCGGCGGCGCCGATCGCCGACCCGCATGTGAAGCGCGAGCGCATCGTGCTGCAGGGCGACGTACCCTCGCCGATCGATCCGCCGTCCGGCTGCACCTTCCACACGCGCTGCCCGTTCGTGTTCGACCGCTGCAAGGTCGAGCGCCCTCCGCTGAAGGCCGCCGCCGACGGCCGGCAGGTCGCGTGTCATCTGGTGGATTAGATAGTTTCTGCCGCTCGTCCCCGCGAAGGCGGGGACCCAGGGCCAAGGACTGGATGCCCGCTTTCGCGGGCATGAGCGGAGAGAGATTTACAAAAATCCCACCGAGAGCCACGGCACCGCCGCCACGATGATCGTGCCGGCGAGCAGCGCGCCGAGATAGGGCCACACCCGCGCCACCGCGTCATCCGGATCGACGTTGCCGATCGCGCAGGCGGTGAAGAAACCGACCCCGAACGGCGGCGCGAACAGCCCGATCCCCATCGCGAGGATCACCACCATCGAATAGTGCACCTCGTGGATGCCGACCTGCTTGGCGATCGGGAACAGCAGCGGCGCGAGCAGCACCAGCGCCGGCACGCCTTCGAGCACGCTGCCGAGGATCACGAACACCACGATGCTGAGCGCCATGAACCCGAACGCGCCGCCCGGCACCTGCGCCATCGCCACCGCGAGCTGGCGCGAAAAGCCGGACTGCGTCAGCGCCCACGCCATCGCGGTGGCGGTGCCGACGATGAACAGGATCGCGCCGGAGAGCGCCGCGGTGTCGACCAGCATCGGCCACACCCGGCGCCAGTCGAATTGCCGGTAGATGAAGAGGCCGGCCGCGACCGTGTAGGCGATGCCGATGGTCGAGACCTCGACGGCGGTCGCCACCCCCTCGACCACGGCGGCGCGAATGAGGAACGGCAGGATCAACGCCGGGATCGCGATCACGAAGGCGCGCCCGATGTCGGCGCCGCTCGCGCGCTTGCGCGTCACGCGATCGTCGTCGCCCGAACGGAACCAGGCGACGATCGCGAGCGCCAGCGCAAGCACCGCGGCGGGGAGCAGCCCGCCGGTGAACAGCGCCGCGATCGACACGCTCGCGACCGAGCCGATCACGATCAGCACCACGCTCGGCGGGATCGTCTCCGCCATCGCGCCGGATGCTGCGAGCAGCGAGACCAGTTCGCCCGGCTTCATGCCGCGCGCCTTCATCTCGGGGAACAGCACCGGCGCGACCGCCGCCATGTCGGCCGCCTTGGCGCCCGATATGCCGGAGACGAGATACATCGCGCCGAGCAGCACGTAGGACAGGCCGCCGCGGACGTGACCGAGCAGCGAGGCGAGGAACGCCACCATGGCGCGCGCCATGCCGGTCATGTCGATCAGGATGCCGAGAAACACGAACAGCGGGATCGACAGCAGCAACAGATGCGACATCCCCTCGTCCATCCGGCTGACGATCACGGTGAGCGGCGCACGCGTCGCCAGCGCCACGTAGCCGACGGTCGCGATGCCGAACGCAAACGCGATCGGCACGCCGGCCGCAACCAGCGCCGCCACGCCGAGGACGAAGAAGATCGCGAGATTGTAGTTGCCGAGCCCCATGAACACAGGACGCGCGAACCAGAGCGCGACTCCCGCGAGGACTGCGAGCGCGATACTGGCCGCGAGAAACCGCAGGCCCGGCGCCACCGCGGCAAGGCGCAGCAGCGAGAACGCCGCGATCAGGATCGCGCCGGCCGCGACCGCCGAGGAGCGCCAGGAATTACTGATGTCGAGCCCCGGCGTGCGCACGATCGCCTCGTCGATTGCGTACTCGATCGCCGGCCAGGCGATCAGCAGCACGAACGCGGCGATCACCAGCAGCACGACGGTCTCGATCTGCCGGCGCCGCACCGGCCCGGCACGCCCGATGAAGGTGGTGAGGCGCATGTGCGCATTGCGCCGCATCGCCAGCACGGCGCCGAGCACCGAGAGCCAGACGAACAGCGTGGACGCGAGTTCGTCGGCCCAGATCAGCGGGCGATGGAAGAAGTAGCGCGCGATCACGCCGGTAAACAACAGTCCGACCTCGAACAGCAGGATCGCGGCCGCGACCAGCGCGACCGCAAACCCGAGCGTCTGCTCGATCCGCGCGATCCAGGTTGACGGCGGCGGCGGCGCGGCCGCGCCGTCAGGTGCGTGCGACGACACCGTCAGGACAGCGCGCCGCTGTAGCGCTCCAGGATCTTCCAGGCGTCCTCGCCGAACTTGCCGCGCCACTCGGCATAGAAGCCGGCCGCCTTCAGCGCATCCTGGAACGGCTTCTTGTTCACCGTATTGAAAGCGAGGCCCTTGCCTTTCAGCTGCGTCTCGAGCGTGGCGTTGAGGTCCGCCATGTCGGCGCGCTGCTTCACGGCGCCTTCGTTCAGCAGCTTCATCGTGGTCGCGCGCAGGTCGGCCGGAAGCTGCTCGAAGTTTTTCCGGTTGGCCACCATCCAGAAGCCTTCCCACATGTGGCCGGTGAGCGAGCAGAACTTCTGCACCTCGTAGAATTTCGCCGCGTCGATCAACGCGAGCGGGTTCTCCTGCCCGTCGACCACCTTCGTCTGCAGCGCGGTGTAGACCTCGACGAAATTGATCGCGGTCGGCGAGGTGCCGAGCGCACGGAACATGGAGGTGAACAGCGGGCTCACCGGCACGCGCAGCTTCAGGCCCTTCAGGTCGTTCGGATCGTTGATCGCCTTGTTGCTGGTCGTGATCTGGCGGAAGCCGTTGTCCCACATCTTGTCGAAGCCGATCAGCCCGATGGTGCCGATCTGCTGGCGGATATGCGCGCCGAGATCGCCGTCGACCGCCGCCCACACGCCGTCGAAATTCGGAAACGCGAACGCGATGCTCGGGATGGCCGACACCGGAATCAGGTTCGCGAGCGGCGAGCCGACGGTGAAGATGTCGAGTGCGCCGGAGCGCACCTGGCTGAGCATGTCGGTCGAGCCGCCGAGCTGGCTGTTCGGGAAGATCTGGATGTCGACGCGGCCGCCGGTCGCCGCCCGGATGGCGTCGCAGGCCTCCGTGGCGCGCTTGTTGATCGGATGCCCGGCCGGCAGGTCGTTGCCGTATTTCAGCCCGAACTCGGCCGCCTCGGCGCGGCGCGTCAGCACCGCGGCGCCCGCGATCGCGGCGCCGGCCAGCATTGTCCGCCTGGAGATTTTCCCCATGACATCGCCCTCCCCGATTGTCGTTGTTTCTTGGGACGCGACGTTAGTTGGCCGACATCGCGGCGGCAAGTTTCTCCGCCAGCATGATCGTGGGCAGGTTGGTGTTGGCGCGTGGGACGGCCGGCATCACCGACGCATCGGCGACACGCAGGCCGGCGAAACCGCGCACGCGGCCCTCTGCATCGACGACAGCGTCCGGATCGTCGCGTGCACCCATGCGCGCGGTCCCGCAGGCGTGGAATGTGCCGGCGACGTTGTGGCGCACGTGTTCGGCAAGTTGTTCGTCGTCGGCGATCAGCTCGTTGAGCGAGCGTGCGCCGCCGAGGAGCAGGCGCAGGCCTTCGTCGCTGAGCATCGGGCTGAGATTGAGCACCCGCGCCACAACTGACGCTTTCCACGCGTTGGCGCGCGTTTTCTGGTTGAGCCGGCGCAGCCGGTCGGTGAAGCGCACCGGAAACGGCCGCCCGCACAGGTCGCGCATCGCCGCGGAGGCGAGCAGCTCGGCGGTCCAGCGGAAACCGAGCTTCAGCCGTGCAAGATCGCGCGGGTCGGAGGCGAAATTGAACTCGGTCAGCGGATGCTGCGCGGCGGTCAGCGACACGCGGCCGCGCGAAAACGGCTTCCACAGCACCGGACCGAAGTTCGCGATCTGCTCACCCAGCGCATTCCAAGACGACTTGCTCTGCAGGTGGATGAACAGGTCGGTCGGCGGGCAATCGCGCAGGTTGGACGAGAGGCGGAAGCACGACACCTGCAAGGTGCGCAGGCTGGCCGGCTGGCGCCCGGCCGGGCGCAGGTGCGCGCCGATGAACAGCACCGGATGGTTTTGCAGGTTGCGCCCGACGCCGCGCAGATCGGCGCGGACGTCGATCCCGAGCGCGCGCAGATCGTCGGCCGGGCCGATCCCGGCGCGCAACAGCATCGCCGGCGTGTGCAGCGCGCCGGCGCACAGGATGACCTCGCGCGCGCCGAACTCGTGCGGCGCGCCGTCGACGGTCGCCGCGATGCCGGTCGCGCGCGATCCCGCAAAGCGCAGCTGCGACACGGTCGCGCCGGTCAGGATCGTCAGGTTCGGCCGCGCGCGCACCGCGGCGTCGAGATAGCAGATCGCCGCCGAGGCGCGCCGCGCGCGCGTGTTGCTCATCGGCAGCACACAGTAGCCGTCGCGAAAGTCGCCGTTCATGTCGCCGACGAGCGGCATCTGGCGCGCCTGCGCGTAGGCATGCGCGGCGCGCGCGACCGGCGTCCACTCCTCGCGGTTGACCCGGCGCACCGGCGTCGGTCCGTCGCTGCCGTGCAGGTCGCCGGAGAAATCGAGATCGTGCTCGAGCTTGCGAAAATACGGCAGCACGCGGTCCCAGCCCCAGCCGGCCGCGCCCATCCGCTCCCATTCGTCGTAATCGTCGGGCGTGCCGCGCAGCGCCGCCATGCCCATGACGGACGAACCGCCGCCGATGATGCGTCCCTGGTCGAAGGCGATGGCGGCCGAATTGTGCCGCTCGCGCCAATGCACCTTGAGCGCCGGCCACATGTAGGACTTGTTGTAGTAGGACGACGGGTAGATATCGAGAATGTCGGCGGGCTCGCGTCCGGGTGGCGCGTCGGCGCCGGCTTCCAGCAGCAGGACCGAGCTCGCGGACCGCGCGGACAGGCGATTGGCCATGACGCAGCCGGCCGTTCCGCCGCCGACGATGATGTAGTCAAAATTGCGCTGAGCCATTTGCACTCGTCCGCCGCCGCTCGCTATAGGGAGCAGGACGACAAAAAGCACAAGGGCAGGACATGCAACGCAGCGACGGGCGCATCCTCACCACGCATGCCGGCAGCCTGCCGCGGCCCGCCGCGCTGACCAGCCTGTTCGCGCGGCGCGTCAACGGCGAGGCGGTCGACCCCGGGGAGATCGAGGCGCAAGGCCGCGCCGCGGTCCGCGCGATCGTCGCAAGGCAGATCGAGACCGGCCTCGACGTGGTCGACGACGGCGAGCAGTCGCGCGAATCCTTCGTGCTCTACATGCGCCATCGCCTCACCGGGCTCGGCGGCGTCGGCTCGCGTCCGTTCCACGCCGACCTCGACGCCTATCCGCAATACAAGGCGACGTTCCAGAACCGCGTCACCTCCGCCGACAAGGTGTCGAACCGCACGCATCTGCCGAAGGCGATCGGCGCGATCCATTACACCGGCCCGTCGCTGATCGACGCCGAATGCGCCGACTTCCGCGCCGCGCTCGAGGCGCAGCAGGGGAAGTACACCGAGGCGTTCCTCACCGCGCCCTCGCCCGGCATCATCGCGGCGATCGTGCAGAACGAGCACTACGACTCGTTCGAGCGCTATCTCGATGCGCTCGCCGCCGCCCTGCAGGTCGAGTACGAGGCGATCGTGCGCAACGGCTTTCTGCTGCAGCTCGATTGCCCCGACCTCGCACTCGAGCGCCACACGTCCTATCGCGACCGTCCGCTCGCCGACTTCGTGCGCTTCGTCGAGCTGGTGGTCGCGGCGATCAACAAGGCGACGGCGAACATCCCGCGCGACAAAATCCGCCTGCATGTGTGCTGGGGCAATTACGAGGGCCCGCACGACCACGACGTCGCGCTCGCCGACATTCTCCCGGCGATCCTCGAGGCCAAGGCCGGCGCGATCTACCTGCCGTTCGCCAATCCGCGCCATGCGCATGAATTCCGCGTGCTGGAGCAGATCCCGCTCGCCGCCGATCAACTGATCATCGCGGGCGTGATCGACACGCTGACCAATTTCGTCGAGCATCCGGAAGTGATCGCCGACCGCATCGAACGGATCGCGCGATCGGTCGGCGACCCACGCCGCGTGCTGGCGGCGACCGATTGCGGATTCGACACCTCGGCCGGAATGGGCCGCGTTGCCGAAGACGTGGTGTGGGCCAAGTTGCGTGCGCTGAAAGACGGCGCGCGGCTAGCCTCGCAACGGCTGTTCGCCCGTTGACGGCCGTATGTCTGACATGACCGCGCTGCTGTCGGTCACGTCGCACGCAAGACCGCTGTGGCTATTTGCCGGTTTGTGAACGCTGCGGTGGCACTGGATGCGGCGTGCTCTCGCCGGCCGGATTCTGCGCCGGTTCCGTGGACGGCGGCTTGTTCGCCAGCCGGCCCTCGACCTTGGCCCAAAGCTCCGCGGTTCCCTCCGAGAGCTGCGCCGCGAGCGCCGCGATGAACCGGCGCAGACGCTCCGACACGGCGCGGCGCGCTGCAGCGCGTTTCTGATCCTGCTCTGTCATCTGCCGCTCCTGACAGACAAACTGTGTCATTTGACTTACGTTCCGGGGCCCGGCCGACAAAACCGGGCGCGGCCCATGCGCAGACGCATGCGCGCCGCACGCGGGAACACGCGGCAGGAGTTGGCACGGAAGAGTTCGCACGGAGAGTTCGCACGATGGTGATCGGTGTCATCGGCCTCGGCCTGATGGGCGCGGGCTTCGTCAAGCGCCTGATCGCGAGCGGGCATCAAGTCGCCGGATACGATCCCGACGCGGCGCGCATGCGCGCGGCCGCAGCGCTCGGCGCGCGCACGCTCGCGAGCGCCGCGGAGGTCGCGCAGGCGGCCGACATCGTCCTCGTATGCGTGATCAACACGGCGGCGGTCGAGGACGCGACCTTGGGGCCGCGCGGGATCGCGGCGAGCGACATTGCCGGCAAGGTGATCGTCGATCATTCGACCACCGCGATCGACACGACCTTGCGCATCGCCGCAGCGCTCGAGACGCGCGGCGCATCGTTCGTCGATGCGCCGGTGTCGGGCGGCCCCGGCGCGGCGGAAGACGGCACGCTCGCCATCATGGCGGGCGGCGCGGCGGCCGCGATCGCGCGCATCGCGCCGGTGATGGCGCAGCTCGGGCAGATGACCCACATGGGCGCGGCGGGCGCCGGCCAGGCGACCAAGCTGGTCAACCAGACCATCGTACTGACCAACTACTGCGTGCTTGCCGAGGCATTGCGGCTCGGCGAGGCGTTCGGCGTCGACACCGCCAGGATTCCGCAGGCGCTCGGCATCGGCCACGCCGGCTCGAACCTGCTGCCGGTCGCGTTCCCGCGCATGGCGGCGGACGACTTCGCGCCGCGCGGCTATGCGCGGCAGGTGCTCAAGGACCTCGAACTGCTGCAGGCCGCAGCCGCCGGCGCGCATGTCGCGATGCCGATGGCGGCGCAGGCGCTCACCCTCTACCGGCTGCTGGTAGCGAGCGGGCGCGGCGAGCTGGACGCAGGCGCAGTGGTGAGCCTCTATCCGAAGGCCGAATGATCCGCCAACATGACGGACCGCAGGCCGAGAGCTTTTCCATGCACCCAGCGCGCCGGACATTTCTCCATCTCGCCGCCGGCGCCGCAGCGCTCGCCGCAGCGCCGGCGCGCGCGCAAAGCTATCCCGAGCGGCCGATCCGCTTGATCGTGCCGTTCCCGCCGGGCGGTGCCTATGACGGGCTCGGCCGGCCGTGGGCCGACCGCATCAAGCCGCTGCTCGGCACCGTGGTGGTGGAGAACATCGGCGGCGCCGGCGCCTCGATGGGCTCCGCCGCGGTCGCCCGCGCCAGGCCCGACGGCTACACGCTGCTGCTCGGCGGCACGCTGCCGCACGTCAACGAGACGCTGCTGAAGAACAAGCCGCTCTACGATCCCGCGAAGGACCTCGATCCGATCATGCGCATCGCGGTCGGGCATCTGGCGATCGCCGTGCACCCGTCGGTGCCGGTGAAGACGCTGGCCGAGCTGGTCGCGCACGTGAAGGCCAACCCCGGCAAGGTCTCCTACGGCCATGTCGGCATCGGCTCGACCAATCACCTGACCGGCGAACTGTTCAAGTCGCTCGCCGGCATTCCCGACCTGGTGCAGATCCCCTATCGCGGCGCCGGTCCGGTGACCACCGACCTGATCGGCGGGCAGATTCCGATCGGCATCGTGGCGGTGACCGGGCAAAGCCTCGGCCTGCATCGCGCCGGCGCGTTGCGCATTCTCGCGGTGACGAGCGCGCGCCCGCTCAAGGCCGAGCCGTCGATTCCGACGACCGCGCAGGCGGGTTTTCCCGGCGCCGCGAACCAGTCCTCTTACGGGCTGCTCGCGCCGACCGGCACGCCGAAGCCGATCATCGAGCAGGTCGCGCGGGCGACGCGCACGCTGCTCGCGACGCCGGAGTATCAGCAGCTGATGACCGACGCCGGCTTCGAGGCGACGCCGGAGTTGGGCCCGGAGGAATTCCGCGCCGTGCTCGCCGCCGACGTCGCGCTGTGGACGCCGGTGGTGCAGGCGCTGGGGCTGAAGATCGATTGAGGCCATTGCTCGGGAGAAGTCCGATGCCAGGAAGAAGCGCCGGCCTTGCCATTCTGGTCTTGCTGGCTTCCGCGCCGGCGCACGCCCAGGGGCTCGATGTGCTGAACGGAAAATTTGCCTTCAACTGGCACACGAATCCGGACCGCGAGACATGCGCCGCGGTCACCGCGCGCCTGCTGGCCGACTTCAAGTCGGCCAAATATCGTTGCGATCTGAACGTCAAAACCAATACGGCGAGCGGCGCGCCCGCGCGCACCTGCACGGCGAAGAATGGCCGCAGGGAATACTTGATCTTCGATACGCGGCGCGCGTGCGAAGAGGAGCGCAAGACGCAGGCGGCGAACGAGTGAGGTTCGCCGCTAGCTCTCTTCTCGCGGCAGCCTTGCCCCCTACTTGCCCAGCCGCATGTCCTGAATCCGGATGATGCCGTCGGGAAACTGGCGGTAGCCTTCGAGCTTCGCTGCGTGCGCGAACAGCAGCGTCGGGTGATAGAGGTAGATCAGCGGCGCGTCGGCCAGCACTTCGGCGAACGCCTTCTCGTATGACGCCTTGCGCCTGGCCGGCTCGGTGACGGTGCGCGCCTCGTTCAGCGCGGCCTGCGTCTTCTCGCTGCAATACTTGCCCCAGTTGAACGGCGTATTGCAGCCGAGATGATTGATCACGTTCTGGTCCGGGTCGATCCGTCCGCTCCAGCCGATCAGGTAGGCCTGGAAGTTGCCCTTGGTGCCTTCCGACAGCGAGGTGGCGAACTCGGTGAGGCGCAGTTTCAGGTCGAAGCCGGCTTCCGCCGCCATCGCCTGCAGCACCTCGGCGACCTGCTTGAGATCCGGCTGGTTCGGCACCATCAAGTCGACCGCGATCGGCGTCGCGACACCCGCCTCCTTGATCAGCGCCTTCGCCTTCTCGACGTTGCGCGGCTGGATCGGATATGTCTCGATGTAATAGGGATTCTTCGGGCTCGACCACTGATTGCCCGGGATGAACTCGCCATTGAACACCACCTGATTGAGCGCGGCGCGATCGATCGCAAGGTCGAGCGCCTGGCGCACCTTGGCGTTCTGCCCGAGCGGGTTCTTCGCCTGATCGGTGTTGGCGAGATTGATGGTGATGCCGGTGTAGGCAAGGCTCGGGCTGGTGACGAGCTTCAGCTTGCTGTCGCCGCGCACCGCCGCGAGGTCGGTCGCGAGCAGCCGTTCCATCAGCTCGAGCGCGCCGGAGCGCAGGTTGGCGAGGCGCACGGTGCTGTCCGGCATCGACAGGTAGCTGACGCGGTCGATGTGGATGCGGTCCTTGTCCCAGTAGTCGGCGAAGCGATCGAGCACGATGCGCTGCTGCACGACGCGCTCGGTGAAGCGGAACGGCCCGGCGCAGACCGGCTTGTTGACGAACTTGTCGCCCGCCTCCCTCACCGCCTTCGGCGAGACCATCATGCCGGCGCGGTCGGTGAGCTGCGCGATCAGCGGCGAGAACGGCGCCTTGAGCAGGATGCGGATCGTCAGCGGATCAGCGACCTCGACCTTGTCGATCTGCGCCAGCTCGGCTTTGCGGAACGAGCCCTGCATCGTCATGTGGCGGTCGAGCGTGAACTTCACCGCCTCGGCGTCGAACGGCTCGCCGTCGTGGAATTTGACGTTCGGACGCAGCTTGATGGTGACCGTCTTGCCGTCGCCGGACGTCTCGTGCGACAGCGCGAGCTGCGGCACGATGTTGAGCTTGTCGTCGATGTCGAACAGCTTGTCGCACATCGCGGCGAGCACGATGCGCCCGACGTACGAACCGGCGGTGGTCGGATCGAGGTTGTCCGGGTCCTCGGCGAGCCCGATACGCAGGTGGCTTTGCGCCAGCGCCGGAGACGCGAGCGCGACGAGCAGCGCGCCGAGCAGAATGATGCGAGCCTTCACGGTCGGTCTCCTTTATGTCGTGCGATTCTGTTCGGCGACCGCGGCCGCGATGCCGGCCTCGATCGTGTCGCGATCGAGCGTGCCGTCGGGGTTCTGCCGCGACGGCATGAACTTCACATAATGAAACAGGCGCTCGCGCCCGACGCTTTCGAGCCGTGCAAGCTCGGCGAGCGGATCGGCGTGGTCGTCGACGCGCAGGCTGACGGCCGGATACTCCTCGGTGGTCCACACCGTGACGGCGGCGGACTGTTTGCCGCGCTTGTCGCCGCCGGCCGCTTCACCCGCCGCAAGCGCCGCGATCAGCTTTCGCGTGAAGGATCTTTCCCCCGACGTCTCGAACGCGTGCGCGGTCGCCGCAACCACGTCGGGCCCGGCCAGCATGTTGCCGGCGACCGACAGCCCCGGCCGCTCCACATGGCCGCACCAGTCGACGCAGCGCGCGCCGGTATGCACCGCGATGCCGCCTGCCGCGTCGTGCACGTGCAGCTGGCGCTGCGCGGCGCCCGCGTCCGGCGTGACGAGATGCGCGACCACCGCCTGCGCCGGCATCCGCTCGCGCAACAGCCGCATGCCGCGAAAGCCCCACAGCGGGTTCGGCAGCGCCTGCGTCGACAGCGCGCCGACCCCGCCTTCGCCGTGCGGACAGATCGCGCCGACCGCGAAGAACTTGCTCGCGATCGCGATACCGTAGGCGCCGCTCTCTCGATCACGCGCGATGATGGACCAAGTCATGGGCTTGACGTCGTGGAAGGCCCGCGATGAGACATTGGAAAGCGCGCCCTGTCCAGTCATTGCGCGTGTCGCGTTTTCTGCGGCGAACCGCTATCCACTTCGCCGGAAAACGCGATTAGGCTCAACGCGTCCCGCCGCAAAGAACCCCCGATGCAACCGCAATTCACCACACGCCCCGACATTCGCGGCACGTTCGGCGCCGTCGCGACCACGCACTGGCTCGCGACCCAGACCGGCATGGCGGTGCTGGAGCGCGGCGGCAACGCGTTCGACGCCGCGGTTGCGGCCGGCTTCGTGCTGCAGATCGTCGAGCCGCACCTCAACGGGCCGGGCGGCGAACTGCCGGCGATCGTGCAGCGGGCCGGCGCGCACGCCCCGCAGGTGATCTGCGGCCAGGGACCGTTCCCCGCCACCGCCACGGTCGAGCGGCTCACCGCGATGGGGCTGACGCAAATGCCCGGCACCGGACTGCTGCCGGCGGTCGTGCCCGGCGCGTTCGACGGCTGGATGCTGCTGCTGCGCGACTACGGCACGCTCAAGCTGCGTGACGTGCTCTCCTACGCGATCTTCTATGCGGCGGGCGGCTTCCCGCTGGTGCCGCGCATCGTCTCGACCATCATTCCGGCGGTCGACTATTTCCAGGCCGAGTGGCCGAGCTCGGGCGAGGTCTGGCTCGTCAACGGCAAGGCGCCGAACCCGAACAAGCCGTTCCGCACGCCGGCCATCGCCGCGATGTACACGCGCATCCTCGCCGAGGCGGAAAGCGCGGGCGGCGATCGCGTGGCGCAGATCGAGGCCGCGCGCCGCGCCTTCTACCAGGGCTTCGTCGCCGAGGCGATCGACCGCTTCTTCCGCACCGAGCTGATGGACTCGACCGGCACGCGCCATCGCGGCGTGCTGACCGGCGGCGACCTCGCGCGCTACGCGGCGCGCGTCGAGACGCCGCTGTCGGTCGATTATCACGGGCTCACGGTGCACAAGATCGGCCCGTGGTCGCAGGGCCCGATGTTCCTGCAGACGCTGCAGCTCCTGAAGGGCTTCGACATCGCCGCGATGGACCCGCAGGGATGCGAGTTCGTGCACACGCTGGTCGAGGCGCTGAAGCTCGGCTTTGCCGACCGCGAGGCGTTCTACGGCGATCCCGACGCCGTCGAGGTCCCGATCGACACGCTGCTATCATCCGCGTACGCCGATACGCGGCGCAAGCTGATCGGCGACCGCGCCGCGATGGACCTGCGTCCGGGCGAGATCGGCGACGCGGCCGCGCGCATCGCGCGCATCCTCGCGATGGCGGGTGCCGAAACGCCGATCGGCCCCGGCGGCGGCGAACCCACGTTCGCGCCGCTGCCGGTCGAATGGGGCGACACGGTCCATCTCGATGTGGTGGACGCGGCCGGCAACATGATCTCGGCGACGCCGTCCGGCGGCTGGCTGCAGGGCTCGCCGGTGGTGCCGGGCCTGGGCTTTCCGGTCTCGACGCGCGGGCAGATGTGCTGGCTCGAAGCGGGACTGCCGACGACCCTGCGCGGCGGCACGCGGCCGCGCATCACGCTCTCGCCCACGCTGGTGACGCGCGACGGTGCGCCGTATCTGGCGATCGGCACGCCGGGCGGCGACCAGCAGGAGCAATGGACACTGACCGTGCTGATGCGCCTGGTGCATCACGGCATGAGCCTGCAGCAGGCGATCGATGCGCCGATGTTCACCTCGAAGCACGCGGTGCAGTCGTTCCACCCGCGGCCGTTCGAGCCCGGGCGACTCGTGGTCGAGGATCGCTTCCCGGAAAGCGCGCGCGCCGAACTCGCGGCGCGCGGACATCGCATCACCGTCGAGGGGCCGTGGGCGCTCGGGCGCATCTGCGCGGCCGGGCGCTGGGACGGCTTCCTGCGCGCCGCCGCCACGCCGCGGCTGATGCAGGCTTACGCGGCGGGGCGCTGAGGCGCGCGCCCTCGTTTCAGAAGATAAGTCCGCGTTGGTCAGGTGCGACGCATCGGCGTTCTGCAGCCGGATCGTCTGGCTGCGCACCTCCATCACGATCAGCAGATCGGTCCCGACCTGATGAAGGTCAGATCGGAGACCTGCCGTCCGGCTGCGCTCAGTCCTCCGCCAGCAGTTCAGACAGTCTCACGCGCCGGAACCCGGGAGGGGTGGGCTCGCCCGGAGCCGCGCGGCGGATGCCGCCGACATGTTCATCGGCTTCGTTGTGCGCCAGGTTGTCCCAGTCGTAGAGGAAGATCTTCTCGTAGAAGGCCGCGACCTTGGCTGACCTGACCAGCAGGCTCGCGTCGCGGTTATACAGGCTGCCGCCGTTGGTCAGATTTTGACTGCCCAGCAGCACTTCCTTCGAGTCGATGATGATCCCCTTGGTGTGGCATTTGCTCTGCAGGCGCATCTTGTCGGGAGTTACGTCCAGTCCGAATTCCTTGAGGCGCTCGATCAGCTCCTGCTGCTTTTCCAGGTCCTTGGCCCGGCCGTAGTCCCTGGCGTCCCTGAAGATGACCCGGACATCGATCGCCTGCTGCTTGCGCTTGAGCACCTCGAAGAAGTTGTCGAACTCGCTGCTGTTGTCGTCGGTCATGTTGAACGACTGGTTCTGCACCAGGATCCTGCTCGTCGCGCGCTCGAGCATGTCGGTGGCGAACTTCATGAACATCCGCCGACCCTGCGCGTCCCGGTCGGGGGTCAACAGCGGCTGGATGTCGAGCTCTTCGTCCACGATCCTCAATTCGTCCTTGTAGGTGACGGTCGGAATCCGCTCGAGGCCGACCAGCGCCTCGTCGGGGACGAAGAGGTCGATGTCGGCGACGCTGACCGCTTCGCGCTCTTCCAGCGGAAACTTCGTCGCCTGACGGAAATCATACTCGACATATTTCTGGAACAGCGTGGCGAGCTTCTCGTTCCTGATGATCGCATGCCATTCGCGATTGAACTTGCTGAGCGCGCTGATCCTGGTCGGGTTCTCCGGCTGGTTCGAGTCTTTCCAGTTGCCGCTCGACAGCCAGACCTCCTCGCCGTCACGCGACGCCACCTTGATGTGATACGAATCCGGAATCAGCCGGTGCGGTCCGCGGACCGAGGCCCAGACATGCTTGAACTTGCCGCCGATGCGGCTCTTCATGTCATCGACCGCCGTCTCGGTGGCGTCCGAATTGCCGACGCCGTTCTTCTGCGTCACCATCCGCAGCGTGCGCCCCGCCGGCTTCATCGCGGCCTCGATGGCGTCGCTGACGTGATTGGGTTGCCACTCGTAGATCGTCGCGGTCAGCTTGCGCTTCACGCGTCCGAGGAACGCCTTCAGGTTGGCGAACCCGGCATCCGGGCTGACATGGAAGATCGCGTCCATCTTCTCCTTGACGGGAGCGAGGTACATCTCGGAGTCCTTGTCGTCGTAGCCCGGCGGCTCGGTGTAGCCCGCAGGCTTGCCCGGCAGCTCCATCACCGCGACATCGATGCCGAGCGCTTCCAGCTGATCGGGAAGCGGCGCCGTGCGCACATCCACGCCGACGCCGAGGACCTCGCGCGGCAGCGGCGCCGTCCCGGTCCTGCCGAGATCGCCGTGACTCATCTTCTCCTTCACCTCGACGACGATGACGCGCTCGTCGGTGATCCAGCCGTTCTTGAAGCGATAGCCGGCGCGGACCTTGAGCACGTCCGGATTTGATCCAAGGCGCGCCTTCGCATCCTGCAGCGCGGCGGCGAAGTCGCCGTGCCGTGCGCCGTCCGCGGGGCCGATCGACACCACCTGGCCCGCCGCAGCGAGCTCGACCGGCGCCCCGATGTTGACGAGGATTTCGATCGGAACATGCAGCTTCACGCGATAGCTGACCGCCGGGCTCTCCGGTCGCGTCGATGGCGCCGCCGCCGGCCCGATCTCGCGCTTCGGGTCTTCCGGGACCGGCGCGGCGCCTTGCGTCGCCTTGGCCAGCAGTTCGCGCAGGTGGGATGCGGTCACGCCGAGATTTGCCGAATCATCGACCAGGCCGCCGCGATGCAGCCCAACCGCGCGGCCGGTCTTGAGGTCGATGAGAGGGCCGCCGGAGTTTCCGCCGAGCGTTGAGCAGTCGTGCTTGATGCGATTGCCGTCCACCGACTTGATCTTGCCGGGCGACAGCCGCTTCTTTTCATAGACGTCGGCCCCGAAGATGCTGATGACGAGTTTCTGGTCGCGAATGGTGGGATCGCGGGCCGGATAGCCGATGGCGGCGATCGTCTGCCCTTCCTCGATCTCGTCGTCGAGCTCGATCGGCTGCGGCAGCGTGAGGCCGCTCGCCTTGCTCACTTGCAGGAACGCGACGTCGGCCTGGTCCGGCGACGCCATCCACAGGATCGAGGTGATCGGATGCTCGGCGCTGTCGAGCCGGTTTTCCTCTTCGAGAAAGTCGATGTCCGCCGACACCGGCCCGGTCAGCAGGCCGGGCTTGAAGACCAGCTTCGACGTGCGCCGGTCCAGCTTGGCGAACAGCTCGGCGACGTGCCGGTTGGTCACGATGATGCGTGGCGCAATCAGCCATCCGGTGCCGACCCAGGGATAGTCGCTGTTGTTCAGCTCGATGCGTCCGACCGCCGGGATGATCTTGTCGAGGACGGGCTTGGCGGCGCTGATCACCTTCGCCCACGACTCGCTGTCGGGGCCGATGAAGTCGGCCGTGACCTGATTGTTGAGGATTCGCGCAACCGGCCGGGCGCCCGCGGTGACCGCAATGACGCGCTCCTCGGCGAAATCCTCGGCCTCCGTCGGCGCGATGCCGCCGAGCTGCGGATCGATCGTCCGTTCCGCCGCCGCAGCTGCCGCGCTTTCGGCAACGTCACCGATCCTCGCCTTCAATTCCTCCGTGAGGCCCGAAGCGTCGTCGCCGAACTCGCGCACGATCCTGGCAAGCCGGTCCGGAGTCATTTGCACCATGACGTCATGTCCTCGCTGGAGGTTTGGTGTGCCGCTGCGGCAGCAGATCACGGCGCGCGACGCGCACATTGTGAGAAAGCTCACAGTCGCCGCCGCCTCGCGTCTGCCGGGCCCGACGAGCCGCCGGCCTGTCACCGCTCCGCCATTGCCGGTCGCGGCAAATGCCCGTACCACCGTCACTGCACCGGAACCGACGCCTTGCCCGAGACGAAGCCGATCCTCGATGTCCTCGCCGGCCGCCGCCAGGCGATGCCGCCGGTGTGGTTCATGCGCCAGGCCGGGCGCTATCTGCCCGGAGTATCGCGAGCTGCGCGCCAAGGCCGGCAGCTTCCTCGATCTGTGCTTCACGCCCGAGCTTGCGACCGAAGTCACCTTGCAGCCGATCCGGCGCTTCGGCTTCGACGCCGCGATCCTGTTTTCCGACATTCTGGTGGTGCCGCACGCGCTCGGCCGCACGCGTGACGTTCGAGGCCGGCGAAGGGCCGCGGCTCGACCCGCTCGACGATGCCGCCAAGCTCGGCACACTGGCGCGCGAGGCCGACGACGCGGTGTTCGCGCCGGTGTACGAGGCGGTGCGGCGCGTGAAGGCGGCGCTGCCGCCAAACGTGGCGCTGCTCGGCTTCTGCGGCGCGCCGTGGACGGTCGCGACCTACATGGTGGCGGGGCGCGGCACGCCGGACCAGGCGCCCGCGCGCGGCCTCGCTTATCGCGAGCCGGATGCGTTCGCGCGCATGATCGATATCCTGGTCGATGTGTCGTCGCGCTATCTGGTCGCGCAGCTGAACGCCGGCGCCGACGCGGTGCAGATCTTCGACACCTGGGCCGGCGTGCTGCCGCCGCGCGAATTCGCGCGCTGGAGCATCGCGCCGGTGCGGCGCATGGTCGAGAACGTGCGGCGCGAGATTCCCGACGCGAAGATCATCGGCTTCCCGCGCGGCGCCGGCGCGTCGCTGGCGCACTACGTCGATCAGGTGCCGGTGAACGCGGTGAGCATCGACTGGATGGCCGAGCCGTCCTTCGTGCGCGAGCGCATCCAGAACCGCATCGCCGTGCAGGGCAATCTCGATCCGCTCGCGCTGCTCGCCGGCGGCGCGGCGCTCGACCGTGCGGTCGACGACGTGCTGGAGAATTTCGGCGCCGGCCCGCTGATCTTCAATCTCGGCCACGGCATCCTGCCCGAGACGCCGATCGCGCATGTCGAGCAAGTGCTCAAGCGCGTCCGGGGCTGAGCAGATGGACGACCGGCGGCACGGCGACTGGGCGAGCCAGGACACCTTGATCCGGCGCGCACAACGGCTCGAGCCGCTGCTGCATGCCTACGTGACCTTCGCGGCACCGGTCGACAACCCACGCGGCGTCCTCGACGGATTGCCCTATGCGGCGAAGGACATCTTCGCGGCGCCGGATCGCGTGCCGTGCGGCGGGCTTGGCGTTCCGCTGCCGCCGATGGATGTCGCCTGCGCGGACGTGCTGCGGCAACTGGACGAGGCCGGCGCGATGCGTGTCGGTTATACGGCGTTGACCGAGATCGCCTACGAGCCGTCCGGACACAATCCTCACGGCCGCCCGCAAAATCCGTGGAATCCGGATTTCATCTGCGGCGGTTCGTCATCCGGCTCGGCGGTCGCGGTCGCGAGCCGGTCGGTCGTTTCGGCGCTCGGCTCCGACACCGGCGGCTCGCTGCGCATCCCGGCGCAGGCCTGCGGTATCGCCGCATGGAAACCGACCTGGGGCACGGTGTCGACGCGCGGCGCGATGCCGCTCGCCCCGACGCTCGACACCATCGGGTTCCTGATGCGCCACGCGGCCGACATCGTGAAAGCCGCCACCGTGCTGGCAAATCCGCGCAACGAGATGGTCACCAGCGCGGTCGTGATCCGCGACGCGCTCGCGGCCGCACACCCGAGCGTCGCGAAGGCCTGTCAGGACGGGATCGATGCGATCGCCGCCGAGGACGTCGAGATCGAGCAACGCGACGGCCTTGCGCTGATCGACGCATGCGACGAACCCGTGTTCACCATCATGCAGGGCGAGGCCGCGCGCTGCCATCGCGCGCTGCTCGACGGCGACGCGATCGGCGCCACGTTGCGGCGCCGCCTCGCCAAGGGCCTCGACATCGATGACGCGACGCTGGCGCACGCCGTCGCACAGCGATCCATACTTGCGGCCGCGTTCATCGATCGCGTGCTGCAGTTCGCCGAGATCGCGATCCTGCCGGTGATGCCGATCCGCACGCCGCCGGTGGCGGAATGCGATCCGGCCAGCGCCATGTTCCGCGCGCGCACGCTCTACGAGCTGAGCCGCTTCACGCGCTTCGTCAACATGATCGGCTTTCCGGCGGTCGCGATCCCGGTCGGCTTCGACGACCGCGGCATGCCGGTGGGGCTGCAGATGGTCGGACGGCCCGGCGCGGATCTCGGCCTGCTGCAGCTCGCCTCTCATGTGCAGAGCCACACCGCATGGCAGCAGCGTGCCCGATGCGGTGGCGGCCTATCAGAAGGCGATGTCATGACCACGCTGGTGACCGGGTCGAGCGGCTTTGTCGGACGCGCCATCATGGCGCGGCTGCCCGACGCGATCGGGCTCGATCCGGTGGCTGTCAGCGGGCACGCGCGTGATCGACGACCTGTCCGACCGTGCGCGCCTGCGCGACCTGATCGCGCGCGAGAAGGTATCACGCACATCATCCACGCGGGCGGCGTGTCCGGCCCGATGGTGCTGGCCGACGATCCGGCCGGCGTGATCGCGATCAACGTCACCGGCAGCATGAACCTGCTCTACGCGGCGATGGACGGCGGCGTGACGACGTTCGTCTACTGCTCGTCGGTCGCGGCGATCGGCAACTACTACGAGGCGGAGCCGATCGGCGAGGACTATCCGATGCGGCCCGGCTCGACCTATGGCTGCTCCAAGGCCGCGATGGATTACGTGCTGCGCGGGCTGTGGCGGCGCGTGCCGCTCGACCTCTGCTCGCTGCGCCTCACCGCGGTGTACGGTCCCGGCCGGCAGACCGAGTTCAACGTCGACACCATCGTGCGCGCGGCGCTCGCCGGAAAGCCCGCGCGGCTCGATCCGCTGACCGACTGGCCCTACGTCTATGTCGACGATGCCGCCGAGGCGGCGATCGCGGCGTGCTTCTCGGCGCGAGCGCAAGCAGCTCGCCTATTTCGTCGCGCATCCCGAACGCGTCACGCCGGACGACATCGCGGCGGCCTGCGCGGCGGCCGGCAAGCCGGTGCGGCTCGAGATCGACACGCGCGAAGCCGAAGGCGGCGCGCGGGCCGGTCGACGTGGAAGCGGCGGCGCGCGACTTCGGCTTTCGCGCGAAAATCGGCCATCGCGAGGGCATTCGCCGCATGATCGAGGCGGCGGGCTGACACGCGCGCAAGGCTGTTGCTGCCGCCCGCTGCCGCCCCGCATAGTCGGGCCATCACCGGGGAACACTCATGGACCTGAAGCTTGCAGGAAAGACCGCGCTGATCACCGGCGGGTCGAAGGGGATCGGCCGCGCCACCGCGGAGATCTTCGCCGCCGAAGGCTGCAACGTGATCATCGTGTCGCGCAGCGCCGAGACGCTGGCGGCGGCGAAATCCGCCATCGCGCAGAAATCCAACGTGCGGGTCGACACCGTCGCGGCCGATCTGTCCGACAGCAGGAACGTCGACCAGCTCGCCAAGGATTTTCCCGACATCGACATCCTGGTGAACAATGCCGGCGCGATCCCGGGCGGCACGCTGCTGCAAGTCGACGAGGCGACCTGGCGCAAGGCGTGGGACCTGAAAGTGTTCGGCTACGTCAACATGTGCCGGCGCTTCTACGCGCTGATGAAGGCGCGCAAGGCCGGCGTCATCGTCAATGTGGTCGGCAACGCCGCCGACACGCACGATCCGGAATATATCTGCGGCGTCGCCGGCAATGCGGCGCTCACCGCCTTCACGCCAGTCGCTCGGCTGCGTCAGCGCGCGCGACGGCATCCGCGTCGTCGCGCTCAGCCCCGGGCCGGTCGAGACCGACCGCATCGTCACCTTGATGAAGAAGAAGGCGAAGGACCGCACCGGCGACGAGAACAACTGGGAGGAGCTGCGCAAGCCGCTGCCGTTCCAGCGCTGCGCGTCGCCGGAAGAGATCGGCGCCGCGATCGCGTTCCTCGCCTCGCCGCATTCCGGCTACACCAGTCGGGCTCAGTGGTGACCATCGACGGCGGCCTGTCGGCGCGCGCCGGCGCATTTTGAGGAGAGCGACAATGCCGCATCTGACCACCGACGACGGCGTGAAGCTCTATTACGAGGAGACCGGCAAGGGCATTCCGATCGTCTTCATCCACGAGTTCGCCGGCGACTACCGCTCGTGGGAACATGCAGGTGCGCTACTTCGCGCGCTACTACCGCTGCATCACGGTGAATGCGCGCGGCTATCCGCCCTCCGACGTGCCGAAGGACGGCGCGAAGTATTCGCAGGAGCGCGCGCGCGACGATATCCGCGCGGTGCTCGATGCGCTCAAGATCGACAAGGCGCATGTCGTCGGCCTCTCGATGGGCGGCTTTGCCACGTTGCATTTCGGCTTCACCTATCCGGACCGCGCGCGCTCGCTGGTCATCGCGGGCTGCGGCTACGGCGCCGAGCCGGACAAGCGCGCGCAGTTCGCCGCGGAAGCCGAAGCCTCGGCCAAGCGCTTCGAGGAGCTCACCATGGCGAAGGCCGCCGAGGCCTACGCGCTCGGGCCGACGCGGGTGCAGCACCAGAACCGCGATCCGCGCGGCTGGCGCGAATTCGCCGACCAGTTCGCCGAGCATTCGACCGAAGGCGCGGCGCTCACCATGCGCGGCGTGCAGGCGAAGCGCCCCTCGCTGTTCGAGCTCACCGACAAGATGAAGGCGATCACCGCGCCGACCCTGATCATGACCGGCGACGAGGACTGGCCCTGCATCGAGCCCGGCGTGCTGATGAAGAAGACCATCGCGACCGCCGCGCTGGTGGTGATGCCGAACGCCGGCCACAACATCAACCTGGAGGATCCGGCGGCGTTCAACGCGCATCTCGCCGAGCTGTTCGCCGCCGCCGACGCCGGCACCTGGCCGGTGCGCGATCCGCGCGCCATGGCGGGATCGATCTTGGGGAAGTAGGATCGCGCCCGTCGGCATCTGGAGAAAGCGATGGATCGTCGTCTGCGGATCGCCGGCCTTTGCGCCGCCGCTGCCCTCAGCGCACTGGCGGCGTCCGGCGCGTCGGCACAGACCTGGCCGGCGCAGCCGATCCGGATCGTCGTCGGCTTCGGCCCGGCCTCGTCGGCCGATATTCTCGCCCGCCTGCTCGCCCGGCAGATGGAACAGAAATTCAAGCAGACCGTCGTGGTGGAAAACCGGCCCGGCAACAGCAGCATGCTCGCCGCCGAGGCGGTCGCCCGCGCCGCGCCCGACGGCTACACGCTGTTCATGGCGACGGTCGCCAACACGCTCAATCCGGCGCAGACCAATTCCGGCTTCAATCTCGGACGCGACATGGCGCCGGTCGCGCTGCTCGGCGTGGTGCCGAACGTGCTGGTCGCGCATCCCTCGGTGCCGGCGAACAATCTGAAAGAGCTGATCGCGCTGGCCAGGGCGAGGCCCGACAGCCTGACATTCGGCACGTCCGGCGCCGCAACGGCGAGTCACCTGGCGGCCGAGCTGTTCAACAGCGGCGCCGGAGCCAAGATCGTCGCGGTGCATTATCAAGGCGGCAGCAACCAGGCGCTCAACGATCTGCTCACCGGCCGCATCACGCTGATGTTCAACGTGGCGGCGACGCTCGCGCCGCATGTCGCTGCCGGAACGTTGAAGCCGATCGCGGTGGCCCAGCCCAAACGTGCCGGCGTGATGCCCGACGTGCCGACGATGGACGAGGCCGGCATGCCGGGCTTCGATGCCGGCATCTGGATCGGACTGCTGGCACCGGCCAGCACGCCGCCCGACATCGTGGAGAAGCTCGCCGCCGCGGCGCAGGACGCGCGCATGAGCGAGCCGGTGCAGGCCGCGTTGAAGGCGCAGGGCATCGATCTGCTCGGCGGCGGTCCTGCGGAATTCTCCGACTTCATCCGTGCCGACATCGCGAAATGGACCTCGATCCTGACGGCGGCAGGTTTGAGAAAACAATAGCCGGGGAAGCCGATGATTTTTCACAAGCAGATCGGCGACGGGCCCGTCAAAGTCGCGGTCATCCACGGCTGGTTCGGCGATCATCGGGCGTTTGAAACCATGTTCGATGATCTCGACGTGGCGCGTTTCACCTATGCGTTTCTCGACATCCGGGGTTACGGCCATTCGCGCGGCGAGGCCGGCGACTACACGATGGCGGAAATCGCCGCCGACACGATGGCGCTCGCTGACCGGCTCGGCTGGAGCGATTTTCACGTCGTCGGCCATTCGATGGGCGGCAAGGCCGCGCAGAAAGTCGCCATGGACGGCGGCACGCGCGTGACGTCTGTCGTGGCGATCACGCCGGTCCCGGCCTACGCGATGCCGGTCGACGACGCCGGCTTCGGCTTCTTCTCTGCCGCCTGCGACCAGGACGATGTGGCGCGCACGCTGATCGGCGAGTCGGTCGGCAACCGGGTGTCGAAGATCTGGATCGACCGGCTGCTCGCCCGCGCGCGTGCGACGGCAAGGCCCGAGGCCTTCCGCGGCTACATGCGCTCCTTCATCAAGGATGATCTCTCGGCACAGGCGAACGCGGTGCGATGCCCGATGCTGGTGCTGGCCGGGCAGTACGATAACGGCGTCTCGGAAGCGGTCGTGCGCGCCGCTTTCCCGGCGCTGTATCCGCATGCCCGGATCGAGGTTGTCGCGAATGCCGGACATTATCCGATGGACGAAACGCCGGTGTATCTGCTGACCCGCATCGAGGCGTTCATCGGCGAAGGGAAGTAGGTCGGGGTGCCAGGCCGCCCGGCCAGACTACAGCCGCGGCGGCGCGAGACCGATACTATGCAACAGCCGATCACCCGCCGGACGCTTCTCGGGCTCATCGCAGGGCTGCCGCTCGCCGCCTCGCCCGCGCTCGCGCGACCGCGCGCGCCACTGGCGCGTCCGCGCCCCTCGATTGCCCGGCTGATCGGCGAGGCGCAGGCGCTGCCGACCGTCCCGGCGCGCATGACCTTCATCTCGCACGCGCTGCTCGGCGCGCGCTATCGCGCCAACACGCTGATCGGCGGGCCGCGCCGCCGCGAAGTGTTCGTCGCGCGCGACGACGCCTTCGACTGCGTGACGTTCTGCGAGACGGTGCTGGCGGCAGCGCTCGCGCAGGATATCGCCGGCTTCACGGCGGCGCTGCGCCGCATCCGTTACGCCAACGGCGCGGTGATATGGGCGGAGCGCAATCATTACTTCGCCGACTGGAGCCGCCGCGCGGCCGAGAACGGCATCTGCCGGCCGGTCGCGATCGAGCCGTCGGCGACGATCGACAAGACCGTCAACTGGCGCCGTCTCGGCAAGCGCGCGGTGTCCCTCACCGCCGTCCCGCGCGCCACGCTGCTCGCCAATGCGGCGCAGCTTGCGAGCGGCGACCTGATCGGCTTCGTCTCGCGCCGTCCGAACCTCGACTTCCATCACACCGGGCTGATCGCACGCGGCAAGGACGGCGAGCCGATGCTGCGCCATGCCTCGCTGCGCCGCCGCCGCGTCGTGGAGGAACGGCTGGAGCGCTTCGTCGCGATCAACGGCGAGCAGTTCGTCACGCTGCTGCGACCGGTCGACGGGACCGAGCAGACGGCGTCTTCTCGCCCGTGAACCACGCTCTATAATGTCGGGCTACGCAGACGAGGGTTGCCGCCATGCACCGCCCTGACGATTTTCGCGTCGAGGACATCGCGCACATGCATGCGCTGATGCGCGCGCACCCGTTCGCCGCGCTGGTCTCCTCGGCCGCGAGCGGCCTCTACGGCACGCACCTGCCGACCGTGCTGACGGATGCCGGCGCCAACGGCACGATCGAATGCCACCTGGCGCGCGCCAACCCGCACTGGAAGGATCTCGCCGCCGGCAACGAAGCGCTGATGATCTTCCAGGGGCCGCAGGGCTACGTCACGCCCAACTGGTATCCGTCGAAAGTGCAACACGGAAAGACCGTACCGACCTGGAATTACGCGATCGTGCACGCCTATGGCCGCCCCGAGGTGGTGCAGGACAAGGACTGGCTGCGCCGCCATGTCGGCGAATTGACCGACCAGCAGGAGGCGGCGGAAGCCGCGCCATGGAAACTGGCGGACGCACCCGCGAGCTATGTCGACGTGATGCTGCGCGGCATCGTCGGCTTCCGCTTCGAGATCACGCGCCTCGAAGGCAAATGGAAGATGAGCCAGAACCGCGAGATGCCGGACCGGCACGGCGTGGTCGCGGGGCTGCAGGCGCGCGCCCGCGGCGACGATCTGGCGGTCGCGGGGGCGGTGGCGGCGGCGATCCCGAAGTAGGGTCGCGGGTCGTTTCGCTTTTGCCCGCGCGCCGGGCTATCGTGGCGGCGGACTCCAGCAGAATGGCGATCCGTCGTGACCGAACCCCTGCCGCTGGCGGCCGACGCCGGATATCTTACCCATGCGCTGCGCGGCGTGCTCGGCGACGGCCGCGTGCGCAAGGTCACGGTCGAGAGCTCGCGCCTGACGATCCTGTCGCGCATCATCCGGCTGCGGCTGACGTACGATGGCGGCGCCGCCAGCGCTCCCGGCTCGCTGATCCTCAAGACCGGACATCCGGACGGCGGTCTGGCCCACTCGGGTCGTCAGGAGGTCGCGTTCTACACAACGGTCGCCGCCGCGATGCCGCCGGGCCTGGTGGCGCGCTGTTTCGATGCCGCATTCGATCCCGAGACCAGGGCGTGGCACCTGCTGCTCGAGGATCTCACCGAGTCGCATCACGTCGCCACCACCTGGCCGCTGCCGCCCACGACGCGGCAGTGCGAGCGCATGCTTCACGCGCTGGCGCGCTTCCACGCCGCGTGGTGGGACCATCCCGATCTCGGCGTCGCGGTCGGGGCGTGGCCTGACGCCTCCGGCGCAGACGCGCATGTGCAAAAGCTTGCCGAGCTGTTCACGGCCTTCGGCGATCGCCTCGGCGACCGCCTGTCCGGCGAACGGCGCGATCTGTATGCGCGCCTGATCGACGCGGCGCCGCGCCTCCTGCTGCGCGAATACTCGCGCCGCAACCTCACGGTCACGCAGGGCGACGCCCACGTCTGGAACAATTTCCTGCCGCGCGATGGCGGTGACGACGTGCGGTTTTTCGACTGGGATGCCTGGCGCATCGCCGCGGCAACGGACGACCTCGCCTACATGATGGCGACGCACTGGTATCCCGAACGCCGGCGCCGGATCGAGCGGCCGCTGCTCGACCATTACCACGCGACGCTGGTCGCGCACGGCGTGCGCGGCTACGACCGGCGCGCGCTCGACGACGACTACCGCCTGTCGGTGCTGTGGCAGTTGACCACGCCGCTGTGGCAGGCGTCGTTCGAGATTCCGCCGATGATCTGGTGGAGCCATCTCGAACGCATCATGCTGGCGGTCGATGATCTCGGCTGTCGCGACCTGCTGGGTTGACGAGTTGAATCAGACTTTACGTCGCGTTGTACCCGCCGTCGATCAGCAGATCGGCGCCGGTCATGAAGCGCGCGGCGTCGCTTGCGAGGAACACCGCCGCCGTCGCGATCTCGTCCGGCTGGCCGAGCCGCCCGAGCAGGTGCTTCGGCCCCGAGATGCGCCGCGCGGTCTCCATGTCGCCGAAGCGCGCGGTGAGCCGCGGGGTCTCGACCGCGCCGGGCGACAGCGTATTGACGCGCACGTTCTGCGCCGCGTGGTCGGTCGCCATCGCCCGGGCCAATTGAATGAGCGCGCCCTTCGAGGTGCAGTAGACCGCGCGCCGCGCAGCCGCGACGCTGCCGAGCTGCGAGGCGATATGGATGATGCTGCCGCCGCCGGCCGCGATCATCGACGGCAGCAGCGCCCGGCTCATCAGGAACGCGCCGCCGACGTTGACCGCCATCACGCGATTCCAGTCGGCAAACGACAGCTCGAGTATGCTGCCGTTCGGATCGTAGCCGGCCGCGCCGTTGAGCAGCACATGCACGGCGGGGAACGTGCGCAGGATTTGCTCCGCGGCCGCCGTCACGCTCTCCTCGAGGCCGACGTCGCAGGCCACCGCGATGGCGCGCCGCCCGCCGGCCTCGGCCTGCGCGCGCGTCGCCTCGGCGGCCCGCGCATCGAGATCGACGCAGGCGACCTGTGCACCGGCGCCGGCGAAGGCGAGCGCAATGGCGCGGCCGATGCCGGACCCCGCGCCGGTGACCACGGCGTTCTTGCCGGCGAGGGAAAAATGATCGCTCATGTCACGGCCTTCGCTGCGGCACGCCCCAGATACGCCTCGCGCACGCGCGCGTCGCTGGCGAGCTCGGCGCATGTCCCGCTCACCATGATGCTGCCGGTCTGCAGCACGTAGCCGCGGCTTGCGGTTTCCAGCGCATGGCGCGCGTTCTGCTCGACCAGCAGCACGCTGGTGCCGGACTCGTTGATCGCCCGGATGGTGCGGAAGATGTCGCGCACCACCAGCGGCGCAAGGCCGAGCGAGGGCTCGTCGAGGCACAGGAGTTTCGGCTCCGACATCATGGCGCGGCCGAGCACCAGCATCTGCTGCTCGCCGCCGGACAGCGTGCCGGCGTTCTGTCCGGCGCGCTCGCGCAACCGCGGGAACATGTCGAAGATGCCGTCGATCATGCGGCGCACCTTGGCGTTGTCGCGCCGGTGCTTGAAGCCGCCGAGCTCGAGGTTCTCGCGCGCGGTGAGGAACGGGAACACGTGGCGCCCTTCCGGCACCAGCGCGATGCCGGCGAGCGCGCGCTCGTGCGACGCGAGCCGTGTGATGTCCTCGCCGCGAAACGCGATCGAGCCTGCGCGCGGCGCAAGCAGCCCGGCAATCGCGCGCAGGGTCGTCGACTTGCCGGCGCCGTTCGCGCCGATCAGCGCGACGATCTCGCCTTCGTCGATAGCGATCGAGAGGCCGCGGCACACCGCAAGCTCGCCGTAGGCGAGCTCGAGGTTGTCGCAGGCGAGCAGCGCGCTCACATCAGCTCTCCGCCGAGATAGGCCGAGACCACCGCCGCGTTCTTCTGCACGTCGGCGGGCACGCCCTCGAACAGATGCTGTCCGTAATCCATCACCAGAACGCGGTCGGCCACGTTCATCACCAGCTCCATGTTGTGCTCGACCACCACCACGGTCACGCCCTTCCCGCGCATCGTCAGGATGCGGTCGAGCAGGCTGTCGACCTCGGAGGCACTCAGGCCCGCGGCCGGTTCGTCGATCAGCAGCAGTTTCGGCCTGGTCGCGAGCGCGCGCGCGAATTCGAGCATGCGCTGCTCGCCGTAGGAGAGCGAGCCCGCGAGCGTGTCGCGCCGCGCGGCCAAGCCCACAAAGGCGAGCAGCTCCAGCGCCTCGCTGCGGCAGCGCGCATGGTCGCGGCGGAACGCGCCCGCGTGGATGAGATATTGCCACGCCGGAATGTCGTGATGGATGTGGAAGCCCGCGATCACGTTCTCCAGCACCGAGAGCTGCTTGAACAGCCGGATCTTCTGGAACGTGCGCGCGATCCCGAGCCGCACGCGGCGATGCGCCGGCAGGCCGGCGAGGTCGGTGCCGGCGAAGCTGAGCGCGCCGGCGTCCGCCTGATAGACGCCGCTGATCAGGTTGAGCATCGTCGACTTGCCGGCGCCGTTCGGCCCGATGATGGCGAACACGGCGCCTTGCGGAATCTCGAAGGAGACGTCGCGCACCGCGTGCACGCCGCCGAAGCTCTTGCGCAGCCCCTTCGCGCTGAACAGGCTCATCGCCTGGTCCCGAACAGCTTGCCGCGGATCAGCTGCGCGGCCTGCACCAGCCCTCCCGGCATGAACAGCACCACCAGCGTGAGCGCGACGCCGTAGACCACCAGGCGCAGGTCGCCGATGCCGCGCAGCAGCTCGGGCAGCAGCGTGAGCAGGATCGCGCCGAACACCGGGCCGATCAGCGTGCCCATGCCGCCGACGATCACCATCGACAGGATGGTGAAGGACTCGGTGATGAAGAAGCTGTCCGGCACCAGCGTGCCGACGAAGATCGCGTAGAAGCATCCGGCCGCGCCGCCGACCGCGGCCCCGACCCCGAACGCGAACACCTTCCAGGCCGCCGCGTTGATGCCGAGCGAGGACGCCGAGATGTCGTCCTCGCGGATCGCCGTCAGCGCCTCGCCGATCGGCGAGCGCACCAATTGGTCGAGGATCGCATAGACCAGCAACGTGAAGCCGGCCACCAGGTAGAACAGCGCGACCGGATTGCGGAAGTCGATCACCGGCAACCCGGGGATCGCGATCGCGGGCGGCGGCGGGATCGCGTAGATGCCGAGCGGGCCCTGCGTCAGGCTGATCCAGTTGAGCAGGATCTGGTGGATGATCACCGCAAAGCCGAGCGAGGCGATCGCGAGATAGTGCCCGCGCAATCGCACGGCGAACAGCGCGAGGATCATGCCGGCGAGACCGGCGAATGCGACGCCGGCCGCGAACGCGGCCCAGAACGGCACGCCGAGCCTAGTGATCAGCAGCGTCGAGACGTAGGCGCCGAGCCCGTAGAAGGCCGACTGGCCAAGATTGAGCTGGCCCGCATAGCCGAGGATGAAGTCGAGCCCGAGCGCGAGCAGCACGTTGATGGCGCAGATCGTCAGGTTGGTCTGCCAGTAGTTGCCGGTGAGGATGAACGGCAGGAACGCGATGGTGAGCGCGGCGGCGAGGAACGCGTAGCGCCGCGGCGACGAGCGGTATGCGAGGCGCGCGGACGCGTCAGACATTCTCTTCGCGCCTCTCCGAGATCAATCCGGTCGGACGGAACGCCAGCATCAGCAGCAGCAGCCCGAACACCACGATGTCGATCATGCCGGGATCGAGGAACTGGGTGGTGTAGCTCTCGATCAGGCCGACCAGCAGGCCGGCGAGAATGGTGCCCTCGACATTGCCGAAGCCGCCGATGATCACGATGGCGAACGCCTTCACGATCACGGTGGTGCCGGCGAACGGGGTGAGCACCAGCACCGGCGCCAGCATCGCGCCGCCCATGCCGGCGAGCGCCGACGCGAGCACGAAGGTGAGCATGATCAGGACATTCGGGTTGATCCCCATCAGTCCGGCAGTCTCGCGATCCTGCGACACCGCGCGCAGCGCCTTGCCCAGATAAGTGAACTTCATGAACGCGTAGAGCAGCGCGATCGTCACGGCCGAGACCACGATGATGATCACGCTCTGCAGGGTGAAGAACGTGCCGGCGACGCGAAAGACCTTCTGGCTGTAGGGCGTCTCGAACGCGTAGGGCACCGGGCCGAACACGCTGAGCATCGCGTTCTGCATCATGGTCGAGACGCCGATCGTCGCGATCAGCGGAAGCAGTTCGCTCCCCTTGCGCCGCAGCGGCGCGAAGATCGTGACGTTGATCGCCCAGCCGAGCACGGCGCCGACCAGCAGCGCCGCCGCGATGCTGGCCAGATAGCTGCCGCCGAGCACATGCATGAAGAAATAGGCGGCGAACGCGCCGAGCGTGACGAAGTCCGCATGCGCGAAATTGATCTGCACCAGCACGCCGTAGATCAGCGTGAGGCCGAGCGCGACCAGCACGTACAGGCTGCCAAGGACGATGCCGTTGATCGCCTGCTGGGCGACGATCGTCGCGGTCACGCGCCTGGTCCCGCGCGTTGCAGCACAGATCGGACTTGCTCGATCATCCCGGCCCCTCCACCCGGGTGGAGCCTAGCAACGAACGGGCCGCGCGGACAATCGCGGCGCGGCCGTGGTTGTAAACCTGAGGGCTTCGGCTTTTCGTCGAGGACGCGCGCGATCGCGCGAGCGGGCGCGGCAAGCTGCCGGCTACTTGCCCGGCAATCGCTTATGCAGGCCGAAGAAATGCGCATACAGCGGCAGATTGCCGGTGGCCGCGGTGTCGAACGCCGGAACCGAGGCCTTCAGCCGCGCCACCGCGTTGCGCGCCGCCATCTCGTCGAGCGCCTCGATCAGCACCAGTCCGCCGAACGAGCCGTCGGCCGACCGCATGCTCTTCTCGCGCGTCTGGATCGAGGTCTGCGCCGCGTCGGTCTTGAGCACACGCGCCGCCGCGACCCGGTCGATCTGCGCAAGCTCGCGCACCAGCGCGGCCGGATCGAAGTCCGCCGCCTCGAACGGCAGCACGGCGAGGAAGCCGCCCTGCCCGATCCCGGCCGACGCCGCCACCGTGCCGCCGCCGCGCACGAAATTCTGCAGCAGCGGCATGATGCGCTGCGACCACGGCGTCGGCGCATTGAGCCGCGCCAGATAGTCGGGCCCGCCCACGACGCCGGCGTCCTCCAGCTCATAGAGAATAAAGTATCGGCGCACGCTCATGCCGAACGCGCGAAAGATGCGGCAGGCATGAAAACCGGGCACGCCGACGCGCTCGGACGAGTGCTCGCGCGTCATCCAGTGCATCCAGTCGGTCTCGTGTTCGGGAGCGAGATCGCTCCAGATCGCCAGATAGCCCGAACCTTGCATGTCGGCACTCCTCATCAAGCGTGATCAACTCTCACGCCGTCATCCTGCGGTGCCCGAGCGAAGCGAGGGCCTCGAAGGATGATCGGGCACGAGCCGGGCCGTCGCCCTTCGAGGCTCGCCGCAAATGCGGCTCGCACCTCAGGGTGACGGTGAGAGAGCTACTTCGGCCCGACGCGAATCGGCTCCGGCAGGCTCGCCGGCAACTTCCCGAGCGTCTGCAGCGCGGCCTGCATCGCGACAATGTAGCCGTACGGCCCGAGCCCTGCGATCACGGCTTTCACCGCCGACGACAGCTTGGAATGCCGGTGCAGTTCGTCGCGCGCGTGGATGTTCGACACATGCACTTCGAAGATCGGGCCTTCGAAGATCTTGAACGCATCGAGCATCGCGATCGAGGTGAACGAGTACGCGGCCGGATTGATGATGATGGCGTCGGCGTCCTGCCGCGCCGCTTGAATGAGGTCGACCAGCACGCCCTCGTGGTTCGACTGATGAAACGAGACCTTGGCGCCGGCGAATTCGGCGAACGCCTTGCAGCTTGCTTCGACCGCCGCGAGCGTGGTCGAGCCGTAAATGTGCGGCTCGCGGATGCCGAGCAGGTTGAGGTTCGGGCCGTTCAGGATCATCAGGCGCGCGGTCATCGTGGGCTCCGGTTGAAATTGCAGATATTCGGATCGGGTCTCGTCAGACGCCGAACCACTTGGCCGGCACCATCACGAGCGAGGGGAACAGCACCATCAGGGCGAGGATCACCAGTTCGGCCCACATGAACGGCCATGACGCGCGGATCAGGTCCGCCATCGGGATGCGGGCGACGCCGGCCACAACGTTGAGCACCACACCCACCGGCGGCGTGATCAGTCCGATCGAGTTGTTGACGATGAACAGCACGCCGAAATAGACCGGATCGATGCCGGCCTGCTTGATCACCGGCATCAGGATCGGCGTCAGAATCAGGATGGTCGGCGTCATGTCGAGCGCGGTGCCGACCACCACGACGATCACCATGATGGCGGCGAGCAGCAGCGTCTGGTTGCCCATGAAGGGCCTGAGCAGGTCGACGACCTGCGTGGCGATCTCCGACACCGTGATCAGCCAGGACGACACCAGCGCAGCGGCGACCAGGAACATGATGACGCTGGTGGTCATCGCGGCGGTCACGAACACGCCGTAAAGCTGCGACGGCTTCAGCTCGCGATAGACGCAGGTCGCGACGAACAGCGAATAGACGGCGGCGACCACCGCGGCTTCGGTCGGCGTGAACACGCCGAACTTGAGGCCGAAGATGATGATGAACGGCAGGCCCAGCGCCCAGGCGCCGTCGACCAGCGCACGTCCCGATTCGGCCCAGCTCTGGCGCGGCGGCGAAACGATGTTCTCCTTGCGCACCTGCCACCACCAGGCACAGCACAGCGACAGCGCAATCAGGATGCCCGGCACGATGCCGGCGAGAAACAGCTTGGTGATCGACACGCCGCCGACCACGCCGAAGATCACGAAGCCGATGCTCGGCGGAATGACCGGGCCGATGATGCCGGCCGCGGCGATCAGCCCGCCCGACATCGCCTTGTTGTGGCCGGCCTTGACCATCATCGGGATCAGCAGCGCCGAGAGCGCCGCCGCATCGGCGACCGCGGAGCCGGAGAGCGCCGAGAGGATGCAGGCCGCCATGATCGCGACGTAGCCGAGGCCGCCGCGCACGTGACCGACGAAGGCGAGCGCCACGTTGACGATGCGGCGCGACAGGCCGCCGGTGTTCATCACCTCGCCGGCGAGCATGAAGAACGGCACCGCCATCAGCGGGAAGCTGTCGGCGCCGTTGATGATGTTCTGCGCGACGATCTGCGAGTCGAAAATGTCGAGCTGAACCATCAGCGCGACGCCGCACACGATCAGTGCGAACGCGATCGGCATGCCGAGCGCCATGGCGCCCAGCAGCGACAGCGTGAACACCGCGATCGTCATGTGCCGCCTACAGCTCTTCGGATTCGCGGACCGCGACGAGGTCCGCTTCGCTCAGCCGCCCGCTGAGCACACGCCAGAGGTCGTAGAGCAGGATGGCGCCCGCCGAGACGCCGAACACGATGCCGGCGCTGTAGAAGATGCCGACCGAGAGATTGGTTGCCGGCGCGCGGTCGCCGGCGGTGATCAGGGTCTGCTTCCAGCTTCCCGAGAGCAGCAGCCAGTCCGCATACAGCATCAGGCTGTAGCTCGCGACGAAGCAGACGCGCTTGCCGATCGGCGGCAGCGCGCGCACCAGCGTGTCGACCCCGAGATGCGCGTGCTCGCGCAGCGCCACGATGGCGCCGAGAAAGGTCAGCCAGACCATCAGCCAGCGCGACAACTCCTCCGACATCGTGATGCCGGAGTTGAACACGTAGCGCAGCACCACATTGCCGAAGACCAGCACCACCATCACGGCGAGGCAGACCGCGATCGCGAACTTGATCGCGCGGCAGTACAGGTCGAGGAGTTTCGCCACGCTTCAGTCCCGCTCGTCCCCGCGGAAGCGGGGACCCAGTTCTTGCGCCAACTCCCGATCCCGTTCTTGGCCCTCGATGCCCGCTTGCGCGGGCATGAGCGGAGTATGTTTCGATGCCGGGGAATCAAACATCTAGTTCGTCTTGCCGCGGATGCGCGCCAGCTCGGTGTTGAACAGCTTCACCTTGGCCTGATCGTAGTCGGCCGAGAACTTCTCGATCACGCCCTTGGTCGCGTCCTGCATGCGCGCGTATTCGGCCGGCGCGATCTCGTTGAACGCCATGCCCTTGGCCTTCAGCTCGGCCAGTGCCTTGTCGGCGGCGACCCTGGTCTGCTCGGCCTGGTAGGCGCGCGTCTCGGCGTAGCTGTCGCGCATCATCTTCTGCTCTTCAGGCGACAGGCGGTCCCAGAACTTCTTGCTGACGATCAGGATGTTCTGCGTGTAGGTGTGGTTGGTCGCCGAGACGAATTTCTGCACTTCGAAGAACTTGTTCGACAGAATGACGCTGTAGGGATTTTCCTGCCCGTCGACCGTCTTGTTCTCCAGCGCCGTGTAGAGCTCGCCGAACGCCATCGGCACCGGGTTGGCTTTGAACGCCTTGAAGGTCTCGAGATAGACCGGGTTCGGGATCACGCGCAGCTTCAGTCCGGCGAAGTCCTCGACCTTGGCGATCGGGCGGCTCGAATTGGTGGCGTTGCGGAAACCGAGCCCCCAGTAGCCGAGCCCGATCAGGTCCTTCTCGGGCAGCGCGTCGATCATCGCCTGGCCGAACGCGCCGCTCGCGAGTTCGGTGGCCTGCTCGGTGGTGCTGACGATGAACGGAAAGTCGAACAGGCCGAGCTCCTTCACGACGCTCGCCAGCGAGGTGGTGGAGGCCGAGAGCATCTCCTGCGTGCCGCCGCGCAGCGCCGACTGCTGCTGCATCTCGTTGCCGAGCTGGGACGCGGCGAACTCGCGGATCTTGAGCTTGCCGCCGCTCTTGGCGGCGAGGACCTCGGCGAACTTCTGCACCCCGAAGCTGACCGGATGATCGGTGTTGTTGAGGTGGCCCCAGCGGATCGTGCGTTCCTGAACCTGCGCACTGGCCGGCACGGCAAGCAGGGCAATCGCGATCGCGGTCGTGGCAATCAGCTTCACGGCTAGTCCTCCCGTTGTGTCGCGCCGGGGCTCGAACCCCGGTTGTTGGGTCGCGATAAAGCACATGGTGAATCCCAAGTCAAAATACAAAACTTGTTCTGTATGATGATATTTGTTCTATATGAGATATCGCCAAAGGTGTTGAAGCCGCCGCGGCGGCCGGGAATGCCCTTGCCGGACTCGAAAAATCCCAGCATCTGGATGCACATGACGCTGCTTGAACGCCCCGACGAAATCGAGACCATCGGCGACGACGGCTATCGGCGGATTCGCGCCGACATCGTGCTCGGCCGCCTGCCGCCGGGGCAGAAGCTCAAGCTCGACGGGCTGAAGGAGAGCTACGGCGTCAGCGTCTCGACCTTGCGCGAGATCCTGAGCCGGCTCGCTTCCGAGGGGCTGGTGCTCGCCGAAGGGCGGCGCGGCTTCGAGGTCGCGCCGGTCTCGCTCGTCAATTTGCGCGAGCTCGCCGAACTGCGGCTGCTGCTCGAAAGCCACGCGATGGAGACCTCGTTCGCGCGCGCCGACATGGAATGGGAAGGCCGCGTCGTCTCGGCGCATCACAAGCTCGCCGCGACCGAGCGGCTGATGAGCTCGCGCATCGGCGAACCGGAGCAATGGAAGCGCTATGACAGCGAATTCCATCAGGCGCTGATCTCGAATTGCGGCTCGCGCTCCTTGATGGAGGCGCATGCCGCCGTGTTCGACAAGTACTTCCGCTACCAGATGATCGCGCTGAACTACCGCGGCGAGGAGCCCGCGCGCCAGCATCGGGCGCTGCTGCAGTGCGCGCTCGCGCGCGATGCCGCCGCGGCAAAGACCGTGCTGGTCGCGCACATCACCGGCTGCGTCGAGCACGCGGTGGCGACCGGGGCGCTGAAGTAGCTCTCACGCCGTCATCCTGAGGCGCGAGCGAAGCGAGCCTCGAAGGATGATCGGGCACGAGCCGGGCCGTCGCCCTTCGAGGCTCGGCCTTCGGCCGAGCACCTCAAGGGTGACGGGGAGAGAAGCATCAATTCCACTTCAGCGCGTTCCACGACAGGTCCGCTTTCGTCTCCATGTAGTGGATCGTGTCCATCTTGATGTT
Source organism: uncultured Alphaproteobacteria bacterium (assembly GCA_963839985.1). Taxonomy (GTDB): domain Bacteria; phylum Pseudomonadota; class Alphaproteobacteria; order Rhizobiales; family Xanthobacteraceae; genus PALSA-894. The sequence goes on along the minus strand of CAWIXG010000015.1, from coordinate 48,285 downwards.
CTGGTTGTTCTTGTCGAACTCGACGCTGCCGGTGACGCCGGCGAAGCCCTTGGTCGCCGCAAGCTGGTCGCGGATCGACTGCGCGTCCTTGGCGCCGCGCTTCACCACGTCGCCGATCAGCATGATCTGGTCGTAGGCGTGTGCATTGATGTGGGTCGGATCGGCGTTGTACTTCGCCTTGAAGCTCGACACGAAGGTCTTCACCATCTCGCGCTGGTCGGTCGGATCGAACTGCACGATGCGCACGTAGCCGAGCGCGGCCTTGCCGGCTTTCTGCTCGAAGCCGAACGGCAGCCAGATGGTGCCGAGCTGGATCGCCGGCCCGTCGCCGCCCTTCACCACGCCGGCCTGCGCCAGCGCCTGCGTGATCTTCAGCCCCTGCCCTTCCAGCGTGTAGGTCGGGATCACGTCGACCTTGCCGACGCCGGCGACGCGCGTCGCGATCGAGGTGAAATCGTTGACGTCGCGGCCGAAGCCGATGTCGGCGACGATCTTGCCGCCGAGCTTCTCGAAGGTGTCCTTGAACACCTTCGCGTTGCCGATGCCGGCATTGGTGTTCTCGTACAGCAGCACCGCGGTGCGCGCATTGAGCTTGTTGTAGGCCTGCGTCGCGATGTCGACGCCCTGCATCACCTCGTTCGGCATGATGCGGAAGGTGTAGGGATTGCCCGGGTCGGTGATCTTCAGCGCCGAGGAGCCGGCATTGATCATCGGGGTCTTGGCCTGTTCGACGATCGGCATGATGGCGAGCGTCGCGTCGGAGCATTCCTCGCCGATGATGACGTCGGGCTTGTACTGGTCGATCAGGCGCTTCGCCGCCTGCGAGGCAGGCAGCGGCGAGCAGGCGCTGTCTTCATACTGGATGGCGAACTTGTAGCCGTTGACGCCGGACTTGTTGAGCTGCTCGAGCGCAAGCTCGACGCCCTGCTTGTCCTGCGCGCCGAAATAGGCGCCCGGCCCGGACATCGGAAACAGCGCGCCGATCTTGATCGTCTTGTCCTGCGCGTTCGCGCCGATCGACGCGAGGCTCGCGATCAGCGCGAGCGCACCGGCCATGACATGTTGCTTACGCATCGACCCCTCCAGGTTCTACGGTGGGGGCAAGCGTAGCAACGAATGCGCCGCGCCGACAATCGCCGTGGCGGTGCAGACAGGCGCGCCGGAGCGTGAACGGCGCCGATTTCCGCCACGCCGGCGGGCCGCGCCGCCGAACCGCACATTTCTGGTTGTCCCGCGCCGCCGCGGTTGCGCTCGGAACAGGCCGGGACGGGGCCGGCGCGCGGAAACGCACGAGACCTTGGTATCCGCCCCAGCTTGCAATTATCCTTGGTTGTGATGTGGTTATCCGAGTGGCCCGAGGATCGTGGTCGATGCATTGTCTGCGCTGTGGGAGCGACAATATCGACGCCAGTGAAAGCTGCCATTCCTGTGGCGCGTCGTTGGCGATCCTCTGCAGCGCTTGCGGCTACATCAATTGCCAGGGGACCCGCGTCTGCGGTCAATGCGCGACGCTCCTGCCGTCGTCGGGCGAGGCGGCCGAGACCGTGCTGCAGGCTTTGACCAGCAGCGGCGGAGAGCGAAAACACCTGACGTTGCTGTTTGCCGACATCCGCAATTCGACGATCCTGATCGACAATCTCGACCCCGAGGCGGGCCTGCGGCGCCTGCAGCCGGCGCTCGATTGCATGCGCGCCGCGGTCGAGCGCTACGGCGGCGTGGTCAACCGGACGCAAGGCGACGGGATCATGGCGCTGTTCGGCGCACCGCGGCCGCATGAAGACCACGCGGTGCGCGCCTGCATGGCGGCGCTGTTCATGCAGGACGCGACCGCGCGCCTGCGCGACCCCGACCTCGCGATCCGCGTCGGCGTCCACAGCGGCGAGGTGGTGATCCAGACGTTGAACAATACGCTCTACCAGACGCTCGACGCCGCGGGCGCGAACGTGCACCTCGCGAGCCGGCTGGAGCAGATGGCCGAGCACGGACGCATCCTGCTGACCGGCGGGACATTCGCCGCCGCCAAGGAATTCGTGACCTGCCGGCCGCTCGGCCCACAGCCGATCCGCGGCCTCGCGGCGCCGGTCGACGTTTTCGAACTCACCGGCGTTCGCCATGCACCTGCCAGCGAACTGTTTCGCGGACGGCCGCGCCTCAGTCCGCTGAGCGGACGCGCCGACATCGTGACCGCGCTGGAAAGCGAGCTTGCCAACGCCATTGCGGGCAACGGCCGCGTCCTCGGCATTGCGGGGGAAGCCGGAATCGGCAAGAGCCGGCTCAGCTTCGAGTTTGCGGAGAACTGCCGAAAGAAAGGCATTCGGGTTTACGAGGCGCGCGTGCTGGCGCACGGCCGCGCCACGCCGTTGCAGCCGGTACTCGAACTGTTGCGCGCCTATTGCGGCGTCAAGGCGGGCGAAACCGGAGCCGCAGCCCGCCAGCAGGTCGTCAGCACCCTGCAACTGCTTCCCGCCGGCGAGGAGGCGGTGCTCATCACGCTCGACCTCCTCGGCCTTGCCGACCCGGCGCGTCCGTCACCCCGGCTCGACCCGGTGGTACGCAAGACGCGATTGATCGAATTGATTCGCAGCATTGCGAGCGCCGGCCGGCGCGATCACGCGACGGTCATTCTGATCGAAGACCTTCACTGGATCGACGCGGCGAGCAACGAGCTGGTCGAAACACTGATCGAGGCCGTGGCCAATACCACGACGTTGCTGCTCCTCAATTTCCGGCCGAGCCTCACCGCGTCGTGGATGGAGCAGCCGCACTACCGGCAATTCAACCTGGTCCCGCTCGAGCAGGAAGAAACCGAACGGCTCCTCGACAGCCTGCTGGGCACGGATCCCTCGATCGCGCTGGTTCGCCAGAACATCGTCGAACGGTCGCGCGGCAATCCCTTCTTCATCGAAGAACTCGTCAACTCGCTTGCCGAGCGCGGCGACCTTGACGGGCAGCACGGTGCCTATCGTTCGGCACGCCCCTCCGATCACACGCCGCTTCCGGCGACGATCGAAGCCGTCCTCACGGCGCGCGTCGACCGGCTTCCGGCGCCGATCCGGCGCGTCCTGCAGGGCGCATCCGTGATCGGGCGGGAGTTTCCGATCGCGATCCTCGAACGCGTGAGCGAAGCCGAGCCCAACGGACTGGCGGGCGCCCTTGCGCAACTGCGTTCCGCCGGACTGGTCGACGAACTGCCGCCGCACACGCCGGGACGATATGCCTTCCGCCACCCTCTCACCCAGGAAGTGGTCTATCGCTCGCTGCTGCATGAACGGCGCTGCAAGCTGCACGGGACGACGGCGCACGCAATCGAGGAGCAGTACAAGGACCGGCCCGGCGAGTGGGCCGGCCTGCTGGCCTATCACCTGGAGCAGGCCGGCGAGCTGCTGAAGGCCGCGCAGGCCAGCATGCGCGCCGCGATCTGGGTCGGCGCCACCGACGCGCGCGAAGCCTTCCGCAGCTGGAAGAAGGTGCTGGCGCTGGTCGCCGGCGAAGCGCCGTCACCGTTGACCGCCAATCTGCGCATGATGGCTTGCGGCCAGGTCATGAACTTCGGCTGGCGCGAGGGCATGACGGCCGAAGAAGCCGAAACCTATTTCGAGGAAGCCCGAAGCCTCGCGCTCGCGGCGGGCAACATGCGCGCCAACGCGCTGATGCATGCGGCCTATGGACGAATTCTTGCAGCGAGCGGGTCGGCGGACAAATACGTCGCGAAGGTCCAGGAAGCCGCCAGCCTGATCAGGGACTCCAACGATGCGAGCCTGCAGGTCACGTTGAAAGCGGTGCTGTGCCAGGCCTTTCGGCTCGCCGGACGCATGCAGGATGCGCTGCAGGCCAATATCGAGGCGACCCGAGACGCCAGCAAGGTCGACAAGCTGGATCGCAAGATGCTCGGTTTCGACATCGAGCTCTGGTTGACGGTGATGCACGGCCAGATCCTCGTGACGCTCGGCCGCCTCGACGAAGCGCGACCGTACCTCGACCGGCTGCTGCAGCTCGATCCGATGCGCGGCGATCTCACGCATCATCTCGCCAGCGTCGCCTATGTCGAGCTGGCATGGGCCGAAGGCGATGCGAACCTCGCGGCGCATCACGCCAATCGGGCTTTCGCCATCGCGCTGAAAAGCGGCAGCCCCTACGTGCGGGTCTATGCGCAGGCTTCGCGCGGGCTCTCTCATATCGTGGCGGGAGAGCCTGCCGCAGCCGTGGAGGATCTGGCCGAGGCCCTCGCGTTCGCACGCCGCTGCAAGGCGGGCCTGGAAATGGAAGCGCGCATCCTCGCCGATCTGGCGAATGGACATCGCCTGCGCGGCGATCTCGACAGCGCGCAGCGCGCCGCCGCCGAGGCAATCGAGATCGCGCGCGCCCGCTGCACCCGGGTGCCCGAATGTCTCGCGCACCTCGCCTATGCCGAGGCGCTGCTCGCCGCCGACGATGACTTCGGGCGCGCCGGGCACGAGTTGCAGCAAGCCCGCGCGTTGCTGGAGGCGACCGGCGCGGCCATCTACCGGCCGCTCATCGACCGGCTCGAGAGCAGGCTGCCGCAACCGCCGGCGCGTCCCCGCGCCGAGCCGACCGCGCTCGGCGCATCTTGAATTCCGTCATCCGAATTGATGACGCGGCGGCCGTCGCCTTGACCAGGCTTCTCATCCGAATTGATCACTCGCACGCGTAGCTATGGTGATAAACCTATTAACGCGAGACGTGGATCAGGCACATTAATTTAGAGGAATTGAATGTCGATTGTGCGGGCGATGAAGCCTTAAAAGGTTTGCGCAAGCGCCGGGACCAACGGGCGCGTGACGGGATAACCTGCCTGCTCAAGAGCCATACCTCGCAGGACAAGAACAGGTCGCTGATCCCGAGGTCGCGCGACTCGAAGTGCCGGTGCGCGTTGCCGCACCGGCTTGTGGATGTGAGACGTATCAAGGGGGCAGTGCGATGGAAGATATCGTAGCCAAGGCAGTCAAGGACCATCAGCCGAAGAACGCGGCCGGCCAGCAGATGAACGATGCCGGCATCGCGGTCGCGGTCATGAATCGCGATGAGGTCATCTTCGCCCGCGGCTATGGGCTTCGGGACCGCGGCCTGGCGCTTCCGGTCGAAGATGTTACCAGCTTTGCGATCGGGTCAGCCACCAAGGCTTTCACCAGCATGGCCGTCAGCATGCTGGTCGCCCAGGGCAAGGTCAGCCTGACCGTGCCGGTCACGACTTACATTCCGGACTTTACCTTGCAGGATCCGGTCGCCGGGACGAACATGACCCTGCAGGACGTCCTGTGTCACCGCACCGGCATCCTGCCGCACAATTCGCTTTGGTACTTGTCGCCGCTGTCGCGCCGCCAGCTCCTTCATGCGCTGAAGTACCTGCAGCCCAATACGGCTCCGGGCAAGGGATTTCGCAACGCATTCGAGTATCATAATATAACCTATTCCGTTGCGGCTGCCGTTCTGGAAATTGTTTCCGGCCAGACATGGGATGATTTCCTCAAAACTCAAATTCTCGGCCCGCTCGGCATGACGTCCACGACACTTTCGCTCGCGGGTTTGACGGCGAGCCCGAACCGGGCGCGAGGATATGCGGGCGACAAAGAGTTGCCGGCGAAGGACTTCGACAACATCGGCCATTCCGCGCTGATCAACTCCGATGTTCGCGACCTGGCGCGCTGGGTTCTGCTGCACCTCAATCACGGCAGCATGCCGAACGGCACGCAGCTCATCGCCCCGCAACACCTCGACAACATGCATGCGCCGCTCATCCAGGCGACAGATGATGCGCACTACGGGTTGGGCTGGTACGTCACAAGCTTCGAAAAGAAGCCGCTGATATTCCATACCGGAAATGCCGACGGCTATTCCGTCTACGCTTCGTTCATGCCGGAAGACGGCTTTGGCGTGATCGCTCTGAGCAACCAGCACGCGACCAAATTTCCAAATCTCGTCGCCGAGGAGATCTACAAGTATCTCTTGACGAAGCCTGTTCCGAGCCTTCGCTCCGTCCACGAATTCGCGCACCAGATCGGCACGTTCGCGGCCGAATTTTCCGATGGACACGAAGTGTCCCGGGTGATGTCGGCTCAAGCCGCAGCGGCGGCACCGCTCGGCGCGCCGGCCGGCGGCATCGGCGCCGGCGCCGCGCCGGACTACACCGGCATGTTCTCCCATCCGGCGTTCGGCGACGTGTCGGTCACGAAGCTGGGAACGGATTTCATGTTGAGCTACTATGGAATCCGATGCGACATGCGGAAAACCGGCAACGCGGATGAATTCTTTGTCCTCATTCCCGCGTTCGGCGCCGTGATCGGGCCGATGATCAGGTTCGGTCGCGATGCTTCGGGAGAGATCAACGGTTTCACGATCGAGTTCGCACCCGGCACCGCGTTGATTCCGTTCGTCAAGCAATAGCCGCCGCGCAACGCAATCCGCCGCAATGCTCTGCGCCGGCCTTGCCTGCGATGCGGCAGCGCGATCCACGGCGACAGCCAGCCGCCGCGACGAGCCGGCGACGGCGCGCTTTATCGATAAATCGTTGGTTTTATACCCGCCGCCGGGTGCAATGCCGGCCGGCTTTTGTCTCTACTGCGTTGCGCTGCGGGATTGCGCGCGGATGCAGGCAATCCCGCCGTGCGGCAATATCGGACCGGCGGACCGGCGCGGTTACCGGCCCCTTTCCTGCGGATAAGGGCTCTTGATCAGGCAGGTGATACCGCCGCGCGTGTCCTTGTTATCCGGCACTTCCCAGACCGTGATTTCGTAGTCGTAGGCGGGCGCCCAGGCGAAGGTGATGTGCGTCGGCGGTGTCTGGCTCACCGCATAGGTCTGCAGAGCCTTGATCGTGACCTTGATGGTCCCCGGCAGACGGTCGAGGTATTTCTGGTAGAGCTCGTAATTCGGCGTGTCCTTGTCGATGGCGAGCCCCGAACCGACCGGCTCGCCGGCGCCGAACCGGTCTCTGTTCTCGGCCAGCTTTTTGAGGCCCTCATCGGTGCCGTAGGCGCCGTTCAATTTTCCCAAAAGCGTCTGAAGTGCAGGCATGGTCAACTATCCCCCAATTAGATATGCGCACGAATAGGCAGTCCGGCGTTGCCGCCGACGACAAGCGGTGCGCACGCCTGCCTCAGCCGAGACGATCATAAGCATCGCGCACGGCTTTTTCGATGACGGACTCGGCTGTCTCGTCCCAGGTTTTCATCTCGCATCTGCTGCAGACCTTCACCAGGATCTTCACGTTGCACGACACGTGACCGCGGTCGGTCTCCTGATGAAAGCTCATCTCTTCGTCTCGCGTTATCAGGGTTGCCTGCCGGCAAAACTCACAAACCTCGGCGTTCTCCGGCATTCCGCAAACCCCGGATGTTCTTGTCGTTCAACCGAGCTTGCCAGCGCGCGTCGGCACACTGTGTAAGGTGGCTCACAAAATCGGAGGTGCGGCGGCATTTTTACCGGGAATGGCGGATCGGCCGATCGGCCCGCGGCTATTCGGCGGCGATCTGCGAGAGCGCCGCGGCGCGCAGCACGACGATGCCGCCGCGCTCCAGCCGCACGATCTGGTCGCGGCTCCAGAGTTGCAGCTGCTTGTTGGTCTCTTCGCGCGAGACGCCGACGATCTCGCTCAGCGCGCGCTGCGTGATGGAGACGCGGTAGGGCGCCTGCGACGAGGTCTCGAGGCGCAGCAGCGCCTTCGCGAGGCGGCTCTCGAGGTCGAGGAACATGATTTCCTCGACCTGCTCGGTGGTGCGGCGGACGCGCGCGCACAGGATCTCCAGCAGCTTCACCGCGATGTCCGGCTGCTCGCGCAGCAGCGGGAGGAAATCGCGGCGCTCGATGACCATCAGCGTGCAATCGGTGAACGCCAGCGCGTCGGCGGTGCGCGGCCGGCCGTCGAGCAGCGCGATCTCCCCGAAGATCTCGCCGGCATTGATCAGGTTCATCACCGCGCTCTTGCCGGCAGCCGACGGCACCACGACCTGCACCGTTCCGCTCGACACCGCGAACAGGCAGGTGCCGCCGTCGCCCTTCATGAAGATCGTCTCGCCGCGCCCGACATGCCGCGTCGTCGCGTAGGCGGCAATGCGCTCGTGCGCCTCGCGTCCGAGCTCGCCGAACAGCGGGTGCCGGCTGAGCAGCGCCGCCTTGTCGATCGCCGGCGCAACGATGCGGTTTTTATGGGCCGTTGGCAAAACACCCCTCGAAAAGTCGGGTTTTTCCGGACGCCGCGGCAAACCTTACTGTAATTGCAGGTGTTGTCCACGAAACAACTCCCGCTTGCGGTGCGCATTGCGGATTTCACGCCCGGCAAACCGGCGCGCCAGCGCCCGCGGGATCGAGGCCGGCGGCGCACCGCGGCCTCGCCCGGCGCGGGACCCGCGCGCGCATCCGCACCGACTCGGTCTGCCGCGACGCGACGCGTCGAACTCGCCCGCGCGCCGACGCAGATCATCATGCGGGCCGACAGCGCGGCAGACGTGCTCGCACGCCGCCTCGTGCCAGGTGCCCGGGCGGTTGCGCGCGCAGCCCCATCAAGCGCCGCCGAGTTCAGCAACCCGGAAGAAGCAAACCTTCACACCAGGGCCGAAACTACCAAGGGTTGCTGCCGCACGCCGTTGCGCTCAACCCTGCTTGTCCGCTCACGGAAACCAGGAGGCTTCGATGGCTGGCATCGATAAGTGGGGCCCTCAGATCGACACCAAGGGTTTGCCGGAACTGTACGCGCCGCAGAAAATCCAGCAGTTCACCGCGACGCCCGCCGGGATTGACAACCTCGCGCTGTCTTCGGTGGATACTTTTCTCATTCCGAGCCACGGAAAATACCAACAGTACAAGGTGGAGTTCGACGGCTACTTTCAGGTCGCGCGCGGCGCGCCGACCACGCGCGAGTGGGCGACCGCCGAGGTCTACGTCAACATGACGGACCTGGTGCTGCACGCGAAGAAGCCGATCAAGGGACTCGGCGCCATGCGTGTGCGCAGGAATCCCGACATGGTGTCGGCGGGACAGGTGCTGGCGGCCGGCGGCCCGACCGCGCTCGCCAAATGCCTGATCGCGACGTCCGTCATCTTCGATGCGCCCGAATTGAACCTGAGCTTCTTCAACAAGGTGCCGATCCTGCTGATGAACGGCGGGATCAAATCGGTGCCGCCGGTCGAGGACCCGAACGGCAAAGCGCACAATTACCTCGTGCAGTTTTTCGACACCAAGCACCCGGACGGCAAGCCGGTCGCCTATCTCGAAAGCCTGCATTACACCGTGGGAAATTACCTGACCAAGACCGCGGCCGACGCGATCCGCCGCCATTGATCCACCGCGGGGTTGCCCGCGCGGCGACCCTGGCCGACGCACGCGGTTGCGCGGCGCGCGGACCCGCAAGGTCGGCGCCGCCTGCCGCTGCGCGACCGGCGTTCGGGGCGCGCAAGCTGACCGCGTGCGGCCGGGCACGGTCACTCGTCCGGACCGCAACGGGATCGAGACATGTGCGGGCCATTTTCGTGGCGTGCCGTAAACCGGCGACCGGCGCTTGATGCGCTGAGTGACGCTACATGCGCGCATTCCCGGATTGCGGGCGGGAACGCGGATGCGCTCAGGCGTGATGTCGGGACACGATGAGACAGCCTTGAGCAGGATCTCGGTCAGGCGGGATGCCTCTTCCGCCCGCCCCAGGACGCTGCGGAAGAACCGCTTCAGGATTTTTTGACGGGGACCGGGCCGAGTTGCTTGATCTGCCGCAGGCAATCTTCATCGGTGGCGTGCGGGCCGGTGACGAACGTTCCGCTCACCTTGGTACCGTACCAGCCCGATCCAACCCGAGGCGGGCCGCTTCGACCGCGTCGACGTAACGCGAGGAATGATCTGCCATTCAGAATTCCTTCATGTGCGCAGGGCCGCAGCAGCGCGGGCCAGTCCGTTGCTCGCCCAACCCGCGATCCCAGTGCCGCCAGGGCCGGAAGTCTTTTCGGCCGGCACGTGTGCGCCTTCAGATCTGGCGTGCGCGTGATTGCGGAAGTCTGCGCGTTCCTGGGCCAGACAGTCGAATATGATCTTGCGCTCGGCGATCGTGAGCGTACCGCTCGCGAGCTTCTTGTAACGGTCGAGGTTTTGGTCGTTGAAAACACGCTGCATGACGCTCTCCCCGTTGTGCGTGATTGCGTCGCCAGCGACCCGGCAAAGGGCCGGGTCCCTGTCCTGATCGCCGCCGTTACTTCTGGTCGGGCGTCTTCACGTCCGGCTGCTTGGTCTCGGTGCCGGGAGCCTGCGACTGCTGGCCGCTCTTGTCGTTCTGGCCGCCCTGCTGCTTCTGCTCGGGCTTCGCCTGGTTCGGTTGGTTGGTCATGAAAATGATCCTCGCTAAAGTCGTCGCGTAATGGCGATACGACGTAGGTGGCGATGCAACGCCTGACTAGCGAGGCCTTTATTTTCCCGCTTTGGCCGCAATTGCTTTGACATTGGGCGAGGCGGCGCGAACGGCCTTGTGTTCGCAAAAAGGCCGCGCTCTAAAAATCCGAAAGCGCCAACTCGGCCCCGTTCGAACAGTAACAATACTGGAACTTGCGTCGCAGCGCTGGCATGCTCGCGCATCGTCCATTGCGCGAGAACACTCGATGTCGCCACCTTCCAAAACGCCCCTGGCCGAGACTGCAAGTTTGCCCCCGGATGTGATCGAGCAGATCGGCCGCGCGCTGGGAGAGGCCATGGCCCAATGTTGGAGCCGGCTGCCTCAAGAGCTACAGCACGACGTTTTCGAAGCGGCGGTGAGCCAGGGCGGCGAGGCTCTCAGGCAGTCTCTGGCAATTTTTCTGCATGGAAAACACCATCGCACGGTAAATTCGCTTCACGCCCGTTCCCTGCCCGAGCCAGACAGTCTGGGTGGTTGAATGATGATCGGGCACGACCTGCGTGAACGCATCATTGCTTCAGTCGCGGAAGGTTTCGCCGAACAGATAGAATTCACCAAAGCTCTCGTTCGCTTTCCCTCGATCCGCGGCGAAGAGCACGCCATTCAGGACTTCGTGTTCCGGTCGTTGCGGGACGAAGGGCTGGCGCTGGATCAATTCAATATGGATCGGGCCGCAATCGAGCAGCATCCCGGCGGCGCCAGATTTTCAGCGGCGCATTCAGATGCTTCGATCGTCGTTGGCATCCACCGTCCGGAGCGGGAGGTAGGCCGGAGTCTCACCCTTCAAGCTCATGTCGACGTGGTACCCGCAGGACCGGACTCGTTGTGGTCGCGACCTCCGTTTGAACCCGCAGTCGACAACGATTGGATGTTCGGCCGCGGCGCCGCGGACATGAAAGCGGGGCACGCCGCAAATCTGTTCGCACTGAAGTCATTGCGCAGGATCGGCCTGCAACCGGCCGCAACGGTCTATCTGCAATCTGTTGTCGAAGAGGAATCGACCGGGAATGGTGCGCTCATGACGCATCTGCGCGGCTATCGGGCCGACGCGGTCTTGATTCCGGAGCCCGAGGACGAGAAGCTGGTGCGCGCGAATACCGGCGTCTTGTGGTTTGAAGTCCGAATTCAGGGGCACTCGGTTCATGTCAGGGAGATGCAGTCAGGCGGTAACGCCATCGATGCGGCATACCGGGTCATAGCAGCACTGCGCGAACTGGAAGCTGGTTGGAACGTCCGGAAGGAAGGTCGAGAACACTTCGAACACGAAGATCATCCGATCAACCTCAACATCGGGCGGATTGAGGGTGGCGACTGGGCTTCCTCGGTGCCTGCGTGGTGCACGCTCCAGTGCCGTATCGCGATCTATCCCGGGATACCCGCCAACGAGGCAGCGCGCGAGATCGAGAAGACGATCGCGGAGTTTGCGCGCAGCGATAAGCTCCTCGCCAACAACCCGCCTCGTGTCGTGTTCAACGGTTTCTTCGCCGAGGGCTATGTGCTGGCGCCGGGTTCAGAGGCGGAAGCGGCTTTGGCGCGATCTCACCTGGAAGTCACCGGCACGCAGCTCGAAACGTTCATGACCCCTGGGTACCTCGATGCGCGAGTCTACAGCCTCTACGACCAGGTGCCTGCGCTCTGTTACGGGCCGATGTCTCGAAACATCCATGGCGCCGACGAATGTGTCAGCCTGTCCTCGGTTCAACGCGTGACAGCCGCGATAGCGCTGTTCATGGCGGACTGGTGCGGCGTGGAAAGCACAAGCGAACGGTCCCGGCACGCGCCGCAAAAATAGCCTCCGACGCTGTCGGCGGCTGATTTCGAGCGCAGGAAGGTGGCGGTCCCATCCTGAAGGCGGCGGGCACCGCCTCGGCAATCCGGTCAATCTATGGACGCCGGCCGCCGTGCAGCGCTCGACCTCAGAGAGCGAGTACGACCGCGCCCGAGACGGCATCTGTTATGCCGCGTCCGCCTCCCTGATCTTCAAGAACCGATCTGAACGTATCGAGCGTCTTGATCATTGCCGGGCGCGCGGCCGTCATCGCCTCCGCGCTCGATACGCCCGCGAAGGCGAACCCCAATGCGGAGGACGGCGTTCAGCCATCGCCGCACACCGCGTGAGCCTGCGCGCCGCCCCGGAACAAGGTCGAGGCGATGATGCGTTTCTCGAGATCCAGGAGCTCAGGATGGAACAAGACAAGAATGAGACCCGTTACCGGGGCCTGGAGGAACGTATGGACCAAAAGAAAACGGGCGGCGGCTTGACCGACGAGGATAAGCAGCAGGGCGATCTGCGAGACGGCGACAGTGGGCGCGAACTGCCGGAGGGCCTGGAGCGCGAGCGCAAGGGGCCGCTCAATCCGAGCAGCGGACGCAAGCCTCCGGAGAAGTGAGAGTGTCCTGCGCCATGCGGGCCCCTTCCGTCAGGCCGCGAGCGGCATCGCCTTGGTCTGTCTTTCCAGATGAGCAATGCTGGAACGCTCCCCATCGTTTTTGATGGCCTGAGTCCGCGCATGCTGTGTAGCGATCGCGACGTCGGCACTTCGAATGCCGTTTATGTCCTGCCAAAGACCCTCCAGGTATTGCTGGACGTCGTCTCAAAAGAAAAAATACGCTCGTTCCTTGGCTTCTAGAAATTCCATCTCACGTTCTTGGTTAAAGGTTTGCGAGTTGGTAATGATCCGAGCAACGGTCTTTCGGGCCGTCGCATAGATTTCGTGACGGCGGTCGAACAGGTCAAGCACAGCTTTCTGCTGCGCCGTTCGCCACTGGAAGAACCCAACGGTCGCGACAAAGGCGCCAGTTCCTGCCGCGACAATCCATTAAATGACTTCCATGCGGCAACCTCGTCGTGCTGACCGGTGGCTGAGCCGCGCAGCCTTATCCTCTCGACGTAACTGCTTTTTCGATTGCCGCCTTTACCGCTTCGACATCGCCCAGCTTTCTCGAGTTGTAAGCTTGCTGGTCACCGCTTGCCGTTCGAAGCATCAGCTTGTGGGGCAGCCCGAACGCGCGGACGATCAGGAAGGCCCCGAGGATCATGACAAACCACGGCCAGCCGCTATCCTGTGACAGTCCGAAAAATCCAAGAATTATCAGGAGCGCACCGATGACGTATTGCGCGATGCGCCGCGGACTATCGATCCGAACGCTCCCGATGCTCGCGATGGGGTAGGACGTCCTCCCGAAGCGCGCCAGCGTCGTTGTGATCAAGATGTTATCCGCGTTGTAGATTGTATTTTCGGTCATCCCGTTCAATCCTCTCCGTGGCACGCAACTACGTGGTGCGTCCTGCGATGGCAGGCGACCACAGTGCCGGTCCATCGATCGAGCCGGTAAGATGTTGCCGGCTGGCTCAAGCCAATGATTTCGAAGCGGAAGACGAAAGGATCGCGCACGAGAGCAGCCGCGGCGAAGATAGCGAATGACAGGCTCAGCGACATCGGTACGGGCCGGGTGGTGGATTCGCGATCAAACGTTGATCGCGTCCCGGTTGTCAATTCGGGCTGGCGCCCCAGGTCGCCAGTCGGATAGGCCCGCGCCGACTCTCGGCTTCCCGCCTGCGCGTTAACCTGCAACCTGCAGGGATGTGGTAATGCTCCCGTGGGCACCGCCAATGGCCAAGAAGACAGTCAAGTTCGATCCCGACGACGGCCTGATCGTCAGCGAAGTTGGTCCGTGGGCGACGGAGAAGCACGACCGGTTGCGAAAATATATCCAAGCATCACGCGGCGCACGCGCGAAGTTCTTACGGCCCAACGGGACGGGCGGCGCGAGCTACATCGAATTGTACTCGGGTGCTGGTCGGTCGCTCATCGCTGGCACAAATCAAATCATCGACGGCAGTGCCGTGGTGGCGTTCAAGGCTGGACGCGATAGCGGTCATCCGTTTTCCGAGATGCACCTGTCTGATCTGGAGGCGCAGAACTCATCCGCCCTTGCGCAGCGCATCAAGGCGTTGGGCGGAGCGGCGACACACTATGTCGGCGACGCAAGTGTCGTGGTCGATCAGGTCATGAACGCGATCAATCCGTATGGCCTTCATCTTGCGTTTCTGGACCCCTTCAATCTCGCACAGCTACCGTTTTTGATCATCGAGAGAATGTTGCCGGTGCAGCGCATGGACATGATCATTCATTTCAGCTTGCAAGACTTGCAGCGCAATCTCGACAAACATTCGCGCCTCGGCGGAACGCTCGACATTTTTGCGCCGGGATGGCGTGATGCAGTGGACGTGAACCAAGCAACGGCTGCTCTGCGGGCGGCGTTTGTTGAGTATTGGCTTGGGATGATCCGTTCGTTGGGGACACATCCCGCGACGGGCATACCGCTGATCGTCGGCGAGAAAAACCAGCGCCTCTATTGGCTGGTGTTCCTGAGTTCAAATCCGCTTGGGCAGAAGCTGTGGAATGACGTACAAAACTTGAGCGGGCAAGGATCGCTTTTCGATGGCTGACACCTCGATCGAATGGACCGACGCCACATGGAACCCGGTGGCAGGCTGCGCGGTAATCTCTCCCGGCTGCACGAATTGCTACGCGATGCGGATGGCGGCGCGGCTGGATGCGATGGGCATGGAGAAATATCGCGGGCTGACGCGCAAGAGCGGCAAGCGAGCGGTCTGGACTGGCAAGGTCAGGCTTGATCGCGCGGCTCTCGACATCCCGGCAAGCTGGAAAAAGCCGCGCCGGATTTTCGTGAACTCGATGTCGGACTTGTTTCACGAAGCTGTGCCCGCCATCTTTGTCGCCGCCGTTTGGCGCGCGATGCAGGCGACACCGCAGCACACCTATCAAATTCTGACGAAGCGACCAGATCGAATGGCTGAAATCACCGCATCGCTGCCGGTGTTGCCGAACGTATGGCTCGGGACAAGCGTTGAAAGCGTCGACTATCTCGGACGCATCGACGATCTGCGCAAGGTCGATGCTGCGGTCAGGTTTGTTTCGTTCGAGCCTTTGCTCGGATCGGTGGCTCACGCCGATCTGAGGGACGTTCAGTGGGCAATCGTCGGGGGCGAGAGCGGCCCGCGAGCGCGACCAATGGCCGAGCAGTGGGTTGCGGAGATTGAAGCTGCATGTCGCAAGGCAAGGACGGCGTTTTTCTTCAAGCAGTGGGGCGGCGTTCGCAAAAAGAGCACCGGCAGGCATTATCGTGGGCGCACGTTCGATGAGATGCCGCACGCCGTCGCGATGTCCTGATCCGCGAGGCCGCGAAGCCAATCGAAGGCGATTATTGATTGGGGACCAGATTGGCGGCCGAGCGCCAATAACTGCCGATTTTATGAGTAAATTCGGATAGTTAGTGGAGTTTTTTGGCGGAGAGGGAGGGATTCGAACCCCCGATACGGTTGCCCGTATGCCGCATTTCGAGTGCGGTGCATTCAACCACTCTGCCACCTCTCCATCAGGGGCCGAGAACGGAGACCGGAATCTCCGTGTGGTGCGGGCGAAGTCATAATGGAGGCGCCGGGCGGAAACAAGCGCACCGGCTGCCGGCCCGCCCCCGATGCTTATGAGCCATCCACGCCAGCGCCGCGCCGTGTGCCGCGGTTCCCGTCTGGTTGAGGATAGGGCGCAGCGCCGAAGCCCGGCCCTGGCGAACCCAAGATGTCCTTGCGACAATCGCCCGATGGGCCGATGATCGCGCGCGGGGCGAGACACGGTGGTAGGCGGACACACTCACAATCGCCGGTCACCTGACTGCCGCAATCAACATTACGGTTGCAAAATCGTGAGCTAGGTTGCAGCATTTGGGGGTCGACGTGCGTGAGGAGTCACGCCCCCGCGGGGGGTGAGCAAGCGATGCCCTACACGGCTGCATTCGAGTTCGACCTGTTCGTCAGCTATGCCTCCGTCGACGACCTGGCGTTTCCGGGAAGTTCGGACCCCGGTTGGGTGACCGTGTTCGTGCAGGGCCTGGAAGCCGTGCTGGCGAGCCGCATGGGCGGCCGCGAGCGGCTGAAGATCTATTTCGACCGCAAGAACCTGTTCGGAAATCATCAGCTCGAGGAATTGCGCACCGCGATCAAGCAGTCGGCGCTTTTTCTCTCGATCACCTCGCCGGGCTATGTCGACCGCGAGTGGACGCGCAAGGAGCTCGAAACGTTTCTCGCCGGCGGCGCCGACCTGCGCCGCCTGTTCTGCGTCGAGTATCTGCCGCTCGACGAGACCGAGCAACACCCGCCGCCGCTCGACACGCACAAGCGCCTGCGCTTCTGGGAACGCGACCACGCCGAGAGCGCGATCGCGATGCCGATCCCCGGCAACAAGGACGCATTCCGCTCGCGCCTTCATGATCTCGCGGACCAGATCAAGAAGCAGCTTGTCGCGATGAAGAACGCCGAAGGCGCGCGCCCCTTGATCGAGCGCGCCGCCAAGCTGATCGCCGATGACACCAAGGGGGTGATCTACCTTGCCCAGTCGACCGACGATCTCGAGGAAGAGCGCCTGCAGATCGAGCGCTATTTTGCGCAGTACGGCTACAGCGTGGAGCCGAAAGTGGAGCTCCCCGGCGGGGGCACGTCATTTCGCCAGACCGTCAAGGAGCTGATGGAGCCTGCCAGCCTCTACCTGCAGCTTCTTGGTCCCCGCGCGGGGCGCCGCCCTGCCGACCTTCCGGAAGGCTACGGCGCGGCGCAACTGCAGATCGCCCAGGCGCTGGGAAAGAAAACGCTGATCTGGCGCCATCCGGAGCTCGACGTCGATGCAATTGCCGATGCCGAGCAGCGCAAGCTGCTGACCGACGAGCATGTCGTGGCCTGCGGACTGCGCCAGTTCATGGATCAGGCGCGGCACGAGCTGGAGGAGCTGGAGGCATCGGCCGAAAAGCTGGACGACAAGCCGTTTCCGCCCTCGCTCGTCTTCATCAACGCCATCCGCAACGATTACGAGATAGCCAAGATCGCGCAACAGGAGTTCACGGCGCGCAACCTGTCGACGGTCATTCCGCTCTACGACGGCCCGGCCGAAGACGTGCAGCGCGACCTGACCGAGAACATGAAGGAATGCGACGTCATCGTGTTCATCTACGGTGACGCGCCGCCGAGCTGGGTGCGCAGCCAGATGCGGCTGTTCAGCAAATTGCGCCCGGGCAAGCCGGCGCGGACCGTCGCGATCTTCGTCGGTCCGCCGGACGAAAAATCGGCCGACGTCGGCTTCGCGCTTCCGGGATTGCGCCCGATCGACTTCCGCACCGGCTGGTCGGCGGAAGGCATCCGCAAGATCGTGGCGGAGCTCGGCGTATGAGCGCACGGCTGCCTTATCCAGGCTTGCGCGCCTACACGCGCGACGAGACCGATCTGTTCTTCGGGCGCGAAGGCTGCGTCAACGAGATGGTCAACGGCCTTGCGGCCGAACGGTTTCTCGCGGTGCTGGGCGCCTCGGGAAGCGGCAAGTCGTCGCTGGTGCGCACCGGCCTGCTCGACGCGCTCGAGCTGGGATTGCACGCCGCCGCCGGGCCGTTCTGGGCGATCGCCGACCTGCATCCGGGCGGCTCGCCGGTTCGCAATCTCGCGGGAGCGCTGCTGACCGCCGCCGGCACGGTGCCGGGGATTGCCGACATCGATACGCTCGATTCGTTCCTGCGCCGCGGCCCGCGCGGAATCGTCGAGTGGGTGCAGGATGGCCATCTGCCGTCCGGCCAGAACCTGCTCGTCCTGGTGGATCAGTTCGAGGAGCTGTTCCGCTACGGCGACTATGCCAGCCGTGAGGAAGCCGAAGCCTTCGTCGCGCTGCTGCTCGAGGCCGCCGCGGCCGACATCGGCATCCACATCGTCATCACCATGCGCTCGGAGTATCTGGGCGCGTGCGCGCTGATTCCGGGATTGGCGGAACAGATCAACCGCTCGCTTTACCTCACCCGGCGCATGACCCGGCAGGAATGCCGCGAAGCGATCGAGGGCCCGGCCGCCGTCCTCGGCTTCGACATCGAGCCGCGGCTGGTCACGCGCCTGCTCAACGATCTCACCAGCTTCGCGCCCTGGGACGCCGACTTGCAGACGTCGCAGCTGCAGCGCCTGTCGCGCCAGGCCGATCAGCTTCCGCTGATGCAGCATGTGCTCAGCCGCCTGTGGCAGCTGGCGTCGCAGCGCGGCGGGCAGACGCGTCCCGTCCTCACCCTCGACGACTACCTGGCCATCGGCCAGATCGAGGGCGCCGTCGACCGCCATGGGCGCGCCGTGATGGAGGACTTGGCCGAGCCGGCGCGTGCGCTGGTTCCGCGCGTCTTCCGCGCGCTGGTTGCGGGAACCAGCCTGTCCGACGCCGTGCGCCGGCCGCTCCGGTTCTCCGATTTGATCGCAATCGTCGGCGCCGAGCGGGAGCTCGTGGCGGATGTCGTGAATGCGTTTCGCGCGCATGACTGCAACTTCCTGCGTCCGCCCGAGGACCAGCCGCTCGACGACGCCGCGATCGTCGACATCAGCCATGAAAGCCTGATCCGGCAGTGGCGCAGCCTCGCCGACTGGTTCGCCGAGGAGGCGCGTTCGGCCGCGTTGTGGAACCGGCTCGTCGTGGCGGAGGGGCTCTATCGCGCCCGCGAGGGCGAGCTGCTCAAGGGCCTCGACCTCGCCAACGCGCTGGCGTGGTGGAAACGCGAGACGCCGACACCCGCATGGGCGGATTCTCACGGCGACCATTTCGGCGCGGTCGAGAGCTATCTGCGCGTCAGCAGCGAGGCCGAGGACGCGCAACGCCGCATCGCGGCCGACCGCGACGCGGCCGAGAAGCAGGCGCTGCGACGCCGCAACAACGTCTATGCCGGCCTGCTCGCCGTCTGCATTCTCGGATTCGGGATTGCGATCGTGTTCTTTCGCATGCTCACCGACACCAACGACGCGCTGGCGCGCACGAAAACCGAACTGGAGAGCAACTACGCCAGCCTCGTGACGATGACGACCGCGGCGCAGGAGGCGCGCGGCCGGGCCGAAAGCGCTCTGCAGGGCGAGGAAATGGCCAACGCCAGCGCGCTCGACGCCGCCGAGACGTTCGTGGTCGATTTTGCCAAGCGGTTGAGCTTCACGCCGGGCGTGTCGCGGGATTTCATCGACCTGCGTCTGAAGGAGGGACGGGATTTCATCGAAAAGCTCGACGCGCGCATGCGCGACGAGCGGCGCCTGGTCCTGACCCGCGCCAAATTCGCGCTGGCGGCAGGCGGCGTCCTGCTGGATCGCGGCGACTACGACAACGCGCTGGCGACCTTTGCGGAGGGCGAGACACTGCTGGTGGCGCGCCCCGTCGCCGAGCTGTCGCCCAACGAAGTCATGACCCTCGCCGAGCTGCGCCGCGGCGCGGCCAATTCCCTGCATGCGTCGGGACACTACAAGGCGGCGGAGGAGCGAGCGGGCGCGGCGATCGATCTGCTGACGCAGCGCGCCGACCTCGACGACGGCGAGGCCATTCTGGCCCTTGCGCGCGCCGAATATGCACGTGGCAGCGCCCAGGGCCGCGATTCCCGGCACACCGAGGCGGTCGCGGGAGCGAAACGTTGCGTCGACCTGATGCAACGGCAGGGCGTCGACGACGGCACGGACCGCGCCCGGGTCACGATGCAATGCCACCGGTTGCTGACGGCATCGATATGGTATGCGGATCCCGCCGAGAGCCGAAAACACGCCTACCTGGCGCAGGAGGCTTTCGAGCGCATTCCGCCGAGCGAGTGGACGATCCCGATCGCCAATGAGGGCGCCGAAATCATCGGCAATATCGGCTTCTATCACGCGGCCGACAAGGAATACGACAAGGCGCGCGCGCTGTACGTCAAAGGCGAGAACCTGCTGCGCGGTTTCCTGTCCGACGCCGGGGTCCGCACCAACCCGGTGGTGCGGAGTCAACTGGTCTGGCTGCAGAACAAGATCGGCCAGGCCTTCAGGGACGAGGACAATTACAAAGACGCATCCATCGCGTTCGAGAAGGCCGTGGAATACGGCGTCGTGGACGACGAATGGCGAAAAATGCCCGTGCTCGCCGACGACATCGACACCGCGGCAGAAAACCTGGTGCTGGCGCTGGCCGAACTCGAATGGCGCACCGACCCCGAGTTGCTGACCAGACGCGAACAGGCGCTGCGCCGGCTGCTTGTCGTCCGCGAGCACTTGATCGTCTCGGGTCGCGCGCCGTGGTGCCATAGCTGCCTGCTGAACGACCGCGTCACGCTGTTCGAGATCCTCAACCGGTACGCTCCGGTCCGCGGAGTAGACCGGACCAGCGAGGTGATGAAGATCGCCGACGGGATCATCGACGAGGCCAAAGCCGTTCTGGAAAAGCCGCAGACCGACCTTGATGCGGTCAACGCGCGGCGCGCCTGGTTCTGGGTCGTCAACCAGTTGCTTGAGCCGCACAAAAACCTGCCCCCGAAGGCAGCGCTTGATCTGCGCCTCGAGCGCCTCGAGGCGGCGCGCAAACGCCTCACCGAATTCACCAGGCGCCTCCCGCAGAGCTGGCGCGCCGAGCAAACGCTCGGCCGGGCCCACACCGCGCTCGCCAAGGTCTACCTCGAGGCGGGACGCACCGATCAGGCCGTCGCGGCGGCCGAAGAAGGCGCGGCTTCCTTCGACCGCGACGCGGTGGCCCTGCTGGCGGAGTGGTATCGCACCGGCTCCGGCCCCGCTCCGCAGAATGCCGAAAAGGCGAGACAATACGAAGCGCGGCTGGTCGGCCGAAACTGGCAAACGCCGCGCTACAACGCGAAGAGCGTAACCTACCGGTGGAACGATACGGCCGATCCCGGCAGCTACGAGTTCGACGTCGTCGAACCGCGCTCGGCTGACGACGACGCCGTGGCGCGGATCGTCCTGCAGCTGGAAGAGATCGAAGGCATCCGGCTGACCGACAGCCTGAAGAGCGATCTCACCGCCTATCAGACCGAGGCGAAAGAGCGCGGACTGAGCTTCATCGATGTTCTCGCTTACAAGATCACCGGAACCAGAAGTGTAACCGACGACGACGTCGCCGCGGGAGTGAAGGACCGGCTGGCCTTCGCCGACGTCGACGGTGCGGCGTGCAGGCTGATCGGATGGTGGAAGGACGAGAGCAACCGGACCATGGTCCGCGACGGGCTGGCAAAGCTCATCAAGGACGGCCTGTCCAACAACGATCTGCGCAGGGCGTCCGCGGCCGCACAATTCGCGCCGCACGCGCTTGATCCCGAATGCACCAACACCAACACGACCAGAACGGAAGAAACCGAAGGCAAGGATCTGCTTGCCCAGGTCGTCGTCGTGCTGGACCAAGAAAATTGGCGCGACATCGCCGCCGCGGTATCGAGAATTCTCCTCGCCGACATCTGGCTCAATCCGGCAACGCGAGCCGGGATGCTTTATATGCAGGCGCGCGTCTTCGAGCGGGAAGGCGAGGTCGAAAAGTTCGAGACGGCGCTCGCGCAGGCGCTCGCGCTGCGTCCCGACAATGCAAATTACATGAACTTGCTTGGATATTCCTGGGTCGAGCGCAACGTCCAGCTTCCCAGCGCGATTGCCTTGCTGGAGCGGGCGGCCGCGCTCGCGCCCAACGACAGCAATATCCGCGACAGTCTCGGCTGGGGCTATGTGACGGCCGGAGACGCCGCCAAGGGCTTGCCGCTGCTGGAGACCGCGGCCGCCGCGGACCCCGACCACGCCGAAATCGCCGCGCATGTCGCCGACACGCTGCGCCGGCTGGGCCGTATCGAGGAGGCGCGCGCCGCCTTCGAACTGGCTGCCGGAAAGCCGAAGAGCGACGAGAAGATCCGCACCTTCATCGGCCGGCAGATGCTGCTGGTCGAGCGCGAGGACGATATCAAGGCGGCCGCGGCGCTGCTCAAGCAGGCCGATGCGCAAGCGCGCGTCGGCATCAGCACGGATGACATGGGGATCGCGATCCGCGGCTACGACCCGGTCAGCTATCACGTGTCCGGTCAGCCGCAGCTCGGATCCGTTCGCTACGCGGCGATCTGGCAGGGCGCGCTCTGGCTGTTCACCAGCGCCGAGAACCGGACGCGCTTCACCGCCGAGCCTGAACGCTTCGCGCCCGCCTTTGGCGGGTTCTGTGCCTACTGTGTCGCAAGCGGCAACAAGCAGCACGCCGACCCGACCGCCTGGATCATCGTGGCGGACAAGCTCTACCTGCACCTCAGCCAAAGCTATCGCGAGTCCTGGCGCAAGGAGCCCGATCGCTACCTCAATGAGGCGCTCAAACGCTGGCCCGCGCTGCAATCGACGGCGGCCGCTCCGGACAAGACCCTGGCGGTCAGCGAGCGCCTCGTCGCGGTGACGCGCTGATCGACTTCAGCTTGCGCATGATCTTTTCCGAAAACCAGTGTCCACTTCTCGGGATCATGCGCTAATCCTTGCTCTCCTTGCCGCCGCGGTTGGTGAACCGCGCATTGCCGAGGCCCGTCCCGATGGTCAGCGCGCCCCAGCGCTTCACGTCCTGCATGAACGGGATCTCGCTCAGGCCCTGCACCACGGCGTCGTTGTGCATCAGGATGGTCACGTCGTGATCGCCGATGGTCGGGATCGCCTCGGCGAGCCGCGCCGGCAGGTTGAAGCGGCTGCTCTCCCAGTTGCCGGGCAGGTTCTGCGCGCCCTTGGCGATGCTGCCGTCCTCCTCGATCTTGCCCGGGCACGCGATGCCGATGAACGGCGCGAGGTCGTAGCCTTCCTTCCTGGCGCGCTTGATCAGGTCCTTCAGCATGTCGATCAGCGCGTCGACCGCCTTCTCGCGGTTGAGCTTCTCCTCGTCGGCATGGCGCCACTTCTCGGATTTCCACACCGTCGCCTTGGTGAGGTCCGCGGCCTTGCCGACGTTCGGCAGCACCACGCCGGCGCGGATGTTCGTGCCGCCGATGTCGATCGCCAGGATGCTGTCGTGCCCCTTGAAGATCCACGCCGGCGCAAGATGCAGGCTGCCGAGCAGCGCCGCCTCGTCGGGATCGTTGTGGATCAGCGACATGTCGACCTTGATGCCGTCGGCCTTGAGGATGAGGTTGGCGCGCGCGATCGCGAGTTCGCCGATGCGGCTGTCGCGGAAGCCGCCGCCCATCGCGATGCGCTCGGTGCCGGCCCAGGCCTTCGCCTTGAGGAAGCGCCGCGTCACCAGCGCGAGCTCCTGCGCGTACTCCTCGATCGCGCTCTGGATCACGGCGGCGGCTTCGGCGTCGCCCTCCTTCAGCACGACGTCGAGCTTGGAGCGGCTGAGATCGTCGGAGGGCGTATCGCCGAACGGATCGGCGCCGTGCTTGCGCAGCGGCTTGCGCCAGTTCTCCAGGATGGAATGGAAGGCCTGCCGGCTGGCGCGGTCGCCGAGGAAGCCCTCGTCGTCCTTCAGCTCGAGGTTATAGCTGTCGACCTCGACCGACGGCAGCGCCTTGGCGCCATGCGGACCGAGGACGGTTGCGGCAGCGATGTCGGCCATGGTGACAGCCCTCCGGGAACCCGGCCGACAACGTGCGAGCCTGCTGAAATGTTTCGAGCGCAGCAAGGCGTTGAATTGATTTAAGGATTTCGGCTGCCGCGGCGCTGTGCGCTTGACAGCCCGGCGCCCTGCCTCGCCATAAGCATGCCGCGCGCGGACCGGCTTTTGGGCAGGTCCGCTCGTTTTGCGTTTCGGCAGCCTTTGGCCGCGGAAACATCCAACAAACCGACTGAACAAGAAGCCGCGCCGGGTCACCGAGCACGGGACGAACACGAGGGAAAAATGTTCGCAGTCATCAAGACCGGCGGCAAGCAATATCGCGTTGTCGCCGAGGACAAGTTGAAGGTTGCCAAGGTCGCGGGCGAGCCCGGCGACATTGTGGAATTCGGCGAGGTGCTCGTCGTCGGCGGCGATACCCCGACGCTCGGCAGCCCGACCGTGTCGGGCGCAACGGTCGCGGCCGAAGTGCTGTCGCATGGGCGCTACGACAAGGTCATCGCCTTCAAGAAGCGCCGCCGCAAGAACTCGCGGCGCAAGCGCGGCCACCGCCAGGAATACTCGATGGTGCGGATCACCGAGATCCTGACCGACGGGGCCAAGCCCTCCAAGGAGGCGAAGCCGAAGGCCGCGAGGAAGCCGAAGGCGACGAAAGAAGACGACGGCGGGCGAACAGCCGGCCGCGTAGACGACCAGCCAGACGATACAAACGTCAAAATAAGTGATAGTCGGGCGCCATTCAGTTGATGCTTTCATCACGGAATCGCGCTACATAACAATCGAGTTTCGGAGCACTCTCATGGCCCACAAGAAAGCCGGCGGATCGTCGCGCAATGGTCGCGACTCCAACAGCCAGCGCCTCGGCGTGAAGCTGTTCGGCGGTGAGTCGTGCCTGGCCGGCAACATTATCGTGCGCCAGCGCGGCACCAAGTGGCATCCCGGCAATAACGTCGGTGTCGGCAAGGACCACACCCTCTTCGCCAAAATCACTGGTCGCATTCAGTTCAACACGAAAGCCAAAGGCCGCACGTACGTATCGGTTCTCCCGATGACGGAAGCGGCGGCCGAATAGACGGTGGATTTCATGATCCGCCGGCACCTGGTAGCCCCGGCGGATCACTGAGACCCACACCAGGGTTCCAAGTCCGAGGGGGAGACGGGATGCCGGCTCCCCCTCGGTGCTTTTCAAAGGAGCCCTGCGATGACCTGCCTGGACACTCTCCCACCTCCCCCTCTCGCCGAACGCTGTATCGTCGTCCTCGAGACGAAGCGGCTGGTTTTGCGTGCGCCGCAGCTCGTGGACGGAAAAGCGGTCGCGGCGCTCGCAAACGATCGTCGCGTCGCGGAGAACACGGCGCGCATTCCGTCTCCGTATCGTCTCGCCGATGCCGAACGCTGGATCGGCGGCGCGAATGCCGAGCCGGACGGACTGACCTATCTCATCACGCTGGCTGATGACACGATCATCGGCTGCGTCTCGCTTCGCATCGAGGACGATCCGGCGCCGGAGATCGGCTACTGGCTTGGCACTGCGCTATTGGGGCAAGGGCTACGCCACCGAAGCGGTGCGCGCGCTGATCGATCATGCGTTCACCGATCTGGGGCACAACGCGCTGCAGTCTTCGGTGCGCGTCACCAATCCGAACTCGCGCCGCGTGCTGGAGAAGTGCGGCTTCCAATGGACCGGAGTCGGTCTCTGCCGCATCCGCGCGCTCGGCTCCTCGGTGCCGGTCGACCGCTTCCGGCTCGAACGCGGTATCTGGACCGCGCTGAAGAGCTGGGGTCCGGTGAAGCGGGTGGCGTAAGGCGGGTATCGTGCGATGAGTCAGGAACTGGCGAAGAGCATCATCGGGACAAGGCGATTGATCCTGCGGCCGTTGCGCGAGAGCGACGCCGCGGCGATCTTCGCCCTGTTCAACGACTGGAACGTGGTGCGCTGGCTGTCGTCGCCGCCGTGGCCGTACACGCGTGCCGACGCGGATCGCTACGTGCGCGCCGTGCTGGACGGCACGCACGTCAGCGAAGCCGTGTTCGCGATCACGCTGCAGGACCGGCTGATCGGCACGATCGGCCTGCGCCGCTGGCCGGCAAGCAAGCTGCAGAACGGAGCGGGCCTCAATATCGGCTACTGGCTCGGCCCGGCGCACTGGCGTCACGGCTACATGACCGAGGCGCTGCGCGCGCTGGTCAATCATGTGTTCGCGCTGACCCCGGCCGATACGATCTACTGCGGGGCGTTCGCCGAGAACCGCGCCTCGCTGCGCGTGCAGGAGAAGGCGGGCTTCTTCATCGCCGGCGAAACGATGCTGTTCTCGAACCCGCACGGCGCGCGACCTCGCGCATGTGAACACCGTGCTGACGCGGGCGTCGCTCGAGTTTTTGGCGGCATGACATGAGAGACGAGATAATCGTGAAAGCCCGCCCCGTCCCGCTCACGCGAATGCGCCAGCCCGACCGCCACACAGCAGGCCGGAGGGGTTGACGCGCGACCATTCGCGCGAGGCAAGCGCCGAAACCCGAGCCCTTCCGCCCGCGCGGAAGGGCTTTTTGCTGCTCGGGTCCGGCGCGCCTCCAGCGAAGGACACGTGTCATGGCGAAAATTCTGATTACCAGTGCGCTCCCCTACATCAACGGCGTCAAACATCTCGGCAATCTGATCGGCTCGCTGCTTCCGGCCGACGTGCACGCCCGCTTCCGCCGGCAGATCGGCGACGAGGTGCTGTTCATCTGCGGCACCGACGAGCACGGAACACCGGCAGAACTCGGCGCGATCGAGGCCGCACAGGACGTCCGCGCCTATTGCGACCGGCAGCACGCCGTCCAGGCGGATGTGTACCGCCGCTTCGGCTTCACGTTCGATCATTTCGGGCGCACCTCGTCGGCGCGGAACCGTGCGTTGACCCAGCACTTCTACCGCCGGCTCGATGCCGCAGGCCTGATCGACGAGCGCAGCGTGCGGCAGGTGTGGTCGGCGCAGGACCGGCGCTTCCTGCCGGACCGCTACGTGCGCGGCACCTGTCCGCATTGCGGCTCGGACGCCGCACGCGGCGATCAGTGCGACGATTGCGGCGCGCTGCTCGATCCGACCGAACTGATCGATGCGCGCTCGGCGCTCTCCGGCGCGACCGACCTGGAGCCGCGCGAAAGCCGCCATCTCTTCCTGCGCCAGTCGGCGTTGGTGGATCGTCTCAACGCCTGGCTCGGCACGCGCAGCGGCTGGCCGCCCTTCGTGGTCTCGCTGGCGCGCAGCTGGCTGACCGAAGACCTGCGCGACCGCTGCATCACGCGCGATCTCGCCTGGGGCGTGCCGGTGCCGCGGCCGGGCTTCGAAGCCAAGGTGTTCTATGTCTGGTTCGACGCGCCGATCGGCTATATCGCGGCGACGCAGGAATGGTCCGCGCGCGATCCGCGCCGGGACTGGCGCGACTGGTGGCAGAACGACGGCGTTCGTTATGTCCAGTTCCTCGGCAAGGACAACGTGCCGTTCCACACGGTGAGCTTCCCGGCGACGCTGATCGGCGCGTCCGAACCGTGGAAGCTCGCCGACGTCGTCAAGGGCTTCCACTGGCTCACTTACAAGGGCGGCAAATTCTCCACCAGCCGCGGACGCGGCATCTTCGCCGACGCGGCGCTGGATGAATTGCCCGCGGACCTGTGGCGCTGGTGGCTGATCGCCAACGCACCCGAAACCGCCGACACGGATTTCTCGATCCGGCGTTTTGCCGCGGACACCAACAAGGATCTCGCCGACGTGTTCGGCAACCTGGTCAACCGCACGGTCCGCTTCGCCGAGCGCACCTTCGCGTCGCGCGTGCCGGACTATGGCGAACCGGGAGAGCGCGAGCGCGCGCTGGCAATCGAGATCGCCGGCCGTGTGGTCCGACTGCGCGAACTCCACGCGTCGCTCGAATTTCGCCGCGCGGCCGCGGAAACGCGCGCGATCTGGGCGCGCGCCAACGCGTATCTGCAGGACGCCGCGCCGTGGACGATCTTCGCGTCCAATCCGGCGAATTCCGCCGCGACGACGCGCGTCGCGCTCAATCTCGTGCGCCTGTCGGCGGTGCTGGCATGGAGCATCGTTCCGCAAATCGCCGGCCGGGTCCTCGCGGCCTTCGGCGATCATGGCGATGTCCCGCCGTGGCCGACGCAGATCGAGGACAGCATTCTGCGCGGCTACGCCGGCCGCCCGATCGCGTCCATCGATCTGCCGGTGAACAAGATCAGCGACGAACACGTCGCGCGGCTGGAGGCGAGGTTCGGCGCGTAGTTTCTTTTGAGCATGATCTTTTCCGAAAACCGGTTCCCACCCGGATCAGATGTCCGGGGCAGGCTTTTTCGGGGATCATGCTCTACGGCGGCGGCGCGAGCACCGGCTCGCGCCGGGTCACGATCTGCTCGCGCCAGAGAATATAGAGACCGGCCGCGACGATGAGCGCGGCGCCGCCGAGCGTGAAACGATCCGGCACGTCGCCGAACACCAGCCAGCCGAGCGCGACCGCCCACACGATCATCGTGTACTGATATGGCACCACCACGCTCGCGGGCGCCAGCTTCAATGAACGGTTGACGCAGGCGAACGCCGTCATCGCGACCACGCCGAGCACCATCATCAGGCCGAAGTCGAGCGCGCTCGGCGCGATCCAGCCGAACGGCGCCACCACGCCGCTCACGATCAGCATCGCGGCGAACTGGCCGCCGACCATCACGGCATCGGAGGTGCCGCGTAGCATGCGGGTGATGATCAGGAACACCGCGAACGAGAAGCTGCCGACGATCGCGATCAGCGCCGGCCAGGTGAGCGTCGCGGCGGATGGGCGCAACGCGATCATCACGCCGACGAAGCCGGCCGCGACCGCACTCCAGCGGCGCCAGCCGACCTGCTCCTTGAGGAAGAGCGCCGACAGCGCCGTCACGTAGATCGGCGCCGCCAGGTAGAACGTCACGGTGTCGGCGAGCGGCAGGTAGGTCACCGCGACGAAGAAGAAGATCGACTCGGCGACGGACAGCACCACGCGCACGACCTGCAGCCATGGCCGCGGCGCGGCGAACACCGCCTGCCCCTCGCGCCACAGGAACGGCGCGAGCAGCGCCATCGCGGCGGCGCTGCGGATCGCCAGCATCTGCCACACCGAGTAGGTCCCGAGCAGCCACTTGCCGAGCGCGTCGTTGCAGCAGAACAGGAAGATGCCGAGCACCATCAAGCCGATGCCGGCAAGGGCTGTGGACCGTGGCTGCATCATGGGACCGGCGCCACCACGGGTTCACGCGCCGCGCGCTGTTCGCGATGGAAGATGTAGAGCCCTGCCGCCACGATGATGGCGGAACCGATCAGCATGAAGCGGTCGGGCACGTCGCCGAACACCAGATAGCCGAACAGGATCGCCCACACCAGCATCGTGTACTGGTACGGCACGACCACGCTCGCCGGTGCGAGCTTGAGCGAGCGGTTGATCGAAAACAGCGCGACCACCGAGACCGCGCCGAAGCCGGCCAGGAACATCAGGTCGTAGAGCGACGGGGTCACCCAGCCGAACGGGGCCGCGGCCAACCCGAACGCGAAGGTGCTCATCATCTGCGTGCTCATCAGCACGGTATCGTGCGTGTCGCGCAGCATGCGCGTGACGATCATCAGCAGCGCGAAACAGGCGCTGCCCGAGAGCGCGATCAGCGCCGGCCAAGTCAGGGTCGCGGCCGAGGGCCGCAACGCGATGACGACGCCGACGAAGCCGGCGAGCACCGCGGTCCAGCGCCGCCAGCCGACGCGCTCGTTCAACAGCAGCGCGGAGAGCGCCGTCACGTAGATCGGACCGGCGAGATAGAACGTGATCGCGTCGGCGAGCGGCAGGTACTGCACCGCCCAGAAGAACAGCACGACCTCGGCGGTCGACAGCACGCAGCGTGCAAGCTGCAGCCCGGGGCGCGGCGCGCCGGCGAAGGCCGCGCGCCCGGCGTGCCAGATGAACGGCGCCAGCAGCAGCAGCGTGCTGGCGCTGCGGATCAGCAGGAACTGGGCGACCGGATAGGTCGCGACCAGCCATTTGCCGACTGCATCGTTGATGCAGAACAAGAACACGCCGAGCAGCATCAGGCCGATGCCGAGCGTGGCGGAGCGCGGGGATTGCGCCGTCATGGAAGTTCGGCCGGCACCGCCGGCGGTTGGCGCGCGACGACCCGCTCGCGCCAGAAGATATAAAGTCCCGCCGCCACGATGATCGCCGCGCCCCCGATCGTGTAGCCGTCCGGCAGTTCGCCGAACATCTGCCAGCCGAACACCACGGACCAAATGATCAACGTGTACTGATACGGCACGACCACGCTCGCGGACGCGCGCTTGAGCGAGCGAATGACGCAGAACTGCGCCATGATGTTGGCGCAGGCGACCCCGCCCAGAAACAGGATGTCGCGCGGGGCCGGGGTGACCCAGCCGAACGGGACGGTCGCGGCACCGAACACGACCGCGCCGATAAAGTAGGTCGTCATCAGCGTGATGTCGTCGGTCTCGCGCAACGCGCGGGTCGTGATCATCACCAGCGCGTAGACGACGCTTCCCGACAGGGCAATCAGGGCCGGCAGCGTGAAGCTCGACGACGACGGCCGCAGCGCGATGACGACGCCGGCGAAGCCGACCAGGACCGCCGTCCAGCGCCGCCAGCCGACGCGTTCGCGCAGCAACAGCACCGACAATGCCGTCACATAAATCGGACCGGCGAGATAGAACGTCGTCGTGTCGGCGAGCGGCAGGTACGAAACCGCCCAGAAGAACATTGCGACTTCGGCCGAGGAGAAGACGATGCGCAGCAGTTGCAGGCCGGGTCTCGGCGCATTGGCGAAGGGGGCGCGGCCGGCATACCAGATGAACGGGCTGAGCAGGATCAGCGTCAGGGTGCTCCGGATCAGCATGAACTCGCCGACCGGATAGGTCGCGACCAGCCACTTCCCGACCGCGCTGTTGAGCCCGAACAGAAAGACCGCCACCAGCATGAAGCCGATGCCGGCAAGCGTGGTCGAGCGGCCGGCAGCAGTGAACGTCGGTGAGGCGGTCATTTCGGTCCCGGCGGGGACGCGGACGTTAAGGACGCCGCCACGGCGCTGCAAGACGCCGGATTGCCGCGCGCGCCGCAAAGGCCTATCTGACGCCCATGAAATTTCTTGATGAGGCCAAGGTCTACATCCGCTCCGGCGACGGCGGCAACGGGTGCATCTCGTTCCGGCGCGAGAAGTTCATCGAGTTCGGCGGGCCGAACGGCGGTGACGGCGGGCGCGGCGGCGACGTGATCGTCGAGGCGGTCGACGGCCTCAACACGCTGATCGACTACCGCTACCAGCAGCACTTCACCGCCAAGAACGGCGGCGGCGGGATGGGCAAGGACCGCCATGGCGCCAACGGCGCCAACGTCCTGATGAAGGTTCCGGCCGGCACGCAGATCTACGAGGAGGACGGCGAGACGCTGCTCGCGGACCTCGCCACGGTCGGCGAGCGCATCGTGCTGGCGAAGGGCGGCAATGGCGGTTTCGGCAACGCCTATTTCAAGTCATCGACCAACCGCGCGCCGCGCCGCGCCAATCCGGGTCTTCCCGGGGAAGAGCGGACGATACGATTGCGGCTGAAGCTGATCGCGGACGCGGGCCTCGTCGGGCTGCCGAATGCCGGCAAGTCCACGTTCCTCGCGTCGGTGACCGCCGCCAAGCCGAAGATCGCCGACTATCCGTTCACCACGCTGCATCCGCAGCTCGGCGTGGTGCGCATCGACAATCGCGAATTCGTGCTCGCCGACCTGCCCGGCTTGATCGAGGGCGCACACGAGGGCGTCGGGCTCGGCGACCGCTTCCTCGGCCACGTCGAGCGCTGCCGCGTGCTGCTGCATCTGGTCGACGGCACCGGCGAGCATGCGGGCGAAGCCTACAAGACGGTGCGGCATGAGCTCGAGGCCTACGGCCACGGCCTCACCGACAAGCTCGAGATCGTCGCGCTCAGCAAGGCGGACGCGCTGACGCCGGAGCAGTTGAAGCAGCAGCTGGCGCGATTGAAGCGCGCCGCCAAGAAGACGCCGCTGGTCCTGTCAGCGGCCACACGCGCCGGCGTCACCGACGTGCTGCGCGCGCTCTATGCCGAGAGCGCGCAGGCGAATGCCGGCAATGAGGCGCCCGTCGAGGCGTGGCATCCGTAGCGCGCGGCGCCAGTGCGCCCTGGCCCATCCTCAAGCCGATTTCTTCGCCGCCGTCTGATTCAAATCCGCGAAGCCCTTCGCCTCGCTCACGTCCTGGCGCGCGGTCGCAAACAGCGCATCGACCGCGCTGTCGAGCTCGCTCTGCCGCACGCTGAGATCGCCCGACAGTTCGAGCACGAACTTGGCCGCGCTCTGCGTGCGGTTGATCGTCTCCTCGACCATCTTCAGCGCATCCGCCACCGTCGAGGCATTGGTCGCCGCCGAGCTGGCGCTGCGCGCGATGCTCATCGTGGCGGCCGACTGCTCGTCAACCGCCGCCGCCACCGCTTCGGCGATCTCGGCGATGTCCGCCACGATGCCGCCCGCGCTCGCGATCTCGTCGACCGAGCGGCGCGTCGTGTCCTGGATCGTCTGGATGTGGCGGCCGATTTCCTCGGTCGCCTTCGAGGTCTGCGTGGCGAGCGATTTCACCTCGCCGGCCACCACCGCGAAGCCCTTGCCGGCCTCGCCGGCGCGCGCCGCCTCGATCGTCGCGTTGAGCGCCAGCAGGTTGGTCTGCGCCGCGATGTTGGAGATCAGGTTCACCACCGAGCCGATCGTCTCGACCGCCTTCGACAGCGACTGGATCGTGCCGTTGCTCTTCTCGGCCTGGATCACCGCCTCGCGCGCCATGCCTTCGCTGCTCTTGGCCTGGCGGTAGATGTCGGCGATCGAGGCGGACAGTTCCTCGGTCGACGCCGCGGTGGTCGTCACATGCACGGCGGCATCGCGCGCGGCCTCGGTCGCGGTTGCGGTCCGCGCGCTCGCGGTTTCGGCGAGGCCGGTGAGCTGGTTCGAGGTGTCGCAAAGCGTCTTCGCCACACGGCTCATCGCGTCGCGCACGGCGTGGATCGCATCGGCAAACGAGCCGATCGCACGATTGAGCTCGTCGGTGCGCGCCCGCGCCGAGTTTGCCCCCATGTTGGCGTGGCAGAACACCGCATTGGCGTTGTCGAGCGCGAAGATGTGCAGCGCGGCGCGGGTGAGCCGCGCGATCCGCGCGCCGGAGAAGCGGTGCTTCCTGCTCACGATGCCGATGAAGTCCGACAGCAGGCGCTGGTTGATCACCG
Source organism: uncultured Alphaproteobacteria bacterium (assembly GCA_963839985.1). Classification (GTDB taxonomy): domain Bacteria; phylum Pseudomonadota; class Alphaproteobacteria; order Rhizobiales; family Xanthobacteraceae; genus PALSA-894. The sequence continues at coordinate 15,236 of CAWIXG010000015.1, read as the reverse complement.
GGCGCGTGCGCATGTCGAAGCCGATCCGCGCCTCGAACGCGGCGCGCGCCTCGGCGTCGGCAACCCAGGCCTCGTCGAACGGGTTCCGGAACAGCTTGATGGTGTAGCCGACGATCGCCTGCCTGATCTCGCCCCGGTGCTCCCTCACCCGCTGCGCGTGCGCCGGCACATATTTGATCGTGCGGTCCATGTGGGACTCGACGATCTCCTCCAGATGGGGTTCAAGTATCTGAAGAATATCGGGTTTCAGCGCTTCTATGGCGGCGTCGATGTAATTCGTGTTGAGCCGCAACTGGTAGGGCGGAGGGAGGGCCACGCCGTTTCCTTTTCGTCAATCGGCATGCTTATAGGGTGGCGATGTTGACAAAGTTTTAAGCATAACCGCTCGCCAGCCCGCCGCGCCGCCCGGTAAACAGTGTCATGTCGCGCAGACGCCCCACCCTCACCGATTTCCGCCGCATCGTCGTCAAGGTCGGCTCGTCGCTGCTGGTCGACAGCGCGGCGGGGCGCGTGCACGAGGACTGGCTCACCTCGCTCGCCGGCGACCTCGCGCAACTGCACGCCGAGAAGCGCGACATCCTGGTGGTGTCGTCGGGCGCGATCGCGCTCGGCCGCGCCATCCTCAAGCTGCCGGCCGGATCGCTCAAGCTCGAGGACAGCCAGGCCGCCGCCGCGGTCGGGCAGATCGCGCTGGCGCGCACCTGGGCCGAGGCGCTTGGGCGCCACAACATCGCGGCCGGCCAGATCCTGCTGACGCTCAGCGACACCGAGGAGCGGCGCCGCTATCTCAACGCGCGCTCGACCATCGGCAAGCTGCTCGAATGGCGCAGCGTGCCGGTGATCAACGAGAACGACACCGTCGCCACCAACGAGATCCGCTATGGCGACAACGATCGCCTCGCGGCGCGCGTCGCCACCATGGTGAGCGCCGACCTGCTGGTGCTGCTCTCCGACATCGACGGACTTTACGATGCGCCGCCGCGGCCGGACGTGCAGGCCAACCTCATTCCGCTGGTCGAGCGCATCACGCCCGAGATCGAGGCGATGGCGGGCGCGTCCGGCTCCGAGCTGTCGCGCGGCGGCATGACCACCAAGATCGAGGCCGGCAAGATCGCCGCCACCGGCGGCATCCACATGGTGATCGCGCCCGGGCGCATCGCGCATCCGCTGCGCGCGGTGAGCGCGGGCGGGCGCTGCACCTGGTTTCTCACGCCGGCCAATCCCGTCACAGCGCGCAAGAAATGGATTGCGGGTTCGCTCGAGCCGAAGGGCACGCTCACCGTCGATGCCGGCGCGGTCGCGGCGCTGCGGCGCGGCAACAGCCTGCTTCCGGTCGGCGTGATCAAGGTCGACGGCGACTTCACCCGCGGCGATGCCGTGATCGTGCGCGGGCCGGACGGCAGCGAGATCGGCCGCGGGCTCGTCGCCTACGACGCCGAGGACGCGGAAAAGATTCGCGGCAAGGCGTCCGCCGACGTGCCGTCGATCCTCGGGATCGAGGGTCGCGCCGAAATGGTGCATCGTGACGATCTCGTGATGGGGCACTAGGGAACTTCCAGGCGCCGCAAGAGTCATCCCTCGGGCGGCTGACTTCCCAAGGCGAACCCTTGCGCGCAATCACGGTCCATCCGCTTCATCCGAATTCCATCGCACTGCGCGACGTGCCGGAGCCCCCGGAGGCAAGCGGCGCCCTGCTGGTCGACGCGGTCGCACTCGGCGTCTGCGGCACAGACCGCGAGATCATCGCGGGCGAGTACGGCGAGGCGCCGCCAGACAGCGAGCGATTGATCCTCGGCCACGAGTCGCTTGGGCGCGTGCGCGAGGCGCCGGCCGACAGCGGCTTTAAGCGTGGCGATCACGTCGTCGGCATCGTGCGCGCGCCCGATCCGGTCCCCTGCCCGGCCTGCGCTGCGGGCCAATGGGACATGTGCCGCAACGGACGATACACCGAGCACGGCATCAAGGGGCTGAACGGCTTCGGGGCGGAGCGCTGGCGCATCGATCCGGCGTTCGCCGTGAAGGTCGACCCGCAGCTCGGGCTCAACGCCGTGCTGATCGAGCCGACCAGCGTGGTGGCGAAGGCATGGGACCACGCGCACCGGCTGTGGCGGCTCGTCACCGCGCCGCGGCGCGTGCTGGTCACCGGTGCCGGTCCGATCGGCCTGCTCGCCGCGCTCGTCGGCAAGCAGCGCGGGCTCGACGTGCACGTCTACGATCACAACAAGACCGGCCCGAAGCCGGAGATCACCGCGGCGCTCGGCGCCACCTATCACTGCGACTCGGTTGAGGCGCTGGCGAAACTCAAGGCCGACATCGTGATCGAATGCACCGGCGTGCCCGGCGTGATCGCCGCGCTGCTGCCGCAGGTCGCGCCCGACAGCCTGATCTGCCTGACCGGCGTCGGCGCCGCGCGCCAAGCCGACTTCGACATCGGGCTGTTCAACCGCAACATGGTGCTCAACAACGGCACGGTGTTCGGCTCGGTGAACGCCAACCTGCGCCACTACCGCATGGCAGCCGACGCACTCGCGCGCGCCGACGCAACCTGGCTCGCGCGCCTGATCACGCGCCGCGTGCCGCTCGCGCGCTTTGCCGAAGCGTTCGCGCACCGCAAGGGCGACATCAAGGTGGTCATCGAGTTCACCTGATGGCCACACGAATTGAAGATTACGCGCTGATCGGCGACTGCGAGAGCGCCGCGCTGGTCTCGCGCGACGGCTCGATCGACTGGCTGTGCTGGCCGCGCTTCGACTCGGACGCCTGCTTTGCGGCACTGCTCGGCACGCCCGAACACGGCCGCTTCCGCATCGCGCCCGAGAGCGAGCCGACGAAAATCACGCGGCGCTATCGCCCCAACACGCTGATCCTGGAGACCCGCTTCGAGACCGCCGAGGGCGCGGTCACGCTGATCGACTTCATGCCGATCCGCGGGCGCAATCCGGATTGCGTACGCATCGTTGCAGGCGAGCGCGGCACGGTGAAGATGTGCGTCGAGCTGGTGCTGCGCTTCGGCTACGGCGAGATCGTCCCCTGGGTGCGCAAGCTCGGCGACGGCGCGCTACGCGCGATCGCCGGTCCCGACATGGTGGTGTTGCGCACGCCGGTGCATCTGCGTGGCGAGAACCTGAAGACCGTCGGCGCCTTCACGGTGAGCGAAGGCGACCGCGTGCCGTTCGTGCTGAGCTACGGGCCCTCGCATCTGCCGGTGCCGGAAGCCTTCGCGGCGGACGCGGCGCTGCAGGACACCGAGAGCTTCTGGACCGGATGGTCGCGCAAGGGGCACAGCGAAGGCCCGTGGGCCGAGGCGATCTGCCGTTCGCTGATCACCTTGAAGGCGCTGACCTACGCGCCGACCGGCGGCATGGTGGCGGCGGCGACCACCTCGCTGCCCGAACACATCGGCGGCAAGCGCAACTGGGACTACCGCTTCTGCTGGGTGCGCGACGCCACGCTCACGCTGCTCGCCCTGATGAACGCCGGCTACTACGAGGAGGCGCAGGCCTGGCGCGACTGGCTGACGCGCGCGGTCGCCGGGCGCCCCGAACAGATGGAGGTGATGTACGGCGTCGCCGGCGAACGGCGCCTCACCGAATGGGAGGTGACGTGGCTGCCGGGCTACGAGAACTCGAGCCCGGTGCGCATCGGCAACGCGGCGCACAGCCAGTTGCAGCTCGACGTATTCGGCGAGGTGATGGACACGCTGCATCAGGGCCGCCGCGGTGGACTGCCGGCGAGCGAGTCCGGGTGGGACGTGCAGATCGCGCTGCTCGATCATCTCGAGACGATCTGGCAGGAGCCCGATCACGGCATCTGGGAGGTGCGCACCGAGCCGCAGCATTTCACCTATTCCAAGGCGATGGTGTGGGTCGCGTTCGACCGCGCCATCAAGAGCGCTGAGATGTTCGGGTTGCCCGGCGATACGCAACGCTGGCGGACCGCGCGCGACGCGGTGTGCGCCGACGTGATGGCACATGGCTGGAGCGAGACGCGCAACAGCTTCGTGCGCACCTACGGCGGCGACGATCTCGATGCCAGCCTGCTGCTGCTCGCGCCGGTCGGTTTCCTCAAGCCGGACGACCCGCGCTATCGCGCGACCGTCGCGGCGATCGAGCGCCATCTCATCGTCGACGGGCTGGTGCTGCGCTACGACTCGCAACAGGCACGCGACGGTCTGCCCGCCGGGGAAGGGGCCTTCCTCGCCTGCAGCTTCTGGCTCGCCGATGCGTATCTGCTGCTCGGCCGCCGCCGCGATGCCGAGCAGCTGTTCCGGCGCCTCGTCGGCCTTGCCAACGACGTCGGCCTGCTCAGCGAGGAGTATGACCCGCGCGCGCAACGCCATCTCGGCAATTTCCCGCAGGCCTTCTCGCACGTCGCGCTGATCAACACGGCGTTCAACCTTACGCGCGCCGACAAGCCCGCCGAGCAGCGCTCGGACCTGCCGAAAGGCACCGCGCAAGCGGCCGAGACCGCCCCCGCGTAGGTCTGCATTGCACGGCGCGCGTGCATTCCGCGCTTGCCGGGAGCAAAGCTCGAGTCCTACGCTCGGCGCATGGACCGCCCGCTCGCGGCAGGTCCGGCACATTCGTCAGGGAGGCGACCATGACCGACCGCAGGACGTTCCTGAAGACCACAGCCTTGGCCGGCGCCGCGGCGGCGGCCGGGGTGCCCTTTACGGCGACGGCGCCGCGCGCCCAGAAGACCGCGATGGGCGTGCAGACGATGGCGCGCGGCTTCGTGTTCGCGACCCTGCGCCGGCAGAACGGCTTCGGGCTCGGCGTGCGGACCGACCGTGGCGTGCTCGATGTCGCGGCCGCGGAGCAGGAGCTGAAGGAAGGCGCGCCGGTGACGATCACCGACGTGCTCGACGACGTCGGCGATATCGCGGCGCTGCAGCGCCTGATCACCAGGGCGAAGGACAGCCATTTCGTCGCCATCGACAAGGCGGCGTTCGGGCCCTGCGTCACCAACCCCGAAAAGATCATCTGCGTCGGGTTGAACTATCGCAAGCACGCGGCCGAGACCAACAATCCGGTGCCGAAGGCGCCGATCCTGTTCAACAAGTTCAACACCGCGCTGAACCATCATGGCGGCGTCATCGGCGTGTCCGAGGAGGACGCGACGCGCTTCGACTACGAGGCCGAGCTCGTCATCGTCGTCGGCCGCACCGCGCGCAACGTCAGCGAGGCGGACGCCGCGAGCGTCATCTTCGGCTACGCCACCGGCAACGACTTCACGGCGCGCGACCTGCAGTCGCGCTCCTCGCAGTGGATGCTCGGCAAGACGCTCGACGGCTCGGCGCCGGTCGGGCCGTGGCTGGTCACCGCCGATCTGGCCGACGGCGACAACCTCAAGATCGAGTGCCGCGTGAACGGCGAGGTGCGCCAGTCGTCGAACACGTCCGACATGGTCTTCAACTGCAAGCAGCTGGTGAGCTATGCGTCGCGCTACTTCACGCTCAAGCCGGGCGACCTGATCTTCACCGGCACGCCCGAAGGCGTGATCTCGGGCTATCCGAAGGACAAGCAGGCGTGGCTCAAGGCCGGCGACACGCTGGTGACCTCGATCGAGAAGCTCGGCGACCTGGAGTTCAAGCTGACCTAGCAAAATCCTCATCCACGCCGAGGAGGCGCCATGGCGGCCGAGACCGTCGGGGAAAAAAATTGCGAAAACAACCCCATGCAAAGTGCGAAATCAGCCCATGCCAAGACCGTCATCCTGGGGGCGCGCTCGGGCACCTCAAGATGGCGGTGCGAACGGTCCCGCTCACATCCCTGCAATCGCTGCGGAATTTGGCCCCGTGCTGTTGCAAAAGAGTGACGGACCCGCCGCCATGGCGCCGCTATTGTGCGGAACTGTTAAAGGAACGGCCGGCATACTTGGCCGTTGAACCCGCACAAGGTCCGAGGGTCGAATTCATGCGTCTGAGGTCCGTCATCGCTCTGGCCGCCGTGGCCACCACGCTCGCCGCATTTGTCGGCCCGGCTGACGCGCAGCGCCGCGCCAACCGCAGCGACCAGACCGAGACCATCACCTGGATCGACGAGACCGGGCGCGCGCGCACCCGCGTGACGGTCCGCCCGCGCAGCTATCTCGACGGCGGCACCGAAGTGGTCCCGGGCGAGCGCAAGTTCACCGACTATGTCTTCCCGCCGAGCTACATGAACGCCTCGCCGTCGGCCTCATGGGATCCGACCGGCACGCATCGCTTCCCGCTGCCGATGCCGTACGAGCTGCCGGGCTATCAGCCGTACCTGCCGTATTAGGCCGCGAGCTTCTCCATCTCCACGATAATCGCATCGCCCATCTGCGGCGGTGCCGACCGTCGTCATGCCGGCTGACGCGATGTCGGCGGTGCGCAGGCCCTTGCGCCAGCGCGGCCGCGATCGCCTGCTCGATCATGTCGGCTTGCCTTGATCATCCCGAACGAATAGCGCAGCGCCATCGCGAACGACGCGATCATGGCGATCGGGTTCGCCACGCCCTTGCCGGCGATGTCCGGCGCCGAGCCGTGCACCGGCTCGTACAGCGCCTTGCGCTTCTTGCGTCTTCGGATCGGTCTCGCCGAGCGAGGCCGAGGCCAGCATGCCGAGCGAGCCGGTCAGCATCGCGGCGACGTCCGAGAGCATGTCGCCGAACAGATTGTCGGTGACGATCACGTCGAACTGCTTCGGGTTGCGCACCAGCTGCATGCCGCCGGCGTCGGCCAGCACGTGCTCGAGCTGCACGTCCTTGAACTCGCGCGCGTGCACCTGGCCGACCACCTCGTTCCACAGCACGCCCGTCTTCATGACGTTGCGCTTCTCCATCGAGGTGACCTTGTTGCGCCGCTTGCGCGCCAGCTCGAAGGCGACGCGCGCGATGCGCTCGATCTCGTAGGTGTCGTAGACCTGCGTGTCGACCGCGCGCTTCTGGCCGTTGCCGAGATCCGTGATCGTCTTCGGCTCGCCGAAGTACACGCCGCCGGTCAGCTCGCGCAGGATCATGATGTCGAGGCCCTCGACCAGCTCGCGCTTGAGCGAGGACGCATCCGCGAGCGCCGGATAGGTCACCGCCGGACGCAGATTGGCGTAGAGCTGCAGATCCTTGCGCAGGCGCAGCAGGCCCGCTTCCGGGCGATGCTCGTACGGCACCTTGTCCCACTTCGGCCCGCCGACCGAGCCGAAGATCACCGCGTCGGCGGCCTTCGCCTTCGCCACCATCTCGTCGGTGATCGCGACGCCATGCGCGTCATAGGCGCAGCCGCCGCACAGCCCTTCCTCGGTCTCGAAGGTGCCCATGCCGTGCGCGTTCATCCAGGCGATGAGCTTCTTCACCTCGGCCATGACTTCGGGACCGATCCCGTCGCCGGGGATGAGGAGGAGATTGTAGTGTCGCCATGGGATGCCTCGCTGGATACGCCGTCATGGCCGGGCATGACGAAAGATCGCGGCGGATTGCTAGCGGGCGGTGGAAAGCTTGGCAAGCGAGCCTACGCCGCCGCGGTCATCAGCAGCATGCAGCCGCCGCTTGGTGCGCCCGACCGGATGGCGCACGCCGGGGCGCGCGAGGTGATAGTCGCCGGCGCCGAGCACGAGATCGTCGAAGCGCGAGGTCGCCTGACAGCACGTAAGCCTCTTCGTCGTCGTCGTGCTGATGCGCGGGAAACTCCGCGCCCGGCTGCGCGCGGATCAGGAACGTGATGCGGCCCTTCTCGCGGTCGTGCCACAGCGTCTTGCGCTCGATGCCGGGGCAGATCGGCTCCCAGCGGCCCTCGTCCGCGCGCACCGTGCGGCTGCCCGCGAGCGCGGCCGGCTTCGCGCTCGCGGCGATCTTGCGCCTTGATGCGGTCGAACAGGTCGGCCGGCGGCTCGACCTCGGGCGCGTCGAGCAGCAGCGGCGAGAGCTGCGCGTTCAATGCGTCGATCTCGCGCGCCAGCGCCGGGTCGCCCGCGGCCGCGCGCTCGACCTCGGCGCGCTCTGCGGCCGAGAGCGTGCCCATCACGTAGTCGGCGGCGCGGTCCCTGTCGGTCATGACGTATTCCTAACACGGGACACGCAGCGCGGAAACGCGGCGCTTGCCCCCGGCCTTCCGGCGCGTCAAAGCTTGGCCGGAGCGGCGTCACGGGAGTGCGGAAGACAGGCATGGCGGTCGGATCGGCTTTGATGCGCGGCGCGCGCACGCTCGCGCGGCGCGATTTCTGGAGCTTCAAGGTCGTCCATGCGGTGCTCGGCGGGCTTCTGACCGTGACCGGCGCCTGCGGCGGCATCTTCATCACCGAGCAGATCAAGAAGCAGATCGCCGTCGTCGACGGCGAAGCCACCGAGGCGACGCAGCGCATCGATTCGATCGAGCGCGCGCTCTACCAGTTCCAGCTGCTGCAGGCGCAGGGCGTCCTGCTCGGCGCGCTCTCGTCGGGCGACGGGATGCGCGAAGACCTGCGCCGGCATTTCCTCGAGCTCGGCTTCCTGTGCGCAAGGGGCCGACCGCGCGGATGATCCAGGAACTCAACGCGACCGATCTCGCAGGCTTCCGCCGCGAGCGCGAGGCGCACGAGAAGATGGTCGAGGCCGCGCTCCCGGCCGACGACAAGACCGCGTGGGACAACCTGCTGACCTTCGAGATGCAGACCGAAGGCAAGCTGCGCGACCTGCACGGCAAGTTTCTCGACGCGCGCTTCGCGCTCTCGAGCGAGCGCCGCATGCTCGACCTGCTGGCTCGAGACCGCCACCGTGTGGGGCTTCATCCTGCAGCAGCTCGGCTTCGTCGATCGTGCTGCTCGCCGGCCTCGTGCATCAGCACGCCGCGAGCCGAAGAGCCGAAGCCGCGCGCCATCGTGACATCGGCCGCGCGATCCGTGCTAGCATCGCATGCCGGGTTAAGACGAATGACGGACGCAGCCATGACCAAGACCACCCCCGGCAATTTCTTCGAGGATTTCCGGCTCGGCCAGAGATCGCGCACGCGACGCCGCGCACCGTCACGGCCGGCGACGTCGCGCTCTACAACGCGCTCTACGGCTCGCGCTTTGCGGTGCAGTCCTCCGACGCGTTCGCCCAGGCCATCGGCTATCCGCGCGCGCCGGTCGACGACCTGCTGGTCTTCCACATCGTGTTCGGCAAGACCGTGCCGGACATCTCGCTCAATGCGGTCGCCAATCTCGGCTATGCGGATTGCCGTTTCCTGCACGCGGTCTATCCGGGCGACACGCTCACCGCGGTCTCGGAGGTGATCGGGCTGAAGGAGAACTCCAGCCGCAAGACCGGCGTCGTCTATGTGCGCTCGACCGGCTTCAAGCAGGACGGCACGAAAGTGCTCGACTACGTGCGCTGGGTGATGGTGCGCAAGCGCGACGAGGCGGCCGCAGCGCCCGGCGATCTCGTGCCGCAGCTGCCGAAGGCGGTCGATCCCGCGACGCTCGGCGGCGCCTGCCCGCAGATCGCGCTGCGTCCTACGACTTCGCGCTCGCCGGCAGCCCGCACCGCTTCGACGACTATGCGGTCGGCGAGAAGATCGACCACCTCGACGGCATGACGGTGGAGGAAGCCGAGCACCAGATGGCGACGCGGCTCTACCAGAACACCGCGCGCGTGCATTTCAATCAGTTCGCGCAGGCGCAAGGACCGCTTCGGCCGCCGGCTGATCTATGGCGGCGTGGTGATCTCGCTCGCGCGCGCGCTCTCGTTCAACGGGCTCGCCAACGCGTTCCACATCGCGGCGATCAATGGCGGGCGCCACGTCGCGCCGCTGTTCGCGGGCGCGACGGTGTTCGCCTGGTCCGAGGTGCTGGCGAAGGCCGAATCTGCCGGACCGCACCGACGTCGGCGCGCTGCGCCTGCGCACCGTCGCCACGAAAGACCGGCCGTGCGCGGACTTTCCGCTCAAGGCCGGCGAGGCGGACGATCCGGCCGTGATCCTCGATCTCGATTACTGGGTGCTGATGCCGCGGTAGGAAATGGTCCGCTCATGCCCGCGAAAGCGGGCATCCAGAGCCAAGGACTGGGTCCCCGCTTTCGCGGGGACGAGCGGACTGAGAGCTCACGTCACCTCCCGGCGCTCCTCGCGCATGTGGTCCACCAGTTGCCGCGCGTAGGGCGGCAGCGCCTTGTAGTCGCGCACGCAGATCGACAGGTCGCGCAGCGCCCAGGGATCGGTGAGTTGCACCGCGCCGATCGTCATGCTGCGCGCCGCAAAGCGCGCGGTCGTCTCCGGCACGATGCCGACGCCGACATTGCGCTCGACCAGCCGGCACACGCCGTCGAACGAGCGCAACTGGATGCGCAGCCGCAGCGAGCGGCCGGCGCGCGCCGCCTTGTCGGCGAGAAAGCGCGTCAGCGCGCTGGCGCGGTCGAGCCCGACGAAATCGTGCTCCAGCACTTCGGCGAAAGCGATCTTCTGCCGTTTCGCCAGCGGATGGTCGCGCGCCACGACCAGCACGAAGCGGTCGCTGCGGTAGGGAAACGTCTCGAGCCCGCCGGCATCGACCGTGCCGGCCACGATGCCGATGTCGGCGACGCCTTCGGCGATCAGCCCGACGATCTCGTCGGACAGCCGCTCCTCGAGATCGACGCTGACGTTCGGATGCGCGGCGAGAAAGGCGCTCAAGGTCTCGGGCAGGAATTCGGTCAGCGCGTTGGTGTTGGAGAGCACGCGCACCTGGCCGGCGAGCCCGCCCGCGTAGGCGCTGAGGTCCTCGCGCAGCCGCTCGGCCTGCGCCAGCATGGTGCGCGCGTGCTGCAGCAGCGTGCGCCCGGCCTGCGTCGGCGTCACGCCCTGCCGGCCGCGCGTCAGCAGCGACGCGCCGAGCGCCTCTTCCATGTGGCGGATTCGCGTGCTCGCTGCGGCAAGCGCGAGATGCGCGCGTTCCGCGCCGTGCGTGATGCTGCCGGCCTCCACGACATGGCGAAACAGGCTGAGATCGACGAGGTCCACGCGCATCGTTGGTATACCAACCCTTCGCGTTTGGCGAAGGCTAGCTCCGCCAAATGCTCATGGATTTGAGCCATTCCAAGGAATATTCTTCGCATTGCACGAAGTAAAGAGCTGGCCCGCGTCAAGGCTGTTATGAATCCGCTGAGACAACGCTGCGTCGATTGCGGCCCTTCGGGAGTTTGTTTACCAACGGCTCCAAGCTTCGCGCTCCGCGAACTGACGTAACCGGACACACACGAAAATGGCCGAGACCCGCGCGCCCGTTCAGCGGCCGATCTCTCCGCATCTGTCGATCTACAAGCCGATGCTGACGATGATGATGTCGATCGTGCATCGCATCACCGGCGCGGCGCTGTATTTCGGCACGCGTGCTGCTGGTGTGGTGGCTGGTCGCGGCGGCTTCGGGCCCGAACGCCTACGCCAAGGTGCAGTGGTTCATGGGCATCGTTCATCGGCCAGGTGATCCTGTTCGGCTACACCTGGGCGCTGGTCCATCACATGTTCGGCGGCATCCGCCATTTCATCTGGGACACCGGCCACGGCTTCGGCGCGACCGAGCGCGAATGGCTGGTGCGCGCCGGCCTCGCCGGCTCGATCGCCACCACGATCATCCTCTGGGTCGTCGGCTATGCGGTGATGGGAGACGCACGATGAGCATCCGCACACCCGATCGCGCGCGTGCGCGGGCTACGGCTCGGCGCGCACCGGCACCAGTCATTTCTGGCACCAGCGCGTCACCGCGCTCGCCAACGTGTTCCTGGTCACGGCGTTCGTCGTGATCCTGGTGTCGCTGCTCGGACGCAGCCACGCCGCGGTGATCCAGATCCTCGGCTCGCCGTTCGTCGCGATCGTGATGCTGCTGATGATCGGCTCGGTCACCTACCACATGAAGATCGGCATGCAGGTGATCATCGAGGACTACGTGCACGACGAGAAATGGAAGTTTCTCGCCATCATCGGCAACACCTTCTTCGCGATCGCGATCGCGGCGGCCTGCGTCTACTCGCTGCTGAAAATCTCGTTCGGAGTGTGAAATGGCGACCAACGGCCAGCATAACGGCAACGGCAGCGCGCCGGCGGTGAACGGCGGCGCCTATCCGATCGAGGACCACACCTACGACGTGGTGGTGGTCGGCGCCGGCGGCGCGGGCCTGCGCGCGGTGGTCGGCTGCGCCGAAGCCGGCCTGCGCACCGCCTGCATCACCAAGGTGTTTCCGACCCGCTCGCACACCGTGGCGGCGCAAGGCGGCATCGCGGCCGCGCTCGGCAACATGGGCCAGGACGACTGGCGCTGGCACATGTACGACACCGTCAAGGGCGCCGACTGGCTCGGCGACCAGGACACGATCGAATACATGTGCCGCAACGCGCCGGCCGCCGTGTACGAGCTCGAGCACTGGGGCCTGCCGTTCTCGCGCCGCGAGGAAGACGGCAAGATCTACCGCGTCGGTCCGTACCGGATCCCGGCCGTTCGCTACGGCGGCTACGGAGTGCTCACCTGCAAGACGAATCAAGTGCCGTTCCGTGGCGCAGGCCAGTCGCCCCACAATTTCGCACTCGAACGCACCATGGACCAGTTGGCCCGCGACCTCGGCATCGACCGCGTCGTATTGCGTGAGCGCAACTACATTCAGGCGCACGAGTTTCCGTACGAGATACCCGGGGGTGCGATCTACGACTCAGGCAACACCCCGGCGCGACAGAGCTGGCCCTCAAACAGTCCCGCATCGAGGATCTGCTGGCCGAGCAGGCCGAGGCACGTGCTGAGGGCCGGCTGTACGGCATCGGCACCGCCGGCGGACTCGATCCGGGCGGCGCGGCCGCCGAACACGGCGAAGGCGTGCGGATCGAAATCGACCCGACCGGCCACGTAGTCGTCACCATCGGCTTCCAGTCCGCGGGCCAGGCGCACGAGACCATGGTCACCCAGCTGGTGTGCGAGGAACTCGGGGTGGAAGTCGACGACGTCGTCGTGCAGCGCAGCCACGGCCTCGGCGGCATCTATGCCGGCGCTCCGACGGGGAACCGGATGACGCAGATGCTGGGCACATCGGTGATCGAGTGTGCGGCGAAGGTTCGCAACAAGCTTCGTGAAATCGCCGCATTCACTTTCGAAGTCACGACCGACGAGATCGAGGTCGACGGTATCGACTACCGCGTCGCCGGTGAGCCGCAGCGCGACCTCACGCTGCGCCAGATCGCCAAGATCGCCTACGGCCCACGACTGAGTTGCCCGCCGGGCATGGAACCGGGCATCGTCGAGTTGAACGTCTACGCGGGTCCGGACATCGTCACCAAACGCAAACTCAAGACCGGGCCAAGCAGTTTCCCACGTATTCGTTCGATTTCCATGTCGTCGTCGCGGAGGTAGACCGGGAGACGCTGGAGATCACGCTGCGTAAGTACGTCGTCGTGCACGACTGCGGCACGGTGATCAACCCTCTGGTCGTCGACGGATTCGTTTACGGCGGCATCGGCCACGGCGTCGGCGGTGCGATGTACGAGAACTTCGCCTACGACGAGCGCGGCCAGCTGCTGGCCGTCAGCTTCATGGATTATCTGATGCCGACCGCCGCGGAGATCCCACACGTGGAACTGCACGAGCAGTGCACGCCGACGCCGCTGCACCCGTACGGAGCGAAGGGCACGGCCGAAGGCGCCTACATGACCGCGCCGGCGGCAATCGCCAGTGCGATCGAGGATGCCGTTGCCCCGCTGGCATCCGGATCACCGAGGTGCCGGTAACGCCGCAGCTGATCTTCGACTACCTGTCCGCCGCGAAAGAAGGAGTTGGCGCGTGAAGCCATCGCCGTTCGCCTATCACCGAGCCGTCGACATCGACGACGCCATCGCCGCGCTCGGCGAGTCCGAGGACGGTAAGGCCATCGCGGGCGGGCAGAGCCTTGTCGCCCTGATGAACCTCCGGCTGGCCCGGCCCGACCTACTGGTGGACATCAACGGGCTGACCGATCTCGACTACATCGAAGCGCGCCCGACGGGGGATTGGCGATCGGCGCCCTGACACGCCAACGCTCGCTGGAGGATTCGGAGTTGGTGCGGGAACGGTGTCCGATCATTTCGGAGGCCATGCCGCTGATCGCCCACGCCGCGATCCGCAACCGCGGCACCATCGGCGGCAGCCTCGCCCACGCCGACACCGGTTCGGAACTCTGCACGATCAGCCTGGCGGTCGACGCCCGGATGAAGGTCCGCGGTCCGTCCGGCGACCGCGAGATCGCAGCCACCGACTTCTTCCTCGGGCCGCTCACGACCGCGTTGGAGCCCGATGAGCTGTTGACCGAGATCATCATTCCGCCCGCACCCGCGCGGTCCGGGTACGCCTAGCCGAAGTTTCCGCCGCAGGGGGATTTCGCGCTGGCCGGAGTGGGTGGTGTGCTCGCACTGACCGAGGACGGCACGGTCGGCGACGTCGGCTGGCTATGCGTCCCTCGGCCCGAACGCGCTGCGCTCGCCGAGCGTCGAGGAGTTCCTCATCGGCTCGCGGCTGACGACGCGACCTGGACCGGGCGCTCGACTTGGTCGACGAGGACGTGGCGCCGAGCGACGGCCTGCGGCATCGCGGCCTACGGCGGCGGCTCGCGCGTCGCTGACCCGGCATGTGCTCGCAACGGCAGCGCAGCGCGCGGACCTCGGCCGGTGAATCGGTGGCTAGTAGTGAACGACATAGAACACGCGAATTCGCTTGCGTGCGTGAGGTTTCATGGCGGCACTGCGGACAGTCCCGCTGGCCGCCTTCCACTCCGGAGTCTTGTTCACATCCGGATCGCGCAGATGGTGAACGGCGAAGTGGGCCGGTCGCCGACGACGGCGCGATAGCGATGCCCGGCGACCGTCCCCGGCGCTGCGGCCAGACCCGGCACGTGCTGCTCGTCATCCGGCGTTGAACTCCGCTTGGTCGCCGGGCGCCGGCTCTGCCCGACCGCCACAGCGCACCCGCTACCCGGTGGTCGCCCACCTATGGCCAGTTCGTCCACCTGGTCGCCGATCCACACCGCGATGTCCTCACCGAAAGCCGCGGTATGGACGGAGGCCGCATCGTCAACCAGCAGCACCGGCGGAATCCGCTCACCGTCGATGGCCTTCCGGTGAGTGCCATCCGCCCCGGTTATGGGTCGGTCAGAGCTGAGCATGACGATGGTGCGCAGCATGGACATGGTTCTTCCGACTGGCCGAAGCAATGGAGCCCGTAGAAGCGCTCCACTTCGGCCAGGCGTGGCGAGGCGGTCGGGCGCTGAAGAAATCGGATGCCGAGGCGCGCATCCCGGTAGTGCGGGCGAGATCGGCAAACATCTCGCCGAAACTCAAT
>CAWIXG010000014.1:0-128701 GCA_963839985.1 uncultured Alphaproteobacteria bacterium | reverse complement strand
CCGAAGGCTGCGCCGGCCTCGCCGCAGGTGGACGCCGCGCCGCCCGACAAGGCGCAGGTGCCGTTGCCGCGCCCGCGCCCGAAAACATGAGCCGGCGTCCACGCGGCCTGAGCGAGGACGAGCGCGTGCTCTGGGGCGCCGTCACCAGCGGCGTCGTGCCGCTGAAGGGGCGCAAGCGCGCCGAGGATGTGCCTGACGCTGCGCCGGTTGAGGCGAAGCCCAGGACAGGGATCAAGACAGGGATCAAGACCGGGACCAAGACAGGGATCAAGGCAAGGCCGATCGCATCATTGCCCGCGGCCGCGCCGCCGCGCCGCACCGCTCCGCCGTCGCTTGCGCCGATCGACCGCCGCACCAGGCAGCGCCTGGCGCGCGGGACGACGGAGATCGGCGGCCGGCTCGATCTGCATGGTTTGACGCAAGCCGAAGCTCACGGTGCGCTCGCACGCTTCCTGCACACCGCGCAGGCGCGTGAGGTGAAAGTGGTTCTCGTCATCACCGGCAAGGGCGGATCGGAAGGCGAAGGGCGCGGCGTGCTCAAGCGGCAGGTGCCGCTATGGCTCGCAGGGCCCGAGCTGCGCTCGCTTGTGATCGGCTACGACGATGCCGGTGCGGGCCATGGCGGGGCAGGGGCGCTTTACGTGCGGGTGCGGCGGGACCGCTGAACCGCTCGTCCCCGCGAAAGCGGGGACCCAGACCTTCAATTGCTGGATGCCCGCTTTCGCGGGCATGAGCGGACTTCGGTCACAAAATAAACCGGCTCAAGTCCGCATTCTTCGCCAGATCGCCGATGTGCTCGCGCACATAGGCATCGTCGATCCTCACCGTCTCGCCCGAGCGATCCGGCGCCGCGAATGAAATCTCGTCGAGCACGCGCTCCATCACGGTCTGCAGCCGGCGTGCGCCGATATTCTCGACGTTCGAGTTCACCTCGACCGCAATGTCTGCGATGGCGTCGATCGCGTCGTCGGTGAAGACGAGCGTGACGCCTTCGGTCGCCATCAGCGCGACGGTCTGCTTGATCAGCGATGCCTCGGGCTCGGTCAGGATGCGGCGGAGATCGTCGCGCGTGAGCGGCCGCAACTCGACGCGGATCGGCAGGCGGCCCTGCAGCTCGGGCAGCAGGTCGGACGGCTTCGACACGTGGAATGCACCCGACGCGATGAACAGGATGTGGTCGGTCTTCACCGGGCCGTGCTTGGTGGAAACCGTGGTGCCCTCGATCAGCGGCAGCAGGTCGCGCTGCACGCCTTCGCGCGACACGTCGCCGCCGACGCGCCCGTCGCGCACGGTGATCTTGTCGATCTCGTCGAGGAACACGATGCCGTTCTGCTCGACCATCTTGAGCGATTCCTGGATCAGCTGGTCCTGATCGAGCAGCTTGTCGGATTCCTCGTTGACCAGCGGCTCGTAGGCGTCCTTCACGTTGAGCCGGCGGGTCTTGGGCTTGCCGCCCATCTTGCCGAAGATGTCGCCGATCGAGATGGCGCCCATCTGCGCGCCCGGCATGCCGGGGATCTCGAACATCGGCAGCCCGCCGCCCGATTGCTGCACCTCGATCTCGATTTCCTTGTCGTTCATTTCGCCCGCGCGCAGCTTCTTGCGGAACGCGTCCTTGGTGGCGGCGCTTGCGGCCGGGCCGGTGAGGGCGTCGACCACGCGTTCCTCGGCCGCCAGATGCGCCTTCGCCTCCACGTCCTTGCGCTTGCGCTCGCGCGTCTGCGCGATCGCGATCTCGACCAGGTCGCGCACGATCTGCTCGACGTCGCGCCCGACATAGCCGACTTCGGTGAACTTGGTGGCTTCCACTTTCAGGAACGGCGCACCGGCGAGCCGCGCCAGCCGGCGCGAGATCTCGGTCTTGCCGACGCCGGTCGGGCCGATCATCAGGATGTTCTTCGGCAGCACCTCCTCGCGCAGCTTGTCGTCGAGCTGCATGCGGCGCCAGCGGTTGCGCAGCGCGATCGCGACCGCGCGCTTGGCATCGCTCTGTCCGATGATGAAGCGGTCGAGCTCGGAAACGATCTCGCGCGGAGAGAAGTCGGTCATGCGTTGCGTACCATCAAGAGGGCGATGCCATCCGGCGTGTCGACCAGATGATCTCTGGCGAATCCGGCCTTTTCGTAGGCACGGATCGCGCGCGCGTTATCGGGAGCGGGATCGACCACCACGCGCGGCGTGCCGGTCGTCAGCAGGCCTTCAATGAAGGCGCGGATAAAGGCGGAGCCGTGGCCGCGTCCGACCATCGTCGGCACGCCGATCATCTGGTCGACACCGCGCGTGCCCTCGGGTTGCGGGCCGAAGCCGGTGTTCCAGTCGGTCAGCCGGTAACACTGCAGGTAGCCGAGCGGCGCGCCGTCGTGGTCGACGATGTACTGATCCATCGCGGGCTCGTTCATGTCCCCGCTGACGAGGCCGAACTGCTCATCCGGATCGCCCCACCATTCGGTGACATGCGGCAGCGCGAGCCATTGCTTGATCAAGGGAAGATCGTCGGCCGACATCGGGCGGAAGCGATACGAGGCCACGGCGTTCAAGCCCTGACAGCCGCCGGCGGGAGATGCCGCGCGACGGCGGCGGGGATCGCGCGCATCACGAGGTTGCGCAGCGGCTGCCAGCCGACGCCAAGCACGAGCACCATGACGCCGAGAATGAGCAGCGTCGCGAAGAAGATGCTCGTCCTGTCGCCCGATCCCGACCCCGCGCCGGCGATCGCATAACCAATGACGATTTCGAGATAGCTCAGCGCCGAGACGAACAGCGCGCGCCGGTCGACGATCAAGGCGACGACGGTCAGGACGGCCACGATGGCGATCACGCTCCAGGCAGTCTGCGCCGTCAGGTCGACTTGGGTGTACAGCGACACCGGCGACATCATGCCGATCAGCGAATGCACGATGATCGGCGCCGCCAGGAGATGAAGCCAGAAGGCGCAGTCGGCGCGCCGCGTCACGCGATCGGGATCGGACATGTCGTAGGTCATCGCCGCCGCGAACACCAGCAAGCCGCACCCGAGATAGACCGTCGCCGCGATGAATGCCGCATCGGGAAGCTGGGTCAGGCCGGCCGCCGCCATCGCGGCGGCCACGAGGCTGCCTGCGATCAGCAGCAGCGTGAACGGCAACCGGAAGCGCCAGTAGAACAGCAATGCAGCCGCCGCGACGGTGCCGAACTTCGCGAGGAGGGCCGCAGGCGTGGCATTTTGCAGGAACAACTCGCTCAGCGTGGTGCGGATCAGCTTCGGTGAATACCCGGCGAACTGGACCCAGGCGGCGTCGGCACCCTGAAAAAAGAAGAAGACGAAGAAACACGCGAGCAGGATGCCGGGAAGCACCAGACGCATGCGCCGGACCAGCAGCTCGGCGAGCATCCAGATGAGAACTGCGGCGACCAGGTTCGCGACGGCGCTCTGCGCGCTGAAGTAGACCAGTGCCGCGCCGACCAGGGCGACGCCGACGGTAAAGAAGAAGTCATTGAAGCCGCGCATAAAGCGAAAGCGTTCTTCATGCGGCAGCGCGGCGGCCTGTTGCGGGCGGCGGCTTGCCGCGAAGACGCGCAATGCATCGGCCTGCTGCTGCGAGACGATTCCGGTGGCGACGGCGGCATCGAGATCGTCGTCGTCGACCATCACAGCTTCTCGATCGTGACGTTGCGGTTGGTGTAGACGCAGATGTCCGCCGCGATGTCGAGCGAGCGGCGCACGATCGTTTCAGCATCGAGCTCGGTGGTGGCGAGCGCGCGCGCGGCGGCCAGCGCGTAGTTTCCGCCCGAGCCGATACCCATCACGCCGGCCTCCGGCTCGAGCACGTCGCCGGTTCCGGTCAGCACCAGCGACACGTCCTTGTCGGCGACGATCATCATGGCTTCGAGCCGGCGCAGGTAGCGATCGGTGCGCCAGTCCTTCGCCAGCTCGACCGCCGCGCGCATCAGCTGGCCGGGATACTGCTCGAGCTTTGCTTCCAGCCGCTCGAACAGCGTGAACGCATCCGCGGTCGCGCCCGCAAAGCCCCCGATCACGTCGCTCTTGGCGAGGCGGCGCACTTTGCGCGCATTCGCCTTCACGATGGTCTGGCCGATGGACACCTGTCCGTCGCCGCCGATCACGACCGAGCCGCCCTTGCGGACGGTCAGGATCGTGGTGCCGTGCCAGAGGTCGGTTTGCGGAGATTGCATGCTGCCAAGATGGGAAAGGGTGCGGCGCTGATCTAGGCAGGATGGGGGGCGGTTGCAAATCGCGCTCGGCGGGACGCTCGCGGCCGGCCGGAGGAACCGGGAGATCGCGCCGTCCCGCTCCTCAGTTCCGAAGTTGCTAGGAAAACGCGACAGTTCCGTGGCCTCTTAACCTATCTGTCAAACATCCCTGTACTTTCCCTTGGGAAAGTGCGTTAATTGTCTCAAAAGACAAAGAAACGGCGGTAGATTCCACAGGTGGGGGCCGTTGGTATGGTTGCGGAACAAGTAGGAAGGGTCAAACCCGGAGAGCACCTGCGCGCCGAGATCGAGCGGCGTGGACTGGATCAGGCCAGCGTTGCGGACGCCACCGGCGTCTCGCGCCAGACCATCAACAACATTGTCAATAATCGGCAAGCAATCTCCCGTGCGATGGCGGCGAAGCTCGGCCGTTTGATGGGGCTGAGCTCGGACTACTGGCTGCGGTCCGATTTCACGCCTGAGCCGGCTTCACCTCGCACCAACGACTTCGAAGACGACAAGCCTGATTTGGCAGATGCCGAGCCGGGACCTGTGCCGTTTGCACTCGGCGTGCTGGTCGATCATCAGATCGCGCGCGCCGTGCGCGACAAGGTCGTCGGCATCGATCCGTTCAACGAAGATAACATCCGCGCCGCATCGGTCGACTTGACGCTCGACGACTTTGTCGTGACCGTGGACGGCGACGAGATCGACATCAGCGGCGAGCCACCTTTTCTGCTCAAGGCTGGGCAGATGGTCAACGTCCGCACCAAGGAATGGGTCGTCTTTCCGCACGACTACCTTGGCCGTGTCGGCGCGATGACGCAGCTGACAAAATTCGGGATCATCGTGTCGCACGGGTTCCAGGTGGACCCGGGTTATTCAGGGCAGCTGCAATTCTGCTTGTTTAATGCGGGGCCGCGCAGCTTCGAGCTGAGAAGTGGAATGCCGATCATCAGCCTAGAGATTGTACACCTGTCGTCGTCGCCTACGAGTTTGATTTCGCTGAATGCGGACAGTTCTCCGTCCATCGCGCCGGAAGACAAAAAGCCGACCGACCGCTCGGACGTCAAGAACTATCTGAAGAAAGCCACTCCGGAGCGGGTGATCCGTGAAGCGATCCGCACCAAGGTGACGACCGTTGCGGTCGGCGACATGCATGTCGGGAGGATTTCCGAGCTCGATACTGAGAGGGTCGACAGCAGCAGCTCCGATGCCGCGGACGCGGTGATCGCCGGCGCGCTCGAGATGCTGAAGACGGTCCGCGCTTACGCTGACAAGGACCTCGATGAAACGGAGCGGTACAATCATTTTTTCAAGGCTCTGGCAGAGACCATCTTTTTCGACCGTGACCAGGTACGCAAAGCGGTTGAGATCTTGCGGCCTCAGGCGTTCAACGACGGCGCGATCATTTTCGAGCTGCGCGGTGGGCGCGGCCGGACGGCGATTCACCCGCCCCACAACTCCTCGAAGATCGCGTTCAAGGCTCTGGCGCGACAGTTGCGCGAGGATCCTCAAGATTTGATCCTGATGCTGATGGGTTTGCTGCCGTACGGCTAGCGGCAGTATAAATTTGACAAATAAATCGCGTCTATTTCTTGTGTCAAGCTACAGACAAAAATATATTGCAACTGCGGCTTTCCTGTGTATGATGAGAGAAATGGCAGGTCGACCGCGACGATGATGCCGGATCGACCTGCCCGTCGCACGGGAGAGGTTGATGACACGGGCAGGGTTACCGGCGCAGAGGCCGCCGACACGAAATCCACTGATGCGGAAAATCATCGATCTTCTGCACAGTTGTCCGCTGCCGGATGCGATTCTGGAACTCAAGGTCGGGGGTGTCCGCATCGGCTTCTTTTCCGAGAAGCGAAAGCCGGGCGGCAGCCACAAGATCCATCTCGTCGGCGCGCACCTCTATGACGGCGTGGAAACCGGACGGCTGCGCGCGCGCAGCACGGTCGTGATCCCGAGCAGCGGTTCGACCGCCATCACGACCGCAGGCGTCGCCCGGCGGCTGGGCCTGTCCTGCCTGGCGGTCGTTCCGGCGGACACCTCCACCGCCAAGCTCAAGCTGCTGTCGGCCGCGGGAGCCGCAACCGAAGCCGCGGCGGACATCGATGCATGCCGCCGCCGCGCCGCGGAGATTGCCGCTGCGCCCGGCTACTTCCTGCTGGACCAGTTCGCGTGCGCGCCGACCGGGGCGCCCGGGCCGTCTTTGGCGCACCTGCACTTCAATGCGGTCAAGGATGATTACGGCCAGACCCCCGATGAGACGATCGTCACCTTCGGGACCGGCACCACCGCGCTGGCGTTCCGCCGCGAGGTGACCAGCCTGGGGCTGCCGGTGCGGATCACCGATGCCGCGGTCGAGGGCGGGGTATCGGCCAGGTTCTATCGTGACGCGGACCGGTCGGTTCAGGCCAGCGTCGTGCACAGGATCGAGGGCATCAACGCCGGCTTTGTCCCGGATTCCGCGTGCCCGACCGCGGTCGACGGCAGCGTGTCGGTCAAGCCGGTGGCGGCCTTCGCGGCGTGTCTTGAAATGAAAGCGCTGGGACTGGATTGCGGCCCGTCGTCCGGGCTCGCGATCTACGGCGCGCTCGTGCGCGCGACGGAGCAGCGCGCGGGCGCACTGATCAGCGTTCCGGTCTACGATTCCTCGGCGCGCTATCCCGACACGCTGCTCAATCGCGCCTATCTGGAGTCGCTGGAGCCGGCGCTATCGGTGTATCGCCGCCAGATCCGGATCTTCATCAAGTCCGAGATCTGGATTCCGTCGGGCTATGGCGAGCGCCCGGAGTTTGGCGGCGCGCCGCCAACCACACCAACCACGCCCGTCATACCCACGATGTGGCCAGGCTGATCGGCGGACCGGACATCCCGCGTCCCAACGGCGACAAGCCCCTCCGGGGGCTTGTCACTAGAACGCCCGCGCTTCCATCCCCTCGGTGTAGCGCTTGAGATACTGCCCGACGAAGTCGTGGCCGACGAAGCCCTGGTAGGCGTCGGCGATGCGCCGCGTCACCGGTCCCCAGACCTGTCCGGCAGGCCCGATCGCAACACCGTTCATCTTCGTCACCGGGCAGATGCAGAGCGAGGTCGAGGTCAGGAACATCTCGTCGGCATTGTAGGCGTCGTACAGATCGAGGTCGGCTTCGCGCGCCGTCAGGCCCATGTCGCGCGCGAGATCGATCGCGGTCTGGCGGCTTATTCCCGGCAGCACGAACTTCTCACGCGGCGTGACGATCTCGTTGCCGCGCACCACGAAAATGTTCGAGCCGAGCCCTTCGGCGAGGTTGCCGTTGACGTCGAGCAGCACCGCCCAGGCCTCCGGATCGATGCTCTGCACCTCTTGGTCGGCGACGATCAGGTTCAGGTAGTTGTGCGTCTTGGCGCGCGGGGTGAGCGAATCCGGCGGCACGCGGCGCTGCGACGGCACCACCACGCGGATTCCGTCCTTGAACAGCTTGGCGCGCTGGGTAAACGGCAGCGGCGCGCATTCGAGCACGACGTTGGGGCCGTGATGCTCGATGTTGTCGCCCGGCACGTTCTTGACGCCGCGGCTGATGCGCTGGCCGACCCAGTAATCGTCGTCCGGCCCAAGCAGATGCCGGTTGCGCTCGAACAGCTCCTCGGTCAGCGCGCACATCTGCGGCGCGCCGAAGCCCGGATCGATGCGCAGGTATTTCAGTGAGCGGTAGAGCCGGTCGACGTGCTCTTTCACCTTGAACAGGCGGTGGCCGAAGGTACGGGTCATGTCGAAGCAGCCGTCGCCGTAGACCCAGCTCATGTCGCGGAACGGGATGCGCACCTCGCGTTCGGGCATGAATTCGCCGTTGAACCATGCAACGCGTTCGTTCGACAGCTGGGACATGGTCATCCTCGAGGCGGGTGTAAGGTTAAGCAAACACCAGACCTTGGCCGGATGCCAGCCCATGGCGCGGCCGCATCTCGTTTGCTAAAAGGCGCGCGAATTGCTGAGGGATTTCCATGCGCACGGGCGCGGTGAAGCGGAAGACCAAGGAAACCGACGTCGAGGTCGCGGTCGATCTCGACGGCACCGGCGCGTCGGATGTCGCGACCGGGATCGGCTTCTTCGACCACATGCTCGACCTGCTGGCGCGCCATTCGCGCATCGACATCACCGTGAAGGCCAAGGGCGACCTGCACATCGATCATCACCACACCACCGAGGACGTCGGCATCGCGCTCGGCCAGGCGGTGAAGCAGGCGCTCGGCGACATGAAGGGCATCACCCGCTATGCCAGCGTGCACATGCCGATGGACGAGGCGCTGACCCGCGTGGCGATCGACATTTCGGGCCGGCCGTTCCTGGTATTCAAGGTGGCGTTCGGCCGCGACAAGGTCGGGGCGTTCGACACCGAACTGGTGCGGGAGTGGTTCAACGCATTCGCGATAAATGCCGGCGTCACGCTGCACGTCGAGACATTGTACGGCAGCAACGATCACCATATCTCGGAGTCGTGCTTCAAGGGCCTGGCGCGCGCGCTGCGCGCCGCGGTTGCGATCGATCCGCGCGCAGCCGGCGAGGTTCCGTCGACCAAGGGAAGCCTGGGCGGGTGAGTTCTTAATCCCTCCCCGCGGCGCGGGGAGGGTGGCGGTCCGCAGGACCGCCGGGTGGGGTAAGCGTCGTGTTGCACGAAGCTTTGCCCCCACCCGACTGCTCGCTGATCGCTCGCAGCCACCCTCCCCCTGCGGGGGCGGGACAAGCAAGAGACCGCAGATGCCCGTCTACACCGTCCATGAGCCCTCGCGCCGCGACAACGACGACGACACGCTCGAGCACACCGCGCGCTTCGCGTTCGTGCGCGACGGCTTTCATGTCTGGGCGTTGCTGCTGACCCCGTTCTGGCTGCTGCGGTATCGGCTGTGGCTCGAGTTCATCGTCTACGCGCTGCTCGTCGCCGGCATCATCTTCGGGGTGGTCCGCCTCGGCCTCACGGCCGACGCCGGCGGCTGGATCTATCTCTTGCTCGCAATCCTGGTCGGGATCGAAGCCTCGAGCCTGCGCCGCTGGAAGCTTTCGCGCCGCAAGTTCGAGCAGGTCGGCGTGGTCGTTGCCGACGATCTCGAAATGGCCGAACGGCGGTTCTTCGACGGCTGGGTCGCGCGCGACGAACGGCCCGCGCCCGCTTATACGCCGCGGCCGTCTCCATTCGCTCCGGCGGCGGCGACCGAGATCGTCGGCCTGTTCCCGCAACCGCAGGCGCGGCCATGACGGTTGCGATCGTCGATTACGGCTCCGGCAATCTGCACTCGGCCGCCAAGGCGTTCGAGCGCGCGGCGCGCGAGTCCGGCGCCGACCAGCCGATCCTGGTGACCAGCGATCCGGACACGGTGCGCGGCGCCGACCGCGTGGTGCTGCCCGGGGTCGGCGCGTTCGCGGACTGCCGCCGCGGGCTCGACGCGGTCACCGGCATGGTCGAGGCGCTCAACGAAACCGTGCGGGGGAAGGGCCGGCCGTTCCTCGGCATCTGCGTCGGCATGCAGCTGATGGCGGAGCGCGGCCGCGAGTACCAGGTGGTCGACGGGCTCGGCTGGATTCCCGGCGAGGTCGACCGCATCACGCCGGCCGATCCGGACCTGAAGATCCCGCACATGGGCTGGAACACGCTGAACGCGAAGCGCGCCCATCCGCTGTTCGACGGCATCGCGCTCGGGAACGACGGGCTGCACGGCTATTTCGTGCACTCCTACCACCTCAAGACGTCCAGCGACTGCCTCGTCGCCGATGCCGACTACGGCGGTCCGGTCACCGCGATGGTGGCGCGCGACAACTACGCCGGCACGCAATTCCATCCCGAGAAGAGCCAGCGGCTCGGCCTGGCGCTGATCGCCAATTTCCTGAAGTGGACGCCGTGATCCTGTTTCCCGCCATCGACCTGAAAGACGGCGTCTGCGTGCGGCTGCAGCAGGGCGACATGGCGCGCGCGACCGTGTTCAACCGCGATCCCGCGCAGCAGGCGCATGCCTTCGAGACCCAGGGCTTCCGCCATCTGCACGTCGTCGACCTCGACGGCGCGTTCGCCGGCAAGCCGATGAACGTCACGGCGGTCGAACGCATCCTGGAAACCGTGGGCCTGTGCGTGCAGCTCGGCGGCGGCATCCGCGACATGGCGACGATCGACGGCTGGCTCGACAAGGGCGTCAACCGGGTCATCATCGGCACCGCGGCGGTGCGCGACCCGGCGCTGGTGAAGGACGCCGCGAAGAAGCATCCCAAGCGCATCGCGGTCGGGCTCGATGCGCGCGACGGCAAGGTCGCGGTCGAAGGCTGGGCCGAGCAGTCGGAGCTGACCGTGCTCGACATTGCGCGCCGCTTCGAGGACGCCGGCGTCGCGGCGATCATCTACACCGACGTGGCGCGCGACGGCATGCTGCAGGGGATCAACTGGGACGCGACGATCGCGCTCGCCGAGGCGATCTCCATTCCGGTGATCGCCTCCGGCGGCCTCGCCTCGATCGAGGATATCGAGCGCATGACCCAGGCCGACGCGCGCAAGCTCGAAGGCGCCATCGCCGGCCGGGCGCTGTACGACGGACGGCTCGACCCGGCGGCGGCGATCAACCTGCTGCGGTCGGCCCGAGCCGCCTGATGTTCAAGGTCCGCGTCATTCCCTGCCTCGACGTGAAGGACGGCCGTGTCGTCAAGGGTGTCAACTTCGTCAACCTGCGCGACGCCGGCGACCCGGTGGAAGCCGCCATCGCGTATGACGCGGCGGGCGCGGACGAACTGACCTTTCTCGACATCACAGCGAGCCACGAGAACCGCGACACCATCTTCGATGTGGTGACGCGCACCGCGGAAGCCTGCTTCATGCCGCTCACCGTCGGCGGCGGCGTGCGCACCGTGGAGGACATCCGCAAGCTTTTGACCTGCGGCGCCGACAAGGTGTCGATCAACACCGCGGCGGTGAACCGGCGCGCCTTCGTGAAGGAGGCGGCCGAGAAGTTCGGCGGCCAGTGCATCGTGGTGGCGATCGACGCCAAGAAGGTGTCGATGCCGGGCGAACCCGACCGCTGGGACATCTTCACCCATGGCGGGCGCAACCCGACCGGGCTCGACGCGATCGCGTATGCGCGCGAGGTCGTCGCGCTCGGCGCCGGCGAGATCCTGCTGACCTCGATGGACCGCGACGGCACCAGGACCGGCTTCGACATCGCGCTCACCCGCGCCGTCGCGGACGCCGTGCCGGTGCCGGTGATCGCCTCGGGCGGGGTCGGCAATCTCGACCATCTGGTGGCCGGCATCCGCGACGGCCATGCCACCGCGGTGCTCGCCGCTTCGATCTTCCATTTCGGCGAGTACACGGTGCGCCAGGCCAAGGAGCACATGGTCAAGGCCGGCCTGCCGATGCGGATGGACGGCTAGAGCCGCGTCCTCTTTCGTTTTGCGACCAATGACGGGCGCGGGCGGAGATGCTAGATATTGCGGATGAGCTTCACCATCCACGATCTCGAAACCCGCGTGCACCAGCGTGCTTCGGAAAGCGCCGAGCAGTCCTACACCCGCAAGCTGATCGACAAGGGCGTGGCGCATTGCGCCAAGAAGCTGGGCGAGGAGGCGGTCGAAACCGCGCTCGCGGCGGTCGGCGATGATCGCGAGCACTTGATCGCCGAAGCCGCCGACCTCGTCTATCATCTGCTCGTGGTGCTGGAAGCGCGCGGCGTCACGCTCGCCGAGGTCGAGGCCGTGCTGGCGGCGCGCACCGCGCAGTCCGGGTTGGACGAGAAGGCGTCGCGCAAGGGCGGATAGGTCGCGCATGATCCCGAAAAGTGGGAACCGGTTTTCGGATAAGATCATGCGCCAGGAAAAAGACTGACGCTATGGACCAACGCGCCGAAGACGGCCTGTCGCCCTACCTGACGCTGTCGCGGACCGAGTGGGCGGCGCTGCGCGACGACACGCCGATGACGCTGGCCCCCGACGAGGTGACGCGGCTGCGCTCGCTGCACGACCGCCTCGACATCAAGGAGGTCGAGGACATCTATCTGCCGCTCTCGCGCCTGCTCTCGCTCTATGTCGCGGCGACGCAGCGCCTGTTCATCGTGCAGCAGCACTTCCTCGGCACCGCTGAAGCGAAGGTGCCCTACATCGTCGGCGTCGCCGGCTCGGTGGCGGTCGGCAAGTCGACCACCGCGCGCGTGCTGCAGGCGCTGCTGGCGCGCTGGCCGAACACCCCGAAGGTCGATCTCGTCACCACTGACGGTTTCCTGCTGCCCAACGCGGTGCTGGAAAACGAAAACCTGATGGAGAAGAAGGGCTTTCCGGAAAGCTACGATCTGCGCACGCTGCTGCGCTTCCTCGCCGACGTGAAGGCCGGCCGCCGCCCGGTGCGCGCGCCGATCTACTCGCACCTGGTCTACGACGTGATGCCGAACCAGTGGGTCGAGGTGGATCGCCCCGACATCCTGATCGTCGAAGGGCTGAACGTGCTGCAGGCCGGCAACCTGCCGAAGGACGGCAAGGAGATCCCCTACGTCTCGGACTTCTTCGACTTCTCGGTGTTCATCGACGCCGAGGAGGACGTGCTGCACAAGTGGTACGTCGACCGCTTCCTGACGCTGCGCGGGACCGCGTTCCGCGACCCGAAGTCATATTTCCATCGCTATTCGAAACTCTCCGACGAGGAGGCGGTCGAGACCGCCACCTCGATCTGGGAGCGCATCAACCTGATCAACCTGCGCGAAAACATCCTGCCGACGCGCCGGCGCGCCGACCTGATCCTGAACAAGGCCGCAAACCACCTGGTGCAGGACGTCTCGCTGAGAAAACTTTAGCGCGGCACGGTGGTGCGGGTGATGTCGCGGCTTAATTGCCCGCGTCAGGCGGCCAGGAACGCGCGGCCGTCGTGCGCCAGAAGTTCTGCCAGCCGTTCGCGCGCGAGCGGCTTCACCAGGAAATCGTCCATGCCGGCCGCAAGGCAGGCCTCGCGATCCTCGCCGAACGCATTGGCGGTGAGCGCGATGATCGGCGTGTGCGTGCCGCTCGCGCTCTCCGCGGCGCGGATGCGGCGCGTCGCCTCGAGCCCGTCCATCTCCGGCATGTTCACATCCATCAGGATGCAGTCGAACGGCGCGGGCGTGCCGGCGGCGGCGAGGTAGCTCTCGACCGCGGCTGCGCCGTTCGGCACGACGGTCGCGCGATGGCCGAGCCGGGTCAGCAGCGCGCGCGCCAGCAGCGCGTTGATCTCGTTGTCCTCGGCGACCAGGATGGCGAGGCCCTTGGCGGGAGCGGCGGGCGCATCGTCGGGCGCCGCATCGCTCATCGCGATGGATGATGCGTCGGTGAAACGTGCGGCGAGCGAGGCGGTGCGCAGCGGCTTGACCAGATAGCCGGTGAATCCGGCCGCCTTCAGCGCGCCGAGCTCGTGCCGCTCGCCCGGTGTCAGGATCACGATACGGTGCGGCACCGTCGCGGCTGCGCGCGCGAGCGCGCCTGCGGCATCGAGGCCGAGCGCACGGTCGATCAGCACGGTGTCCCAGCGCTCGCCCAGGCGCGCGCGCGCGCCTGCTTCGTCCGGCACGAGCGCGGTTGTCGCGCCCCAGCGCTCGAGCCGTTGCGCCGTCAGCGGTGCCTCGATCACGGACGGCGCAACGATCAGGACGGCCTGGCCGGTCAGATCCGGCGTGACCTGCGTGTCGTTCGCGCCATGCGCCAGCGCGGCCGTGAAGCTGAACGTCGCGCCTGCGCCGGGCGCACTTTGCAATTCGATCCTGCCGCCCATGCGCTCGACGATGCGGCGCGAGATCGCCAGCCCAAGCCCGGTGCCGCCGAACTTGCGCGTGGTACCGCCGTCGGCCTGCTCGAATTCCTCGAACACGCGCGCCTGTGCCTCCGGCGCGATGCCGATGCCGGTGTCGCGGACGAGAAAACGCACATGGCCCGGCTGCGCGCCGGCCTGCGCGATCACCGTCACGCCGCCGCGTTCGGTGAACTTCACCGCGTTGCCGGCGAGATTGAGCAGCACCTGGCGCAGCCGCGCCGCATCGCCGACCACCTGTGCGGGGAGCCGCTCGTCGATCGACGCGGCGATCTCGAGGCCTTTCGCCTGTGCGCGCGGGCCGAGCAGCTCGACGGTTTCCTCGACCAGCGCGCCGAGCGCGAACGGCCGCGCCTCGAGATCGAGCCGCCCGGCTTCGATCTTGGAGAAGTCGAGGATCTCCTCGATCAGCGAGAGCAAGGTATCGCCGGACGTCTTGACCGCCTTCGCATACGTGGTTTGCTGCGGCTGCAGCGGCGTATCGAGCAGCAGCTCCGACATTCCGAGGATGCCGTTCAGCGGCGTCCGGATCTCGTGCGACACCATCGCGAGGAAGCGGCTTTTCGCGCGATTGGCCGCCTCCGCCTGGTCGCGCGCGCGGGAGAGCGCCGCGACGTCGCGTCCGACGAGCTCCCAGTTGTGATCGCCGAGCTCCTCGATGCGCGCTTCGAGCCGCGCGATGGTTGCCGCCTGCAGGCGATGGCGCCGCGTCATCAGCGCCAGCGCGCCGCATGCGATGACCAGCATCGCGCCCGCCATCGTGGCGGGGAACGGGACGGAGACCGGTTCGGCGACGAGCGGGACGGTGAGGACGAACGCCAGCACGACGACCGCGCCGCGCGCCGCCAGCGCCGCGGCGCGGTGACCAAACACCGCGCGTGCCCGCACGTCACCTTTGCCGGCTGCAGTCATCGACGCCCGACCCTTGTTGTCGGCGCCGATGGTGAGCTGCCAGCCCTTGCAATTCCCTATCTGCGCGGGCGGCCGCCGCGGCGCACTCGGGGCAAGGCTGACGGGAGGTTAACGCGATCCGCTCAATGTTGAATCGTTTGCCCGCGCCTGCCGGCGCGCAGGCAGGTGCGCTGCCGCATAGAGCGCGGCGGCCGCCTGCGGCGACAGCGACGAGGAGCGCAGGTAAATCCGGTAATCGGCCGGCTCGGCGGCCGGCGCAAAACCGATGGTGAGATCGACTGCCGCGGCCGGGTCGATTTTCACGCGTTTGCCGCCGGAACAACGCCCGCCGGCGCTTTCCTCGACGAACACGAAGTCTGCCTCGTCGACCGTCTCGGTCATCGCGACGCGGATATCAGGCGCCGCCGCGGCCGGATCGATCCGCACCACATAGTCGGCATGCTCGTCGGCTGCAGCGATGCGGTAGCGCGTGTCCCCGATCGCGACGCAGGCCGCGGACTGGCCGGCCGGGAATCCAAACGTCTGCGCGGTGGCCGGCACCGCGAGCGCGAGCAGCACGAGAACAAGAGGCTTGTGACGCAACACGGAACGCTCCCCACCCACGGCAGGGAGCTTAGCGGTTCATGGTTACCGATCGCTGAAGCGCAAGTCCGTCAGCCTGCGACGGGCTTGGGCGGCGCGATGCTCTCGACCAGGTCGACCACGGCGCGTTGCACCTCGCCTTGCGGGATGCGCGAAAACGCGCGCAGCAGCCGCAGCGAATACGACGTGTCGAGAAAGCCGAGGATGGCGCGCGTATCCGCCGAACCGTCGTCGGTTGCGCCGAAGAAGAACGCGACCGGGACTTCAAGCGCCTCGCCGACGCGCACCAGCCGGCCGGCGCCGACGCGGTTCACGCCCTTCTCGTACTTCTGCACCTGCTGGAACGTGACGCCGAGCATGTTGCCGAGCTCGGTCTGCGACATGCCCTGGGCCATCCGCCGCGCGCGGATGCGCTGGCCGACCTCGATATCATGCGAATTCGTGCTTTTGGCCTTCGATTTTGATTCCATCGCCCGCACTGTCCCCTCAGCCAGGCGCAAGCCCGGCACCCGATACCAAGTGTCAGTTGTCACGATCGGGGCTGCTACCGTGAACTCCCGTTTGCGCACCGCCGGTTGCGGTGGGGTCGGCGGGGTATCGTGGCGGGAAAGCGTTGAAATAACTTGGCTTTCGGACCTGAGCGCGGCGCCTATTCGCTGGCAGGCGGGCGCAGGATCGGCAGGTTGAGAAAAGTCTCATTCATCTTCGGCGCATAGGTCTTCGCGAGCTCGGTGGGATGAATGAATTCATCGCCGAACCACGGATAGCGCTTGGGATCGAACAGTGTGCGCAGCCAGTCGATGAAATGCGATACGCGGCCAACGCTGCGTGCGTCGGGATGGTATGTCATCCAGATGTCGACGTGGTGGCGAAGATCGATATCGAGAGGAATGAGGCGCGAGCCGGTTACCGCGATATAGGTGGGCAAGCCGCCAATTCCGATACCGAGATCGATGGCGCAGGCATGAGCCATGCTGGTGTTCGTTCTGAGCGCGACAATGCTTTCGATGTTTGGGATATTGAGGATGCGCTCGAGCGCGCCTTCCTCAATCTGAGAACCTCGTTGGTACACGATCCGATGTTGTTTGAGATCGTCCCGACTTCTCGGGACGCCGTAGTTCTCGGCATATTGCCTGGACATGAAGGGGTAGATGTGGAGGCGCCCGAGGCGCAGCGCCTTGACGTCCGGGCGTTGCGGCTTGTCGAGTTGTACTGCGACGTCTGTTTCCATGCGAAGGACGTCCGCAACCTCCATCGAACAACGTAGATCGACGATCGTTGAAGGATGCGTCCGGCTGAATTGCGCAAGTTGCGGCAAGATCCAGGCTGTCCCAAGGCCTTCGGTCACTGAACAGCGAACCATTCCCCGCGTTGACGGGTTGGGATCAATCTGCGCGCGCAGTGAATGGCTCGCGCGCTCCATCTGCTGCGCAGAGATAAATACCGATGTTCCTTCCGATGTCAGTCCGACGCCATCGGGGAGGCGATCGAAAAGGCGCACGCCAAGTGCGTCTTCCAGGCGCTCCATCCTGCGCACGATGGTGGATGAGCTCGTGCGCAAGGCGATCGCAGCTTTGCGAAAACTCAGCACGCGTGCGACGACAACGAAGATCCGAAGATCATCCCAGGAAATGCGTTCGAACAGCCCTGCGCCGATGGGCTGATCCATTTTTGCAGCAGGCCGCTCCGAAGATTGTTCCACTGTCCCGCGCACCCCTGCGCTATGCTACTTTTTGGATCCCCGATGATCACGAGAAATCGTACGGAATGCACATACTTTCGGATGCGGTCTTGATCCCGGGCAGTCCGGTGATTGTGGCATCCTTTGGGGGGCGGAATTGACCGGTTCGCGAGAGGTGGCGGTCCGCAAGCGACGCGCCGGGGCTGAAGACGTCGAGATTGGGCGCAAAATCCGGGCTCTGCGGCTGGAACGCGGCCTGTCCCAGTCCAACCTGGCCGACGGGATCGGACTGACGTTTCAGCAGGTCCAGAAGTACGAAAAGGGCATGAATCGCGTATCCGCCGGACGGCTGCAGCGGATTGCCGACATGCTCAACATCCCGGTGATATTCTTCTTCGGCGGGAGTGCGGCGGCCCGGGCCAAGAAACGCGAAACCGGCGATATCGGGCTGGAATTCATGCAGACCCGCGGGGCAGTGCGGCTGATGCGCGCCTATTCGGAGATTTCCTCGCGCAGCACCAAGTATGCGCTGGTCGTGTTGGCGGAGTCGCTGAAGGATAAAGGGGGAAGTTGAGCGTCTAATCCATTCGACAGTCTTTTATA
The DNA here is from genome assembly GCA_963839985.1 of uncultured Alphaproteobacteria bacterium. Lineage (GTDB taxonomy): Bacteria > Pseudomonadota > Alphaproteobacteria > Rhizobiales > Xanthobacteraceae > PALSA-894. The sequence goes on along the minus strand of CAWIXG010000014.1, from coordinate 110,944 downwards.
GCGACCGAGCGCTGGGCGCGATCTTGTTCCAACTTCCCATTATTGAAAGGCGATTGTGTCCGGACAGCCCTTCGAGCAATTTGGCATGCGGATGATCGCCGACTTCCTTCCGAATCTCGTTTGGATGAATGAACTCATCGCGGAACCAAGGATACTTACGCGGATCGAACGAGGCCACGATCCAATCGATCATCTTTCGAACGCGCGGTATCCGCCCAGCGTCTGAATGATAGGTCAACCAGATATCGAAGGGCAGTCGAAACTCGTCTGCCACGTCGACCGCCTGCATTCTGGCTCCGATGGCATGCAAATACGTCGGCGCCCAGCCGATGCCGACGCCGCTCTCGATGGCCCACACATGGGTGCTGCTGGCATTCGTCCGCATGGCGACGAACCCACGTTGCGGCACGCCGGGAAACAGCCGCTCGAAGATTTCCGTCGTCTGCGTTTGATCGGCGACCTGGAGCACGAGCCGATGTTTTCGAAACTCGTCTTTTGTCCGCGGAACGCCATACGTCTCCACGTACGATGGTCCGGCAAACGGTATGACGTGAAGACGCCCTAACTTCACGACCTTTAAATCGGGAGCTGACGGCTTCGTGAGTTGGACCGCGATGTCTGCCTCCAGTCGCAGCACATCGGCGGATTTCATCGCGCAGCTCAGGTCGATGAGAAGTCGCGGAAATTTATAGTGCAATTCGGCGACCCGCGGCGCGACCCAGAACATCCCCAAACCCTCGGTGATTGCGAGTTCTGACTTCTCCGGAGATCGCCGGCACCGCGCGGTCGCGCGCACGAATGAGTTCGAATGAAACGAGCTCCATCTGCTTTGCCGCGGCGAGAATCTCCTCTCCCTCCGGCGTGATGCGGACGCCGTCCACGTGCCTCGTTACGAGAGTTGTATTTAGCTGATGCTCCAACTCTTCGATACGCCGGCGCAGAGCGTTCACCGAGTGGCCAAGGTGATCAGACGCCGAGCGAAAGCTGCCGCAGCGGACCACCTCTAGAAAAGTGCGAATGCCTTCCCAATCGGGCAGAGGCGCGTGGTTGCGAACCTCCAAGCGTTCCTCGGGTGGAACACCCCTGTCTGACAAAGACTGCATACCGTTCCCCCGCTCTCTGTCTAAGCTTCGCAAAGTATTCAGTAACGTACAACCCTTGGAGTAGCGATGAGCGTCCATGATCTTCGCGTAACGCGCGCCGCCGAGGCCCTTCTCCGTTCGGCCCGGCCTGTCAGTCACCAATTCGGGACGCTCAATACAGAGCAGCTTGCCAAGCGGCTGGTCGTTTTTACACCCGGCGGCGAGGAGGTGGACCGGCTCATGTCGCGAGCACGTCGCGATATCGAGGGTCTGACGAGTACCGACGTGATCCACCGTGTCATGTCGTTCAATCCCGATGCGTTCTGGGCGATCGCTCGCCGTGGTCGCTTCGACGCCAGGGCACCTGCTGGCGAAGGATTCGTCGCATTCCTAATGCTGAACGATGCAGGAATGCAGCGTCTCATCGAGGGTACTCTAAATACCAAGGATCCAGAACTGGCCTATCTCGCGGCGCAGAATGAAAAGCCGGCAGGTATTTACATTTGGGCCTGCCACGCGCGCGGCTTGATGGTTGGCGGGGTTCCGTTGGCGTTCGAGAAGATCTGGACGCCGCTGTGCCGCGATGCCGATGTCTATGCGCGCGCCGTAACCGACGACGGGGATCGCTTCCTGGGCGAACTGGGTTTCATTCGGGGAGCGGCTTACAAGGGTCTGACCGCTCCGAATCTCCATATGTATCAGCGGTCTGCGCTGCCGTTAGAAGACGGACCGCTCTATGACCGTTATCGGGGGCACGGTGCGCGGTGCGAGACTTCCGTCACGGTGGCGAGATCAATTGAAGACCTCATGCGCGCCATTTCTATCCGGAGTGCGGTCTACGTCGCGGAGCAGAGATGCCCTTACGACGAGGAGTTCGATGGAAATGATTTCTCGGCGACACACCTTCTCGGCTACGTGGGAAACGAGCCCGTCGGTTGCTTGCGCATACGATATTTTGCGGACTTCGCAAAAATCGAACGCCTTGCGGTCCGCAATGAGTTCCGCAGCCTTGGTGTCGGCTCGCAACTTGTTCGCGCCGCGATCGAATTGTGCCAGGTCAAAGGCTACCGGCGAATCTACGCTCACTCGCAGAAGCGCCTGCTGGAATTCTGGTCGCAATTTTCCTTCCAGCCTCTGGAAGGGGGCCGTGAGTTCGCTTTCTCCGATTTCGACTATGTCGAGGTCGTGCTCAACACCACCCGACACCCCAAGGCGATCTCTCTGGGCGTGGATCCATACGTCATGATCCGGCCCGAAGGCCGCTGGCACGTGCCAGGCATTCTTGAGCGATCCGCGATCCGTCCAGTAACGCGTCCATCGGTCGACAACGCGCGCTCGTGAATTTCATCCGCGCGATTTGCAATCATGAGAATATAAATGACGACAACTCAATCAAAAGCAGGGCGTTCCGTATACGGAACACCCCTGTATAGTATCGGCTGCACAGGTTTTCGTTGCGGGCGTGTAAGACTTCAATCGCTCAACAAGGAAAGGGCGCGTGCATGAGCTCGGTGATCGATCTGCGCGCTTACGTCAATCCGTCGGTCATCCAGACCCTCGTGCTGGTCGACCTGCAACAGGAATACATCGCAAGTCCGCGCGTGCTCGCGCTGGAGGAGACCAAGGGCGCGCTGGCCAATTGCCGCGCGGCGCTCGCGCATGCGCGCGCGATGGGATTGCCGGTCGCGTTCGTGCGCTGGATCGACCGCACGCCGATCTTCAACAAGGCGTCGCGCTTCTCGCGCTGGATCGAGGGCTTCGAGCCGCACGGCGTCGACATGATCTTCGAGCGCAACCGGCCCTCGTGCTACGCGAGCGCCGATTTCGCCGAGGTCATGGGCGGCGGCGGCGGCAGCTTCGTGCTGGCGGGCTTCGCCGGCGAAGCCGCATGCCTCGCCACCGCGATCGACGGCTTCCATCGCGGCCATACGATCACCTTTTTGGCTGATGCGTCGGCGAGCCATGCGCTGGATGATATCGCGGCGAAGGACGTTCATCGTGTCGTCTCGACCGTCGCCGGACTGTACGGCGAGGTGGCGACGACCAAGAGCTGGATCGCGCGCACGTCACGCAAGAATAGCTGGAGGGGCATGAGCGATGCAAACGAACAAGGCCGAACCGCATGATGACGACGCCGGCGCGAAGCTCGACGACCTGATCCGCCTGATGCAGGATCGCGGGCTCGCCGAGACCGCGCACTTCCTCGCGGTCGCGCGGATCCAGTTCCTGATCGAATCGAACGAGATCTCGGACGGCGAATTCCGCGCGCTGTGCGACTGGCTCGACGGCAAGCAGCCGCCCGAGCGGCACAACACCACGCCGGCGCGCACCCGCCGCGACAGCGGGCTCAACGTGATGCGCCGCGCCTGGCAATGTCCGCAGGATGCGCCGGTCGGGCGCGGCCGCCGCCGCTCGGCGGCGGGCCTGAAAGCCTGATCCCGGAAAGCCGGTCCCGCACCTGATGCGGGACGGGACCGGTTTTCGGAAACGGCCGTGCTGCGCCGACAGCCTCACGCGGCGCGACGCGCCTCGTCGGTGAGCGCGCGGTAGGACAGCGCCTCGGCGAGGTGCACGCGGGCGATCTTCTCCACGCCGTCGAGATCGGCGAGGGTGCGCGCGACGCGCAGCACCCGGTGATAGCCGCGCGCCGAGAGCCGCATCGCCTCGGCGGCGTCGCGGATCAGCGTCAGTCCCGCTTTGTCGAGTTGCGCGACGTCATCGAGCGCGGGCCCGTGCGCCTGCGCGTTGGTGCGGACACCGGCAAGCCCGAGCGCCGCATAGCGCGCGGCCTGCACCTCGCGCGCGCGGGCGACGCGCGCCGCCACCTCGCGGCTGCCTTCCGCCGGCGCCGGCAGGATCAGGTCGGCGGCCGACACCGCCGGCACGTCGACATGCAGGTCGATGCGGTCGATCAGCGGACCGGACAGGCGTCCCTGATAGTCGGCGGCGCAGCGGTCGTTCGCGCCGCGCCGGCAGGCGAAACCCGGATCGTTCGCCTTGCCGCAGCGGCACGGGTTCATGGCGGCGACCAGCATGAAGCGCGCCGGGTAGGTGACGCGATAATTCGCCCGCACGATCGTGACGTCGCCCGAACTCGAGCGGCTGGCGCAGCGAGTCGAGCACCGCCGGCTGGAATTCGGGAAACTCGTCGAGGAACAGCACGCCGTGATGCGCGAGTGAAATCTCGCCGGGCTTGGCGCGCAGCCCGCCGCCGACCAGCGCCGGCATGCTGGCCGAATGATGCGGCGCGCGGAACGGGCGCCGGTTGGTCAGCGCGCCTTCCTCGATCTCGCCCGCGACCGAGGCGATCATCGACACCTCAAGCAGCTCGGCCGGCGAGAGCGGCGGCAGGATCGAGGGCAAGCGCGCCGCCAGCATCGACTTGCCGGCCCCGGGCGGGCCGACCATCAGCAGGTTGTGCCCGCCGGCTGCCGCGATCTCGAGCACGCGCTTGGCGCTTTCCTGGCCCTTGATGTCCTTCAGGTCGAGCCGCGTATCGACAACGTCGCGCACCTTCGGCTTCGGCCGCATCAGCACCTGGCTGCCCTTGAAGTGGTTGGCGAGCTGGATCAGCGAGCCGGCCGCGACGATGTCCATCTCGGGGCTCGCCCAGGCGGCCTCGGGCCCGCAGGCGTAAGGGCAGATCAGGCCCTCGTTGCGCGCATTCGCGGCGATCGCCGCCGGCAGCACGCCCGCGACCGGCGCGATCGAGCCGTCGAGCCCGAGCTCGCCCAGCACCGTGAAGCCCGCGATGGCGTCCTGCGGGATGGCGCCGATCGCCGCCATCAGGGCGAGCGCGATCGGCAGGTCGTAATGGCTTCCTTCCTTCGGAAGGTCGGCCGGCGCCATGTTCACCGTGATGCGCCGCGCCGGAAGCGCGAGCCCCGAGGCGACCAGCGCGGCGCGCACCCGCTCGCGCGCCTCCGAAACGGCCTTGTCGGGCAGGCCGACCACGTTGAACGCCGGCAGGCCGGGCGCGACCTGCACCTGGACGTCGACGGCGCGCGCCTCGATGCCCTCGAATGCAACCGTCGCAACCCGCTGCACCATGACCGCCTCGTTGAAACTACCGGTAGCACGACGCGGCCGCACCGGCAAGAACATTTGCAGAACAGGCGGAACTGGAGTAGGCTCGGGTCCGTTAAGCTCGCGTTAACCGACGCTTCTCTCGGAGCCCCTGGAGGCCGCCATGATCGATCTTCGTGACGTGCAGGCCGAGTTGAGTTGCGCCCGCCGGTCGCGCATCGCCGTCGAGGCGTCCGAACACGAGATCGAAGCGCTGGTGCTCGATATGCAGAACCACGCCTGGCAGCGTGTCGCGCTGGTCGACGACGCTTACGATCCGCATCTGTTCAAGCGGCCGCGGCATTAGCTGCGCTGACGTATTCGGAGTAGCGGGCGGACGAACAACGTCGTTCAATGCGGGCGAGGAGTCTCGCCCATGAATTCTCCTGCTAGCGATGACTGGAACGATGCCTGGCCCGCGCTTGCCTACGCGGACTGGCAGGACACGTGCGCCACGCTGCAGCTGTGGACCCAGATCGTCGGCAAGGTGAAGCTCGCGCTCGCGCCTCTCTCGAACCACTGGTGGGGCATCGTGCTGTTCGTCACCGCGCGTGGGCTCACCACCGGCGCGATGCCGTACGGGAGTCACGTGCTGCAGATCGATTTCGATTTTTGCGCCCACGAGCTCATCCTGCGCAGCAGCGACGCACGCGAGCAGCGCATCGCGCTCGCCCCGATGACGACCGCGGATTTCTACGCCGGCGTGATGACGGCCTTGCGCGCGCTCGATATCGGCGTGCGCATCTGGACCATGCCGGTGGAGATCGAGGGTGCGATTCCGTTCGATCAGGATCATGTTCACGCCAGCTACGACGGCGCGGCGGCGAAAATCTTCTGGCGCCAGCTGGTGCAGGCGGACCGCGTGTTCAACATTTTTCGCGCGCGCTTCCTCGGCAAAGTGAGCCCGGTGCATTTCTTCTGGGGCTCGTTCGATCTCGCGGTGACGCGCTTCTCCGGCCGCGCCGCGCCGCCGCTCACATCCAACAACACGCCGAACGTCGCCGCCTGGGTGATGAACGAGGCCTATAGCCACGAGTGCGCGAGCGTCGGCTTCTGGCCCGGCGCCGGCTACGGCCGCGCGGCGTTCTACGCCTACGCGTATCCGGAGCCGGACGGGTTTGGCGCGCAAAAGGTCGCGCCGCGCGAGGCCGCCTACAACGGCGATGTCGGGCAGTTCCTGCTGGACTACGATGCGGTGCGCACCGCGGCGTCTCCCGACGATGCGCTGCTCGGCTTCATGCAGAGCACCTATGAGGCTGCCGCGAACCTGGCGAACTGGGACCGCGCAGCGCTGGAGCGCGCGCCTTAATCAACCCTTCCGCTTCGCCTCGATCTTGTCCCACACCAGCTTCGCGATATCCGGCCCGCCGACATTCTTCACGGCGCGGATGCCGGTCGGCGAGGTGACGTTGATCTCGGTCAGCCACCCGCCGATCACGTCGATCCCGACCAGCAGCAGTCCTCGCTCGCGCAGATGCGGCCCGAGGCGCTGACAGATCTCGCGCTCGCGCGGCGTCAGTTCGGTCTCCTTCGGCGAGCCGCCGCGCACCATGTTGGAGCGCAGGTCGTCGGCGGCCGGCACGCGGTTCACCGCGCCCGCATAGTCGCCGTCGACCAGGATGATGCGCTTGTCGCCCTCGCGCACCGCAGGGAGGAAGGCCTGCACCACCCATTGCTCGCGGAACGTGACGGCGAACATGTCGTAGAGCGAACCGAAGTTGAGGTCGTCCTTGGTCAGCCGGAACACGGCGCCGCCGCCGTGGCCGTAGAGCGGCTTCATCACGATGTCGCCGTGCTCGGCGCGGAACGCCTTGATCTCGGCGAGGTCGCGCGTGATCAGGGTCGGCGGCATCAGGTCGGGAAACTCGGTGACGAACACTTTTTCCGGCGCGTTGCGCACGCTCGCCGGATTGTTCACCACCAGGGTCTTCGGGTGCACGCGCTCGAGCATGTGCGTCGTCGTGATGTAGGCGAGGTCGAACGGCGGGTCCTGCCGCAGCAGGATCACGTCGACGCCGGTCAGCGCGGTCCGGCGCGCCTCACCCAAGGTAAAATGATTGCCCGGCTCGTCGCGCACGCTGAGCGGCTGCATCGTGGCGAACACGCCGGCCTGCGTCTGCGCCAGGCGGTCCGGCGTGTAATAGCTCAGCGTGTGGCCGCGCGCTTGCGCCTCCAGCAGCAGCGCGAAAGTCGAATCGCCGCGGATGTTGATCCGCTCGATCGGGTCCATCTGCACGGCGACGTTCAATGGCATTTATCGCACCTGTCCGAACTTATGGGCTCGTTGTCCAAATCGACAACCGACGGTTAACGCATTGCGGGCAATTTGACGGTCCAGCTCTGTACTTACCAAGTCCGTACTTACCAAGTCTGTTTTCAGGGATACCCGGGACCATGCCGAAACTGCCGAGGCTTTCGATCGCGGCCAAGCTCTATACGATCTTCGCGCTGCTCGCGACCGCCACCATCGCGCTCGCCGTCCTGGCGGTGGTGAACTCCCGGCAGAACACCGCCCTGACCGAGGACTTCAAGCAGGCCTTCCTCGGCGCGCAGGACGTCGAGCGGGTCAACGGCCTGATCTACGCCGTGGTGATGGAATCGCGCGGCGTCTACATGTCGCCCGACATCGCGTCGGCCAGGCGCTATGGCGACCTGCTGCTCAAGTTCAACGAGCGCATCGCCGGCATCGTGGCCGAGTGGCGCAAGCGGGTCGGCGGCGCCGACGCCGCGCAGTTCGCCGAATTCGACAAGCGCATCCAGCAGTTCATGGAGTTCCGCAAGGAGCTGGCCCGCCTCGGCAGCGACGTGTCGCCGGCCAAGGGCCGCGAATGGGGCGACAACGAAGCCAACCGCAGCGTGCGCACCGCGCTCAACAAGGACCTCGACACGCTCGCCCGCATCTACGACGCGCGCTCGAAGGAGGTCTATGCAGCGCTCGAATCCGGGATCGCACGCACCGCCTGGCTGCTCGGCGTGCTCGCGCTGATGACCCTTGCGCTGGCGGTTGCCGGCATCATCATCATCGGCCGCGCGGTGGCGCGTCCGCTCGCCGACATCACGCGCGTCACCGCACAGGTCGCGGGCGGCGCGACCGGCATCGTCATTCCCAATGCGGAGCGCCACGACGAAGTCGGCGCGCTGGCGCGCTCGATCGTCGTGTTCCAGCAGGCGATGGAGCGCAACGGCGAGCTGAACCGCACCGTCGCCGAAGACGCCAAGGCGCGCGATGAGCGCAACCTCCATATCGAGCAGGCGGTGGAATCGTTCCGCGTGTCGGTCGAGAAGGCGCTGCGCGCGGTCGGCCGCAATGCCGACATCATGCGCTCGACCGCGCAGACGCTGACCGGCGTCGCGTCGAATGCCGCCGACCAGACCGGCTCGGCGGCGGTCGCCTCCGACGACACCGCGAGCAACGTCAACACCGTGGCGGCGGCGTCGGAAGAGCTGACCGCCTCGATCCAGGAGATTGCCCGGCATGTCGCGCAGGCGACCGGGGTGGTGCGCGAAGCCGGCACCACGACCGAAACTTCGGCGGCCGAGATCGAAAGCCTCGCAACCGCGGCACAGCGCATCGGCGCGGTGGTCGACCTGATCCAGGCGATCGCCGCGCAGACCAACCTGCTGGCGCTCAACGCCACCATCGAGGCGGCGCGCGCCGGAGAGGCCGGCAAGGGCTTCGCCGTGGTGGCGCAGGAGGTGAAGTCGCTCGCCAACCAGACCGCGAAGGCGACCGAAGAGATTGCCCAGCACGTCGCCGGCATCCAGACCTCGACCCGCAGCGCGGTCGAGGCGGTGCGCCACGTCGCGGCCTCGATGCAGGAGATCGAGAAGGTCACGACCGCGATCGCGAGCGCCGTCGAGGAGCAGGGGGCCGCCACGCACGAGATCTCGCGCAACGCCAACCTGGCGGCACAGGGCACCAAGACGCTCGCCGACAACATCGCGACCGTGAATGGCGCGATCGGCGAAACCACGCGCTCCGCCGGCGCGGTGCTCGATGCCTCGCAATCGCTCTCCGCCGAGGCGACGCGGCTGACCGAGGAAGTGCAGAGCTTCTTCGTCGCGCTGCGCAGCGGCCCGCTCGGAGGCGCGAAAGCTGCTTAGAGTTTCATCCAAAGGCGTTGAAACACTCTCCGCTCATTCCCGCGTAAGCGGGAATCCAGTCGTTCGACCCTGGGTCCCCGCTTTCGCGGGGACGAGCGGACATTGATTCAATCCGGTTGGATCATGCTCAGTCACTCGCGTCGAACGCCGCCATGATGTGGCGCGGCAGGCTCTTCGGCGCGACCAGCACGACATCGAAGCGGATGTCGCCGCGCGCATCCTCCGGATGGCTGGCGAGCCACGCTTGCGCGGCCGCGATGATGCGCCGCTGCTGACGCACGATCACGGCTTCGGCCGCATCGTCGAGCCGTTCGCGCGCCTTCACCTCGACGAAGATCAGCGTGCCGCGGCGGCGCGCCACGATGTCGATCTCGCCGACCGGGCTGCGCCAGCGCCGCGCGACGATGCGGTGGCCTTTCGCGATCAGGTAGGCGACGGCGCGGCTCTCCGCCGAGAGCCCGAACTTGAACGCGACCTGGCGCTCCGGTGCGGCAAGGTTTGGATTACTCCGGCGCGGCATCGGCGTGCCTCGCAAGTTCGAGCGCGCGGCTGTAGACGGTGCGGCGCTGCTCGCCGGTGGCGGCCGCGACCTCGGCCACCGCGTCCTTGAGCGAGACGCGCGCGAGCGCTGCGCGCAGCAGCGCGTCGATCTCCTCGGCGCCGGACGGTGCCGGCGCATCCGGCGGCGCGATCACGATCGCGATCTCGCCGCGCGTCTCGGCGCCAGCCGCATAATCGCGCGCCAGCGCGTCGAGCGCGCCGCGGCGGACCTCTTCGTGCAGCTTGGTGAGTTCGCGGCATACCGCGGCCGCGCGCGCCCCGAGCCCGGCGGCGAGATCGGCCAGCGCATCGGCCAGCCGCGGCCCGCTCTCGTACAGCACCAGCGTTGCCGGAATGCGCGCGAGCTCGCCGATGCGCGCGCGCCGCGCGGCGGCCTTCGACGGCAGGAACCCGTCGAAGAAGAACCGGTCGGTGGGCAGGCCCGCCACGGTGAGCGCCATCAGGACCGCAGAGGCGCCCGGCGCCGCCGTCACGGCGACGCCCGCTGCCGCCGCCTCGCGCACCAGCTTGAAGCCCGGATCGGAGATCAGCGGCGTCCCGGCATCGGACACCAGCGCGACCGCGCCGCCCGTGGCGATCCGCTCGAGGATTTTCGGCCGCGCGGCTTCGGCGTTGTGGTCGTGATAGGACATAAGCGGCGCCGAAAGCCCGTAGTGGTCGAACAGCTTGCGCGTGACGCGCGTATCCTCGCAGGCGACCAGATCGGCGGCCGCGAGCACCTCCAGCGCGCGCAGCGTGATGTCGCGCAGGTTCCCGATCGGCGTCGCCACCAGATAGAGGCCGGCGGCAAGGCGCGGCGCCTCGCGCGCCTGTCCGCCCACCGCGTAACACCGTGCCCGCGCGGGTTTCTCGTCCGTCATGGGGCGAGTTTAGCGGTCTGCGCGCGTTCCGTCGCGCATCCCTGCAAGCTTTTGACTTAATTGACCTTCAATCAGATTATGCGATGGTGGGGGTGTGGACTGGCGCCGATGGTGGGCGTGCAGGGAGGGCTGCCTTGTCCCGCAACTGGCCGGTACGGTTGCTGACGCGCACGCACGCGCTGCGTGTGGTGATGTCGGCTGTCCTGCTGCTGTTCGTCGCGGCATGCTCCGGCATTCCGGGCGGCGACTATTTCGGATTCGGCTCATCCCCGCCGCCGCCACCACCTCCGTCAGGCCAGCCGAGTCAGGTCGGCGCCGGCCAGGTGAAGGTCGCGCTGGTCCTGCCGCTGTCGGCGCAAGGCAATGCCGGCGCGACCGCGGTGTCGATGCGCAATGCCGCCGAGATGGCGCTGGCCGAGTTCAACAACCCGGATATCCAGCTCCTGGTGAAAGATGACGGCGGCAACCCGGGCGGCGCGCAGCAGGCGGTGCAGCAGGCGCTGAGCGAAGGCGCCGAGATCATTCTGGGACCGTTGTTCGCGCAGTCGGTCAGCGCCGCCGGCCAGGTCGCGCGTCAGCGCGGCGTGCCGGTGATCGCATTCTCGACCGATTCCGGCGTCGCGGCGTCGGGCGTGTATCTGTTGAGCTTCCTGCCCGAGTCGGAGGTCGATCGCGTGATCGGCTATGCGATCCAGCAGGGCAAGCGCTCGTTCGCGGCGCTCATTCCCGACAACGCCTACGGCACCGTGGTGCAGGCCGCGTTCCAGCAGGCGGTGGCGCGCGGCGGCGGCCGCGTCGTCGTGATGGAGCGCTATCCGCTCGACCGCGCGCAGATGCAGGGGCCGGTGCAGCGCGTCGCGCAGGCGGCGCGCCAGATCGACGCGATCTTCATTCCGGACGGCGCGGACTCGGTCGCCGCCGTGGTGCAGTCGCTGAGCGCGGCCGGCGTGCCGCGCAAGCAGCTGATCGGCACCGGCCTGTGGGAAGATCCGCGGCTCGCCTCCGAGCCCGGCGCGCAGGGCGGCTGGTTCGCGACCCCCGATCCGGCCGGCTACCGGGCTTTCTCGGGGCGCTATCGTCAGCGCTACGGGCAGGATCCGGTGCGCCCGGCGACGCTCGCCTATGATGCGGTGTCGCTGGTTGCCGCGCTGGTCAAGACACAGGGACCGGCGCGCTTCGCACCCGAGACGCTGAGCAATCCGTCGGGCTTTGCCGGGATCGACGGCGTGTTCCGCTTCCGCCCCGACGGCACCAACCAGCGCGGGCTCGCGATCATGCGCGTCACGCCGTCCGGCGGGGCGGTCGTCAGCCCGGCACCGAAATCGCTCGGCGCGGGTGGCTAATTTAGGCGCTTATTCGGCGGCGTCCGGAACAGTCGGCGTGGCGCGAGAACAACCGCCGCGTCAGCAACGGCGAACAATTCCTGATGGCGACCAGCGCGGCACTACAGCATCCCGTCTCGCGCCAGTGGAAGGGTTATTGGCAGCGCGGCGCGTAAGCAGTAGAATTGCAGTCATGCGAGATATCGCTGTAATTAGCGCGTTTCTTCTTGCTCTGGCCGCGATGGTGAGGTCATTCACCGTTCTGGAGCGGCAAGTAGCTTCGGCTATTCGCGCTGGCAGGGCTCTTGTGACTGAAAATTTTTCTACGCATATAAAAAAACACGCCGCGAAACTGCCATAAAGATGTACTGCGATTCTATCTAGCAACTTCCCAAACGTTGTACTGCCCCGGCCCTTTCGCGGACCGCAGTAGCCCGGTGCTTCGATGATGCCGCAGGCACGCGCCGACACGCTTTCCGACAAGTTCAACAGACACGGATCAGCCGTATTCAGGCCACGCTCCGCCATCACCTGCATTGTGATTTCCGGGCACGTTAGCGGCTTCTGTGAGGTCCGCAGGGCGCCCATCACCACGCGCATGATTTCGCCCTTGAAGGCCGCGTGGCGCGGCGGGAAGGGCTTAGGCCGTATCTCCTCTAGGTCGATGTCAGGCCAGAAGATGCGAATGGTGGCGTCCAGATTGTCGAGGTCGATGATGAGTTGTCGAAGCTGAGTCTGGACGTGCTCAATCTGGCCCGCGATTTCGGAACGCTTCGCAATCAATCCGGTCAGAACGTGAGGGTCAGCCATGCGGCGACCCTAGCAATCCCGGCCGTTCCCGCCCATTCCCGGCAAGGTGAGCTTGCTACCGAATGCCGGATTAGCCCATGTCGTCTTTCCCGCGCCGTTCGGTCAGCCAATGACGAAAACGTCTTTCATCATCGTCTCCGGCATCAAGCCGCGAGGTCCGCCACCACGGCATCGAGGATCGGGAAGCCGGTCGGCGTGACGCGCAGGCGGCCGTCGTTGGTCGACTCGACAAACCCCTCGCTGCGCAGCGCCGCGATGCGCGCTTCATCGAGCGGATGATCGCCGAGCGCCGCATAGCGCTGCGGGTCGATGCCCTCGGCGAGACGCAAGCCCATCAGCAGAAACTCGTCCGCCTGCTCGGCGCGCGTCAGCGGAGCGTCCGTCGATACAGGCCGTGCCCGCTCGCCTCGACGCGCATCAGCCAGCGACTCCGGGCGCTTCTCGGTCGAGGTCGCGTAGCGCTTGCCGTCGATCACCAGCCGCCCGTGCGCGCCGGGGCCGACGCCGGCATATTCGTGATAGCGCCAGTAGACGAGATTGTGCCGGCACTCGGCGCCGGCGCGCGCGTGATTGGAGATCTCGTAGGCCGGCAGGCCGCGCGCCGCCGCGATCTCCTGCGTCACGTCGTACAACGCGCGCGCGCAATCGTCGTCCGGCGTCACGAGCTTGCCGGCCGCATGCAGCGCGAAGAACGGCGTGTCCTGCTCGATGGTGAGCTGGTAGAGCGACAGGTGCTCGGCCGCTTCGTCGATCGCGCGCAGAAGCTCGGCGCGCCATGCGTCCGGTGTCTGTCCGGGCCGCGCATAGATCAGGTCGAACGAGTAGCGCTCGAATGCGGTGCGCGCGATCTTCACGGCATCGAGCGCTTCCTGCGCGGTGTGCAGGCGGCCGAGCTCCTTCAGCGATCGCATCGTCGAGCGCCTGCACGCCGAGCGACACGCGGTTGACGCCGGCGGCGCGATAGCCGCGAAAGCGGCTCGCCTCGACGCTGGTCGGATTGGCTTCCAGCGTCACCTCGACGTCGGGCGCGACCGTCCAGTGTTTGCCGATGGTGTCGAGGATCGCGCCGACCGTCTCGGGCTTCATCAGCGATGGCGTGCCGCCGCCCATGAAGATGCTCGACACCGTGCGTGCGCCGATGCGCTCGGCCGTGCCGGCGATCTCGGCCGCAAAGGCGCGCACGTAGCGTTCTTCGTCGATGCCGGTGTGCCGGACATGGCTGTTGAAGTCGCAATACGGGCACTTCGACAGGCAGAACGGCCAGTGCACGTAGACGCCGAAGGCCTCGGGCTGAGTTGTCATGCGGCGAGCTTATGGCAGCTTCGATCTGGCCCGTCACCCTGCTGACGGTTCGTTAACGATTGCGGCGGCTCGGCGAGACGGCCTACGGCGCGAGCGCTATGCTGGGGTCATGACCAACAGCCTCAATCTCGCCGGCGACGGTGACGACGTCGAGCTCCTCGCGGAGGTCGAGCGTACGTTCGGCATCGCGATTTCGGACCGCGAGGCGCAGGCCACGCTGACGGTCGGTCAACTCTGCGATCTGATCGAGGCCAAGTGCGGACGCGGTGCCACCCAGCGCTGCCTGTCGCAGGTCGCCTTTTATCGGCTGCGCCGGGCGCTGCGCGAACTCGGGATCGCGTCCGCGATCGTGCCGGCCACGCCCGTTTCGGTGATCGAGGGACTTGGCGAACGGTCAGTCCATCGCGTGTGGACGCGCGTCGGCCGGCAGGCCGGGTTGACCCTTCCGGGCCTCGCGTTGCCCGTATCGGACAATGTCGCGACGTGGGGCGGCTGGATGCTGCTCTTCTCGCTCATGATCGCGGGTGCAGCCGGGCTTCACGCGCTGGATAAAGTGCTCCCGTTCTGGCTGGCGCTCATCGTCGTCTGGGTCGCGTTTCCGCTCGCCGGCGTGGCGACGATGTCCATCGCGCATCGTTTGTTGGGCGTCGTGCCTCGCCGCATCCTCACCATCGGCGATCTGGCGCGCGAGGCCGCGGGCCACAGCTTTTCCGCGCTGTCGCAGCAGCAATCCGCCAGCCGCACGGATCGCTGGTTCGCGCTGCTCGCGATCCTGCGCCCGCTCTCGGGTTACCAGGGTCCGATCACGCGCGAGACGACGTTCTTTCCGCGCTGAGGATCAACCTCGCACCGGCCCGAGACACGCCGCGGCGAGCTTCAAAAACGCGCGCGCGCGGTGCGAGAGGCCTTCGCCCTTGGGCGGAAGTCCGTGCTTTTGATCGCTTGTCATCTCGCCGAAGGTCAGGTCGAACCCGTCGGGCAGGAACATCGGGTCGTAGCCGAAGCCTTTCTCGCCGCGCGGCGGCCACACCAGGGTGCCGTCGACCTTGCCCTCGAACTCCTCGACATGGCCGTCCGGCCAGGCGACGCACAGCACCGAGACGAAATGCGCCTTGCGCTCGCCCGGCGTGAAGGCGTCGCGCTCGCGCAAACCGGCCTCGACCTTCTCCATCGCGTGGCGGAAATCCTTCGTCTCGCCGGCCCAGCGCGCCGAATAGATGCCGGGCGCGCCGTCGAGCGCGTCGACCGCCAGTCCCGAATCGTCCGCGAACGCCGGTAGGCGCGAGCCCTGCGCGGCGGCTTCCGCCTTGATCCGCGCATTGGCGGCGAACGTCAGGCCGGTCTCTTCCGGCTCGGGCAAATTCAGCTCGCTTGCCGATACCGCCTCGACGCCATGCAGCGCCAGCAGCTCGCGCATTTCGGCAAGCTTGCCCTTGTTGTGCGTCGCGATGACGAGGCGGCCCGTGATGGCGCGGTGCATCTCACATCACGGCGAGCTT
Source organism: uncultured Alphaproteobacteria bacterium (assembly GCA_963839985.1). GTDB lineage: Bacteria > Pseudomonadota > Alphaproteobacteria > Rhizobiales > Xanthobacteraceae > PALSA-894. The sequence goes on along the minus strand of CAWIXG010000014.1, from coordinate 95,339 downwards.
CTGCAGGTCGACCAGCTTGCCGATGCCCTTGCGCGCCAGCGTGATCAGCGAGGTCAATTGCTCCTCGCTGAATGCGACCTTCTCGGCGGTCGCCTGCACTTCGACGATATTGCCGGCGCCGGTCATGACGAAGTTCGCGTCGGTGTCGGCCTCGGAGTCTTCCGCGTAATCGAGATCGAGCACCGCGACGCCGTTGTGCACGCCGCATGACACCGCCGCCACGTGATCGCGCAGCGGGTTGGCGCCGCGCAGCATGTTGCGCGCCGTCATCCAGGCGATGCAGTCGGACAGCGCCACCCAGGCGCCGGTGATCGCCGCGGTGCGGGTGCCGCCGTCGGCCTGGATCACGTCGCAGTCGACCGTGATCTGCCGCTCGCCGAGCGCCGGCAGGTCGACCACGGCGCGCAGGCTGCGGCCGATCAGGCGCTGAATCTCCAGCGTGCGCCCGCCCTGCTTGCCGGCGGAGGCCTCGCGCCGCGTGCGCTCGTTGGTGGCGCGCGGCAGCATGCCGTATTCCGCCGTCACCCAGCCGCGCCCCTGTCCCTTCAGCCAGGGCGGCAGGCGCTCTTCCAGCGTCGCGGTGACCAGCACGTGGGTGTCGCCGAACTTCACGAAGCAGGACCCCTCGGCATGCTTCACCACGGCGCGGTCGAGCGTCACGGCACGCAATTCGTCGAATTGTCGGCGACTCGGCCGCATGCGGGTTCCCTGTACGGATCCTTGAGAATGCGCTGCTTTTAAGCAGCGTGCCGCAAGACCACAAGGCTTGAATTGGCCTACCGTCACGCACAAGCTTAGGGTCGGCGACCGGTGGGGGAGCACTTCGTGTCCCAGGACGTTCCGCTTAGCGTGTCTCAGGCCGGCCTCGCGCAGCTCAACGAGCGCTCGCGCGAGATCTTCCGCCAGATCGTGGAGAGCTATCTGGCGACCGGCGAGCCGGTCGGGTCGCGCAACCTCGCCCGCATCATCCCGATGACGCTGTCGCCCGCCTCGGTGCGCAACGTGATGGCGGACCTCGAGCAGCTCGGCCTGGTCTACGCGCCGCATACCTCGGCCGGACGGCTGCCGACCGAGCGGGGCCTGCGTTTCTTCGTCGATGCCCTGATGCAGGTCGGCGACGTCTCGGAAAACGACCGCCAGGCGATCGAGGCACAGGTCGCGGCGGCCGGGACCTCCAAATCGGTGGAGTCGGTCCTGACCGAAGCGTCGGGACTTCTCTCCGGCCTCACGCGCTCGGCCGGCGTCGTGCTGGCGGTCAAATCGAATACGCGGCTCAAGCACATCGAGTTCGTGCGGCTGGAACCGGAGCGCGCACTGGTGGTGCTGGTCTCGGAGGATGGTCAGGTCGAGAACCGCATTCTCGCACTGCCGCCGGGGCTGCCGACCTCGGCGCTGTCGGAGGCGACCAACTTCCTCAACGCGCGCATCCGCGGCCGCACGCTTGCCGAAGCGCGCAGCGAACTCGAGCGCGCGCTCGAGGCCGGGAAGGACGAGCTCGACCAGCTCACCCAGAAGATCGTGTCGGCGGGCCTCGCGAGCTGGTCGGGCGGCGAGCGCGAGGAGCGCAAGCTGATCGTGCGCGGCCAGGCGCACCTGCTCGAGGACCTGCATGCGCTCGAAGACCTCGAACGCGTGCGCCTGCTGTTCGACGACCTGGAGGAGAAGCGCGCCGTCGCCGACCTGCTCGGGCGCGCCGACACCGCCGAGGGAATGCGCATCTTCATCGGTTCGGAAAACAAGCTGTTCTCGCTCTCGGGCTCCTCGACCATCGTGTCGCCCTATCGCGACGCGCAGGGCCGGATCGTGGGCGTGCTCGGCGTCATCGGCCCGACGCGGCTCAACTATGCGCGGATCATCCCGATGGTGGATTACACCGCCAAGGTGGTCAGCAAGGTGCTGGGCGGCTGACGCGCGTCCGGCGAGCCGGCTCGCCACGCGAAACGCACCCCGGGACAAGCGACAGCGATCACAAAGGCTTGATTTTTGCCGCTTCAGCCCTGATATGCGGAGCGATTTCGTTTTGCTTGACCGAGTGAACTTGTGATGACGGATACGACTTCAGGCGCACCCGAGGCTCCCGAACCCGGCCGCGAGGCCGAGGCCGCGCCCGATCCGGTGGCGGTGCTCGCCAAGGAGGCGGCCGACCTGAAGGACCGGCTCCTGCGCACGCTCGCCGAGATGGAGAATTTGCGCCGCCGCACCGAGCGTGAGGTCGCGGACTCGCGGGTCTACGCGGTGACCAGTTTCGCGCGCGACATCCTGGCGGTCGCCGACAACATGGAACGCGCCATGAAGGCGCTCGACGACGAGATCCGCGACAAGGCGGACGCCGGCGTAAAGGCGCTGCTCGACGGCGTCGAACTCACCGAGCGCGAGCTTCTCAACGTGATGGAGAAGCACGGCATCAGGCGGCTCGAGCCGCAGGGCCAGAAGTTCGATCCGAACCTGCATCAGGCGATGCTCGAAATTCCCGACCCGTCCGTCCCCGCCGGCACCGTGGTGCAGGTGATGCAGCCCGGCTACACGATCGGCGAGCGCGTGCTGCGCCCGGCGCTGGTCGGGATCGCCAAAGGCGGCCCGAAGGCCGCGCCGCAGGGCGACACGCCCGCGAACGACAATTCCGGCGGGACGGCGTCATAGCGCGCAACGACAAGATCATGCGCAAGCAAAAGGAAAGCGGCCGGAGTCTGATTCAACGCGATTGAATCAACTCACCTCTGCTCGTCCCCGTCCCCGATCAAGTCGGGGATAAACTACAGCGGGGACCCGTTCTTTCGAGTTCTCTGGCTCCTGGGATTCCCGCTTGCGCGGGAACGAGCGGCGCGTGTTTCAATAGTCGCGGCTCAAACTCTAGCGCGGCTCGATGCCGTCGCGGACCGCGCGCAGCTTCGGATAGACCTCATTCCAGGCGCTGCGCTTCACGATCGCGAATATCTTCAAATGCGCATTCTGGCCGAAGCGCAGCCATTGCACCGCGGTCACGTCGATGCCGCTGGTCGCGTCCTTGGCCTCGGCGATGATCTCGTGGCCGCTCGCCTGCCCGAAGCGCAGCGGCTCGGCACGGGTGATCTTGATGTCCTTGAGGCCGGGCGCGGAGTTGAACGCCAGGCGGGCGATATTGTCGCGCTCCTCCGGTTTCGGTGCCTCGCCGGTCACGACGCTCAGCAGCACGAACGGCTGTTCGACGTTCTCGACCGCATCTTTCGGGCCCTGCGTCAGGATCGCCATGCCGTCATGCGCGCTGACGACGACGCGGAAGCCCGACAGGTCGCCGATCTTGTAGGGCAGCACGGCCAGCCGCTCGGCTTCGGGAATCTGCTGGCGCACCGCGAGCGTCTTCAGCGCGTCGAGCACGATCGCGTCGGTCAGGGTCGCGCGCGAGCTGTCCAGCATCTGCACCGAGACCAGCGCGGTGACGCCGGACAGATTGGCGATCATGCGCGCCTCGTAGCGCTTGGTGCCGTCCTGCTCCTTCGGGCCGGCGGCGAAAACGCCCTTGCCGCCCGTGAGTGTCACGCTCTCGCGCTTCACCACCTGAATGCCGAGCGACTTCAGCGCCTCGTTGGTGAAGTTCTTCTCGATCTCCGGATACACTTCGTTCGGCATCGTGAGCATCAGGATCGCGGCGTTCGCCTGCGGGTTCTCGAATCCGGCGAACCGCGTGCTCTGCACGAAGCCCGCGGGCGGGACGAGGCCGACGCGCGAGGCGAGCGGAAACACCGGATCGGCAGCGCGCGCCGGCGCGACGAGCGCCAGGAGGGCAAGCGCGCCGAAGATCGTGTGGCGGATGGACTGGTGCACAGACATGGTCGTTCCCGTTAGCGTCGCCGCGTCCCCCATACAGGGTTGCAAGATGGGCGACAATGCGGCCGGAATGGCCGGCCACGGAGGGGGGAAGCTATGTTCCAGCTGGTCATCACGACGCTCGACTGGTTCGGCGTCGCGGTCTTTGCCGTTACCGGCGCGCTGGTCGCCTCGCGCAAGCAGATGGACATTTTCGGCTTCGCGCTGCTCGCGACCGTGACCGGCATCGGCGGCGGGTCGGTGCGCGATCTGCTGCTGGGCGTGCCGGTGTTCTGGGTCGAGGAGCCGCTCTACGTGGCGATCTGCGTCGCGGTGTCGGCCGTCGTGTTCTTCACCGCGCACATTCCGGAATCGCGCTACCGCGTGCTGATGTGGCTCGACGCGGTCGGCCTCGCGTTCTTCTGCGTGGTCGGCGCGAGCAAGGGTCTCGAGGCGGGCGCCGGGCCGTTCATCGCGGTGGTGATGGCGATCATCACGGCGAGCTTCGGCGGCATCATCCGCGACGTGATCGGCGGCGAAAGCCCCTTCCTGCTGCGCAAGGAAATCTACGTGACGGCGGCGCTGGCGGGTGCGCTGGTGTTCGTCGCAGGCCGCGGGTCCGGCGTTCCCGATACCGCCGGCGCGGTCGCGGGTTTTGCGGCATGCTTCGTCATCCGCGCGTTCGGCCTGCGCTACGGCCTCTCGCTGCCGGCCTACCGGGCGCGGCCCGGGCGCAGCGCGGAGGAATTGAAGCAGCTCGGTCTTTAAGCCGTCGCGGCGCCGTGTGATGCTGCGCGAACGGAGGATCATCACCATGGCGACCAACGGCAGCTTCTACTGGAACGAACTGATGACGCGCGACGCCGAGGCCGCGAAGCGCTTCTACGGGGCGACGCTGGGTTGGACCTTCGAGGCGGTGGAGCAAGGCGCGGGCGTGACCTATTGGGTCGCGAAGGTCGGCGATGAAACGATTGCGGGAATTTATCAACTGGGCAGCGACGACGAGGAGACCAGCGAAGGCTGGTTTGCCTACGTGGCGGTGACCGACCTCTCGACGGCGCTCGCGCGCGCCACCACCGAGGGCGGCGAGGTGATCCGCGAGCCCTGGGATGTGCCGGGTGTCGGCCGCATCGCGATCGTCAACGACAATGCCGGCAACTCGATCGGGTGGATGACGCCAAGCGAGCAGTAGCTCAGGCAGGCGGCGAGACTCTCCGCAGCGTCAGATTGATCCGGCCGCCTTCGGCGAGCAGCGTCGATGTGTGCGGCAGGATGCGGTCGACGCCGTGGAACGCGAGCCGCCCCTCGCCGCCGAGCACCACCGCATCGCCTGACGCGAGCCGCACCGAGCGCGTCGCATCGCCGCGCTTCAGCCCGCCGACGCGGAACAGCCCGGTGTCGCCGAGCGAGAGCGACACCACGGGCGCGGAGAAGTCCTGCTCGTCCTTGTCCTGGTGCAGCCCCATGCGCGCCGTGGGCGCGTAGTAATTGATCAGGCAGGCTTCCGGCTCGTGCGGGCAGCCGCCGAGTTCGCGCCACGCCCGCAACATGATGTCGGGGATCGGCGGCCATGGCGCGCCGGTTTGCGGGTGCGTGGCCTGGTAGCGGTAGCCGCGCGCCTCGTCGGTGACCCAGCCGAGCGGGCCGCAATTGCTCATCATCACCGACATCGGCTTGCCGGAACGCGGCATGCGCGGGACGAACAGCGGCGCCCGCGCGACGACGTCGCGCACCGCCGCGAGCAGCGCGTCCTGCGCGGCGCGATCGAGATAGCTCGCCGTCAGCGTGACGCCGGGCTGAAGTGTGACTGCCGCCATGCCGGACCAGATAATCGGTCCGCCCGTCGCGCGCGACCCGAATTACGCGATCCGTTGTTCGCCCTCGGCATCCAGCACGGCGCGCATGTCGAGCACGGCGCGGCGCAGCCAGGTCTTGATCGTGTTCACCGGCGCGCCGAAGCGCTGCGCCAGCTGCTCGCGGCTCTGGCCCTGGATGTAGGCCGCGATGACGAGTTTGCGCCGCATCGGATCGAGTGTCTTGAGCGCGTCGCGCAGGCGCCGCTCGTCCTGGCTCGCCTCGACCTGATCGAGCGCGCTGCGCCCATTGAACGGGATCACCAGCAACGCCGCCTGCGTCGGTTGCCACCGCGGCCGGCGAGCGCTTCACGTCGATCGCGAGATTGCGCACGATCGTCGCCATCCAGGTGATGGCGCTGCCGCGCGCGGGGTCGAAGCGGGCGGCGTTGCGCCAGACCCGGATGTAGGCGTCCTGCAGCACCTCTTCGGCGAGGTCGCGCCGGCGCAGCACGGTCAGCGCGACGCCGAACAGCTTGCGGCGGGTGAGGTGTAGAGTTCGGCGAAGGCGGCCTGGTCCGCGGCGGCGGTCGCGACGATCAGGCGGGCGAGTGTGTCGGGGCAGAGCGGCGCATGGATCGAAGGATGGCGCATCGCGGTTCCTCCTGGCTTCCGGGCCGGTTTGTCCGGCTTCTCGGGGATGGGGCGAACTTGAGGTCAGCACTATCAACTTGATGTCATATAAACTGACATTAGTGCGCGGTATCTGTCAAGGAGTGGAACTGCGACCGAAAATCACGAATCTGTGAGCCTGGATGCAAAGTTCGGTCGGATGCCGTCCCAAGGCTTTCCGATTGTTGCGCGCAGGTCAGGCCGCCTTGGCGCGCGCCCGGGTGGCCTCGACGATCAACTCGATCGCCAGCGCCGCCACCTTGCCGCCCTCGACGCCGGTCAGGCCGCAATAGTCGCGCAGGTGCGACCAGCTCGACGCGCTCGAGAGCACGTGCGTCGCCATCACGACCGCCTTCACCTGATCGTCGGGAATGCCGGCCAGCAGTCCCGCGTAAGCCTTGCGCAGCATCTCGAGACGGATTTCGGCCGGCCGCTTGCGCACCTCCACGCCCTCGGGCGCCGAGATGATGGCGCGCACGATTCCCTCGTTGGCGTCGAAGTTTTCATACGCCGCGCGGGTCAGGTCGAGGATCTGGTCGAGGGTCTCGACCTGCTGGGTCTGGCCGCGGATGAAGGCGCGCAGCGCACGCCGCCACGAGGCGTTGAGCAGGTCCTCGCGGGTCGGGAAGTGGCGGTAGATGGTGCGCTCGGTGATGTCGGCCTGCCGCGCGACGCGCCGCGATGGTGACCTCGGACACCGGCGCGCCGCGCAGGATCGCGTCGACCGCGTTGAGGATCAGGTCGCGCGTCTGCTCCTTCTGCCGGCTGCGCAGGGGACTGTGGTAGCGGGGCTTGGCGGCGTCATCATTCATGTCATGGAATATGACATGAATTGGGAGGCATGTCAGCAGGCACGCGCGTGACGTGCTGACGCGGCACGGCTCCGAAGAACGACGTCTCAACGCAGCGACCCCCACCCCGGTCGCCTTCGGCGACCACCCTCCCCCTTCGGGGAGGGATAAGCGGAGCACGCCGCTCTTCCTAAGGCCGCTCGCGCGCTTCAATCCGGTCGGACCAGGCGCTACGCCGCCGCGGTCTCGGCTTTCGCCTTCTGCGGCACCAGCCGCTCGCTGCCCAGCGCTTCCGTCACGCCCGAGCCGCCGGCCTCGTGGTACTCGGCATCCTCGTTGACGTTCCAGATGTCGTAGACGCGCTCGCCCGCCAGGATGTTCTTCGCCGTCAGCATGGCGGTCATCATGGCGTGGTCCTGGTTATTGTATTTGTGCATGCCGTTGCGGCCGACCATGTGCAGCGTCGGGTAGAGCCCCTCGAGGTCGCGCCGGATCGTGGCGACGTTCTCGCGGTACGCCTCGTCGTAGACCGGGTAGGCTTTCGGCTGGCGCACCACACAGGCGTCGGTGACGTCGCTCTCGGCGATGAGACCGATCTTGGCGATCTCCTGCTTCGCGAGCGCGATCAACTCGGCGTCGGGCGCATTCCACAGCCCGTCGCCCTCGAAGCAGAAATATTCGAGGCCCAAGCAGCTCATGCCGGGCTGCACCATTTCGGGCGACCACGAGCGGAAGTTCTGCACGCGGCCGACTTTGACCGACGGGTCGTGGATGTAGATCCAGTTGTCCGGGAAGAGATCCGGCTTGCGCACCATCAAGGCGACGGTGAGGAAATCGCGGTAGCGCAACGCGCGCGCATGCAGCCGCGAGATCGGCGTCGGCTCGATCTTCTCGACCAGTTCGCGCACCGGCGCCGACGAGATCACATGCTTGGCCGTGTAGGTTTCGCGGCCGCCGCCGACGCAATCGACCTGAATTGTCCAGAGCTTTCGCGCGCCGTCCCAGGACAGCTCCTGCAACTCGCGGCCCTTCAGCACCTTGCCGCCGCGCTTCTGGATTTTGCGCGCGGCTGCTTCCCACATCATGCCCGGGCCCTTGCGCGGGTACTGGAAGCTTTCGATCAGCGTCTTGACCACCGGCCCGCCGGCTTTCGGCGCGCGTTTGGGCAGCAGCGCCTTCTTCAGCGCCTCGATCACCGCGACGCCGAGGTCGAGCCCCTTGATGCGTTGCGCCGCCCAGTCGGCCGAGATCTCGTCGCACGACATGCCCCACACCTTCTCGGTGTAGGTCTTGAAGAAGATCGAGAACAGCTTCTCGCCGAACTGGTTACGCACCCATTCGTGGAAATTGCCGGCGTGCTTGATCGGGAACGCCTTGGCGTAGCCGAACGACAGCATGCAGGCGGCGCTGGTGAAGATGCCGAGGTTGCGCAGCGCCTCGAACGCGCTGAGCGGATACGAATAGTATTTGCCGCCGTAGTAGATGCGCGAGAGGCGCGGCCGCGCGATGAAATCGTCGGGCAGGATCTCCTTCCAGAGGTCGACCACTTCCTTCGACTTGGAGAAGAAGCGATGTCCGCCGATGTCGAACATGAAACCGTTGTATTCGACCGTGCGGCTGATGCCGCCGACGTAGACCGGGTCCTTCTCGATCACGACGACGGACGGGTTTTCCTTGGTGAGGCAGTAGGCGGCGGTGAGGCCGGCCGGCCCCGCGCCGATCACGAATACGTCGGTATGGATGCTCATCGGGAAACCTTCGCAAAGGCGAACAGGCGGTGGCCGTTGTAGGAAATCAGCGCGCCCGCGACGGCGCCCGCGATCAGGGCGGCCTGCGGCAGCGCGCCGAGCATGGTCAGCACGAGCGCGGCGAACACCGCGTAGCTGGTGCCCTGCGCGGCGGCGGTCACCGCCGCATAGCGCATCGCCTCGTCGCGCTGGCGGCGGCCGGATTGGTCGAAGGTGAGCGCGCGGTTGAGCCGCCAGGTCACGACCGTGGCGGCCGCGAGCGAGAACAGCCGCATCAGCAGCGGACGCGGCGCATAGCCCATCAGGATGGTGAAGACGCAGAAATCGGTGACCAGCCCGAGGCCGCCGACCCCGAGAAACCGGATCGGGCGCGGCAGGCGCGCGACCAGCGCGCGCACCGGATCGTTCGGCGCATCCAGCTCGACATTCCCAGCACTCATACGCAACCCTGCGCGACGCGAGCCCCACGGCATCAGGCTTGGCAGGATTTCGTTAATTTCGGGCTTACCGGGCCGGGCGAAATCTCGCATGTCCCCGCGGTCCTTAAGCGAAACTCAACGCTGTTCGCGGAAAACACCGCGTGATGTCCGCAACCGCGCGCCAGCCGCATTTCGCCCTCCTGCTTGGCCTCGCCTGGCTGCTGGTCGTGCTCCAGCTCCTGGCGCAGAACTGGCACGACACCGCGCAGACCCTGCTCGATACCGACGACGCGATGCGCCTCGTGCAGATGCGCGACTGGCTTGCCGGGCAGGGCTGGTACGACACGACCTTCGCGCGCGTGCAACCGCCCGCCGGCTACGCGTCGCACTGGTCGCGGTTGATCGACGTGGGGCTGGCCGGCACACTGTGGATCTTCGCGCTGTTCTGCGACGGCGCGCTCGCCGAACGGCTGATGCGCACCGCATGGCCGATGCTGTGGCTGCTGCCCGCCATGGCCGGGACCGCCGCGATCGCGTGGCGCATCGCCGGACGCGAGGCCGCGCTGATCGCGCTGCTCCTCGCGCTGGTCGGGCTGCCGGCATTTCATCAGTTCCGGCCGGGGCGGATCGATCATCACAACGTGCAGATCGCGCTGTCGGTGCTGGTCGTGGCCGCGACCGTGTGGTCCGACCGCGTGCGCTTCGCGGCCTGGGCGGCGGGCGCGCTCACCGGGCTCGCGCTCGCGATCGGGCTCGAATGCCTGCCGTATTTGTTGGTCTGCGCGGCGGCGTTCGCGTTGCGCTACATCGTGACGCGCGACGGCGCGCAGGCGGCGGCCGGCTACGGCCTCGCGCTCGCCGCCTCGTCGGTCGTCGCGTTCCTGGCGATCGTCGCGCCGGCGCACTGGGGCCGGGGCGTGTGCGACGCCATCGCGGTGAACTGGCTGGCGCTTGTGCTCACCGGCGGGCTCGGGCTTTGGCTCGGCGGCAGGTTGTTCGGCGAACGCCTGCCGGTGCGGCTTGCCTGGGGCGGCGCGACGGCGGCCGCCGCCATTGGGCTGTTCGTGTTGATCGAGCCGCGCTGCCTGAAGGGTCCCTATGCCATGATGGACCCGCAGGTGTGGGCGATCTGGCTGTCGCACGTGCGCGAGATGCAGCCGCTCATTCCGCTGATGGCGAAAAGCCCGCTCACCGCGATCGCGATCGCGACGTTCCCGGTCGCCGCGCTCGCCGCCGCCGTGGTGCTGATCCGCGACCCCGCGCTGCGGCGCGACTTCGGCTACCTCGCGGCGACCGCCGCATTCGTGTCGGCGTTCGTCACCACGCTGGCTGCCATCAAGGCCTATTCCTACGCGACCTGGCTCGGCATGCCGCTGGTCGCGGCCTTCGCGCTGCATCTGTTTGCGGCGTTGAAGCTGCATGCGCTGGTGCCGCGCTTTGCCGTCGGCATGCTGCTGACGCCCGCCGCGCTCTCGATCGGGGCGATCAGCATCGCCAATGCGGCCGGCCTCGACGATCACGAGTCGTTCAACCGGCCCGAGCGCGAGGCGTGCCTGAAGACCGCGAGCTACGCGCCGTTCGCGGCGCTGCCCAAAGGCCTGGTCGCGGCCGACATCGATTTCGGGCCGTTCCTGCTGGCGCTGACGCCGCACGCGGTGCTGGCCGCGCCGTATCACCGGCTCTCCTCCGGCATCGTGGCGGCCCATGAGGCGTTCGCGGCGTTTCCCGGCGAGGCGCGGCAGATCCTGGCGAGGCTCGGCGTGACTTACGTGATCACCTGCGGGCCGCGTCCGCCCAACGACCTGGCCGGGCCGCGGCTCGCCGCCAGCCTGTGGGGACGGCTGCAGGCGAAGGACGCGCCGGATTGGCTCGAGCCGGTCAGCGCCGCCGGCCAGCCGTTCAACGTCTGGCGCGTCAGGCCGCTGTAACGCGCGCCGGCAGCGGCAGCGGGCGCCGCCGGGCGATCCGCCCGAAGGCCCACAGCGTCGCCGCGATGGTGATGACCGCGACCGCGATGCCGGCGAACACGTCGACGAAATAGTGGCTGCCGTGCACCGGCGTCGCGAGCAGCATCGCGACGTTGAGCGCCAGCACGATCCATTTGAGCCAGGGCGTGCGCCATGCCGCCCAGATGTACAGCACCGCGGTCGCCGCGTGATAGGACGGGAACGAGATCAGCCCGACATTGAACGAGGGCGCCGGCGTCTCGAACGTCGCGGCGCGCAGCCAGTTGATCGGCACCATCCAGTCGCTCTGCGGCATCAGCGCCATGGCGGGATGGTCCGCCGCCGACAGGTTGAAGAACTGGTACGGCCCGAGCGCGGGCAGGAACAAGGCGGTCGCCGACGTGATCGTCAACCCGACCACCATCATGGCGACGAGCCCGTAGACGCGCTCGCTCTGCCGCACCAGCGTGAGCGCCACGATGATCAGCACCGGCTGGGTGAAGATCGACTCGTAGGCAAACGACGCGATCATCGCCACGGTCGGATGTGCGTCCATCCATTTGACGTAGCCAACCCAGTCGAGCCCGAGCGCCTGGTCGAACGCGACGAGCGGCGCATCGGCGAACGGGAAGCCGCGCCCGGTGTAGAAGATCAGCGCCGCGGAGGAGAACGCGCCGGTGAAGGCGAGCTGAACCAGCCCGAGCGCCTTGAACACGTCGCCGATGGCCGGATGGTAGCGGGGCGAGGAGAACAGCCAGCCGAAGCCGAACAGCGCCGCGGAAAACAGCCAGTGGATGGCGGCGAACGGCACCGGTGCGGCGGACAGACCGATATAGGCGGTGCGCGCCGCCGCGATGAGCACCAGGAACGCGATCAGGGCGAGGCAGATCGCGTCGAGCCGGTCTCTCTCTGCGTCCGCCATGAGCTGCCTCGAGGTCTCGCACTGCGGTACCGTGCGGCGATTAAGGAACCCTTGAGGCCGGCCGGCCCCCGCCGGGCTAACCGATTCACCGCCCTCGCAATTTCGTGATCAAGACGCTTGCGTGCCTAAACGCCCGTCCTATATGAGCCATTGATCGCCGCCTCGGGGCGGCGCCGTCAGTTAATGGGGATCGGAGTTGGGGCGGTCTCAAGGGTTTTCGGACCCGTCTGACCCCTCCGTTTCGGGCGCTAAATCCTTAGGCCCGGCCGATCTGCCGGAAAGAGAGGACAGACATGGCTAAGGTCATCGGCATCGACCTCGGCACCACCAATTCCTGCGTCTGCGTCATGGAAGGCGCGACGCCCAAAGTCATCGAGAACGCCGAGGGTGCGCGCACCACCCCCTCGATCGTCGCCTTCACCGACGATGGCGAGCGTCTCGTCGGCCAGCCGGCCAAGCGCCAGGCGGTCACCAATCCGGAAAAGACCATCTTCGCGGTCAAGCGCCTGGTCGGACGGCGCTACGACGACCCGATGGTCGAGAAGGACAAGAAGCTCGTCCCCTACAAGATCGTGAAGGCCGGCAACGGCGACGCCTGGGTCGAGGCGGACGGCAAGAGCTATTCGCCCTCGCAGATCTCCGCCTTCACGCTGCAGAAGATGAAGGAGACCGCGGAGGCCTACCTCGGGCAGAAGGTCGAGAAGGCCGTCATCACGGTCCCGGCCTACTTCAACGACGCCCAGCGCCAGGCCACCAAGGACGCCGGCAAGATCGCCGGGCTGGAAGTGCTGCGCATCATCAACGAGCCGACCGCGGCCGCGCTCGCCTACGGGCTCGACAAGGGCAAGACCGGCACCATCGCGGTCTATGACCTCGGCGGCGGCACGTTCGACATTTCCATTCTCGAGATCGGCGACGGCGTGTTCGAGGTGAAGTCCACCAACGGCGACACCTTCCTCGGCGGTGAAGACTTCGACATGCGGCTGGTCAATTACCTCGCCGACGAATTCCAGAAGGAGCAGGGCATCGACCTGCGCCGCGACAAGCTCGCGCTGCAGCGGCTGAAGGAAGCCGCCGAGAAGGCGAAGATCGAGCTCTCGTCGACGACGCAGACCGAGATCAACCTGCCGTTCATCACGGCGGACGCGTCCGGCCCGAAGCATCTGACCTTGAAGCTCACGCGCGCGAAGTTCGAGGCGCTGGTGGATGACCTGATCCAGCAGACCGTCGAGCCGTGCCGCAAGGCGCTCAAGGACGCGGGCCTCTCGGCCGGCGAGATCAACGAGGTCGTTCTGGTCGGCGGCATGACCCGCATGCCGAAGGTGCAGGACGTCGTGAAGCAGTTCTTCGGCAAGGAGCCGCACAAGGGCGTCAACCCCGACGAGGTGGTGGCGATCGGCGCGGCGGTGCAGGCCGGCGTGCTGCAGGGCGACGTCAAGGACGTGCTGCTGCTCGACGTGACGCCGCTCTCGCTCGGCATCGAGACGCTCGGCGGCGTGTTCACCCGGTTGATCGACCGCAACACCACGATCCCGACCAAGAAGGCGCAGGTGTTCTCGACCGCCGAGGATAACCAGACCGCCGTGACGATCCGCGTGTTCCAGGGCGAACGCGAGATGGCGTCCGACAACAAGATGCTCGGCCAGTTCGACCTCGTCGGCCTGCCGCCGGCGCCGCGCGGCGTGCCGCAGGTCGAGGTCGCGTTCGACATCGACGCCAACGGCATCGTCAACGTGTCGGCCAAGGACAAGGGCACCGGCAAGGAGCAGCAGATCCGCATCCAGGCCTCGGGTGGCTTGTCCGACAACGACATCGAGAAGATGGTGAAGGACGCCGAGGCGCACGCCGAGGAAGACAAGAAGCGCAAGGAGCAGGTCGAGGCGAAGAACCACGCCGAGGCGCTGATCCACTCGACCGAGAAGTCGCTCGCCGAGCACGGCGCCAAGGTCGGCGAGCCCGAGCGCCGCGCGATCGAGGATGCGCTCGCATCCTTGAAAGAGTCGGTGAAGGGCAACGACCCCGAGGACATCAAGGTCAAGACCAACGCGTTGGCGCAGGCCTCGATGAAGCTCGGCGAGGCGATGTACGCGCAGGCACAGAAGGACCAGGCCGGCGGGCCGGGTGGTCCCGACGCGCCGGGCGGCACGGTCTCCGGCTCTGCGCCGAAGGACGACGTCGTCGACGCGGAGTTCACCGAAGTGCCCGACGACAAGAAGAAGTCGGCGTAACTCTCAAAAAAACAAAGCGGGGCTTGGAAGAAGCCCCGTTTTGATATTCGGGTGGGCGCTTATGCCTTCAGCCAATGTGAGCGACGCGGCAGAGCAATTATTCTTGGCTGTTCGTGAGTGCGCTCGGGACTCGTTTCGTCACAAAATCAAAACCGATAGTATTCCGCTGAAGCACAATATTGGCGGTATCGAGCCGTTGGACCCGACAAGAATTCGTCGAAAGAGCAAAACCGGCAGAGAGCAGGCGACCCTGATTGCCAGCTGCGTTTGTAACGGCGTTGCTCTTGTTCCCGGCTCCATCGTTCCGCGAAAGCTGACGGTCAATCGGGAGACGAATTTTATCGAGAAGGGCGCAAGCCAGGACATTGTTGCCAGTTCGGCCGCCGGCTGGATTCCCGGGTCTGACCCGTTGGATGATAGTTTCGTTTTGTCGCGCGACGTTTGCGATGCGATAGAGACCAATTTCCAACTGGATCGAATCGCAGCGCTTCGAGAGAGACTGTCGCTCCAAGGTTCGACCTGATGGCCAAAGCCGACTACTACGAACTCCTCGAAGTGACGCGCACCGCGACCGATGGCGAGCTCAAGTCCGCCTATCGCAAGGCCGCGATGAAGTGGCACCCCGACCGCAATCCCGGCAACAAGGATTGCGAGACGAAGTTCAAGGAGATCAACGAGGCCTACGACGTCCTCAAGGACGAGCAGAAGCGCGCCGCCTACGACCGCTTCGGCCATGCGGCCTTCGAGCAGGGCGGCGGCGGGCAGGGCCACGGCTTCGGTGCCGATTTCGCCTCGACCTTCTCCGACATCTTCGAGGATCTGTTCAGCGGCGGCCGGCGCTCACGCGGCGGGCGCGAACGTGGCGCCGACCTGCGCTACAACATGGAGATCACGCTCGAGGAGGCCTACGGCGGCAAGACCGCGCAGGTGCGCATCCCGACGTCGGTCACCTGCGAGGCCTGCTCGGGCGCCGGCGCCAAGGCCGGCTCCAAGCCGAAGACCTGTCCGACCTGCGGCGGCGCCGGCAAGGTGCGCCACACCCAGGGGTTCTTCACCCTGGAGCGAACCTGCGTCGGCTGCCAGGGCCGCGGCCAGGTGATCGACAATCCATGCCCGAACTGCTCGGGCTCCGGGCGCGTCACGCGCGAGCGCACGCTCTCGGTCAACGTGCCGCCCGGCGTCGAGGACGGCACCCGCATCCGCCTCGGCGGCGAGGGCGAGGCCGGCGTGCGCGGCGGACCGAACGGCGACCTCTACATCTTCCTGTCGCTTGCGCCGCACCAGTTCTTCCAGCGCGACGGCGCCGACCTGCACTGCCGCGTGCCGATCTCGATGGTGGCGGCAGCGCTCGGCGGCAATTTCGACGTCCCCACCATCGACGGCGGGCAGACCAAGGTGAAGGTGCCCGAGGGCACCCAGCCGGGCCGCCGCTTCCGTCTCCCCGCCAAGGGCATGCCGGTGCTGCGCACGCGCGAGCGCGGCGACATGTATGTGCAAGTGATGGTAGAAACGCCGCAAAAGCTCACCAAGCGCCAGAAGGAGCTGCTGGCCGAGTTCGACAAGCACTCGTCCACCGAGACCCAGCCCGAGGCGGCCGGATTCTTCTCCAAGGTCAAGGACTTCCTCGATGGGTTAGGAAACCGGCAAGGCTCCGGGTGAGTTGTCGGTCGCCACCCGTCTTGGCCCTCGCCCCCGTCCCCGTTACGCGCTAATGTAACAAAACCGCAATAAATCTGGTCGCGTCCCGATGCCCATGCAGGCTCTAGAGCAGTTCGAGCGGCGGTTCCGCCTGCTGGAACAGATCGTCGGCAAGAACATCGAGAAACGCGTCCGCCTCATCGAGCAGCATTTCGAGGAAAAGGTCGAACGGCCGTTCAGGAAGTTCGAGCAGCGCATCGGCCGCAACATCCAGACCGGGCTGCGCCGTCTCGAGGGCCGCAACGGCATCCGCATCAACGACGAGGTGCGCTTCATCGGCTCCTGGATCAAGAAGCCGTTGTCGATGGGCGCGGTCACGCCGTCGAGCAAGGCGCTGGCGCGCACGATGGCGCGCTATGTCGATCCGGACGGCGAGGGACCGGTGGTCGAATTGGGACCCGGCACGGGTCCGGTCACCGAAGCGCTGGTCGAGAGCGGCGTGAACCCGTCGCGGCTCGTCCTGGTCGAGTTCAATCCGACGTTCTGCCGGCTGCTGCAGCAGCGCTTCCCCGACGCGACCGTGGTGCATGGCGATGCCTACCGGCTGCGCGACTCGCTCGGCAGCCTGACGCGGCACGAGGCCGCCGCGGTCGTCTCCGGCCTGCCGCTGATGACCAAGCCGCTGCGCATGCGCATGCGTTTGCTGCGCGAGGCGCTCGCGCTGTTGCAGCCGAATGCGCCGTTCGTGCAGTTCACCTACGCGGTGGTGCCGCCGATCCCGAAGCTCAGCGGCGTCAAGGTCGAGGCTTCGGAGCGCATCTGGCGCAACATGCCGCCCGCGCGCGTGTGGGTCTACCGGCAAAATTGACTGGAGCGACGCCAGGAAAAGTGGTTTCCGGTTTTCCGCAAGTCTTCGGCGACGATCTGCGTCGCGACCAACAATGATGACGCCAGGAAAAGTGGTTACCGGTTTTCCGCAAGTCTTCGGCGACGGCCTGCGTCGCGATTAAAAAAAACCGGAGCGCGCCTTGCCGCTTGATCCGAGAGACCGCCTGATCGTCGCGCTCGACCTGCCCGGCGTGCGCGAAGCCGACGCGATGGTCGAGCGGCTCGGCGATGCGGTCACCTTCTACAAGGTCGGCTATCAGCTCGCTTTCGCCGGCGGCTTCTCGTTCGTCGACAGCCTGATCCGCGCCGGCAAGCGCGTCTTCCTCGACATGAAGCTGCACGACATCGAGAACACGGTCGCCAAGGGGGTCGAGAGCGTCGCCGGGATCGGCGTGACGTTCCTGACCGTGCACGCCTATCCGCAAACCATGAAGGCCGCGGTCGCGGCCCGCAAAGGATCCGCCCTGAAGGTGCTCGCCGTCACGGTGCTGACGTCCTACGACGACATCGATCTCGCCGAGTGCGGCTATGCCACCAATGTCGAGGCGCTGGTGGCGCGCCGCGCGCAGCAGGCGCAGGACATCGGCATCGACGGACTGGTCTGCTCGCCGGAGGAAGCCTCGCCGCTGCGGCTGGTGGTCGGCAGCCAGATGCTGTTCGTCACGCCCGGCGTGCGGCCGGCCGGCGCCGCGCATGGCGACCAGAAGCGCGTCGCGACCCCCGGGCAGGCGATTGCGGCCGGCGCGGACTATCTGGTGGTCGGCCGTCCGATCACCGGCGCCGCCGATGCGAAAGCGGCCGCGCAGGCGATCGTCGCCGAGATCGTGGCGGCGGCGAAGTAGCAGCGCTCGCTGCGTCGCAGCGGCGCGGTGATGACGACAGGAGAGGGACATGCCGAAGGGCTACTGGATCGGACGCGTCGACGTGCACAACCTCGAGGGCTATCAGCCCTACACGGTGAACAATCCGGCGATCTTCCAGAAATTCGGCGGCAAGTTCATCGTGCGCGGCGGCAGGTTCGAGAATCCCGAAGGCGGCAGCCGCGCGCGCAACGTCGTGATCGAGTTTCCCGACTATGCGACCGCGCTCGCCTGTTACAACTCGCCGGAATATCAGGCCAATCTGAAGATCCGCCAGCCGCATTCGCAAGCCGATATTGTCGTCATCGAAGGCCACGACGGCTGACATCGCGGCTTCGCTTCGCTATACCCGCGCGCTAACGCGGAGTTCTCTATGCCAGACATGCGGCTGATCGTGGCCGGCGCCGGTGGGCGCATGGGGCGCACGCTGATCAAGGCGATCGGCGAAACGCCGGGGCTGATGCTCGCGGGTGCGACCGAAGGCGAGGGATCGCCGCTGCTCGGACAGGACTCCGGCGCGCTCGCCGGGATGCCGCCCAATCGCGTGCTGGTGACCAGCGAGGTGCGTCCGCTGACGCTCGCCGCCGACGCGATCATCGACTTCACCGTGCCGGCCGCGACCGTGCGGCTTGCCGCGCTCGCCGCCGAGACGCATCTCGCG
Source organism: uncultured Alphaproteobacteria bacterium (assembly GCA_963839985.1). Classification (GTDB taxonomy): domain Bacteria; phylum Pseudomonadota; class Alphaproteobacteria; order Rhizobiales; family Xanthobacteraceae; genus PALSA-894. The sequence continues at coordinate 76,990 of CAWIXG010000014.1, read as the reverse complement.
CACATCATCGGCACCACCGGCATGTCGGCGGCGGACGACGCGATCGTTGCCGCGGCGGCGACGAAAACCGCGATCATGAAGTCCGGCAACATGAGCCTCGGCGTCAACCTGCTGGCCGTGCTGACCCGGCAGGTTGCGCGGGCGCTCGACGAGGAGTTCGATATCGAAATCCTCGAAATGCATCACAACAAGAAGATCGACGCGCCGTCCGGCACCGCGCTGCTGCTCGGCGAGGCGGCGGCCGAGGGGCGCAAGATCGATCTCAAGACGCGTTCGGCGCGCGGCCGCGACGGCCTCACCGGCGCGCGCAAGGCCGGCGATATCGGCTTCGCGAGCCTGCGCGGCGGCACCGTCGCGGGCGAGCATCATGTGATCTTCGCCGGGCTCGACGAGCGCATCGAGCTTTCGCACAAGGCGACCGACCGGATGATTTTCGCACGCGGCGCCCTCAAGGCGGCCAAATGGTGCCACGGCCGCACGCCCGGACTTTACTCGATGCTCGATGTGCTGGGGCTGAAGGATTGATCGATGAACGACCGTCTTCTCGTGCTCGTGCGTCACGGCCAGAGCGAATGGAATCTGCAGAACCTGTTCACCGGCTGGAAGGACGTCGACCTGACCGGGCAGGGCGTCGATGAGGCGCGCGCGGCGGGCCGCAAGCTCAAGGCGCAGGGGCTCGTCTTCGACGTCGCCTATACGTCGGTGCTCAAGCGCGCCAACCGCACGCTCGACCTGATCCTCGAAGAGATGGGCCAGACCGTCCCGATCGTGCGCGACCAGGCCTTGAACGAGCGCGACTATGGCGATCTGGTCGGCCTCAACAAGGACGACGCGCGCGCCAAATGGGGCGAGGAGCAGGTGCTGATCTGGCGCCGGTCCTATGACGTGCCGCCGCCGGGCGGCGAGAGCCTGAAGGATACGGTGGCGCGCGCGCTGCCGTATTTCGTGCAGGAGATCCTGCCGCGCGTGCTGCGCGGCGAGCGCACGCTGGTCTCGGCGCACGGCAATTCGCTGCGCGCGCTGATCATGGTGCTGGAACGTCTGACGCCGGCCCAGATCCTCAAGCGCGAGCTCGGCACCGGCGTGCCGATCATCTATCGCCTCAACGCGGATTCGACGGTTGCGTCGCATCTCGATCTCGCGGCGTAACTCCGCTGTCATCCCGCAAGCCGCCGAAGGCGGCTATCCGGGACCCATCTATCCCGAAGCGAGAGCACGATATGTCGCACGATGACCAGTCATGAGTGCTGAAATTCTGGTCCTCGATGCGGCCGCCGCACAGGCCGCGCTCGGCGAACTGGCCGAGGTGCTGGCCGACTGCGTGGAGGGCGGCGCGAGCGTCAGCTTCATGCTGCCGTACAGCCGCGACGACGCGGCGGCCTTCTTCGAGACCGTGATCGCGTCGGTTGCGCGCGACGAAACCGTCCTGGTCGCCGCGAGGCTCGATGGCCGCATCGTCGGCACCGTGCAACTCGGCCTCGACATGCCGCCGAACCAGCCGCATCGCGGCGATATCAAGAAGCTGCTGGTGCATCGCGCCGCGCGCAACCACGGCCTGGGCGCCGCGCTGATGGCGCGTGCCGAACAGGAAGCGAAAGCGCGCGGCCGCACCCTGCTGGTGCTCGACACCGCCGGACGCGAGGCGGAACGGCTTTACGCGCGCACCGGCTGGCAGCGCGTCGGCGTCGTGCCGGACTACGCGATGTGGCCGGCCGGCGGCTTCTGCGACACGACGTTTTTCTGGAAGAGGATTTAGCGAGCCCCGCGCTCCGCTCTGCTCCCTCCCCCGCTTGCGGGGGAGGGGTGGGGTAATTGGCAGGTAGACCCCACCCGGCTCGCTCCGCTCGCCGACCCTCCCCGCAAGCGGGGAGGGATAAGCAAGAAAGCTACGCCGCGCTTACCTTGCCGGCCTCCCAGCCGAGCATCGCGCGCTTGCGCGTCAGGCCCCAGTGATAGCCCGTGATGTCGCCGGAGCGGCCGAGCACGCGGTGGCACGGCACCACGAACGAGATCGGGTTCTTGCCGACCGCCGCGCCCACGGCGCGCGCCGCCTTCGGCTTGCCGACCTTGTTGGCGATATCCGAATAGGTCGAGCACTTGCCCATCGGGATGCCGAGCAGCGTCTCCCACACGCGCACCTCGAAGTCGGTCCCGATCATCACGATGCGCAGCGGCCGGTCCGGACGCCACGCGCGCGGATCGAAGATGCGCGCCGCGAGCGGCGTGGTGATCGACTTGTCCTCGACATAGCCCGCCTTCACCCAGCGGCGCGTCATGTCGGCGAGCATCGCCTTCTCCTCGCCGGGATCGCCGAATGCCAGTCCGGCAAGCCCGCGCGGCGTCGCCATCACCAGCGCGATGCCGAACGGCGAGGGGTGGAAGCCGTACGAGATGGTCAGGCCTTCGCCGCCCGATTTCCATTCGCCCGGCGACATCGCCTCGTGGGTGACGAACAAATCGTGCAGCCGGCCCGGGCCGGAGAGGCCGACCTCGTAGGTCGCGTCGAGGACGCTCGCGGAGTCGCGCAACAGCTTGCGCGCGTTGTCGAGCGTGATCGCCTGCAGGAACGCCTTCGGCGTCAGCCCGGCCCAGCGGCGGAACAGGTGGTGCAGTTCGTCCGGCGTCACGCCGGCGGCATGCGCGATCTGCTCGACGTCGGGCTGCGCGCGCCAGTGCTCGGAAATATACGCGATGGCGCGGCGCACGATGGCGTAGTCGTCATTGGCGGCCGCGAGCGGCGCCAGGTCGGGCAGGCGGTCGGGGGACAACATCGGTAGCTCCCGGGTCATGGTCTGTTGCCTGCTACTTAGGTCTGTACCGTACCGCGAGCCACCCGATTCCTGTCTTGCTTATCCCTCCCCGCGAAGCGGGGAGGGTGGTCGCCGAAGGCGACCGGGTGGGGTCTTGCGAACGCACCAAAGCCCCCACCCGGCCTCGCTATGCTCGGCCACCGTCCCCCGCAAGCGGGGGAGGGATAAGAGACCGCGTCGGGCCGCGTTTCGCCTCGCCGATGGCGGCCGACAGCGCCCGGGCGAAGTTTTCCTTCTCGTCCGGCCCGAGGAAGCTCGCAACCGCCAGCCTCCTGCCGTGCGAGGTCAGGAACAGCCGCATCAGGCCGAACTCCTCGTGCGTCTCGCGGTCGAGCCGCGTCCACATTGGGTTGAGCGACCATTCGGCGACCTTGCCGCGGTGCGTCACCTTCCTGACGCGCAGCTCGGACGGCGTCACGGTGACCTCCTCGTAGGCCTCGGCGGCACGGTAGTTCACCCGGAACGCCCAGTAGATCAGCAGCGCGTCGAGCCCGAAGAAGCCGCCGACCGGCCAGGCGCCGACGAGAAAGAACACCACGCCGCCGGCGAAACTGACGACCGCCACGATCGACATCAGCACCACGAAGCCGACGCTGCCGAGCGAGCGGTGCGGCGTCAGCAGCGCGGAAAACAGGGTCGGTTCGGCCGCGATGGCGGCTTCGCTGTTGCTCTCGGTCATGCGGCCGTCATTATACCGGCTTCATGGCACGCAGCACGACCCCCAAAACCGCCAGGACGCCGGCCCGCAGACGGGCTGTCAAACCGAAACCGTGGACCGCCGCCGAGGTCGAGGAGGCGTTCCGCCGCTTCAGGAAGGCAAGCCCGGCGCCGACCACCGAGCTCAAGTCGGTCAATCCGTACACGCTGCTGGTCGCGGTGGTGCTGTCCGCGCAGGCGACCGATGCCGGCGTCAACAAGGCGACGCCCGCGCTGTTTGCCGCCGCCGACACGCCGGAGAAGATGGCGGCGCTCGGCGAAGGCAAGGTGCGCGACTTCATCAAGACCATCGGGCTCTACCGCAACAAGGCGAAGAACGTGGTCGAGCTCTCGCGCCGGCTGGTCGCCGAGCACGGCGGGCAGGTGCCGCATCATCGCGAGGCGCTCGAAGCGCTGCCCGGCGTCGGACGCAAGACCGCCAACGTCGTGCTCAACGTGGCGTTCGGCGAGAAGACCATCGCGGTCGACACGCATATCTTCCGCGTCGGCAACCGCACCAACATGGCGCCCGGCCTGACGCCGTTCGAGGTCGAGCTGAACCTCGAGAAAGTGGTGCCGGACAAATACAAGCTGCACGCGCACCACTGGTTGATCCTGCATGGGCGCTATACCTGTATTGCGCGCAGGCCGCTGTGCGAGCGCTGCGTCATCAACGATCTCTGCCGCTGGCCGGAGAAAACCGCGGGGTAGCCGCGCGGTGGCGGCACTTCGTATACTGCCGCGCAGGGAGAAAATGCATGCAGATTGCGACCGACGCTGTTGCGTCATGGATGGCCGCGCGGCCGGACGTCACCCGGGATTTCCAGCACGATGCCGACGGGCATTCGGCGTTCTGGATGCGCGGCTATGAGCTGCTCGCGCGGCTTCCCGACAAGGGCGCGCGCGATGCCGACCAGGCGCGCGCCGCCGAGACGATCCTCGGCGTCGGGCGGGAGACGCGTGAGGCGTTCATGCGCCAGCACGCCGCGCCGGTTTACGCTGCACTGACCAAAAACCAGACGCAGTTCGTGCGCGCCGACGTGCTCGCCTACGCGGCCGCGGATCTCATTGCGGGCCTGGTGCCGACCCGCGCGCAGGTCTACGCGCAGGGCGAGAAGATGCAAAGCCGCAAGGACGGCATCGAGGTCGACCAGGGTATTTTCTTTTCCCATATCCTGGCGCGTCCCGACACCGGGACGCACTTCTGCCACGCGATGCTGCTGCCGCGCACGGAGTTGCTCGCGCGTCTCGACGAGTTCACGGCGCGCGGCGCGATCGATCTCGGCACCGCGGCGGTGATGCGCGCGGGCAAGGCCGCGACCGTGTTCATGCGCAATCCGCGCTATCTCAATGCCGAGGACGAGACGACCCTGCAGCAGACCGAGATCGCGGTCGATCTCGCGACGCTCGACCCGAAGAGCGAGCTGTGCGTGCTGCGTGGCGACACCGTCGATCATCCCAAACATGCCGGCAAGCGCGTGTTCTGCACCGGCATCAACCTGACCCACATCTATCACGGCCGCATTTCGTACATGTGGTTCGTCACCCGCGAGATGGGTTTCGTGAACAAGATGATGCGCGGGCTTGCCCGGCCCGACGTCAGCCCGGACGACATCTATTGCGCCACCATCGAGAAGCCGTGGGTCGCCGGCGTCGAGGCATTCGCGATCGGCGGCGGCTGCCAGTACCTGCTGACGATGGACTACGTGGTGGCGGCGAGCGATGCCTACATGACCCTGCCGGCGCGCAAGGAAGGCATCATTCCGGGCGCCGCCAACATGCGGATGCCGCGCTTCACCGGCGACCGCATCGCCCGCCAGGCGATCGTGTCCGGGCTCAGGCTCGATTGCGATACCCCGGCCGGCCGCATGATCTGCGACGAGATCGTGCCGCCCGGCGAAATGGATGCCGCGCTGGAACGGGTGATCGCGGGCTTCACCGATTCGGGCGTCGTCAGCGCGGCCGGCAACCGGCGCGCCTTCCGTGTGTCCGAGGAACCGCTCGATCAGTTCCGCCGCTACATGGCGGTCTACGCGCGCGAGCAGGCCTATTGCCACTTCAGCCCGGCGCTGATCGCCAATCTCGAGAAGCACTGGAATGCGCAGCAGAGGAAGATGTAAGCGCGCATGATCCCGAAAAGTGGGTACCGGTTTTTCGGACAAGATCATGCGCAAACGATAGGAAAGTCATGTCCAAACGTGCTGCCGACTTCGCGCCCAACAAGAAAGACCTGAACCCGATCGAGATCGCGTCGCGCGACGAGATCGCGGCGCTGCAATTGCGGCGCATGAAGTGGTCGCTCAGGCACGCCTACGAGAACGTGCCGCACTACAAGGCGTCGTTCGACGCGGCCGGCGTGCATCCGGGCGACCTCACACAGCTCGCGGACCTCGCGAAATTTCCGTTCACCGCCAAGGACGACCTGCGCGCCAACTATCCGTACGGGATGTTCGCGGTTCCGATGGACAAGATCGTGCGCATCCACGCCTCGTCCGGCACCACAGGCAAGCCGACGGTGGTCGGCTACACCCGGCTCGACATCCGCACCTGGGCCGACGTCTGCGCACGCAGCATCTACGCGAGCGGCGGCCGTGCCGGCATGAAGATCCACAACGCCTACGGCTACGGCCTGTTCACCGGCGGGCTCGGCGTGCACTACGGCGCCGAGAAGCTCGGCTGCGTCACCATCCCGGTCTCGGGCGGCATGACCGAACGCCAGGTCAAGCTGATCGTCGATTTCGCGCCCGACCTGATCACGGTGACGCCGAGCTACATGCTGGCGATCCTCGACGAGTTCCGCGCGCAGGGCGTCGATCCGGCCAAATGCTCGCTGAAAGTCGGCATCTTCGGCGCCGAGCCGTGGACCAACGCGATGCGCGCCGAGATCGAAGACGCCTTCGACATGCACGCGGTCGACATCTACGGGCTGTCTGAGGTGATGGGGCCGGGCGTCGCCAACGAGTGCGTCGAGACCAAGGACGGGCTGCACATCTGGGAGGATCATTTCTATCCGGAGGTGATCGACCCCGCGACCGGCGCGGTGCTGCCGGAAGGCGAGCGCGGCGAACTGGTGTTCACCTCGCTCACCAAGGAGGCGATGCCGGTGATCCGCTATCGCACCCGCGACCTGACGCGCCTGCTGCCGGGTACGGCGCGGTCGATGCGGCGCATGGAGAAGATCACCGGACGCAGCGACGACATGATGATCGTGCGCGGCGTCAATGTCTTCCCGACGCAGATCGAGGAGCTGATCCTGAAGGACGAGCGGCTCGCGCCGCATTTCGTCATCGAGCTGCGCCGCGAGGATCGCCTCGACGCGATGACGGTCAAGGTCGAGGCGCGCCCCGGCGCGGACGATGCGGCGCGCGCCGCCGCCGGCAAGGAGCTGGCGCACCAGATCAAGGCGCTGATCGGCGTGACGGCGACGGTCGATACGACAGTGCCCGGCGCGATCGAGCGCTCGCTCGGCAAGGCGAAGCGGATTGTGGATCTGAGGCCGAAGACCTAGCGACTGGGCTCGGTCATCCCTCCCCCGAAGGGGGAGGGTGGTCGCCGCAGGCGACCGGGTGGGGATTGCGCAACACGTCAAAGACCCCACCCGTCCGCGCGCTACGCGCGCGTCCACCCTCCCCCTTCGGGGGAGGGATAAGCGGAGCACGTGGCTCGCGCGCTACGTATGCGTGATCAGCTCGCGCCGCGGTCCCGCCAGCTTCTTGTGCATGTGCGTCATGAACGCCATGCCGAACAGCGGCGTCGCGAGGTTGAGGATCGGGATCGACACGAATGCCGCGATGAACGCGCCGGCGATGACGATCGTGCCGTGATGGCGCTTGCGCAGCGCCTTTGCCTCCTCGACCGAGTGGAAGCGCATGGCGGCGAGCAGGAAATACTCCCGGCCAAGCAGGTAGCTGTTGGCCACGAAGAAGATCAGGATGCCGAAGCCGGCGAACAGCAGGAACGGCACGGCGAACAGGTACACGAGCAGCGCCAGCAGCGCGGTCTTTATCCCCTCCCAGCCGGCGGTCCACGCCGGCACCGGCATGCCCGGCGGATCGGCCGGATAGTGCGCATGCTCGACCTCGGCGGCGATCTCGTCGGAGAAGAAGCTCGCCACGAACGCCGTCACCGCCGGCATGATGAAGATCGCGCCGAGCGCGAGACCGAACCCCGCCATGATGGCGAGCATCCAGAGCAGCAGGTGCAGCGGCGTCTGCATGCCGGGTCCGGTGATCCCTTCGAGATAATGCGCGCCTTCACCGGCCAGCCACGCGAACAGCCGGTGCAGGCCGAAGCCGAGCATGACCAGCAGCAGGAGCGCGAGCCCGATCGACTTCCACAGCACCGTGCGGAACGGCGGGGTGAACATCTGGCCGAGGGCCTTGAAGGCGGCGTCGAACATGCGGCCAGAGGTAGTGGCGGGAGGCCGCCGGCACAAGCGCCGTCATGCGGCGTGGCGCAGACCGGGCGATCAGGTCCAGGCCATCGCGGAGCGGCGCCGGCGCAACGGCTGCGGCGCGAGGTCCGCGCCAGCGGCGGACGCCGGCTCGGCCGGCGGCAGCGGCAGATCGGCCCAGTGCAGCCGCGTATAGTCGAAGCCGTTCTCGATGGTCGGCTTCACCACCGAGAAGTAGGGCGAAATGTCGAAATCGCGCGGCGTGTAGAGCGACGAATGGCGGATCTCGAGGAGCTCGCGGCGCGCCGCGCGGCTCTCGGTGCGGGTCACCCGCGGCAGGATCGGGTAGCGCACCGACTCGAAGGCCTGCGCGATCAGGGCCGAGCAGATGATGCGCGTCTGGTCGCTCGAGCCGAGCGCGAGCACGCGGCGGCGCCAGCGGCGCGGAATCGGCAGCGGCATCAGGTAGCGCATCAGGTCGGTGATGTTCTTCAGGTCGTAGTCCAGTCCGATGCGCTCGATCGCGTAGCGGCAGACCTTCTCGCGATCCTCGATGCTCAGTCCGGCGGGACGGCAGACGCGGGTATGGAAGCGCGAGTATTTCGACAGCGGTGCGGAGTTGACGCCGATGCCGAGCTCCGCCTCGATCAGGGCGTGCGGTTCGCCGTCGCCGCAGCTGCGTCCGCCGAGGGGGCCGACGTAGAGCGCCGCATGCGACCAGGTGGACTGGGTCAGGTACTTGATGACGCCCGAGACGTGATTGTTGCCTTCGACCAGCAGCACGTCGCCGGGGCGCAGCGACGCCGCCAATGCGTTCGGATCGCTCGGCGTGAACGGCTCGTAGCCCGAGACGGGCTTCTCCAGGTACCGGGCAATCATCTGCCCGACGCGATCGAGCACGCGACCCATGACGGTTTCCCCCAGCCGCGAGGTTCGTCCTCGTCTCGCTTTGGGGAACAGCTTAGCGAACGGTCGTTGCGTTTCGGTTCACGCGTGCGGTGAACGAATACGCAATGACGCGTAAGGGTTGGCGATTACGCTTTGCGGTTCGCTGTTCGATCAGGCAAACTTCCCGCGCGCGGGAATAAATTGGAAACCATGTCTCTCGATCGTCGCAGTTTCATTGCGGGCGCGGCGGCGCTTGCCGCCGGCCCGGCGCTCGGGGCGGTCTCGGCGTCGGGCGAGGTCGACGTGGCGATCGTCGGCGCGGGTGCGGCCGGTATTGCGGCGGCGCGGAAAGTCGCCGCCGCGGGCCGCCGTTACGTGCTGCTGGAGGCGAGCGAGCGCATCGGCGGGCGCTGCGTCACCGACACCACGACCTTCGGGGTTGCCTACGACCGCGGCGCGCACTGGCTGCACGTTCCCGAAATCAACCCGCTGTCGAAGCTCGCGCCGCGCGGCTTCGAGATCTATCCGGCGCCGCCGGGACAGCGGCTGCGCATCGGCAAGCGCAACGCGCGCGAAGGCGAGATGGAGGATTATCTCTCGACGATCGTGCGGGCGCAGCGCGCGATCCAGGACGCCGCGCGCGGAAAAACCGACGTGAGCTGCATGCAGGCGCTGCCCAAAGACCTCGGCGACTGGCGCGCCACGGTGGAGTTCTTCCTCGGGCCGTTCGGCTGCGCGAAAAATCTCGACGAGGTCTCGGCGCTGGACGTCGCGCGCCTGGTCGAGCGTGACGTCGACGCCTATTGCCGCCAGGGGCTCGGCGCGCTGGTGGCGCGGCTCGGCGCCGAGCTCACCGTGCAGCTCAAGGCGCCGGTCACGCGCATGAACGCGACGCGCAATTTCGTCGAGATCGATGCCGGCCGCGGCGTCATCAAGGCGCGCGCCGCGATCGTCACCGTGTCGAACGGCGTGCTCGCGGCCGACAAGATCAAGTTCACGCCGGAGCTGCCGAAGCGCCATCTCGATGCGCTCGGCAAGCTGACGCTCGGCGCCTACGATCACGTCGCGCTGGAGCTCAAGGGCAACCCGCTGCAGCTGCGCAACGACGACCTGGTGTTCGAAAAGGCGGCCGGCGTGAAAACGGCTGCGCTGCTCGCCAATGTGTCCGGCACGCCGCTCGCGATGGTGGAGATCGCCGGCAAGTTCGGCGCCGAGCTTTCGAGAGCCGGCGAAGCCGCGATGACGGATTTCGCGATCGGCTGGCTTGCCGACCTGTTCGGCGCCGACGTCAAGAAGGCGATCGGCAAGACGCATGCGACGCGCTGGAACAACGAGCCCTGGGCGCTCGGCGCGTTCTCGGCCGCGGCGGTGAACGGCCAGGGCGGCCGCAAGGTGCTGATGGAGCCGGTGCGCGAGCGGCTGTTCTTCGCCGGTGAGGCCGTCCACGAGACGCTGTGGGGCACGGTCGGCGGCGCCTGGGAGTCGGGCGAGCGCGCCGCCGACGCGGCGCTCAGATTGTGGGGCCGTCGGTGAGAATACGCTCCGCTTATCCCTCCCCCGAAGGGGGAGGGTGGTCGCCGAAGGCGACCGGGTGGGGTACTTGCTTTGCAACGTCGCGCCTATTGTTTGCGGGCGATCCCGTTGGCCATGAAGACCCCACCCGGCCGGCCTGGCGGCCGGCCACCCTCCCCGAAGACGGGGAGGGATGACCGAGCCAGTACGCCGGTCAGAGCGATCGAGAGAGCGGAGCGCGGTTCGTGAAACCAAAATCCCTCATCGCCTGGTCGAGCGGGAAAGACTCCGCATGGGCGCTGCACGAGATCCGCCGCGCCGGCGACTACGACGTGGTCGGCGCGCTGACGACCGTCACCGAAACATTCCGGCGCGTCAGCATGCATGGCGTGCGCGAGGAGATCCTGCGCGCGCAACACGATGCGATCGGGCTGCCCCCGGTGATCGTGCCGATCCCGTATCCATGTCCGAACGAGGTGTATGAGGCCCGCATGGCGGCCGCGCTCGACGATGCAAAGCGCGCGGGCGTGACGCACGTCATCTTCGGCGATCTGTTTCTCCACGACGTGCGCGCCTACCGCGAGCAGAAGCTCGCCGGCACCGGCATCACGCCGCTGTTTCCGCTGTGGCAGCGTCCGACCGATGCGCTCGCGCGCGAGATGATCGCGGCCGGCGTGGAGACGTATCTGGTCTGCGTCGACCTCAAGCAGCTGCCGACATCATTCGCCGGACGCCAATTCGACGCGGCGCTGCTCGCCGACTTGCCGGCGCACGCCGATCCGTGCGGCGAGAACGGCGAGTTTCACTCCTGCGTGGTCGCAGGCCCGATGTTCGACCGGCGCATCGATGTGAGCGTTGGCGAGACAATTGAAAGAGACGGGTTTGCTTATACGGACCTTCTTATCCCTCCCCCGCAAGCGGGGGAGGGTGGCCGTGCGTAGCACGGCCGGGTGGGGGCTCGTGAGATAAACCCCACCCGCCTGCTCGCTCCGCTCGCAGCTACCCTCCCCTTTCAGGGGAGGGATCAGCCGCGCAACACGCCGCCGGTCCGCCGCGACACCTCGGCGACGATCTTCTTCCCCGTCGCGTCGATCTCCTCGTCGGTCATCGTCTTCTCGCGCGGCTGCAAGGTGACGGCGATCGCGATCGACTTCTTGCCCGGCTCGATGCCCTTGCCCTCGTAGAGGTCGAACACCGTCACGCCGGTGATCAGCTTGCGGTCGACGTTCTGCGCCGCGCGCACGATATCGCCGGCCCTCACCTTGGCGTCGACCACGAACGCAAAGTCCCGCGACACCGGCTGGAACGCCGAGAGATCGAGCGCCGGCCTGGCGCGCGTCGCCTTCGCCTTGGCGTCGGGGATGCGCTCGAGGATGACCTCGAACGCCATCAGCGGGCCCGCGGCGTCGAGCGCCTCGAGCGCGCGCGGATGCAGTTCGCCGAAATAGCCGAGCACGTTCTGCGGCCCGATCTGGATCGTGCCGCAGCGTCCCGGGTGCAGCCAGTTCGGCCCGCCCGGCACGACCTGCAAGGCGGACGGCGGCGCGCCCGCCGCGATCAGCACGGCGAGCGCATCCGCCTTCACGTCGAACGCGTCCGCCTCGCCGTTGCCGCTCCAGTGGCGGCCCGCGCCGCTTGCTTTGGCGAGTGCGCGGCGCACCCCGGAGGCGGCGGTGAACTGGTCCTCGGGCTTGTCGCCCTTGAATATCTGGCCGACCTCGAACAGCGCCACGTCGGAAAAGCCGCGATCGGCGTTGCGCTGCGCGCTCGCGACCAGGCCCGGAATGAGGCTCGGGCGCATGTCGGACAGATCAGCCGCGATCGGATTGGCGAGCGCAAGCTCGGGCGTTCCGCCGCCGAACAATTCGGCCTGCGCCCGGCCGATGAACGACCAGGTGACGGCCTCGACCAGTCCGCGCGCCGCGAGCGCGCGCTTGGCGCGGCGCGTGCGTACCTGCTGCGCGGTCAGCACCGGCTTGCGCGGGGCGTCGCCGCGCTCGAACGGCGTGAACGGCACCGCGTCGACGCCGACGATGCGCACGATCTCCTCGACGATGTCGGCCTTGCCCTCGACATCCATGCGCCAGGACGGGATCGCGACCTTGACCGTCTCGCCCTGGCCGGCCGCGAAGAAGCCGAGGTGCTTGAGCACGCGCTTCATTTCGATCAGCGGCACGTCGAGGCCGGACAGGCGCTTCACCTCGGCGACCGGGAAATCGATCACGCGATCTTCGGCGTGCTTCGCGCCTTCGAGCGCAATCCCGGATGCTTCGCCGCCGCAGAAGTCGAGCACCATCTGCGTCGCCTGTTCGAGCCCCGGCACCATGGAGTTCGGATCGACGCCGCGCTCGAAGCGATAGCGCGCGTCCGAATTGATGCCGAGCCTGCGCCCCGTTTGGGCGATGTTGAGCGGCGACCACAGCGCGGACTCGATCAGCACGTCGGTGGTGCTCGGCATCGCAGCCGCTCTCCTCGCCGCCCATGATGCCGGCGAGCGATTCAACCCCCTTCTCGTCCGCGATGACGCAGATGCTCTCGTCGAGCTGGTAGCTGCGCCCGTCGAGCGCGAGCAGGCTCTCGCCCTTGCGCCCGCGCCGGACCGTGAGATTGCCGCGCACCTTGGCGGCGTCGAAGACGTGCAGCGGGCGCCCGCGGTCGAAGGTCATGAAGTTGGTGATGTCGACCAGCGCGTTGATCGGACGCAGCCCGATCGCGATCAGCCGCTTCTGCAGCCATTCGGGCGAGCTCCCGTTCTTCACGCCGCGCACCAGCCGCAGCGCGAAACCGGGACACAGCTCCGGGCTCTCGATCCTGACCGCGACCGGGCAGGGGAACGCGCCCTTCACCGGCTTCGGCGCCGGATCGATGAACTTGCCCATGCCGGCGGCCGCGAGGTCGCGCGCGATGCCGTGCACGCCGGTGCAGTCCGGACGGTTCGGCGTCAGGTTGATCTCGATCACCGGATCGTCGAGCCCGGCCCATGCGGCGTAAGGCGTCCCGACCGGCGCATCGGCCGGCAGATCGATGATGCCGTCATGGTCGTCGGACAATTCCATCTCGGCTTCCGACACCAGCATGCCGCGGCTCTCGACGCCGCGGATGGTGCCGACGCCGAGCGTGATCTTCTTGCCCGGGATGTAGGTGCCGGGCGGCGAGAACACGCCGGTCATGCCGGTGCGCGCATTCGGCGCGCCGCACACGACCTGGATCGGATTGCCGTCGCCGGTGTCCACGAGGCACACGCGCAACCGGTCGGCGTTCGGATGCTGCTTCGCCTCGATCACCTTCGCGATCACGAAAGCGCCAAGCTGCTTCGCCTTGTCTTCGATGGACTCGACCTCGAGCCCGATCATGGTGAGCTTGTCGGCGAGCTCGTCGAGCGGCTCGTCGGTGTCGAGGTGCTCGCGCAGCCAGGAGAGGGTGAACTTCATTGTGACGCTCCGCCGGCGCCGCGCGCTCTGCCTCCCCCGCATAGCCCGTCGAAGACGGGCTCGCTGGGGGAGGGTAGGGAGGGGGCGCGCTCACGCACCGCCGCGGCGATTGTCTCCAGCACGCCGGCGCGGTTCGTCATGACATCGTGGTTGTTGAATCGAAGAACGCGAAAGCCCTTGGCGGTAAAGAACGCGTCACGCCGCTTGTCGCGCGCTTCATGCGCGTCGTTGAAATGCTGACCGCCGTCGATTTCGATGACGAGCTTTGCCGTGTGCGACAGGAAATCGGCAATGTAGGGGCCGATCGGCGTCTGTCGGCGGAAGCCGGCACCTTCCAGCCGATGCGCCCGCAGGCCGTACCAAACAATACGTTCGGCCTTGGTCAAATCCTGGCGAAGCACGCGCGCGCGCATGCGCATTTTCGGCTTCACCTTCCAGGTCGGCGCGTGGGTCGAAGCCCCCTCCCTACCCTCCCCCGCAAGCGGGGGAGGGGGAGCTTGCGGCTCGCTCCGCGCCACTGCCTCGGCATGTGACTGTGATGCTCCGTCGGCGCCACGAACTCCCCCTCCCCCGCTTGCGGGGGAGGGTAGGGAGGGGGCGCGTCCGTCACGCACCACCGGGTTGGAATGCGCGGGGGGAGGTGAATGGAGCGTGTGCCTGTTCATGTGCTCAGTCCCCCCGCCAGGGTCGGCAGGTCGAGCGGGCGGAACCCGTAATGCGACAGCCAACGCACGTCGGCCTCGAACATCTGGCGCAAATCCGCGATGCCGTATTTCAGCATCGCGATGCGGTCGATCCCCATGCCCCAGGCGAAGCCCTGGTACTCGTCGGGATCGAGCCCGCAATTGCGCAGCACGTTCGGGTGCACCATTCCGCAGCCGAGGATCTCCATCCAGTCTTCGCCTTCGCCGAAGCGCACCTCGTCCCTGGTCCGGCGGCACTGGATGTCGACCTCGAGCGAGGGCTCGGTGAACGGGAAGAACGACGGACGGAAGCGCATCTTGACGTCGTCGACTTCGAAGAACGCCTTGCAGAATTCGCGCAGGATCCATTTCATGTGGCCGAGGTGCGAGCCTTTGTCGATGACGAGGCCCTCGACCTGGTGGAACATCGGCGTGTGGGTCTGGTCGCTGTCGCTGCGATAGGTGCGCCCCGGAATGATCACGCGGATCGGCGGCTTCTGGCTCAGCATCGTGCGGATCTGCACCGGCGAGGTATGCGTGCGCAGCAGCATGCGCGTGCCGTCGGCCTTCGGGCCGAAGTAGAACGTGTCGTGCATCTCGCGCGCCGGATGGCCTTCCGGGAAATTGAGCCTGGTGAAGTTGAGGTCATCGGTTTCGATGTCCGGCCCTTCGGCGACCGCAAAGCCCATGTCGGCGAAGATGGTGGTGAGCTCGTCGATCACCTGGCTGACCGGGTGGATGCGCCCGGTCTCGGCCGGCGACTCGCGCACCGGCAGCGTCACGTCGACGGTTTCGCTGTTGAGCCGCGCGTCGAGCGCGGCACCTTTCAGCGCCTCGCGCCGCGCCGCCAGCGCATCGGTCACGCGCTCCTTCAGCCCGTTGATCAGCGGGCCCTGCTCCTTGCGCTGTTCCGGCGTCATGCCGCCGAGCGTCTTGAGCAGCGCCGAGACCGAGCCGCTCTTGCCGAGCGCGCCGACGCGCACCGCGTCGAGCGCGGCCTCGTCCGCCGCGGCCGCAATGGCCGCGCCGATGTCCTGTTCGAGATGTTGCACGTCGCTCATCGCGTCACTCCGCCATCAACGGCAAGTCGGTATCGTGCGGCCTGCCGCCCGCCTGCGTCAGCATGCAGTGCACCTGGCCGCGATGGTGCGTCTGATGATTGAACATGTGCGTGACCAGCAGCCATTTCGGTCTGGTGATTTCCCCGGCCGCGCTCGACACGTAGGTGAGATCGCCGTCGAGCCACGCCGCGTCGAGCCGGTCCGCCCACGCGATCATCGTGGCGTCGAACGCCGCGCGCTCGCGCTTGAGCACGTCCCAGTCGTCGTAGAGCGACACCGAACCCTTGATGCCGGTCTCCGGCTGCGCCACGTCGGTAACAAAGCGGCTCATCCAGGTGCGGTCGGCCCAGAGCAGGTGGCTCAGCGTCTTGTGCAGCGAGCCGAAGAACGCCCCGCGCTCGCGCCGCCGCTCGGCGTCCGCGAGCCCGTCGGCGCAGCCGTACAGGCTCTGGTTCTGCCAGCCGTTATAGCGCGCCATGCGCCGCACATAGGCGGGATCGATCATCGTCGCCCCCGGACAGGGCCAGCCGAAGGCGAGCCTTCGGCTGCCGCAACGGTCAGGCCGCGGCGGGAAGCGCCGCCTTGGCCTTCTCGACGATCGCCTGGAAGGCAACCGGCTCGTGGATCGCGAGATCGGACAGGACCTTGCGGTCGACGGTGATCTCCGCCTTGGCGAGCCCGTTGATAAACTGGCTGTAGGTGATGCCGAAGGGACGCACCGCAGCGTTGAGGCGCTGGATCCACAGCGCGCGGAAGGTGCGCTTGCGCCGCTTGCGGTCGCGGAAGGCGTACTGTTGGGCCTTCTCCACCGCCTGCTTGGCGATGCGGATGGTGTTCTTGCGCCGGCCGTAGAAGCCTTTCGCGGCCTTGAGAACTTTCTTGTGCTTGGCGTGGGACGTAACGCCCCGTTTGACGCGTGCCATGACTGATCTCCTGCAGTAACGGAATTACGGGTTCAAGGGTGAGAGGCGACCGGATCAGCCGTTGGGCATCCAGTATTTCTTGATGTTGTCGCCGTCGGTCTTGAACAGCACGTCCGTGCCGCGCAGCTGGCGGATCTGCTTCTTGCTCCGCTTGATCATGCCGTGACGCTTGCCTGCGTGGGCCGCCACCACTTTACCGGTGCCGGTAATCTTGAAGCGCTTTTTAGCGCCCGATTTGGTCTTGATCTTGGGCATTTGGCTCTCCTTTTGGGCCGGAAAACGCGTGCCAAAGGCCCGGTTCACCGGCATCTGCTCGAAAATGAGCTGTGCTGAGGCACAAATCGTCGCCACGGCAGCCCTTTAGCCGGGCGGCGAAGGGCGGCTTATGGCAGAGGAAACCGCGAAAAACAACAGGTTGGGGGCCAGATTCCGCCCGATCTGGAGGACCGGACCGGCCGCAAGAATTCGTTAACCAGCCGGTGGGACCCTTGAGTTGGCAGATCGTTCCCGGAATGGAACCGGCCCATACGCCAAGGGGTTACACCGGCGTCCGAGCGATCCGCCAGAGGCGTCACGAGAGAGGAACGGGAGATCGCTTCGCATCGGCAGGAGGCGCTCCATGTCCCCGTCGCGTTGCTTGCAGCTCACCGGCCCGCTGCTGTCGGCCGCGATCCTGCTTTCGTTTACGTGCCCGAGCCAGGCCAGCATCAACTGGGCCGGCACCATGCTGGTGCCGTCGACCATGATCCTGAAGAACTGCAGCGGCGCCTTTCGCTTTGCGGCGCGCGACGGCAACGAGGACATCGCGCCGGTCAGTCCGGTGCAGGCGTTTGCCGCCGACCGCCGCTTCGCCCGCACGCGCTATGCCGGCCGCGCGATGGCGGGTCTCGAGCCCGAGCGCTCGCGCCTGTTCGTCATCACCTCGATGTGCGGCGCGCGCTAGCGTGATCCCGAAAAGTGGATACCGGTTTTCGGACTAAGATCACGCTCAAATAAGACCCGTTGCCCGGTCTCGTCGGCTCCGTCATCGTGCAGGCGTAAAGCCCGCGAACGGAGAGCTGTCGTGAAAGTCGCCCGGATCGAGACGCTCGGCTGCGATGCCGGATGGCGCAACTATCATTTCGTCAAGCTGACTACGTCGGACGGCATCGTCGGCTGGAGCGAGTATTCCGAGGACTTCGGCTCGCCCGGCATCGGCGCCGTGATCGCGCGGCTTTCAGCCAGGGTGATCGGACAGACCGTCAGCGATCACGAGCGCATCTATGCCGAGCTCTACGCGGCGACCCGTCCGGCGGCGGGCGGCGTGGTGGCGCAGGGGATCGCGGCGATCGAGAACGCGCTGCTCGACGCCAAGGCGAAGGCGCTCGGCGTCCCGGTCTACGCGCTGCTCGGCGGCAAGCTGCGCGACCGCATTCCGCTCTACTGGTCGCACTGCGCGACCTGGCGCATCAATCATCCGGCCTACTACAAGCCGGCGATCACCGACCTCGACGGCGTGAAGGCGATCGGCCGCGAGGTGCGCGAGCAGGGCTTCGGCGCCGCCAAGACCAACATCTTCATCTATGAGGACGGCAAGCCGCGCGGCTATCGCCCCGGCTTCGGCTCGCCGTATTTTCCCGAGCTCAACATCGACAAGACCGTGCTGCGAAACCTGCGCATGCACCTCGAAGCGCTGCGCGACGGGCTCGGCCCCGATCCCGGCCTGCTGCTCGACCTCAATTTCAACGCCAAGACCGAAGGCTACCTGACGATCCTGCGCGAGATCGCCGACCTCGACATGTTCTGGATCGAGATCGACTCATACTCGCCCGCGGCGCTGGCCTACATCCGCCGCCACAGCCCGCACCCGATCGCCTCGTGCGAGACGCTGCTCGGCCTGCGCGAGTTTCTGCCCTATTTCGGCGAGCAGGCGATGGACGTCGCGATCGTCGACACGCCGTGGAACGGGGTGTGGCAGTCGATGAAGATCGCGGCCGCCGCGGAGGCGCACGAGGTCAACGTCGCGCCGCATAATTTCTACGGCCATCTCTGCACCATGATGAACGCGCATTTCGCCGCCGCCATCCCGAACCTGCGCATCATGGAGATCGATATCGACCGCCTGGCGTGGGACGACGAATTGTTCACCGCGGTGCCGAAGATCGAGAACGGGCATCTGGTGATGCCCGACACGCCGGGCTGGGGCCTCGATCCGAACGAGGAGGCCTTCAAGGCGCACCCGCCGAAGCAGCACGGCGGCCTCGACTACGGCAAGAAGCGGTCGACTTGAAAATCGAAACGCCCGCGATCTGCATCGCGGGCGTTTCGCAAATTATCGATGCTCGCGTCTATCGCGGCGCCAGGATCATGATCATCTGGCGGCCCTCGAAGCGCGGCTCCATCTCGACCTTGGCGATCTTGGTCACGTCTTCCTTGACGCGGTTGAGCAGCCGGGTGCCGAGCTCCTGATGCGCCATCTCGCGGCCGCGGAAGCGCAGCGTCACCTTGACCTTGTCGCCTTCCTCGAAGAAGCGCTGCATCGCGCGCATTTTCACTTCGTAATCGTGATCGTCGATCATCGGCCGGTACTTCAGCTCCTTGACCTCGACGACCTTCTGTTTCTTGCGCGCCTCGGCGGCTTTCTTCTGTTCCTGGTATTTGTATTTGCCGTAGTCGAGGATCTTGACGATCGGCGGCGCGGCGTTGGGTGAAATCTCGACCAGGTCGAGGCCGGCTTCCTGCGCGGCCTGGATCGCTTCGGCAATCGAGACGGTGCCGCGGTTGGCGCCGTCCTGCATGATCAAATGAACTTCGCGGCTGCGAATTTCCTCGTTGACGCGCGGACCGTCTTTGCGGGCCGGCTCTGGTGCTCTCATCGGGCGGCGAATGGCAGCAAACTCCTCTGTTGTTGCAACGATCCGGCGGCGAGCCGGGCCGCCAGCGTGACACTGGCTCGGCCTTGCGGCAAATCACGCGCCGGAGAGGGGAAGATCGGGATAAACGTCCCCCGAGTCAACGCCGCCGCGCATCATGGCGCGACTTTGCGGCACCCTGATCAATTGCGCGGCCGCGCCACGTCGGCGTAAAGCGCCAGCGTCGCCCGCTCGATCGAGGCTGCGTCGAAATGGCTCGCGATCCATTCGCGGCCGCGCCGGCCGATCGCCGCCCGCGCGCTATCGCTCAATGAAAACAAGCGGATGAGCGCGGCGGCGAGCGCCGTATCGTCGTCCGCCGGCACGCGCATTCCGGTCATGCGCTCCTCCGGAACCGTGGGCGGGGCGCGCACGATCTCGGGTCCGGCGGCGAGGTCCGACACCACGACTGGGCGCGCCATCGCCTGCGCCTCGAGGATCGCGCGCTGCAGCCCCTCGGGCTGCACGGCGGCCGACACCACCACGGTCGCGGCCGCGTAGGCCGCCGGCATGTCCTCGACCGCGCCGGCAAGCCGCACCACGTCGGCGCTGTCCGTCGTGCTGACGAGGTCCCACAGTTCCCCGGTGTAGCGCGTGCGGCCCTGATCCTCGCCGGCGAACACGCAGACGAAATCCTTCAGCCCGCGCTGCTTCAGGCGGTGCACCGCCTTGACGGCGACATGGTGCCCCTTGCGGCGCAGCATGCGGCCGACCACGAGGATCACCTTGGTCTCCGGCTTCACGCCCCAGGCGCGGCGGACCGCCTCGATCCGTTCGGGCGAGATCGCCGCCGGATCGAAGCGCGCGAGATCGATGCTCGCCGGCACGACCGTGATGCGCTCGGGCGCAATGCCGTAGCGCTCGACGATCAGCTCGGCGAGCTGGTCCGACACCGCGACCACGCGCGCGCCGCGCACCATCACGCCGTTGTAAAGCCGCTTGAGCGCGTTCTGCTCGCGGAAGCCCTTGTACCAGGTGGTGAGCAGCGGCACGCGCCGGGCGCGCGCCGCGATATAGCCGCTCCACGCCGCGGCGCGGCCGTGCGCGTGCACGACGTCGCAGCGCTTCTCGCGCACGATGCGCGACAGCGCGAGCGCGCAGCGCAGGATCCTCACCGGATTGAAGCTCGCGACGTCGAGCCGCACGAACTCGGCGCCCGATGCCGCGACGGCGTTCTCCAGCCGTCCGCCGTTCGACACGACGATGACGCGATGGCCGTTGCGCCTGAGAATGTGCATCAGGTCGATCGCGCCGGCATCCGCCGCACCGGCGTGCAGCGTGGGCGCGACGATCAGCACGGTGAGGGGACGCGCAAACGCCACCACCTCGCCCGGCGGCTTCGACAATGTGTGTTCGATGGAATCCGCTCCGGGGTCGAGCGGCAACCGTGCAGTCGCGCGCGAATTCACTCGATCGACCTCATGTCCACGTGCCTGCCGCCTTCACCCCGAACTCGGCCGGCACCGCGATCGCCCAACGTCCCCGCGCTTGGATAGTCCGGATCGCCGCCAAGCGCAATCGCGGTTGTGGCGGTTCAACAAGTCCGCATCGGCGTGCGCTGGAGCTGATTCAACTGCGCTGAATCAGGCTCCAGCCGCTTTCCTTTTGCCTGCGCATGATCTTTTCCGAAAACCGGGATCCATCCCGCATCACGTGCGGGACAAGCTTTTTCGGGATC
Source organism: uncultured Alphaproteobacteria bacterium (assembly GCA_963839985.1). Lineage (GTDB taxonomy): Bacteria > Pseudomonadota > Alphaproteobacteria > Rhizobiales > Xanthobacteraceae > PALSA-894. Next base: position 56,024 of record CAWIXG010000014.1, on the reverse strand, counting down.
ATGCGCTAGCCGCGGCCTTCGAACAGGCTGGCGTAAAGGTCGAGCGTCGAGGCCGCGGTGCGCGACGGCGTGAAGAATTGTCCCGCCAGACGCCGCGCGCGCGTGCCGATCGCGTTGTAGGCGGTCGCCTCGGTCGCAAGCGCTGCCGCGAGCGCGCGCGCAAAGCTCACCGGCTCGTCGGGCTCGGCGAGCCAGCCGGTGCGCAGTTCCTCGCGCACGTTGGGCGGCGCCAGCACGAATTCCGGGATGGCGCCGACGTTGGCGGCGATCACCGGGCGTCCCATCGCCATCGCTTCGGCGGCGGCGAGCGGAAATGCCGGCGGCGCGATCTGCGGCACCGCGACGAAGTCGGTCGCCAGATAGGCGCCCGCCATGTCGGGGCAGCTTCCGATCTGGCGGATCAGGTGCGCGACGCCGTGCGCTTCGGCCTGCTCGGCGATCTTGCGCGCGTAGTCGAAGTGCTCGCGGTTGTCGCCGGCGAGCACGAACGTCACGCCGCGCAAGCCGCCGTTGGTCAGGATGCGCGCGGCCTCGACCAGCATGAGCTGGCCCTTCGCCGGATCGATGCGCCCCGGCACGAGCACGATGCGCTGGCCGCGCGCGATCTTCCAGCCGCGGCGCAGCACCATGGCGCGCTCCGGACTGATGGCGGGCGGATCGAACCGGCCGTCGACACGGCGTGGAATGATCGCGAGCTTGTCGTGCGGCACCTGGTGGCGCGCCGCCACCTGATCGGCGACGAAATGCGACGGCACGATGATGCGGTCGCCGGCATTGAGCGCGCGCGAATAGGATTTGTCGCGGTGCGGATTGAGCAGATCCGCCGACGCGTGGCTGTGCACCACCCACACGCCGTTGCGCTTCTTCAGCGCGGATGCGCTGCGCGAGGCGCCGATGCCGAGCGCGTGGATGAGGTCGACCCGCTCGGTCAGCACCAGGTTGGCGAGCGTGCGCGCGTTGCGCGATGCGGCGAGCGGATTGGCGCCGTCGGTGACGAGCCGCACCCATTCGCCGCCGAGCCCTTGCAGCTCGCTGTTGAGCGGGCCGTCTTCCGAGGCGACGATCACGCGCGCACCCGAGCGCAGCAGCGCGACCGCGACATCGACCGCGGCGCGCGCGGCGGGTGTCTCGTTGAGCGCCGGGAGGATCTGCAGCACGGTCGCGCCGGGCAGGCCGCGCATCGCCGTGCGGCGGGCGGGAGCGTCCATCACGGCCATGACGGCCCCCTTGCGCTTCGCCGCGCGATGCGGCGAAACACGGTCAGGCGCGAGACGGCGCTTGACGCAGCGTGAACCGGCACTGTCATTCCCCCGTCGCCCCGCCTTCAATTCCCGGGCATCCGCCCGGGACCGCGGCTGGACCAGATTATGACGCATTCTAGCCTGAATTTTCTAAATTTAGGAGCGGGCTCCGCGGAACGCGCAATCGCGGTGCGCCGCGACCCTGGGGCGAACCCGGGCCTGTTCTGGCTCGGTGGTTTCAAGTCCGACATGACGGGCACCAAGGCCGCGGCGCTGAGCGACTGGGCGCGCCAGCAGGGCCGCGCCTGCGTGCGCTTCGACTATTCCGGGCATGGGGAATCCGGCGGCGAGTTCGCCGACGGCACGATCGGGCGCTGGCTCGAAGAGGCGTGCGCGGTTTTCGAGCGCGACTGCGCCGGGCCGCAGGTCGCCGTCGGCTCGTCGATGGGCGGCTGGATCGCGCTCTTGCTCGCGCGCGAACTGCGCCGCCGCAAGGCCGAGGGCAGGCCGGTCGGCGCAAGCCTCGCCGGACTGGTGCTGATCGCGCCGGCGGTCGATTTCACCGAGGCGCTGATGTGGCAGGGCTTCCCCGCACAGGTGAAACGCGAGATCGAACAGAACGGCGTCTGGCATCGGCCCTCCGAGTATGGCGAGCCCTATCCGATCACGCGCGGCCTGATCGAGGAGGGGCGCAACCATCTGCTGCTCGGCGCGATGATCGAGACCGGTTGCCCGGTGCGCATCCTGCAGGGCGTGCAGGATCCGGACGTGCCGTGGAACCACGCCGTCGCGCTGACCTCACGGCTCGCGCAGGACGACGTGGTGCTCACGCTGGTGAAGGACGGCGACCACCGCCTCTCGCGCGCCGAGGATATCGCGCGGCTGATCGAGGCGGTGCGGGAGTTTTGATCAGCGCCGGCCCTCATCCTGAGGAACCCGCAACGCAGCAGCGTTGCGGGTGTCTCGAAGGATGGCGGCAAGCTCGGTCATCCCTCCCCGTCTTCGGGGAGGGTGGCCGGCCGGGTGGGGCGCTTGCTTTGCAACGCCCTGTCTATCGCGTGCAGACGATCTCGTTGGCCATGCTCGCTGGCCATGAAGACCCCACCCGGTCGCCTTCGTCCACGCTGACGAGGCCGTTCATTGGGACGTGTTGCACGCGCTCTACCTCACGAAGCGCATCAATCATCAAGAGGCGTATTCGAATGGCGAAGCCTGCACCAATCAGGCTGAGAGCTTCTTTAGCCGCTTGCGCCGTGCCGAGATTGGCACGCATCACCATATCGCTGGTCCGTACCTTTCGGCGTATTCGTCCGAAATGGCGTGGCGCGAGAACAACCGCCGCGTCAGCAACGGCGAGCAATTCCTGATAGCGACCAGTGCGGCGTTGCAGCATCCTGTTTCTCGGCAATGGAAGGGCTATTGGCAGCGCCGCGCATAAGGTCTTGTAATGATTTAGGTAATTAAGTCATTGAAAAAGCAACAAGATTCTCTATATTGGTACGTATGTTGCACCTCCCATCACATGTGGCGAACTCGTTTTTGCACCGCGCCCGACATGAGGGCGTGACAGATATCGACCCGCTCAAAATCCAAAAGCTGGTCTACGTCCTCCACGGTTGGCACCTCGCAACGCGCGGTGCGCCAGCGGTTGGCGAGAACTTCGAAGCATGGCCTTACGGTCCCGTGCTGTCGTCGCTTTATCACGAGTTCAAAAACTTCGGTTCCTCACCGATCACCAACTATGCGACCGAGATTGATCCAGCCTCGGGGGAATACAAGTCGCTTATGGTGAATCCTGCCAACCGTCCGTTTTACGAAGTCTTTGACCGAGTATGGGACCGATACAAGAATTTGAGCGGATTGCAGTTGTCCGCGCTGACGCATGCCGAGGAGACGCCTTGGTATCGTGCACGACGCAAGGGGGCTTCCTATCTATCTAACGCTGAGATTCAGGAACACTTCCGGGGCCTAGCAGCGCGCGGGTAGCGTTATGGACGACGACAAGCCGGAAGACGGTCCGGTCGAACTTCCCATTCCAGTCGAAGACATCTCGAAGGCGCCGGTAGAGGTCCCCGGCGCCGATGATAGGGCGCGCAAGGAATCTTCCGCCCTCGCTCACGAGCAAGAACAATTCAAAAAAGAACTTGGTTGGCTCGGCCACCCCTTTGGCGGGCGAACAGAGAAACCCGGTAACATCTCGGGACTGGTGATTGTGCTCTGCTTTGTCCTTATTGCGGGATACTACGGAGCGGAGCGGTATACGGCGATCAACCACCCGCAGCATGCCGCTGGCATGGCGCCTTTCGAGCGCGTCTTCTCCGGGCTGATGAGCATCGTGACTCTGATCTTGGGCTATCTGTTCGGCAGCAATGAACGATCATCGAAGTAATCTACTTGCCGATCTCCCAAACTAGGTAGGGACCGCCATCCTTCCCCGAGCATAGCAAACCCGTGCTGCGATGATGCCGGAGGCACGCTCCGACCCGCTTCCCGACCAACTTCAACAGGCGCGGGTCCGCTGTATTCAGGCGCCGTTCTGCCATCACCTGCATCGTGATTTCAGGACGCGTCAGCGGCTTCTCTCAGGTCCGAAGGGCGCCCATCACCACTCGCATGATTTCGCCCTTGAAGGCTGCGTGGCGCGGCGGGAAGGGCTTCGGCCGTATCTCCTCTAGGTCGATGTCGGGCCGGAAGATGCGAATGGTGGCGTCTAGATTGTCGAGGTCGATTATCAACTGCCGAAGCTGCGTCTGGACGTGCTCAATCTGGCCCGCGATCTCCGAGCGCTTAGCAAGCAATCCGGTCAGGACATGAGGGTCAGCCATCCCGGCAAGATGCCGAATTGCCGCGTTTCAGGCCATCCGCTCCTTGGTGAGCTTGCTACCTAATGCCGGAATTTCCTCAGCCCAGCACACCGTATTTCTTGAACCACGCCGTCATTTCTTTCCACGCGTCGTCGGCGGCTTCCTTGCGATAGCTCGGCCGATAGTCGGCGTGGAAGCCGTGCGGTGCGCCCGGATAGACCTTGATCTCGAAGGTCTTCTTCGCCTCGCTGAGCGCCGCCTTGATGGCGTCGACCTGCGTCAGCGGAATGCCCGCGTCGGCTTCGCCGTAGAGCCCGAGCACCGGCGCCTTCATCTCCGGCGCAAGCTGCGTCGGGCTCTTCGGCCAGATCGCCTTCTGGCCTTCCGGATCGACCAGCGAGCCGTAGAAGGCGACGCCGGCCTTGAGCGCCGGATTGTGCGCCGCATACAGCCACACGGTGCGCCCGCCGCGGCAATAGCCCATGATGCCGAGCTTGTCCGTGTTGCCGCCCTGCGACTTCGCCCACGCGACCGTCGCGTCGAGGTCGGCGGTGAGCTCCGCATCGGGCTTGGCATTGACGATCGGCATCAGCTTGGGGATCTCGGTGATCTTGGTGAGATCCTCGCCCTTGCGGAAATAGTAGTCGGGCGCGATCGCAAAGGCGCCGAGCTTGGCGAGGCGGCGCGTCACGTCCTGGATGTATTCGTGCAGCCCGAAGATCTCCATCGCGACCAGGATCACCGGCGGGTTCTGCACGTTGAGGGGAAGCGCGAAATAGACCGGCATCTCGCCGCCCGGGACCGCCACCTTGGCGAAGCCTTCGTTGAGGCCGGCACCATCCGTCCGGATCGCCTGCGCATTCACCGGGCCGGCGGCGAGCGTGTAGCCGGCGGCGGCCGCGGCTGCCGAACTCATGAAAAAGCCGCGTCGCGACAGCGGGTCGACCTGGCGGGCAAGGCCCTCGATATCGGACGGAAGCCTGGGTTGCGCGGACATCGCGATCGTCTCCCTGTGCATTCACTGTCGGGCCGGGTTGGCTGATTGAAACACACTCGGGGCCCCGGCGCCATTCAGGCCGATGCGCGGATCGCCCACGCGGCGTGCCCGCTGCTGCGTCGAGCGGCGCAGGATCCTGAGGTTCGATCCGCGACCATTGCTGCGCTCATTCCCGCGCAAGCCGGAATCCAGAGGCCGAGAACTCGAAAGAACTGGTCCCCGCTTTCGCGGGGACGAGCGGAATTGGGATTCTGGAGTTTGACCCGCGATCTCCTCGACCTGATCGGGATGGAACCGGTTTTGGAGCGGATCATGTTCCGCCGAGACACCGGAACCCCCGGAAGTCTCCCGCGTTCTTGTCGCGCATGGCGGGTGTGCATCACCCGCAAGGGGGAGGCCGCGATGGCGCTCACGTTGAATTTGGCCATGCTTCCGGTGATGGCGAGCCTGGTCGCCGGAACCGGCGCATTGGCGACGTACTCCACCACGTCGAACACGTCGCGCGACACGGCTGCGGTGCAGACGGTCGCCGCGGTCGGCCCGGAGGTCGCGTCCGTGTCGAAGGCGGTGCCGTCGCCGGCGGCTCCGGCCGTGCGTGCGTGCGACGCGCAGGCTTGGCCCTACATCGACGCGAGCTGCACCAGAACCTCGGCCGACGATCGCAAGGTGCGTGTCGTCGCGGCCCCGCGCTCGAGCGAGCTGCCGGAGGGGACCGCCCGTCTGCACATCCCGAATCCGAACGCGCCGGCCGCGACCCCGCCCGGCATGGTCTCAAGCGACACCGTGCTGCGCTCGCCCGACATCGTGGTGCCGCCGCGCAAGCTGTCGAAGCGCGAGAAGCGCGCCGAACAGCGCCGCGAGCGCCGCTTTGAAACGCGCTCCTATGCGGTGCCGAGCGAAGCCCGCGACCAGCAGCGCCTGCGCCCGGTCGTCGTCGTTCGGCCGCTGCGCCTCGAAGCTTTCCGCTAAAAGCCTGATCCAGCGCGATTGAATCACTGGCCTCCACTCGTCCCCGCGCAAGCGGGGACCCAGTTCTTTCGCGTTCTCGGCCCCTGGATTCCCGCTTGCGCGGGAATGAGCGGAGTGCCTTTCAATAGTCGCGGATCAACTCTCATTCTTTTCGCCGGCCGCGAGCGCGTGCAAGCCTTCGCGGAAGGTCGGATAGCGCAGCGTGACACCCAGCTCGCGCTTCATCCGCGTGTTATCCACGCGCTTGCTCTCCCGATAGAATGACAGCGCCATCTCGTTCATGCCCGCCGCGGCGTCGGCGAACGGGATTTGCCGCGGCGGCTCGATCCCCAGCAGCTCCGCCGCGAACGCGACCGGCACGCCCTGCGCGGTCGGCTTGTCGTCCGTCACGTTGATGACGCCGTTTGCGCTTTTGGCAACCGCCGCATCGATCGTCTGCGCGATGTCGGCAACGTGGATGCGGTTGAAGAACTGCCCCGCTTTGTCGATGCGTTTGGCGCGTCCGCTTTTGAGCTGCGTGAACGCGTTCTGCCCCGGACCGTAGATCCCCGACAGCCGCAGGATCGCGACCGCCTTCTCGGCGCGTCCGCCCAGCGCAATCCATGCCTGCTCGGCGGCGAGCCGCGCGCGGCTGCGTTCGGAGACCGGCGCGGGCGCGGTCGTCTCGTCGACCCATTCTCCCGCGTGGTCGCCGTACACGCCGATGGTCGACAGATAGACGATGCTGCGCAGGTGCGGCGCGGCCGCGATCGTATCGGCGAAGTGCCGCAGCACCGGATCGCTCTCGTCCGGCGGCGCCGAAACAAGGATCGCGGTCGCGTCCATCACGGCGGCATCGATTTCGGGCTTCGCCGCGCTGCCGTCGAACACGAAAGCCTCGACCGGATGCTTCAGCGCGCCGGATGCGATCGCGGCGGCTTTCTCGCGCGTCCGCACCGTGCCGGCGATGCGCCAGAAGCGTCCGCCATATTCGGCGATGTAGTGCGCCGCCGAATAGCCGAGACCGAAGCAGAACAGGTTTGCCATCAGAGCATGATCCCGAAAAAGCTTGTCCCGCACGTGATGCGGGATGGGCACCGGTTTTCGGACAAGATCATGCTCCCACCAATGACTCGGCGATCCATTCCGCGCGCACGGCGTCGTCGCGCTCGTGCGGCTGATGCGTGGCGGCGAGCTGGGCGAAGCGCTGCGGATCGAGCCGGGCCAGCGCCCAGACGGCGGCGCCGCGCACCAGCGGCGAAGCATCGCCGAGCAGGCTCTCGGCCTGCGCGGCAAGCGTCACGTCGCCCGAGTTGCCGATCGCGATCAGCACATTGCGCACGAAGCGGTCGCGGCCGGTGCGCTTGACCGGCGATTTTGCAAACAGCGCGCGAAACGCCGCATCGTCGAGGCGCGCGAGGTCGGCGAGCTTTGGCGCGCGCAGCGTGTCGCGCGCGGCTAGTTTCGCTTCGCGCCCGGCCTGCGCGAACTTGTTCCACGGGCACACGCTGAGGCAATCGTCGCAGCCGTAGATGCGGTTGCCCATCGCGGCACGCAGCGCGCGCGGGATCGCGCCCTTGTGCTCGATGGTCAGGTACGAGATGCAGCGCCGCGCGTCGAGCCGGTACGGCGCCGGAAACGCGGCGGTCGGGCAGATGTCGAGGCACGCCGAGCACGAGCCGCAATGGTCGATCTCGGGCTCGTCCGGCGCGAGCGCGAGCGTGGTGAAGATCGCGCCGAGGAACAGCCACGAGCCGTGCTCGCGCGACACCAGGTTGGTGTGCTTGCCCTGCCAGCCGAGGCCGGCGCTCGCCGCGAGCGGCTTCTCCATCACGGCCGCGGTGTCGACGAACACCTTCACGTCGCCACCCGCATGGGCGACAAGCCAGCGCGCAATCGACTTCAGCTTCGCCTTGATCAGGTCGTGATAGTCGTCGCCCTGGGCGTAGACCGAGATCGCGCCGCGCGTGCGCTGCTGCAGGATCGCGAGCGGGTCCTGGTCGGGACCGTAGTTCAGGCCCAGCATCACGACCGCGCGTGCATCCGGCCACAGCACCTGCGGATCGGTGCGCCGCGCAGCCGTCGCCGCAAGCCAGTCCATATCGCCGTGCTGGCCGGCGGCGATGAAGCGCTCGAAATGCGGCTTGGCGGCGGAGATCGCGTCGGGCCTGGTGATGCCGACGGCGTCGAAGCCGTGCGCGCGCGCGGTCTCGCGCAGCCCCGCCGTGATGTCGCTCGTCAGAAGTCCAGGTCCGCGTAGCTCGGCGAGGCCGGGATCCCCGGCACCACTTCGGCCAGCAGCGTGCGGAACGAGGGCCGCGACTTCACCCGCGCGTACCAGGTCTTTGCGGCTTCGTCCTCGGTCCACGGCACATCGCCCAGATAATCGGCCACCGACAGATGCGCGGCCGCCGCCAGATCCGCATAGCTCAGGCGTTCCCCCGCCAGCCATGTGCGGCGCCGCGCAAGCCAGCCGATATAGGCGAGATGATAGCGGATGTTGTGGCGCGCCGCACGGATCGCGCTGGTGTCCGGCGGCCCGCCGCCCTGCTCGGTGCGCATGGTCTGCTTGTAGATGCGCTCGGTGACCAGATGCGACGAGACTTCGTCGAAAAAGCGATCCTGGAACCAGGAGGCGAGCCGGCGCACCTCGACGCGCGCGGGCGGATCGGGCGGGAGCAGGCGGCGGTCGCCGGCCTCGCTCCCGCGCGTCTCGTCGATGTATTCGGCGATGATCGCCGCGCCCGGCACCGCGGGCCGGCCGTCCTCGATCAGCACCGGCGTCCTGGCGTCGGGATTGATCTTGAGGAAATCCTCGCGCCGCTCCCACACGCGCTCCTCGACGAACTTGGACTCGAGGCCGAGTTCGCCGAGCACCAGGCGCACGAAACGGGAATGTGGACAGAACGGATGATGGAAGAGCGTGATCATCGCGCTGATTCGTGCCTCCCGTTGAATTGGTCAACTGTCATGCCGCCATCCCGAGGTGCCCTGCCATAGCGCGTCGCAGACGCGCGTAAACGCGCTTGAGGCAGCGCCGCGAAGGATGGCCACACGCTCCGTGTCGCGCCGTCGCCCTTCGAGGCTCGCCGCAAGCGCGGCTCGCACCTCAGGGTGACGGCAAGAGATTGATTCTCATAACACACCCCATGCCGCCTGCGACGTTTTCGGTTGCCCCTTGACCTCCCCTGCGCGAAAAACCGCTGGGGCGAATCGCGCCCCGTCTGCCGCGGGGACCGCATGCTGTTCGATCTGATCAAGGCCGTCGTGCTCGGCGTGGTCGAGGGGTTCACCGAATTCCTGCCGGTATCGTCGACCGGGCACCTGCTGCTGCTCGAGCACTTCTTCGGCTTCGACGACGATGCCTTCGGCAAGACCTTCGTGGTGCTCATCCAGTTGGGCGCGATCCTGGCGATCCTGTCGCTGTATTTTCAGCGCCTGTGGGCGATCGCGCTCGGCGCGCTCACCGATCCGGGCGCGCGCCGCTTCATCCTCGGGGTGCTGATCGCGTTCCTGCCGGCCGCGATCATCGGCGCGGCGCTGCATTCCTTCATCAAGGGCGTGCTGTTCAACCCGTGGATCGTGTGCGTCTCGCTGATCGTCGGCGGCGGCGTGCTGCTGTGGGTGGACCGGCTGCAGCTGCGCCCGGTGCATCACGACGCGACCGCGTTTCCGCTGCTGACCTACCTGTGGATCGGGCTGTGCCAGTGCCTCGCCATGATCCCGGGCGTGTCGCGCTCCGGCGCCACGATCGTGTCGGCGATGCTGCTCGGCGCCGACAAGCGCGCGGCCGCGGAGTTCTCCTTCTTCCTCGCGATGCCGACGATGGCCGGCGCCTTCGCCTACGACCTGCTGAAAAACTACGGCCAGCTCGGCGGCAGCAACTGGCTGATCGTCGCGGCCGGTTTCATCACGTCGTTCGTGGCGGCGTTCTTGGTGGTGAAGTCGCTGCTCGATTATGTCACCAGCCACGGCTTCTCGCTGTTCGCCTGGTGGCGCATCGTGATCGGCGCGCTCGGCCTGATCGGGCTGGGGCTGTTTCGCTGATCTGTCATCCCGGGCGAGCGGAGCGAGACCCGGGACCCATCTCGAAATCTGCGCAAGCGGATCAATGGATCCCGGATAGCCGCTTCGCGGCTTCCGGGATGACAGCGGAGCGCTACGCCACCCGCCCGCGAAACTGCCCGGCCTTGCGGAAGCGCCACAGGTAGCTCGGCACGATCGTTTCCATCGCGATCGGATCGATGCCGAACGCCGCGAGCGTGCGGCCCTCGTCGCGGGCGGCTTGCGACACGACATTGTCGACGCGCAACAGCTCGACCTGGTCCGGCGTCAGCAGCGGCTTCGGCATCAACTGCAGCACCATCGCCTGCAGCCGCGCGAGCCCGAACGGCAGCGGCACCAGCAGGCGCTTGCGCTCGGTGACGGCGAGCACGTACTCCATCAGTGCGCGGAAGGTCTTCACCTCCGGGCCGCCGAGCTCGTAGGTCGTGCCGCCCTTGGCCCATCCGCCGACCGCGCGCATCACCGCCTGCGCGGCGTCGCCGACGAACAGCGGCTGGAATTGCGTCGCGCCGCCGCCGATCAGCGGCAGCGCCGGCGACATGCGGGCGAGCGCCGCGAACCGGTTGAAGAAACCATCCTCCGGGCCGAACAGGATCGAGGGCCGCAGGATCACCGCATCCGGCACCGCCTCCAGCACCGCGGCCTCGCCCGCCGCCTTGCTGCGCCCGTAGAGCGCGGGCGAGCCCGCATCGGCGCCGAGCGCCGAGACATGCACCATGCGGGCGCCCGCGCGGGCGGCCGCCCGCGCCACGCACGCGGCGCCCTCGGCCTGCACGGCGTCGAAGCTCTGGTTGCCGCGCTCGAACAGGATGCCGACCAGGTTCACCACCACGTCGGCGCCGCGCACCGCGGCCTCCACCGAGTCCGGATAGCGCAGGTTCGCCTGCACGGCATGGATCTGCCCGACCCGGCCGAGCGGCTGGAGATGGCCCGCAAGGTCCGGCCGGCGCACCGCCGGGCGGATGCGATAGCCTTCTCGTGCAAGGGCGCGCACCACATGGCGGCCGAGGAAGCCCGAGCCGCCGAACACGGTGACCAGCGTCTCGGTGGGGATCTCGGTCATGGGGCGGCCCTTTGGGCGAAGCGAAGCGGCGACGCGGGAGGTATAGCGCCCCGCTGGGCGGGCTCTCAAGCGTTGACAAGGCGAAAGGCCGCACCTTATGTGTCCGCCGCTCCGAGCCTGTGCCCAGGTGGCGGAATTGGTAGACGCACTAGTTTCAGGTACTAGCGGTGAGAGCCGTGGAGGTTCGAGTCCTCTCCTGGGCACCATTTCAGAAGAAAGTTCTTTTGGAGCAATAAGATGAGCCTGTCACAGCTTTGCGCTTCCCGGCAGTGCTACGAGGCTGTGCAGCAATAGTGGTTCAACTGGCCATCCCGTGAAGCGCACAGGTTCGTGTAACCGTTTTTTCGCAAAGCGCATTCTATCCAACGTAGAGCGAAAGCTGTCGGTCTCGTGCTCGCTATCCCGATTGGCCGCCGGGCGTATCGGTCCGCAGCGAAGTTCTCAGCATATAGGCTAACCGAATTATCCTACTTCGGTTGCGTCTGAACTGGGGGAGGTGGAGGTGGCGACGTTGCTACCGGCGCCATCACGGCAGAAGAGCCGTTAATCAAACGAGAGAGACCACCGTCTTTGATCCAAGTTACGGCTATCGCGACAACAACAGCAACCGCGAATAGGGCAATGACGCGATAGTAGGTTTGCTCACGCTCGATGCTATGGACCTTTTCCACAAGTGCTTTCTCAATCTCTTTGATCTTTTTGGAAAGACCGGCAAACGACTGCAATTCACCGGGAATGCCAGCGATCAAGTCAGCAGGAATATGCTCCAAGACCGGTGTGCGCCTAATGCGCGTCGATTTGCGATCGAGACTGGCGTACCAAATCAAGAAAACTGGCTGTCCTTGTCGGAGATGGACGGCCGCTGGTCCCGCGTTGAACACTGTAAAGATAAGACGACCTTTGTATCCAGGATCGACATGAAATCCTGAGACGTTGACAAGCCCGCGCCATTTGATGCGCGCCTTTATCGAAATGAAGGCAATGGCATCATCAGGGACTTCCACGATTTCCTCTGTAAGTAGGAATGCGAACTGACCCGGAGGTACAGTAAAAGCCTCGTCTTTTTCGAGCTTCTGAATGCTCACGCTATTCGGATCCGAAGTCTGGTCACTAGGAGATACGTAGACTTCGCGGCCCATCCGCAGCGTGTACGCCGCGCAATCAATTTGGGAGGGCTCGAACGGCCTAATTTTGTCCGCTAGGCGCTCTTCAAGCGTTTCGCCGCTCCAGAATGTCTTGGAGAGACCGTCCATATTGACCTCCGAGCTGATAAGCTATTGTAGGTAAAATAAACCTGATTCCACAACTCCAGAGTCGCGGTTGGGTAGATGACGATTGTCGCGCATGGTGTCGACTTGGTCGATATCGAGAAATTTCAAAAACTATACGGTGCCGCCGACGGCTTCGCCCTCCAGCGTTGCCTTTCAGTAGGAGAGATGGCTGATGCCGGTAATGATGCAGACCGCTGGGACCGGCTCGCAGGCCGCTTCGCAGTGAAAGAAGCGGTAATGAAGGCTCTGGGCGTAGGCTTTGGCGACGAGGTAGGCTTTCTGGACGTTCTAGTGAAAACGGCGCCGTCGGGCGCACCGTCTGTGACTTTTCACGGCAACGCCGCTACACTCGCTCGACGCTTGGGAATCTCAAGATGGCTCGTCAGCACTGCGCATGATGGCAACGTAGCGGTAGCAAGTGTTATCGCCGTCCGTGATCCGGTCGCCTAGCGCGATGGGGGACCAAGAAACGATATCTCGCGTGCATCAAGGTCGATAAGAACCCGTCCGCCGCGGTGGTGCATAATCTGCCTCCACACAGCAAAGCCATCCAGAACAGTACGACGCCAGTCGGCGGCAGAACAGATGCCGACCTCCAAATGAGAGGTCATACTTTTGATCGTGCGCAATAGACTGTAGTCAATGTCGCATACTCCATCGAAGAAATTGTGCACTCGCGCGTAATCAAAAACGAGCGCGGCTACAGCCTCTTCAATGACCCGAGCGCGACCTCCGTCTTCAACCTCGTCCAGTAGCGGGGAGCTTCTTCGCTTGCGTTTTAGGAAAGCCCGCAAATTCGGCGACCACCCAAGAATGGCGGCGTATGCCAAATGAAAGACGTCATGGAATTGATAACCGTCCAAATCGTATGCGTTGTCGCCGATTGGTGCACCTAGCGGCTCTCCCTTAAGCAACAGCAGCACCTTCGGCCGTTCCGGGTCGCCCGATTCAACGAGTTCAACTTCAATTCGACGGGGAAAGCGTTCGCCTTCCGGAAGGTCACCGTCAAATGTCAGCGGGCGTGCGGCCGCACCGCTCCAGCGCTCACGGACCTTGCGAAGGTTCTGGTTGGCAACATCAGAAAGGTCGAGATCGAATTTGCTGGCAACGTTTGCAACGTACCACAAAAGATCTCCCAATTCTTCGGAGACTCGGTCTTTGAACAGCCGATGTGCCTCGCCATCGCGTAGGTGCTTCTTGTACTCACTAAGTAGTTGTCCAGTTTCGCCCGCGAGGCCGAGCAAGGGCACTATGAGGGCAGTGGCGAGCTGATCATCGGCGTCGCCTGGGACTTGGTCCGTTTGCCTCGCGATCATTTGGTAGGTTCGAAAATCGAGTTCATTGCCGTGCAATGTAGTGGTGTGAGATGGAGTTTTGTTTGTCGAAATCATTGCGGCCGTGTCCATTCTGGCTTCGTTGGGCAACATACCAGCGGCAATCTTCTCGTTCAGCCCCCACTTTGGGGGGTACCAAAAGTCGATAGCGCCGCTCGTCTGCGCGAATTTTTGCTTGATGCGCGTTCTCCCGGTCCGGCCGGCGATGTCCGGATGCATAACGCGAGCGTACTTATCGACCTCGCAAAAGAGATTTTGACAGTCGATCAGCTGTAATGGGCGACCCCACAATGATGGAAATTCGAGGCCCAGCCGCTCAAACTCACGCTCTTGATTGTCAGCCATGAGGCGGATCAATTCCGGCTCAGCTAACCCTCCAGGGTCGGCAAAGCACTTCTTGAGGCCATCACGGGCGCCAGGACCGGGGATGACAAAGTCCATCTCCGAAAAGTTGGTGACGTCACTGTAGTTGATGTCGGTGACGAACTGGTAAGCCAGAAAGTCGCCAATCGTTGGAAAATTCCGAAGCAGCTCGAATCCCTCCTGCATCGAACGCGCGTCCGACAAACGCTGAGGCAATTGCTTCGCCATCATGAGTTCGAGAAGCTTCAGGTGATTCTGATGCTTGGCTTGATGACCAAAAGCCGTCGCGCCCGGAGGCATGATATAAGCGGCGGAATAGATGCGTAGTCCGCGCCGCATGGCGTCGCTTAGCACGCTATCATAGCGCCGAAAGTCGTATTCCGCGTAAGTGATTGTCCCTAAGGCGTTCTCCAGCAGCTTCCACGTCTCAATTTTGTTGAATAGCTTGAAGAGGAGCGTTCGAAAGACGACCTCGACTGCATTGTTCGGAAGATCATCTCGATAGATGACGCGCCTGATCAGATATTGGCTGACGCGGTCAGAGGCTCGATAGGCGTTGGTAAATTTGAAGACAGAGAGAACTGGGTCAGTTGTCCAGGGAGCAGACGCGCCACGCACGCGTTGGAAAAATATCTGCTGACGCTCAGCGGCAAAGCGCCAATAACTGTCATAAACCGGGGTAACCTTTGCCGGACTAAGATGGCTCGACGCAACCACAGCGGTGAGCGTTGGTCCGGCGTCAGCATTTGCGAACGGGAGCAACGGCGTGCTGGGCGCACGCGGCTTCGGGGGGCGACCACGACGGCGGGGCACCGATAGCGCGCTATCGGTAGGACGTTTCATGAAGCCGCGTTCTCCGCGGCAGCGAGTACCCCAAGCGGCGCCAGGCACGCTCTTGCGGCCGCAATCAAAGGCTTCATCTCCGGATCGGTCTTGGGAATTCTTTCAAGCTTTGCGACGCCTACCGTGACATTTAGCCGAGCCAACGGCACCTCAAGCTCGTGCGCCATGAAAGCGCCAAGCTGCGCAAGGCCAAGGTAATTGCCGTAGGCTTTATCGAATATTTGTTGAGTGGCGTAGAAGGCGTTCACCACAAGGCCTGCGCTCGTTACCGGAAAGGAGACCTGCTGCAAGCACGGGAAGCCAAGTTGCGCAGTTGTGGTCTGGTCCCGTTCAGGATCGTAGGTCGTAGCTTGCATGAAAGAACGGCGAATGCCGGATCGATACCCTGATAAAAGGTATTCGAGTTGATTCCCATCACAATGGCCGCGACCATACATTGTAAGACGCTCGAAATACAGACCGCGGCCATTCGCGTGCGGATCCATCATTTTATATGCAGGAACGGCCATTCGATAGAACGAGAACAGTTGCTTGCGGTCACCCTGAGCCATTTCCCATAGGCGTTGGGGAAAGATGGCGAACGCGACGTCTTCAACGCTCTTCTTGTCTTTCTTGAGCAGCAACGCATCGAGCTGATGCCTTAATTGGGCGTCTTCTGGTATCGCTCGGTCAGGCCCAAAGCCGCTGATACTCAGGTTTAGCGGCGCGATTTCCTTTCCGGGATTGTCAAGCACCTGCAGAAGCAGCCGCGCGTAGGCGCGCGATACGCTGGTCTCGTCGACCCCATAGGGCCCAGGCAGTGAGTTACTCATCGGGGTCATCCTCAAGATGTCTGAATTCGGCCAATCCCACGTAGTCCTTCTTCATCACGCGAACGAAAACATTGGCACCAGACCAAGAGACTTGGGTGATGCCGGGGCGCGTTGCTCGAAAAAGCCTCCCCGAAGGGAGTTCGCGAATCGGGACAATGAGGTCATCCACGGATACGGCACTAGGTGGCAACAGCAGAAGTGTGTCGATTTCGGCGTCAAGCGTCGGCGCTGGATAGTGCTTATCAGCGACGAGGAGGGGTGAGGCAGTTAGTTCGCCAAGAATTTTGGTGCGGATCGTTTTTGGCGTGCTCTTGAGCAGCGTTGCTGCGCGCGGCTGCGGCATCATCTCGACGCCATACGCAAGGTGAGTCACTAAGGTCCTGTAGCCGACGCCAAACTCGCAGGCGACGCTGTAGAGTTGGATTGTGTCGGCAGTTTCTGCGCGCCAACCGCGCGCTGAAAACGCGCGACGAAGCCCGAGCGTGGGCATAAGCATAAATCCGGCAAACGTATCTGCCAAAAATTCTTTTGGATCGTGCCACGGCTGGTGCTTCGCATCCTCTCGCAGTTCGTCGATCGATGTGCCGTGACCGAAGACGTGATGACCGAGTTCGTGTGCGCAACTGTACCCACGACGGCCAAGTGGCCTACGAGTCGAGAGGTGAATTCGAGGCGGCCTGCCCTTTTGATACATTCCTTCCATGTTGATCAAATTGAAGCGCACCTTCACACCGAGCGTTTGGCAAACGCTGTAGATGCAGATGGGGCTAGCCAAGTCCTGCTCTGCATTCATGCGGACGGAGATGGAGGCCTGCATAGCCTCACCTGCCAAGATCCGGCGCTGCGACGCTGCCAACCCTTTGGAGAGCACAGTCAGGCCTCGTTATCTCCGATCTCGTCGTGCTTCATTGCGGCTAGCAACTTAAGCAAACGGTCGAGGTCTTCGGGTTTGAGTTTGCTAAGCTCGCGCGCCGCAAGCTGAAGTTTCGGATCGGCTGAGTCGAGAGCATCAGGGGCCTCTCCTAAGAGCCAAGCGACGCTTACGTCATACAAAGCGGCCAGACGTGACAGCTCGTCTGCAGAGACACGACGATTGTTAGCCTCCATTTCCGACACTGACGGACGATGTAAGCCAAGAAGCTTCGCAACGTGACCCTGCGAGAGCCCAGCGAGCTTTCGAGCCTCTCGCAATCGGCCCGCAAGAAAAGCACGTTTGTTGCCATCGGTGGCTGTCATGCAGCAACCGCACTCGGTGCGGGCTGCTTTTCTTCGTTCAGGATCTGACAGACGAGCTCGACCGTCTGGTCAATGGTCAGCGCCGCCTTCGTGGCCTTATTGACGAACAGGTTCTTTTTCGGCGGAATGGAACGCCCAAGTGCGAGACCCAACATGCCCGCCGCAACTGGCCACACTTTGCTGTTGAACTTCGGAAGGGCTTTGGCTGGGCAGATATCTCCTTCAAGCGGCGGGCATTCCTCACCACTGATCGTCTGAATTTTCTTGAGGACGTCACAGAGCTTCGCCTTCACATCAGCTGGGGACATATCCAATTCCTCCATCTTACTGATAGTAAGATAATCTTACTAGACGCAATGTCAAGGGAGGGGGTGCCGTTTGAAATCCTGTGACAGAGCGTCGCGAAAGATATGCCGCTAACGGCAAAAAGCTAATGCTGCGGGAGAAAACTTTGTAGTCCCCGTCGCCGAGTCAACCGTCAGAATCGAGAGCAAGCGAACAACCGCCCCCTCACACAAACGCCGCCACCTGCGGCACCACCCGCACCAGCAGCTCCTGGCTCTCCTCGAAGATCGGCTCGACCTTCTCCTCGATGGTGAGCCGCACCGTCACCCACAGCAGCGCCAGCCGCGCCACCAGCGACCGGCTCCCGCGCAGCGCGGCGCGCGCGGCTTCCACCGCGAAGCCGTCGAGCGCCGGCGTCTCGCCGATCAGCCGGCCTGCGCCGTCTTCCAGCACGTAGGTTTGCGCCAGGCGCGAGACGCACAGCACGCAGTCGTGCGCGGGCGCCGGCCCGAGCAGGTAGAATTGCGGGTCGCCATGCTCGGTCATGCCGGTCGCGTAGCTGGTCTCGCCCTCGGCGCGGAACAGCGCGATCAGCTGTTGCAGCTCGTCGGCCGACCACGCGCCCGACGCCGGGAAACTGCGCTGCGGAAACTCGACGATGCTCATGATTTGACCTCGAACAGCAGTTTGTGAAGCGCAGGCTCGTAGCAGGCGAGCAGGTGGCGGGCGAACTCGGCCGGCGCGATGTCGAGCGCGCGCGCCCACGCCTCCATGCTGTCGTTCGGCACCCGGCCGAAGCCGTTCTCCACCTGCGAGATGAACGTGTAGTATTTAAGCCCCAGCCGCTGCGCGAGCTCGATCTGCGACAGGCCTGCGGCCTTGCGCCGCTCCTGCAGCCAGGCGCCCGCGCGTTTGCGCTGTTCCACGCCCTTCGGCGGGGCATTTTCAGCCTGACGTGACCGCACCATGTCCGGAACCCCCTTGCGGCCAGGACGTTTCAGAGTTACTAAACTTGATATCACTGCACTTGCTCACGCAACACTATCATAGCGCAGTCGTGCCCATGCTCAATAGCGAAAACAACGCCCTCTGGGACGCCCACATCGCCCGCCAGCACCGCCCCCCGGCGCGCCGCTGGCATGGCCTCGCCATCGCGCTCGGCGCCGCGGCGGCGGCGGCCGCCGCCGCCTTCGTGACGGCACTGGTCCTGCTGCCGGCCGCGATGGTGTTCCCGGTCACCGGGGCGGCGCTGGTGTTTGCCGCCGCGAGCTTCGCGCTGATCGCCTGGGCCTCGCCCGCCGAGGTGGGCGCCGCGCGACTCGTGTTCTGGGACGTCTCCGGCGCGCTCGCCGTCATCGGCCTGTGCGCGGCGCTGTTCGGCGAGCCCGGGCAGGCGGTCGCGCTGCTCGACCGCGACAGGATGTAGCCCGTGTTCGATTCCGTACAGCTCGTCGCGCTGTTTCAGGTGATCGCGATCGACATCGTGCTCGCCGGCGACAACGCCGTCGTGGTCGGCATGGCGGCCGCGCGGGTCGAGCCGCGCCTGCGCGCGAAAGTGATCGTCTGGGGCGTCGGCGGCGCGGTCGTGCTGCGCATCATGTTCGCGCTGGTCGCGACGCAATTGCTCGCGATCGTCGGCCTGCTGCTCGCCGGCGGCATCCTGCTGCTGTGGGTGTGCTGGAAGATGTACCGCGACATCAAGGCGGCGAGCCACGCGATGGAGCCGGCTTACGCGGGCGGCCGCATCCCGGGCGGCTCCGAGGTCAAGACCATCACGTTCTCGGCCGCATTGATCCAGATCGTCATCGCCGACGCCTCGATGTCGCTCGACAACGTGCTGGCGGTGGCGGGTGCGGCCAAAGGCGACATGACGGTGCTGGTGATCGGGCTCGTGGTCGCGGTCGCCTTCATGGGCTTCATGTCGCACTACATCGCGCGGCTGCTGACCAGGCACGCCTGGATCTCCTGGATCGGACTGGTGATCATCCTCTACGTCGCGGCGGACATGATCTGGACCGGCTCGCATCAGGTCGGCTGCCAGTTCGTTCCGGCCGCAACCTGTCAGGCCGGCGCGCTCGCGGTGCTGCAGACGCTGCTGTGACAGAGTTTGCTGCAGCCCGATAAAGCGAAGCGAAATCCGGGGTTTCGGCGGGCCGGCTCATTTGCGTTTGCTCTGTGGCGACAAAGTCCTTTTTTTGGTCTGTGCATGGGGTTGTTTTTCGATTTTTTTTCCCGGCGCACGCTCGCCCGCTGATGCGTGATTGAAGCCGGTGCCCGCGGGTGCTAGCAACCCGCTGGGCCGCAACATCTTTTCGAATCACCGCGGCCGAGAGGCCGCATGACCATCCGCCTGCATCGCGGCGACCTGCCGGACCTTGCGCGCTACACCGGCGCGGTCGCGATCGACACCGAAACCATGGGCCTCGAGCCGGTGCGCGACCGGCTCTGCGTGGTGCAGCTCTCGCCCGGCGACGGCTCCGCCGACGTGGTCCAGATCGGCCGCCAGATCGGGCCGGCGCCGAACCTGCAGGCGCTGCTCGGCGACGCCACCAAGCTGAAGATCTTCCACTTCGCGCGGTTCGACATCGGCATGCTCTACAAGTGGCTCGGCGTGATGCCGCAGCCGGTCTACTGCACCAAGATCGCCTCGCGCCTGATCCGCACCTACACCGACAAGCACGGCCTGAAGGACCTCACCAAGGACCTGCTCGGCAAGGACATCTCCAAGCAGCAGCAGCTGTCCGACTGGGGCGCCGAGCAGCTCACCGAGGCGCAGGTCGCCTACGCGGCCGACGACGTGCTCAACCTGCATGCGCTGAAGGACAAGCTCGACGCCATGCTGGCGCGCGAAGGCCGCACGGAACTCGCCGCCGCCTGCTTCCGGTTCCTTCCGGTGCGCGCCCGGCTCGATCTCGCCGGCTGGGCCGCCGAGGACATTTTCGCGCATTCTTAAAGGGTTTGCGATGTTGTGACACCGCGCCTCACCATGAGGTTCGGGGGTCCCCCGCCGTGCCGACGCCACATTCGCAGGCGATTTTCGCGCTCGGGCGCCGTATGATCGGCCAATGCGGGGGCCGATTCTGACGTCGAGCGGCGGAAGGGCAGAGCCGATGACCGCGGATGCGATCGAGGCGCCGGCCTCCGGCTGGCACGCCTCGCAGCGCGTGAGTTTGGAACGCACGGTGCGCTCGGCCGGGCGCCACAGCCGTTTCGTGCGCGTGCTGCGGATTGCGCTGCCGGTCACGGTGGTGCTCGCGCTCGCCGCCTACGTGGGGCTGACCTACTTTAATCCGATGGCGGCGCTCGCCAGCCTGCCGAGCGTGTCCGGCAAGGTCGGCGTGCAGGGCAGCAAGATCACGATGGAAGCGCCCAAGATCGCCGGCATCGGCCGCAACCAGCGCGCCTACCAGGTGACCGCCGAGACCGCCGTGCAGGACATCCTCAAGCCGGACCAGCTCGAACTGAAGAACCTGCGCGCCGAAATCGAGATGGCCGACACCGATATCCTGGTCGTGACGGCCAAGACCGGCACTTATCATACCAAGGCCGACAAAGTGACGCTGCGCGAGCATGTGGTGTTCACCACCGCGCAAGGTTTGAACGCCAAGATGCGCGAAGCCGTGGTCGACATGAAAAAAGGCACGCTGCACTCCGACCAGGCGGTCGATTTCAAATTGCCGAGCGGACGGGTTCTGGCGAACGCCGTCGAGATCGAGGACTCCGGCGAGGTGGTGCGGTTCACGCGCGGCGTCATCTTCGATCTCGATGCCGACGAGCCGGAGGCGAAGAAGTGAACGTGAGCCGCGCAGCACTCTGGTTGCCGATGAGCATCGCGCTCACGCTCGCCTGCGTGCCTGGCGCGGCGGCGCAGCCGGCCGCGCAGCCGCCGTCCTCCGGGCCGCAAGGGTTGTCGATGAATGGCGACCAGCCGGTGCGGATCGTGTCGAATACGCTCGAAGTGCGCGACAAGAGCCGGCAGGCGATCTTCAGCGGCGACGTGAAGCTGGTGCAGGGCGACACGACGATCACTTGCCAGACGCTCATCGTGTTCTACGAAGACACCGCGGCGCCCACCAAGAAGAGCGCGCCGCAGGCCGGCGCTGCGCCGCCGAAATCCGGTCAGCGGATCAAGCGCGCCGAAGCCAGGGGCGAGGTGTTCGTGGTCCAGAAGGAGCAGACCGCAAGCGGCGACAACGCCGTGTTCGATGTGAAGTCCAACACCGTCGTGATGACCGGCAGCGTGGTCGTCACGCAGGGGAAGATGGTGACGCGCGGCGATCGCATGGTGTCCAACCTCACCTCCGGGGTGACCTCGGTCACGTCGAACAGCGATGCTGCTGCGTCCAGCAAGAAGCCCGCCAAGCAAATAGAGGTATTGATCGAGCCGGGCGCGAAGGATGCGAAAGCCTCGCTCCCGGCACCTGCGCCGGCGGCACCGGCACCGGCTCCACCTCCGGCGTCCGCCAAGGCGGCGCCGAAAGGGCCGCTGCGGCTCAATTGAACGCGCCTTGCGGCACTTGGCTGTTGCCTTGAAACGGGCAAGAAGCTGCAGCAGTTCAACGCTTTGCATGATAGGACGGAGCGCCCGGAGCGGCGGCGCAAGGAGCTTTGAGCGCGCGTGTTGAGCAGTCTCAACCCATTCAGTCGCGGCAAGAAGCGGCCGGTGCGCACGGCGCCGCCGCCGGAGCTGTTCCGCATCGATCTCGGCCCGGTCGACGAGCCGATGACGAACGGCCACGCCGCCGAGCGTATGAGCTTTGCCACCAGCGAGCGCATGTCGCTCGGCAAGACCAAGCGCCTATCGGCGCAGCCGATCGGGCAGGTGCCGGATCGCACGCAGCGCAGTTTCGACTGGCAGTCGGTGCAGTCGCCCGATCGCTGGCGCGCCGACCAGGAGCCGGCAATCGAAGGCGACGCACCCGAGGCGCCGCCCGAGCGCCTGTTCGACCGGCCGGGGCCCGCGCCTTCGCCTGAGCGCGTCCCCGATCGCGCGCCCGACCGCGCCCGTGACCGGCGCAGGCCGCCCGAGCAACTGTCGAACGTCGTGCCGGAATCCGGCGCGCTCACCATTCAGGGCGTGCAGAAGAGTTTCGGCAACCGCATGGTCGTGCGCGGCGTCAGCCTGACGTTGCGCCGGGGCGAGGCGGTGGGACTGCTCGGGCCGAACGGGGCCGGCAAGACCACGGTCTTTTACATGATCACCGGGCTGATCAAGGCCGACCGCGGCGCGATCCAGTTCGACGGCCACGACATCACGCACCTTCCGATGTATCAGCGCGCCCGCCTCGGCATCGGCTATCTGCCGCAGGAAGCCTCGATCTTCCGCGGGCTCAATGTCGAGGACAACATCCGCTCGGTGCTCGAAGTGGTCGAGCCGAGCCGCAAGAAGCGCGAGATGGAGCTCGACAAGCTGCTCGAGGAATTCAACATCGCGCGGCTGCGCAAGACGCCGTCGATCGCGCTGTCGGGCGGCGAGCGCCGCCGCACCGAGATCGCGCGCGCGCTCGCGACGCGCCCGTCCTACATGCTGCTCGACGAGCCGTTCGCCGGCATCGATCCGATCGCGGTCGGCGATATCCAGCAACTGGTGCGCCATTTGACCGAGCGCGGCATCGGTGTGCTGATCACCGACCATAACGTGCGCGAGACGCTCGGCCTGACCGATCGCGCCTACATCATCTATTCGGGCGAGGTGCTGCGCGAAGGCACCGCCGAGGACATCATCAACGACCCCGAAGTGCGCCGGCTCTATCTCGGCGACGAATTCCGCATGTAACGCGACCAGCCCGTTTATTGGGCAGCGGCGGCCAGGGCGTTGTTAACACCACCGCAATCGTCGGGGTGTACAGCCGGTTCGGAACGATATAAGCAAGAACCGGACCAATATTGCATCGCAACATGGCGCTGACACAACGACTCGAATTCCGGCAGAGCCAGGCGCTCGTGATGACGCCGCAGCTGATGCAAGCCATCAAGCTGCTGCAGCTCTCCCATCTCGATCTGTCGGCCTATGTGGACGGCGAACTGGAGCGCAATCCGCTGCTGGAGCGCACCAGCGAGGGCGGTGAGGCAGCGCCGGCCGGCGATGGCGCCGCCGACGGCCGCGCCGAGGGCGGGGAAGCGTCCGAAAACGAATGGGCCAAGCCCGACGTGAACGGCGCCGCGGCGATCGAGGACAGTTTCGATACCCCGATCGAGAACGTCTTTCCGGATGCCGGCGAAGCGCCGCAGCGCCCGGCGCAAAGCGAGCCCGCCGCCTATTCGGAATGGGCCGGCGTCGGCTCCGGCGGGCGCGAGGACAGCGACTACAACCTCGAAGCCTTCGTCTCGGCCGAGGCGACGCTCCGCGACCATCTCGGCGAGCAGCTTGCGCTTGCGATCCCCGATCCGGTCCGCCGCATGATCGGCCAGCACCTGATCGATTCGGTCGACGAGGCGGGCTACCTCGGCGGCGATATCGGCGCGATTGCCGAAAAGCTCGGCGCGCCGCTGCCGCAGGTCGAGGCCGTGCTCGCCGTGCTGCAGACCTTCGATCCGCCCGGCGTGTGCGCGCGCAACCTCGCCGAATGCCTCACCATTCAGCTCAGGGAGCTCGACCGCTTCGATCCCGCGATGGCGGCGCTCATGGCGCATCTCGATCTCGTGGCGCGGCGCGATTTCCCTGCGCTGCGTCGCCTGTGCGGCGTCGACGACGCCGATCTCGCCGACATGGTCGCCGAGATCCGCAGGCTCAATCCGAAGCCCGGCCTCGCCTACGGGTCGGCGGTGGTGCAGCCGATCGTGCCGGACGTGTTCGTGCGCGCCGCGCAGGACGGCACTTGGCTGGTGGAACTGAATTCCGACACGCTGCCGAAAGTGCTGGTGAACCAGTCCTACCACGCCAAGGTCTCGAAGACCGCGAAGAACGACCAGGAGAAGACCTATCTGGCGGACTGCATGCAGACCGCGACCTGGCTCATCCGCGCGCTCGATCAGCGCGCCAAGACCATCCTCAAGGTCTCGACCGAGATCGTGCGCCAGCAGGACGCGTTCTTCGCGCACGGCGTCCAGTTCCTGCGCCCGCTCAATCTCAAGACCGTCGCCGACGCGATCGGGATGCACGAGTTGACCGTGTCGCGCGTCACCGCCAACAAGTACATGGCGACCAGCCGCGGCATCTTCGAGCTGAAATACTTCTTCACGTCCTCGATCGCGGCTTCCGACGGCGGCGAGGCGCATTCGGCCGAGGCCGTGCGCCACCGCATCAGGCAATTGATCGATGCCGAAGCCGCCGCCGAAATCCTCTCCGACGACACGATCGTGGACAAATTGCGCGAAGCCGGCATCGACATCGCGCGGCGAACCGTCGCAAAATATCGCGAGGCGATGCGGATACCGTCGTCGGTGCAGCGGCGGCGCGAGAAGCAGGCGCTGGCTGCGGCAAGCTGAGCCGGCCCGTGGCGTTGACGCCGCGGCGCATCGTGCCTAGGTGAGTGCCGCAGGGGAGCGGAGGCGTTCATGCCGTTTCGCATCTCGGGAAAAAACCTCGACATCGGCGAAGCATTGCGCGCGCGGATCAACGCGCGCATCGTCGAGGTCCTGGCGAAGTACTTCGACGGCGGCTATTCGGGCCACGTGACGGTCGAGAAGGAGGGCTTCGGTTTCCGCACCGAATGCGCGATCCATCTCGATTCCGGCATCACGCTGCACACCGGGGCGAATGCCGCCGACGCCTATGCGAGCGCCGAGCAGGCCGCGCTGCGCATCGAGAAGCGGCTGCGCCGCTACAAGCGCCGCCTCAAGGAGCATCATGCGGGCGGCCGCGGCGGCGCCGCGGTGATCGATGCACCGAGCTACGTGATCGAGGCTCCGGCGCAGGATGATGATGCCGAAGTGACGGCGTTCAACCCGGTCATCGTCGCGGAATCGACGACCGCGCTGAAGCTGCTGTCGGTCAGCGAAGCCGTGATGGAACTCGACATGACCGGGGCTCCGGTCGTGGTGTTTCGCCACGCGGGCCATGGCCGCATCAACCTGGTTTATCGCCGTCCCGACGGCAATGTCGGATGGGTCGATCCGCCCACGCATGATCCCGCGACGTGGACACCGGTTCGCGGAAAAGATCACGCGCCGACGTGAGACCGCCGCACGGACAGCCCATTGACGCCGCCGGGCGCCGCCTATACACCGCCGCCTTCCCACCAACAACCATACCCCTTCACTCCGGACCGGTTGCAATGCCGCTCACCGATCTCGTCGCGCCGAATGCGGTCATTCCGGCGCTCAAAGTGAATGGCAAGAAGCAGGCGATCCAGGAGCTGTCCGCGCGTGCCGCGGCGCTGACCGGCCAGAGCGAGCGGCTGATCGCCGAAACGCTGATGCAGCGCGAGAAGCTCGGCAGCACCGGCGTCGGCAACGGCATCGCGATCCCGCACGGCAAGCTTGCGAAACTGGAAAAGCTGGTCGGCCTGTTCGCGCGACTCGAGCGCGGCGTCGACTTCGAGTCGCTCGACGGCCAGCCGGTCGACCTGATCTTCCTGCTGCTCGCCCCCGAGGGCGCGGGCGCCGACCACCTGAAGGCGCTGGCCCGCGTCGCGCGGCTGTTGCGCGAGGCCGAGGTGGTGACGCGCCTGCGCGAAACGCGCGATGCCGACGCGATGTACGCGATCCTGGCGCAGCCCTCGTCGGAAGCGGCCTAGAGGCTGATCCAACGCGATTGACCTCCGCTCGTCCCCGCGAAAGCGGGGACCCAGTTCGCCGCAGGCTGGACATCGCATCGCGCGTTGGGCGAAAGTCTCTGCCAAGAAAAATGACCGGGAGGATTGCGATGGGCTTCGCCAGATCGACCGTGCTTGCACTCGGGTTGACGCTCGCGTCCCTGGCGCCCGCCCACGCGCAGTATCCGAGCCGCCCGGTGACCATCATGGTGTCGCTCGCCGCCGGCAGCGGCATGGACGTGCTGGTGCGGCTTTATGCCGACAAGCTCTCGGCGATCCTCGGCAAGCCGGTCATCGTCGAGAACAAGCCGGGCGCCTCGCTGATGCTCGCCGCCAACGCGGTCGCGCAATCGGCGCCCGACGGCCACACGCTGCTGGTCTCGACCTCGTCCGCGATGGCGATCAATCTCACGCTGTTCAAGCAGGTGACCTACGATCCCGAGCGCGACTTCGTTCCGATCTCGCTCTACGTGAAGTCGCCGTTCATCCTGGTGGTCAATCCGGATGTGCCGGCGAAGTCGGTCCCCGAGCTGATCAAGTACGTCAAGGAGAACCAGGGCAAGCTCAGCTACTCCTCGCCCGGCGCCGGCGTCGCGCAGCATCTGTCGATGGAGTACATGAAGAACCAGTTCGGCCTCGAGATCACGCATGTGCCGTACCGCGCGACGCCGCAATCGATCCAGGACATCGCGGCCGGCCACATCGCGCTCGGCTGGGCCGAGGCCGGCGCCTCGCTGCCGCTGATCAAGGACGGCAAGCTGCGCGCGCTCGCGGTGTCGTCGTTGACGCGCCTGCCGCTGTTGCCGGACGTGCCGCCGTTCGCCGAGGCGGCGCCCGCGCCGGGCTTCGAGGCGGTGTCGTGGCACATGCTGCTGGCGCCGGCGAAGACGCCGCGCGACATCGTCGACCGCCTGCATGCCGAGATGAAGCGCGTGCTCGCCGACCCCGAGCTGAAGCAGAAGATCGAGACGATCGGACTGATCCCGTTCGACACGCCCGGGATCGAGGACTTGCGCGCCTATCGCCGCGCCGAGCAGGAGAAGTGGGGCGCGCTGGTCAAGAAGCTCGGGCTTGAGGGATCGCAGTAAGACTCGTTCTACAAGCTCGGTCATCCCTCCCCGTCTTCGGGGAGGGTGGCCGGCCGCAAGGCCGGCCGGGTGGGGTCTTCATGGCCAACGAAATCGCCCGCAAGCTACGCAAGACAATGACCCGGCAGGAAGTCAAACTGTGGGGTTCATCTGCGCTCTTGGCGCCAGCGCGGCTTTCATTTCCGCCGCCAATCGCCGCGCGAGAGCTTCATCGTCGATTTCGTTTGCCTCAAGCAGAAGCTGGTCGTCGAAGTCGATGGCGGGCAATACAATTTCGACGATCACGCCGCACGGGATCGAACGCGCGACCAGCATTTCATCCGCGATGGGTTTCGTGTGCTGCGATTTTGGAATAGCGACGTCGATCAAAACATGACCGGGGTGCTGGAAACGATCGATGCAGCGCTACGACCGAAACGCCCCCACCCGGTCGCCTTCGGCGACCACCCTCCCCCTGCGGGGGAGGGATAAACGGAGTACGTCGCTTCGTCCTGAACTCATTAAATTCGCGGATCAAACTCTAAAGCTTCCTTTGCCGCTTCGGCGTGCTCTCCGCGGCGTTGCCGGCGCCGGGTTTTCCGGCGACGCGCACCTGGTCGCCCGACGCGACGCCGTCAGGCGGGGTCTCGATCACGCGGTCGTCCGCCGTGAGGCCGGTGGCGATCTCCACCTCCTTGCCGAGGTCGCGCGCGATCGTCACCGGCTTGAGCACGACACGGTCGTCCGGCCCGACGGTCGCGACCCGCATCCCGCCCTGATCGAAAATCAGCGCGCTGGCCGGCACGTGGATCGCGGCCTCGGGGTTCGGCAATTCGAGCCGCACATTGGCGAATGCGCCGGTCATCAGCGCGCCCGAGGTATTGTCGACCGCAAGCTGCATCCGCGTGGTGCCGGACGCGATATCGACCGACTGCGCGGACGCCTCCACGGTCGCGGCAAACGTCCGGCCGGGATATTCCGGCACCGTGATCTGCGCCCTGGTGCTGCCGACCTTGACGTGCGGCACGTAGTTCTGCGGCACGTTGACGTAGGCGCGCAGCCGCGTCGTGTCCGAGACGACGAACAGCGCCGGGCCGCCGCCGCCGGCGTTGATCAGCGCGCCGATGTCGGTGGTGCGCGACGTCACCAGCCCGTCGAACGGCGCCGTGATGCGCTTGTAGTTCTCCAGCACCTTGAGCCGGTCGAGGTTGGCTTGCGCGGACCGGAGCAGGCCCTCGCGGCTCTGCGCGTCGGCGGTGCGCTGGTCGAGCGTCTGCTTCGAGACCGCGCCGGACTTGATCAGCATCTGTCCGCGCTCGAGCATCCCTTCGGCCAGCGTGAGGTTCGCCTTGGCGCTGAGCAGGTCAGCCTCGGCCTGCATGATCTGCTGGTCGAGGTCGGGCGCCTCGATCTCGGCCAGAAGCTGGCCGGCCTTCACCGGGGTGCCGATGTCGGCCTTCCACTCCTTCAGGTAGCCGCTGACGCGCGCATAAAGCTGCGCTTGCGAATAGGCCTCGAGCCGGCCCGGCAGGTCGATCGAGTTGCGCCGGCTGCGGTCGTCCGGGACCGCGATCGCGACCGTCGGGATCGCGACCCGCCCGGTCCATTCGTTCAGCCGCGCGTCGGCCATGCGCCGCGTCGTGATCCCCATCACCACCACGATCGCGGCGACCGCCAGCATGCCCGCGCCGGCAAGCCGCAGCTTGCGGCGTGACAACCGCAGCGCCTCGGCCGGCTGATCGTGAACGGGCTCAGGCAACATGCGGCTCTCCGATCGCGTCGGCGGCTTTGTCGCCCGCGCGCTGGTGGATCATGCTGAACACCACCGGCACGAACATCAGCGTCGCGATGGTGGCAAACACGAGGCCGCCGATGACGGCGCGGCCGAGCGGCGCGTTCTGCTCGCCGCCTTCGCCGAGGCCGAGCGCCATCGGCGCCATGCCGATGATCATCGCAAGCGCGGTCATCAGCACGGGACGGAAGCGCACGAAGCCGGCGTCGATCGCGGCGGTGGCCGGATCGCCCAGTTGATCGAGCCGCTCGCGCGCGAACGAAATGATCAGCACGCTGTTGGCGGTCGCGACCCCCATGCACATGATCGCGCCGGTCAGCGCCGGCACCGACAGCGTCGTGCCGGTCGCAAACAGCATCCAGACGATTCCGGCGAGCGCCGCGGGCAGCGCCGTGATGATGACGAACGGATCGCTCCACGACTGGAAGTTCACGACGATCAGCAGGTAGATCAGCACGATCGCGCCGATCAGGCCGAACAGCAGGCCGGCGAACGCGGCGTTCATCGTCTGCACCTGCCCCATCAGCAGCACGCGCGCGCCGCGCGGCGCAGGCTCCTTCGTCTCGTCGATGATGCGCTGCACGTCGGCCGCGACCGCGCCGAGGTCGCGGCCCTGCGTCGTGGCGTAGATCTGGATCACCGGCTGGATGTTGTACTGCGACACGACCGCGGGGCGGACGACGCGATCGATGTCGGAGATCGCACCGAGCGTCTGTCCCGACGCGCCCGGCGCGGTGAGCGGCAGGTTCCGCAGCGCGTTGAGCGAATCCATCTGGTACTGCGGCGTCTGCATCACGATCGGATACGACACGCCGTTGTCGGGATTGAGCCAGTAGGTCGGCGACACCTGGCTCGAGCCGGCGAGGTTCACCACCATGCTGTTGGTCACGTCGCGCGCCGTCGACGCCGGCATATTGCGCGCGCGTGCGGTCGAGCTTGACGTCGAAGCCGGGGCTGTTGAGCGACTGCTGGATGCGCGCGTCGGCGAGCCCGGGAACCAAGCGCAGCTTGCGCAACAGCTCCTGCGCGTAGGCGTAGTTGGCCTGCAGGCTGGGGCCGCGGATCTGCACGTCGATCGGCGCCGGCAGCGCCGAAGTTGAGGATCTGGCTGATGATGTCGGCCGGCAGGAACGAGAAGGTCACGCCGGGGAAGCGCGCCGGAAGCTCCTCGCGCAATGCCCGCACATAGTCGGCGGTCGGCCGGTGGCCTTCGCGCAGCTTGATCTGGACGTCGCCATCGGCCGTGCCGATCGTGCCGGTGTTGTTGTAGGTCATGTTGATGCCGCTGACCGGCATCCCGATATTGTCGACGATGGTGGCGAGCTCTTCCGGCGGAATGATCTGGCGGATGGCCTTGGTGATCTCGGCGAATTGATTGGCGCTCTCCTCGACGCGCGTGCCGATGCGGGTGCGCGCATGCATCAGGATCTGCCCGGCATCGACCGAGGGGAAGAAGTCGCGGCCGAGGAACGGCGTCAGCGCGAAGGATCCGGCGACGAACGCCAGGAAGCCGACGACGAACACGGCGCGATGCAGCAAAGCCAGCTTCAGCAGCTCGCGGTAGCCGTGGCGGAAGCGCTCGAAGCGCCGTTCGAAGGCGCGCTGGAAGGCGACCAGCGGATTGCGCGTCGGCGGCCTGTCCTCGGGCGAGCCGTGCGCGTGCTTGCGCAGCAGGTAGTTCGCGAGCGTCGGCACCAGCGTGCGCGAAAGGATGAACGAGCACACCATCGCGGCCATCACGGCTTCGGCCATCGGCACGAACAGGAAGCGCGCGACGCCCTGCAGGAAGAACATCGGCACGAACACGATGCAGATGCACAGCAGCGAGACGAACGCCGGCGTCACGATCTGCGCCGCGCCGTCGAGGATCGAGGTCTCGACCTCCTTGCCCTGTTCCAGATGCCAGTTGATGTTCTCGATCGTCACCGTGGCGTCGTCGACCAGGATGCCGACCGCGAGCGCGAGGCCGCCGAGCGTCATGATGTTGAGCGTCTCGCCGAGCGTCCACAGGATGCACAGCGCGCCGAGGATCGAGAGCGGGATCGAGGTCGCGATGATGACGGTCGAGCGCCAGCTGCCGAGGAAGATCAGGATCATCAGGCTGGTCAGCGCCGCCGCGATGATGCCCTCGTGAATGACGCCGCTGACCGCGGCCTCGACGAACAGCGACTGGTCGCCGATCAGCGAGATGGTGAGGTTCTCCGGCAGGATGGCCTTGAGCTGCTCGACCCGCTCCTTGATGCCGGCGATGATCGCGAGCGTCGAGACCGAGCCGTTCTTCAGCACCTGCATCAGCACCGAGCGGCTGCCCTCGACGTGCACGATGTTGTTCTGCGGCGGATTGCCGTCGCGCACGTTGGCGACGTCGCGCACATAGACCATCGCGCCGTTGACGCTCCTGATCGGCAGCTCGCCGAGCTCGGCGATCACCGAGGGCGCGTTGTTGAGCTGGATCGTGTATTCGAGGCTGCCGATCTTCTGCGTGCCGACCGGCGTGATCAGGTTCTGCGCCGCGAGCGCGTTGGCGACGTCCTGTCCGGAGAGGCCGCGCGCCTGCATGGCGACCGGATCGAGATCGATCTGCACCTGGCGCACTTTGCCGCCATACGGGAACGGGATGGCGGCGCCCGGCACGGTGACGAGCGGCGTGCGCACCACGTTGAGGCCGAGGTCGGCGAGCGTCTGCTCGGAGAGCCCGGAGCCCGAGAGCGCGAGCTGGATGATCGGGACCGTCGAGGCGTTGTAGTTGAGGATCAGCGGCGGCGTCTGGCCCGGCGGCATCTGCCGCAACTGGGTCTGCATCACGGCGGTGATCTGCGCGTTCGCGATGCGGATGTCGACGTTCGGCTGGAAGAAGACCTTGATGATGCCGAGCCCGTTATACGAGGTCGCCTCGATGTGCTCGATGTCGTTGACCGTGGTGGTGAGGCCGCGGCTCGACTGCGTGACGATGCGGCCGGCCATCAGGTCGGGCTGCAAACCCGTGTAGCCCCAGATGATCGCGATGACCGGAATGCGGATGTCGGGGAAAATGTCGACAGGCGTGCGCAGCGCGGCGAGCGGACCCGCGATCAGAATTGTGAGCGCCAGCACGATAAACGTGTACGGCCGCCGCAACGCGATGCGGACAATACCGATCATGCCGAGAACGCTCCCAAGCCACGAGACAAGTCTCGCGCCGCCCCCGAGGTGCGCGCGTCATGGGCCCCGTTTGACCATTCCGTGCCGCACAAAGCAGCGGGGTCATGGTGTCGGATTTCGGAGAGTTCGTCCAGTTACCAAGGCGTGAGCGGTTAACCGGGCGCGCCGGCGCACTGCGGTCCACCCACGGGGCGCGGGCCCATGACATCAGGCGAAATGTCGACAGGGAGGTCGTCGACGCAGCTCACCGCTGCCAGGCGATGACCCGCGGCGTTGCCTCCGCGAAGCTGTCGGTGATGGCGAGCGGCGTGCCGTCGGCCGCATGCAGCACGAACACCGTGAGGCCCGGGACCAAAGACGGCGCCTGCGGATAGAGGATTTCGGCCTCTTCCGAGCGCATCTGGCGCACGTAGCCGATGCTTCCACGGTGTGACGCGTAGGCGCGAGGCGGCAGCAACGGGTGGCGTCTGGCGGTGCGGGTCATGGCACTGGCTCCTCGCCTGTTGGTCGGCGCAGGAGCAGGCCCGGTTCATGCGAACGGCGGGCTGGGTGGCCCGCCGTCATAACGATGCAGTGAACAGCCCACCGTGCTCAGTGCACGCTCACCGTCTCGAGCTCGTTGCTCCATGCATTCGCGATCGCCGCCTCGCGGCTGTCGGTGAGCATGATCGGCGTGCCGTCTGCCGAGTGCAGCGCGTAAAGCAGTCCGCCGGGCGGAAGCTCGGGCGCTTGCGGGAAGTGTTTCTGCACGTCCTCGGAGCGGATCGTCCTGACATAGGCAAGCTTGCCGCCGCCAAGACCCTGCAGGGCTTCCTGCGAAATCTCGTGGATGTCGTAGCTGGTATTCATGGCCCTCGACTCCTTTCCGTCGATGCCTTGTTGCCGTCACTCATGGTTTCTGATGGCGACCGATTTGATCACGCGCTCGGGCTCCGGGCGCGCCAGATCGATCGACAACAGACCATTCTTCAGGTCCGCTCCCAGTACTTCAATGCCGTCGGCCAGCACAAAGGTCCGTTGGAACTGGCGTGCCGCGATGCCGCGGTGAAGATACTGTTTGGTCTTGTCGTCCTGCTGCCGGCCGCGGATCACCAGCTGGTTTTCCTCGATCGACACGTCGAGCTGCTCGCGCGTGAAGCCGGCCACCGCCAGCGTGATGCGCAGCCGCTCCGGATCGCGCTCGTCGCGCGGCAACCGCTCGATGTTGTAGGGCGGATAGCCGTCGGCCGCCTTGGTGACGCGGTCGAGGACGCGCTCGATCTCATCGAACCCGAGCAGGAATGGACTTGAGAGTGACGGAACTCGGGACATTCTTCCAAAGCCCTCCTGCGAGCGACTTTGAGAGGCCCGTGAGGCGCCTCTGCCGGCGCGGGTCGGCACATTGCCGCTCCCGGTCCGGTTAAGAGAAATATGGGGGGTCCCGGTTAAGGGTTCAAGAACGCGATTTTGAATGGAAATTCAGGGAGTTGCGTCAAGGCGGCGGTCGCCGTCCGCGCTGAAGACATGCAGCTTTGCCCGGTTTGCCAGCGCGACCGCGCGTTCACCCGGAGCGGGTGCATGGGTTCCCGGCACCCGCACGATGATGTGATCGCCGCGATCCAGAGTTCCATAGACGAAGCTTTCCGGGCCGACGCGCTCGATCGCCGACACGGTCAGCGGCAGCGCGATGGCATCCGCAGGCTTCGTGCCGGCCGCGGCAAGTTCGAGGTCTTCCGGCCGGATCCCGATGATGGCGCCGTCCGCCGGAATGCCGGCATTGCCGAGCAGCAGCGCCGGCTCGGCGCCGGACATCTTCAACAGGTTCATCGCCGGCGCCCCGATGAAGGTCGCCACGAACGTGGTGGCGGGCTTCTGGTAGACGTCGAGCGGCGCCCCGATCTGGTCGACCTTGCCGGCATTCATCACCACCAGCATGTCGGCGAGCGTCATCGCCTCGAGCTGGTCGTGCGTGACGTAGATCGACGTCGTGCCGAGCGCCTTCTGCAGCTTCTTGATCTCGACGCGGGTCGAGATGCGCAGCTTGGCGTCGAGGTTTGAGAGCGGCTCGTCGAACAGGAACGCCTTCGGGCGCCGCACGATCGCACGGCCCATCGCGACGCGCTGGCGCTGCCCGCCCGAGAGCTGGCGCGGCTTGCGCTCGAGCAGTTGCTCGATCTCCAGGATGCGCGCGGCCTCGCGCACCCGCTTCTCGATTTCGTCCTTCGGGGTTTTGCGGTTGCGCAGCCCGTAGGCCATGTTGTCGTAGACGCGCATGTGCGGATAGAGCGCGTAGTTCTGGAACACCATCGCGATGTCGCGTTCGGACGGCTCGATGTCGTTGACGATGCGCTCGCCGATCCGCACCTCGCCCGACGTGATGGTCTCGACGCCGGCGATCATGCGCAGCAGCGTGGACTTGCCGCAGCCCGACGGGCCGACCATGACGCAGAAATGGCCGTCGGGCACGTCGAAGCTCACGCCCTTCACGGCCTCGACGTTGCCGGCGTAGACCTTGCGGACGTCCTTGAGCGTTACTTCAGCCATCAACCAACCCCTCACCCGTCATGGCCGGGTTTGTCCCGGCCATCTCGCTGAGGAGGGCAACGGCGCGCCCTCCTTTCGGGATCACCGGGTCACGCGCCTTCGGCGCGGCCCGATGATGACGACAAAATCTATTTCTCCGTCTCGACCAGTCCGCGCACGAACAGTTTCTGCATCGCGATCACCACCAGCACCGGCGGCAGCATCGCCAGCATCGCGGTCGCCATCACGAGCTGCCATTCGGTCAGCGCGTCCGACGTGACGATCATCTTCTTGATGCCGATCACGATGGTCTGCATGTCGTCGCGGGTCGTGATGAGCAGCGGCCAGAGGTACTGGTTCCAGCCGTAGATGAACAGGATCACGAACAGCGCCGCCATGTTGGTGCGCGAGAGCGGCAGCAGCGTATCCCAGAAGAAGCGGAACGGGCCGGCGCCGTCGATGCGCGAGGCCTCGACCAGCTCGTCCGGCACCGTCATGAAGAACTGGCGGAACAGCAGCGTCGCGGTCGCCGACGCGACCAGCGGCAGGGTCAACCCCGCGTAGGTATCGAGCAGGTTCAGGTCGGCGGCGATCTTGTAGGTCGGATAGATGCGCACCTCGACCGGGAGCATCAACGTGATGAAGATGATCCAGAACGCGCTCTTGCGCAGCGGGAAGCTGAAGTACACGATCGCGTAGGCGGAGAGGATCGAGATGAAGATCTTGCCGCACGCGATCACCATCGCCATCACGAAGGAGTTGAGCAGCATGGTGTAGACCGGCTCGCGCGTGGTGCTGCTCGTGCCGACGAAGATCGTGCGGTAGTAGTTTTCGAAGAACATCGAGCCGGGCGTCAGCGGCATCTGCCCGTTCGAGATGATGGTCGGCTCGTGCGTCGAGCCGACGAACGCGAGGTAGACCGGGAACGCCACGATCGCGATGCCGATCCACAAGATGAGATGCGGCAGCAGGTTGTTGAAGGGGCGGTTCTCGACCATCAGGCCCACATCTCGCGGTTCTTCAGCGTGGCGGCGAGCCCTTCGGCGCAGACCTTCAGCAGCTTCTGGCCCTTGTCGGCATTGGCGCGGCGCGCGTCGCCGATCACGCCGCTCTCGGTGATGTCCTTGAACGGCTGGAAGCGCGAGGCCGGATAGGCCTTGCGCGGATCGCCGTTGAGCATGCCGAAGGCCTGCGGCAACCGGTCATGCTTCACGGTGTCGGGCGCGACCACCATCATCATCGAGGTCTCGACCTCGCAAGCATGTTGCACATATTTCTGGTCGTCGAGGAATTGGGCAAGGTCGTCTTTCGAGAGATCGAAATAGGTCGTGGCGTAGATCGTCAGGCTCACCTCGCGCGAGAAGTCCGGCAGGAACGAGTTCATCGCCGCGATGTTGCCGCCGTGCCCGTTGACGATGAACACGCGCGTGAAGCCGTGGCGCTCGATGCTCCTGAGGAACGCGAGCAGCACCGCCCGGTAGGTCGGAATGTCGAACGTGAAGGTGCCGCCATAGGCCATGTGATGTTCCGCCATGCCGCACCACAGCGTCGGCGCGACCACCACCGGGACGTCCTTCACGGCGAGCTCGGAGCCGGCCCGGCACACCGCTTCGCACAGGAAGGTGTCGACGCCGACCGGGAGATGCGGCCCGTGCTGCTCCATCGAGGCGATCGGCAGCACCACGATGGCATTCGCGGCGGCCTTGGCGCGCAGGTCTTCGGCGGTCAATTCCTTCCACATCACCGACGGCATCAGTAGGTCACTTTCTTCTCGACATAGCGGAACTGGACCGCGGTCAGCGCGATCACGATGATCATCAGGATGACGGATTGGGCAGCCGAGCCGCCGAGATCGCTGCCGAGGCGCCCGTCGGCGTAGACCTTGTAGACCAGCGTCTCGGTCGCCTTTGCGGGGCCGCCGCCGGTCATCGCATCGATGATGCCGAAGGTGTCGAAGAACGCATAGACGATGTTGACGACCAGCAGGAAGAACGTCGTCGGCGAGAGCAGCGGAAACACGATGGTCCAGAAGCGCCGCAGCGGCCGCGCGCCGTCGATGGCGGCGGCCTCGATCACGCTGCGCGGGATCGCGGCCAGTCCCGCGAGGAAGAACAGGAAATTGTACGAGATCTGCTTCCAGGTGGCGGCGAGCACCACCATGGTCATGGCGTGGTTCTCGTTCAGCAGCGGGTTCCAGTCGATGCCGAGATGGTCGCGCAAGCCGCGCGCGATGACGCCGAGCGAGGGCTGGAACATGAACGCCCACAGCACGCCGGCGACCGCCGGCGCGACCGCATAGGGCCAGATCAGCAGCGTGCGATAGACGCCGGCGCCGCGCAGCTGCTTGTCAGCCTGCGTGGCGAGCAGCAGCGCGCAGGAGAGCGAGAGCACCGCGACCAAGCCGGAGAACACCAGCGTGGTCGTGATCGTGCGGTAGTACGACATGTCCGCGAACAGGTCGCGGTAGTTCTCCATCCAGATGAATTTGGTGGAGAGCCCGAACGCGTCCTGCAGCAGGAACGACTGCCACAGCGCCTGGCTCGCTGGCCAATAGAAGAACACCACCGTGATGATGAGCTGCGGAATGAGCAGAGCATACGGCAGGAGGCGGTGGGAGAAGATCGCGCGCTTTTCCATGAACCCGGACCGTCAGCGGTGCGTGCCCTGCGCACCGGCCTCTCACTGCTTCCCCCCGCATAGCCCGTCGAAGACGGGCGTAAACGCCCTGATGCGGGGGGAGGGTGGGGTGGGGGGCAGGCGTGAACTCCCCCTCCCGCCACGCTTCGCGACCTCCCCCGCAAGCGGGGGAGGATAGCCAAGACTATCGCGTCACCGTCCGCTCGAACTGCCGCAGCATCGTGTTGCCGCGCGAGACCGCCGCGTCGAGCGCCTCCTTGGCGCTCTTCTTGCCGGCGAGCGCGGCCTCGAACTCCTCGGCCCACACGTCGCGCAACTGCACCATGTTGCCGAGGCGCAGTCCGCGCGAATTCTCGGTCGGCTCCTTGTTGGTCAGCTCGAGCAGCGGCGTCTCGAGATACGGGTTCTCCTTGTAGTAGCCCGACTCCTTGGTCTTGGCGTAGGCCGCCTTGGTGATCGGCAGATAGCCCGAGGCCTTGTGCACCTCGACCTGGCGGTCGGTGTCGGACAGGAAGGTGAAGAACTTCGCCACGCCCTTGTATTCGTCCGCCTTCTTGCCGCCCATCACCCAGAGCGAAGCGCCGCCGATGATCGAGTTCTGCGGCGCGCCCTGCTCCGGATAGTAGGGCATCGGCGCGTTGGTCCAGTCGAACTTGGCGTTCGCCTTGACGTTGCCGAAGAAGCCCGACGAGGTGAGGAAGATCGGGCACTCGCCCGAGGTGAAGCGGCCTTCGCCGGTATTGGTGCGGCCGGAGTAGCTGTAGACCTTTTCCTTCTCCAGCTCGATCAGGTTGGCCAGATGCTTGGTG
Organism: uncultured Alphaproteobacteria bacterium; assembly: GCA_963839985.1. Classification (GTDB taxonomy): domain Bacteria; phylum Pseudomonadota; class Alphaproteobacteria; order Rhizobiales; family Xanthobacteraceae; genus PALSA-894. The sequence goes on along the minus strand of CAWIXG010000014.1, from coordinate 18,118 downwards.
TGCAGCGGGCCGTTGAAGTTGAGCACCGTGTCGAAGCCGTCGAGGCCGTTCGCCTTCGTGGAGAGCGAGACGTTGTGCCAGGCCGAGAGCTGCTCGACATTGACCCAGGTGACCCACGCGTTGGAGAAGCCGCAGGTCGCGTGCCCGCTCGCCTTGAGCTTCTTCGCCGCCTCGAACACCTCGGGCCAGGTCTTCGGCAGGTTCGCCGGATCGAGGCCGGCCTTCTTGAACGCGTCGCGGTTGATCCACATCACCGTCGAGGAGGAATTGAACGGCAGCGAGAGCATCTCGCCCTTCGCGGTCGAGTAATAGCCGGTGATGCCGGAGAGGTAGGCGCTGGAATCGAACTTCTCGCCCGCCTCCTTCATCATGACGTGCACCGGCTTCACGGCGCCGGTTGCCGCCATCATGGTGGCGGTGCCGACCTCGAACACCTGCATGATGTGCGGCGCGTTGCCGGCGCGGAACGCCGCGATGCCGGCGTTCATGGTGTCGGGATAGCTGCCCTTGTAGGTCGGCACGACCTTGTATTCGCTCTGCGCGGCGTTGAACTCGTTCGCGAGCTTGACGACGACCTCGTTGTTGCCGCCGGTCATCGCGTGCCACCATTGCAGCTCGATGACGGCGTGAGCCGGCGTTGCGGCGGCAAGCCCAACAGCGGTGGCCGCTCCCAGCATGAAGCCACGGATCATTGTTGTCTCCTTGTTGTCGAACCTCCCGCGGGCGCGGGCGGCCGTTCCGCCTAAACCCCGGCGGCGACGCTCCCATGACGCGCGTAGCACATTGTAATGCGAGGGAGAAATCGGATGGAAGCGTTTCCGTCATGGCCGGGCCTGGCCGTCCGCAGGACGGCGTCGCTTCGCTCGCCTGTCCCGGCCATCCCGCCGGGAAGGCGATGTGCCTCCTTTTCGGGGTCACCGGGTCTCGCGCCCATAGCGCGTCGCAGACGCGCGTAAACGCGCTTATGGGCGCGGCCCGGTGATGACTACGGATTCGCCTTCTCGAACCGGCGCAGAATCTCGTTGCCGCGCCGCACTGCGGAATCGAGCGCCGCGCGCGGCGCGACCTTGCCGGTGATAGCCTGTTCCAGCTCGTCCTCGATCACCTCGCGCACCTGCACGAACGAGCCGAGCCGCAGCCCCTTGGTGTTCGGCGTCGGCTCCTTCAGGGTGATCTGCTTGATCGAGATGTCGGTGCCGGGATTCTGCTCGTAGAAGCCCTGCCGCCGCGTCAGCTCATAGGCGGCGCGCGTGATCGGCAGGTAGCCGCTGGTCTGATGCCAGCGCGCCTGCACCTCGGGCCGCGACAGATAGGCAAAGAACCGCGCCACGCCCTTGTATTCGAGCACCGGCCGTCCCTTCAGCACCCACAGCGTCGCGCCGCCGATGATCGCGTTCTGCGGCGCGCCCGCGACCTCCGGCCAGTAGGGCATCAGCCCGTAGCCGACCTCGAACTTGGCGTTGGCCAGGATGTCCGGCCGCGTCGCCGACGAGGACACATACATGCCGCACTGGCTGCCGTGGAATTTGGCATCGGCGCGGTCCGCGCGGCCGCCATAGTCGAAGATCCTGGCCGTCTGCCATTCGGCCAGCGCCGCCAGATGCTTCACCGCAATGTCGTTTGCAAGGATGAGCTCGGTGTCGAGCCCGCCGAACCCGTTCTGCCGGGTCGAGATCGGCTGGTTGTGGACCGCGAGCAGGTTCTCGACATTGATCCATGACGGCCATGCGGTGGTGAAACCGCACGGCACGCCGGCGGCGCGCAGCTTCTTGGCCGCCGCCTCCACCTCCGGCCAGGTGCGCGGCGGCGTATCGGGATCGAGCCCGGCCACGCGGAACTGGTCCTTGTTGTAATACAGGATCGGCGTCGAGGCGTTGAACGGGAGCGACAGCATGTTGCCGCTCGCGTCGGTGTAGTAGCCCGACACGGCCGGCAGGTAGGCGGCCGGGTCGAACACCGCGCCCTGCTCGCGCATCAGCTGATACACCGGATAGGTCGCGCCCTTCGCGGCCGTCATGGTGGCGGTGGCGATCTCGTTCACCTGCACGATCGCCGGATGCCGCGACGTGCGGATCGCGAACAGCGCCGCCGTCATCGTCTCGGTGTACTGGCCCTTGTATTCGGGCACGATCTTGTAGTCGGCCTGCGAGGCATTGAAATCCGCCGCAAGCCGCTCGACCAGGCGGCCGAGCTCGCCCGCCATCGCGTGCCACCATGCGATCTCGGTCGCGGCCTGCGCCGGCGTCGCGAGCAGCACGCCCGCGACCGCGCAAATTCGCATGAGGCGGCCGACGCCGCGCCCCCTGTTCGGTTCCCGTGACATCCTCTAAGCATGCACCCCGGCTGGAGCCGCACAAGGGCGCGGACGCCGCAGGACGCCGATCGCGGCGCCATTGCGGCTTGGTTGCAACACGAGGGACGTCAGCGATGAAGATCGCCATCATGGGTTCGGGCGGCATCGGCGGCTATTACGGCGCGCGCTTGCAGCAAGGCGGCGCCGACGTGACCTTCATCGCGCGCGGCGAGCACCTCAAGGCGATGCAGGCCGGCGGGCTGGCGCTCGAGGGCGAACGGCCGATCCACCTGCCGAAGGTGAAGGCGACCGACGATCCTGCTAGCATCGGCAAGGTCGACATGGTGATCTTCTCGGTGAAGCTGCGCGACACGGAGAGCGCCGCGCGCCAGCTCCTGCCGGTCATCGGACCGGACACCGGCATCATCTCGCTGCAGAACGGCGTGCAGAAGGACGACATGCTGGCGCCCGTGGTGGGGCGCGAGCATCTGCTCGGCGGTGCCGCCTATATCGGGGTGTCGATCGCGCGGCTGGGCGTGATCCGCAAGGCCGGCGCGCCGGAGCGCCTCGCCTTCGGCGAGTACGACAACAAGGTCTCGACGCGCGCGCAGGCTTTCCTCGACGCCTGCAACGCCGGCGGCATCAAGGCCGACATCCCGGGCAACATCACGCTGGAGCTGTGGCAGAAGTTCGTGTTCCTGGTCGCGATGTCGAGTGCGACCGCGTCGATGCGCTCGACCGCCGGACCGATCCGCACCAATCCGCTGGCGCGCCAGTTCGTGATCGACACGATGGATGAAGTCGCGGCGGTCGGCCGCGCCCATGGCGTGCCGCTCGCCGAGAACTACGGTGCGGCGCGCATCAGCCACGCCGACGCGATGGCGCCGGAGATGCGCTCCTCGATGGCGCTCGATCTCGAGCTCGGCAAGCCGCTCGAACTGCCCTGGCTCGCGGGCGCGGTCGTCGATCTCGGGGCGCAGAAGGGCGTGCCGACGCCGTGCTGCCGCGCCGTGCGGGACATCCTGGCGCTCTATGTCGATGGGAAGCCGAATTAACTCCTGAAGTCCGCTCGTCCCCGCGAAAGCGGGGGCCCAGTCCTTGGCCCTGGATTCGCGCTTGCGCGGGAATGAGCGGCGGAGCGTTCACCGCATCATCAGCACGCCCGCCAGCGCCGCCAGCCCAAGCGCGCGCGCGACCGCGATCTCCTCCGCGTTCCAGTCCGCTTGCGCGCGCAGCACGTTCAGCGTGCCGACGCATTGGCCCGCGCTCACCAGCGGGACGTTGACGCACGAATGCAGCCCGAGGCCGAAGATGATCGCGTGATCGTCGAACGACTCGCGGATGCCGTCGTCGCCCGCGCTGAGCAGCACCTGGTGCTCGGCCAGCACCTTGCGGCTCCAGCCGGTGTCGCGCTTCTGCTTGCGTCCGCCGACCGGATAGGCCTGCGTGTTGGATGAATAGAGCCGCTCGACCTGCTGTTCGGCGGCGTGATGGCGCATCGCGGTGACAAGCACGGCATCGACGCGCCTTGCCGCAACCTGCGCGATCGCCGCAAACAGCGCGGCGGGCGATTGCGCGGCGCCGGCGCTAAGCGCATCGATGTCGTCTTTGGTCAGCATCGCGTCACCTCAAGCCGGTTTCTGCACCCAGAACCGATACATGCCGGCAAACGTATAGGGGCGATCCTGTTCGAACGCATGCCAGCGGTCGAGATCGATCATCGCCTTGTCGGCCGGGACGCGCGCCGCGTAGAGCTGCGCCGTGCGCGCATCGACGTCGAAGCCGAGGAATGTCAGGCCGTTTTCGGCGAGGAAGTCGCGGATCGCCGGCAGGCTCAGGCGATGCTCCTGCACATGGAACAGGAGATCGCGGCATTCGCTGGTGGTGAAGAAGTCGTTGAACAGCGCGACATTGCGCAGCGGCGTGCCGTCCGGCTGGGCCAGGATCTCCGACCGCGCCGCGCGGATATCCTCCGCGGTCGCGCCGTAGCCGCGCTCCGCGATGAACGCGCGCGCCGCCACGACGTCGCGCCGCGCGGTCTCGCTATAGAGCGCGATGAACATCACGCCGCCGGGCCGCAGCAGCGCGTTGAGCACGCGCCATCCGGCCCACGGATCGGCGAGATGATGCAGCACGCCGGCCGACTGGATCATGTCGAACGTACGTCCGGTCGCGCCGAGCTGCAGGATGTCGGCCTGCGCATAGTCGATATTGGTGACGCCGAGCGCGCCGGTGCGCGCCTTGGCGTAGCCGAGGCTCGCGGCGCTGAGATCGATCGCCAGCACCTTCGAACGCTCGAACTGCTGCGCGACGCCGATCGAATGCCGCCCGGTGCCGCAGCCGGCGATCAGGATGTCGATGTCGCTGCCCTTGCGGGTCCGCCGGTAGGGCGCAGCGGGATGCTCGCGCTCCATCAGGGCATCGATCGAGTCGTAGCGGCGCAGCGGTTCGAGCGCGATCCAGCGCGGATAGGGATTCTGTTCGTACTGCTGCTGCACCAGCCGCGAGACGTCGTCGTCGATCGCGGTCAGGCGCGGGATCGCGGCGCGCGCATCGGCCTCGGCGTGCGGCTCGCGGATCTGCTGGTCGGTCACCGCCGCGACCGGCTCGGGCCACGAGCGCGTCAGCAGCGCATCCGCCACGGTGAGCGTATGCAGCGGAAAGTACGCCGCGACCAGCGCGACATGCGCGGGCGGCACCGCCCCGCCGATTCCTGCCGTGGCGACAAGCGAGTCGCGCAGGCTGCGGGCATGCATGCGCTCGTCGTCGCTCGCTGCGTAGACATATTCGTTGATGAAGCACTGCCGCGCGAGCGCGCAGATGAAATCCAGATAGATGCCGTCCATCGTGCCTGAATTGTTCTCGGCGATGCCGAGCAGCGTCTTGCGCATGCCGGTCATCAGCCGTTCCAGCGCGTCGTCGCAGACCACGCCGGACGTCAGCAGCCAGCGCAGCAGCGGGTCGGCGGCCGCGGCCGCAAGCCCGCCCGAGATCGTGCCGCCGTGCTTGACGAAGGTCGTCGCCAGCGGGGCCAGATCGCTTGCGCGTTCCCAGCCTTCGGTCACCGCGCGGGTGACGAGCGCGCGCAGGTCGGCGTCGTTGCCGACCGCCTCCTGCGCGGCGGCAAGGCGTACGAACAAGGCCTTGTTGTCGGGCGTCTCGGCGATCTGCAGGCTGTGCCGCACCAGGCCGAGCGCCTGCACGACGTCGCCCTGCGACGCGAGTTCGAGCGCGAGGTTGAGATGCGGCTCGAGGAAGCCCGGATGCATCTCGATCGCGCGGCGGAAATGCCCGGCTGCCTCCTTGTCGCCGAGGCTCGCGAGCGCGAGGCCCAGATTGTTGTGCACGAAGGGCGACGGCTGCAGCTCCAGTGCGCGGCGCAGATGCGTCACGGCATCCGCGCTGCGCCCATCCTCGCGCAGCGCATTGCCGAGGTTCATGTGCGCCTGCGCGAAGTCCGGATTGAGCGCGAGCGCGCGTTCCCAGTGCGTGACCGCCGCGGCGCGCTGCCCGAGCGCCCATTTGGCGAGGCCGATGTTATAGTGGAAATCCGGCTGCTCGTTGATCGCGAGCGCGCGGCCGAACAGGGTCACGGCATCCTCGTTGCGGCCGGCCATGTGGGCCAGCGCGCCGCTCAGCACCAGCGCATGCAGGTGGCCGGGCTCGGCGGCGAGCACCTGCGCATACAGCTGCTCGGCTTCGGCGAGCTGGCCGGCCTGATGATGGCGCATCGCGGCATTGAAGGCGTCGGCGGGAGTCATCGGCGCACCGAAGCGCGGATCGCGGCGCAAATCAATCCGCGGCGGCGCGGCACAGGAGCGTGCTCAATCTCCCGGCAGGTCATGGATGTCCGGGAAGAACAGGTCCTGCCATTTCGCCGGCGGGTCCTTGACGGTGCCGACCTTGCCCATGAACACCGCCGTCTTGAACACTTTCTCCGGGCTCAGCGTGAAGGCGTAGTCCTTGTCGTCGATCACCGCGAAGATGTCGTCGAGCGTATTCTTCCTGTCGTTCGCGATCTCCAGATAGGCCTTCGCGGCCGCCTTCTTGTCCTTGTTGATCGCATCGATCGCCTCCTTCTGGGCGGCGAGGAACGCCTTGTAGACCTTCGGATTGGCGTCGTGGAATTTCGACGAGGCGATCACCACCAGCGCGGAGGCGCGTCCGCCGAGAATGTCGTAGCTCGTCGTAAGCAGCCGCGCGCCCGGCAGCTTCATCTCCTGTTCGTAGAACGGCGAGGTGCCGAAATGCGCGTTCACCCCGCTGGTATTGTTCATCAGCGCGATCATCGCGTCGGGATGCGCCAGCGAGATCGTGAACTCGTCGAACTTCTGGTAGTTCGGCTGGCCGAACAGGTCGGCCGCCGCCATCTGCAGCATCAGTGCCTGGGTCGAGATCTTCACCGACGGGATCGCGATCTTGTCCTTCGACGACAGCTCTTTCAGTGATTTCAGGTCCGGATTGCGGGTGACGAAGTAGAGCGGGTAGGAGGTCATCGCCGCCACGCCCTTCACGCCGACGTTGGACTTGGTGCGCGACCACAGCGTGATCAGCGAGGGCGCGCCGACCGCGCCGAAATGCACGTTGCCCGACAGCAGCCCGTCGTTGATCACGCTCGGCCCCGCGACCTTCTGCCAGTTGGTCTTCACCTCGACGCCGGCGGCCTTGGCGTGCTTCTCGATCAGCCCGTCGCGTTCCATCAGCATCAGTGGCAGGAACGCGACGCCGAACTGCTGCGCGATGGTGATCTCGGACACTTCGGCGCGGCTTGTCGTCGTGCCGGCCAGCATCACCGCGGCGGCGGCGATCGCGACGAATTTCATGGACGTTTCTCCCTCGCTATTTTTTCAGCTTGAACAGTTTCTGCGCATTGGTGCGGCCGATCTTCAGCCGGTCCTCGTCTGAGAGCGGTGCCGCGTCGATCCACTCGGCCGCGTCGCTGATATCCTCGAACGGATAGTCGGCCGACCACAGCACGCGCTCGACACCGATCTCGTCGATCGCCTGGTTCAGCGCGGAGGTCGAGAAATTACCTGATGTGGTCAGCACGAAGTTGCGGCGAAAATAATCCGCGACGGTTTTCTGCGCGGCGTATTTGTGCGGCGCCTTCATCCAGCTGTTGCGGTTGTCGATGCGCCAGAGATATGCCGGGAGGCCTTCGCCGAGATGGCCGAGGACGATCTGCAGGCCCGGGTACGCGTCGAACAGCCCCGAGCCGATCAGCCGCAGCGCGTGCACGGCGGTCTCGGCGTGGAACGCCCAGTTCGGCCCAAGCAGCCAGTTGTGCCCCTCGTAGCCGGGGATGGCGCCGGGCAGCGGATTGCGCGGGTGCAGGTAGAACGGCACGTCGAGCGCGGCGACGGTCTGCCAGAACGGGCGGTATTGCGGCAGGTCATAATAGACGGCGACATTGGCGCTGCCGGCCTGCGAGAAGCCGTTCACCAGCGCGCCGACGAAGCCGAGCTCCTTGACGCAGCGCGTCAGCTCGCGCGCCGCCTCGGCCGGGTCCTGCATCGGCAGCGCCGCGAATCCGGCAAAGCGGTCCGGGCGCTTCTTGATCTCCGCCGCCAGGATGTCGTTCGCCTCGCGCGCCACGCTGATCGCAAGCTGCACGTCGGGGATCGCCTGCACGGCCGGCGCGTTGAGCGACAGGATCATGATCTCGACGTCCGACGCGTCCATCAGGCGCAGGCGTTTGTCCTGGAAATCGGTCAGCCGCGGCCCGAGCTCGGTCCACACATGCGCGCCGAACACCTGCGAGTTCGACAGCGTCGCGGCCGTCGCGAAATGTTCCTCGAGCGCGATCTTGCCCTGCATGCGTTTCCCCTTAAAGCGTGATCCCGAAAAGATCATGCTTCACCACCAGCGGAGTCATGATGCAGGATCGCGCGGCGCCCGGCTAGCGGGCTTTCGGGGCGACATGGTTACGCGCAAGCGCAAACTGCGGACGCGCGGCTCGCTCTCGGAGCACCTTCGCGCGCCGCGCGTGCCCCATGCGGCGCAGGCGCTGGTGCAGTACGAGATCGACACGCCGCTGCTGGAATTGGCGCGCAAGATCGGCGAGGACAACGCGGTGCTTGCGTGGCGCCGCGCGCCTCGCCGTGACATCGCTGCGTGCCTTCTTTCGCAGCCGAGATCCTGCGCGCGGCGCTCACCGGCGAACGCGATCCCGATGCGGATCTCTACGGCCTTCGGATGAGGGTCACGTCTCGTCTTCGGTTTTCTTGCTTTCGTCCGGCGGCGGGAATGCGTTCACCAGCAGCCCGTCGATCGCCTCACGCATGCCGTTCAGGTAGGCGCGGGCGTCGGGCAGCGCCTTGGCGCTGCGCTTGATGTTCTCGGTCGCGAAGATGACGATCGCCCCGGCCACCACCGCGGGGTCGTCGTCGGGCGCGACCTTGGCCAGCTTCCTGGCGATGACTTCGGCGCGCGACAGGTCGCGGGCCTGCGACTTCCTGGTCTCTTTTGACGCTGGCATGTGGGCTCGCGTTCTCCGGCTTGGGGGAGGCTAACGGGCGGACCGGAACCGGGTTCCATCAGGGCCGCCCGAACAACAGCCGCCCCTGCGCGTTGGTGCACACGATCCAGCCACGCGAGGTAGCGCCATGACATTCAGCGATCTAACCCCTCCGGATGACCGCAAGCCCGGGCCGCAGCAGCCCGGCTGGGGCGTCCCGCTCGCCGTCGGCGCCGTCGTGATCGCGGCCGCCGCCATCATCTTCGCCTCCGCGGGCCCCGAGCGCACGCGCACCGCCGACGTCAAGAACCAGCCCCCGGCGGTGACCACGCCCGCGCCCGCGCCGGACGCCAAGGCTCCGGCCGAAACGCCGGCGCCGGCGCGCCCGAACCAGCCGGGGACGCAGTAAGCCGGCACGACGGAGCCCCGCTTCCGGCGGGGCTCACTGCGCTCAGGCTGCGCCTTCCGTCTTCGCGGGCGGCGGCTCCCACCCGAACACGCTGCGCCCGCCGTAAAGGTGTGACCGCTCGCGCTCCTGCGCGATGACGTCGCTCACCGCTGGACCCGCCGCATTGCGTTCCAACGCACGCGCCTGGTCGTCGAGCCGCTTCAGGGCGCCGAGCTCCTCGTCGCGGCCGAGCTTTGCGTTCTGCACTGCCGATTTCAGCACGCGGATGGTCTCGTCGTAGACCTTGATCGGCACCGGGTAGGGATGCCGGTCCTTGCCGCCATGCGCGAGCGAGAAGCGCGCCGGATCGCTGAAGCGGCAGGGCGCGCCGTGCACCACCTCGGCGACCATCGCGAGCGCCTGGACGGTGCGCGCGCCGACGCCCGGCGTCAGCAGCAGTTCGCGCGAAGTCCCGTGGGCCGCGATCGGCCGCCGCCGCCAGCGTTCCGTGCAGGCGGCGCGCGTGCACGTCGCTCGCGCGCACGTCGTGATGCGCCGGCATGATGAGGTGCGGCAGCAGCGGCTGCGCCGCCGGCGGCGCGCTGCGCCGTTCCAGCGCCGCCAATTCCCGCGCGATCCCGTCGGGGCCGAGCTCGATCGAGCAGGTCGAGCTGCGCGTCGCGCGAGGCTCCCGCGCGCTGATCGGTCAGGTTGACGATCTCGCCCTGGCGCGGGCCGTCGATCGCGCTGTGCGGCTCGTTCGACGAAGCTCTGCAGGCCTTCCGACAGCCAGTGATAGCGCCGCGCCTGGCGAGCCGCGCCGTTCATGCCCTGCTGCACCACGACCCACTTGCCGTCGTCGCCGACGATGAAGCCGTGCAGATAGAGGTCGAAGCCGTCCTGCACCGCCGCGCTGTCGACCTTGGCGACCAGCCGGCTGGTGCGTCGCGAGCGCGGCGCCGTCGATGCCGACGCGCTCGCCGATCGCGATCAGCTCGTCCGGCGTCTTGCGCGAATGCTTGCCGCGCCCGCCGCAGACGTGGAGGCCGAGCTCGCCCGCGAGCGGCGCGAGCCCGCGCTTCAGCGCGCCGATCACGCTCGTGGTGATGCCGGACGAGTGCCAGTCCATGCCCATCACGGCGCCGAACGACTGGAACCAGAACGGATGCGCGAGCCGGCGCAGCAACTCGTCGCGTCCGTAATGATGCACGATCGCCTGCGCGATCACCGCGCCGAGGCGCGTCATGCGCTGGCCGAGCCACGGCGGCACGCGGCCGCCGTGCAGCGGCAGGTCGGCGCTGCCGGAGCGGCGGCTCATCGCTCCGCTCCGGTGACGGACTGATCTGTCATCATGATTCGGTTTGCGTTGTCTGACGACAACATAATCCGCGCCGCGGCGTGCGGCCACTCGCAGTGGCGGTCAGCGACAACGAAGAAGGCCCGACGACGCGTCGGGCCTTCTATCCGGAGTGATGGCGCGGCCGGAGCGGGGCTGCGGTCACCCCGCTCCGATCACGGAGGTGGATTACAGCGGCGGAATTGCGCCGCCGTTCGGCGCCAGGCCCGCAGCGCCGATCACCGAGTTGGTGCCGCCGGTCGAGACGGTTCCGCCGCCACTGAACGTCACCGCCGTGCCGTTGTCCTGGAACGCGTTGCGCGTGATGCGGATACTCCCGCCCGCCGCAGCCGAGTTCACGCCGGTGGTGTTCTTGGCGAGGACGTTGTTGTCGGCGTTGATGAATCCGCCGCCCGAGGTGTGCAGCGCGATGCCGTTGTTCATCAGCACCGAGTTGGTGATGCTCGCGGTCGTGCTGCCGCTCGCCACCTCGAGTCCGCTCGTGCTGTTGGCGTCGATGCGGGAATTCTCGATCTGCGCGTTGAGCGTGCCGGCGCCGGTGAACAGCCGGATCGCCTTCGGCACGTTGGTGATGTAGGTGTCGCGGACGTACACGTTGCCGTTCGCGGTCTTGTTCACGTCGATGCCGATCGTCGTGAAGCCCGAGATCCTGACGTTCTCGACCGTCAGGTGCAGGCCGGCGAGGAAGCGAATGCCATTACCGCCGGTGCCCGCGCCCTGGATGTTGAGGTTGCGCAGCACGATCCTGTCGTTGACGCCGGCATTGACGACGACGCCGCTGGTGCCGACCGTCGCCAGCGGTCCGCCGGTCACGCCGCCGCAGTCGATCGTGATCGCCTTGGTGATGGTGACGGCGCCGAAGCCGCCGGGATCGAGACAGTCGATTTCGCCGCCGGCCGCGGTCTTGCTGATGGCACCGGCAAACGTGATGCACGGCGCCGTGCGGCTGCACGGATTGGCGTCGCTGCCGACGCCCGATACCCAGGTCCGAGTTCGCCTGCGCGCTCGCGGGCAGGGCCGAGAGTCCGAGGCCCGCGGCCGCAATGAGGATAGCAATGCCTTTATGCATGATCGATTGCCTCCCGTTGGTTTTGCAACGGGCCGCTTCGCGGAATTCGCCCGCGTGCATCGCCCGTGCGCCATCATTTCGGCATACGCCGAATACGCAATCCGATTCTCGCAGTGATTGTCCGAAAATCGCTGAAAACAACTTGCGCAGTTTTTCTAAACGGGCGGGAATCGCGGTCCGGCGCAGCACCGGAAGCTTGCGACCTTCAGCCGCGCCTACGCTCGCCGCGCCATCACCAGAAAGGCGAACCTGATCCGTAGAGCCAATCAGACCCGAACCAAACCGTGAAGAATCCAAGTATACCAAAGATGCCCATCAAGGAATTGCTGAGTGGCTCGCCGATAGCCCAAAAAACAACAACGCCAGTTAACATCGCGGTCGCGCCCGCAACCAGGGACAAGCCGAGTTGGACCCATTGACTGATTGGTCTCTTTATCATCGCAACTCCTCTTGGGCTCCTTAAGGTGCAAGTTTGTCTGCCTCAGGATGGGCCAACAGCTCGCGAGCCCTGGGTGATGAACCGCCGCAACCGCCGCGCATGCTTTGAAGTCTCGGAACACGGCCCGCCCGAAGCGGTCAAAGCCAACGGCATTTGCGGGTTGGCTTCGCGCTGATGATCCCGGGGTTGCAGGTGAGGCGGCGGCCACAAGGGTGCGTCCCTGTTACCGTGTCCCTGAGCGTGTTCGCGGCCCAAAGCACATAGCTCGCTTTTGATGCGTCTTGCGGACATGACTGTGCATGCAATGTAGCGGGAGCAATGGCGAGACCGAGAGCAAGGACCGACAGAAGAAATAAGGACCGCATGATGCTCCTCCGTTTCCGCCAGGGTGACGCGAAAGCCGAGCGGCGTCAAAACAGAATCAGCCCCGATCAGAGCGATCGGTCATCCACCATAGAATCAGCTTTGGCCACGCAAGAGCGAGCGACCGCGCATCCGAATCCGGAGAGGCATGTCGCTGGCGGTGGATACCGTGCCGCCCGCCTCGGTGCCGCAGCGAGCGGACGACGCGAATACGCGCTTTCGCGCGAGACCTTCATCCGGTCCGCCGCGTGCTCCGCCAAAGCCTAACCAGGTTGACCGGGATCGACGGGATCGGTGATCAGGTCGCATCACATCACATTGGTCGGAGCGCCGCCGCGGCTTAACCCGCTCTCAATCATTGGCCGGGTTCCATTGCGCTATTAGCGCTTTATTCGTCAAACGCTCGCAACATCGCGGCAGCCAGCCGGGGTGCCAGCATGTTCAGTGACATTTTTCGAGACGAGCGCGGCAGCGTCGTTCCAATGTTCGCGCTCTGCATCGGCGCGATCTTCGCCGCAGTCGGCGCGGCTGTCGATTATTCCCGCGCCGCTTCGGTGCGCACGCAGATGCAGGCTGCGGTCGATGCCGCGGCGATCATGCTGGCGAAGGAAGCCGCCGGTCTCACCACGGCGCAGCTCAACGAGAAAGCGCAGATATACTTCCAGACCAACTTCAAGGACCCGCAGGGCAAGAAGATGGTGGTCACCCCCTCGTTTACCAACGAGGGCGGTAACAACAAGATCAGGCTGGTGGCCAATGGCTCGCTCGACACCGCGATCTTCCGGTTGTTCGGCGTGACCCAGATGGACCTGCGCACCGACACCGAGGTGGTGTGGGGGATGCGGCGGCTGGAGCTCGCGCTGGCGCTCGACAACACCGGCTCGATGCTGCAAAGCGGCAAGCTCGCAGGCGTTGCAAACCGCCGCGCATAATCTGATCGACACGCTGAAGAAGACATCGAAGAAGAAGGACGACATCCGCGTCGCCATCGTGCCATTCACCACCTTCGTCAATGTCGATCCCAAGAAGAACAAGAAAGCCGACTGGATCGATTTTTCCGACTGGACGGCGTTCGACAGCATCGGCTTGGAAGCCGGCCTGTCCACCGACTGGGTGAACAAGAAGACCGGCAAGAAGTGGACCGGCTGTGTCACCGATCGCAATCAGCCCTACGACGTGCAGGACACCGCGCCGACGGGCGTCGATCAGAGCTATCCGGCGGTCGAGTGCGTCAATCCGGCGCCTTTGCTGGCGCTCACCAGCAAATGGAAGGATCTGCACGACAAGATCGACGAAATGAAAGCCGACGGCACGACCAACGTCACCATCGGGCTCGCCTGGGCGTGGCATGCGCTCTCGACCGGAGCGCCGCTCAAGGGCGGCTCGGCGCCGGCCAAGGACCTCGACAAGGTCGTGATCCTGCTGACCGACGGCGAGAACACCGAGAACCGCTGGGGCGCGAACACGGCGGCGATCGACAAGCGCACCGAGGCGGCATGCGCCAACATCAAGAAGGACGGCATCAAGGTCTATACGGTGCGGGTGATCGAGGGCAACCAGTCGCTGCTGCGCAGCTGCGCCAGCGCCTCGAACATGTATTTCGAGGTGTCGCAGGCCTCGCAGCTCAACGCGGTGTTCAAGAGCATCGCCGACAGTCTCGCGACGCTGCACATCTCGAAGTAGTCACAGACGACCGATCCAGGTGACATGGTCGCACCCCTGCTGGGCGTTCAAACCGCAATAACGATTCCAGGCCACTCGGCATTCGAGGCCGCGGTTGCATGCGTCCTGCATGTCTTGCGTCCAGCCAAAATTGGCACTCGCGCCAGCGGCGACTGGGTCGCCGCAACGGGTCCTTGCTCGACCCGCCCGTCGGGTTGTACAATCAAGCATAGCATTTTTCGTCGATATCGCGTCCGCGGGAGCGGCAACCGCAACGGCGGTGCCGGCTGTCAAGGCGTGAAAAAGCGCTCGATGAGGATGCGGATAATCCCGCGACAGTGTGTTATGACACACCGTCAGGACAAAGCAGGAGATGCGACGTGGCTAGTGGAACGGTGAAGTGGTTCAACGCGACGAAGGGCTATGGCTTCATTCAGCCAAGCGGAGGCGGTCAGGACGTGTTTGTGCACATCTCGGCAGTCGAGCGCGCCGGGCTGAGTTCTCTGAATGAGGGCCAGCAGGTTGACTTTGAGATCGTGGCTAACAAGGGCAAAAGCTCGGCCGAAAATCTCAAGGTGAAATGACGAAAACGGATCGCCCCGCTTCGGCGGGGCTTTTCCTCTTATCGTATCAGAGAGCCGCGCCGATCCCGGTCACGGTCGTTTCAAATTGTCCGCACTTCGGGCACTCGAACGTGTTCAGGTCGTAGCCGGGTGTGTCGGCCTCGATCCCCAAAAGCTGGGTTGGCGTGCCGCACGTCGTACAAGGCGGCCGGACAAGCGCATTCGATGCCGCTGTCGCGGGCTGGTACTTCGTCATGGACGCAAATGTCCCACCTCGCGTCGCCCCGGAGATAGTGACCCCGGACGCCAGGACTGTCTGTCCGCTATCCGACACACAATAAAGAGAGCCGGCGCCGGGTCGGCGTGGTCCCCCGGTGCTTCCCCGCATAACGGCTCACCGTGCCGGCAAAAACCGCGCAAAACTTCTCTTGAAATATCAGTCTGTTAGAGTGGTGGAGCCAAGCGGGATCGAACCGCTGACCTCCTGCATGCCATGCAGGCGCTCTCCCAGCTGAGCTATGGCCCCATCCGAAGGCGCGGTGTTGGAAACCCCGCGCCGGTCGCAACTGATCTCACGGTCTGAGACCACAAAAGCGCGTGGCGCTCAAGTGTCCTCCTCGTCCTCACGTTCGCCGCCGACGATGTCGGACACGTCGTCGCCCTCGTCCTCGTCGGCCTCCAGGAAGGTGTCGTCCTCGGCGCCGTCGTCGGCAACTTCGTCGTCCTCACCGGCCTCGCCGTCCGCCGTCGCCGCGGCCTTCTTGCCGCCGCCCGCGTCCGCATCCGCTTCCTCGAGCGAAACGAGTTCGACCTCGGCGGCCTCCGGAGCCTCCACGGCTTCGGGGGCAAGCGGGGCGATCGGCGCGCGCGCCGCCTCGGACGGCCGCGAACGGGTGTTCAGCACGACCGGATGAAACACGGTCTCGCACTTCGGGCAGATGATCGGGTCCTTGCTCAGGTCATAGAATTTCGCGCTGCAACTGGCGCAAAGGCGTTTGGTGCCAAGCTCGGGTTTAGCCACCGGCGGATTCCTGCATGTTTGAAAACGGCGCTTGACTTGGCCTCTCGCTGCGTCCCTGTCAATAGGCTCAAAACATCGATTTTCAGGCTGCAAAAGCCCCCTCCCGAGGCCGTGCTGCCGCGTGTTAGGACCAGCCCAGGAGGCTTTGCCGTGGATCAGACCGTCACACCGCTGGCTGCCCGCCGTTCGCCCGCCCTGCGGGGCCGCGTGCGCGTGCCGGGCGACAAGTCGATCTCGCATCGCGCGCTGATCCTGGCGGCGTTGACGGTGGGCGAGACCCGCATCCAGGGCCTGCTCGAGGGCGAGGACGTGATCAACACCGGCAAGGCGATGCGGGCCCTCGGGGCGAATGTCGAACGCACCGGGGAGGGCGCCTGGACCGTGCGCGGGGTCGGCGTCGCGGGCTTCGCCCAGCCGGCAAAGCCGCTCGATTTCGGCAATTCCGGAACCGGCTGCCGGCTGGTGATCGGCGCCGTCGCGGGTTGCCCCATCACGGCGACCTTCGACGGCGATGCCTCGCTGCGCTCGCGCCCGCAGCGGCGCGTGCTCGACCCGCTGGAGCGGATGGGGGCGCGCGCGACGAGCATCGCGGACGGCGGCAGGCTGCCGCTGACCTTGCAGGGCGCGCGCGATCCGATCCCGATCGTCTATCAGCCGCCCGCCGCCTCCGCGCAGCTCAAGTCCGCGGTGCTGCTGGCGGGGCTTGCGGCGCCGGGCGAGACCGTGGTGGCGGAGCCGGAGGCGACGCGGGACCACACCGAGCGCATGCTGCGCCACTTCGGCGCCGACGTGCGGGTGGAGCATGAGGGCGCGCATGGCCGCCGCGTGACGCTCAAGGGCCAGCCGGAGCTCGTGCCGGCGCCCGTGGCGGTTCCGGCCGACCCCTCATCCGCCGCGTTCCCGCTGGTCGCAGCGCTGATCGTGCCGGGCTCCGAGATCGTGCTCGAGGGCGTCATGACCAACCTGACGCGCACCGGGCTGTTCACGACCTTGCGCGAGATGGGCGCGACGATCGAGGAGCTCGATCGCCGCCTCGAGGGCGGCGAGGACGTCGCCGACCTGCGGGTGCGCGCGTCCTCGCTCAAGGGCGTCGAGGTGCCGCCGCACCGCGCGCCGTTCATGATCGACGAATACCTCGTGCTCGGCGTTGCGGCCGCTTTCGCCGAAGGCACCACGCGCATGCGCGGGCTGAAGGAGTTGCGCGTAAAGGAATCCGACCGCCTCGCCGCGACCGCCGACATGCTGCGCGTCAACGGCGTGGAGGTCGAGATCGAGGGCGACGACCTGATCGTGCACGGCCGCGGCCGTGCGGCGGGCGGCGGGCTGGTGAAGACCCACATGGACCACCGCATCGCGATGTCGGCGCTGGTGATGGGGCTTGCCAGCGACAAGCCGGTGCGGGTCGACGACACCGCGTTCATCGCGACGAGCTTTCCGGGCTTCGTCGAGATGATGCGGCGGATGGGCGGGGAGTTGAGCTAGGCTCGCGGAGCGAAAGCGGCACGCATGGCTCGAGCGTTGGATCGCGAAAAGTTGCTGGTGGCCTTCGATGAGATCGGCCGCGCCGCCGTGGCGGCGGGCACGCGGATGCAGATTGCCGTCTATGGCGGCTCTGCGTTGATGCTTGCGAGCAATTTTCGCTTTGCGACGGAAGACGTCGATGTGTCTCGGCTTCAGCAGCCATGGCCGGGATGGCTGAGCGACGTCATCGCCAGGCTTGCGCGCCAGCACGGATGGTCGGCCGACTGGTTCAATGATGGGGTCGTATTCCACCTGAGCGCGCTTGCCGATCCGGTGGACGATCATCTGGAGTTCGGCACATTCCCGCGTGACGAAGACCCCGGCCTGATGGTGTATGTACCCTCCGCACCGTATCTCCTTGCGCTCAAACTGAAGGCGATTTGCGTCAACGACCCGGTCCGCGGCGATCAGGAGCGTCTCGACATCCTGAACTTGATGCGGGTGGTCGGGATCGGCACTGCCGAAGACGCGATCGGGTTGCTGATGCGGTTTTTCCCGAATAGCGCCGCGGCTGCCGAAAAGCAGAAATTCCTGCTTAAAATACATGAACCCGGACGGAGCCGTCGATGCGCCCGAATACCCTCGCCGAGGCGATTGAGCGCATCCGCGCGGGAGAGCCGCAGGATATTGCGCTGGCCGAGTTCGTCGACAGTTTCCTGCTCGCGCCTGACGCGGCCGCGAAGTACGCAAGCATCGAGCCGGAGCCGGGACGCACGGATGATCCTCGGCTGAACGCGCTGGTGGGCGCGATGGCCGAGTACCTTGCCAAGCAGCATCGGCTCAATCGCGTGCCGACGTGGGTTTCCGATCCGTGCCGTCGTCTTGACGAACCGTGGTTCACGACGTCGTCGACCGCGCCGGCCATGAAGGAGTACCTCGCCTTCGCCAGCCCGGCCGAATTCCGCTCGCGCAACATATTCACAGAAGAACGCCCGCTGCGGCGGGCACGCGCGAAGGTCGCTTGACCGCGCGCGCCGTGCTCTGT